>NZ_KB891853.1 GCF_000373585.1 Streptomyces sp. MspMP-M5
GGCGAGATGACCTTCTCGATGATCTACGCCTACTCCGAGAACTACGTGCTGCCGATCTCGCACGACGAGGTGGTGCACGGCAAGCGGGCGCTGGTGTCGAAGATGCCCGGCGACTGGTGGCAGCAGCGCGCCAACCACCGCGCGTACCTGGGCTTCATGTGGGCCCACCCGGGCAAACAACTGCTCTTCATGGGGCAGGAGTTCGCCCAGGGCGCGGAGTGGGCGGAGAGCCACGGCCCGGACTGGTGGCTGCTGGACCCGTCCTACGAGGCGGCGGCGGACCACCGGGGCGTCCGCGACCTCGTCCGCGAGCTGAACCGCCGCTACGCGGCCACGCCCGCGCTGTGGGAGCGCGACACCGACCCCGGCGGCTTCTCCTGGATCGACTCGGGCGCCGCCGACGACAACGTCTTCTCCTTCCTCCGCTACGGGGCCGACGGATCTCCGCTGCTCTCGGTCACCAACTTCTCCCCCGTCGTCCGGCACGGCTACCGGCTGGGCGTCCCCGGCGAGGTGCCGGCCTGGCGGGAGGTCCTCAACACCGACGCCCCGCGCTTCGGCGGCGGCGGCGTCGCCAACTCCGGCCCGCTGAAGACCGAGCCGGTGCCCTGGAACGGCCGCCGCACCTCGATCGCGGCGGCGCTGCCCCCGCTGGCCACGGTCTGGCTGCTGCCCGCCTGAGAGCGGGCCGGCCGCCGCCCGCGGTACGCCGAAGGGGCGGGCGCCCGTGGCACCCGCCCCTTCTCCCCTCCTGCGCGTCCGGGGTGTCAGACCGCGGCGGACGTCCTGGTGCCGTCGGCCGTGCCGGTGCCGGTGCCGGGCGGCGCACCGTGGGCGTCGGCGGTCAGCGTGCGTTCGTCGAACGGCAGTCGGCCGGCCAGCACCTCGGTGGCGCGGTCCCGGTCGATCTCCTTGGTCCAGGTGCCGATCAGCACGGTGGCCACGGCGTTGCCGGCGAAGTTGGTCAGGGCGCGGGCCTCGCTCATGAAGCGGTCGATGCCGACGATCAAGCCGACGCCGTCGACGAGTTCGGGCCGGTGCGACTGGAGGCCGCCGGCCAGCGTCGCCAGGCCCGCGCCGGTGACCCCGGCCGCCCCCTTGGAGGCGATGATCATGAAGACCAGGAGCGAGATCTGCTGGCCGAGCGAGAGCGGCTTGTCCATCGCCTCGGCGACGAACAGCGAGGCCATGGTGAGGTAGATGGCGGTGCCGTCGAGGTTGAAGCTGTAGCCGGTCGGGACGGTGATGCCGACGACCGGCCGGCTCACGCCCAGGTGCTCCATCTTCGCGATCAGCCGGGGCAGCGCCGACTCCGAGGAGGAGGTCGACAGGATCAGCAGGAACTCCCGGCCGAGGTAGGCGAGCAGCCGGAAGACGTTCACCCCGGCGACCAGCCGGAGCAGCGTGCCGAGCACCACGACGACGAAGAGCAGGCAGGTCGCGTAGAAGCCGGCCATGATGACGGCGAGCGACTTCAGCGCGGCCAGGCCGGTGGCACCGACGACCGCGGCCATCGCGCCGAAGGCCCCCACCGGCGCCGCCCACATGATCATCGACAGCACCCGGAAGACCAGCTTCTGGACATGGCCGATGCCGCGCAGCACCGGCTCGCCCGCCGGGCCGAGCGCCTGCAGCCCGAAGCCCACCAGCAGCGCCACCAGCAGGGTCTGGAGCACCTCGCCCTGGGTGAGGGCGGAGACCAGGGAGGTCGGGATGATGCCGAGGAGGAAGTCGGTGGTGGTCTCGTGGGCGCCGGCGGTCTGGGCCTGGCCGGCGTGCCGGAGCGCGTCGGTCAGGTGCAGGCCGGAGCCGGGGTCCAGGAGGTTGCCGACGAGCAGGCCGATGGCCAGCGCGACGGTGGACATCACCATGAAGTAGCCCAGGGCCAGCCCGCCGACCGCGCCGACCTTGGCCGCCTTACGGACCGAGCCGACGCCGAGCACGATGGTGCAGAAGATGACGGGCGAGATCATCATCTTGATGAGGTTCACGAAGCCGGTGCCCAGCGGTTTGAGCGCCACGGCGAAGCCGGGGGCGGCCAGGCCCACGACGATGCCGAGCAGCACGGCGCCGATCACGGCGAGGTAGAGGAAGTGCGTCCGGTCCCGCTTGGCCGGCCGGGTGTCCTCGGCGGCGCCCCCGGACGGCGGGGTCTGTGCAGCCACGGCTGCCCTACCTTTCTGACTGGAGCCACGGTTCTGCGCCACTTTCGCGGCCCGGCTCGCGGCGCACAACGAGTCCCGGCGACTATGCAGGGGCGGTGTGGCACCCGTCACCCTTGCGTACGTTTCGTTCACGTAAAAGTGACCGGGCAGACTGTTCCGTATGCGCCTCCCCCGTCTCCGCCCGTCACGGCGGCTGCGCGGCCCCCGCAGTCTGGCCGGGCAGCTCTTCGCCGTGCAGGTGGTCCTGGTGGCGGCGGTGGTCCTGGGCTGCGCGGTCTTCGCCTACGTCAGTGCCGGGCGGCAGGCGGAGGAGACCGCGCGGCGGCAGGCGACCGCGGCGGCCACCGCCGTCGCCGACTCCCCGGCCGTGGTGGCCGCGGCCCGCACGAAGGACCCGACCGCCGCGCTCCAGCCGTACAGCGAGCGGCTGCGGCGGGACGCCGGCGTCGACTTCGTCGTGGTGATGGCGCCGGACGGGACGCGCTGGACCCATCCGGAGCCGTCCGCGATCGGCGGGAAGTACCTCGGCCACATCGGGCCCGCGCTGCGCGGCGAGATCTTCCCGGAGACCCATATGGGCGTGCTCGGGCCGTCGGTGCGGGTCGTCGCGCCGGTCCGCGACCCCGGGCGGGGCGGCCGGATCACCGCACTGGTCAGCTCCGGGATCACCATCGCCACGATCAGCCAGCAACTGCGCGACCAGGTCCTGGCGCTGGCCGGGGTGGCCGCGGCGGCGCTGGCACTGGGCGGGCTGGGCACGTACGTGGTCAACGCCCGGCTGCGCCGGCACACCCACGGGATGAACGCCGCGGAGCTGGCCCGGATGTACGACTACCACGAGGCCGCGCTGCACGCCGTCCGCGAGGGGCTGCTGATGCTCGACGGGGCGGGGCGGGTGGCGCTGATCAACGACGGCGGGCGGGAGTTGCTGGGGCTGACCGGGGACGCGGTCGGCCGGCCGGTCGCCGCGCTGGGGCTGCCGGAGCCGCTGACCGAGGCGCTGCTGGCGCCCGGCCCGACGGTCGACGCCCTGCATCTGACCGGTGAACGGGTGCTGGTGGTCAACTCCGCGCCGGTCTCCGGCGGTCAGCGCCGCGGCAGCGTCGTCACCCTCCGCGACCACACCGAACTCCAGGCGCTCTCCGGCGAGTTGGACTCCGTACGGGGCTTCGCCGAGGCGCTGCGCTCGCAGGCGCACGAGGCGGCCAACCGGCTGCACACCGTGGTCTCGCTGATCGAACTGGGCCGGGCCGAGGAGGCCGTCACCTTCGCCACCGCCGAGCTGGAGCTGGCGCAGGCGCTGACCGACCGGGTGGTGGGCGCGGTCGCCGAACCGGTGCTGGCCGCGCTGCTGCTGGGCAAGGCGGCCCAGGCCAACGAGCGCGGCGTGGAGCTGGTGCTGACCGAGGACAGCCGGATCGACGACGGGGTGATCCCGCCGGACCTGCCGGCCCGCGACCTGGTCACGGTGCTGGGCAACCTCGTCGACAACGCCCTGGACGCCGCCGCCCCGCCCCAGGGGCCCGGCGCCCCGCCGCAGGTGCGGGTCACCGCCCGGGCGGACGGCGGCGAACTGCTGCTGTGCGTCGTGGACAACGGGCCGGGCATCGCCGCGGACGCCACCGAGGGGGTCTTCCGGCGCGGCTGGAGCACCAAGGACTGCACCAGCGAGAAACCTGCCGCCGGCGCCCGCGGGCTGGGCCTGGCCCTGGTCGGGCAGGCGGTGCGGCGGCACGGCGGCACGATCCGGCTGGACCGGGGGGCGGAGGGCGGCGCGCGGTTCACCGTGCGGCTGCCGCTGCGGGCCGCGGAAGGTGTCCCGCGGTGAGCGACGAGCCGATCCGGGTGCTGGTCGTCGAGGACGATCCGGTCGCCGCCGCCGCGCACGCGCTGTACGTGGGGCGGGTGCCGGGCTTCGCGGTGTCCGGCACCGTGCACTCCGGGGCCGGCGCCCGCCGCCACCTCGACCACCACCCGGTCGATCTCCTGCTGCTGGACCTGTTCCTGCCGGACGGCCACGGGCTTCAGCTGGTGCGGACGCTGCGCGCGGCCGGGCACGCCGCGGACATCATCGCGGTGACGTCGGCCCGCGATCTGGCGATGGTCCGCGAGGGCGTCTCGCTGGGCGTCGTCCAGTACGTGCTCAAGCCGTTCACCTTCGCCACCCTGCGGGACCGGCTGCTGCGCTACGCCGAGTTCCGCGCCACCACCGGGGAGGCCAGCGGGCAGGACGAGGTGGACCGGGCGCTGGCGGCGCTGCGCGCCCCGCGGCCGGCCGCGCCGCCCAAGGGACTGACCGCGGCCACCCTGCGGGCGGTGACCGATACGCTGCGGGCCGCCGCCGACGGGCTGACCGCGACCCAGGCCGCCGCGGACGTGGGCATCTCCCGGATCACCGCGCGCCGTTACCTGGAGCACCTCGTGGAGAGCGGCCGGGCCGCCCGCGCCCCGCAGTACGGCCAGGTCGGCCGGCCGGAGCTGCGCTACCGCTGGTCGGCCCGCTGACACCTGCGGGCCTTTCGGCGGCGCGGTCCGTACCTCCACCACGAGGTGAGGGAATTTCCTCGTCCCGCTCATGTGGCCGCTTTCGCCCGGGCAACTCCCGGGGCCGGCCGGCGTTTTCACGCCTTTCGGGAATCACGGCCATCGGGAATCACGACCTTCGAGGATCGGAGCTTTCGGGGATCGCGGCCTCCTGGAATTACCGCCTTCGGGAATTACGGTGCGACCGCGTTCGGAGAAATCCGGGAACTCGGAGAACTCCGGGAACTCGCCGCATTCCCGGCCGGGTACTCGACACCGGTGATCCTTCTGCAACATCCTGGTCTCCCCGTGGCCGGCCGCGGCGCGTAAAACGCCTGGCCAGTGGCCTTGCAGGGCGATTTCGGCGGGAAACCGCCGAAAGCTGACCGAACCTCGGCGGATACCCCGTAGTTTCCTCCAACCCGCAAACTTGGATATCCACACGATAGGTACCGGGCCACCTCGTCACTTACCGTGTGCCGGTGAACACGCACGACGGGGATGCGCGCAGGCCCCCTTTCAACGCCGCCGCCGCCCGCCGGCTGCGCGAGGCCCTCGGCATGACCCACGCGCATGTCGCCTACGGAATCTGGGCCGCCTACGGAATGCGGAGGGAACCGGCCGCGGTGGCGTCCTGGGAATTGGGCGAGAGCGCCCCCACCGAGGCCGAGTTGGCCGCGCTGGCCGGCGCCCTGTGGTGCGCCCCGGCGGAACTCCTCGGCGCCCCCGGAACCCTCCGCGAATTCCGTATGGCGCTCGGTCTGGCGCCCGCCGATCTGGCGCTGCGGATCGGCATGGATCAGGCGGCGTACGAGCGGCTGGAGGCCGGCGGGCGGTGGACCGGCACCGACCGGCAGGCGGCGGCGCTCGCCGCCGAGCTGGCGCTGCCGCTGCCCGCACTGGTCCGCTTCACCGGTCGGGAGGACCGCCTCGTCGAGCTGCTGACCAGTGCGGCGACCACCCGGTGGCAGGGCTACGTCCGGCCGGTCGGCAAGGTCGCGCCGCTGCCCAAGGAGCAGCTGCAGAAGGCGCTCCAGGGGCTGCACGAGGAGTACCACGCGCGGATGACCGCGTCGCTCAGCTGGACCGGCGGGGACGCCGCGGACGAGGCCGGCCGGGCGGGCCGGGACCTCCTCGACGGCGTCCTGGCGGAGTTCTGGCGGCGGGTCGGCGAGTCAGCACTCTGACACCCGTCACTGACCCGGCCCGGCCCCCGACCCGGCCCGGCTCCGGGGCGGCTCCGGGGCGGCCCGTCGGTCTGCGGGCGGACGGCCGTCCGTCCCGAGGATGACGTCGTCGGCGGGTGTCGCACTTCCGGCCGGTCCGGCTTTCGGTCCCTGCGGCCGAAGACGGGCTGACCTGCGGCATCGAGGATGGAGGGAGCGTTTGCACGCTGTCCCCATCCCTTTCCGCCTCCCAGGAGTTGTGGTGCCACACGCCGCCGTCCCCCATCCCGCCACCCCCGCCCGCACCGCCGCGGCCGTCGCCGCCCGGGCCACCGGCCTGAGCAAGGTCTACGGCCACGGCGAGACCCGGGTGGTCGCGCTGGACTCCGTCGACGTGGAGTTCGGCCGGGCCCGGTTCACCGCGATCATGGGCCCGTCCGGCTCCGGGAAGTCCACCCTGATGCACTGCATGGCGGGGCTGGACTCGGTCACCTCCGGCTCCGCCCGGATCGGGGACGTGGAGCTGGCCACGCTGGGCGACAAGCAGCTGACCCGGCTCCGCCGGGACCGGATCGGCTTCATCTTCCAGGCGTTCAACCTGCTGCCCACGCTCACCGCGCTGGAGAACATCACGCTGCCGATGGACATCGCCGGCCGCCGCCCGGACCGGGAGTGGGTCGGCCGGGTCGTGGAGACCGTGGGCCTGTCCGGGCGGCTGAAGCACCGGCCGGCCCAGCTCTCCGGCGGCCAGCAGCAGCGGGTCGCGGTGGCGCGGGCGCTGGCCGCCCAGCCGGAGATCATCTTCGCCGACGAGCCGACCGGCAACCTCGACTCCCGCTCCGGCGCCGAAGTGCTGGGCTTCCTGCGGGAGTCGGTGCGGGCGATGGGCCAGACCGTGGTGATGGTCACCCACGACCCGGTCGCCGCCGCCTACGCGGACCGGGTGGTCTTCCTCGCGGACGGCCGGATCGTCGACGAACTCGCCGACCCGACCGCGGACGCCGTGCTGGACCGGATGCGGCGCTTCGAGACCGCGGGCCGCACGAGCTGACGCGCGCCCGCACCGCCCACCCGGCCCCAGGCGCCGCACGAGCCGACCCGGTCGGCCGCCCCTTCCGGGCCCGGCCCCGTACCCAGGACTGACAACCACCATGTTCACCACCGCCCTGCGCAACGTCCTCGCGCACAAGGCCCGGCTGCTGATGACCGCGCTCGCGGTCCTGCTCGGCGTCGCCTTCGTCGCGGGCACCCTGATCTTCAGCGACACCGTCGGCGAGGCCGTCAAGAACGCCTCCGCCCGGAACCTCAAGGACGTGGCCGTCTCCGTCAAGGCCACCTCGGACCCCGACACCGGCCCCGGTCCCGGGAAGGACGGCAAGCGGGCCACCGCCCTCGACCAGCGGCTGGCCGACCGGATCCGCGCCCTGCCGGGCGTGGCGTCCGTGCGCGCCGACGTCACCGGCCAGGCCACGCTGGCCGGCCGGGACGGCGAGCCGATCGGCAACGGCTGGCAGAACCGCGCCGTCAACTACCAGCCGGGCAAGGACGGCAAGGACGACCGCTATCCCCTGGTCGCGGGCCGCGGCCCGGCCTCCGGCGACGAGATCGCGCTGGCCGAGAGCACCGCGAAGGCCGCCGGTGTGCGGCTCGGCGACACCGTGCGCTTCGCGACCGACGGCCCGGTGCTGACGAAGAAGCTCGTCGGCATCGTGGCGACCGACGACCCGGCGGTGACCGCGGGCGGCAGCCTGGCGCTGTTCGACACCGCCACCGCGCAGCGGCTGTATCTGCACCCGGGCCAGTACGACGAGCTGGTGGTGGCGGCCGCCCCCGGCACCGACCAGCGGGCGCTGACCGCCGAGGTCCGCAAGCTGCTGCCGGCCAAGCGCGCCGAGGCCACCAGCGGACGCGAACTGGCCGCCGAGCAGGCCCGGTTGATCGCCGAGCAGAACAGCGCGCTCAGCAAGACGCTGCTGACGTTCGCCGGGATCGCCCTGTTCGTGGGCGTCTTCATCATCGCCAACACCTTCACCATGCTGATCTCCCAGCGCAGCCGCGAGATCGCGCTGCTGCGCGCGGTGGGCGCCTCCCGCCGGCAGGTCGTGCGCTCGGTGCTCGCCGAGGCCGGTCTGCTGGGGCTGGTCTCGTCGGTCGTCGGCTTCGCGCTGGGCACCGGGATCGCGGTGGGGCTGCGGGCCGTACTGGACGCAGGCGGAGCGGGCTTCCCGGACGGACCGGTGGTCATCAGCCCGGCCGCGGTGCTCGCCTCGCTCGGCGTCGGGGTGCTGGTGACCGTGCTGGCCGCCTGGCTCCCGTCGCGCAAGGCGGCGCGGATCGCGCCGGTGGAGGCGCTCAGCACCGTCGAGGCGCCGCCGGCCCCGCGCAGCCTCGTCGTCCGCAACGTCCTCGGCGCGCTGGTCACCGCCGCCGGTGTCGCGGTGATGCTCTGGGTCTCCACCCTGACCTCGGGCGACGACCTGCCGATCGCCATGGCGGGCTCGGCGCTGACCCTGACCGGCGTGATCATCCTGGCCCCGCTGCTGTCCCGGCCGCTGGTCTCCCTGGCCGGCGCGGTCACCACCCGCCTCTTCGGCGTCACCGGTCGGCTCGCCAAGGAGAACGCCCTGCGCAATCCGCGGCGGACGGCGGCGACCGGCTCGGCGCTGATGATCGGCCTGACCCTGATCACCGGGATGACCGTCGCCGGGCACTCCGCCCAGGTCGCGATGGACAAGATGGCCGGCCGCGGGCTGACCGCCGACTACCAGGTCAAGACCTCCACCTACGTCGGGCTGGACCCGAAGCTGTCCGCCAAGGTGGCGCAGGTCCCCGGCGTCGAGGCGACGGCCCCGCTGCGCGGCACCGGCTTCACCACCGACCCCGACCCCGGCGCCGGGCCGGGCGGCGGCTTCGGCTACGTCCACGGCACCGACCTCGACCAGATCGGCAAGCTCACGCAGCTGACCTTCACCCAGGGCTCGCTGGGCGCCGTCAAAGCCGGCGGCATCGCCGTCTCGCAGAAGGAGGCCAAGGAGCGCGGCTGGAAGGCCGGCGACACCCTGAACGTCGAGTTCTACGACAAGAAGAAGGCCCGGCTGAAGATCGCCGCCGTCTACGCGGACAACGAGGTGCTCGGCTCCTCCTTCGCCGCGACCGCCCTGGTCGATCCGCACCTGGACCGGCTCCGCGACGACGAACTGCTGGTCAAGGCGGCCGGCGGCGGCTCCCCCGAGCTGGCCAGGGAGATCCGGCGGGCGCTCGGCGACAGCCCGCTGCTGAAGGTCCAGGACCGCGACGCGCTGCGCAAGGAGACCGCGGGGCAGATCGACACCATCGTGAACATGGTCTACGGACTGCTCGGCATGGCCGTGCTCATCGCGGTGGTCGGCGTGGTCAACACCCTGGCGATGTCGGTCTTCGAGCGCACCCGGGAGATCGGGATGCTGCGCGCGGTGGGCCTGGCCCGCGGCGGCATCAAGCAGATGGTGCGGCTGGAGTCGGTGGTCATCTCGCTCTTCGGCGCGGTGCTCGGCATGGGCCTGGGCGTCTTCCTGGCCTGGGCCGGCGGCAGCCTGGTCGGCTCGTCCTTCCCGACCTACGCCATGGTGCTGCCCTGGGGCCGGCTCGGCCTGTTCCTGCTGATCGCCCTGGTCGTCGGGGTGCTGGCGGCGCTGTGGCCGGCCCGGCGGGCGGCCCGGCTGAACATGCTGGCGGCCATCGGCGCGCAGTAGCCCCTGCGCCCACCCGTCACCCGGCGCCCGTGCCCCCGCTCCTCAACCGAGGGCGGGGGCACGGGCGTTGAGGACGGGCGCACGGGCGTTGCGGGACCGCAGGGCGGGACGCGACCTCTCTGCCGGATGCCTTGACACCCGAGGGCCTGTCATGGACATTCCCCTAGGCCCACTTGGTCCAGTCCAGCACAGGCGCACGCCCGCCGGCGCAGGCCGGCCGGGCACGCCCGGACCGGCTCGGGCCGCCCCCCCCACAGGTCCCTGGAGGACATGCATGGACAGCCCCGGACTCAGCACCGGCTCCGGAACCAGACCCCGGCCGCACCTCGCCGCCCTCGCCGTCACCGCCGCGGCCCTCACCGCGCTGCTGGCGCTGACGCCGGCCGCCCCGGCCACCGCCACCACCCACCCGGCCACGGCCCGGACCACCGCACCGCCCTCCCCCACGGCCCCGCACACCGGCGTCGTCACCGGGGCCCGCACACCGGCCCGTACAGCGGGGCGCGAGCGCGCCGTCCGTACGTTCCTGGCGGGGCGCCGCGCGGTGTCCGGCCCGGCGTGGACGCACCACCCCCGGCTCCCCGGCGGCCGGCCGGCCGCATCCGCTCCCCGGCAGGGCCAGGTGACCCACAACTGGTGGGGCGTCTTCCCCCAACCCGGCACGCACGACGGCATCATGGCCACCCACACCGTCGACCCGTCCTACACGGTCACCGACGCGGACAACGTCACCTACGCGCCCACCACCAAGGCCCAGAACTCCTGCATGGAAGTGGTCACCGCGTACACCAGCACCGGCAACGAGATCTGGGCGTGGGACTGGTGCGGGACCGTCGGCCCGGCCAAGACCGTCCCCCTCGACGACGCCTTCCTGAAGAACTACACCCCCGGCAACGGCGGACCGGCCGCGTACAGCGTGCAGATGGTGCGGGACGACGCGGCCGCCAACCGCTGGTCGGCCTACCTCTACAACTACCGCACCGCCGCCTGGGACCTGCTGTTCCGGCAGTCGGGCGCCGACCGGAGCGGGCTGGACCACGGCTGGGACATGTTCGAGATCTACGCGAGCGTCAACCCGGCCACCAACGAGGGGTATTACTGCACGGAGGCGCGGCATACGGTCTTCGACAGCAGCGCCGTGCGGTTGCGCAGCAACGGCGCCTGGAAGCCGGCGGGTCCGTCCGACTCGCCGTGGACGGAGACCGACCCCGATCCGGAGGCTTTCCTGTGCCCGCCGCTGAAGTTCGTCCAGGCGGGCGCGGACGACCACTGGACCGTGCGCCAGTGACGGACAACGGGCGGCGCACCCAACGGTGCGCCGCCCGCGACGTCTTGACGTAACGCCGGGACGCCCCGGAATGTCCCGGCGCGCCCCGGAACGCCTCAGAAGACCGACTCGGCCTCGTCCATGCGGTTCGCCGGGACCCGCTTGAGTTCGGTGATCGCGTCGGCCAGCGGCGCCATGACGATGTCCGTGCCGCGCAGCGCGGTCATCTGGCCGAAGTCGCCGCGGTGCGCGGCCTCGACGGCGTGCCAGCCGAAGCGGGTGGCCAGCACCCGGTCGTAGGCGGTGGGGGTGCCGCCGCGCTGGACGTGGCCGAGGATGACCGGGCGGGCCTCCTTGCCCAGGCGCCGCTCCAGCTCGCGGGCGAGCGCGGTGCCGATGCCGGAGAACCGCTCGTGGCCGAACTGGTCGATGGCGCCCTTCTTGTAGTCCATGGTGCCGGCGAGCGGGTGGGCGCCCTCGGCGACGCAGACCACGGCGAACTTCTTGCCCCGGGCGAAGCGCTCCTCCACCATCTTCACCAGGTCGTTGACGTCGAACTCGCGCTCCGGCAGGCAGATGCCGTGGGCACCGCCGGCCATGCCGGACTCCAGCGCGATCCAGCCCGCGTGCCGGCCCATGACCTCGACGACCATGACCCGCTGGTGCGACTCGGCGGTGGTCTTGAGGCGGTCGATGGCCTCGGTGGCCACGCCGACGGCGGTGTCGAAGCCGAAGGTGCGGTCGGTGGAGGAGATGTCGTTGTCGATGGTCTTGGGGACGCCGACGACGGGCATGCCGGCGTCGGCGAGCATCCGGGCGGCGGTGAGGGTGCCCTCGCCGCCGATCGGGATCAGGACGTCTATCCCGTACTCGCGGGAGAAGTCCTTGGCGCTCTCGCACGCCTCGCGCAGCCGGGCGCGCTCCAGGCGGGCGGAGCCGAGGATGGTGCCGCCGCGGGCGAGGATGCCGCTGACCGCGTCCAGGTCGAGCTTGCGGAAGCGGCCGTCGAGCAGTCCCTTGAAGCCGTCCTCGAAGCCGATGACCTCGTCTCCGTGGCCGGTGAGGGCGCGGTGGACGACGGACCGGATCACAGCATTCAGGCCCGGGCAGTCGCCGCCCGCGGTGAGGACTCCGATACGCATCGTGCTGTGTCTCCTGTGCTCGCTGTCGGTTCGTGTGAGCCGGTCCGATTGTTTCACGTGTCGCCCGGTCCCACCCCGGCCCGCCCCGGCCGTGCGCCGGGACCACCCCCACTGTCCCCGCACCGGCCTCCACAGGGAAACTGGAAGAGCGACCTAGCCACCCGCGCAGGTATTGTCAAGAGGGGCAAGGCCACAATAACGGCCGATTTTGACCTTGTGAGCAGGGAAAACCGCGAGCTCGGAGCCTCGCGGCCATCGAGAGGGACGGAGACCACGCGTGACGCGCAGCGTGTACGTGACCGGTATCGACCGCGGCGACGGCCGCCAGGTCGTCGAGCTGGGAGTGATGGAGCTCCTGACCCGCCACGTCGACCGGGTGGGGGTGTTCCGCCCCCTGGTCCACGATGGGCCCGACCGGCTGTTCGATCTGCTGCGGGCCCGCTACCGCCTCGCCCAGCCCGCCGAGACGGTCTACGGCATCAGCTACGCCGAGGCCGCCGCCCTCCAGGCCGAGCGCGGCACCGACGAGCTGGTCTCCCGGCTCGTCGACCGCTTCCACGCGGTGGCCCGCGACTACGAGTACGTCCTGGTCCTCGGCTCGGACTACGCCGACACCAGCCTGCCGGACGAACTGGCGCTCAACGCCCGGCTGGCCAACGAGTTCGGCGCCGCGGTGATACCCGTCGTCGGCGGCCAGGGCCAGGAGGCCGAGTCGGTCCGCGCCGAGGCCCGCAACGCCTACCGCGCCTACGACTCGCTGGGCTGCGACGTCGTCGCGCTGGTCGTCAACCGCGTCGCGCCCGAGCAGCGCACCGCCGTCGTCGAGCGGCTCGCCGCCCGTCTGCCGGTGCCCTGCTACGCGCTCCCCGAGGACGGCTCGCTCTCCGCGCCGACCGTCGGCCAGATCGTGCAGGCGCTCGGCGCCGAGGTGCTGCTCGGCGACGACTCCGGGCTCGCCCGGGACGCCCGGGACTTCGTCTTCGGCGGCGCGATGCTGCCGACCTTCCTCCAGGCGCTCACCCCCGGCTGCATGGTGATCACCCCCGGGGACCGCGCCGACCTCGTCATCGGCTCGCTCGCCGCGCACAGCGCCGGCGCCCCGCCGATCGCCGGTGTGGTGCTCACCCTCGACGAGCGGCCCGGCCCCGACATCATGGCGCTGGCCGCCCGCCTGGCGCCCGGCACCCCGGTGGTCTCCGTCCCCGGCGGCTCCTTCCCCACCGCCGCCGAGCTGTTCGCCATCGAGGGCAAGCTGAACGCCGCCTCGCCGCGCAAGGCCGAGACCGCGCTCGGCCTCTTCGAACGGCACGTGGACACCGCCGAGCTGACCGACAAGATCTCCGTCGCCCGCTCCGGCCGGGTCACGCCGATGATGTTCGAGCACGAGCTGATCGAGCGGTCCCGCGCCGGCCGCCGCCGGGTCGTGCTCCCCGAGGGCGCCGAGGAGCGGGTGCTGCGCGCCGCCGACGTGCTGCTGCGCCGCGACGTCTGCGACCTGACGCTGCTGGGCGAGGAGGAGGCGATCCGCAAGCGCGCCGCCGACCTGGCCATCGACCTGGCCGACGCCCAGATCATCGACCCGCAGTCCTCGCCGCTGCGCGAGCGGTTCGCCGAGCTGTACGCCACCCTCCGTGCCCACAAGGGCGTCGGCTACGAGCTGGCCTACGACATGGTCGCGGACGTCTCCTACTTCGGCACGCTGATGGTCCAGGAGGGCCTGGCCGACGGCATGGTCTCGGGTGCCGTGCACTCGACCGCCGCCACCATCCGGCCCGCCTTCGAGATCATCAAGACAAAGCCCGGCGCGCAGATCGTCTCGTCGGTCTTCTTCATGTGCCTGGCCGACCGCGTCCTGGTCTACGGCGACTGCGCGGTCAACCCGGACCCGAACGCCGAGCAGCTGGCCGACATCGCCATCCAGTCCGCCACCACCGCCGCGCAGTTCGGCGTCGAGCCGCGGATCGCGATGCTGTCGTACTCCACCGGCACCTCCGGCTCCGGCGCCGACGTCGACAAGGTCCGCAAGGCCACCGAGATCGTCCGCGAGCGGCGCCCGGACCTGCTGGTCGAGGGCCCGATCCAGTACGACGCGGCGGTGGACGCGGCGGTCGCCCGGACCAAGCTGCCGGACTCCGAGGTGGCCGGCCGGGCCACCGTGCTGATCTTCCCGGACCTCAACACCGGCAACAACACCTACAAGGCCGTCCAGCGCTCCGCCGGCGCGGTGGCGGTCGGCCCGGTCCTCCAGGGCCTGCGCAAGCCGGTCAACGACCTCTCGCGCGGCGCCCTCGTCCAGGACATCGTCAACACCGTCGCGATCACCGCGATCCAGGCCCAGGGCGCCCAGCCCGGCGCCGGCCACACCGCCTGACCCCTCCCCACCGGAAAGCCCCTTCATGACTGCCAACGCCACCCGCGTCCTCGTCCTCAACTCCGGCTCGTCGTCGGTGAAGTACCAGCTGCTCGACATGGCGGAGGCGGCGGACGGCTCCGCCGCGGGCGCCCGCCTCGCCGTCGGCCTGGTCGAGCGGATCGGCGAGGAGACCTCGCGCCTGGCCCACACCCCGCTGGCCGCCGGCGGCGCCACCCGCGAGACCACCGGCCCGATAGCCGACCACCAGGCCGCGCTGAAGGCCGTCGCCGACGAGCTGGCCGCCGACGGCCTCGGCCTGGACTCCCCGGAACTGGCCGCGATCGGGCACCGGGTGGTGCACGGCGGGCTGAAGTTCACCGCGCCGACGGTGATCGACGACGCGGTGCTCCAGGAGATCGAGCGGCTGGTGCCGGTCGCCCCGCTGCACAACCCGGCCAACATCACCGGCATCCGCACCGCCCGCGCGCTGCGCCCCGACCTGCCGCAGGTCGCGGTCTTCGACACCGCCTTCCACACCACGATGCCGGAGGCCGCGGCCCGCTACGCCCTCGACGTGGCCACCGCCGACGCCCACCGCATCCGCCGCTATGGCTTCCACGGCACCTCGCACGCCTATGTCTCCCGCCGCACCGCCGAACTCCTCGGCAAGGCGCCGGAGGACGTCAACGTGATCGTGCTGCACCTGGGCAACGGCGCCTCCGCCTCCGCCGTCCGGGGCGGCCGCTGCGTGGACACCTCCATGGGCCTGACCCCGCTGGAGGGCCTGGTCATGGGCACCCGCTCCGGCGACATCGACCCGGCGGTGACCTTCCACCTCAAGCGGGTGGCCGGGATGTCCACCGACGAGATCGACGAGCTGCTCAACAAGAAGAGCGGCCTGATCGGGCTGTGCGGCGACAACGACATGCGGGAGATCCGCCGCCGCATCGACGAGGGCGACCAGCAGGCCGCGCTCGCCTTCGACATCTACATCCACCGGCTGAAGAAGTACATCGGCGCCTACACCGCGGTGCTCGGCAAGGTCGACGCGGTGGCCTTCACCGCGGGCGTCGGCGAGAACGCCGCCCCGGTCCGGGCCGCCGCCGTCGCCGGCCTGGAGGAGCTGGGCATGGCGGTGGACGCCTCGCTCAACGCCGTGCGGTCCGACGAGCCGCGGCTGATCTCGCCCGACTACGCCCGGGTCGCGGTCGCCGTGGTGCCCACCGACGAGGAACTGGAGATCGCCCGGCAGACATACGCCCTGGTCACCTCCTAGCCGGAGGCCGGCCCGCGGGCGGAGCGGGCGGGCCCGCCCGCTCCGCCCGCATTGCCTCTCCTCGGCTGAAGGGCCTGTGAAGCAGAGCGAAATATTCCGCTCCGAAACAAACCGATAGGATCGAGACATGCGCCGTTCCAAAATCGTCTGCACCCTGGGCCCCGCCGTCGACTCCTACGAGCAGCTGAAGACGCTGATCGAGGCCGGTATGAACGTGGCCCGTTTCAACATGAGCCACGGGACCCACTCGGAGCACGAGGAGCGGTACCACCGCCTCCGCAAGGCCGCCGAGGAGACCGGCCGCGCCGTCGGCGTGCTGGCCGACCTCCAGGGCCCCAAGATCCGCCTGGAGACCTTCGCCGAGGGCCCGGTGGAGCTGGTGCGCGGTGACGAGTTCGTCATCACCACCGAGGACGTCCCCGGTGACAAGCACATCTGCGGCACCACCTACAAGGGCCTGCCCGGCGACGTCTCCAAGGGCGACCCGGTCCTGATCAACGACGGCAACGTCGCCCTCCAGGTCGTCGAGGTCGACGGCCCGCGGGTGCGCACCATCGTCATCGAGGGCGGGGTCATCTCCGACCACAAGGGCATCAACCTCCCCGGCGCGGCGGTCAACGTCCCGGCGCTGTCCGAGAAGGACATCGAGGACCTGAAGTTCGCGCTGCACATGGGCTGCGACATGGTCGCGCTGTCCTTCGTGCGGGACGCCAAGGACGTCCAGGACGTGCACCGCGTCATGGACGAGGTGGGCCGCCGGGTCCCGGTCATCGCCAAGGTGGAGAAGCCGCAGGCGGTCGCCAACATGCAGGAGGTCGTGATGGCCTTCGACGCGGTGATGGTGGCCCGTGGCGACCTGGCGGTGGAGTACCCGCTGGAGAAGGTCCCGATGGTGCAGAAGCGCCTGGTGGAGATGTGCCGGCGGAACGCCAAGCCGGTGATCGTGGCGACCCAGATGATGGAGTCGATGATCACCAACTCCCGGCCGACCCGCGCCGAGGCGTCCGACGTCGCCAACGCCATCCTCGACGGCGCCGACGCGGTGATGCTCTCCGCCGAGTCGTCGGTGGGCCAGTACCCGATCGAGACCGTCAAGACCATGTCGAAGATCGTCGAGGCGGCCGAGGAGGAGCTGCTCTCCAAGGGCCTGCAGCCGCTGGTGCCCGGCAAGAAGCCGCGCACGCAGGGCGGTGCGGTGGCCCGCGCGGCCTGCGAGATGGCCGACTTCCTCGACGGCAAGGCGCTGGTGGCGTTCACCAAGTCCGGTGACACCGCCCGCCGGCTCTCCCGCTACCGCGCCGCCCAGCCGATCCTGGCCTTCACCACCGACCTCGCCACCCGCAACCAGCTCACCCTGAGCTGGGGCGTGGACTCCTTCGTCGTCCCGCACGTGGACAACACCGACGCGATGGTGGACCTGGTCGACGCCGAGCTGCTCAAGCTCAAGCGCTACAACGAGGGCGACACCATGCTGATCACCGCCGGTTCGCCCCCCGGCGTCCCCGGCACCACCAACATGGTCCGGGTGCACCACCTCGGCGGCGGACGCGCCTGACGCGCCGCCCCGGACGCACCGACGGCGGTGGGCCGCCCCCTGGTCGGGGGCGGCCCACCGCCGTTTTGGCGGCTCCCGGAAGAACTGCCGGGCCGGTCAGTCCTCGATGGACACCTGCATGCCCGGGACGTGGAGGTTGCCGCCGAACTGGCCCGCCTGGTCCAGCTTCACCTTGCTGAAGTAGGCGTACGGGACGTTGAGCGGCGGCGGGTGCTCGGGGTCGAAGACGATCGGGATCAGCCCGAAGAGGTTGCCCTGCAGCCGCTCGGTGTAGAGCGTCACCTTGCCGCCGCGGATGGTGGACGTGGAGCCCGGCGTGGACCGCACGTGGTAGTGCTTGCCGGACGCCGGGTCGTCGACGATCTGGTGCAGGTCGCCGATGTCGATGCTGTCCGCGGTGAACTTCAGGGCCTGCTTGGTGTGGCCGTTCTGCGTGGTGACGTTGACGACGCCGACGTAGTCCAGACCGCGCAGGGTCAGCCCGCTGGACTCCAGATGCCAGGGCAGGTCCGGCAGGGTGGCGGGCGTCTGCTCGTCCTTGCCCTGCTGCTTGTTCTCGACGACGCAGGGGTAGCCGGGCTTGCCGGAGGCGTCCTTGCCGTCGAGCCCGCCGCCGGGCAGGGCGTTGTCGACCGTGCCGACGGCGCCGTGCACGGTGTCGTTGACCGCCTTCGAGGGGTCCTTGAGCGCGTCGCCGACCGGCTTGGTGACCTCGTCCGGACCGGGCCCGGAGTCCTGCGACGACCCGCTCTTGGACGATGACGCCGACGGGGTGGGCGAAGGCGACGGCGCCTTGGTGGCGGATGCGGAGGGCGAGGGGCTCGGCGCGGCCGACGGCTCGTCGCTCTTCTTGTGGATGCCGAAGAGACCGCCGAGCGCGTCGCCGATGCCGCCCAGGAGCCCGCCGTCGTCCTTCTTCTCCGGCGAGGCGGCGGGCGAGGGGGTCGCGGAGGCGGACGGGGACGGCGAGCCGCCCGCGGTGTCCTTGGCGGCCGAGGGCGACGGCGACGGCGAGGCCGACGGTGCGGCGGACGGCGTGCCGCCCCCGGCGTCCTTGCCGGAGCCCTTCGCCGCGTCCTTGCCGCCCTTGGCGTCCTTCGTGTCCGTGGAGCCGTCCTTGGCCCCGTCCTTCGCCTTGGCGTCCTGCCCGGAGGTGTCCGGGGCGGTGACGCAGGGGCCGCCCCGGAAGGGGCTCTGGGGCGGTGCCGGCTTGGCGATCGCCATCTGGGGCGTCAGCCCCATGCCCATGAGGACGGCGGACGGCATCGCGGCGATGGCGATCGCCTTGCCCGCGGGCACATGCAGGCGGGTCAGCAGCGGCTTCCTGGGCGCCGCGTGCCGGGGCCCGCTCCCCGTACGCCGCGGGGAGTCGCCCGCCGCCCCGGAGGCCGCGCCCGATCCCCCTGCCTCCGGCGGGGGTGCCCCCACGTGCAGCTCGTCACCCGGCACGGTGCCTCCCGTTCGTTCCGTTGGTCGGGCTCGTTCCTGACAGGCTGTCCAGTCCGTTGCCCAACCCGGGACCGCCGGCCGGCGCGGGGCCCGTGGTGACCACGGGCCCGACGACACGGTCCGGCTCGCCGGGCCCGTCCGCGCTCTGCGCGGGCCGGCCCGGCGCCCAGGAGACGCCCAGCGCACCGCCGATCAGCCCCAGCAGGAAGCCGATCAGGAAGGCGCCGAAGTTCGAGACGACCAGGGAGACCAGGGCGAGCAGGATCGCCGCGACCCCCGCGAAGACCCGGGACACCGGCTGGAACCACATGGTCAGGCCGAGCACGACCAGCAGCACGCCGATGATCAGCGAGCCGGCGCCGGCCGTGGTCGCCATGCGGACCGTGAGCGACCCGATGGTGAGGTTCGCGTAGGGGATGTACATGATCGGGACGCCGGCCAGGAGGGTCAGCAGACCGCCCCAGAACGGGCGCTGCCCGCGCCACTCCCGGAACGCCTGCCGCTTCCGCCCGAAGGACCCGGTCGGCTGTGGTTGCTGCTCCGCGCTCATGCGGCGGCCTCCCTGCGATCGGCGGACCCGCATCCGCGCCGCGCGTACCTGTCGTCGGCTCTCCCCCGGCCTCCGGCCCGGGAGACCCCCCTGCTCCAGTCACTCATGTCGTCCGGCTCCTCGGGACTGGCATTTCGGTGGTTCTGAGAGCACTTCAGCGCTACCCGGCGTACGGGCACGGGGAACGGCTCACGCCGTACGGCCGCCGTCCCGTGCCCGCACGTCAGCGCCTCAGTAGCACTCGCTCTTGCCCTTGGCGACGCTCATCTTCAGGCCGCTGAGCTTGAAGGTGCCGGCCGTGGTGGCCCAGGCACGCTGATGGACGTGGGTCAGCGTGGCCGTGTCGGCCTCCTGGGCGAAGGAACCGGGGTCGGCCTTGTCGCCCTTCTTGATGCCGGGACCCTTGGACGAGGAACCCGCCGCAACACCGATGTTGATGTTGTTGAAGGTCGCGTCCGCGTTCAGCTGGTCCAGGTCGATGTAGAGGTTCTTGGCCTCGACCGGATCGCCGCCGCCCGCCTGGAGCTTCATCGACACATCGCCGAAGACCGGGACCGGCACGACGACGGACTGGCACAGGTTGTGGATCTTGGCGCTGGAGAACGCCGAGACCGCGACCGGCACGTTCTTGCCGTTCTTCTGGGCGTCGACCGCGCCGTACTGGACGAAACCCTCGCCGTCCAGCCGGTCCGTGCTCACCTTGAACTGCTGGCCGGACACGCTGAACGACGCCGCCAGGGCACCCTGCGAGAGGGCGACGCCGATCGCGGCGGTGGCCGCCACGCTCGGCACCATGACGACGGCGAACCGCTTCCATCTGGTCCCGCCGCGAGTCAGGGACTCCATGACTTTCCTCCTTCTCGGACGTACATCTCCGGTACCCGCCGCCCCGGTTGGGACCGGCCGTACCTGGGATGGGAGAAGTGCTACGTCCTCGGGAAGGAGAGCGCCCGTCTCGGAGGCACAGTGTGTTTCCGAATACCGGCGATCACCCCCGAGCGACAACCACTGGCCACGCTCTCGCGCAACCTCACCGGACAGGCCCTGCCGACGGCAGGGACCCCCCTGTCCACGGCCGGCGCCACTGCCGCCGACCGACCCGGTGGGGACCCAAGTACCCCGCGGCGCCGACCGGATGCCGGGCTGCGGGAATGGACCGAGCGTGGCCGATCGTCGTGCATTCCAGGCCGCCGCACAAGGCCCTCGTTACTTGCGGGTAACGGACCGGTAACCACGCCACGACACACAGAGATCGACTGGGCACGCAGCGTCGCACCTGACGACGCCCTTACAAGGGGCAATTAGGGGCAGAGCGCGGCAAGTTGGCCGTCGGGACTTACTCCAAGTAACAGCGGCCACGTTTACCAAGTTTCGGTAAAGCGTGGCCGCTGCGCCGTTTGCCGGGCCCGCCCGCGGGAGTTGCCGCGGGACAGAACCGGACGGGACGGAAATCTGCCGGAAAGCGCCGGAGCGCAGAGTAAGTCGGCGCCGCGGCGGCGCCGTTCGGGAACCCGGCCCGGAATCAGAACAGGACGCGCGCCAGGGCGGTGCGTGCCTTCGTCACCCGCGGGTCGTCCGGGCCGATCACCTCGAACAGCTCCAGCAGCCGCACCCGCGCGGTCTCCCGGTCCTCCCCGGCCGTCCGCTTCACGGTCTCGACCAGCCGGCCGAAGGCGTCCTCGACATGACCGCCCACCAGATCCAGGTCGGCGGCCCGGATCTGCGCCCGGACGTCGGCCGGCGCGTCCGCGGCCTCCTGGCGGACCGCCTGCGGGTCCAGGTCCTGCACCCGCTCCAGGAGTTCGGCCTGGGCGAGCCCGAGCTTGGCCTCGGGGTTGGCCGGGTCGTCGGAGAGGACGTTGCGGTAGGCGCGGACGGCGCCGCCGAGGTCACCGGCGTCCAGGGCCTCGGCCGCCGCGGTCAGCGCCGCGTCGTACGGACCGGCCGGCTGCTGCGGGGCCTCGGCGCGCTCCGGCTCGTCCGCCCCCGGGGCGACCGGCGCGCCCACGATGCCGAACTGCTGCTCGGCGACCTGCACCAGCTGGTCCAGCACCTGCCGCAGCTGCGCCTCGGGGACCGCGCCCTGGAAGAGCGGGATCGGCTGGCCCGCGACCACCGCGAACACCGCCGGGATGCCCTGCACCCCGAACTGCTGGAACAGCATCTGGTTGGCGTCGACGTCGATCTTGGCGAGGACGAACCGGCCGGCGTACTCCGCGGCGAGGTTCTCCAGCAGCGGCCCGAGCTGCTTGCACGGCTGGCACCACTCGGCCCAGAAGTCGATGACGACCGGGACCTCGGTGGACCGCTGCAGGACGTCCTGCTGGAACCCCGCCTCGTCGACGTCGAACACCAGGGGGCCGCCGGCGGCGGCCGGCGCCGCGCCCGTGCGGGCGGCCTCGGCACGGGCCTGCTCGGCCTTCTGCTTCGCTTCGCCGGCCGCCTTCACCGCGGCGAGATCGACGACTCCGCTCATGGACATGTTGCGTGGCTGCATGGGTCCATCCTCCCCCCTGAGCGGCCGGTTCCGGAAAGTGATCCGGAAAGCGGGCCCGCGTCCTCCGGTACGCCCCGCTGGAATGCGGCGCGCTCCCGGGTTCCGGTGCCCGACGGGCGGCCCCGAAGGGCCGGTGCGTGCGCGGCCAATGGGTCCCCACCCACGGCCAGTGGTCATCACTCTTTCGCTACGGGTCGTAGCGTAACTCGGGGCCGCCCCCGCCCGGAACCGCATCCCGCCCGCCGGCAGGTGATCTCCCTCACGGAGGGCGGCGCAGGACCGGCGCCCGCTCGCCTACCGGCCGGTATGGTCGCCCGCATGCACCAGTCCGCCCGCCCTCCGAAAGGCCGTCCGGGCCGCCCCCGCAGCGTCGAGACCGATCACGCGATCCTCGACGCCACCCGCGCCGCCCTCGTCGACGTGGGCTGGGGCGGGCTCACCATGGGCGAGGTCGCGGCCCGCGCCGGCGTCGCCAAGACCACCCTCTACCGGCGCTGGGCCAACAAGAGCGAACTGGTCGTGGACGCCGTGGCGGTCCTCTTCGACGAGCTGGAACTCCCCGACCGGGGCTGCCTGCAGTTGGACATCGAGGGCGTGGTGCTGCAGTTCGGCGCCCTGCTGGCCCGGCCCGAGACCAAGACCGCGCTGATGGCGGTGGTCGCCGAGTCCACCACCGACGACGCGCTGCGCGAGCGGATCCGCTCGGCCATCGTCGACCGGCAGAAGCGGCTGGTACTGCTGGGCCGCTCCCGGGCGCAGGCCCGCGGCGAACTCCCGCCGGACGCCGGCGGACCCGACGGCGCACAGGCCGCCGAGTGCACCGTGGGCCTGATCTTCGACGTCATCGCCGGGGCCGTCGTCCACCGGCTCCTGGTGAGCGCGGAGCCCGTGGACGCCGACTGGGCCCGGCGGTTCACCACACTCCTGCTGGCCGGGCTGGCCGCGCTGGAGCCCTGACCCGGCGCGCCTCACACCTGGTAGCGGTCCGCGCGGAACAGGTGCAGATGCTCCGCCACCCACTCCGACGTCCGCGCCAGGCCCTCCTTGAGCGAGACCCGCGGCTCCCACGAAGCCCACTCCCGGGCCCGGGAGTTGTCCGACAGCAGCCGCTCCACCTCGCTGCCCGACGGCCGCAGCCGCGCGGCGTCCACCACCACCTCCGCGTCCCGCCCGGTGGCCGCGATCAGCGCCTCGGCCAGCGTCCCGATGGCGATCTCCCGGCCGCTGCCGAGGTTGACGACCTGCCCCAGCGCCCGGTCGCAGTCGGCCAGCGCCAGGAACCCGGCCGCGGTGTCGGTGACGAACGTGAAGTCCCGGGTCGGGGTGAGCGAGCCGAGCCTGATCTGCCGGGCACCGGCGTGCAGTTGGGCCAGGATCGTCGGGATCACCGCCCGGGCGGACTGCCGGGGCCCGTAGGTGTTGAACGGCCGCACCACCGTCACCGGCAGCTCGAAGGCGTGCCAGTGCGACAGCGCCATCATGTCCGCGCCGATCTTCGAGGCGGAGTACGGCGACTGCGGCTGGAGCGGGTGGTCCTCAGCGATCGGCGCGGTCAGCGCGGTCCCGTACACCTCGCTGGTGGAGGTGTGCACCATCCGCCGCACGCCGTGCCGGCGGCACGCCTCCGCGACGTTCTCCGTGCCCACCACGTTGGTCTGCACGTACGCGCCCGGCGAGTCGTAGCTGTACGGGATGCCGATCAGCGCGGCCAGGTGGAAGACGGTGTCGCAGCCGGCGACGGCGTCCATCACCCGGCCGGCGTCCCGCACATCGCCGGCGACCATCTCGACCGGGCCGCCCGGCACCAGGTAGCGCGCCAGATTCCCCTTCTCCGCGTACGGCTTGTAGTGGACGAAGGCGCGCACCTCGGCGCCCGCCTCCACGAGCAGATCGACCAGCGTCGAACCGATGAACCCCTCGGCCCCGGTGACCAGGACCTTCCGTCCGGCCCACGACCGGGACACGATGCTGTGCGTGCTGCTCATGCTGACTCCTTCAGGGTGGCGACGAGGTGGGAGGGGTGGGGGTGGCCGGCCAGCGCCAGGGTGCGGGCGGCCAGCAGGTCGGCGGCGTGGGCGTGCGTACCGGGGTCGGCGGCCGCGCCCATCGCGGCCAGCCGGACCGGATCGGCCAGCAGCGGGGTGACCAGCGCGTCCAGCCGGTCGGCGGTGACCTCCGCGTCGGGCAGCAGCAGCGCCGCCCCGGCGTCGGAGAGCACCCGGGCGTTGTGCGTCTGGTGGTCGCCGGGTGCGTGCGGATACGGGACGAGGACGGCCGGCATCCCGATGGTGGCCAGTTCGGCGACGGTCGCCGAGCCGGCCCGGCAGAGCACCAGGTCGGCCGCCGCGTACGCCAGGTCCATCCGGTCCAGGTACGGCACCGCCGCGGCGACCGCCGCCCCGCTGTTCGCCTCCAGGGCCGCGCGGGCGCCGTCCAGCGCCGCCGGCCCGGTCTTGATCAGCAGCCGCATCCGGTTCCGCGCCAGATAGCGGCCGGCGAGCCCGACGGCGGCCTCGGTGAGCCGGGCGGCGCCCAGACTGCCGCCGTTGACCAGCAGCAGCCGCGCCTCCTCCGGGATGCCCAGAGCCCGGCGGGCGGCCTGCCGCAGCGCCGCCCGGTCCAGCCCGGCCAGCGGCCCGGACAGCGGCATCCCCACCGTCTCGGCCCGCTCGCCGCCCGCCAGGTGGGGGCGGCTGCGGTCGAAGGCCAGGGCGATGTGCGGGGTGAGCCGGGCGGCGAACTTGTTGGCCCGGCCGGGCACCGCGTTGGATTCATGGATCAGGCTGGGCAGTCCCGCCATCCGGGCGCCGACGATCACCGGGGCGCTCGGGTAGCCGCCCATCCCGACGGCGACCTGGGCGCCCTGCGCCCGCAGGATCGCCCGGCACTGGGCGCCCGACCGCAGCAGCGCGGCCGGCAGCAGATAGCGTCGGGCGCCCAGCGACGGGTCGAAGGGGATCATGTCGACGGTGTGCAGCCGGTAGCCGGCCTGCGGGATCAGCCGCGTCTCCAGACCGCGGTCGGTCCCCACGAAGGAGATCACCGCGTCCGGCACGGCCCGGCGCAGCGCGTCGGCGAGGGCGAGTCCGGGATAGATGTGGCCGCCGGTGCCGCCCGCACCGATCACGACCGAGAGTGGTGTGCGCATGGCCGCCACGCTCGTCCGCCGCCTTAAGAACGTTCTAAGACACCGTTTGGGAGCCTGGATCCATGACCGCACGCCCCGCACCCGCGCCCGAGAACCCTCCGCCGGCCGCACCCCGGATCCTGGTCGTCGACGACGAACCGGAGGTCCGCGCCGCCGTGTCCGACGGACTCGCCGTCGAGGGCTACGAGGTCCGCGGCGCCGCCGACGGCCTGGCCGCGCTCTCCGAGGTCGCCACCTGGCAGCCCGACGCGCTGGTCCTCGACGTGATGATGCCGGTGCTGGACGGCCTGGCGGTCTGCCGCCGGCTGCGCGCCCTCGACGACCGCACCCCGATCCTGGTCCTGACCGCCCTGGACGCGGTCAGCGACCGTGTCGACGGCCTGGACGCCGGCGCCGACGACTACCTCGTCAAGCCGTTCGCCCTGGACGAGCTGATCGCCCGGGTGCGCGCCCTGCTGCGGCGGGCCGCGGCCGCCGCGGCCGACGACTCCCGGCTGGCCTTCGCCGACCTGGTCGTCGATCCCGCCACCCGCAGCGGCCACCGCGGCGCCCGGCCGCTGGAGTTCAGCCGCACCGAGTACACCCTGCTGGAACTGCTGCTCCAGCACCCCGGCCAGGTGCTGCCGCGGGAGACGATCCTGGAGCGGGTCTGGGGCCGGGACTTCGGCCCGGACTCCAACTCCCTGGCCGTCTACATCGGTTATCTGCGCCGCAAGCTGGAGGCCGGCGGCGAGCCCCGGCTGGTGCACACCGTGCACGGCATCGGCTACCGCCTGGACCGGCCGGAGGGCACGTGAACGGGACCGTCCCCGGGGGCCGTTCGGCGCACCCGTACGCAGGCGCCGGCGCGGGCACGCACGCGGGCGCGGACCGGGCGTACGGCGAGGGCGCGGTATGACCGGCCGGCGCCGCCTGGGCGGCCGCTGGGTCCGCCGCCGTCCGCTGCGCACCCGGCTGGCGCTGGCCGCCTCCGCCGCGGTCGCCCTGGTCGCGGTCGGCGTCTGCGCCGCCGCGTTCCTCGTCATCCGCGTCCAGATGACCCGTCAGCTCGACCTCAACGTGGCGCAGACCGCCACCCAGCTCCTCCAGCGGATGCGCGACTGGGGCCCGACCGCGGGCGACGCCTCCTGCCAGTACCCGGCCACCCCCTGCGCCCAGATCGTGCCCGCCGACCCCCAGAGGGACGCCCGCGGCCGGTACGTCCTGCCGGTCCACCCGGCCGCCCGCGAGGTGGCCGCCGGCCACCGCCGGCCTTACTACAGTGAGGTCACCGTCGCCGGGCACCCCGTCCGGATGTTCACCACCCGCATCCCCCACCGGGACGAGGCCCTCCAGGTCGCCCTGCGCTCCGACACCGTCGAACGCGGGGTGCGGCAGGCCGCCTGGGCGCTGGCCGCGGTCGGCGGCGCGGGCGTCCTGCTGGCCGCCGGCCTCGGCTACTGGGTCTCCCGTACGGGCCTGGCCCCGGTCGCCCGGCTGACCGCCACCGCGGAGCGGATCGCCACCACCCGCGACCCCCGGCACCGCATCGACCTCCCGACGGGGCCGCCCGGCCACGAGGACGAGGTCACCCGGCTCGCGGCCAGCTTCAACACCATGCTCGGCGAACTGGAGCAGTCCGTCACCGCCCAGCGCCGCCTGGTCGCCGACGCCTCCCACGAACTGCGCACCCCGCTCACCGCGCTCCGCACCAACGCCGAACTCCTCGCCCGCGGCGACCGTCTGACGGAGGGTCAGCGCGACCGGGCGTCCGCGGCACTGGCCCGCCAGCTGCGCGAGGTCACCACCCTCGTCAACGACCTGATCGAGCTGGCCCGTGACGAGGAGCCCCGGCCGCTGCTCGAACAGGTCCGCCCGGCCGCCCTGCTGGAGCACGCGGTGGCCGCGGCCCGCGAGCACTGGCCGGACGTCGCCTTCACCCTCCGCATCGCCCCCGAGGCGGCGGCCACCGCGCTCCCCGGCGTCCCCGCCCGGCTGACCCGGCTGCTGTCCAACCTCCTGGACAACGCCGCGAAGTTCTCGCCGCCCGGCGGCCCCGTGGAGACCGAACTCGCCTCCGTGGCGGACGAGGTGCACCTCACCGTCCGCGACCACGGTCCCGGGATCGACGCCGACGACCTGCCGTACGTCTTCGACCGCTTCTACCGCGCCCGGGCCGCCCGCGCCCTGCCCGGCTCGGGCCTCGGCCTGGCCATGGCGCGGCAGATCGCCCGCGCGCACGGCGCCGAGCTCACCGCGGAGCAGGCGCCGGGCGGCGGCGCGCTCTTCCGCCTGCGGATGCGGGGCGCGGAGCCGCCCGCCGAGGCGGGGTGAGCCGGCCGCGGCGGGGTGACGGGACGGCCCGGCGCCCCGCCGCGCGGACGGACGGCGGACGGCGTCAGAAGCCCGCCGGCTCGGTGTACGTCCCCCACTCGTCGCGCAGCGCGCCGCAGATCTCGCCGAGGGTCGCCTCCGCGCGGACGGCGTCCAGCATCGGCCCGATCATGTTGCGGTCGCCGCGGGCGGCGGCCAGCAGCTCCTTCAGCGCGGCCTGCACCCGGGCGTCGTCGCGGGCGGCCTTGCGCTCGGCGAGGGTCCGCACCTGCTCCCGCTCGACCTCGTGGCTGACCCGCAGGATCTCCAGGTCGCCGGTGACCGAGCCCTCGTGGCAGTTGACCCCGACGACCCTCTTCTCGCCCTTCTCCAGGGCCTGTTGGTAACGGAACGCGGACTCGGCGATCTCGCCGGTGAACCAGCCGTCCTCGATGCCGCGCAGGATGCCTGAGGTGATCGGGCCGATGGGGTGCTGACCGTCGGGCACCGCCCGCGCCCCGCGCTCCGTTATCCGCGCGAAGATCTTCTCCGCGTCCGCCTCGATCCGGTCGGTCAGCGCCTCCACGTACCACGAACCGCCCAGCGGATCGGCGACGTTGGCGACGCCGGTCTCCTCCATCAGCACCTGCTGGGTGCGCAGCGCGATCTCCGCGGCCTGCTCGCTGGGCAGCGCCAGCGTCTCGTCCAGGGCGTTGGTGTGCAGGGAGTTGGTGCCGCCGAGCACCGCGGCCAGCGCCTCCACCGCCGTACGCACCACGTTGTTGTACGGCTGCTGGGCGGTCAGTGAGACGCCGGCGGTCTGGGTGTGGAACCGCAGCCACTGTGCCTTCTCGCTGCGGGCGCCGTAGACGTCGCGCATCCAGCGGGCCCAGATCCGGCGCGCGGCGCGGAACTTGGCGATCTCCTCGAAGAAGTCCACATGCGCGTCGAAGAAGAAGGACAGGCCGGGCGCGAAGGTGTCGACGTCCAGCCCGCGGGAGAGGCCGAGCTCGACGTAGCCGAAGCCGTCGGCGAGGGTGTACGCCAGCTCCTGGGCGGCCGTCGCACCGGCCTCCCGGATGTGGTAGCCGGAGACCGACAGCGGCTTGTAGGCGGGGATGCCGTGCGCGCAGTGCTCCATCAGGTCGCCGATCAGCCGCAGATGCGGCTCCGGCTGGAAGAGCCACTCCTTCTGCGCGATGTACTCCTTGAAGATGTCGGTCTGGAGCGTGCCGTTGAGCACCGCCGGATCGACGCCCTGCCGTTCGGCGGCGACCAGGTACATGCAGAACACCGGAACGGCCGGGCCGCTGATCGTCATGGACGTCGTGACGTCGCCGAGCGGGATGTCCTGGAACAGGACCTCCATGTCGGCCGCCGAGTCGATGGCGACGCCGCAGTGGCCGACCTCGCCGAGCGAGCGCGGGTCGTCGGAGTCGCGCCCCATCAGCGTCGGCATGTCGAACGCCACCGAGAGGCCGCCGCCGCCGGCCTTGAGGATCATCTTGTAGCGCTCGTTGGTCTGCCGGGCGTTGCCGAAGCCGGCGAACTGGCGGATCGTCCACGTCCGGCCGCGGTAGCCCGTCGCGTACAGGCCGCGCGTGAACGGGTACTCCCCCGGCCAGCCGATCCGCTCGAAGCCCTCGACCGAGTCGCCGGGGCGCGGACCGTACACCGGCTCCACCGGATCGCCGGAGAGCGTGCTGAAGTCGGCCTCCCGCTTCCGGGCGGAGTCGTACCGGGCCTGCCAGCGGCGGCGGCCCTCTTCGATCGCGTCAGCGTCCATGCCCACGAATTTACTAGGACGTCCTACTACCTGTCGATGGGAAACGACCCTGAAACGCCCCCGGAAACGCCCCTGAGCCCTCCCGAACGCGGGCCCGGAGGCTCCACGGGGTGCGCCCCGTAAGGGTCGCACCTACCCCCGGCCGGGGGGATGCCCGGCACCCGCACGCCGAAAACCCGGCAGCCCGGCCGACCGCCCCGGCAGCCCCCCACGGCCTCCGCCCACCCACCCCCACCAGCACAAACGCGCCCCTCCCGCAAGGGAGAGGCGCGTGGGACGCGGCCGGGCCGCCGTCAGACCTCGACCGGCTCCGGCGCGGTCTTCACCAGCAGCGGCTGGACCTCGCGGACCACCTTGCGCTCCACGAAGAACGCGGCCGTCGGGATCGTCCCGGAGATCAGCACCCACAGCAGCTTGCCGAACGGCCAGCGCGCCTTGGAGCCCAGATCGAAGGCGAAGATCAGGTAGATGATGTAGAGCACGCCATGGACCTGGGCGACGACGAGGGTCAGGTCCTTGCCGATCCCGAAGCCGTACTTGAACACCATGCAGGCGCACAGGACGAGCAACATGACGGCGGTCACATAGGCCATGGCCCGGTAGCGGGTCAGCACGCTCTTTCTCATGACGACGAGAGTAACCGCTCGCCGAAACCCCGCGACGGCGGGGAGGACGCAACCACCCGGCGCCGGGCGAGCGCTCCGGACGGACCGCCCGCGCAGGCGCGCGGCACCAGCGCGATGACCCGCGCTAACGCTACTCCGCGGCCTCGGCCCGGTCCTCGAAATCCCCCGCCGCCACCCGCAGCGGCCGCAGCAGCGCGAAGATCTCCGCGCACTCCTCGGCGTCGTACGCGCGCAGCCCGAAGTCCATCGCCATCAGGTCGCGGGTGGCCGCGTCGCACACCTCGCGCCCCTTCTCCGTGATGGACGCCAGGGTGCCCCGGCCGTCGTTGGGGTTGGGCCGCTTGGCGACCAGCTGCGACCTCACCAGCCGGTCGACGGTGTTGGTCACCGAGGTCGGGTGCACCATGAGGCGCTCGCCGATCTTCGACATCGGCAGTTCGCCCGCCTTGGAGAAGGTCAGCAGCACCAGCGCCTCGTAGCGCGCGAAGGTCAACCCGTACGGCTTGACCACCGCGTCCACCTCGGACAGCAGGATCTGCTGGGCCCGCATGATCGAGGTGATCGCGGCCATGGAGGGCACGGAGCCCCATCGCTGCTTCCAGAGTTCGTCGGCGCGAGCGATCGGGTCAAAGGCAAGGCTGAGCGGCTTCGGCACGCTTCCGACCCTACCCGGCGGTCATATGCTGGTCAGCACTGTCTCAACTTTCGGTCTCATGAAGTGGTCCGCCCCCGCTCCCCGTGGGCCCCGGAGCGCCGCACCACGGCGATCACCGCCAGGACCGCGACGGCGCCCAGCACCCCCGCGGCGGGCATCACCGCCGGCAGCGGCGCGTACTGCGCGGCCACCCCGGCCAGCGCCATCGCCAACCCCATGAGCGTCATCCGGCCCGCCTGCATCACCGTCATCGCCTGCCCCAGCAGTTCCTCGGGGACCGCGGCGACGAACCACCGGTCGACGCCGAAGTTGTACGAGATGCTGGTGCCGGTCAGCACCAGCAGCACCAGGGCCCAGCCCAGCGACGGCCGGGCCGCGAACCCCAGGGACGGCAGCACCGCGAACACCCCCATGGGGAAGGTCAGCCGCTCCCGGGCCCGCGGCCCCAGCAGCGCCCCCACCAGGGTCTCGGCGACCACCGCCCCGACCGGCATCCCGCACATCAGCAGCCCCTGCCCGGCCGGCCCCACGCCCAGCTGGTCCCCGTACGGGACGAGCAGCGCCTCGGGGACGACCACGACCGCCGGCGGCACCCAGGTGAGCAGCAGCAGCGCCCGGACCCGCCGGTCGGCCAGCAGCCGCCGGACGCCGGCCACCGAGGCGCCCAGCAGCGCGCCACCCCCGTGTCCCCGCGCCGGGCGGGCGGTTGTCCCCAGCCGCAGCAGCAGCGCCGAGGCGGTGAACGTCGCCGCGGTGATCCCGAGCACCGCCCCGGGCTTCACGGCGGCCAGCAGCAGCCCCCCGGCGGCGAACCCGGCCAGCTGCGCGCCCTGGTTGACGATCCGGATCAGCGAGCGCCCCAGGACGAACAGGTCGCCCTCGCCGAGGATCTCGCCGAGCGTCCCCGCCCGGGTGCCGGCGAAGACCGGCGCGACCGCCGCGATCACGCAGCGCAGCCCCAGCAGGACCGCCACCGGCACCCCGGGCAGCACCATCACCGCGGCCGCCGCCGCACACACCGCGTCGCAGCAGACCAGCACGCGGCGGGCCGGGTACCGGTCGGCGACGGCCGACAGCAGGGTGCCGCCGACGACGTACGGCAGCAGGCCGAGCGCGAACGTCAACGCGCTGAGCAGCGGCGAGCCGGTGAGCCGGTAGACGAGGACGGAGAGCGCGAGCTCGCAGACCACCACGCCCAGGGAGGAGAGCAGATGGGCGGCGAAGACCCGGCGGAACTCGGGGACGGCGAAGACCGCGCGGTAACCCGTGCCGGCGGGCCCGGCGGCGCCGGACGGGCCGGGGGCGGGCGGGCAGGCGGCAGCGGGGCCCGGTCGTGCGGGCCCGGAAGGCGTCGGCATGGCGCCAGGCTGCCGGGGCCGCCCCGGGACCCGTAGTGTTTCGGCTCCAGCCGAATCCTGGGGAGGGGAGGGCCCGGCGGTGCCGTTGGAGCTGCATTTCGGCGCGGACGACCTGCTGCGAATCCGGTTCGCGATCTCGCCGCTGTGCGAGACCCACGAGGCGCTGCGGACGCTGCGGCGCACCGACCGGCACGGCTACCACCTGCCGTGGCTGCGGCGGATGCGGGAGCGGGCGGCGGGGCTGGACCTGTCGCCGCTGTGGCTGTTCATGCCGTCCCCGCGCCCCGGTTACACGCCCGATTTCCTGGGCCGGCCGCCCGAGGTGCCGCTGGCGGACTTTGCCGCCGAACTGGCGCGCCTGCGGGCCACCGATCCGGCCCTGGCCCGTGCCGAGATGGCCAAGTCGCTGGCCTGTACGCCCGGTGCGGCACAGTCGCCGCGCGGCCGGGCGGCGCTGGCGGACCCGGCGCGCGCGGTGCGGGAGCTGGCGGACCTCACCGAACGGGCCTGGGAGGCCCTGGTGGCGCCCGACTGGCCCCGACTGCGGGCTCTGCTGGAGGCCGAAATCGCCTACCGCTCGCACCAGTTGGCCAGCGGCGGCCTGCGCCGCCTGTTCACCGATCTGCATCCCCGGCTGTCCTGGTCGGACGACGGCACGCTGACCGTCCGCACCCGTACGGACTTCGCGCAGCTGCAGGACCTCGACGGCCGGGGTGTGCTGCTGCTGCCGAGCGTCTTCGTGTGGCCGGACGTGATCAGCGGCTTCGACCCGCCGTGGCAGCCGACCGTGATCTATCCGGCGCGCGGCATCGGCGGGCTGTGGCAGGAGCCGTCCGGCGGCCCGGCACTGGCGCGCCTGCTGGGCGCCAACCGGGCCGCGGTGCTCACCGCCCTGGACGCGCCGGCGACGACCTCGGCGCTGGCCCACCGGCTGGGCCTGGCCCCCTCGTCGGTCTCGGCACACCTGTCCGTACTGCGCGACGCCGGACTGCTGACCTCGCGCCGGCACGGACACCAGGTGCGCTACGAGCGGACGCCGCTGGGCATCGCCCTCCTGGCCGGCGGCTGACGGCCGGGCCCGTCAGGAGCCCTGCGTGTCCCGGGCCAGATGGCGCTCGACGGTCTCCACCTTCGAGGTGAGGCCGTCGGTGACGCCCGGCCGGATGTCGGCCTTCAGCACCAGCGAGACCCGCCCGGCGCGCGCCTCGACGGCGGCCACCGCGCGCTTGACGACGTCCATGACCTCGTCCCATTCGCCCTCGATCGAGGTGAACATGGCGTCGGTGCGGTTGGGCAGACCGGACTCGCGGACGACCCGGACGGCGTCGGCGACGTACTCGCCGACGTCCTCGCCGACGCCCAGCGGGCTCACGGAGAAGGCGACAATCATGCATTCACCGTGCCTTCCCGGCGGGCCCGGGCGGCGATCACCTGGGCCGCCTCCTCGCGCTTGAGCACCTTGTCCGCGTACAGGCCGCCGAACGGCAGCACCGCGAGGACGAAGAGGAACGCGACCCGCTTGAAGGGCCACTTGGTGCGGTTCCAGGCGTCCAGGAGCAGCACCAGGAAGATGGTGAACAGGATGCCGTGCAGCAGGCCGAGGGGCATGACGAGCTTGTCGTAGCCCAGGAAGATCCGGAAGCCCGTGCCGAATATCAGCAGCGCCGGGAAGGAGAGCGCCTCCGGGATGGATGCCAGGCGCAGTCGGTGCAGGGCGGCGGCGGTCTTGATGTCCACGGGAACCTCGTTCGGGCGGAGGGGAGGCGTCACATTGCTTGCGCAGCGGACATTGCTTGCGCAGCGGGATGCTTGTGCAAGAGTTCACAAGCATCCCGCCCCATTGTTACAGCCGCGCCGGCGATCACTGCGCCGGGGGCGGTGGTCCGCGGCGGTCCGCCCGCACCGGCCGCCACGGCGATCGGCGCGGCCTCGGGGAACGATCAGGGACAAAGGTCGGGGTCGGCTCCGGGACGAAAGCCCTGTCCCGGCCCGCCCCCGCCGACTACCGTCTGATCCGTGGCTCAGTTTCGGCTCCAGGGGAGCAAGGTGCTCGCCGTCGACCTGACCGGCGACGCCGTCAAGGCGAAGAACGGCGCGATGGTCGCGTACGACGGCACCATGACCTTCAAGAAGATGACCGGCGGCGGCGAGGGGCTGCGCGGCATGGTCACCCGGCGGCTGACGGGTGAGCAGATGACGGTGATGGAGGTGAAGGGCAAGGGCACCTGCTATTTCGCCGACCGCGCGAGCGAGATCAACCTCGTCGGCCTCCAGGGCGAGAAGCTGTTCGTGGAGGCGAGCAACCTGCTGTGCACGGAGGCGACGCTGCACACCGGCACGACGTTCACCGGCCTGCGCGGCGCCTCGCAGGGCAACGGCCTGTTCACCACCACCGTGGAGGGCCACGGACAGGCCGCGCTGCTCTCCGACGGCCCGGCCGTGGTGCTGCGGGTCACCCCGCAGTACCCCCTCCAGGTCGACCCGGGCGCGTATGTCGCGCACACCGGGCGGCTGACGCAGCACTTCCAGTCCGGAGTGAATTTCCGCACCTTCCTCGGCGAGGGCTCCGGCGAGGCGTTCCAGATCCGCTTCGAGGGCGAGGGACTGGTCTACGTGCAGCCCAGCGAGCGCAACACCGTGGGCGGTGAGGTCTGATGCCGTTCACGGCCGTCAACTCCCGCATGGTGCAGGCCACGATCACCCCCGGCCGGCGGCTGTTCAGCCAGCGCGGCGCGATGCTCGCCTACCGCGGCGAGGTCGCCTTCACCCCCGACATCCAGGGCGGCCAGGGCGGCCTCGGCTCCATGATCGGCCGCCGCATCGCCGGCGAGGCGACGCCCCTGATGACCGTGGAGGGGAGTGGCACGGTCATGTTCGGCCACGGCGGCCACCACGTCCACGTCGTCGACCTCACCGGCGACACGCTCTACGTGGAGGCCGACCGCCTGCTGGCCTTCGACGGCTCGCTCGCCCAGGGCACGATGTTCATGGGCGCGCAGGGCGGCGTGATGGGCATGGTGCGCGGACAGGTCACCGGCCAGGGCCTGTTCACCACCACCCTGAAGGGCCACGGCTCGGCCGCGGTGATGGCGCACGGCGGCGTCATCGAGCTGCCGATCACCCCGCAGCGCCCCGTCCACGTCGACCCGCAGGCGTATGTCGCCCACCGCGGCGACGTCCGCAACCGCCTGTCCACCGCGATCGGCTGGCGCGAGATGATCGGCCGCGGCTCGGGCGAGGCGTTCCAGCTGGAACTGTCCGGCCAGGGCACCGTCTTCGTACAGGCGTCGGAGGAGAAGCTGTGACCGGTCCCGTGATCCACGACGTCCACACCCTCCCCGCCGACGACAACGTCAACCCGTACGCCTTCAGCGTCGACCTCGACGGCCGGTGGTTCCTCCAGAAGGGGAAGATGATCGCCTACTACGGGCAGATCGACTTCCACGGCATCGGATACGGCCGCCTGGACCGCCTGATCGCCGCGAGTTTCCATTCGCCACTGCACGCCGCGGACTGGGTGGTCGCCGAGGGCCGCGGAAAGATGCTCCTCGCAGACCGGTCCTTCGACATCAACTCCTACGACCTGGATGAGGGCAACCTCACTGTTCGCTCGGGCAACGTGCTCGCGTTTCAGCCATCTCTCTCCCTGAAGCAGTCGATCATCCCGGGCTTCCTCACCCTCATCGGCACCGGCAAGTTCGTGGCCGCTTCCAACGGCCCGGTCGTCTTCGCCGAACCGCCGATCCGGGTGGACCCGCAGGCCCTCGTCGGCTGGGCCGACTGCCCCTCCCCCTGCCACCACTACGACCACCGGTACCTGCGGGGATTCCTGGGCGGCCTGCGCGCCCACACCGGCCTCGGCGGCGCCTCCGGCGAGGAGCACCAGTTCGAGTTCACCGGCGCCGGCACGGTGCTGCTCCAGTCCACCGAGCAGCTGATGGCGGAGCGGCCGACGGGCGCGCCGCCCACCGAGGAGGGCGTCCCGGGCGGTGGCGTCCAGGCGCCGGAAAGTGGCTCACAACTGCCGCAGCTGCCCGGTGGCCTGGGGGGCCTCCAGCGCCGCTTCGGGCTGTGAACGGTAGTCTGCGGACGGTGACCTCGAACGTCTGACCAACGGCGGGGCCCGGCCTGGCGCCTTACGCAACGTCAAACGTCACACGCCATGACTAATTCATTATTCAACTTTCACGGGTAGAATTCATCCATGACGACCGACAGCGACACTCCCTGGCTGACCGACCAGGAGCAGCGCGCCTGGCGCACCCATCTGGACGTCAGCAGACTGCTGATGCACCAACTGGAGCGCGATCTCCAGCCGTTCGGCCTGACGAACAACGACTACGAGATCCTGGTCAACCTCTCCGAGGCCGAGGACCACCGGCTGCGGATGAGCGACCTGGCCGCCAGCACCCTGCAGTCCAAGAGCCGCCTCTCGCACCAGATCACCCGCATGGAGAACGCGGGCCTCGTGCGCCGCGAGAGCTGCGAGTCGGACCGCCGTGGCCTCTACGCCGTCCTCACCGAGCAGGGCTGGGAGACGATGCGCCGCGTCGCCCCGCACCATGTCGCCTCGGTCCGCCGCCACTTCATCGACCTCTTCAGCGCCGACGACCTCGACGCCCTCCGCGCCTCCCTCGCCCCCGTGGCCGAACACCTCCGCAAACACCGCGGCAACCCCTGACCGATTGCACAGATCGCCGCCGCCGCAACGCGCGAGGGCCGGCCCCCGGCCGCCGCCCGGCCCCCGTCACCCCCCGTTCGTCAGCCCCTCCACCAGTTCGTCCGCTGCGCGGTAGGGGTCCGTCTCGCCGGCGACGATGCGTTCGGCCAGCGCGTCGAGGTGGCGGTCGCCGGACAGGTCGCCGATGCGGGAGCGCAGCGTGGTGACGGCGATCGTCTCGACCTCGCGGGCCGCGCGGGCCAGCCGGCGCCGCGCGAGGACGCCGTGCTCCTCCATCCAGGCGCGGTGCTTCTCAAGGGCTTCGAGGACCTCGTCGACACCCTCGGCGCGGGCCGCCACCGTCTTGACGATCGGCGGCCGCCAGTCACCGGGCGCGCGGGCCTCGCCCAGGCCCAGCATGTGGTTCAGCTCGCGCGCCGTGGCGTCGGCGCCGTCCCGGTCGGCCTTGTTGACGACGTAGACGTCACCGATCTCCAGGATTCCGGCCTTGGCGGCCTGGATGCCGTCGCCCATGCCGGGGGCCAGCAGCACCACGCTGGTGTCGGCCTGGGAGGCGATCTCGACCTCGGACTGGCCGACGCCGACGGTCTCCACCAGGATCACGTCGCAGCCGGCGGCGTCCAGCACCCGGATGGCCTGCGGGGCGGCCCAGGCCAGCCCGCCGAGGTGGCCGCGGGTGGCCATCGAGCGGATGTAGACGCCGGGGTCCGAGGCGTGTTCCGACATCCGCACGCGGTCGCCCAGCAGGGCGCCGCCGGAGAACGGCGAGGACGGGTCGACGGCGAGCACGCCGACCCGTTTGCCGGCCTTGCGGTAGGCGCTGACCAGCGCGGACGTCGTGGTGGACTTGCCGACGCCGGGCGAGCCGGTGAGCCCGACCACGTACGCGCCGCCGGTGAGCGGCGCCAGCGTCGCCATCACCTCGCGCAGCTCCGGCGCCGCTCCCTCGACGAGGGAGATCAGCCGGGCCACCGCCCTCGGGCGGCCCTGCCGGGCCTGTTCCACCAGCTGGGGGACGTCCACCATCGCGCTCGGCTCCTTCGACCTCGACTCACTGGCTGGTACGCGCTGCTCCCGCGCCGCGCGCCGGCTGCCGTCCGGCGCGCGGGCCCGTCACTTGCCCGGTACGCGGAGGATCAGCGCGTCACCCTGGCCGCCGCCCCCGCACAGGGCGGCCGCGCCGATCCCGCCGCCGCGCCGGCGCAGTTCCAGCGCGAGGTGCAGCACGATACGGGCGCCGGACATGCCGATCGGGTGCCCCAGCGCGATGGCACCACCGTTGACATTCACCTTTTCCGGGGAAACCCCGAGATCCTTCATTGACTGCACGGCGACCGCCGCGAACGCCTCGTTGATCTCGATCAGGTCGAGGTCGGCGACGTCCAGGCCGTCCTTGGCGAGCGCGTGCCTTATGGCGTTGGAGGGCTGCGACTGGAGGGAGTTGTCGGGGCCGGCGACGTTGCCGTGCGCGCCGATCTCGGCGATCCACTCCAGGCCCAGCTCCTGCGCCTTGGCCTTGCTCATCACGACCACGGCGGCGGCGCCGTCGGAGATCTGCGAGGAGCTGCCCGCGGTGATCGTGCCGTCCTTGGCGAAGGCCGGGCGGAGCTTGCCGAGGCTCTCCGCGGTGGTCTCGGCGCGGATGCCCTCGTCCTTGCTGAAGAGCACCGGGTCGCCCTTGCGCTGCGGGATCTCCACGGGGGTGATCTCCGCCTCGAACAGGCCGTTCTTCTGGGCGGCGGCGGCCCGCTGGTGGGACAGCGCGGCGATCTCGTCCTGCTCGGCCCGGCCCAGGCCGAGGCGGGTGTTGTGCTTCTCGGTCGACTCGCCCATCGCGATGCCCTCGAAGGCGTCGGTGAGGCCGTCGTGGGCCATCGCGTCGAGCATCTCCACCGCGCCGTACTTGAAGCCCTCGCGGGACTTGGGCAGCAGGTGCGGGGCGTTGGTCATGGACTCCTGGCCGCCCGCCACGACGATGTCGAACTCGCCGGCGCGGATGAGCTGGTCGGCCAGGGCGACGGCGTCGAGGCCGGAGAGGCAGACCTTGTTGACGGTCAGTGCGGGGACGTTCATGGGGATGCCGGCCTTGACCGCGGCCTGGCGCGCCGGGATCTGCCCGGCCCCGGCCTGCAGCACCTGCCCCATGATCACGTACTGGACCTGGTCGCCGCCGATCCCCGCGCGGTCCAGCGCCGCCTTGATGGCCACTCCGCCGAGGTCGGCCCCGGAGAAGCTGCGCAGCGAGCCGAGCAGGCGGCCCATGGGGGTGCGCGCCCCGGCCACGATCACGGAGGTGGTGCCGTTCGTTGCAGACATACGATGCGGCCTTCCTTTGCAGGGAAGTTAACGAGGGTTCCCGTCAATGTACTGAGGGGTAGTCGCCGGGTCACCGGCAAGCGGGTGTGATCGCGCGCACGTTGCGTAACCAGCCGTGCGAGCGGTGCACTGGAGCCATGCTGACGCGAATCGACCACATCGGGATCGCCTGTTCCGACCTCGACCGGACCGTCGAGTTCTACCGTGCCACGTATGGCTTCGAGGTGTTCCACACCGAGGTCAACGAGGAGCAGGGGGTCCGCGAGGCGATGCTCAAAATCAACGAGACCCCGGACGGCGGCGCCTCGTACCTGCAGTTGCTGGAGCCGATCCGCCAGGACTCGGCGGTGGGCAAGTGGCTGGCGAAGAACGGCGAGGGGGTGCACCACATCGCGTTCGGCACGGAGGACGTGGACGGTGACGCCGAGGCCGTGCGCGGCAAGGGTGTCCGGGTGCTCTACGACCAGCCGCGGCGCGGTTCGATGGGGTCGCGGATCACCTTCCTGCACCCCAAGGACTGCCACGGTGTGCTGACCGAACTCGTCACCGCGGCGCCTCCGGACGCGACTGACCACTGACCTTCCGCTTCCCCGGCCGGTAGAGTGCAGCTTCGGCCGGGGAACGGGAATGGGGCTCGGTCCATACTCTGCCGATGATCTGACACCATTTCTTCGGAAGGGTCAGCTCCGAAGGGCGCGAGTTCGGTACACCGTGGGGTGTGCGGAACCTGCGCCGCAGGGCCGGAGCCGGCCGCCGCCATGACCAGGGGACGGATGGGACCGCGCAGTGCGGGGCAACGAGCGCCAGGAGCGTCAGTGGGCTGAGGCCGACCACCTCTCGCAGTTCGAAGCCGAGATGGAGCGGCTGAAGACCGAGCGGGACAGGGCCGTCCAGCACGCCGACGACCTCGGGTATCAGGTCGAGGTGCTGCGCGCCAAGCTCCACGAGGCGCGGCGCAACCTCGCCTCCCGGCCTGCCTACGACAATCTCAGTCACCAGGCCGAACAGCTGCTGCGCAATGCGCAGATCCAGGCCGACCAGCTGCGCTCGGACGCCGAGCGGGAGCTGCGCGAGGCGCGGGCGCAGACCCAGCGGCTGCTGCAGGAGTCCGCCGAGCGGCAGGCCCGTATGGAGGCCGAGCTGCATGCCGAGGCGGTCAACCGCCGCCAGCGGCTGGACGAGGAGCTCAACGAGCGCCGTCAGACGGTCGAGTCGCACGTCAACGAGAACGTGGCGTGGGCGGAGCAGCTGCGGGCCCGTACGGAGTCCCAGGCGCGCCGGCTGATGGAGGAGTCGCGGGCGGAGGCCGAGCAGGCGCTGGCGGCGGCGCGCGCCGAGGCGCAGCGGCTCGCGGACCGGGCCCGGGAGCGGCTGGGGACGGCCGCCGAGGAGGCCCGTGCCGAGGCGGAGTCCATCCTGCGCCGGGCGCGGACGGATGCCGAGCGGCTGCTGAACGCCGCGTCGAGCCAGGCGCAGGAGGCGACGGACCAGGCGGAGCAGTTGCGCTCGGCTGCGGGGACGGAGTCGGAGGAGGCGCGCCGGCTGGCGGCCGAGTTGACGCGGGCCGCCGAGGAGCGGGTGCGGGAGGCCGACGGCGCGCTGCGGGAGGCGCGGGCCGAGGCGGAGAAGCTGCTGGAGGAGGCGCAGCAGTCGGCGGCGAAGCGGCTGTCGACCGCGGAGTCGGAGAACGAGCAGCGCGCGCGGACCGCCAAGGCGGAGGTGGCCCGGCTGGTGGCCGAGGCGACCAAGGAGGCCGAGGCGCTGAAGGCGGAGGCCGAGCAGCTGCGGGCGGATGCCCGGGCGGAGTCGGAGCGGCTGCTTTCGGAGGCGCAGGAGGCGGCGCGGTCGAAGGCGGCGGAGGATTCCGCGGCGCAGTTGGCGAAGGCCGCGCGGTCCGCCGAGGAGATGGTGTCGAAGGCTGCGGAGGACGCCAAGGCCACGACGAAGGCCGCCGCCGAGGAGGCGGAGCGGCTGCGTCGGGAGGCCGAGGCGGAGGCGGACCGGCTGCGCGAGGAGGCGCACGACACCGCCGAGCAGCTCAAGGGCGCGGCGAAGAACGACACCAAGGAGTACCGCGCCAAGACCGCCGAGCTCCAGGAGGAGGCGCGGCGGCTGCGCGGTGAGGCGGAGCAGCTGCGGGCGGATGCGGTCGCCGAGGGCGAGCGGATTCGTGGTGAGGCGCGCCGGGAGGCGGTTCAGCAGATCGAGGAGGCGGCCGGGACCGCCGAGGAGCTGCTGGCGAAGGCCAAGTCGGATGCGGAGGAGACCCGTTCGGGCGCGGTCGCGGAGAGCGAGCGGGTGCGGACGGAGGCCATCGAGCGGGCGGCGGCGCTGCGTCGGCAGGCGGAGGAGGCGCTGGAGCGGGCTCGTGACGAGGCCGAGCAGCTGCTGCTGGAGGGTACGCAGGCCGCCGAGGAGCTGACGGGCGAGGCGGAGCAGAGCGCGGCGAAGCTGCGGGCCGAGGCCGAGGAGGCCGCCGAGGAGCGGCGGGCGGAGGCGCAGGCGGAGCTGGACCGGCTGCGGGCCGAGGCCGAGGAGAAGCTGGCGGCGGCGGAGGAGTCGCTGCGGGAGGCGCGTTCCGAGGCGGAGCGGCTGCGGCGGGAGACGCAGGAGGAGGCGGCCCGGCTCAAGGCGGAGGCCGCGGAGCGGCGCCGGTCGCTGCAGCAGCAGGCCGAGGAGGAGGCCGAGCGGCTGCGCGAGGAGGCGGCCGGGGATGCGTCGGCGGCGCGTGCGGAGGCCGAGGCGGCGGCGGGGCGGCTGCGGAGCGAGGCCGCGGCGGAGGCCGAGCGGCTGAAGGCGGAGGCGCAGGAGACCGCGGACCGGGTGCGTGCGGAGGCGGCTGCGGCCGCGGAGCGTACGGGCGCGGAGGCGGCGGAGGCGCTGGCCGAGGCGCAGGAGGAGGCGGCGCGCCGGCGTCGGGAGGCCGAGCAGCTGCTGGCGGAGGCGCGTGAGGAGGCGCACCAGGAGCGGACGGCCGCGCGGGAGCAGAGCGAGGAGTTGCTGGCGTCGGCCCGTACGCGGGTGGGCGAGGCGCAGGCGGAGGCCGAGCGGCTGGTCGAGGAGGCGGACCGGCGGGCGGCGGAGCTGGTGGCGGCGGCCGAGCAGACCGCGCAGCAGGTGCGGGACGCGGTGGCGGGGCTGCACGAGCAGGCCAACGAGGAGATCGCGGGGCTGCGTTCGGCGGCGGAGCATGCCGCGGAGCGGACGCGGACCGAGGCGCAGGAGGAGGCGGACCGGGTCCGCGCGGATGCCTACGCCGAGCGGGAGCGTGCGTCGGAGGACGCGGCGCGGGTGCGTCGGGAGGCGCAGGAGGCGACGGAGGCCGCCAAGTCGCTTGCCGAGCGGACGGTTTCGGAGGCGATCGAGGAGGGCGAGCGGCTGCGGTCGGAGGCGGCCGGGGTGCTCGACGGGGCGCGCCGGGACGCCGACGCGGCGCGGTCGGAGGCCGCGGAGCAGGCCGACCGTCTGGTGTCGGAGGCGACGGCCGAGGCCGAGGAGCTGGTCGCGGAGGCCACCGCGAAGGCGGAGGAGCTGCGGTCGGAGGCGGACGGGCTCCTGGACGGGGCGCGCCGGGACGCCGACGCGGCGCGGTCGGAGGCCGCGGAGCAGGCCGACCGTCTGGTGTCGGAGGCGACGGCCGAGGCCGAGCGGCTGGTCGCGGAGGCGACGGCGAAGGCCGGGAAGCTGGTCGGGGACGCCACGGCGAAGGCGCAGCAGCTGCGTACGGACGCGTCGGACGCGTTGGCGTCGGCGGAGCAGGACGCGGCGCGGGCGCGGGCCGAGGCGCGCGGCGATGCGAACCGGATGCGGTCGGAGGCGGCGGAGCAGTCGGAGCGGCTGCTGGGCGAGGCCCGTACGGAGGCCGAGCGGATCGTCACCGAGGCGGCGGAGCTGACGTCTTCGGCGCAGGACGACGCGGATCGCGCGGTGCGGGAGGGTCAGGAGGCCGCGGAGCGGCTGCGGGCCGAGGGTGAGCAGCGGGCGCAGCGGATGGTGGCGGAGGCCACCGAGGCGGCGGAGCGGCTGCGGGCCGAGGCGGCCGAGGCGCTGGAGAGTGCCCGTGCCCAGGCCGAGCAGACGGCCGACGAGGCGCGTGCGGCGGCGAACCGGACCCGGGCCGAGGCGGCGGCGCAGGCCGACGAGTTGGTCGCGGAGGCGGCCGGCGAGGCGGAGCGGCTGCGGTCGGAGGCGGCGGAGCGGACCGCGGAGGCGGAGCGGGCGGCGGACCGTGCCCGGGCCGATGCCCGTGAGCAGGCGGACCGGATGGTCGCGACGGCGACGGCGGAGGCGGATCGGCTGCGGGCCGAGGCCGCGGAGACCGTGACGGCGGCGCAGGAGCACGCGGCGCGGACGCGGGCGGAGTCGGCGAAGGTCCGGGCGGATGCGGAGGAGGCCGCCGAGCAGCTGCGTGCCGAGGCGCAGGAGGAGTCGGACCGGCTGCTGGACGAGGCGCGCAAGGATGCCGCGAAGCGGCGGGGCGACGCGGCGGAGCAGGCCGACGAGTTGGTCGCCAAGGCGCAGGAGGAGGCGCTGAAGACGGCGACGGGCGCGGAGGAGCAGGCCGACGCGATGGTCGGGGCGGCGCGCAAGGAGGCCGACCGGATCGTCATGGAGGCCACGGCCGAGGGCAACGCCCGGGTGGAGAAGGCCCGTACGGACGCGGACACGCTGCTGAGCGAGGCGCGGCGGGACGCGACGGCCATAAGGGAGCGCGGGGAGGAGCTGCGGGTCCGGGTCGAGGCCGAGGTCGAGGAGTTGCACGAGCGGGCCCGCCGGGAGTCGGCGGAGGCGATGAAGAACGCCGGCGAGCGGGTGGACAAGCTGATCGCGCAGGCGACCGCGCAGCAGGTGGAGGCCGAGGAGAAGGCCGACAAGCTGATGGCGGACGCCAACAGCGAGGCGAGCAAGGTGCGGATCGCGGCGGTGAAGAAGGCCGAGGGCCTGATCAAGGAGGCCGAGAACAAGAAGGCCGAGGCGGTGCGCGACGCGGAGCGGATGCGGGCCGAGGCGAAGGAGGAGGCCGCGCGGATCGTGGCGGAGGGCAAGCGCGAGCTGGAGGTGCTGGCGCGCCGTCAGCAGGACATCAACACCGAGATCTCCCGTGTCCAGGACGTGCTGGAGGCGTTGGAGTCGTTCGAGGTGCCTGCGCAGGGCGGGGACGGGAAGGGCGGGGCGGTGAAGGCCGCCGCGGGGGCCGGGACAACTCGTTCGAGTGGCAAGCCGTCTGAAGGGTAGCCACTCAAATGAGGGGTCATTCTCCACTTCAAACGCGCAATGGCTCGATGACACGCCGTTAAGGCCCCTAGGATTCTCCTTATCACCTCACCGGTCTCTTTCGACAGGAACCCCATGAGCGACACTTCCTCCCCCTTCGGCTTCGAGCTCGTGCGGCGTGGGTACGACCGCGGTCAGGTGGATGACCGCATTACGAAACTGGTCGCGGACCGCGACAGTGCGCTGGCCCGTATCACCTCGCTGGAGAAGCGCATCGAGGAGCTGCACCTCGAGACGCAGAACGCCCAGGCTCAGGTCACCGACGCCGAACCCTCCTACGCGGGCCTCGGGGCGCGCGTGGAGAAGATCCTCCGCCTGGCGGAGGAGGAGGCCAAGGAGCTGCGCGAGGAGGCCCGTCGGGCCGCCGAGCAGCACCGCGAGCTGGCCGAGTCGGCCGCCCAGCAGGTCCGTAACGACGCCGAGCAGTTCGCCGTGGAGCGGAAGGCGAAGGCGGAGGACGAGGGCTCCCGGATCGTCGAGAAGGCGAAGGGCGAGGCGGCCTCGCTGCGCGCCGAGGCGCAGAAGGACGCCCAGTCCAAGCGCGAGGAGGCGGACGCCCTCTTCGAGGAGACCCGCGCCAAGGCCGCGCAGGCCGCCGCGGACTTCGAGACGAATCTGGCCAAGCGCCGCGAGCAGTCCGAGCGGGATCTGGCGTCGCGTCAGGCGAAGGCGGAGAAGCGGCTGGCGGAGATCGAGCACCGGGCGGAGCAGCTGCGTCTGGAGGCGGAGAAGCTGCGGACGGACGCGGAGCGCCGGGCCCGGCAGACGGTGGAGACCGCGCAGCGGCAGGCCGAGGACATCGTGGCGGACGCCAATGCCAAGGCCGACCGGATCCGCAGCGAATCGGAGCGGGAGCTGGCGGCGCTCACCAACCGCCGCGACTCGATCAACGCGCAGCTGACCAACGTCCGGGAGATGCTGGCGACGCTGACGGGTGCGGCGGTGGCCGCGGCCGGTGCGCCGGGCGACGAGGAGTCGGTGACCCGCGGGGTGCCGGCCCAGCAGAGCCGCTGACGCGCCGGAAGGTTTCGGGCAGTCCGTTCGTGCCCCCGTATCGCCGTTGTGGCGGTGCGGGGGCACGGTCGTGCGGGGGGGGCGGGGGCGGTCCTCCGGGCGGCGCGTCCCGGTGGCGGGGGTCCGGGGGCGCGCCTAGCGTGCTGTGCATGATCGAGTTGGCGGGGCTGACGAAGCACTACGGCGACACGGTCGCGGTGGACGGGCTGACGTTCACGGTGCGGCCGGGCATCGTCACCGGCTTCCTCGGTCCCAATGGTGCGGGGAAGTCCACCACCATGCGGATGGTGCTCGGTCTGGACAATCCGACGGCCGGTTCGGTGCGGATCGACGGGCGGCACTACCGGGAGTTGCGGAATCCGCTGACGTATGTGGGGGCGCTGCTGGACGCGCGGGCGGTGCACGGCGGGCGGAGCGCGGTGAACCATCTGCGGTGTCTGGCGCAGAGCAACGGCATTCCGTCGTCGCGGGTGGCGGAGGTGCTGCATCTGGTGGGGTTGACGTCGGTGGCCCGGCGGCGGTCGAAGGGTTTTTCGCTGGGGATGGGGCAGCGGTTGGGGATCGCGGCGGCGCTGCTCGGCGATCCGCGGATCCTGATGTTCGACGAGCCGGTCAACGGGCTGGATCCGGAGGGCATCCAGTGGATCCGGAATCTGATGAAGACGCTCGCCTCGCAAGGGCGGACGGTGTTCGTGTCGTCGCATCTGATGAGCGAGATGGCGTTGACGGCGGAGCATCTGGTGGTGATCGGGCAGGGGCGGCTGCTGGCGGACACGTCCATGGCGGAGTTCATCCGGGAGAACTCGCGGTCGTATGTGCGGCTGCGGTGTCCGGAGCGGGAGCGGTTGCTGGAGGTGCTGTACGGGGAGGGCGTCCGGGCGGTGGCGGGGCCGCAGGGCGCGGTGGAGGTGGACGGGGTGCCGGCGGAGCGGCTGGGTGAACTGGCGGCCGCGCACCGGCTGGTGCTGCATGAGCTGAGTCCTCAACAGGCGTCGTTGGAGGAGGCGTTCATGCAGTTGACGGCGGGCGCGGTGCAGTACCACGCGCACCGTGCCGGGCCGGGCGGGGTGCCCCGGGGAGGGGGGCCGCCGCGGCCGGCGGTGCCGCAGGAGGCGTTCTCGAGTGGGCCGCCGCCGGGCGGTCGGGGGCAGGACTGGCACCGGAGGAGGAGCTGAGGATGGCGGTGGTCGGGCAGGGCCTGCGGTCGGAGTGGACGAAGATCCGGTCGGTGCGGTCGACGGTGTGGACGCTGGGTGTGGCGGTGGTGGTGACCCTCGTGGTGGGCGTGCTGATCTGCACGTTGGCCCGGAAGGACTTCGACTCGATGCCGGCCGAGCGGAGGTTCGCCTTCGATCCGACCAACATCAGCTTCGCCGGGATGGGGCTGGGGCAGCTGGCGATGATCGTGTTCGGGGTGCTGGTGGTGTCGAACGAGTACAGCACCGGGATGATCCGGGCGTCGCTGGCGGCGGTGCCGCAGCGCGGGGTGTTCCTCTTCTGCAAGCTGACGGTGGCCACCGCGCTGGTCCTCGTGGTCGGGATGGTGACGAGCTTCGCGACGTTCTTCGTGGGGCAGGCTGCGCTGGGCGAGCACCGGGCGTACCTGGGTGATCCGGGGGTGCTGCGGGCGGTGATCGGCGGCGGGCTGTACATGACGATGATGGCGCTGTTCTCGATGGCGGTGGCCACGATGCTGCGCAGTCCGATGCTGTCGCTGGGCATCCTGATGCCGTTCTTCTTCCTGGTGTCCAACATCCTGGCGAACGTGTCGGCGACCCGGAAGGTGGGCCGTTATCTCCCGGACCAGGCGGGTTCGCGGATCATGCAGGTGGTCACGCCGGTCGGCGACGACGCGCCGTACGGGCCCTGGGGCGGTTTCGCGATCATGGTGGGGTGGACGGTGGCCGCGCTGCTGGCCGGTTGTCTGCTGCTGAACCGGCGGGACGCCTGACGGCGCGGGACCGCCGGCCGCCGCCCCGGCTTTTGGCGGGAACCGTCAACACCCCGATAGCCTCATAACCCTCACGGGGGCACGAGGGCGCCTCTGCCCCGACCATCTCGCGAGGGGCGGAGAATGATCGAGGCAGTCGGCCTGACCAAGCGCTACGGGCCCAAGACGGCCGTGCACAACCTGTCGTTCCAGGTGCGTCCGGGCACCGTCACCGGCTTTCTGGGGCCCAACGGCTCCGGCAAGTCGACGACGATGCGGATGATCCTGGGCCTCGACGCCCCGACGTCGGGCCGGGCCACGATCGGCGGCCGCCCGTTCCGGCAGACCCCCAACGCGCCGCGCCAGGTGGGTGCGCTGCTGGACGCCAAGGCGGTGCACGGCGGGCGCAGTGCGCGGGCGCATCTGCTGTCGCTGGCGCAGCTGTCCGGCATTCCGGCCCGGCGGGTCGACGAGGTGCTGGGGGTGGTCGGTCTGCAGGAGGTGGCCAACCGCCGGTCGAAGGGGTTCTCGCTGGGCATGGGCCAGCGGCTGGGCATCGCGGCGGCGCTGCTCGGCGATCCGCAGGTGCTGCTCTTCGACGAGCCGGTCAACGGCCTGGACCCGGAGGGCATCCTGTGGGTGCGGAACCTCATGAAGCAGCTGGCGGCGGAGGGCCGTACGGTCTTCGTCTCCTCGCACCTGATGAGTGAGATGGCGCTGACCGCGGAGCACCTGATCGTGATCGGCCGCGGGCAGTTGCTCGCGGACATGCCGGTGAAGGACTTCATCTCGGCCAACTCCGCGGACTTCGCGCGGGTCCGGACGCCGGACGGTGCGCTGGAGCAGCGCGAGAAGCTGCTCGCGGCGGTCGCCGAGGCGGGCGGCCGGGCGGAGCCGGAGGCGGACGGGGCGCTGCGGGTGACGGGGCTGCCGCTGCCGCGGATCAGCGAGCTGGCGCACACCGCCGATGTCCGGCTGTGGGAGCTGTCGCCGCACCAGGCGTCGCTGGAGGAGGCGTACATGCGGATGACGCAGGGGGCCGTCGACTACCGCTCGACGGCCGACCAGCGGACCGGATTCCAGCCGGCGCCGGGCGGATACCCGCCGCCGGGCGCAGCTCCCCAGGGCGCCCAGGTGCCCCAGGGGTATGTGCCGGGGCAGCCGGGCGGGCCGGGTCAGGTACCGCCCGGGGCGTCCGCGCCGCCGCCGAACCCGTACGCGCAGCCGGGCCCGTACGCGCCGCCCGCCGGGCCCGCCCCGGTGCCGGGCGCCGCCGTGCCGCCGCCGCAGCGTCACCCTTACGGGGCACCCGCTCCGTACGGCGCACCGCACCCGTACGGGCAGCAGCCGCCGGCGCCGCCCGCCGCCCCCAAGCTCTCAACTCCGTTCGAGCAGGGGGAACCCCCATCCGCCGCCCAGCCCACGCCGCACACCCAGGACGTCCGATGACCAGCCCTCAGCAGCCGCAGCCCCAGCCGCAGCCGGAGCCCGCGCCGGAGCCCGGCGGGCAGCCGATGCCGCCCGCCGCTCCGCCCGCCGCTCCGCCCGCCGCTCCGGTGCCCGCCCCCGTCACGGGGCCCGCGCCCACCGCCGGGCCGATGCCGCCCGCGTCGCCGCAGCCGCCCGCCGAACAGCCTTCCCCCGCCGGGGAACCGGGGACGATGATGCTGCAGGCGCAGCCGCAGCCCGGGCCCGCCAAGGAGGCCGGCACGATGCTGCTCCAGGCGCAGCCGCCGGCCGGTGGCCACCCCGAGCCGCGGCCGCTGGCGGCGCACGGGCCGGGCGGACCGGGCGGACCGGGTAAGGAGGCCGGCACGATGATGCTCACCGTCTCCGCGCCCCCGCAGTCCCAGCAGGCGCAGCAGCCCCCACAGCAGCCCCAGGAGCCGCCGCAGGCACCGGCCCCGCAGCAGCCGCCGCACCCGCAGCAGCAGCCCGCCGCGGCCAACTGGCAGGCGGGCGGCGCCGGTTACGTCTCCCCCATACCCGTCCGCCCGACCCACCTGGGCCATGCGCTGGCCGCCGAGTGGACCAAGATCCGTTCGGTGCGCTCGACGATGTGGACGCTGGGCGTGATGGTGGCCCTGATCGTCGGCATCGGCCTGCTGACCGCCACCGCCCTGTCGGGCCACAAGGTCGGCCTCGGCATCGGCTACGGCTTCTTCAGCGTCATGCTGGGCACCCTGTGCATCATCCCGCTCGGCGTGCTGGTGATCTCGTCCGAGTACGGGACGGGGATGATCCGGACCACCATGACCGCCTGCCCCAGCCGGGCCCGGGTGCTGGCCGCCAAGGCGATCGTCTTCTTCGCGCTCGCCTTCGTGATCACGACGGTGTCCACCACGCTCGTGTCGCTCGCCCTGTCCGGCATGCTGGACGGCCGGGAGCCGACGGTCGGCGAGTGGCTGCGGTGCACGGTGGGCGCCGGACTCTACGTCTCGATGCTCGGCCTGCTGGCCATGGCGGTCGGCTCGCTGCTGCGGCACTCCGCGGGCGCCATCAGCGCCATGTTCGGGGTGGTCATGCTGCCGATGCTGCTCGCGGTGTTCATGATCGGCGCATCGAGCCTGGCGTGGCTCGCCAAGGGGCTGATCACCTACTCGGTGCCCAACTCGCTGGCGACGCTGTACGGCATGCCGTTCCTCGGTACCGACGGCGGGCCGGAGGGCTGGACCCCGCTGTGGATCCTGACCGGCGTCACCGCGGTCGCGCTGGGCGCGGCCTTCGTCGTCCAGGAGCGGCGCGACGTGTAACGCCTCAGTATCGGGGGGCATTTCGGGACCGCTGGAGCCGTGCGCTCCGGCGGTTCCGTGCGTTCCAGCAGGCTTTGTGCCAGTGCCGGCGGTCGTCGACGTCGCCGTGCCGGGGCCAGGTGACGACGTGCGGGACGCCGGGCGGAATCTCCTGGTCGCAGCCGGGGCAGCGGTAGTGCTTGGCCGCGCCGGCGGCGCCGACCGGCCGGACCACCCAGTCCTCGCCGCGCCATTCCTCGGTGGTCTCCAGTCCGTAGCGGCCGAGCCCCGGGTGGTCCGCGCGGGCTGCGTGGTCGGGGCGGTTCGCACCGCCTTGGCGGTTTCGACGCGGGGACACGGCACACCTCGGCAGGTCGAGAGCTGGGGGAGGGCTGTCACCAGCGTACGCGGCACGGTCAGGGGCAAACGCCCGCCGTCACGTTTCTGCGATCATCTGGAAATTTCGCGTCAGGCCGTGCCCTGGGCACGTGTCGCCCGTTGTTGCCGGGTGAGGAGGGGGTCGCGTCGGCTGCAAGGAGGCAGAGAGCGATGCGCGTAGGGGCTTTCATCCTGGCCGCCCAGTTCCCCGGTCAGGGGCAGGGGGAAGCACTGCACCGCGCGGTGCGTTCCGCACAGGTCGCGGAGCAGTCCGGACTCCACGAAGTCTGGCTCGCCGAACACCACTTCGTCCCGTACGGGGTCTGCCCGCAGGCGGCGACGCTGGCCGCGCTGCTGCTGGGGCGGACGAGCCGGATCGGGGTCGGGACGGCGGTCAGTGTGCTGCCGACCCAGCATCCGGTGGCGCTCGGCGAGCAGGCGGCGCTGCTGCACCTGACCTCGGAGGGGCGGTTCACGCTCGGGGTGGGCCGGGGCGGTCCCTGGGTGGATCTGGAGGTCTTCGGCTCCGGTCTGGCGGCGTACGACCGCGGTTTCCCGGAGTCGCTCGATCTGCTGCTGCGGTGGCTGCGCGAGCCGCGGGTGGGGGCGTGCGGTGAGCGCTATGCGTTCCGGGAGGTGGCGGTGGTGCCGCGGTCGGCCGAGGCGCTGGCCGACCCGGACGACCCGGACGGGCTGCTGGCCGGCCCGCCGGTGGTGGTGGCCTGCACCTCCCCGTCGTCGGTCAGGCTGGCGGCGGCCCGCGGGCTGCCGATGCTGCTGGGGATGCACTGCGGCGACGAGGAGAAGGCGGAGATGGTCGCGCTGTGGCGGTCGGCGGCGCTGGAGGCCGGCCGCGATCCGGTCGAGGTGGCCGCGGCAGAGCATGTCTCGGCGGGCGTGGTGCAGATCGCGGACGGCCGGGCGGCCGCGGTGGAGACGCTGACGAAGGCGATGCCGGGCTGGCTGCGGCAGGGCCTGGGGGCGCATGTGACGGTCGACGGCCGGTATCGGTCGATGCGCGATCCGCTGGCGTACACGGAGTTGCTGTGCGCGCTGCATCCGGTCGGCACTCCGGAGCTGTGCGCGGACCGGCTGGCGGCGACGGCGGAGCGTACGGGCATCAGGCGGTTCGCGCTGCTGGTGGAGGGCTCGGGCGATCTGGCGGCCACGGAGGAGAACGTCCGGCGGCTGGGTGCCGAGGTGCTGCCGCAGCTGGTGTGACCCCGCCCCCGCCGGGGTGGGAGCGGGGCGTGGCGTGCGGCACGTCTGGTCGGTGGTGCTGCCGCCGGTGCACGGCCCCGGAGGGTGCTCCGGCCGGCCCGCTCAGCGGCAGCAACTCCGATCAGCAGTCGCGGAGTTCGGGCGACTGGTTCAGCAACTGGCCGCGGATGGACGTGAAGCGGGCCAGCCGGTCGTCGGCGGCCGGGTCGAGCGGGAAGACCGCGACCCGGTGGCAGTTCTGGAAGGCGAGGCGCACACCGAAGTGACGCTCCAACGAGCCGCGGATGGCGTTGCTCGCCAGTGCGCGGAGCAGCTGGCCGCGCGCCTGCTCGTCCGGCGGCGGCGTCTGGTTGTCGGCGAACTCTCCGCCGTCCGCCTTCAGCCGGTCCACCAGAGAGCTGATCATCCCCCACGCGTAGGGCAGGGACGTCCGGACGCAGTCGACAAACACGGCTTCGTCGACCTCGCCTCGCTCGGCCTGTTCGAGGAGGGCCGGTGAGACGTCGAGCGACATGAGGTTCTCCTCTCGCGGCCCCGCCGGGACAGGTGGGGCCTCATGGATGGGACAAGGGGAATTCGCGACAGAGCGTGTTCGCCTCACGACCCCCCGCGTCAACGGTATGCCGCGCAAGGGGCCCGCACCAGGAGATTGCACATACAACCGGCCATGCCCGGGCGCCGGGGGTGCGGGGGTTTCCGCCGTAAAGAGACCCCGGTGCGGGGGCGAATCGCGTCGGCGGCCCCGATTCGAGTAGCGTGGCGCACCATGCGTCTCGTCATTGCCCGTTGCTCCGTGGACTACGCGGGCCGGCTCACCGCCCATCTGCCCTCCGCGCCCCGCCTCATCCTGGTGAAGGCGGACGGCTCCGTGTCCATCCACGCGGACGACCGGGCCTACAAACCCCTCAACTGGATGTCCCCGCCCTGCTCCCTCAAGGAGGGGGACGGCAATGTCTGGACGGTGGAGAACAAGGGCGGCGAGAAGCTCATCATCACCCTGGAGGAGGTCATGCACGACTCCTCGCACGAGCTGGGTGTGGACCCCGGCCTCATCAAGGACGGGGTGGAGGCCCACCTCCAGGAGCTGCTCGCCGACCGGATCGAGACACTGGGCGAGGGCTACTCGCTTATTCGGCGTGAATACCCCACTGCCATTGGCCCGGTGGATATCTTGTGCCGGGACGCCGACGGGCAGACCGTCGCCGTCGAGATCAAGCGGCGCGGTGAGATCGACGGTGTGGAGCAGCTCACCCGTTATCTCGAACTCCTCAACCGCGACCCGCACTTGGCCCCGGTGAAGGGCGTCTTCGCAGCTCAGGAGATCAAGCCGCAGGCCCGTGTGCTGGCCACCGATCGCGGCATCGGCTGTGTGGTGCTGGACTACGACGCACTGCGCGGCATCGAGGACGACAAGCTGCGGCTGTTCTGACCGGCCGCGCCGGCCGCACCGCGACGGCCCGGTACGGAAGTCGTCCGCCTCTTCGGCGGGCGGTCCGTACCGGGCCGTCGCGCGTTGCGTCGTGTGCCGGGTGGGGCGTACGGGGCGCCGGTGGCGTCAGCCGGCCGGAGTGCCCTGGCCGGATGCCGACTGGCCGGATGCCGGCCGGCCCGCGGACGGCGCGCCGGTGTCGTCGGCACTCCCGTTGCTGGTGGACGGTGCCACCGCGGAGTTGCTGCCGGACGGGCTGCCGCCCGAGCTGCCGCCGGAGGGCGTCGATGGCTCGCCGGTCGGGGTGACCGTGGGCTTGCCGGTCGGGGTGGGGTCGGGGGTGCCGGTGGGCCCGGTCGGCGTGGGGTGGGTGGGGGTGTCGGTGGGCTTGTGCGTGGGGTGGGTGGGGCGGCCGGTGGGCGAGGTGGGGCCGCCGCTGGCGGAGGTCGGGCCGCCGGTCGGGGTGCCGGGGCCGCTGGGGGCACCGGTGGTGCCGGGGGCGGACGGCGAGGTGGTGGCCCGGTGGCCGGGTGTGCCCGGGGTGCCGGGCCGGGTGGTGCCGGACCGGGTGGGCGGCAGGCCGGCGCCGGTGCCGGGCTCCTGGGCCGGCTCCTGCGCGTCGCCGCCGGCGGCCGGGGACTGGTCGGTGGTGACCTTGTCGTCGTGCCGGCCGGAGTTGTCGGAGGTCATGCCGAGGGTGACGACGGTGCCGAGCACGCCGGCCAGTACCACTCCGGCGGCGACCGCGAGGAGGTTGCGGCGGCCGGTGCGGCGGATGCCGCGCCCGAGTCCCCCGCCGGCGCCGGCCGCGGCGGCCTTGCCCGCCGTGCCGGGCTTCGCGGCGTGGGCGCCGTGCGCGGCCTTCCCGGACTTGCCGGCCGCGGCGAGCGGGAGCGCGGCGGTGGTGTCGCGCGGCGCCGCCGCTCCGCCCTGGTCGAACGGGGTGGCCAGGCCGGCGGCGGCCGGGGCGGACCCGGCGGTCCGGGTGGTGGCCGTGCCGGCCGGCCCCTCGGGGCGGACGACGGCGTGCAGCTTGGCGGTCGAGACGGCGTCGGGCGACGCCTCGCCGGCCGGTCCGGCGGCCGGGTCGCGGGGCTCCGGCGCGTCCGTGGCATCCGCCGCGGCGGCCCCGGCGTCGCCGGACGCGGGGGCGACGGCCGCCAGCAGCGTCGTCGGCGCGTTCGCCGCGGCGGCCCGGGACCGGTCGATGACCAGGGCGAGGGCCCGCCGTCCGGCGATCGCCCCGTCGCGGTCGGAGAGCACCCCGCGCAGCCCGATGGACGCCTCCAGCTCGGCGCGCGCCCGGTCGACGTTGCCGCTGCACAGCGCGAGCACACCCAGGTCGTGGTGGAAGTACGCCTCCTCGGCGACCTCGCCGGCCAGCCGGGCGGCCTCCTGGCCGTGCCGCAGGCTGCGCTCCCAGGCGCTCCAGTGCAGCGCCGCGGCGAACGCGGGCGCGGCGGTGCGGGCCAGCAGCACCGCGGCGGCCGGGTGGCCGCTCTCCCGGCTGCCGGTCAGCACACCCATGGTGGCCAGCACCGCGTCGGACTCGGCGGCGGCCCGCTCGGGGGTGACCGAGGGGTGCCCGGCCCACCAGGCGTAGTGCTGGGCCGCGGTGTGCGCCCGGGCGGGGGCGCCCTCGGCGTAGCCGGCGGCGGTGAGCTGTTCCTGGACGGTGGCGGCGAGGCGGTAGTGCCCGCCGGCCGGGCTGATCAGGCCGCAGCCGAGCAGTTCGCCGAGGGCGGCGTCGGCGTGGGTGTCCTGGGTGAGGGCCGGCAGATGGGCCTGGTGCGGCAATTCGCCGTTGAGGGCGACCGCGAAGCGAAGGGTCTCCTGGGCGGCGGCGCCGAGCCGTTCGGCGAGCAGCGGGGCGGGCGCGGCGGCCTCGCCGACGGCCGGCAGCGGGACCTCGGGGCGCTGCTCCGGGTCGGCCGTGCCGTCCTCGGGGAAGAGGCCGTAGCCGTCGTCGAGGGCGCCCGGTTCGATCCGGGCCTTGTCGCGCTGCCGCAGCAGGGCGGCGCCCTGGACGAAGCGCAGCGGCAGCCCCTCGGACTCGAACCACAGGTCGGCGGCCCAGGCCGTCTCGTCCTTGGTGAGCGGGCGGTCCAGGGCGCGCTCCAGCAGCCGCCGGCCGGCATCCTTGCCGATCCCGCCGACGAAGACCTCCTCGACGTGCGCGCCGGCGCTGGGCGCGGGCACGTCGGGGGTGGCGGCGAGGAGGAAGGCGCACTCGGGGGTGGCGTCCAGCAGCTCGTCGAGCGCGGCGCCGCCGAACTCCAGGTCGTCCAGGACGACGACCGCGCCGATGCCGCCGAGCAGGCGCAGCAGCTCGGGCCGCTCCGGGCGGTGCTGCGGGGCCCGGTAGACGGCCGCGAAGAGGGCGTACAGGACGTCGGTGACGGTGCGGTGGTAGCCGGAGAGCCGCACCACGCCGTCCGGGGCGAGGTCGGCGACGCGGCCGGCGACCGCGTCCAGCAGCCGGGTGCGGCCGGAGCCGGCGGGGCCGGTGACGCGCACCGAGCGGCCGCGGGAGAGCAGCCGCTCCAGCCGGGCGATGTCCTCGTCCCGCTCTTCGAGGGGGATCTCGTGGCCGGCGAACGAGACCGGTCCGGAGGGCACCGGCGGCTGGGCGGCGCGGGCCGCGGCGGCGCGCTCCTGGGCGTCCAGCTTCTCGGGCGGGGCGGGGCGCTCGCCGGGCGGGCAGGGCTGTATCTCACAGCCGTCGACGGGGTTGACGGTCACGAGGTAGTTGCCCGAGACGAGCCGGACGACGCGGGCGAGGCCGCCGGATCCGGCCTGCCGGCCGGCGGACTCGGGGGCCGGCGGACCGGCCGTACCGGCCTGCTCGCCGTGCTCCTCGGGGCCCGGGTGGGTGTTCGGGTCCATGCTGCAAGCTCTCCAGAATGTGCGTGCCGTCGGTGCTTCCGGCCGTCCGCACTCCCCCGGCTCCGGCGGATCTCCTCAGCCGTCGCGTCTGGTCCGGTACCCCGCCGCGGATGATGACACACGGCGGACAACCGAACCATAGACCGATCCCGGGCCGGGGGCACAGCCGGGGCGGCACCTTGACGAGAACGACACCAGATCAGCGGAAATGCACGTCTTGCGGCATTCCTCCCGATCCATCCCAGCGATCCGAGCCGCCCCCGCCGCCCGCTGCGGCCCCGGCGGGGGGCGGCCACGGAGCGGGGACGGGCACCTCCCCGTCCACCGCCCCGCTCCTCACACCCGGGGCAGCGACTCCGCCTCGATCCCGCCCTCGATGGCGAGGATGCGGTGCAGCCGGGTGGCGACCAGCAGCCGCTGCATCTGCGGCGGCACCCCACGCAGCACCAGCCGGCGGTTGTTGCGGCCGGCCCGGCGGTGCACGCCCATGATCACGCCGAGGCCGGTGGCGTCCCACGAGTCCAGTTCGGTCAGGTCCAGCACCAGATCACCCCGGCCGGAGTCCACGGCGGCGTGCAGGGCCGTGCGGGCGTCCGCCGCGCTGCGGACGTCGAGGCGGCCCCCGACGACCAGCTCGGCGTGGTCGCCCCTGATGTGCATATGCGCTCCCCGATGTCATGGGTTGTGGTGCATTGTCGTCTACCGAACTGACTGCCTCTCATACGGCGAAGTTGCCGTCTGTAAGCGAACCGATACCGAAATCACCCCGGCGGGTGACCCCGTCGGAGTACAGCCCTGACGCGGTATCAGTGGGTGTAGAAGCCCTGGCCGCTCTTGCGGCCGATGTCGCCGGCGTCCACCATGCGGCGCATGATCTCCGGCGGGGCGAACTTCTCGTCCTGGGACTCGGTGTAGATGTTCTCGGTGGCGTGCAGCAGGATGTCGACGCCCGTCAGGTCGGCGGTGGCCAGCGGCCCCATCGCGTGACCGAAGCCCAGCTTGCAGGCGATGTCGATGTCCTCGGCGCTGGCCACGCCGGACTCGTAGAGCTTGGCGGCCTCGACGACCAGCGCCGAGATCAGCCGGGTGGTGACAAAGCCGGCCACATCGCGGTTGACCACCACGCAGGTCTTGCCGACCGACTCGGCGAACTCCCGGGCGGCGGCGAGGGTTTCGTCGCTGGTCTTGTAGCCGCGCACCAGCTCGCAGAGCTGCATCATCGGCACCGGCGAGAAGAAGTGGGTGCCGACCACCCGCTCGGGCCGGGCGGTGGCCGCGGCGATCTTGGTGATCGGGATCGCGGAGGTGTTGGAGGCCAGCACCGCGTCGTCCTTGGCGAGCTTGTCCAGCGCCTGGAAGATCTCCCGCTTGACCTCGATCTTCTCGAAGACCGCCTCCACGACGACGTCCGCGTCGGCGACCGCGTCCAGGTCGGTGGTGGTGGTGATACGGCCCAGCGCCTCCTCGGCGGCGGCCGCCTCCAGCTTGCCCTTGGCGACGAACTTCTCGAAGGAGGACGCGATGCCGCCCTTGCCGCGGGCCAGCGCCTCGTCCGTCACATCGCGGAGGACGACGTCCCAGCCGGCCTGGGCCGAGACCTGCGCGATTCCGGAACCCATCAGTCCGGCGCCGATGACGGCAAGCTTCTTTGCCACTGCTTGTCCCCTCACACCCTGTGCATTTGACGGTCCTGAGTGACGTTAGCGGTCACCGGCGATCGATTGGCGGGGAAGAGATGCGCGTCACGTCTCCAAAGGAAGACATCACACCCACGGGCTGCGGCGCGCACCCGGAAGGCCGTCAGCCGGCCGCCCCCGGTAAGTAGTTGAGGGGCTTTCGGCCGGGCGCCGCCACCGTCCGTCCCGTCCCGTCCCGCAGGGCGAACGCCCCGGTGCAGCCCTCGACGGTGCCCTCCGTGGCGAGCCCGCGGCGACCGCCTCGGCCCGCGCGGGGCGGCACCGTCGCGGGCCCCGCGCGGCCGGGCCGTCCGCCGGGCCGCGGCGTAGTCTCCCTCGTATGGTGAATCTGACCCGCATCTACACCCGTACCGGAGACAAGGGCACCACCGCGCTCGGCGACATGAGCCGGACCGCCAAGACCGACGCCCGCATCGCGGCGTACGCGGACGCCAACGAGGCCAACGCGGCGATCGGCGTGGCGCTGGCCCTCGGCGCGCTGCCGGAGGAGATCACCGCGGTGCTGCTGCGGGTGCAGAACGACCTCTTCGACGTCGGCGCCGACCTGTCGACCCCGGTCGTGGCGGACCCGAAGTTCCCGCCGCTGCGCGTCGAGCAGTCCTACGTCGACAAGCTGGAGGCGGACTGCGACCGCTTCCTGGAAGGGCTGGAGAAGCTGCGCAGCTTCATCCTCCCCGGCGGTACCCCCGGCGCCGCCCTGCTCCACCAGGCGTGCACCGTCGTCCGCCGGGCCGAGCGCTCCACCTGGGCGGCCCTGGAGCAGTACGGCGAGACCATGAACCCGCTCACCGCCACCTACCTCAACCGCCTCTCCGACCTCCTGTTCATCCTGGCCCGCACGGCCAACAAGGAGACCGGGGACGTGCTGTGGGTGCCGGGCGGCGAGCGCTGAGCGGAGTCCGGCACCGGCGCGGCCCAGCCCCACGCCGGCGCGGCTCCGGCCCGGCTCCGTCAGAAGCGACCTAGCGCAGGATCTTCGCTGCGCGCCGGGCCGGCGTCTCGTCCGGCGCGGCCCGGTCCTTGGGCCGCTGTTTCGGCCAGATCAGGTACGTCAGCGTGATCACCCCGTGGATCACCACGAGGCGCAGGCCCGCCGCCTGCGAGCTCCGGAGCGACGAGACGTCGCCGTCGCCGCCGACGTACCAGATCGCGCCCTGGAGCAGCCCGGCCGCCACCGCGGCCATCAGCACCGTGCGCAGCCACAGTGTCACCTCGTACCGGAAGCGCTCCCTTCCGTACCGCTTGACCGGCGGCGGACCACCGGCGAAGCGGTGCGCGACGTACCGGTCGACCCACTTGATCGTGTGGTGGCCGTAGGCGACGGTGAAGCCGATGTAGAGGGCGGCCAGGCCGTGCTTCCAATCGGCGGCGGCGCCGTTCTTCAGGTCGATCGCGGTGACGATCAGCAGCACCAGTTCCAGCAGCGGCTCCAGCAGCAGCACCGCCGCCCCCGTCTTCGGCATCCGCGCCAGATAGCGCAGCGCCAGGCCGACGGCGAGCAGCACCCAGAAGCCGACCTCACAGGCGATGATCAGCGTGACGACCACGGCGGTCCCTCCTCTCCGGCAGCTCCCCGTACCGGGCGGCTCCGGGAGGTCCGGGGCCGTCCGAGCGGCCGGTCCCCTCCAGCCTCCCAGCCGCCGGTGCCCGGTCCGTCGTCTGCGGCGACGATTCCGGCTGCGACTTTCGATGTAGGAGGCCGGGTCACGGGGCGCCCGGCACGGTCCGTCTCCCCGCCGTGGCGACGGCCGGCGCCGCCGCCGTGTTTGATGGAGGGGTGAACGCCCCCTCCCCCGTCGCGTGTGCCCGGCCGCACCGGCATGACGTGCTCGCCGCGGGCGGCGGACTGGCCGGCGGGCTGATGCTGTGGGCGCTCGGCCTGTACGGCGGACCGCCGCTGCTCGGCCTGCCCCCGGCACTGACCCTGCTCGCGCTCACCGTGATGGCCGCCGCCGAACTGCTGCGCCGGACCGCCCCGTTGGCCGCGCTGGCCCTGGCGCTGCCCGCGCTGGCGCTGGACTCCTGCGCCGGCACACTGGCCGCCACCGTCCTGATGTTCACCGACGTGGTCTATGCCGCGGTGCTCTACGGTCCGCCGGCCGCCGCCCGCCGGATCCCGGTGGCCTCGGTGCTGCTGACGGTGCTCGCCACCGCCGTGACCGCGGTGTTCTGGCACAGCCCGCAGGTGGTCCTGATCGGCATCGTGATCGCGCTGGTCACCGTGGCCCCGGCCTGGACCGGCCTGATCATCCGCGACCACCGGGACGCCGCGCAGGCCGCCCGGCTGCGGGCCGAACAGACCGCGCTGCTGGCCGAGATGGACCGCACCCAGGCGGTGGCCGGCGAACGCGCCCGGATGGCACGGGAACTGCACGACCTGGTCGCCAACCACCTGTCCGCGATCGCCATCCACGCCACCGCCGCGCAGACCCTCGACGAGCCCGACGCGACCCGGGCCGCGCTCGGCGTGATCCGCGAGAACAGCGTCCAGGGCCTGGCCGAAATGCGCCGGCTCATCGGCCTGTTGCGGGACGCGAACACCACCGGGGACGGGCCGGCGGCCACCCCCACCCTCGACGGGCTGGCCGCACTGGTCGCCCAGGCCCGTGCGAACGGCGCCGCCAGTGGCCTGGAGTTCGTCCTGGACGACGGCCGGGGGCCGGCCGGGGCGGGCACCGAAAAGCCGTCCGCGCCGGTCGAGTTGGCCGCGTACCGCATCGTCCAGGAGTCGCTGACCAACGCGCTCAAGCACGCCGCGCCCGGCGAGGTCCGGGTGCGGATCGCCCACGGCGCCGGCGGGGCGCTCACCGTCACCGTCCGCAGCCCGTACGCCGACCGACCGGGGCCCCGCGCGCCCGGCTCCGGGGCCGGGCTGACCGGCATGCGGGAGCGGATCGCCCTACTGGGCGGGGAGTTCGACGCCGGCCCCGAAGGCGGGCCGGACGGAAGCGTCTGGCTGGTACGGGCGGCACTGCCCGCCACCGGGAAGGGAGAGCAACGATGACCGGCGCCGCCGCGCGGCCCATCCGGGTCCTGGTCGCCGAGGACCAGTCCGCCGTACGGGCCGGGCTGGTCCTCATCCTGGGGACCGCACCCGACATCGAGGTCGCCGGGGAAGCCGTGGACGGCGAGGAGGCGGTCCGGCTGGCCGGCGCGCTGCGCCCCGATCTCGTCCTCATGGACATCCAGATGCCCCGGCTGGACGGGGTCTCGGCCACCCGCCGGATCACCGAGGAGGGACTGGCCGACGTCCTGGTGCTGACCACCTTCGACCTGGACGAATACGTCTTCGGCGCGCTGCGCGCGGGCGCCGCGGGCTTCCTGCTCAAGGACAGCGACGCGGCGACGCTGCTCGGCGCGGTGCGCACGGTGGCGTCCGGCGAGGGGCTCATCGCGCCGGCGGTGACCCGGCGGCTGATCGCCGAGTTCGCCCGGACGCGGCCGACGGCCCGGCCGTCGCGGGACCGGACGGCCCCGGACCCGGCGGTCCTGGACGCGCTGACCCCGCGCGAGCGGGAGGTGCTGGGATGCCTGGGCGAGGGGCTGTCGAACGCCGATATCGCGCTGCGCCTGGCGATGGCGGAGGCCACCGTGAAGACCCACGTCAGCCGACTGCTGAACAAGCTCGCGCTCCGCAGCCGCCTCCAAGCAGCCGTCCTGGCCCAGGAGTTGGGGGTGGAGGCACCTTAGGGGCGCGGTGGGGGGCAGTGGGGGCACCGTAGGGGCCGGCCGAACGGATCCCGTAGGGGACGCGAGGCCCCCCTGCGGGGCCACAACGGTCGGGAGGCGGGCGCTATTCCGGCCTCACGCCACATTCACCCGCTGCCCCGGCGGGGCCGCCTCCAGCCAGGCGAGGAAGCCGGTGAGGGCGTCCTCGCTCATCGCCAGTTCGACGCGGACGCCGCCGTGGGCGCAGGCCAGCACGATGGAGTCGGAGAGCAGCGCGAGCTCCTCCTCGCCCTGTGGGGTGCGGCGCGCCAGCACCTCGATGGCGGAGCGCTCCAGCAGGCGACGGGGCCGGGGCGCGTACGAGAACACCCGGAACCACTCGATCCGGTCGCCGTTGTACCGCGCCACGCCGTAGATCCAGCCCTTGCCGCTGGGCTCGTCCTCCGGCACGTTCCAGCGCAGGCTGCAGTCGAAGGTGCCGCCGGGTCGCTGGATGAGCCGTCGCCTCAGTCCGAAGACGAACAGCCCCAGCAGGACCAGCAGCACGACCGCGCCGCTCACAAGCAGAGCGAGGACCATCTCGACCGACCTCCTCGCCTCGGTGGGGGTGGCCCCGGACGGGGTCCGGGGCAGGGAAACGCACCTGCATTGCCTCAGCCGCGGACCGCTCCGGAACTCCGGGCAGCCCGCGGCTGAGGATCGATCTCGACGGTGACGGAGCTCAGTGAGCGCCCGCCACCGCGCGCAGCCGGACGTCGGCGCGGCGCTCGGCGGCTGCGTCAGCATCCGACTTCGCCCGCTCCAGGGCCCGCTCCGCACGCTGGACATCGATCTCGTCCGACAGCTCGGCGATCTCCGCGAGCAGAGACAGCTTGTTGTCGGCGAACGAGATGAAACCGCCGTGCACCGCGGCGACGACGGTGCCGTCCCCGCTCTCGCCGGTCGTACGAATCGTCACCGGGCCCGACTGCAGCACGCCGAGCAGCGGCTGGTGTCCGGGCATGACGCCGATGTCGCCCGACGAGGTGCGCGCGACGACCAGGCTGGCCTCGCCGGACCAGACCTGCCGGTCCGCGGCGACCAACTCGACGTGCAGCTCAGCCACGATGGCTCCTCGGGTCTCCACCTGCCTGGTGTGGCAGATGTTGGGTCAAATACTAGTGGTCGTACGGGCCGGGGACGGCCAGGGCCGCCCCCGGTCCGGGAGCACGGGTCAGGAGACGCCAAGCTCCTTGGCGTTGTTCTTGAGGTCCTCGAGACCACCGCACATGAAGAACGCCTGCTCCGGGAAGTGGTCGAACTCGCCGTCGGCGATCGCGTTGAAGGCCGCGATCGACTCGTCCAGCGGCACGTCCGAACCGTCGACACCGGTGAACTGCTTCGCCACGTGGGTGTTCTGGGAGAGGAAGCGCTCGATCCGGCGGGCGCGGTAGACCGTGAGCCGGTCCTCCTCGCTGAGCTCGTCCATACCCAGGATGGAGATGATGTCCTGGAGGTCCTTGTACTTCTGCAGGATCGACTTCACGCGCGAGGCGCAGTTGTAGTGGTCCTGCGAGATGTAGCGCGGGTCCAGGATCCGGGACGTCGAGTCCAGCGGGTCGACCGCCGGGTAGATGCCCTTCTCCGAGATCGGACGGGAGAGGACCGTCGTCGCGTCGAGGTGCGCGAAGGTCGTCGCCGGGGCCGGGTCGGTCAGGTCGTCCGCGGGGACGTAGATCGCCTGCATCGAGGTGATCGAGTGACCGCGGGTCGAGGTGATGCGCTCCTGGAGGAGACCCATCTCGTCGGCCAGGTTCGGCTGGTAGCCCACCGCGGAGGGCATGCGGCCGAGCAGGGTCGAGACCTCGGAACCGGCCTGGGTGAAGCGGAAGATGTTGTCGATGAAGAACAGCACGTCCTGCTTCTGGACGTCGCGGAAGTACTCGGCCATGGTGAGGCCGGCCAGCGCGACGCGCAGACGGGTGCCCGGGGGCTCGTCCATCTGGCCGAAGACCAGCGCGGTCTTGTCGATGACGCCGGAGTCGGTCATCTCCTCGATGAGGTCGTTGCCCTCACGGGTGCGCTCGCCGACACCGGCGAACACGGAGACACCGTCGTGGTTGTTGGCGACGCGGTAGATCATCTCCTGGATGAGCACCGTCTTGCCGACGCCGGCGCCGCCGAACAGGCCGATCTTGCCGCCCTTGACGTACGGGGTCAGCAGGTCGATGACCTTGATGCCGGTCTCGAACATCTCGGTCTTCGACTCGAGCTGGTCGAAGGACGGGGCCTTGCGGTGGATCGGCCAGCGCTCGGTGACCTCGGAAGCCGCCTCCGGCTTGTTGAGGATCTCACCGAGGGTGTTGAACACCTTGCCCTTGGTGATGTCCCCGACCGGCACGGTGATGCCGTTGCCGGTGTTGGTCACCGTGGCCTGGCGGACCAGGCCGTCGGTGGGCTGCATGGAGATCGCCCGGACCAGGCCCTCGCCGAGGTGCTGTGCGACCTCGAGCGTCAGGGTCTTGGTGGCGCCGGCCTCGGCCGGGTCGGCGACCTCGACGGTCAGCGCGTTGTAGATGTCCGGCATCGCGTCGACGGGGAACTCCACGTCGACGACCGGGCCGATGACCCGGGCGACGCGGCCCGTGGCAGCGGCCGTCTCAACAGTGGTGGTCATAGTTGTCAGTCACTCCCCGCGGTCGCGTCGGCCAGTGCGGCACTGCCGCCGACGATCTCGCTGATTTCCTGGGTGATTTCGGCCTGGCGGGCCGCATTGGCAAGCCGCGAGAGCGACTTGATGAGGTCTTCCGCGTTGTCGGTCGCCGACTTCATCGCACGCCGGGTGGCGGCGTGCTTGGAGGCGGCGGCCTGCAGCAGCGCGTTGTAGATCCGCGACTCCACGTACCGCGGCAGCAGGGCGTCCAGGACGTCCTCGGCCGACGGCTCGAAGTCGTAGAGCGGGAGGATCTCGCCCTTGGACTTCTCTTCGGACTCTTCCGCGGCGGCCTTGTCGAGAGACAGCGGCAGCAGACGGTCGTCCAGCGCGTTCTGCGTCATCATCGAGACGAACTCGGTGTAGACGATGTGGAGTTCGTCCACCCCGCCCTCGGCCGTGTCCTTCTGGACCGCCTCGATCAGCGGGGCGGCGATCTTCTTGGCGTCGCCGTAGTTCGGGCTGTCGGTGAAGCCGGTCCACGACTCCACGACCTTCCGCTCGCGGAAGCCGTAGTACGACACACCCTTGCGGCCGACGATGTAGGTGTCGACCTCCTTGCCCTCGGCCTTGAGGCGCTTGGTGAGCGCCTCCGCGGTCTTGATGACGTTGGACGAGTAGGCACCGGCCAGACCGCGGTCGCTCGTGATGAGCAACAGCGCGGCCCGGGACGGCTGCTCCGTCTCGGTGGTCAGCGGGTGCTGGGTGTTCGAACCCGTCGCAACCGCGGTCACCGCGCGGGTCAGTTCACTGGCGTACGGCGTCGATGCCGCCACCTGGCGCTGCGCCTTGACGACGCGCGAGGCGGCGATCATCTCCATCGCCCTGGTGATCTTCTTGGTCGCGGAGACGGAGCGGATACGACGCTTGTAGACCCGGAGCGAGGCTCCCATGGATCAGGTCCCTTCCGTCGTCACTTGCCGGTGGCGGGGGTGTCCTCGCCGAGCAGCTTGCCGTCCGAGGTCTCGAACTGCCGCTTGAAGGCGTCGACGGCGTCCGAGATGGCACCGATGGTGTCATCGGACATCTTGGCGCCCTCGCGGATGCTGGTCAGCAGGTCCTTCTTCTCCCGGCGGAGGTGGTCGAGGAGCTCGCGCTCGAAGCGGCGGATGTCCGCGACCGGCACGTCGTCCATCTTGCCGTTGGTGCCGGCCCAGATGGAGATGACCTGGTCCTCGGTGGCCATCGGCGCGTACTGGTCCTGCTTGAGCAGCTCGGTCATGCGCTGACCGCGGCCCAGCTGGGCCTTGGAGGCCGCGTCCAGGTCGGAACCGAAGGCGGCGAACGCCTCCAGCTCGCGGTACTGGGCGAGGTCCACACGGAGGCGGCCGGACACCTGGCGCATGGCCTTGTGCTGGGCCGAGCCACCGACGCGGGAGACCGAGATACCGACGTTCAGTGCCGGACGCTGGTTGGCGTTGAACAGGTCCGACTCCAGGAAGCACTGGCCGTCGGTGATGGAGATGACGTTGGTCGGGATGAACGCCGAGACGTCGTTGGCCTTGGTCTCGACGATCGGCAGACCGGTCATCGAGCCGGCGCCCATGTCGTCGGAGAGCTTGGCGCAGCGCTCCAGCAGACGCGAGTGCAGGTAGAAGACGTCGCCCGGGTACGCCTCGCGGCCCGGCGGGCGGCGCAGCAGCAGGGAGACGGCGCGGTAGGCGTCGGCCTGCTTCGAGAGGTCGTCGAAGATGATCAGGACGTGCTTGCCCTGGTACATCCAGTGCTGGCCGATGGCCGAGCCGGTGTAGGGCGCGAGGTACTTGAAGCCCGCCGGGTCGGACGCCGGGGCGGCGACGATGGTGGTGTACTCCAGGGCACCGGCCTCCTCCAGCGCGCCGCGCACGGACGCGATGGTGGAGCCCTTCTGGCCGACGGCGACGTAGATGCAGCGGACCTGCTTCTTCGGGTCGCCGGAGCGCCAGTTGTCGCGCTGGTTGATGATCGTGTCGACGGCCAGGGCGGTCTTGCCGGTCTGGCGGTCGCCGATGATCAGCTGACGCTGGCCGCGGCCGATCGGCACCATGGAGTCGACGGCCTTGTAGCCGGTCTCCATGGGCTCGTGGACCGACTTGCGGACCATGACGCCGGGGGCCTGCAGTTCAAGGGCGCGGCGGCCTTCGGTCTCGATCTCGCCGAGGCCGTCGATCGGGTTGCCCAGCGGGTCGACGACGCGGCCCAGGTAGCCGTCGCCCACGGCGACCGAGAGCACCTCGCCGGTGCGCTGCACCGGCTGGCCCTGCTCGATGCCGCTGAACTCGCCGAGGATGACCGCACCGATCTCGCGCTCTTCGAGGTTCAGCGCGAGGCCGAGGGTGCCGTCCTCGAACTTCAGCAGTTCGTTCGCCATGGTCGAGGGCAGACCCTCGACCTTCGCGATGCCGTCGCCGGCCTCGCTGACCGTCCCGACCTCTTCGCGCGAGGCCGCGTCCGGCTTGTACGCCTGGACGAAGTTCTCCAGTGCGTCCCGGATCTCCTCCGGCCGGATCGTGAGCTCCGCCATCTGGGTTCCCTGCTCTCCTTGTTGGGCCCGAAGTTACGTGCGGTGTCCGGGGGCTCGTCCCCCACGGGCTTTCCGCTTACGGCCCAACTCGGGCCGCCGTCGTGCTGGTGCTGTTCTCCGGGGCGTCGTCCGGACCACGGCCGGACCTGTCGGTCCGGCGGGTCCGGTGTCCGGCCGCCGGGTGTGCAGCTCTTGAGTTGGTGGCTGGGTCAGCCGGCCATCCGACGGGCTGCCTCGTCGAGGCGGTCCGCGATGGTCCCGTTGATGACCTCGTCGCCGATCCGGACCTGGACGCCGCCGAGGACCGCGGGGTCCACGTCGAGGTTCAGGTGGATCTGCCGTCCGTACAGTGCGGCCAGTGCCGCGCCGAGGCGCTGCCGCTGTCCGTCGCTGAGCGGCACCGCGGAGGTGACCACCGCGACCATCCGGTCCCGGCGGGCCGCCGCCAGCTTGGAGAGGGCGTCGAGCCCTGCCTCCAGGCTACGGCCCCGCGGCTGTGCGACAAGACGGATCACCAGCCGCTCGGTGACCGGGTTGGCCCGGCCGCCCAGCAGCGTGTGCAGCAGCTCCGTCTTGGCGGAGACCGTCGCGCTCCGGTCGGTGAGGGCGCGGCGGAGCTCGGCGCTGGACGCGATGATCCGGCCGAACCGGAACAGCTCGTCCTCGACGTCGTCCAGCCGTCCGTCCCGCTGGGCCGCGACGAGGTCGGCGCTGTAGGCCAGCTCCTCGATCGCGTCCGGCAGGTCGCGCGAGCGCGACCAGCGGGCCCGGACCATTCCGGTCACCAGGTCGAGCGTGGCCTCGCCGACCTGGCCGCCGAGCAGCCGCCGGGCCAGCTCGGCCCGCGCCTCGGCGGGCTGCGCCGGGTCGGTGAGGACCCGACGCAACGACACCTCGCGGTCGAGCAGAGCGGTGACGGCAGCCAGCTCCTCGGCGAGGTTCGCCGCGTCGACGGAGGTGTTGTCCGTCAGCGCGTTGAACTGCTCGCGTGCGGAGGCGAGTGCCTCGCGGCTCGCTCCATTCATCGGCCGGCCTCAGCCTTCGTCACGTCCGACGCCGTCTTGGCCTCGAGGTCGTCGAGGAAGCGGTCGATGGTCCGGCTCTGCCGGGCGTGGTCCTCGAGGGACTCGCCGACGAGCTTGCCGGCCAGTTCGGTGGCGAGCTTGCCCACGTCCTGGCGCAGCGACTGGGCGGCCGCCTTGCGGTCCGCCTCGATCTGGGCGTGGCCGGCGGCGATGATCTCCTCACGCTGCCGCTGGCCCTCGGCGCGCATCTCGGCGATGAGCGTCGCGCCCTGCTCCTGCGCCTCCTGGCGCAGACGCGCGGCCTCGTGGCGGGCGTCGGCGAGCTGGGCCCGGTAGTCCGCGAGAACCTGCTGCGCCTCGGCCTGAGTCGCCTCGGCATCCTCGATACGGCCTTCGATCTGCGCCCGGCGCTCGTCCAGAACCTTGTTGATGTTCGGGAGGAGCTTCTTGGCGAGGAAGCCGAAGACGATGAAGAAAGCGATCAGGCCGATGACCAGCTCCGGAATCGGCGGGACGAGGGGGTTCTCGGGAACCTCCACCGCCAAGTTCAGGGCGTTCACATCAGTGCCTTCCGTCTGAATGGATAGTCGATGCGGCTTCGGCTTACTTGTAGACGAAGCCCATGACGATGCCGATCAGGGCGAGCGCCTCACAGAAGGCGAAACCCATCATCTGGTTGGTGCGGATCAGGCCGGCGGCCTCGGGCTGGCGGGCCAGGGCCTGGGTGCCGTTACCGAAGATGATGCCGACGCCGACGCCGGGGCCGATGGCGGCGAGGCCGTAACCGATCGACGCGACGTTGCCAACCAGGGTGGTCTTGGCGTTGTGATCGAAGTCGCCAGCGGCGGCGAGGTGGTTGACCATCTCGAGAGCAGCGGACATGCCGTTACTTCCTTCTCGTTTCACGGACCGGTGGGGGTTGGCCACCGGACAGCTGTTGGGGTGGGAGGCGGGGTGCTCAGTGGTGCTCGGCGAGCGCGCCCTGGACGTAGTTGCAGGCCAGAAGGACGAAGATGTACGCCTGGATGGCCTGGATGAACAGCTCGAAGGCCGTCATCAGGAGGGTCATGACGAACGAGGCGCCGGCGTAGGCGAAGCCGATGCCGTTCATCAGGTACCAGCTCGCGACGGTGAACATCACGATCAGCAGGTGGCCCGCGAACATGTTCGCGAAGAGTCGTACCGCGTGGGTGAACGGCCGGATGATGAGGTTCGAGAGAAGCTCGATGGCCATCAGCAGCGGCAGGACCCAGCCGAGCGACTTGTCATAGCCGGTGAAGTTCTTGAAGGCGCCGACGAAGCCGTGCTTCTTGAAGGTGAGGAAGACCCACAGGATGTAGACGATCGCGGCGAGGCCCGCGGGGAAAGCGATGATCGACGTCACCGGGAACTGGGCGACCGGAATGATCGACCACAGGTTCATGATCCACACGAAGAAGAACAGCGAGACCATGAAGGGGACGTACTTGTCGCCTTCCTTCTTCCCCAGCGCGTCGTAGACGAGCCCGCGGCGGACGAAGTCGTAGCCCGCCTCGCCGATCATCTGGAGCTTCCCGGGCACGACCTTCGCCCGGCCGAATGCAGCCCAGAAGAACCACACCACGACGACCGTGCTGAGCAGTGCCAGCAGCATCGGCTTGTTGAACTCGAAGCCGCCGATCTTGAAGAGCGGCTCGAAGACAAAGTTATGGAGCCCGGGAGCATCAAAGCCGCACCCGGAAAAGATGTGGCAGTCGGTCTCGAAGGCGAGCATCGTGTCAGCACTCACCGCGAGCTCCTTCAGCGTGGCGCATAGGTACGGCAACCTCGTTGTGTCGGCGCGGCGTTGAGCCACGGAGCGGCACTGGACTGGTCTTACGGATTGGGGGGCGGCTGGTCGGCGCAGAGCCGGACCGGATCACAGGCATCGGCCGCGAGAACTTCCCGGTCCGCTTCGTGGACTCCGGGAGCTCAGCCGCCTGCGCCATCAGCGCCGCAGTTGGCACCGGACGATAGCAGGCCCGCGTGAGGCCGTTTATCTCGGCCCTACGTGTCACGTCGGCGACCCCGCCGTCTCGGCCGTCTCGGCCTTCGCGGAGTCGGGATCCACGTACAGGATCTTCGCCTTCATATGTCCGCGCGTCTGGGCGGCGATCCATACGAGGGTGGCTGCGAGCAGGGTGAACGCAAATGCCTTGGTGTCGAAGAGAGTTGTGTCCTTGAAGGCGATGAGGAACACCAACACGAACAGGATCTGCACCGTGTACAGCAGCAGGCCCATCATCTGGAACAGCTGCGGAAGCTTCTTGGCGGTCTGCTGCAGGGCGAAGAGGCCGGCCCCCATCACCAGCAGCACCAGCACGGTGCCGACGACGCCGCCGATCGCTCCCGTGACGCCGGCGACCAGACCGCTCACGGCGACGGCGACGGCGCCGGCGGCAACGGTGGGCACGGCGGCGTGAAGAAGGAGTCGGGCGTCATTCGACTGCATGGTGGCGCTCCGGCATTGGGTGGGGGTGTGTCGTCAGGGACGAGCGTAGACCCGGCCTGAGGGAGAACCTGAGGCCAAGGGACCGTCGCACTACGGCCCTTCGGCTCTGCCGCCGGGTTTCGTGAACGGTATCACAAACTATTTGATGAGGTCTTTACCTGGTCCGTGTGGATCCTGTCACACCTGAGAGTGACGGCGCCCATAGGTGCACTGACGGGCCGTCGTTTGTCTGGTATGGGTTCAACCATCCCGATTCCCGACGCACGTTCGGGCGACCCCGGACCCTCTCAGTGATGACTCCCCGCCTTCCGGCGGTCCACGAAACGTGACCGGTCGCCGATCGCCGTGGCGCCGTGGATCCCGGCCGGAACGGCCGGCCGGCGATCCTCCCCCGCCGCCTCGTCGGCCGTGCCGCCCGCGGTCTCCGCCCCCGGCGCGGCCGTGCCGGCGACCGCCCGGACGACCCGGCGGTAGCGCGGCGGCACCAGCCGCTCGGCCCAGAGCGGGGCCCGCGGGGTGAAGCGCGGCAGCAGGAGCAGCACCAGGCCGACGGCGCTGAGCAGCACGATGCCCAGGACGATCCACATGCTGGCGTCGTTCGCCGAGTACGCCACCGCGCCGAACGCGATCAGCGCCGACCAGAAGTACATGATCAGCACCGCGCGGCTGTGGGAGTGGCCGATCTCCAGCAGGCGGTGGTGCAGGTGCCCGCGGTCCGCGGCGAACGGCGACTGGCCTTTCCAGGTCCGCCGCACGATGGCCAGAATCAGATCCGCGACCGGCACCGCGATGATCGTCAGCGGCAGCAGCAGCGGGATGTAGACCGGCACCATCGCATGGGTGGCCTCGCGCAGACCGCCGGCCTTCTGGTTGAGCAGGTCGGGGTCGACCTGGCCGGTCAGCGAGACCGCGCCGGCCGCCATCACCAGGCCGATCAGCATGGAGCCGGAGTCGCCCATGAAGATCCGCGCGGGGTGCATGTTGTGCGGCAGGAAGCCCAGGCACATGCCCATCAGGACGACCGAGAACAGCGTCGCCGGCGCCGCCGCCTCGATGCCGTAGCCGAACCAGAGCCGGTACGTGTACATGAAGAACGCGGCCGCGGCGATGCAGACCATGCCGGACGCCAGGCCGTCCAGGCCGTCGACGAAGTTCACCGCGTTGATGGTGATGACGACCAGCGCGACGGTCAGCAGCGTGCCCTGCATCGGGGTCAGCGCGACGGTGCCGATGCCGGGGACCGGGACGTAGAGGATCGTCAGGCCCTGGAGGACCATCACGCCCGCGGCGATCATCTGGCCGCCCAGCTTGACCAGGGCGTCCACGCCCCACTTGTCGTCGAGCACGCCGAGGATCCAGATCAGCGCGGCGCCGGAGAGCAGCGCGCGGGGCTCGTTGGTCTCGAAGACGCTCTTGAGGTTGGTCAGGTGCCCGGCCACCAGCAGCCCCGCGCACAGCCCGCCGAACATCGCGATCCCGCCCAGCCGGGGGGTCGGCTCGCGGTGCACGTCACGGGCGCGGATCTCCGGCACGGCACCGGCGGCGATCGCGAACTTCCGCACCGGGCCGGTGAGCAGGTAGGTCACCGCGGCAGTGACGCACAGCGTCAGCAGGTATTCACGCACGGGCTGCCCCATCGAGATAGCTGGCCATCACAGCCCCACACCTTATGCGCGTCCGCCCCCGGGCCGTGAACACGGGGAATACCCGAGAGGACGCCGGGGCCCCGGCCGGCGGTTCCGCGGACCGGGCGGATCAGGACCGATCGGGATAGGGCGGGAACCGGCCGACCAGTCCCGCGACGGCCGCGCGCACCGCGCCCTCCTCCCGCAGCGCCGCCCCGATCAGCTCGGCGATCCGGTGCATCTCGGCCTCCCCCATGCCCTGGGTCGTCACCGCGGCGGTGCCCAGCCGGATCCCGGTCGGGCACGGCGCGGACCGCGCGGACCGCCCGCCGCCCGGCAGCGCGCAGGTGTCCAGCACGATCCCGGCGGCCGCCAGCCGGCCGCGGGCGGTGCGCGCGTCCGTGCCGAGCCCCGCGGTGTCCGCGGTGATCAGGTGGGTGTCGGTGCCGCCGGTGGTGACCGCCAGGCCCTCCGCGGCCAGCCCGTCGGCCAGCGCCCGGGCGTTGGCGATCACCTGCTGCGCATAGCCGCGGAACGCGGGCGTGGCGGCCTCCGCGAAGGCCACGGCCTTGGCGGCGACCGCGTTCATCTGAGCACCCCCCTGGGTGAACGGGAACACCGCACGGTCGATGCGGTCGGCCAGCCGGGCCCGGCACAGGATCATCCCGCCGCGCGGCCCGCGCAGCACCTTGTGGGTGGTGGCGCACACCACATCGGCGTACGGGACCGGGCTGGGCGCCGCGCGGCCCGCGATCAGCCCCATCGGATGGGCCACGTCGGCGATCAGGTACGCGCCGGTCTCGTCGGCGATGTCGCGGAACGCGGCGTAGTCGATGTGCCGCGGATAGGAGATCGAGCCGCAGACCAGGGCCTTGGGGTGGCGCTCGCGGGCCAGTGCGCGGATCGCGTCGTAGTCGAGCAGCCCGCTCTCGCCGTCGACGCCGTAGCCGGCGAAGTCGAACCAGCGGCCGGAGAAGTTGGCCGGCGAGCCGTGCGTGAGGTGCCCGCCGTGCGGCAGGGACATCGCCAGGACGGTGTCGCCGGGGCGCAGCAGGGCGGCGTAGGCGGCCAGCACGGCCGAAGACCCCGAGTGGGACTGGACGTTGGCGTGTTCGGCGCCGAACAGGGCCTTGGCGCGCTCCACCGCGATCCGCTCGGCGAGGTCCACGATCTCGCAGCCGCCGTGGTGCCGGGCGCCCGGATAGCCCTCGGCGTACTTGTTGCCCAGCGGGGAGCCGAGGGCGGCCAGCACCGCGGGCGAGACGAAGTTCTCGGCGGCGATCAGCTGGAGCCCCTCGCTCTGCCGGGCGCTCTCGGCCAGCAGGACGCCGGCGATCTCCGGGTCCTGGTCCAGCAGCGTGGCGAAGTCCGGTGAGCCGGGCGGGCGGGTCAGTTCGTCGCGGGCGGCGGTCCGCGCCTGCCGCTCCGCGGTCTCGGCCGCCTCGGCGGTCCGGGCGCGGTCGGCCGGGGCGCGGCCGGTGGCGGAGGTACGGCGGGATGACGCGGTGGTGGCGGGCATCGCTGGCTCCGGGCCTCGTACGGGGACCAGGGCACGTCGCACGTGCCCCCAGGGCCCGTCCGGACCTCGTGCTCCCGGGCAGGCCCCAATCCCAATGTAGGCGCGGCAGGGGGTTCGGGCGCGACGGGTGGGGCGTCGGGGGCCCGGGGCCGGCCCACGGGCCGCAGAGGGCCCTCCAGGGCCGTTCCCCGGGGTGGTTACGCCGGTGCCGGGACCCCGGTGAGGGCGGTGACGACCGGGTCGAGCGCGCGGTTGATCTCGTCGCCGATCGAGCGGAAGAACGTGATCGGCGCGCCGTAGGGGTCGTGGACCTCGTCGGACTCCGGGTTGGGCGCCAGCAGCCAGCCGCGCAGCGCGGCGGCCGCGCCGACCAGCGCACGGGCCCGCTCGACCAGTCCGCCGTCGGGCAGGCCGGGGTCGGGCGCCGGCAGGGTGGCCGGATCTATGGCGCGAACCAGCCGGTTGAACTCCTTGAGGGTGAAGGTCCGCAGGCCGGCGGAGTGCCCCATCGAGATCACCTGCGCGCGGTGGTCGCGGGTGGCGGTGAGCACCAGGTCGGCGCGGATGACGTGCTCGTCGAGCAGTTCGCGGCCGATGAAGCCGGCCGGGTCCGCGCCGTAGTCGGCGAGGACGGTGGCGGCGTGGGCCTCCATGGGGGCGCCCTCATGGCCCCAGGTGCCCGCGCTCTCCACGAGGAGCCCGCAGCCGCGGACCGCCTGCGGGGTGCCCAGCCGCTCCTGCAGCGCATGGCGGTGCAGCCGCTCGGTGATCGGCGAGCGGCAGACGTTGCCGGTGCTGACGTGGAGGATCCGGAAGCAGGGCGCGGGGTCCGCCGGGACGAGGAGGGGTTCGTCGCCTCGTCCCGCTATGCCACGCCCCTGCGGCGGGGGCATCAATGCGACACCTCGAGCTCGGGTACGACCTTGCGGAGCTCCTCCGCGCTGATCGCGCCCTCGCGCAGCAGCACCGGCACCGGGCCGGTGACGTCCACGATCGAGGACGGCACGGCGGCCGGGGTCGGGCCGGCGTCGAGGTAGACGGAGACGGAGTCGCCGAGCATCTCCTGGGCGGCGTCGCAGTCCTGCGGCGACGGATGGCCGGTGAGGTTGGCGCTGGAGACCGCCATCGGGCCGAACTCGGTGAGCAGTTCGATCGCGACGGGATGCAGCGGCATGCGGACCGCGACCGTGCCGCGGGTCTCGCCGAGGTCCCAGGTCAGCGACGGCTGGTGCCGGGCGACGAGGGTGAGCGCCCCCGGCCAGAACGCGTCGACCAGCTCCCACGCCTGCTCGGAGAACTCGGTGACCAGGCCGTGCAGGGTGTTGGGGGACCCGACCAGGACCGGGGACGGCATGCCCCGGCCGCGGCCCTTGGCCTCCAGCAGGTCGCCGACGGCCTCCGGGCTGAAGGCGTCCGCGCCGATGCCGTAGACGGTGTCGGTCGGCAGCACGACCAGCTCGCCGCGGCGGACGGCCGAGGCGGCCTCACGCAGGCCGGTCGCGCGGTCGGTCGCGTCGCTGCAGTCGTATCGCCGTGCCATTAGCGGTCCTCCTCGTGCGGAACGGTTACGCGGAACGAATAAGCGGATGCATCGGCTGCCTCGGGCGCCGGGGCGGTGCGGTTCATGGCGTCGCCCGGCGCGCGGTGGCGAATCGGGGCCGGTTGTTGAGGTCGGGGTGGTCGGCCGCGTCGGCCCAGCCCCGCTCCTCGTTGAAGATCCACGGCACCTGCCCGCCCTGGGTGTCGGCGTGCTCGACGACGACCACGCCGCCGGGCCGCAGCAGGCGGTGTGCGGTCCGCTCGATGCCCCGGATGGTGTCCAGGCCGTCCTCGCCGGAGAACAACGCCAGCTCCGGGTCGTGGTCGCGGGCCTCGGGGGCGACGTACTCCCACTCGGTGAGCGGGATGTACGGCGGGTTGGAGATCACCAGGTCGACCTGCCCGTCCAGCTCGGGGAGCGCGGTGAGCGCGTCGCCCTGGTGGAGAACGACGCGGGACCCCTCGACGTTCTTGCGGGCGTAGCCCAGGGCGTCGTCGGAGAGCTCCACGGCGTGCACCCGCGAGCGGGGGACCTCCTGCGCCAGGGCGAGGGCGATCGCCCCCGAGCCGGTGCACAGGTCGACGATCAGGGGCTCGACGACGTCCATGGCGCGCACCGCGTCTATGGCCCAGCCGACCACCGACTCGGTCTCCGGGCGGGGCACGAACACCCCTGGCCCGACGGCGAGTTCGAGGTAGCGGAAGAACGCCCGGCCGGTGATGTGCTGGAGCGGCTCGCGCGCCTCGCGGCGGGCGACGGCCTCCCAGTAGCGGGCGTCGAAGTCCGCGTCGGCGACCGTGTGCAATTGGCTGCGCTTGACGCCGTGCACATGCGCGGCCAGCTCCTCCGCGTCGAAACGCGGCGAGGGTACGCCGGCGTCGGCCAGCCGCTGGGTGGCCTGGGCCACCTCCGCGAGCAGCAACGATCGGGAGCTCGGGGGGCGTCCCCCGGAATCGTGCGGCACTGGTCCTCCAGCCGATACGTCCTGGGTCTTGCGGTCTTACTGGGCGGCGGCGAGCTTGGCCGCCGCGTCGGCGTCGACGCACGCCTGGATGACGGGGTCCAGCTCGCCGTCGAGCACCTGGTCCAAGTTGTACGCCTTGAAGCCCACCCGGTGGTCCGAGATGCGGTTCTCCGGGAAGTTGTACGTGCGGATGCGCTCCGAGCGGTCGACGGTGCGCACCTGGCTGCGCCGGGCGTCGGACGCCTCCCGCTCGGCCTCCTCCTGGGCCGCGGCCAGCAGCCGCGAGCGGAGGATGCGCAGGGCCTGCTCCTTGTTCTGGAGCTGGCTCTTCTCGTTCTGGCAGGAGACCACGATGCCGGTGGGCAGGTGGGTGATCCGGACCGCGGAGTCGGTGGTGTTGACGGACTGGCCGCCGGGGCCGGAGGAGCGGTAGACGTCGATCCGCAGGTCGTTGGCGTTGATCTCGACCTCGACCTCCTCGGCCTCGGGCGTGACCAGCACGCCGGCCGCGGAGGTGTGGATGCGGCCCTGCGACTCGGTGGCGGGCACCCGCTGGACGCGGTGCACCCCGCCCTCGTACTTCAGCCGCGCCCAGACGCCCTGCCCGGGCTCGGTGGCGCCGCCTCCGCCCTTGGTCTTCACCGCGACCTGGACGTCCTTGTAGCCGCCGAGGTCGGACTCGTTGGCGTCGAGGATCTCGGTCTTCCAGCCGGCCCGCTCGGCGTACCGCAGGTACATCCGCAGCAGGTCGCCGGCGAACAGCGCGGACTCCTCGCCGCCCTCGCCCGCCTTGACCTCAAGGATCACGTCCTTGTCGTCGCTGGGGTCGCGCGGGACGAGCAGCAGCCGCAGCTTCTCGGTGAGCTGCTCGCGGCGGGCCTCCAGCTCCTTGACCTCGTCGGCGAATTCCGGGTCGTCCGCGGCCAGTTCCCGGGCGGTCCCGATGTCGTCGCCGGTCTGCTTCCAGGAGCGGTAGGCGGCGATGATCGGGGTCAGCTCGGCGTAGCGCTTGTTGAGCCGCATGGCCTCGCGCTGGTCCGCGTGGACCGCTGGGTCGGCCAGCCGCTTTTCGAGGCCGGCGTGCTCGCCGACCAGTTCTTCGACCGCCTCGAACATCGTGTGTTCCTCTGCTGACTGCTGGTGTGGCTTCCCGGGGCGGCTGTGCCCCACTGCCGCGGTGCGGCGGGCGTCCCCCGGCCGGGCGGGCAGAGGGTACGGACGACAAAGACGCCGGTCCGGTCCCCCCTGATCCGGGGGCGACCGGAGACCGGCGCCTTGCGGGTCGCTACTTCTTGGCGGCCTGGGCGGACTTGCCGAAGCGGGCCTCGAAGCGGGCCACGCGGCCGCCCGTGTCCAGAATCTTCTGCTTGCCCGTGTAGAACGGGTGGCACTCGGAGCAGATGTCGGCGCGGATGGTGCCGCCGGCGACGGTGCTACGGGTGGTGAAGGACGCGCCACAGGTGCAGCTGACCTGGGTCTCGACGTACTCCGGGTGGATGTCGCGCTTCAAGGGATTCTCCTAGGTTCGGGAGTGCACCGGGTCGTGGCGCGGATTGCGTCACGTGAACCGGGGCCGACGGTCCAGTCTGCCAGCACTGGCCGTATCTCCCAAAACCGGGGTACGGCCGGAGCTATTCCCCGCCCGCCTGTCCGGCGTTCCCGAGGGCCGGCGGGCGGGCGACGGGCCGGGGTACGGCTACTTGACGTAGTGGGACGTGCCGCCCTTGTCACCCGCCGAGCCCTTGATCGCGGACTTGGGGATGGCCTGGTCGTGGCGGAGTGCGTCCCAGACCATGCGGCCCTGGGTGGCCAGCGGCAGCACCCGGTCGGGGTTGACCGGGTCGTAGGTCACCGGGAGCGTCACCATGTCGATGCCGTCGGAGGGTATGCCGCCGAGTTCCTTGGCCAGGCCGGTCAGCGCGGTGACGGAGTTGAGGTCGGTGTCGGCGGTGACGGCCTTGGTGGCGGTGTCGGCGATGTTGTAGAGCTTGCCCGGGTTGGAGAGCACGCCGACGCTGCGGACCTGCTTCATCAGTGCCTTGACGAAGGTCTGCTGGAGCTGGATGCGGCCCAGGTCGCTGCCGTCGCCGCCGGGGACGCCGTGCCGGGTGCGCACGAGGCCGAGGGCGTCCTCGCCGCCGAGGGTGTGCGTGCCGGGCTTGAGGTGCAGGTGGCTGTACTTGTCGTCGATCGCCTTGGTGGTGGTGATCTGCACCCCTCCGAGGGCGTCGATGAGCTTCTTGAAGCCGGTGAAGTCGACCTCGACGAAGTGGTCCATGCGGATGCCGCTCATCGACTCGACGGTCTTGACGGCGCAGGCCGGGCCGCCGACCTCGAAGGCGGTGTTGAACATCGCCCGCCGCTGGCCGGGGACGGTCCGGCCGTTGTCGGCGCAGTCGGGCCGGGTGACCAGGGTGTCCCGGGGGATGCTGACGACGCTGGCCTTCTGGTGGCCCTTGAAGACGTGGACGACCATCGCGGTGTCGGAGCGGGCGCCGCCCTCGTCCCGGCCGTAGGAGGAGTTCTTGCCGGAGCGCGAGTCGGAGCCCATGACGAGGATGTCCATGGAGCCGTTGTCGACGTTCTGCGGACGGTCCTTGCCGAGGGCGGCGTTGATGTCGACGCCCTTGAGGTTGCCGTTGAACTTGAAGTAGAGGTAGCCGAGCCCGGCGCCGCCGAGCAGGACGACGCCGACCAGCGCGCACAGCGCGGTGGTGAGGGCCCGGCGGCGCCGGGTGGGGGTCTTGCGCCGCCGTCCGGTGGCACGTAGGGAACGGCCGCGGTCCCCGGCCGGCCGCGCGGGCCCGTCGTTGTGCGCCATGTGTTCCTCAGTCCTTCGTCGTCGACTGCGCCCCGCCGTCGCCCTGTCGCAGGCGGTCGATCGCCCAGTCAGACGGGAGGCCGACCGGAAGGGTTGCACAGCGCGTTATGAGCGTTTTCTTAGAAGAACGGGGCGCACGGGACCGCCGCAGAGCCGCGGAGGCGGCTCTCACCAGGGCTTTTGTCGCGGCGCGCGGTCCGGCGGAATCCGTCTGCGCGGTACGGATCTGTGCGAAAGGTCTCAAGCGGGGCACAGTGCCGCGCGACGCGGGTCACACCCGGCACGGAAAGCGCCCGGGCCCCCTCACCACGGTGGGTGAGGGGGCCCGGGCGACGTGCGGCGCGGCCGCGGGCGTCAGTCGTTGCCGTTGCCCGTGGTCGGCGTCGTCTTCTGGATCTGGAGCAGGAACTCCGCGTTGGACTTCGTCTGCTTCATCTTGTCCAGCAGCAGCTCGATGGCCTGCTGCTGGTCCAGCGCGTGCAGCACCCGGCGCAGCTTCCAGACGATGGACAGCTCGTCACTGCCCATCAGGATCTCTTCCTTGCGGGTGCTGGACGCGTCCACGTCCACCGCGGGGAAGATGCGCTTGTCGGAGAGCTTGCGGTCGAGCTTGAGCTCCAGGTTGCCGGTGCCCTTGAACTCCTCGAAGATCACCTCGTCCATCCGCGAGCCGGTCTCGACCAGCGCGGTGGCCAGGATGGTCAGCGAACCGCCGTCCTCGATGTTGCGCGCGGCGCCGAAGAAGCGCTTCGGCGGGTAGAGCGCGGTCGAGTCGACACCACCGGACAGGATGCGGCCGGAGGCGGGCGCCGCGAGGTTGTACGCGCGGCCCAGGCGGGTGATGGAGTCCAGCAGCACGACCACGTCGTGACCCAGCTCCACGAGCCGCTTGGCGCGCTCGATGGCCAGCTCGGCGACGGTGGTGTGGTCCTCGGCCGGGCGGTCGAAGGTCGAGGAGATGACCTCGCCCTTGACCGACCGCTGCATGTCGGTGACCTCTTCCGGACGCTCGTCGACGAGGACGACCATCAGGTGGCACTCGGGGTTGTTGCGGGTGATCGAGTTGGCGATCGCCTGCATGATCATGGTCTTGCCGGTCTTCGGCGGGGCCACGATCAGCCCTCGCTGGCCCTTGCCGATCGGGGTGACCAGGTCGATGATCCGGGTCGTCAGCCCGCCCGACTCGCCCTCCAGGCGCAGCCGCTCCTGCGGGTAAAGGGGCGTCAGCTTCCCGAACTCCGGCCGCTGGCGGCCCTGTTCGGGCGCCATGCTGTTGACGGTGTCCAGGCGCACCAGCGCGTTGAACTTCTCGCGCCGCTCGCCGTCCTTGGGCTGGCGCACCGCGCCGGTGACGTGGTCGCCCTTGCGCAGGCCGTTCTTGCGGACCTGGGCGAGCGAGACGTAGACGTCGTTCGGGCCGGGGAGGTAGCCGGAGGTCCGGATGAACGCGTAGTTGTCGAGGATGTCGAGGATGCCCGCGACGGGGATCAGCACATCGTCCTCGGCCAACTGCGGCTCACCGGCGAAGTCCTCGCGGCCACGGCGCCCGCGGCGGTCGCGGTAACGGCCGCGCCGACCGCGCCGGCCGCCCTCGAAGTCCTCCTCGTCGGCGTCCCGGCGGTCCCGCTGGCGGTTGCCGCCCTGGCCGCCGTCGCCCGCGTCGCCCTTGCGGCGGTCGCGGTCCCGGTCACGGTCGCGCCGGCCGCGCTCGCCCTTCTGGCCGCGGTCCTGGCGGTCCCCGCGCTCCTGGCGGTCGGCGCCCTTGGCGGGCCGGCCCTCGCCGGTCTCCTGCGGGGCGACCGTCTCGGTCCGGGCCTCGGTCTTGACCGCGGTGGCGGCCTCGGCCTTGGCCTCGGTGCGGACCTCGGCGTCCGGGCTGCCCGCGGGGGCGGTGGCCCGACGGCGGCGGCGCTCGCCGGCCGGCGCCTCTTCGGCGGCGCTGCCCTGCGGCGAGGGCTGGCCGGGGATGTCGATCTGCTGCTGGGCCCCGGCCTTCTCCGCGGTCCTGGCCGTCCTGGCGGCCTTCTCGGTCTTCGCCGCGGGCTCGGCACCGGCCTCGCCGGTGCGGGCCTTGGAGGTCGTACGGCGCTTGGGCTTGGTCTCGGTGTCTGCGGGGGCGTCGGCCTTGGCGGCGGTCCCGGAGCCGGCGGCCTGCTTCTCCTTGATGACCTCGATCAGCTGGCTCTTGCGCATCCGCGCGGTGCCCTTGATACCGAGGCCGGAGGCAATCTGCTGCAGCTCTGCCAGGACCATGCCCTCAAGGCCGGTGCCGGAACGGCGGCGCCGCGTGGTGGCAGGCGCGGCGGGAGCGTCCGTGGCGGGCGTGGTGGCACTGCCATCGGTGCGCGCGCCCATCAGATCGGTGGTGTCGCTCACGAAGGGTCCTTCCCTGGAGCGGGCGTCGGCCTGTCTGGCTCGGCGACCGGTTGTGCTGTCCGGCTGGGTCCTTAGGTCTTGCGGACCGGGCCGGGGCGGTGGTCCGCCGGATACGGCGGAAAGATCAATTCATGGCTTCGGCGTGAAGATCTGGGGTGTGTCTTTTGTCGTCACGCCGATTCCGGAGCGTGCTCACTCCTGCTCAGGACAAAAGCTCCAAGCAGTTGGGGAGGCTCCCGGAAGAAAGTGGTCCCGATGGGGGACACGAAGCACCGCGCCACACTGGCGTCGAGTACTGACTTGAGGTTAACACTACCGGATCCAACAAACATTCCCCCTCTCCAAGACCGGCGATCGGTGATCGCTCGGTGCGATCACCCGGCGAGCGGCAGCACACACGTACCGGCCGCGTCGAGGGTCAGCCGGTTGGCGGCCCACCCCTCGCCCGCCAGCGCCGCGACCTTTTCGGCCGCCGCCTCTTCGACCAGTGCGAGCACCGTGGGGCCCGCACCGGAGATGACTGCGGGGACGCCGTCCGCGCGCAGTCGGTTCACCAGGGCCATGCTCTCCGGCATCGCCGGGGCGCGGTAGTCCTGGTGAAGTCGGTCCTCGGTCGCGGCGAGCAGCAGCTCGGGGCGCCTGGTCAGCGCCTCGACGAGCAGTGCCGCGCGGCCGGCGTTGGCCGCGGCGTCCCCGTGCGGGACGGTGCGCGGGAGCAGTCCGCGGGCGGTCGCGGTCAGCACGGGTTTGCCGGGCACGAAGACCACCGGAACGATGGAATCGGCCGGATCCATCCGGATCGCCCGCGCCGTGCCGGTGTCCGTCCAGGCGAGCGTGAAGCCGCCGAGCAGGCAGGCGGCGACGTTGTCGGGGTGGCCCTCGATCTCGTTGGCGAGTTCCAGCAGCGCGGCGTCGTCGAGCTTCTGCTCGCCGCCTATGGTCACGGCGCGGGCGGCGACGATGCCGGCGCAGATGGCTGCGGAGGAGGAGCCCAGGCCGCGGCCGTGCGGGATGCGGTTGGCGCAGACGATCTCCAGGCCGCGCGGCTGCCCGCCGAGCAGGTCGAAGGCGGTGCGCATGGCCCGTACGAGCAGATGGCTCTCGTCGCGCGGCAGCGTCCCGGCGCCCTCGCCGGCGATGTCGACGTGCAGGCCGGAGTCGGCGACCCGCACCACGACGTCGTCGTACAGACCCAGGGAAAGTCCCAGGGCATCGAAGCCGGGGCCGAGATTGGCGCTGGTGGCGGGGGTGCGCACCCGGACGGCGGCGGCGCGGAACGCGGGACCGGCCATCGCTCGATGACTCTCCTTGGTTGATGCTGCGGTACTGCCCCCGAGCGCAGCACCGCGTTGCCGAGGTGCCGGGACGGCTCGTGGGGTCTGTTCTGACCTGCCCTGCACACCACTGCGTTATGCCGTGGGGAGGGGAGTTGCTGCCAGCCTATCGAAGGAAGGTTCTGTCGCGACATAGGGCGCACAGGAGGCGCACGATGCGTGTCGCGCACCGTCCTCCGCCCCGACACCGCATTTGCAGTGTTTGCAGCGTTTGCCGGGGCGTGCCGCGACGTGCGCGGTACGCGGGGGCGACGGCCGGCCCGGCCGTCGCCCCCGCACGTCGTCGCAGGTCCGGAGGGGCGTCCGGGCCGGTCAGGCGAGGCCGAGCCGCTCGGCGGCGGCGTCGGCGTCGATCGGGACCGTGACCGGCTGCGGCGCGCCGGCCACCGCCCAGTCGGGGTCCTTGAGGCCGTTGCCGGTGACCGTGCAGACGATCCGCTGGCCGGGGTCCACCCTGCCCTCCTCGGCGGCCTTGAGCAGACCGGCGACCGAGGCGGCCGAGGCGGGCTCCACGAAGACGCCCTCCTTGGCGGCCAACAGGCGGTAGGCGGCCAGGATTTGACGGTCCGTCACGTCCGCGATGAGGCCGCCGGACTCGTCCCGGGCACGCTCGGCGAACTCCCACGAGGCGGGGTTGCCGATCCGGATCGCGGTGGCGATGGTGTGCGGGTCCTTCACGACCTCGCCGCGCACGATCGGGGCGCTGCCGGACGCCTGGAAGCCCCACATCCGCGGGGTGCGCGCGGCGAGGCCGTCGGCGGCGTACTCGCGGTAGCCCTTCCAGTAGGCGGTGATGTTGCCGGCGTTGCCGACGGGCAGCACATGGATGTCCGGGGCGTCGCCGAGCATGTCGACGATCTCGAAGGCGGCGGTCTTCTGACCCTCGATCCGCACCGGGTTGACGGAGTTCACAAGTGCGACCGGGTACTTCTCCGAGAGGCCCCGGGCCAGCGTCAGACAGTCGTCGAAATTTCCGTCGACCTGGAGGATCTTCGCGCCGTGGACCAGCGCCTGGCCCATCTTGCCGAGCGCGATCTTGCCCTGCGGGACCAGCACCGCGCAGACCATCCCGGCCCGGACCGCGTAGGCGGCGGCCGAGGCGGAGGTGTTGCCGGTGGAGGCGCAGATGACGGCCTTGGCGCCCTCCTCCTTGGCGCGGGTGATGGCCATCGTCATCCCGCGGTCCTTGAACGAGCCCGTGGGGTTGGCGCCCTCGACCTTGAGGTGCACCTCGCAGCCGGTGCGCTCGGACAGCACCTGGGCCGGTACCAGCGGCGTACCGCCCTCGCGGAGGGTGACGACCTCGGTCGTCTCGCCGACCGGCAGCCGGTCGCGGTACTCCTCGATGATTCCGCGCCACTGACCGTTCGCGGTGGTCACGGTGGAATTGGCAGACATGGGTTCCTCTACTCCCCTTCGACCCGCATGATGCTGACGACACCGCGGACGGTGTCCAGCTCGCGCAGTGCCCCGACCGTCGACGACAGGGCCGCGTCGGTCGCTCGGTGGGTGACGACGACGAGGTCGGCCTCGCCGTCCCTTCCCTGCTGACGGACCGTGTCGATCGACACGCCGTGTTCGGCGAAGACCGTCGCGACCTGCGCCAGGACGCCCGGCTTGTCGGCCACGTCGAGGCTGATGTGGTAGCGGGTGACGACCTCGCCCATCGGGCTCACGGGGAGCGCGGTGTACGCGGACTCCCCCGGCCCGGTGGCACCGGCGAGCTTGTTGCGGCAGACCGCGACGAGGTCGCCGAGGACCGCGGAGGCGGTCGGCGCGCCGCCCGCGCCGGGACCGTAGAACATCAGCCGGCCGGCCGCGTCGGCCTCCACGAAGACCGCGTTGTACGCCTCGCGCACGGAGGCCAGCGGATGGGTCAGCGGGATCATCGCCGGGTGCACCCGCGCGGTCACCGAGGCGCCGTCCGCGGCCCGCTCGCAGATGGCCAGCAGCTTGACCGTGCAGCCCATCCGCTTGGCGGAGGCGATGTCCGCGGCGGTGACCTCCGTCAGCCCCTCGCGGTGCACGTCGTCGATGGTGACGCGGGTGTGGAAGGCGATCCCGGCGAGGATCGCGGCCTTGGCGGCGGCGTCGAAGCCCTCGACGTCGGCGGTCGGGTCGGCCTCGGCGTACCCGAGTGCGGTGGCCTCGTCCAGTGCCTCGCTGTAGCCGGCGCCGGTGGTGTCCATCTTGTCGAGGATGAAGTTGGTGGTGCCGTTGACGATGCCGAGGACGCGGTCGACCTTGTCGCCGGCGAGCGACTCGCGCAGCGGCCGCACCAGCGGGATCGCGCCGGCGACCGCCGCCTCGTAGTACAGGTCGGCGTTGTGCTTCTCGGCCGCCGCGTGCAGCGCCGCGCCGTCGGCGGCCACCAGGGCCTTGTTGGCCGACACCACGCTCGCGCCGTGCTCGAAGGCGGTGGTGATCAGGCCACGGGCCGGCTCGATGCCGCCGATCACCTCGATGACGACGTCGATGTCGCCGCGTTTGACCAGCGCGGTCGCGTCGGTGGTGATCAGCTCGGCCGGGATCCCGGCCCGCACCCGCTCCGGGCGGCGGACGGCGATCCCGGCGAGCTCCACCGGCGCGCCGATGCGGGCCGCGAGGTCGTCGGCGTGCGTCGTCATGATGCGCGCCACCTCTGAGCCGACCACACCACAGCCCAGCAGCGCCACCTTCAGCGGACGCGTACGCATCATTCGACCTCGTCTTTTCTTCGATCCAGCAGTTTCATGCCCGGTCACACACCAGTTTCCTGGTCATGCACCAGTCTCACGCACCGGACGGCCGTTTCCGCCGTTCGTCCGGATGCCGAGACATTTATTTCATCCGGGGCCCGGACCCGGCGATCCGGCCTACCCGACATCCAACCGCAGGAGATCTTCCTCCGTCTCCCGCCGGACGATGACCCGGGCCGCACCGTCCGCGACCGCCACCACCGGCGGCCGCAGCGCGTGGTTGTAGTTGCTCGCCATGGACCGGCAGTACGCACCGGTGGCGGGCACCGCGAGCAGGTCGCCGGGCGCCACGTCGGACGGCAGGAAGGCGTCGCGGACGACGATGTCGCCGCTCTCGCAGTGCTTGCCGACGACGCGCGAGAGCATCGGCTCCGCGTCCGACGTCCGGGAGGCCAGCACCACGCTGTACTCCGCGTCGTAGAGCGCAGTGCGGATGTTGTCCGACATCCCGCCGTCCACGGAGACGTACGTCCGCAGCCCTTCCAGCTCCTTGACCGTGCCGACCTCGTAGAGCGTGAAGGCGGTCGGGCCGACGATCGCCCGGCCCGGCTCGACCGAGAGCCGCGGCACCCGCAGCCCGGCCGCCTCGCACTCGCGGCCGACGATCTCCCGCAGCGCCTTGGCGATCTCGTGCGGCTCCCTGGGGTCGTCGTCCGAGGTGTAGGCGATGCCGAGGCCGCCGCCGAGGTCGATCTCCGGCAGCTCCACGCCGTGCTCGTCGCGCACCTCGGCGAGCAGCTGCACCACCCTTCGGGCGGAGACCTCAAAGCCGGCCATGTCGAAGATCTGCGACCCGATGTGGCTGTGGATCCCGATGAGTTCGAGCCCGTCCAGCCGCAGCGCCCGGCGCACCGCCTCGGCGGCCTGGCCGCCGGCCAGCGCGATGCCGAACTTCTGGTCCTCGTGGGCGGTCGCGATGAACTCGTGGGTGTGCGCCTCGACGCCGACGGTCACCCGGATCTGCACCCGCTGCCGCCTGCCGAGCCGCTGGGCGATGTGCGCGACCCGCACGATCTCCTGGAACGAGTCGAGCACGATCCGTCCGACGCCGGCCTCGACGGCCCGGGTGATCTCCTCGGTGCTCTTGTTGTTGCCGTGCAGGGCGATGCGCTCGGCGGGCATTCCGGCGGCCAGCGCGGTGGCCAGCTCGCCCCCCGAACAGACGTCGAGGTCGAGGCCCTCCTCGTTCAGCCACCGCACGACGGCCCGGGACAGGAACGCCTTGCCCGCGTAGAAGACGTCGGCGTCCGGTCCGAAGGCGTCCTTCCAGGCCCGGCAGCGCGCCCGGAAGTCCTCCTCGTCGAGGAAGTACGCCGGGGTGCCGAACTCCTCGGCGAGCGCGGTCACGGACAGCCCGCCGACCGTCACCGCGCCGTCGGCGTCGCGCCGGACGGTGCGGGACCAGACCCGCGGGTCAAGGGAGTTGAGATCGGCGGGCGGCCCGGCGTAGTGCCCCTCGGGCAGTACGTCGCCATGCCGGGGCCCTGCGGGGTGTGCGGAACGGCTCATAACGGAAACGGTCCCCTCAAGATCGTTCAGAGGTCCTGACCGGGGCAGTCCTCGGCGCGCTCCGCGGGTGTTCGGACGCGTACATCAGACATTTCCAGACTCAGGGGGTGCGGATCAGACATGTTCAGGAGAAGAGATGCCGAGCAGGTGCAGGCCGTTGCACAGCACCGTCCCGGTGGCCTCGGCGAGGGCCACCCGGGCGCGGTGCACGGCCGAGGGTTTCAGCTCGCCGGCGGGCAGCGGCGGAAACTCCTCCTGCCAGCGCAGACCGGCGTCCGCGGTGGCCTCCAGATGACGCACCAGCCGGTCCGGCGCGCAACTCCGTGCCGCCGTCGCGACGGCCGTCGGATACGTCGCGAGACAGCTCTCCAGCGCCTGGAGAAGCCGTACGTCCCCGTGGCCGGCGTCGCCCGTCACGTCCCCCGGCTCCCCCGCGAAACCCAGCTCGCGGGCGTTCCGCACCATCGCGCGGCTGCGCGCGTGGGCGTACTGGACCCGGAACCGCGGGTTGTCCTCGTGCTGCACCGGCCGCGCCGGCGGCCGCACCGGGTCCGCCGCCGCGGGCTTCAGCAGCGCCCAACGCGCCTCGTCGGCGCCCAGCCGCGCGACGAGCCCGGCCAGCTCCGCGCGACCGGCGGCCGCCGGCGTCCCGGCACGGGCGTCGTCCCGCCCGAGCCGCACCAGCACCTCCCGCACGACGCTCTCCCGGGCCGCGGCCCACTCCCCCGCGTAACGCGCCGGGCGCTCGGCCAGCCGCCCGGGCCCGGCTCCCGCCGCGGCACCGGACGCCGCCGGCGCGCCGTAGCGCTCGCCCCGGGCCAGTACCTCGCGCACGAGACCGGCCGACGCCCCGTCGCCCAGATGGAAGTTCAGAAATCCCGGCCCGGCGATCTCGACCCGCGCGATCCCGGCGCTGCCGGCCAGCCGCCTGCGCAGGATCTCCGCCACCTCACGCGCCGGCCGCCCCGCCTGCTTCGCCAGCTGGAGCGCCACATTGGAGGCGTAGTCCCCGCACCCGGGCCGCGGCGGCGGCTGCACCACGATCCGCGCCGGCACGGGCACGGAGAGCTCGCACTCCGCAACGGCACCGCGCACGGAGTGCAGAACGGTGCGGGAGAGCTCGGCCGGGGTCACACGCCAAGCGTATGGGAGAAGGGGGGCACCTGGGCCAACGGGTTTCGCGTTGTGGACAACGGGGCCCGGGACCGGGGCGCGGCGCCGTCACCCCGCGGCCCGTTCCCCCTCGCTTCCCGGCTCGCCGCGCGGCGCTCGGCCCGGCGCGCGGCTCGGCAGATCGTCGCGCTGCTGCCGCCCCTCGCGCACCAGCATCCCCACCGTGCGCACCAGCTCCGTCGGCTCGAACGGCTTGGCCAGATAGGCGTCGATGGCCACCGGCTCCCCGTTGTCCACCTCGCCCTGACCGCAGGCACTGACGATGGCGATCGGGATGTCCCACGTCCGCGGATCGGAACGCAGCCGCGCCGCGGTGTGCAGTCCGCCCAGCCGCGGCATCATCACGTCGAGGGTGACGACGTCGGGTCTCACCTGGTGCACGACGTCCAGACATTCGGCACCATCAGCCGCGGTCACGACCTCGAAGCCCTCCAGCTCAAGGTTGACCCTGATCAACTGCCGGATCACCTTGTTGTCATCGACCACAAGGATCCGACCGGACAAGCCAGGCACACCATGAGACTAGGCGTGCATCTGCGGCTGCGTCCCGGTTTTGCCCACTTCCGCCCCCGTGCGGGGGACCTTTCGGCGACCGCCGCCACCGCACCCGCGGCATGCGCTAAGGGCACCCTTCCCTGGCCGCCCGGACCGCCGCCGACGCCCGCCCCACAAAGCGTTCATGACCACCCCATCGGAGCTGGTAGTGTTCTACCCGTCGCCGCAACGAGCGGTAGGAAAGCCCCCGTAGCTCAGGGGATAGAGCAACGGCCTCCGGAGCCGTGTGCGCAGGTTCGAATCCTGCCGGGGGCACTTCGAATGAAGTGCCGGAAGACCCCGCCATCAGTGGAAACGCTGAGGTCGGGGTCTTTTTGTGTGTGCCGGTGAGGTCGGGACGGGTCGGGGCGTCAGACGGTGTCCGGGCATTGCTGCGGGGGTGGCCGGCGGGCGGCTCGGCGGGCGTTCTCGTGGCGCAGCGCGGTCAGCCGGCACCAGGGGTCCGGCGGCGGTAGCGCCGGGCAGGCCAGCTCGTGCTCGATGCGGCACCGCTGGTCGGGAACCGGCGGGCAGACGCCGTAGAGAGCCACCTGCCCGTCGGACAGCTCGATCCATCGGTGGTCCGGCGGCACCGTGTGGGCGAGCGGCGTCATGTCCGGTTCCAGCAGGATCTCCTCGTGTTCGAGCGTCGGGACCCGGTCGCACGGCAATCCCCAGCGCGGGCAACGGGTCTGCGGGCAACGGGACGGTGTGCCGCCGAGGCGGTGTGGCCGGTCTTCTGAAACCCCCATAGGGGGAGGGTCGGTGGCCGGGGCGCGTCTGCGTAGACCACTGGTCGGACGGGACGAGTGAGGCGGACGTCCCCCGGGGAAACGGCAGACGATGCGGCAGGTTCCACGGGTAACTGGCGACTGGGGAGCGGTGGCTGAGAGCCGACGGGAGGTCGGTACCGGGGGGCGAGTGGGCGGCCGTGGGCGTCTCGTTCGGGCGGGTGGGCGGGTGCCGACGGGCGAACCGCCGGCGTCCAGCAGCCAGTACCTCCGCCGCCCCTCCTCCGGGAGTACCGGCCGCAATCCGCACGAGGCGCCCAGGAGTTGGTGGGCGCGCAGCGTTTCTTCGTCCCTCATGTGCGTAACCGTACGGTCACGCACTGACAATGCGGCGTCCGGCGGGCGGAGCGGCCGCCCGCCCCGGGGTCAGTCGTCCAGGCGCACCGGCAGGGAGTCCAGGCCGTAGACGATGGAGAGTTTGCGGAAGGACAGGGCCTCCGGGGGGACGGCGAGGCGCATGGTGGGGAAGCGGCGGACCAGGGCAGGGTAGGCGGCGCGGAGTTCCATGCGGGCGAGTTCGGCGCCCACGCAGCGGTGGATGCCGTAGCCGAAGGCGAGGTGGGAGGGGACCTTGGGGCGGTGCGGGTCGAACCGTTCCATGTCGGGGCCGAGTTCGGCGTCGCGGTCGGCGCCGCTGAGGGAGCACAGGACGACGTCGCCGGCGGAGATCTGGACGCCGGCGATCTCCAGGTCCTCGCGGGCGAAGCGGGGGAAGGCGACCTGGACGACGGTGAGGTAGCGCAGCAGCTCCTCGACGTAGCGGTCGACCGCGTCGTCGCCGTCCTTGAGGGCGGCGAAGTGCTCCGGGTCCTGGAGGAGGACCAGGGCGCCGAGCGCGAGCATGCTGGCGGTGGTCTCGAAGCCGCCGGTCAGGACGCCGTCGGCGAGGCCGGCCAGTTCTTCGTCGGTGACCGAGTCGCCGTGTTCGCGGACGATCATGCCGAGCAGGCCGTCGCCGGGGTTGGCGCGCTGCTTCTTGACGACCTCGCGGAAGTAGGAGAGCGATTCGGATATGGCGCCGAAGGAGGCGTTGGCGCCGCTGAAGAGGTCGAAGCGGGCGGCGCTGAGGCGTTCGAAGTCGTCGCGGTCCTCGTAGGGGACGCCGAGCAGCTCGCAGATGACGAGGGAGGGGATGGGGAGGGCGAAGGCGGCGACGAGGTCCACCGGGTCGCCGTCGCGGCCGGCCTTCTCCATGGCGTCGAGGCGCTCCTCGACGATGTCGTGGATGCGGGGCGTGAGCCGGTTCAGGCGGCGCATGGTGAATTCGGGCGTGAGGAGCCGGCGGAGGCGGGTGTGCACCGGCGGGTCGGCGAATCCGAGGCCGCCGGGGTTCTGTTCGGCGCCGGCGCCGGCCTTGCCGACGAGGTTGGTGAAGTCGGAGCTGAAGGCGTCGGCCTTGCCGAGCACCGCCTTGGCCTCGTCGTAGCCGGTGACCAGCCAGACGTTGGCGGCTATCGGGACCGGGAGCCTGCTGATGGGTGCGCGTTCGCGGACGGCGGCCAGGTCGGGCACCGGGTCGAGGCCGTCGCGGCGCAGCGGCATCAGGACGGAGTCCGGCAGAAAGGACATCCGGGAGAGGTCGAAGCCCTTCTTTCTCGTTCTCGCCAGGTAGAGGCGGCCGGCCCAGGCGAAGATCCGGGAACGGAGGGTCGTCATGGCGCTCATACTGCCTTTCGTCGCGGGGGACGGTCACCCGCGCTCGGCCGCCCCCGTGGGCCGAAACGGCGCGGGACCTTCACTGGCGTGCTCGGTGTCGTACGCCACAGCCCCTCGCGTGCGGCGCCATGGCGTGTGTCCATGGCGTCGACCGGTGCGATCGGTCGTCCGCATCAGCGTGACGAGCTCGGCCTTCTGCTTTTCGTTCTGACCGAGTTTACAAACCTGCCGTTGGCCTCGTTCACGGAACAGCCGGGACCCACTCCTGTCAGGCCCCTGATTCTTCCCCTAGGGCCTGTGTCGGAAGTCCCGTCGTTCGCCCGAAGGGCGGCCCCGCGGCGTCCGGTGCGTGCAATCGCAAGGCGGAGGGTCGCCCCGATACTGGGCGTATCGGGGCGAGCCCGACAACGCAGCGAGTGCGCGTGCCGGGCGTCGCGGGGCAGACGGGACTTCCGACACAGGCCCTAGGGAGATGGTCCGGGGCCGGGAAGTGGCGGGTGTCACCGCGACGACCGTGGCACCTGCGGGCGATATAGGCGAATTGCGGCATTTTGCTTGCTACGTTGCGGTGGTGGATGTGGCGGACGGGTCGGACGGGGCTGATGCGGCCGAGGTGCGGGCGAGGGCGGCGGGCGGCGGGTGGGCGGGGGCCGCACCGCCGGCGCCGCCGCGGCCCAAGAGGCGGGGCGTCGAACTGGCCCTCCTCGCAGGCGCCGTGCTCATCAGCGTCTGCGGCTATCTGGCGGTGGGGGCGGCGCGGGCGCACGCGGTGCCGGCCGGGGCGCTGCGGTACGCGGCGGGCCTGGGCGGACTGGCGCTGCTGGCGCACCTCGTGGTGCGGTTCGGCGCGCCGTACGCCGATCCGCTGCTGCTGCCGACCGCGGTGCTGCTCAACGGGCTCGGGCTGGTGCTGATCTTCCGGCTCGACCTGGAGACGCCGGCCGACCGGGCCGCGCCCGCCCAGTTGGTGTGGTCCACGGTGGGTGTGGCGCTGTTCATCGCGGTGGTGGCGGTGCTGCGGGACCACCGGGCGCTGCAGCGGTGCGCCTACGGGTGCGCGGGGCTGGCGCTGGCCCTGATGGTGGCGCCGATCCTCTTCCCGGCGGTCAACGGGGCGCGGATCTGGATCCGGGCGGCCGGATTCTCACTGCAGCCGGGCGAGTTCGCCAAGGTGCTGATCACGGTGTTCTTCGCGGCGTATCTGGCGGCCAACCGGGAGGCGCTGGCGCACGCCGGGAAGGTGGTGCGGCGGCTGCGGCTGCCGGCGAAGGGGGCAGGGGCACCCCCTGCGCATGGGGGTACCCCTGCGCATGGGGGTCCCCCTGCGCATGGGGGTCCCCCCGCTCGAACGGAGTTGAGAGTGGGGGAGGAGTTGAGAGCTTGGGGGAGGGTGCTCGCGCCGGTCGTCGCCATCTGGCTGGTGAGCGTCGGGGTGCTGGTGCTCGAACGGGACCTGGGAACCTCGCTGCTGTTCTTCGGGGTCTTCGTGGTCCTGCTGTACGTGGCCACCGGGCGGGCCGGGTGGATCGCGGTGGGGGTGCTGCTGGCGGCGGCCGGATCGGCGGCGGTGGGGATGCTGGAGCCGCATGTGCACGGCCGGGTGCAGGACTGGCTGCATCCGTTCGCCGGGATCGCGGCCGGGCGAGGGCCCGGGCAGCTGGCGCAGTCGCTGTTCGCGTTCGCCGCGGGCGGGACGTTCGGGACGGGCCTGGGGCAGGGGCACTCGTCGCTGATCGGTTTCGCGCGGAAGTCGGACTTCATCCTGGCGACGCTGGGCGAGGAGCTGGGACTGGCCGGGCTGAGCGCGCTGCTCCTGCTGTACGCGCTGCCGGCGGTGTGCGGCTTCCGGACGGCGCTCGCGCTGCGCGACGCGTTCGGCAGCCTGCTGGCCGTCGGGCTGGCGGTGCTGCCCGCCCTCCAGGTGTTCGTGATCGCGGGCGGGGTGATGGGGCTGATCCCGCTGACCGGGATGGCGATGCCGTTCCTGGCCCAGGGCGGGTCGTCGGTGGTCACCAACTGGATCATCGTGGCGCTGCTGGTGCGGATCAGCGACCGGGCGCGGGGTCCGCGGCCCGACGCCCCCGCCCGGCCGGCCCGCGCCGCCCCGGACGCCCTCGGGGCGCTCCGGTGACCCGCGCCATCCGGCACACCGCCGCGTTCTCCTTCCTGCTGCTGGCGGCGCTGCTGGTCAACGCCGTGCGGGTGCAGGTCGTCGAGGCGGACCGCTACGCCGGCAACCCGGCGAACCGGCGGGGCGAGATCGCCCGGTACGCCCAGCCGCGGGGCGCGGTGCTGGTCGGCGGCCGCCCGGTCACCGGCTCGCGGGACAGCGGCGGGCGGCTGCGCTACGAGCGCACCTACACCGACGGCCCGCTCTACGCGCCGGTCACCGGCTACGCCTCGCAGACGTACGGCACCTCGCTGCTGGAACACACCGAGGACGGCGTCCTCGCCGGGACCGACCGCCGGCTGACCCCGTTCCCGTGGTGGGACCGACTGATCCGCCGGCGGCCGCCGGGCGGCCGGGTCGAGACCACCATCGACCCGGCGATGCAGCGCGCCGCGTTCCGGGGGCTGGCCGGCCGGAAGGGCGCGGTGGTGGCCGTCGAGCCGCGCTCCGGGCGGGTCCTGGCGCTGGTCAGCTCGCCGTCGTACGACCCCGGGGTGCTGTCCGGGAACGGCCGGTCGGTGGCCGCTGCCTGGCGGCGGCTGAACGGGGCGCCGGACCGGCCGATGCTCAACCGGGCGCTGCGGCAGACCTATCCGCCCGGTTCGGTCTTCAAGGTCGTCACCGCGGCGGCCGCGCTGGACGCCGGGCTGGTCAAGGACATCGACGCGCCGCTGGACGTGCCCGACCCGTACACCCTGCCGGACACCCGCACCCCCCTGGGCAATCCGACCGAGGGCTGCGCGCACGTGGGGCTGCGGGAGGCGTTCCGGCTCTCCTGCAACACCGTCTTCGCACGGCTGGGCGTCGACGTCGGGCTGCGCGGGATGGCCGAGGCGGCGGAGCGGTTCGGCTTCAACGAGCGGGCGCTGCGGATCCCCTCCCCCGTCACGCCGAGCACCTTCGACACCAGGATGGACCCGGCGCAGCTGGCGCTCTCCTCGATCGGCCAGTACGACACCGCCGCCACCCCGCTGCAGATGGCGATGGTGGCGGCCGTGGTGGCCAACGACGGCCAGCTGACGCCCCCGTACCTCGTCCAGCGGGTGACCGACGCCGGCGGGGTGCTGGTCACGCCCGGAACGCGGCGGCCCACCCGGCAGGTGATGGATCCGGCCACCGCCGAGCAGCTCCAGGAGATGATGACGGAGGTCGTCGAGCACGGGAGCGGGCGGACCGCGGCGATCGACGGGTACCTCGTGGGCGGCAAGACGGGGACCGCCCAGCACGGCGTCGGCAATGAGGGCACGCCGTACGCCTGGTTCGTCGCCTGGGTGCGGGACCGGCGGAACCACGAGCCGCTGTCGGCAGTGGCGGTGGTCGTGGAGGACGCGGAGGCCGAGCGCGCGGACATCAGCGGGGGCGGCAGCGCGGGACCGATCGCACGGGCGGTGATGGGGGCGGGGTTGCGGTGAGGGTGGGGGACGGGGTGGCTGATGGGGCGGGAGCTGCGGGAGTGGATGCGCCGTCACAATGGCGCCATGGGTATGGGTGTGGGTATGGGTATGGCCATGGCTGGGGCTTCTGATGCGGAAGGGGTTCCCGTGGGGGCGTCGCGGCTCTCGCTCGCCGAGGTGGAGGCGCTGGCCCGGCGGGCGCACGAGGGGCAGACCGACAAGGCGGGCCGCCCGTATGCCGAGCATCTGGCGGCGGTCGCGGCCGGGGTGCGGGCGCGCGGCGGCAGCGCGGCGCAGATCGCCGCGGCCTGGCTGCACGACGCGGTCGAGGACGGGGCGGTGAGCGCCGGGTGGCTGGCCGGGGCGGCGCTGGACGAGGCGACGAAGGCGATGGTCCTGGCGGTCACCAAGCGACCCGGGGAGCCGGTCGAGGAGTACACCGCGCGCATTCTGGCCACGCCCGGTGCGCTGCTGGTCAAGGAGGCGGATCTGGCGCACAACGCCGATCCGGCACGGCTGGCCGCCCTGGACGCGGCCACGCGCGAAAGGCTGACGGCCAAGTACGCACGGGTGCGGGGGTTGTTGGGGTTGGGGTGAGAGGGATGAGGGGGATGAGGGGGGGACGGGGACCGGAGGGGCGGCGGCGGGCCCGTCGGCCGGGGGCCTGGCCCGGTGGCCGGTGGGCCGCGCCCGGTGGCTCGTGGCCGGAAGTGGCGCGCGCGGTTCCACGCATCGGACGGCTGCACGGAAAGGTGTCGTACGCAGCTAATCTGCCGCGATGACTCGCACGCAGCCCTCGGAACCGTCGTCTCCGTGTCCCTCCCCACCTCCGTCCCCGTCCTCGACCGCCCGGCCCGCCGGACCGCAACTCCCCAAAGCGGGGCGGGTGATCGCCGCGCTGTCGGGTGTCGGCGTCCGCCGCTACACCACCGGTCAGGTCATCCTGGACGACATCGACTGGACGGTGCGCGCGGGTGAGCACTGGGCACTCCTCGGTGCGAACGGCGCCGGCAAGACCACCGTGCTGCGGCTGATCGGCGCGCTGATGTTCCCGACCGTCGGCACCGTCGAGGTGCTCGGCCACCGGCTCGGCCGGGTGGACGTGCGGGAACTGCGCGCCGCCATCGGCCTGGTGTCCGGTGCGCAGAAGGTGCCGCCGGACGCGACCGCGCACACGGTGGTGCTGACCGGCGCGACCGGCACCGTGCAGCCGCTGTGGCGGAAGTACGACCGGGCGACCCGGGAACGGGCCGATGAGCTGCTGACCGAGCTGGAGTGCAAGGAGCTGGCGGACCGGCCGTTCGGCGTCTGCTCGGGCGGCCAGCGGGCCCGTATTCTGATCGCCCGGGCGCTGATGGCCGAACCGTCGCTGCTGCTGCTCGACGAGCCGTTCAACGCGCTGGACCTGCCGTCCCGGGAGGACCTGATCGACGCGCTGCACCGACTGGCCGTGGGGCGGCCGGAGTTGGCGACGGTGACGGTCACACACCATCTGGAGGAGCTGTCCCCGGCCATCGGGCGGGCCGTGCTGCTGCGCGAGGGGCGGGTGCAGGCGCTCGGCCCGGTGGCGGAGGTGCTGACGGGTGAGCGGATGACGGCCTGTTTCGGACGGCCGATCGAGGTGTCCCGGCACGAGGGGCGGTGGCTGGCGCGGTCGGGGCGGCGGTGAAAGGCGAACTCCGCGTCCGCGAGCGGGATACTTGCCGGGCGAGGTGACTGCCGTCGCCTGCCCCCGTGTTCCCCTACCGCCGCGGAGGCGTGCCGTGAATGCGAAGTCCCGCCCCGAAGACGCCTCTTCGGCGCCCTCGGCATCTCCGGCATCGCCGGCCTTTCGGGCCGCCTACGCGGCGGCGTTGGGGCTGTGGCCGGTGGCGGTCGAACCGGTCGATGTGGAGACGGAGTTCGGCGTTACGCGAGTCAATGCCTGTGGGCCGCTGGGCGGGCCGCCGCTGGTGCTGCTCAGCGGTGGCGGGACGACCTCCGCCGTCTGGTACGCGCGGGTGGGCGGTCTCGCGCGGACGCACCGGGTCTACGCGGTGGACCTGATGGGCGGGCCCGGGCTGAGCGTGCCCGGCGGCCGTCCGCTGCGCCGGCCGGCCGATCTGATGGCCTGGCTGGACGGGGTGCTGGCGGCGCTCGGGGTCGAACGGGCGGCGCTGCTGGGGCACTCGTACGGGGGCTGGATCGCGCTGAGTTACGCGGTGCACGCGCCGGACCGGGTGGCACGGCTGGTGCTGCTCGACCCGACGCAGTGCTTCGGGGGTTTCCGGGTGTCGTATCTGGTGCGGGCGGTGCCGTTGCTGGTGGCGCCCGGTGAGGCCGCGGCCCGGCGGTTCCTGGCGTGGGAGTGCCGTGGGGGGCCGGGGGTGGCGCCGGAGGTGGTGCGGCTGATGGGGGTGGGCGGCCGGGAGTTCCGGGGGCGGCCGGTCACCGGGCCGCGGCCGGAGGCGGGCCGGCTCGGGGCCGCGGCGCCGCCCGCGCTGGTGGTGCCGGCCGGGGGCAGCAGGGTGCACGACGCGCGGCGGGTCGCGGAGACGGCGGGGCGGACGCTGGCGGGGGTGCGGGTGGTGACGGTGCCGGGGGTGGGGCACCACGCGTTGCCGGAGCTGCGGTCGGCGGTGCTGGACGGGGAGTTGGCCGGGTTTCTGGCGGGGTGAGGTGGCCGGGTTTCCGGGCGTGCCTCCGGCGGGGTGAGTGCGGGAGCGGCGGGCCGACCTGGTAGGTGGGCCCCGCGTCGTCCGTGGTGCCGGGGACGGGAGCCCCGGGGCGCGGGCGCGCGCGGGTCAGTCCGCGGTGGCGCCCTGGGCGATGGTGTCGGCGACCTCGGCGGTGCGGGCCGCTTCCTCGGTGGCGAAGCGTTCGGCGTCCAGCCGCTCGGCGAGTTCCTCGTCCTGGGCCATCAGCAGGTCCAGGTTGGCGTCGCCCAGTTCGAAGACGCCGAGGTCCACGTAGGCGCGCTGGAGGCGCTCGCCCCACAGGCCGATGTCCTTGACGCAGGGGACGATCCGGCTGAACAGCAGCTTCCGGAAGAGCTGGAGGAACTCCGAGCGCTCGGTGAACTCGGCGGCCTCGGCCGGCGGGATGCCGAAGTTCTCCAGGACTTCGGTGCCGCGCAGCCGGTCGCGCATGAGGTAGCAGCCCTGGATGACGAACTCCTCGCGTTCGCGCAGCTCGGCGTCGGTGAGCTGCCGGTAGTAGTCGCGCAGCGCCATCCGGCCGAAGGCGACGTGCCGGGCCTCGTCCTGCATGACGTAGGCGAGGAGCTGCTTCGGCAGCGGCTTGGTGGTGGTGTCGCGGATCATGCCGAAGGCGGCCAGCGCCAGCCCCTCTATGAGCACCTGCATGCCGAGGTAGGGCATGTCCCAGCGGGAGTCGGCGAGGGTGTCGCCGAGCAGGGCCTTGAGGCTGTCGTTGACCGGGTAGAGCATCCCGATCTTGTCCTTGAGGAAGCGGCCGTAGATCTCCGCGTGCCGGGCCTCGTCCATGGTCTGGGTGGCCGAGTAGAACTTGGCGTCGAGGTCGGGGACGGACTCCACGATCCGTGCGGCGCACACCATCGCGCCCTGCTCGCCGTGCAGGAACTGGCTGAACTGCCAGGCGGCGAAGTGCTGTCGGAGGTCGCCGCGGTCCTGCTCCGTCATCCGGTCCCAGTACTTCGTCCCGTACAGGGCCATGGCGTCGTCGGGGGTGCCGAGCGGGTCCCTGGGGTCCACCTCCAGGTCCCAGTCGATCCGGGTGGTGGCGTCCCACTGCTTGTCCTTGCCCTTCTGGTAGAGGGCCAGCAGCCGTTCGCGTCCGGAGCCGTTCGTTTCCCCGGGATACATGGCCTGCCAGGTGAAGCGGGCCGCGCCGGTGGCCGGCACGGTCCACAGGTCATCGCCCGGGTCCTGCACGTAGAGCTCTCGGGTCGACACGGCGCCTCGCCTCCTCCGCCCGGCGAACGCCTCGAAACGGCCGGGCAGTTGGCAGATTCACACGCTTCTTACCGGCGGGTCAATAAGTCGCGCAGAAGGGATTGACGTCCTTGCTGACACGCAGTCTCATAAGAGGCAGCCGCATGTGACCGCGGGTAACCCCGACTGTGAGGTATGTCAAAGCCATGACGAGCGCGTCCACCGCAATGACCGAGGCGGACATCGACGTCCTGCGTGACGCCCTCGGGCTGCTCAAGGACCGGGAGCAGATCGCCGAGCGGCTGCTCGCCTCCTCCGCCAGGCACTCCTTCGACCCGGACACCGAACTCGACTGGGACGCGCCCTTCGAGGAGGGCAAGTGGTTCTGGCCGCCGGAGCTGGTCTCGCTGTACGACACCCCGATGTGGCGGCGGATGAGCGAGGAGCAGCGGATCCTGCTCTCCCAGCACGAGGCCGCGGCGCTCGCCTCGCTCGGCATCTGGTTCGAGATCATCCTGATGCAGCTGCTCGTCCGGCACATCTACGACAAGCCGGCGACCAGCGCGCACGTCCGCTACGCGCTCACCGAGATCGAGGACGAGTGCCGGCACTCGAAGATGTTCGCCCGGCTCATCTCGCGCGGCGACACGCCCTGGTACCCGGTCGGCCGGGTGCACCGGAACCTCGGCCGGCTCTTCAAGACGATCTCCACCACCCCGGGCTCCTTCACCGCGACCCTGCTCGGCGAGGAGGTCCTGGACTGGATGCAGCGGCTGACCTTCCCCGACGAGCGGGTGCAGCCGCTGGTCCGGGGCGTCACGCGGATCCACGTGGTGGAGGAGGCCCGCCATGTGCGGTACGCGCGGGAGGAGCTGCGGCGGCAGATGGTGACCGCGCCGAAGTGGTCGCAGGAGTTCACCCGGGTCACCTCCGGTGAGTTCGCCCGGGTCTTCGCCGTCGCCTTCGTCAACCCCGAGGTCTACACCAATGCCGGCCTGGACAAGCGGGCCGCCCTGGCCCAGGTACGGGCCAGCGGCCACCGCCGCGAGGTCATGCAGAACGGCGCCCGGCGCCTGACGGACTTCCTGGACGAGATAGGGGTACTGCGAGGCGTGGGGCGNCGGCTGTGGCGCAGCTCGGGGCTGCTGGCCTGACACCGCGCACCACACCCGCGAAGCGCCTGACAGCCACGCGGCGGAGCCGCACATCGACACAGCCTGGACGAGATAGGGGTACTGCGAGGNGTGGGGCGNCGGCTGTGGCGCAGCTCGGGGCTGCTGGCCTGACACCGCGCACCACACCCGCGAAGCGCCTGACNGCCACGCGGCGGAGCCGCACATCGACACAGCCTGGACGAGATAGGGGTACTGCGAGGGGTGGGGCGGCGGCTGTGGCGCAGCTCGGGGCTGCTGGCGTGAACTTCGCGCCCGGCACCCGTCGATGCGTACCCGGACCCCGTCGAGGGGCGAGCGCCTGTGCGACTGCGAAACCCCGGCGGTTACGCTGCTGTTCATGAACGGCAGCGGCACCGCCCCAGCAGTACCGAGACCCGCCTACCGCAGGCTGAGCGTGGAGCAGCGCCGCAGCCAGCTGCTGGCCGCCGCGCTGGGCCTGTTCGCCCAGCGCGCGCCGGAGGACGTCTCGTTGGACGACGTGGCCACCGCGGCCGAGGTCTCGCGGCCGCTCGTCTACCGCTACTTCCCCGGCGGCAAGCAGCAGTTGTACGAGGCCGCGCTGCGCAGTGCCGCCGACGAGCTGGAGCGGTGCTTCGCGGAGCCGGAGACCGGCCCGCTCACCCGGCGGCTGGGCCACGCCCTGGACCGCTACCTCGCCTTCGTCGACCAGCACGACGCCGGGTTCAGCGCGCTGCTCCAGGGCGGCAGCGTGGTGGAGACGTCCCGGACGACCGCCATCGTGGACGAGGTCCGGCGCGCCGCGGCCGGGCAGATCCTGCGCCACCTCGGCGAGCCGGAACCGGGCCCGCGGCTGCGCACCACGGTCCGGATGTGGATCACCGCCGTTGAGGCCGCCTCGCTGATCTGGCTCGACGAGGACAAGCGGCCGGCCCTCGACGAGCTGCGGGACTGGCTGGTGGACCACTTCGTCGCGCTGCTGACCGCCACCGCGGCCCGGGACCCGCAGACCGCCCGGGTGATGCGGGCGGCGCTGAAGGGCGAGTCCGCCGACGGCCCGGCCGGCGACCTGGCGCGCCGGATCCTGCCCGTGGTGAGCGAGGCCGCCCACCTGCTGTGACACTGGATCGGTGCGCAGCGAGAACACCCTCTTCGTCGGCGGTCCCCTGGACGGCCGGATCCTTCCCGTCCTGGTGGGACCCACCGGCCTGCCCCCGAAGACCTACGAGATCCCGGTCCCCCGCGACGACGGGCGGCCGCCGGCGGTGCACCTGTACCGCCGGGTGCCCGGTCCCCCGGGCCGGCTGGGGCTGCCGCGCGGCTGGCAGTACGCCTACGCCCCGGAGGGCCGGGCCGGTGGCGGCGGCCCCAAGTGGCCCTGGCGCAGGCGGCGTTGACTACGGGGGCGACGAGGGCGACAGGGGCGACGGAACGGGGGAAACGGGAGAAACGGTGAGCGGCCGGCGGGCCGTCGCACGGTCCGCCGGCCTCTCGGCCCACCGGCCGTTCGACCCGCCGGCCTCACGGCCGTATCGGGGTCAGCCGGTCAGCGACGCCAGGTAGGCGGCGGTCTTCTCCGGCTCGAAGAAGAAGTTCTCGAAGTCGGACGGGTCGTCGAAGCCGTTGGCGAACCGGTCGGCGGCCGCCGGGAGCTGTCCCGCGGCGCCCAGGAGGTTCAGCACATGCTCCGGCGGCGGCGCCAGCATCGCGTTGGTCCACTTGGTGACGTGCCGGGCGGTCTGCCAGTAGCGGTCGAAGGTGGCCTGCATCCACTCCGCGTCGAACGGCTTCTCGCCGTGCTCCACGATGGCCGCGAGATAGGCCGCGGCGCACTTGGACGCCGAGTTGGAGCCCTGGCCGGTGATCGGGTCGTTGGCGACCACCACGTCGGCGACGCCCAGGACCAGGCCGCCGGAGGGCAGCCGGCCGATCGGGTTGCGGACGGTGGGGGCGTAGCGGCCGGCCAGTGTGCCGTTGGCGTCGGTCAGTTCGACGTCGGCGCTGCGCTCGTACTCCCACGGCAGGAACGTCTTCATCAGCTCCAGCGTGAGCGCCAGGTGCTCGCGGGGGTCCCGTACGCCCTGGAAGGCGTCCACCGGGCCACCGGGGACGCCCTCCCAGAAGAGGATGTCGGCGCGGCCGGTGACGGTCAGCGTGGGCATCACGAACAGCTCCCCGACGCCGGGGACGAGGTTGCAGCGCACCGCGTCGAACTCCGGGTGCTCCGGGCGCGGGCCCATGCCGTGGACGTAGGCGACGGCCAGCGCGCGCTGCGGGGCGTCGTACGGCGAACGGGCGGCGTCCCGGCCGAACATCGACACCAGCTCGCCCTTGCCGGCCGAGACCAGCGTCAGGTCGTAGCGCTGCGCGAAGAAGTCCAGGTCGGAGACGGCCGCGCCGTGGATGACGACCTGGCCGCCGCGCTGCGCGAAGGTCTCCAGCCAGCCGGCCATCTTGACCCGCTGGTCGACGGACTGGGCGTAGCCGTCGAGCCGGCCGACCCAGTCGATGGCCCGCTGGGTGCCGCCGGGCGCCTCGTGGCTGCCGGGGGCGGCGACCGAGACGCCCAGGCCCTCGATGCGCGGGGCCTGGTTCTCCCAGAAGTTGAGCGCCAGGTCGCGCTCGTGCTGGAGGGCGGTGTGGAACATGCACTGCGTCGACATCACCCGGCCGGAGCGGATCTCGTCGGCGGTGCGGTTGGACATCAGGGTGACCTCGTAGCCCTGGGACTGGAGGCCGAGCGCGAGCTGGAGACCGGACTGGCCGGCTCCGACGATGAGTATCTTCCGCATGGCGGGGCTCTTCTCTGTTCCTGCGGTTCGGGGAGCTGGGGGGTGGCAGGGGTTATTCGGGGGTGACGTCCAGCGCGTGGCCGACCAGCGCCAGCAGCGACTCGATGACGGTGGGCCGGCGCCGGGCGTCCATCACCACGACCGGCACCTCCGGCGGGACGGTCAGCGCGTCCCGGACGTCGTCCACCTCGTAGCGTTCGGTCCCCTCGAAGTGGTTGACCGCGACGATGTACGGCAGTCCGCAGCTCTCGAAGTAGTCCAGCGCCGGGAAGCAGTCCTCCAGCCGCCGAGTGTCGGCCATCACGACCGCGCCGATCGCGCCGCGCACCAGGTCGTCCCACATGAACCAGAAGCGCTGCTGGCCGGGCGTGCCGAAGAGGTACAGCACCAGTTCCTGGTCGAGGGTGATCCGGCCGAAGTCCATGGCGACCGTGGTCGTGGTCTTCTCGGGCGTCGCCGACAGGTCGTCGGTCGCCTCGCTGGCCTGGGTCATCACCGCCTCGGTCCTGAGCGGGGTGATCTCCGAGACCGATCCGACGAACGTGGTCTTGCCGACGCCGAAGCCGCCCGCCACCACGATCTTGGTGGCGACCGGTGCCTGCGTCCGGTCCATCTGCCAGCTCTGCAGCCCCGCTTCGTCGGCGGCGGCCGGTGCGGCCGGGGCCGCGGGGCCGGCGGCCGGTGCCGTCCCGGCCGCTATCGTGTCAGAGCCTGTGAAGTCCACTCAGCACCCTTTCGAGCAGCGCGCGGTCGGGCCGGCCGGTGCCGTGCCCGGTGCCGTAGACGCGAATCTTTCCCTGGTCGGCGAGATCGCTGAGCAGGACGCGGACCACGCCCAGCGGCATCTTGAGCAGTGCGGAGATCTCCGCGACCGAGCGCATCCGGCGGCACAGCTCGACGATCGCCCGCATCTCCGGCATCACGCGGTCGAGCCAGCCGGCGCCGGACGAGGCGGTCAGCTCGCGGCGTTCCTCGGGTGCCTCCAGCGCGGCCACGAACGTCTCGACCAGCAGCACATGGCCGAACCGGGTCCGGCCGCCGGTCAGCGAGTACGGCCGGACCCGCGCGGGTTTGCGGTCCCCGCCGCGCACGGGGAGTTTCGGACGGGAACTCATGCCGGGACCTCGCTTCGCTCGGCTCGCTCGGCTCGCTCGGCCTCGTATGCACGCGGCACGCACCGGTCTTCGGTTCGCCGGCTTCGCTCGCTCACTGGGCGTTCTCCATCGACTTGCGGAGTTCGGTGCGGAGTTCGGGGGTGAGGACATGGCCGGCCCGGCCGACGAAGAGGGCCATGTGGTAGGCGATGGTGCTCATGTCGCAGTCGGAGGTGGCGTGCACGCCGAGCAGCGAGCCGTCGCTGATCGACATCACGAACAGGCTGCCCTCGTCCATCGCGACCATCGTCTGCTTGACCGCTCCGCCGTCCATCAGCTGCGCGGCCCCGTTGGTGAGGCTGCCGAGGCCGGACACGATGGTGGCGAGGTCGGCGCTGGACCCCTGGGGGCCGTCGTCGCCGGCGTGCGCCACGGTGCCCGCCGCCGCCCGCTCGGGGTCGGAGGAGAGCAGCAGCAGACCGTCGGAGGAGACCACCGCGACCGAGTGGATGCCGGGCACCTCGTCGACCAGATTGCTCAGCAGCCAGTGCAGGTTACGTGCCTGGGTGCTCAGTCCCTGTCCATGCGCCGTGGGCGCTTGCGCCTTCAATCGCGTGCCTCCTCGCCGGTATGGCTGTCTCCCGGGGCCCCCGCTCCGTCGGTGTCCTTCAGTGGGATGGTCTGCTCCGCGGTACGGTCCGCGATCTCGGCCGCCACCTCGCGGCGGCCCTCCCGCGCGCCCTGCTGGAATCCGCCGAGCCGGCGGCGCAGGTCCTCGGCGTTGGCCGCGCCGGTCCTGCGGGGCGCCGTGGGCGCCTGCTTCTGCGCCACGTTCTTCGGGGTGCGCTTGGGCAGCCCGGTGCTGGTCCGGCGCTGGGGCCGGGGCGTGCCGGGTGCCGGCGCCCGGTGTTCCTCCCCCTGGGACGCCTGGCCCGGGAGTGTTGGTTCCGGGGCCGCGGCGGGCTCCGGGGCCGGGCGGGTGTGCTGGTCCGGCCCGATGGCGTACGGGTCGGCGACGGCGGGCGCCGGGGCGGCGTGCCGTCCCTTCCCGGGCGCCGGGACGGCCGGGGCGCCCTCGGCCGGGGACCCGCCCCCGGCCGGCGGCGGGTTCTCCCCGGGACGGGTGTGCTCGCCGGTGGCGTACGGGCCGGCCGACTGCGGTCCGTACGGGCTCGGTTCGGGCTGCGCCGCGGACGCCGGGGCGGCGGGCGGCGTGGCCGGGGTCTGGGAGGGGGCCTGTGAGGGGGCCTGGGCCTGGGGCGGTACGACCGGGGTGGCGGGGGCGGCGGGTTCGGCAGATGCCGCAGGTTCCGTGGCCTCCGCGGGTTCGGCGGGTTCGGCTGCGGCGGGTTCCGCGAGTTCCGCCGCCTCCACCGGGTCCGGTGCCGCCACCGGAGCCGCTTCCTCCGCCCGTTCCGCCGCTTCCGCTGCTTCAGCCCGTTCCGCCGCTCGTTCCGCCGCTGCCGCCGGTTCGGTTGCCTCCTCGGGGGCCGGGCGGCCCAGCCCCGCCGCGTCGATCGCGCGCTCGGCCGCGGCGACGAACGGGTCGGCGGCGAGCCCGCGCCGGCCGGCCGTCCGCCGCTCGGGGACGGGCTCCGGCGCGGGCTCGGCGGCCGGGGCGAGCACCGCCGCGGCGGGCTCGGCCTCGGGGGCCGCCGGCGGTTCCGCCGGGTCGAGCCGGTTCGGCCGGGTCTGGAGGGTGTTGGAGTTGGCCTCCGCGACCGAGCCCGGGAGGGCCGGCGCGGACGACGCGCCCGTAACCGCCGAGCGGGCGGGCGGCACCGGCGCCGGGCGGTTCGGCAGGATCGAGCCGGGCAGCACGACGACGGCGGCGACCCCGCCCTGCGCGCGGTCGCGCAGCTGCACCCGCACGCCGTGCCGGGCGGCCAGCCGCACCACCACGTACAGGCCCAGGCCCAGCGCCTCGTCCACGGTCTCGGAGGTGGACGCGGCCTCGGCGTCCGCGAGCCGCTCGTTGACCTCGGCCAGCCGGTCCGCGGTCATCCCGATGCCCTCGTCCTCGACCGAGAGCATCAGCTCGCCGCTCTCCAGCAGCCAGCCGGACAGCTCCACATGGGCGTCCGGCGGGGAGAACGCGGTGGCGTTCTCCAGGAGTTCGGCGACCAGGTGGCTGAGATCGTCGGCGGCGAACCCGGCGACCTGGGCGTGCGGCGGCAGCGAGGTGATCCGCACCCGCTCGTACCGCTCGATCTCGCTGACCGCGGCGCGCAGCATGTCCAGCAGCGGCACCGGCCCGGGGTGGCTGCTGCCGTGCTGTTCGGCACCGGCCAGGACCAGCAGGTTCTCGCTGTTGCGGCGCATCCGCGCGGCGAAGTGGTCCAGCTTGAAGAGGGTGTCCAGCCGCTCCGGGTCCTGCTCGCTCTCCTCCAGGGACTCCAGGACGGCGAGCTGGCGCTCCACCAGGCCCAGGGTGCGCAGCGAGAGGTTGACGAACCGGCCGTGGACGCCGGTGCGCAGCACCGCCAGCCGCTCGCCGAGCGCGGCGACCTCCTCCTTGAGGACCTCCGCCTGCTCCTGGAGGGCCTCCCGCTCGGCGACCAGCCGCTGCCGCCCGCCGACCAGCCGCTTGCGCTCGGCCTCCCACTCGGCGGCGCGCCGGGCGGTGTCGGCGACCTGGGTGTGCAGCGCGTTGACGGACCGGACGGCGGCGGCGAACTCGTCGTTGCGGCCCTTGTAGTCGATGGGCTCCTCGTGGCCGGGGTCGGCCGCCAGCCGCTTGGCGCCGAGCCGCAGCGCGGCCAGCGGCTGGGTCATGGTGCGGGCGGCCCAGACGGCCGTGCCGACGGCCACCAGGAGGCAGAGGCCCTCCAGGCCGACGGCGATCTCCAGGGCCGTCACATCGTCGTCGCGCAGCCGGCCCAGGCGCTGGATCTCGGCGGTGGCGACGGCCGATTCGACGCCGCGCATCAGGCCGACCCGGGCGGTCAGCGCGGCCTGTACCCGGCGCCGGCTGAGGGCCATGTCCGCGGAGTCGAGGAAGGGCTGGTCGGTGAGCCGGGTGAGGTAGCGCTCGGCGGTGTCGACGTCGGTGCCGTTGACGGTGCGCTGGAAGCGGTCCCGGGCGCTCTGGCTCGCGATCTGGTGGAAGTCGCCGAGGGCGCCCTGCTCGCGGAGGTGGGCGACCTGCGCGGCGGCGGTCAGCCGGGGCTGGGCGCCGCCCGCCTTGAGTCCGGCGAGCAGCAGCGCCCGGGTGCCGGCGGCCTGGTCGACGGCCCGGCCGAGGGCGGGCAGCGCCCGGGTGTCGGCGGCCCCGCCGTCGGCCCGCGCGGGCAGGCCGCGGGCGATGTCGTCGCCGATCGCGCCGAGCGCCGCGACGGCCTCGCTGTAGGCGTCGTAGACCTGGTCGGCGGTGGCGGGTCCGGAGAGCGCCGTCTGGCGGGTGTCGGCGAGCTGCTTGAGGAGCTTGTCGGCGGCGGCGAAGGCGCCGGTGTCGCCGGCCACGCCCTGGGCCTGGCCGCGCAGTTCGTCGATCTGCCGGTCGACCTGGGCGCGCTGGTCGTCGGTGGGGGCCTGGGTGACGTTGCGGCCGGTGCGGCCGCCGGCGACGTACGCGGTCATCGCGTCGCGCTCGTCGGCGAGGGTGTGGGCGAGGGTGACGGCGTGTGCGTTCAGCCCGGCGAGGTCGACCAGGTGCTGGCTGTCGTGGGCGTTGCCGGCGGCGGTCATCAGGGCGGGGGCGCCGGCTCCCAGGACGGCGACGGCGACCACGACGACGGCTCCCATGAGCCGGTTGCGGACCCGCGCGGGACGCCGTCCCGAGCCGTCCGTGCCGCCGCCCGCGCCCGGTCCCGCACCGGATCCCGTGCCCGGTACCGAGACCGGTCCGGCCGGTGACCCCGGCTTCCCTGCGCCGCCCCGAAGCCGCTTCTTCCGCACCGCTGCTCGCATTCCTGTCTCGCCTGCCCACGCCGTGCCGGCGCCGCGGACCCGGTCCGCCCACCGTTCGCGAGGCGAGTCTGCGCGACGACCGCGGCAGCGCACCGTTCCGCGAAAGGGGAACAGCCCGGCTCTGCGCGTCGCGACGAACGTCCTGACCACCCCGGTTGCTCCGGGAATCGACCATTCCATCGGCGCCGCGCAGTGGCCCGGCAACACATGTCCGGCCACCTGAACGAGTGAACAACAATCGGAGTTTGGCCATCAACTTCCGTGCGGCGGCAGTTTCGGCCGCAACCTCGCGCAACCCCCGGATGGGTTTGGAGATGCGTGGCGGTCCTGAAAGGATGCGCGCCCGCATCCGGCCCCACGCCCCCCGGGCCCCGTGAGCCCGCCGCCACTCTTCCCCCGCCGCGGCCGCCGGCCACCGCTCCTTTTCGGCCACCTCCGGCAGACTTTCCCGCATGCGCATCGAACTCGCCACCGAGCCGGGCGATCCCCAACGCCCCAACGAGGACTACGTGTCGGTAGCCCTGCCGGCATCCGGGGAGGGCGGCGCCCTGGTCCTCCTGGACGGGGTGACCCCGCCGGAGGGGGACTTCGGCTGTGTCCATTCCGTGCCGTGGTTCACCGCGCGACTCGGGGGCACAATGCTCGAACTGTCGGTTTCACACCGCGATATGACGCTGACTGAGGCGCTCGCCGCCGCCGTCGCGAGAACGGCCGAAGCGCACCGCACCACCTGTGACCTTTCTCACCCCCGCACGCCGCAGGCGACGGTGGTCGCCGCCCGCTGGTCCCGGGAGACCGTGGAACACCTGGTGCTGTCCGATTCCGTACTGCTCCTGGAGAAGGCGGACGGCTCGGTGCATCCGGTACGGGACACCCGGCTCGACGACCTCCCGCCCGCGGTCCGCGCCCGCCGCGCGGCCGTCCGGACCCTGCCCCCCGGCTCGGCCGAACGCGCCGCCGCGGCCCGGGAGTACATCCGCGCGGTGGAGGCCCTACGGAACGCCGAGGGCGGCTTCTTCACCGCGGCCGCCGACCCCTCCGTCGCCTCCCGCGCACTCACCGGCACCACCCCACGCGCCACCGTCCGCTCACTCACGGCACTGACCGACGGCGCCGGCCGCTGGGTGGACGTCTTCCACGCGGGCGACTGGGACGAGTGCGCCACCCTGGTCGCCAACTCCGGCCCCCAGTCACTCATCGACCGCGTACGACAACTGGAGGCCGCCGACCCGCAATGCACCACCCACCCCCGAGGCAAGCCCCGGGACGACGCGGCGGTGATCCACGTGGCGCCGTAACACCACCGCACCGGCGACGGGTGAAGGTCCGGCGGGGCCGGCAACCGACGGGAGGCGTCGGGGCGGAGCACCATGTGACTGACGGAACGGCCCACCAACCGACAACAAGAGGTACCAACCACCGCCCAGCAGCCCGCAATCCGACGGAAGGGGCCGGGGGCGGAGGGGCTTGTTGCCGGACGTAAAGCGAAGCAGTCCGGCAACAAGCCCCGGAGCCCCCGGCCCCGCCACCACAGACGACCGGGGCCCGGAGGCCAAGCACCGGGGCCCGGAGGCCAAGCACGGGGGCCAGGAGGCCAGGGGCCGGGGGCTCGCACCCGGGCGCCCGGCGCCCGCCGGGGCACGGGTCCAGGAGGGGGTTACCCCTCCTCCCCCTCCTGCTCCGCATTCAGCCGATGCAGCAACCGCGCCAGCTCCGCGACCTCGGCCCGCTCCCAGGAGGCGAGCCGACGGGCGTAGCGGGCGCGGCGCGCCGTACGGACGCGGTTGAAGCGCCCCCGCCCCTCGTCGGTGATCCGCACCAGCACCGCCCGGCCGTCGGCCGGATCCGGCGCCCGGGCGACCAGCCCGAGCCGCTCCAGCGCGTGCAGTTGGCGGCTTATCGTCGCCTTGCCGACGCCGAAGTACGCCGCGAGGTCGGTGGCGCGCTGGGAGCCGGCGTCGGCGAGCCGCACCAGCAGCCCGTAGGCGGCCGGTTCGAGGTCGGGGTGGACCTCGCGGGCGAGTTCGCCGGAGGAGGCGCGGGCGCGGCGCAGGAATACCGCCAATTCCCGTTCCAGGGACAGGAATGCGGGGTCCACACCCATCGGCTCGCCATCCGAGGTGGTACCGCCGGCTCCGGTGTCGTGCACGTCAGCGCCCTTCCCGCGTTGTCCGCATGTCCAGCAATTCCCCCCGCCGTGTTCGCCCCACGTTTCCGTCCGGCTGAAATTTTCTTTCCCGTCCGTGCGGAACCGCAGTTGGGACAGTATTTCGCAGGATGAGACCAACGGCAGCCCGCGCCCCCCTTTTGCCACGGGGGTCTACGCGCGTACCGTCATTTATGGCATGACCACACCAAACGTGTGGGCGCCAGTACGCCCGTACCTCCCCCCTCAAGGTCACTTCTCCGCGAAGTCACCGCACCGAGATCCACCGAGATCCACGGAGGCAGTACATGCCCGTGCTCAGATCCGGCTCCCCGCACCGTTCCCCGCGCTCCCGCGCACTCGTGGCCGGTGCCCTTCTCGCGACCGCAACCCTCGTCGGCCTGCCCGGTACGGCCGGTGCCGCGGCCCCCCACCGCGCGCCCGAGCCCACCCACCCCGAAAAGGACTGGGCCGGCTCCCAGATCGCCAGGCACGAGGGCAGGAAGGGCGGCCCGCTGCCGCCGCTGCCCTCGCTGACCGGGTCCGTCGAAGGCGTGGACGTCAGCAGCCACAACGGCAGCGTCGCCTGGTCGACGCTGTGGAACGGCGGCGTGAAGTTCGCCTACGTCAAGGCCACCGAGTCCACCAGCTACACCAACCCGTCCTTCGCGCAGCAGTACAACGGCTCCTACCACGTCGGCATGATCCGTGGGGCCTACCACTTCGCCACGCCCGACACCTCCAGCGGCGCGGCCCAGGCCAACTACTTCGTGGACCACGGCGGCGGCTGGTCCAAGGACGGCAGGACGCTGCCCGGCGCGCTGGACATGGAGTACAACCCCTACGGCTCGACGTGCTACGGGCTGAGCGCGTCCGGGCTGGTGAACTGGATGAAGGACTGGTTCGCCACCTACAAGGCGCGCACCGGCCGGGACGCCGTGATCTACACCTCCACCAGCTGGTGGAAGCAGTGCACCGGCAACTCCGGCGCGTTCGGCGCGATCAATCCGCTGTGGGTGCCGCGCTACGGCTCCTCGGTCGGCGAACTCCCGGGCGGCTGGGGCTTCCACACCATCTGGCAGTACACCTCGACCGGTGCGACGGTCGGCGACCACAACAGTTTCAACGGGGCCTACGACCGGCTCCAGGCGCTGGCCAACGGCTGACCGCTGACCGGCGGGCCGGCCCGGGAGACTCCCGGGCCGGCCTCCGCGGTCCGCGCCCCGTCTACGCCGCCACCGGGAACTCGGGCCGCTGCCCGTTCGCGGCCGGGGTCAGGGCCAGTTCCAGCACCTGCCGGACGTCCGCCACCGGGTGCACCTGAAGCGCTTCGAGGACCTCGGCCGGGACGTCGTCCAGGTCCGGTTCGTTGCGCTTGGGGATGATCACGGTGGTGATGCCGGCCCGGTGCGCGGCCAGCAGCTTCTGCTTGACGCCGCCGATCGGCAGCACCCGGCCGGTGAGCGAGACCTCACCGGTCATCGCGACGTCCGGGCGGACCTGGCGGCCCGACAGCAGCGAGGCCAGCGCGGTGGTCATCGTGATGCCGGCGCTGGGGCCGTCCTTGGGGATGGCGCCGGCCGGGATGTGCAGATGGACGCCGCGCTCCTTCAGATCGCCCACCGGTAGCTCCAGTTCGGCGCCGTGCGAGCGCAGGAAGGAGAGCGCGATGTGCGCCGACTCCTTCATCACGTCGCCCAGCTGGCCGGTCAGCTGCAGCCCGGAGGCGCCGGTCTCGGGGTCGGCCAGCGACGCCTCGATGTAGAGCACGTCGCCGCCGGCGCCGGTGACCGCGAGGCCGGTGACGACGCCGGGCACCGCGGTCCGCCGCTCGGCCGGGTCCTGGGCCGACTCCGGGGTGTGGTGCGGGCGCCCGATGAGCGGGCGCAGCGCGTCCGCGCCGACGGTGAACGGCAGCTCCTGCTCGCCCAGTTCGTGCCGGGCGGCCACCTTGCGCAGCAGCCTGGCGATCGAGCGCTCCAGATTCCGTACGCCCGCCTCGCGGGTGTACTCGCCGGCCAGCCTGCGCAGCGCGTCGTCGGCCACGGTCACCTCGCCGGGCGCCAGGCCGGCCCGCTCCAGCTGGCGCGGCACCAGGTGGTCCCGGGCGATGACGACCTTCTCGTCCTCGGTGTAGCCGTCCAGCCGGACCAGTTCCATCCGGTCCAGCAGCGGCTCCGGGATGGCCTCCAGGACGTTGGCGGTGGCCAGGAACACCACGTCGGAGAGGTCCAGTTCGACCTCCAGGTAGTGGTCCCGGAAGGTGTGGTTCTGCGCCGGGTCCAGCACCTCCAGGAGGGCGGCGGCCGGGTCGCCCCGGTAGTCGGAGCCCACCTTGTCGATCTCGTCGAGGAGCACGACCGGGTTCATCGAACCGGCCTCCTTGACGGCCCGCACGATCCGGCCGGGGAGCGCTCCGACGTAGGTGCGCCGGTGGCCGCGGATCTCCGCCTCGTCCCGGACGCCGCCGAGCGCGACCCGGACGAACTTCCGCCCCATGGCCCGCGCCACGGACTCCCCCAGCGACGTCTTGCCGACGCCCGGCGGCCCGACGAGCGCCAGCACGGCGCCTCCGCGGCGCCCGCCGACCAGTCCCAGCCCGCGCTCCGACCGCCGCTTGCGCACGGCCAGGTACTCGGTGATCCGCTCCTTGACGTCCGCCAGGCCCGCGTGGTCGGCGTCCAGGACCTCCTTGGCGCCGGCGATGTCGTAGGCGTCCTCGGTGCGTTCGTTCCAGGGGAGTTCCAGGACGGTGTCGAGCCAGGTGCGGATCCAGCTCCCCTCGGGGCTCTGGTCGCTGGCCCGCTCCAGCTTGTCGACCTCCTTCAGGGCCGCCTCGCGGACCTTCTCCGGCAGGTCGGCGGCCTCCACGCGGGCGCGGTAGTCGTCGGGCTCGTCGGCCGGGTCCGTGGACTTCTCGCCGTTCAGCTCGCGCAGCTCCTTGCGGACGGCCTCCAGCTGGCGGCGCAGCAGGAACTCCCGCTGCTGCTTCTCGACGCCCTCCTGGACGTCCTTGGCGATGGACTCGGCGACGTCCTGCTCGGCGAGGTGGGAGCGGAGCACCTCGGTGGCGTACTTCAGCCGGGCGACCGGGTCGGTGGTCTCCAGCAGCTGGAGCTTCTGCTCGCTCGTCAGGAACGGCAGGTACCCGGCGTTGTCGGCGAGCGTGGGGACGTCGTCGATGCCGGTGACGCGGTCCACGACCTGCCAGGCGCCGCGCTTGCGCAGCCAGCTGGTGGCCAGCGCCTTGTATTCCGTGACGAGTTCGGCGACGGCTCCGGGGAGCGGGTCGGGGGCCTGCTCCTCGACGGTGGTCCCCTCCACCCAGAGGGCGGCGCCCGGGCCGGTGGTGCCGGCGCCGATCCGGACCCGGCCCAGGCCCCGGATGAGGGCTCCCGGGTCGCCGTCGGACAGCCGTCCGACCTGCTCGATCCGCCCGAGCGTGCCGATCGCCGCGTACGTCCCGTCGATCCGCGGGACCAGCAGCACGCGGGGCTTGCCGCCTGGCGGGGCGGCGGCCTGGGCGGCCTCCACCGCGGCACGCACCTCGGCGTCGGACAGATCCAGGGGCACCACCATGCCGGGCAGGACGACCTCGTCGTCGAGGGGCAGCACGGGCAGGGTGAGCGGTGTGGACTCCGTCGACCGAGCAGACTCAGCAGTCATGATCTCCCCTTCGGCAAGCAAGTTGAGCTTTACCCACTCAATGCTGAACGCCCCGCGGTTGTTCCCCGAGACGTGTTCGCTGTGAGCGATCAGGCGCGGGCAACTCGGTTACGGGGCAAGGCGCGTGGGGCGCAGGGGTCGGTCGTAGGCATGCGGCCCCGGCCGGAAGGGAGACCGCGGAAGGGGGTGAAGAAGGGAGAAGGGCGGGCCGGGGCTACCAGTGGCCGGGGCGGCGCAGGCCGCGCGGCAGCCGGGTAGCCGCGTCGCCCCGGGCGGCGTTCACCTGGGCCTGCGTCAGGAAGATGCTGCCGGTGAGGTCGGCGCCGCGCAGATCGGCGTCCCGGAGGTCGGCGCCGATCATGTCCGCGGACCGCAGGTCGGCGCCCCGGAGATCGGCGGCGATGAGATACGCCCCGCGCAGGTTCGCACCCCTGAGGTCGGCGTCCTTGAGCCGCGCCCCCATGAGGTCCGCGCCGCGCCGCTCCTTCTTCCGGCCCGGGACCTTCGCCCGGACCAGCTCGCTGACCCGCAGCAGCAGGACGTTGACCGCGCCGCGGTGGGCGGCGACGTCCAGTGCGGCCAGTTCCTCGGCGGTGCCCAGGGTCAGCCGCTCGGTCTTCTCCAGGAGGGCGCGCAGCTCGTCGCGGACCGGGCGGGCAGCAGACAGCGCGACCGCCTCGGTCAGGTACCAGAGCAGTTCGTGGAGCTGCCGCATCACGGCGAACGCGTCGAACATCGGCCGGGCGGTCTCCGGCGCGGTCCGCCAGTCCTTGCCCTCGAAGGTGACCTGGGAGATCTTCTGCCCGGCACCGAAGCACTCGAAGACCGTGCAGCCGGAGAAGCCGCGCTGCCGCAGGTCCCGGTGGACGCCGCAACGGAAGTCGGCCTGGAGGTTCGGGCAGGGCCGCCCGGCCTCCTTGTCCAGGGCGAAGTCGGCCGACCGCGCGAACGGCAGCGCCACACAGCACAGGCCGAAGCAGTTCCCGCAGTCGGAGAGCAGCGGGAGCCGGGCGGCGTCCGGGCCGTCCGGGCCGTCCGGGCTCTGCGGCGGGGCGGAGGGACGGTCCCCGGCGGGGCGGCGGCGCTCGTGCGGCACGGTTCTTCTCTGCTCCTGCGACCGGCGGGCCCCTTCGTCACGGCACCCGCGAAGACCTCCATTCTCCGCGACCGGCACCCGGCACCTCGCCCGGGCGGCCCGCGGACGCGACGCGGGGCGCCGACCCGGGCAGGCCGTACCGTGCCCCGGCCCCTACGGCACCCGCGCCGCCCGCAGTGCCGGATGCCCCAGGTCGCCCGGCAGGGGCGCGGGGCCGGTGCGCTGCCGCCGCCAGTGGTGGAGCAGCGGCCAGGCGGCGACGCCCAGGACGAACGAGAGCAGATGGCCCCAGTCGGTCACCGGGTCCACGTAGGCGAGCAGGCCGCTCAGCGCCTGGTAGCCGCCGACGGCCAGCAGCGGCCAGCGCGCCCAGGCGGGCAGCAGTCCGGCGAGCGCCCCGAGGCAGGTCATCACGCCGAAGCTGATGCCGTAGTCGAGGCGGTGCAGCGAGCTGTCCGGCAGGCCCCCGGCGGCGACCGAGAAGGCGATCGGCACCTCGGTGGCGAGGGTGGCCAGCACGTGCCCGCCGAAGAAGACCGCCGCGGTGCGCACCCCGCCGATCCGCCGCTCCAGCGCGGTCAGCACGAAGAGGAAGGCCGCGGCATAGCCCGAGGCGAGTCCGCCGGCGCTCCACAGGGCGCTGGCGACCAGCACCAGCAGTGGTGCCTGGGTGAGGTGCACCACGTCCGTACTGGAGCCCTGGAGCAGCGCGGACACCACGGAGGGGTCGCCGTGCTCCGCGTAGAGCGAGGTGCCCACGAGCAGCAGCGCGTAGCAGAAGGTGAAGGGGGTGCCGGTGGGGGTGGGGAGCAGCCGGCGGAGGCGCGGGCCCGTCCAGCGGCGGCCGGACTTTGCGGCCGATGCGGGCGGGTCGACCGGAGTGGCCGGTGCGGCCGGTGCAACCGGGGCTTCGGCCGCGGCCGCGCCCCCGCGCTGCCGGGGCACGCCGGGCAGGAGCACCGGAGCGCCCTCGCCCACCCCCTCCGAGGCCGGCGCGCCGCCGGCCGCCTCCACCGCACTCGCCATCGCCGGTCCCTTCCGCCACCCGCGCACTGTCCGCGGCCCACTCTGCACGGCCAACCCATGAGTCAGCTGTGTGAGTGATATCCCTCACAGCCCTCAACCTCCGCGTGATGCCCCGCGTCCGGCGTGGCGGCCGTTGGACCGGGCCGCCCGGCGTTGGCCAAGATGGCCGCATGGCTCCCGTTCACCCCTGGCTTCCGACCGCCGGCGACGAGCCGGCCGTACGCACCCTCGACCGCCGCGAGGGCCCCTACGGAGAGGTGGTGCTGCGGCAGCGGAACCCGGCCGCCGACGCCCCCAACTCCCTTACGGGACACGGGGGAAGCGGCCCGGTGTACGAGATCATCGCCAACGGCTGCTTTCTCATGGACACCTCCGACGGCCGCTCCGAACGACTGCTGGTGGACGCCGCGCTGGCCACCCTGCCGCCGGACCGCGAGGCCCCCTCCGTACTGATCGGCGGACTGGGCGTGGGCTTCTCGCTGGCCCGGGCCGCCGCCCAGCCGCGCTGGGGCCGGATCACCGTCGTGGAGCGGGAGTCGGCGGTGATCGACTGGCACCGTTCCGGCCCGCTGGCGGCGGTCTCCGGGGCCGCGCTGGCCGATCCGCGCACCGAGATCCGGCACGCCGACCTGGTCGCGCACCTGCGCCCGGACGGCGGCCAACTCACCTACGACGCCCTGTGCCTGGACATCGACAACGGCCCCGACTGGACCGTCACCGAGGACAACGACAACCTCTACTCCCCCGCCGGACTGGCCGCCTGCCGGGACCGCCTGACCCCCGGCGGAGTGCTCGCCGTGTGGTCGGCCCAGCCGTCGCCGGAGTTCGAACGGGCGCTGGAAAATGCCGGTTTCGAGGGCGTACGGACCGAAGAGATCCCTGTTGCCCGAGGAGTCCCGGACGTCGTCCACCTGGCGCTCCGGTCCGCGTAGGGCGCGTAGCCGACTGTCACATCATGCCCTTACGCTGCTGCCCAGCAAGACGCGACCACGCAGGGCACATGCAGGGGCGGGCGATGGACCAGACTCAGACAACCCAGGGCGGCACCACCGCGGCCACGCCGGGCGCCCAGCGCCGGGTCCTGGTCGTGGAGGACGATCCGACGATCGTCGAGGCCATCGCGGCCCGCCTGCGCGCCGAGGGCTTCCAGGTGCAGACGGCCACCGACGGCCCGGCCGCGGTCGACACCGCCGAGGCGTGGCAGCCGGACCTGCTCGTCCTCGACGTGATGCTGCCGGGCTTCGACGGCCTGGAGGTGTGCCGCCGGGTGCAGGCACAGCGCCCGGTGCCGGTGATGATGCTCACCGCCCGCGACGACGAGACCGACATGCTGGTCGGCCTCGGCGTCGGCGCCGACGACTACATGACCAAGCCGTTCTCCATGCGGGAGCTGGCCGCCCGGGTGCACGTCCTGCTGCGCCGGGTCGAGCGGGCCGCGCTGGCCGCGCACACCCCGCGCAGCGGCATCCTGCGGCTGGGCGAGCTGGAGATCGACCACGCCCAGCGCCGGGTGCGGGTGCGCGGCACCGACGTCCACCTCACCCCCACCGAGTTCGACCTGCTGGTCTGCCTGGCGAACACCCCGCGCGCGGTGCTCTCCCGCGAGCAGCTGCTGGCCGAGGTCTGGGACTGGGCGGACGCCTCGGGCACGCGGACGGTCGACAGCCACATCAAGGCACTGCGCCGCAAGATCGGCGCCGAGCGCATCCGCACCGTCCACGGCGTCGGCTACGCCCTGGAGACCCCGCCCGCATGACCGGCGGTGGGTGGCGGCTGACTTCCGGCAGGGTCCGGGCCCTGTGGGACCGGGTCTGGGAGGCGCTGCGGCCGCTGGACCCGTACCGCTCGGTCAAAGCGGCGCTCGGCGCGCTGGTGATCGTGTCGGTGATCATCACCACACTGCTGGTGTTCGTGGCGATGCACTCGGCCACCGAGCTGCGGGTGATCACGGTCTTCTCGATCATCGCCTCGCTGCTGATCACCCAGTTCGTGGCGACCGGCCTGACCGCCCCGCTCGGCGAGATGACGGACGTGACCCGGTCGATGGCGCACGGCGACTACACCCGCCGGGTGCGCGCGGACCGCCGCGACGAGTTCGGCGACCTCGCCGACGCCTTCAACCGCATGGCCGCCGACCTGGAGGCGGTGGACACCCACCGCAAGGAACTGGTCGCCAACGTCTCGCACGAGCTGCGCACCCCCATCGCGGCGCTGCGCGCGGTGCTGGAGAACGTCGTCGACGGTGTCTGCGAGCCGGACTCCGACACCATGCGGACGGCGCTGAAGCAGACCGAGCGGCTGGGCCGGCTGGTGGAGCACCTGCTGGACCTCTCCCGGCTGGACAACGGCGTGGTGCCGCTGCACGCCCGGCGCTTCGAGGTCTGGCCGTACCTCTCGGGGGTGCTCAAGGAGGCCAATATGAGCCGCGGCGCCGCCACCCTCTCCGGACTCGCCGGCTCCGGCACCCACACCCGTACGGACGTCCACCTCCACCTCGATGTCTCCCCGCCGGAGCTGACCGCGTACGCCGACGCCGAGCGGCTGCACCAGGTCGTGGCCAACCTCATCGACAACGCGATCAAGCACAGCCCGCGGCACGGCCGGGTCACGGTCCGGGCCCGGCGCGGCGACGGGCCGGAGGGCCTGGTGCTGGAGGTGCAGGACGAGGGCCCGGGCATCCCGGCGTCGGAGCGCTACCGGGTCTTCGAGCGGTTCAACCGCGGCGGGCCGGGCCCCTCGGGTCCGGGCACCGACGGCGGCACGGGGCTGGGCCTGGCGATCGCGCGCTGGGCGGTGGACCTGCACGGCGGGCGGATCGGGGTGGCCGAATCACCCCGGGGTTGCCGGATCCGGGTCACTCTTCCGGGGCAGGAGTCATCCCGGAGCTGACGCGGGCTGACGTAGGGTCGGTGGTGGGAGCACTCATTCCGGGGTGTTTCGGCGATGAGCGCTACCCGCACACGGGCAAACTCCGTGTGTTTCCCGCCATGTCAGGCCCTGAAACCCTTCGGTGAATGTGACGTGCGCGACGAGTGACCCTCCCGGACTGCACCAAAGGTCACAAGAGGCGTAGCCTTTATTCCCGCTGTCCACCACCTTAGGAAGCGGAAGAGGGCGGTTGCCGCCGTGTCGCTACAGTCCCCCAACAGTGCGAGTGTCTCCACCGAGGGCGAGCAGGGGAAGAATCCCGCTGCCGCGTTCGGGCCCAACGAGTGGCTCGTCGATGAGATCTACCAGCAGTACCTCCAGGACCCGAACTCGGTAGACCGAGCCTGGTGGGACTTCTTTGCCGACTACAAGCCGGGCGGGGCCACCGCGCCGGCCAAGCCCGCGGAGGCCGCGTCCCCCGCCCCGGCTCCGTCGGCCCCGGCCCCCGCGGCCGCGCCGAAGCCCCCCGCTACCCCTGCGGCCCAGCCGGCGGCCCCGGCGAAGCCCGCACCTGCCGCACCGCCCGCGCCCGCCAAGAGCGCTCCCGCGAAGCCCGCGGCGAAGCCGGCGCCGGCTGCCAAGCAGCCCGCCGAGGCCCCCGCGGGCCCCGAGCTCGTGACGCTGCGCGGCCCCTCGGCGGCCGTCGCGAAGAACATGAGCGCGTCCCTGGAGCTGCCGACGGCCACGTCCGTCCGCGCGGTCCCGGTGAAGCTGCTGTTCGACAACCGCATCGTCATCAACAACCACCTCAAGCGCGCCCGCGGCGGGAAGGTCTCCTTCACGCACATCATCGGGTACGCGATGGTGCAGGCCCTCAAGGCCATGCCGTCGATGAACTACTCCTTCGCGGAGAAGGACGGCAAGCCGACGCTGGTCAAGCCCCCGCACATCAACCTCGGCCTGGCGATCGACCTGGTCAAGGCGAAGGGCGAGCGGCAGCTGGTGGTCGCGGCCATCAAGAAGGCCGAGACCATGAGCTTCTTCGAGTTCTGGCAGGCGTACGAGGACATCGTCCGCCGGGCCCGGGACAACAAGCTCACCATGGACGACTTCACCGGCGTCACCGCGTCGCTGACCAACCCCGGCGGCATCGGCACCGTCCACTCGGTGCCGCGTCTGATGCCGGGCCAGTCCATGATCATGGGCGTCGGCTCGATGGACTACCCGGCCGAGTTCCAGGGCACCTCGCAGGACGCCCTGAACAAGCTGGGCGTCTCCAAGGTCATGACGCTGACCAGCACCTACGACCACCGGGTGATCCAGGGCGCCGCCTCCGGCGAGTTCCTGCGGATCATGAGCCAGCTGCTGCTCGGCGAGAACGATTTCTTCGACGACATCTTCAAGTCGCTGCGGATCCCCTACGAGCCGGTCCGCTGGCTGCGCGACATCGACGCCTCCCACGACGACGACGTCACCAAGGCCGCCCGGGTCTTCGAGCTGATCCACTCCTACCGGGTCCGCGGCCACGTCATGGCCGACACCGACCCGCTGGAGTACCACCAGCGCAAGCACCCCGACCTGGACATCACCGAGCACGGCCTCACCCTGTGGGACCTGGAGCGGGAGTTCGCGGTCGGCGGCTTCGCCGGCAAGTCCATGATGAAGCTGCGCGACATCCTCGGCGTGCTGCGCGACTCGTACTGCCGCACCACCGGCATCGAGTTCATGCACATCCAGGACCCCAAGCAGCGCAAGTGGATCCAGGACCGGGTCGAGCGCTCGTACAAGTCGCCGGAGCGCGACGAGCAGCTGCGCATCCTGCGCCGGCTGAACTCCGCCGAGGCGTTCGAGACCTTCCTGCAGACCAAGTACGTGGGCCAGAAGCGGTTCTCGCTGGAGGGCGGCGAGTCCGTCATCCCGCTGCTCGACGCGGTGATCGACTCCGCGGCCGAGTCCCGCCTGGACGAGGTCGTCATCGGCATGGCCCACCGCGGCCGCCTCAACGTCCTCGCCAACATCGTCGGCAAGTCCTACGCGCAGATCTTCCGCGAGTTCGAGGGCAACCTCGACCCGAAGTCGATGCACGGCTCCGGCGACGTGAAGTACCACCTGGGTGCCGAGGGCACCTTCACCGGCCTGGACGGCGAGCAGATCAAGGTCTCGCTGACCGCCAACCCCTCCCACCTGGAGGCCGTGGACCCGGTCGTCGAGGGCGTCTCCCGCGCCAAGCAGGACATCATCAACAAGGGCGGCACGGACTTCACCGTCCTGCCGATCCAGCTGCACGGCGACGCGGCCTTCGCCGGCCAGGGCGTGGTCGCCGAGACGCTGAACATGTCGCAGCTGCGCGGCTACCGCACCGGCGGCACCGTCCACGTCGTGATCAACAACCAGGTCGGCTTCACCGCCGCCCCGGAGTCCTCGCGCTCGTCGATGTACGCGACGGACGTGGCGCGGATGATCGAGGCCCCGATCTTCCACGTGAACGGCGACGACCCGGAGGCCGTGGTCCGCGTGGCCCGTCTGGCCTTCGAGTTCCGCCAGGCGTTCAACAAGGACGTGGTCATCGACCTGATCTGCTACCGCCGCCGCGGCCACAACGAGACCGACAACCCGGCCTTCACCCAGCCGCTGATGTACGACCTGATCGACAAGAAGCGCTCGGTGCGCAAGCTCTACACCGAGTCGCTGATCGGCCGGGGCGACATCACCCTCGAAGAGGCGGAGCAGGCGCTCCAGGACTTCCAGGGCCAGCTGGAGAAGGTCTTCACCGAGGTCCGCGACGCCACCACGACCCCGACCGCGCCGGAGGTGCCGCAGCCGAAGGCCGAGTTCCCGGTCTTCGTGGACACCTCGATCTCCCAGGAGGTCGTCAAGCGGATCGCCGAGTCCCAGGTCAACATCCCCGACCACATCACCGTCCACCCGCGTCTGCTGCCGCAGCTGCAGCGCCGGGCGGCGATGATCGAGGACGACACGATCGACTGGGGCATGGGCGAGACCCTGGCCATCGGCTCGCTGCTGATGGAGGGCACCCCGGTCCGGCTCGCCGGCCAGGACTCCCGCCGCGGCACGTTCGGCCAGCGCCACGCGGTGCTGATCGACCGCAAGACCGGCGAGGACTACACGCCGCTGCTGTACCTGTCCGAGGACCAGGCCCGCTTCAACGTCTACGACTCGCTGCTCAGCGAGTACGCGGCGATGGGCTTCGAGTACGGCTACTCGCTGGCGCGTCCGGAGTCGCTGGTCATGTGGGAGGCGCAGTTCGGCGACTTCGCCAACGGCGCGCAGACCGTCATCGACGAGTTCATCTCCTCCGCGGAGCAGAAGTGGGGCCAGACGTCCGGCGTCACCCTGCTGCTCCCGCACGGCTACGAGGGCCAGGGCCCGGACCACTCTTCGGCCCGGATCGAGCGCTACCTCCAGCTGTGCGCGCAGAACAACATGACCGTCGCGATGCCGACGCTCCCGTCGAACTACTTCCACCTGCTGCGCTGGCAGGTGCACAACCCGCACCACAAGCCGCTGATCGTCTTCACCCCGAAGTCGATGCTGCGTCTGAAGGCGGCGGCGTCGAAGACGGCGGAGTTCACCACCGGCGGCTTCCGCCCGGTCATCGGCGACGCCACGGTCAAGGCCGAGGACGTCCGCAAGGTCGTCTTCTGCTCCGGCAAGGTCTACTACGACCTGGAGGCCGAGCGGGAGAAGCGCGGCGCCTTCGACACCGCACTGGTCCGCATCGAGCGGCTGTACCCGCTGCCGGGTGCCGAACTCCAGGCGGAGATCAAGAAGTTCCCGAACGCCGGGAAGTACCTGTGGGCGCAGGAGGAGCCGGCGAACCAGGGCGCCTGGCCGTTCCTCGGTCTCAACCTGATCGACCACCTGGACCTGGCGGTCGGCGCCGACGTCCCGCACGGTGAGCGCCTGCGCCGCATCTCGCGGCCGCACGGCTCGTCGCCGGCGGTCGGCTCGGCCAAGCGGCACCAGGCCGAGCAGGCCCAGCTGTTGGCGGAGGTCTTCGACGCGTGAGCGTCCGGCACCGCTGAGCACGGTCCGCGAAGGGCCCGTTCCCACCTCCGGGTGGGGCGGGCCCTTCGGGGTTCCCGGGGCCGGCGGGCATCGGCGGGCCTCGGCGGGGGCGTCCCCGGCCCGTGGCACGGGCGGTCCGCGCGGCTGCCTATCCTGGCCGCACTGTCCCATTGACCTGCTGGAGAGCACGTGTATTTCACCGACCGCGGTATCGAGGAGCTGGAGAGCCGGCGCGGCGAGGAGGAGGTCACCCTCGGGTGGGTGGCCGAGCAACTGCGGACGTTCGTCGACCTCAACCCGGACTTCGAGGTTCCGGTGGAGCGGCTGGCCACCTGGCTGGCCCGGCTGGACGACGAGGACGACGAGTAGGGCGGATGGACGACGGTCGGCGGGGGCCGGGCGACGGGCGGGCTGCCTGCCGTCCGGCCGTCACCTAGGGAACGGGACGGGGCCGGATCAGGGCCGGATCAGGGTCGGAGCCGCTTGACTCCGGCGGACTGCGATATATCGTGTCTATCGAAGACGCGATATGTTGCGTTGTCTGCCTACCCAGGGGAGGCCAGGTATGTCAGCCCGGACCGAGTGGACGGTCTCCGCATCCCGCACGCTGGAGATCGAGGAGCCCGTCGCCACCCTCGCCGTGCGCCTGGTGGGCGGCACCGTCAACGTCGTCGGCACCTCCGAGGCCGGGCCGGCCCGGGTGGAGGTGTCCGAGCTGCACGGCCCGCCGGTCTCCGTCTCCTGCGAGGACGGCACCCTCACCGTCGGGTACGACGACCTGCCCTGGAAGGGCCTGTTGAAGTTCCTGGAGCGCAAGGGCTGGCACCGCGGCGCGGTGGTCTCGGTGACGGTGCCGGCCGGCACCCGCGTCGAGGTCGGGGTGGTCGGCGCCACCACGGTCGTCTCGGGTGTCGCGGGCCGCACGGAGCTGCGCGGGGTCAGCGGGGACAGCACCCTCGTCGGCCTCTCCGGCCCGGTCCGCGCCGAGACCGTCTCCGGCAGCGTCGAGGCGCAGGCCCTCACCGGCGACCTCACGTTCCACTCCGTCTCGGGCGATCTGACGGTCGTCGAGGGCATCGTCGGCGCGGTGCGCGCCGAGACCGTCAGCGGCGACATGGTCCTGGATCTGGACCCGGGGGCGGGCGCGGAGATCGAGCTGAGCACGGTCTCCGGCGACATCGCCATCCGGCTGCCCGACCCGGCCGACGCCGAGGTGGACGCCAACACCGGCACCGGCGTGGTCACCAACGCCTTCGCCGACCTGCGGGTCACCGGCCAGTGGGGCACCAAGCGGATCACCGGCTCGCTGGGCGCCGGCACCGGCCGCCTCAAGGCCACGACAGTCTCCGGCGCCCTCTCCCTGCTGCGCCGCCCCGCCTACGAGGAGCCGGACGGCCCGGCCGACGGCAGCCCCGTCCACGGACCTGGCGGCGCCTCCTCCTCCACGACCCCGCCCGCCGGGAAGAAGGTGCTCTGAGCATGCCCCCCGTCTTCGCCCACGGCCGCCTGCGCCTCTACCTCCTCAAGCTGCTCGACGAGGCCCCTCGGCACGGCTACGAGATCATCCGCCTCCTGGAGGAGCGCTTCCAGGGCCTCTACGCCCCCTCCGCCGGCACGGTCTACCCGCGGCTGGCCAAGCTGGAGGCCGAGGGCCTGGTGACGCACACGACCGAGGGCGGCCGCAAGGTCTACTCGATCACCGACGCCGGCCGCGCCGAGCTGGCCGACCGCGGCGGTGAACTCGCCGAACTGGAGCTGGAGATCCGGGAGTCGGTGGCGGCCCTCGCCTCCGACATCCGGAAGGACGTCAGCGGCTCGGCGCGCGATCTGCGCCGGGAGGTCCGGGAGGCCGCCCAGCAGGCCCGGGCGGGCGCCGGGAAAGGCGGGCGCCGGTCCGCGCCCGGTGGGCGGCCGTTCCCGGAGGCTTCGGACTACTTCGACGCGGCGTTCGGCGACAAGGACGCCTGGCGGCAGGCGAAGGAGGAGTTCCGGCGCGCCAAGGAGGAGTGGAAGGAACAGGCCCGCCGCGCCAAGGAGGAGAGCCGCCGCGCCCGGCAGGAGGCCCAGCGGGCCCGCAAACAGGCCCGGGACGCCCAGGTGTTCGCCCGCGAGGAGGTCCAGCGCGTCATCAGGCAGGTCCAGGAGCACACCCAGGAAGCGGTGCGCTCCGGCGACTGGTCGGCGGCGGTGCGGGACGCGCTGAGCGAGGTATCCCGCGAGGTCGGCCGCTACACGAACGGCGCGTCGGGCACCGGCCCTGCGGAGGAGCCGACCCCGGCCGCGCAGGAGGGCGCGGGCCGCGCGGAGCACACCGGCACCGAGGACGGCCCCCACATCGCGGTCGAACGGATCGACCTGACGAAGGAAACCAAGGAGGCCGAGGAGGTTCCGACGCAGGCCCCGGCCGAGGCCCCGACGGGCACGCCGTCGGCGGCGGCCGCGCCCGCGCCCGCCTGGGCCGCCGAGCCCGACAGCGGCGATCCGGCCCGCGACTTCGACCGCCTGCTGGACCGCTTCCGCGACGATCTGCGGGACGCCGCCCGCGACCACGGCGTCACCGCGGAACAGCTCGCGGAGTCCCGCCACCGGCTGGCGGCGGCCGCCACCCACATCGGAGGACTGCTGCGCCGGTCCGGGCCGGAGGCATAGCCGCTCGGTGCGGCGGTCCCCCCCCCGGGGCGAGGAGTGAACGGGGCACTCCTCGCCCCGGATACCCCAGGGAGCTGCCACTACCCGCTCCCTCTTCCCCCCCCCAACCCCCTTGACCTCAACCGCACTTGAGGGGCGAGGCTCCTGTTCACCGACCCGAACCAGGGAGCCCGCATGCCGCCCACCGCCGACTTCTCCGACTTCCCCGACGTCCGCCGCCCCGACGCGGCCACCGTCCTCGTCAGCCCCTGGCTCGTACCGGCCGCCCGTTTCCAGCAACCCGCGGCGGACGCGGTGCTCGACGCCTGGGAGCACCAGCCGCGCCCCGACGCAATGCTGGCGCTCGCCACCTTTCTGAGCACCGACGGCAGTCATGTCCTCAACTACGCGCAGTGGACCGACGACGAGGCCCACCGGGAGTGGGTGCGCACCCGGCGCCCCGCGGCCATCGACCCGATCGACGAGGCCGTCCCGGGCATCCGCCGCCCCGGCCCGACCCGTTACCGCCACTACCGCAGCCACGTCCCCGAGGACCCCGCCGCGCCCCGGCCCGCGTTCGTGACCACCCCGGCCTTCGCCACCACCGGCCCGGACACCCAGCGCGCCCTCGCCGACACCCTCATCGACCTCCTGGACCGCGCTCGGGTCCCCGGACTGCTCGGTGCCCACTTCCACCTCGCCCCCGACGGCAGCCGGGTGCTCAACTTCGGGGCGTGGGCGGACGCTTCGGCCTTCCGGTCCTTCCGCACCGGGGAGACCGCGGAGCGGCTGGCGGCGGCGATCGCGGACCTGCCCGGCGTCACCGTCGTACCCGCTGTCCCCACCGTCCCCGTCGGACACCCGGCGGCGAACGACCCGGCCAGGCCGGCAGCCGACGGCCCGGCCGTCCCACCCGCGGCCTGCTACCGCCCCTACCGGACCCTGGTCAACGTCCGGTCTCCACAGGCCCGTTGACGTCGGACAGCACGATCGGCGCAGCTCGATCAGTGCAGTTCGATCAGCGCGGCCACCCCGTCCGTCCGCAGCACCACCGGCGCCGCCCCGGCGTCCGTCGGCTCCAGTACGGCCGCGTCGTACCGTCCCAGCCGGACGGCCGGCTCCCCCGCCGCCGCGCCGCCGAGCAGGAGCGCGTCGCCGTCCACCGCGACCACCACCGCGGTCCCCGGCCCCGCCAGCTCCCGGCTGCCGCGCACCATCTCCACGCCCGCCGCCGTCCGGCCCTCGCGGACCATCACGTTCAGATTGACGACCGGGCCGTCGAGCAGCCGGGAGTCGGTGGCGGCGGCGCCGGAGAAGGCGAACGGGCGGTGGCGGCCGGGGAGCCGGTGCACCACGCCGCCCACCGTCAGCTCCAGCCCGGCGCCGGCCACGACGGTGAGGATGCGCCGGACGCCGGGAAGCGGGGAGTACGGCCCGTCCCGGGTCACCTCCGCCAGGCTCACCCGCCAGGCGAAGGCATCCCAGTCAGCGCCCGGCGGATGGGCCGCGACCTCGCGGGTGAGCCCGCCGCCGTTGCGCCACGGCACGGCCACCCGCCCGTCGGCCCGCAGAATCCGCACGACCTCGCCCTCTCCCCGCACACGACACACCCCTGCACCCCTGCACCCGTGCCGTCACACCGTCAGCACGACCTTCCCGAACAGCTCCCCCTCGGCCATCTTCGCGAAGCCCTCGCGTGCCCGGTCCAACGGCAGGGTGGAGTCGATCACCGGCCGGATGCCCTTGGCGGCGCAGAAGCTCAGCAGTCCGGCCAGCTCCTCCTTGCTGCCCATCGTCGAGCCGACGATCTTCAGCTCCAGGAAGAAGATCCGGTTCAGCTCCCCGCTCTTGGGCGTGAAGCCGCTGGTGGCGCCCGAGATGACCAGAGTCCCGCCGGGCCGCAGCGACTTGATGGAGTGCGACCAGGTGGCGGCGCCGACCGTCTCGATCACCGCGTCCACCCGCCGGGGCAGCCGCTCGCCGGACGCGAACGCCGCCTCGGCGCCCAGCTCCACGGCGCGCTTGCGCTTGCTCTCGTCCCGGCTGGTGGCGAAGACCCGCAGGCCCGCGGCGGCGCCCAGGACGATGGCGGCGGTCGCCACCCCGCCGCCGGCGCCCTGGACCAGCACGCTGTCCCCGGGCCGGACCCCGGCGTTGGTGAACAGCATCCGGTACGCGGTCAGCCAGGCGGTGGGCAGGCACGCGGCCTCCGCGAAGGACAGGCCGGCGGGCTTGGGGAGGACGTTCCAGGTGGGCACGGTGACCCGCTCGGCGAAGGTGCCCTGGTAGCGCTCGGTGAGGATGGAGGGCTTCTCGTCGGGGCCGACGCCGTGGCCGGTCTGGCCGATGACGGAGTGCAGGACGACCTCGTTGCCGTGCTCGTCGATGCCGGCGGCGTCGCAGCCGAGGATCATCGGGAGCGACTCCTCGGTGATCCCGACACCACGCAGCGTCCACAGGTCGTGGTGGTTGAGGGAGGCGGCCTTGACGTCGACGGTGGTCCAGCCGGGGCGGGCGGCGGGGGCCGGGCGCTCCCCCAGTTCGAGGCCGTTCAGCGGCTGGTCGCGGTCGATACGGGCGGCGTAGGCAGCAAACATGATCCCAAAGTAGGCCGCGGGGGCGCGCCGCGACAGCGGGCACGGGTGTGACACGCGCCGCCTCGCCGGGCCGCGGGCGTCCGGAATCCCCCCGCATTTCCGGCCGTCGCCACAGATGCCCGGCGGGCCGGGCCGGATGCCCGACGGGCCGGGCCCGCACCCGCGAGGGGTGCCGGTCCGGCCCGTCGGCGGTCTCCGGCGAGGTGAGGTCAGCGCCGGGCGACGCCCTCCGCACGGGCGGCGGCCGCGACGGCCGCGGTGACGGCCGGGGCGACCCGCTCGTCGAACGGCGAGGGGATGACCTTGTCCGCGCTGAGCTCGTCGGCGACGACGGCGGCCAGCGCCTCCGCGGCGGCGAGCTTCATGCCCTCGGTGATCTGCGAGGCGCGCACCTGCATGGCGCCGGCGAAGATGCCCGGGAAGGCCAGCACGTTGTTGATCTGGTTCGGGAAGTCGCTGCGCCCGGTGGCGACCACCGCGGCGTACTTGTGGGCGACGTCCGGGTGGATCTCCGGGTTGGGGTTGGCCATCGCGAAGATCATCGACTCCTTCGCCATCTTCGCCACCGCCTCCTCCGGCACCGTGCCGCCGGAGACGCCGATGAAGACGTCGGCGCCGTCCAGCGCTTCCTCCAAGGAGCCGGTCAGGCCCGCCTTGTTGGTGAAGCCGGCCAGCTCGCGCTTGACGTCCGTGAGGTCGCCGCGGTCGGCGGAGACGACGCCCTTGCGGTCGCAGACCGCCACGTCCCCGATGCCCGCCTCGACGAGGATCTTGGCGATGGCGACCCCGGCCGCGCCGGCGCCCGAGATGACCGCCCGCAGCTCGCCCAGCGCCCGGTCGGTGAGCTTGGCGGCGTTGCGCAGCGCGGCGAGAGTGACCACGGCGGTGCCGTGCTGGTCGTCGTGGAAGACCGGGATGTCCAGGCGCTCCTTGAGCTTGCGCTCGATCTCGAAGCACCGGGGCGCCGAGATGTCCTCCAGGTTCACGCCGCCGAAGGAGGGCGCGAGGCGGACGACGGTGTCCACGATCTCGTCGGTGTCGGTGGTCGCGAGCGCGATCGGGACCGCGTCCACACCGCCGAACTGCTTGAAGAGGATGGCCTTGCCCTCCATCACTGGAAGGGATGCCTCCGGTCCGATGTCGCCCAGGCCCAGCACCGCGGTGCCGTCCGTGACCACCGCCACGACCTGGGACTTCCATGTGTAGTCGTGCACGAGCTCGGGCCGCTCGGCGATGGCGCTGCACACCTTGGCGACGCCCGGCGTGTACGCGAGGGACAGGTCGTCCTTGTCCCGGACCGGCACCGTTGCCTGGACGGCCATCTTGCCGCCGCGATGCAGCGCGAAGGCCGGGTCGAAGAGTTCGCCGGACGTGCCGTCCGCGCCGTCTTCCGCGCCCGTCTCGCTGTCGCCGCGAGGATTGACGATCTCCGCTGCCACTGTTCTCTGACCCCTTTGTCGTAAATCTGTTGAGGGTTGGCCACTCCCTGGTTGAGGAGTGGGCGGGCACCGCGCCCGTGCCCTGTGCGGCGGATGGCCGCCGCGCGGGGGGAGGTACGGACGCCGGGCGCGCCGCACACGCGCCCCGAGCCCCGGATGAGGGGTGTAACGAACCTTTCTACCGGACGGGCGCGCGCGGCGACGAGTCAGATTCGTTACCTGCCGGTACACAGCTCCCCGACAATAGCGACGGATTGGCGAAAAACGCCGAAGATCCCCCAGGACTGTCCGAATTCCGAGACACCACCGCGCTCACGGAGCGTTCCGCCGTGCCACCGGGCCGCGGTTTCCTCGCCCCGCAAGGCCGGGAAGCGCCCCGCTCCGTCCGTTATCCGATTTTGACCTGAACGGCAGTCCGAATACCGGAGTCCGGATGGCAAGATTCCCGTCACCGACCGAGGGCGCGAGGTCCAAAGGTGCCCAAAGGTGTGTGCACATCCCCTTCTCACCAGCACATCGGCTGCCCACACTGGCACGTCGGTCACCCACCCGCAGGAGGATCCGCATGACCGCAGACATCACCCGTCGCGCGGCGGCCGGCAGGTCCGTCCGGACCGCCGCCGCGATAGCCACGGTCACCGCATCGCTGCTGCTGCTCAGCGCCTGCGGTGACCAGACGGACGCGGCGATCGCCCGGCGGGAGGCGGCCAAGAACCGGAATCCGCACGCCCCGCTCTTCAACAGGCTCCCCAAGGACGTCCAGGACAAGGCGATGCTGCAGGTCGGCTCGGACATCACCTACAAGCCGGTGGAGTTCCGCTCGAACGGCGCGGTGGAGGGCATCGATCCGGATCTCGCGGCGGCGATCGGCAAGGAATTGGGCATCAAGCTCAATTTCAACAACGCCACTTTCGACACCCTCATGGGCGGTCTGAAGTCCAAGCGCTACGACATCGCGATGTCGGCGATGACGGACACCAAGGACCGGCAGCAGGGCATCGACTCCAGCACCGGCAAGAAGATCGGTGAGGGCGTCGATTTCGTGGATTACCTCAACGTCGGTGTCTCGCTCTACACCCAGAAGGGCAAGACCAAGGGCATCGACGGCTGGGAGACCATGTGCGGCAAGAAACTCGCCGTGCAGCGCGGCACCGTCTCCCACGACCTGGCCAAGGACAAGTCCAAGGCATGTGAGGACGGCGGCCAGCAGCCGATCTCCATCGAGGCGTTCGACAACGACTCCGAGGCCCAGACCCGGCTGCGGACCGGCGGGGTGGACGCGGTCTCCAGCGACTACCCGGTCGCGGCCTACGCGGTGAAGGTCTCCGGCGGCGGCAACGACTTCCAGACGGTCGGCGGTGCCCCGCTCAAGGCGGCGCCCTACGGCATCGCCGTCCCCAAGGGGCAGACGCAGTTGCGCGACGCGATCAAGGCGGCCGTGGAGCTGGTGATCAAGAACCACGCGTACGACGGCGTCCTGGCCAAGTGGAACGTCAAGGACGCCGCGGTCAAGGAAGTGCAGATCAACGGCGGTACCTGAGCCGGCGCCCGGTTCCGCCCCGCCGGCGCGCTCCGCGCGGCCCCCCACGCCTCTCCCGCCACCCGCTGAAAGGCTTTTCTCCGTGTCAGTTGACGTCGACAAGCCGGCCGAGCCGCCGGCGGCCGCTCCGCCGACCCAGCCCGAGCCCATCAAAGCCATACCCGTCCGCCACTACGGGCGCTGGGTCGCCGCGCTCGTCGTCATCGGGCTGCTGGCGCTGCTCGTCCGGGCCTTCGCCTCCGGGAAGGTCAACTGGGGCGCGATACCGGAGTACATGTTCAACGCGGACATCCTCAAGGGCCTGCGCAACACCCTGTGGATCACCGTGCTGTCGATGGTGATCGGCATCGTGCTGGGCGTGATCCTGGCGGTCATGCGGCAGTCCAAGAACCCGGTGACCAAGTCGGTGTCGTGGTTCTACATCTGGTTCTTCCGCGGCACCCCGGTCTACGTCCAGCTCTTCCTGTGGTTCAACCTCGGCCTGGTCTTCCAGTACATCGACATCATGCCGATCTACAAGGACGAGTGGTCGGACTTCATGACCCCGTTCCTGTGCGCGCTGCTCGGCCTCGGTCTCAACGAGGCCGCATATATGGCCGAGATCTGCCGGGCGGGCCTGAACGCCGTCGACGAGGGCCAGACCGAGGCGGCGCACGCGCTGGGCATGAGCCACGGCAGGACGCTGCGCCGGATCATCGTGCCGCAGGCGATGCGGGTGATCGTGCCGCCGACCGGCAACGAGGTCATCAACATGCTCAAGACCTCGTCCCTGGTCATCGCCGTCCAGTACTACGACCTGCTGCAGGCCGCGCAGAACGTGGGCCGGGACTCCGGTGTCGTCGTCGAGATGCTGATCCTGGCCGCGGCCTGGTACCTGATCGCCACGACGGTGCTCAGCATCGGCCAGTACTACCTGGAGCGCTACTACGCCCGCGGCTCCAGCCGTCAGCTTCCGCCCACCCCGTTCCAGCGCCTCAAGGCGAAGCTGGCCGGCCCGAACCGCGCCGGAGGTGCGGCATGAGCACGAACGAGAACTCCGGCAAGGCCACGAAGAAGGCCGCGCAGAAGACGGCGGAGAAGGCCGCGTCCGAGAGCACGGCCGAGAGCACGGAGAAGGCCACGAAGAAGAGCACGGTCAAGGCCGAGGCCCCGGCCGCGGAGACCGGCTCCGGCAAGGCCGCCGTCCCGATGGTCAAGGCCGAGGGCGTCCACAAGTCCTTCGGCACCGCGCACATCCTCAAGGGGATCGACCTGGAGGTCGCGCCCGGGGAGGTCTTCTGCCTGATCGGCCCGTCCGGTTCCGGCAAGTCGACGTTCCTGCGGTGCATCAACCACCTGGAGAAGATCAACGCCGGCCGGCTGTCGGTCGACGGCGAACTGGTCGGCTACCGCGAGCAGAACGGCAAGCTCTACGAGCTGCGCGACCGCGAAGTGGCCGCCCGCCGCCGGGACATCGGCATGGTCTTCCAGCGCTTCAACCTCTTCCCGCACATGACCGCGCTGGAGAACATCATGGAGGCGCCGGTCCAGGTCAAGGGCGAGTCCAAGGCGGCCGCGTGGGAGCGGGCGGCGGCGCTGCTGGAACGGGTCGGGCTCGGCGACAAGGCCGGCAACTACCCCTCGCAGCTCTCCGGCGGCCAGCAGCAGCGGGTGGCGATCGCCCGGGCGCTGGCCATGGAGCCGAAGCTGATGCTCTTCGACGAGCCGACCTCGGCCCTCGACCCGGAGCTGGTCGGTGACGTCCTGGACGTCATGAAGGACCTGGCCGCCGACGGCATGACGATGGTCGTGGTCACCCACGAGATGGGCTTCGCCCGCGAGGTCGGCGACTCACTGGTCTTCATGGACGACGGCGTGGTGGTCGAATCCGGCCATCCACGCGACGTCCTCACCAACCCTCGCCACGAGCGGACCCAGTCGTTCCTCTCGAAGGTGCTTTGAGGTTTGCTTCCCACGTTGTCGGCTTTCCCGCCGTAGGGGTTCGCCTTCTTGCGCCTGGCGGCGCCGGCCGTTTGCGCCTGCGGCGCGTTGCCGGTCCGCTGCGCGGGGCTTTCGGCCGCGGTGCCGGGCCTCCGGGGCAGGGGGTGTGTCCGGACTGCTTCGCTTTACGTCCGGACACACCCCCTGCCCCTCCGACCCGTCCCCTCCCGTTGGAGGGTGGATTCCAAGCCAGTTGGGGCGCGCGTCCCGGTGGGTCCCTGCGGGCTCCGGACTGATGGGCGGCCCTACTGACAGGCGGATCCCCTTGGTAGACGACCGGCAGGGGACCACTGAGGTCAGCCCCCACCCACCGTCTTCATAACCCCCAACGGGAGGGGACGGGCCGGAGGGGGTGGTGTGCCGGACGTAAAGCGAAGCAGTCCGGCACACCACCCCCGCAGGCCCGTCACCGCACCCAACAGCCCCGCGCAGCGGACCGGCTCGCCGCCAGGCACCACGGCGGGGAACCCGGCAACGTGGGAAGCCAGCCAAGCGCAGCGGACCGGCGGGGAAGCCGACAACGTGGGGGGCAAGCCAAGCACGGCATCGGCGTAATACCCTCGTAGCAACGAGACCCATTACGCCTGGCGCCGTAAGGAACACACGTGGAACTGGCCTATTACTCGGACTACGCCGTGCGGCTGGTCAATACCGAGCAGCCCGAGCGTGGTGGGGACACCCTGACCTCGGTCGAGGCGGTTCGGGAGCTGTTCGGGCCGGCCAAGCAGGCCGCCCGGCGGGCCACCGAGAGCGATGTGACGCGGCTGCGCACGGTCCGTTCCCGGCTGCGTGCCGTCTTCGAGGCAGCCGACCGCGGGGACGAGGTGCTCGCCGTGGACCTGCTGAACGCGCTGATGATGGAGTTCCCGGTCAGCCCGCAGATCTCCGGGCACGAGTTCCGCGACGACGACAGCCGTCCGAAGTGGCACATGCACATCGCCGATCACGCCGCCAACGCCACCGCCGGCTTCACCGCGACCGCCTGCATGGGTCTGGCCTTCCACCTCACCGAACTGGGCGTGGACCGGCTGGGCATCTGCGAGGCCAAGCCCTGCCGCAACGCCTACCTGGACACCTCGACCAACCGCTCCCGGCGCTACTGCTCCGACCGCTGCGCCACCCGCGCCAACGTCGCCGCCTACCGCGCCCGCAAACGCCTGGAGAGCGGCCGCACCGCCGAGAACGCCCAGGCGAGCACCGCCCGCGGCGAGCGCTGAAGGCCGCGCGGCGGCCGCACCCGCAGCCAGGCCCGGGCGATCACCAGCTCGTCGGGGACCGCCCCGAACTCCCGGCTGTCGTTCTCCACGTACGGGTTGTCCCCGCGCACCCACCAGCCGCCGTCCCGCCGCTCCACCGCGCGCTTGACGATCAGCAGGTCCTGGCGGAACGGGTGCCGCAGCACGACCACGTCACCGGGGCGCACCACCGCCCCGTACCGGACCACCAGCTGGTCGCCCGGTCGGAGCGTGGGCACCATCGACGGGTTGTAGACCTCCGCGAGCCCGAAGGCCCGCAGCGGCCCGCCCCGCACCGGCTCCGCGCCGCCACCGCCCGCCCGCTCCGGCTCGCGCACCCGCTCCGGCATCCCTACCTCCCGGTCCAGCCCCCTTGCGACGTTCACCGGACCATCCTCCATCAGTCCCGTCCCGGCACCGGACTTTTGCCCTAAGACCCCCGGGGCACCCGAGAAAAGCCTTCCCGTACCGAGTAATCTCGCACGTGAGAAGACGATCACGAGGAAGGACTGAACATGCTTTCCCGCCTGTTCGCCCCCAAGGTGAAGGTCAGCGCCCACTGCGACCTGCCCTGCGGCGTGTACGACCCGGCCCAGGCCCGCATCGAGGCCGAGTCGGTCAAGGCCGTCCAGGAGAAGTACCAGGCCAACGAGGACCCGGACTTCCGCACCCGCGCCGTCCTGATCAAGGAGCAGCGGGCCGAGCTGGCCAAGCACCACGTCTCGGTGCTGTGGAGCGACTACTTCAAGCCCCCGCACTTCGAGAAGTACCCGGAGCTGCACCAGCTGGTCAACGACACCCTCAAGGCCCTGAGCGCCGCCAAGGGTTCGAACGACCCGGCCACCGGCCAGAAGGCCCTGGACCTGATCGCCCAGATCGACAAGATCTTCTGGGAGACCAAGAAGGGCTGAGCCCGGCCCCGCGCCGTCGACCTGCGGTCCTCCCGATCGCCTGGTCCCCTGACCGCACCCGGTCCGCGAACCGCCGCAACCCGGCGGCCCTTGCGGGCCGGGTGCGGTCGTTGTGCGGGCCGTCGATAGCCCCGGGCTATAGGGCCCTGACGCCTCAGCCGCCGGAGGTCAGCATGCCGCCGTGCCGAACCAGCCAGTCGCGGTACGCCTCGCTGGCCCAGGCGATCTCCGTGTACGCGGCGGTGAGGTCGGCGAACAGGTCGCGGGCGGTGGCGGCCGGCGGGCCGTCCGCGCGGCAGGCCATGAAGAGCCGGACCGCCAGCGGGTCGCCGTGCAGCGGGCGGATCGCCATGCCGGGGCGGGAACGGGCGGTGGGCTGGCAGGGGGTGACCACCTCGCCGGCCATGACGAGGTCCACGGCGGTGAGGTAGTCGCCGTGCACCACCCGGGGGTTGATGCCGGCGGCGGCCCAGATGCGGCGCAGCCCGGCCCACTCGCCGTCCACCGTCGGGTCGACCATCCACTGGTCGGTGGCCAGGTCGGCGACCCGGACGACGCCGCGCCCGGCCGCCGGGTGGCTCTCCGCCAGGGCGATGAACTGCGGCTCCCGGGCGAGGAGTTCGTACTCCGCCACGCCGTCGGGGACGCGCAGCGGGGCACCCTCGACCTCGTGCACGAAGGCCGCGTCCAGCTGCCCCATCGCCACCATGTGGAGCAGGGCGTTGGCGGACACATCGGTACGTATCGTGGTGTCGGTCTCGGGCAGCCGGGCACGCAGCCGGCGCAACCAGCCCGCGACGGCCGGGCTGTTGGTGCTGCCGATCCGCAGCCGGGTGCCCTCCTCCCTGACCGAGACCGAGGCGATGTCCTCGACAAGCGCCCGCATCTCGGCCACTATCGGGCGGGCGCGGCAGAGCACGGAGTGCCCGAGAGGGGTGGGGCGGCTGCCGGTCGGCTCGCGGAAGAAGAGCTGGCCGCCCAGGGCCTTCTCGATGCGGTGGAGCTGGGTCGTCAGGGAGGGCTGCGTCATCCCCAGCTGGCGGGCCGCCTTGCGCACGCTGCCGGTGTCGGCGATGGCGCACAGGGCGCGAAGATGCCTTACCTCTAGCTCCACGCCGGGAGCATAAACGCGCGGGCGCGGCTCACACCAGCCTCTTCGGCCGCTGTGAACTCCGGCTCTTCACCAGCACGTTGGCCCACCGCCACCGGGGGTATTGGTTCGGGCTATCGCCACCTGGCATCTCCGTCCCACGGGTGAACTCCGTCCACACTCAACGGCACCAAGAAATCCGCAGGGCCCCGGCCGCCGCCCCACACGGCGGCCGTACGGCCCCTCGGAAATTAAGGAGCCCCCCACATGAGATCTCCCAAGACGGCGCTGTCGGCTGCGCTCGGTCTGGGCCTCGCCGCCGCGCTCGCCGCGGCCGCACCGGTGTCGGCGACCACCCCCGCCGCGCCCTCCCCCTCCCACCACAGCACCCCCGCCTCCATCGCCGCCTACACCGGTTCGGCGAAGGAGAAGGCGGACACCAAGGCGTTCTTCGACGCCGTCATGAAGTCGGCCAGGGCCAAGCTGAAGGCCAACCCGCACCTGAAGTCGGTGACCGTCACCTACGACGCGAGCGCCGCCCCGACCTTCGCGAACGAGATATCCCAGAGCGCCTCGATATGGAACGGCGCCGTCAAGAACGTCAAGCTGCAGCAGGGCAGCGGCGGCGACTTCCAGTACAAGGAGGGCAACGACCCGCGCGGTTCGTACGCCAGCACCGACGGCCACGGCAAGGGCTTCGTCTTCATCGACTACACCCAGGCCCAGCAGTACAACCGCACCCGCATCGTGGCGCACGAGACCGGCCATGTGCTGGGCCTGCCGGACCACTACGAGGGCCCCTGCAGCGAGCTGATGTCCGGCGGCGGGCCCGGCCCGTCCTGCCAGAACACCCAGCCGGACGCCAACGAGCGGGCCAAGGTGGACCAGCTCTGGACGAACGGCCTGGCCGGCGCCCGCTTCGGCGGCTGACCCGGCCCCTGAACGCGGCACGGCGGTCGGCCCGCCGTCCCCCGGCCGGGCTGACGGTGGCCGGGCAGGCGGCGGTCCGGGGCTGACGGTGCCGGTACCTGGCGGCCGGCTCCGTACCCCCCACCAGCCCTGACGATCCGTACGTCCGCCCTTGCGGTGGGGCTCCTCCCCGAGCCCCACCGCTCGCGTGTGTACGGGAGTCGGGCCGGCCGCCGGCGTCAGGACCACAGGGCCCGGCCGAGGGCGACGCCGGCGAAGGCGGCGGCCAGTCCGGCCACCAGGCTCAGCACGACGTTGAGCACGGCGTACCGGCGCGCCCCGTCGACGGTCAGCCTGAGGGTCTCGTAGGAGAACGTCGAGTACGTCGTCAGGGCCCCGCACAGGCCGGTGCCGAGCAGGAGTCGGGTGTGCGGGCCGGCGGCACCGGCGGCGGCCGCGCCGGTCAGCAGGCCGAGGATCAGGCTGCCGACGACGTTGACGGCGAACGTCCCCCAGGGCAGGACGGTGTCGTGCCGGGCCTGGACGAAGCGGTCGGTGAGGAAGCGCAGCGGTGCCCCGACCATGGCACCGGCCACCACCAGCAGCCAGTTCACGCCTGTGTGTCCTCCCCGCCGGCGGTGCGGTCCGCCCGGCCCCGGAACGCGATCGTCTCGCACGGGTCGAGGGTCACCAGGCCCCCGCCCGCGAGGAGTTCGGACAGCTGCGGCAGGAACGCCCGCACCCGCTCCTCGGTGTCCACCACGACCACCGCCACCGGCAGTTCCTCGCTGAGCGACAGCAGCCGCTGGGTGTGGATCAGCGAGCTGGCCCCGAAGCCCTCGACCCCGCGGAAGACGCTCGCCCCGGCCAGCCCCGCGGCGTGGGCGCGGTGCACGATCTCCGTGTAGAGCGGCCGGTGGTGCCAGACGTCCTGCTCGCCGACGAGGACGGTCATCCGCAGGGCCGGGCTCCCGGCGGGAGGCGTCGGTGGGTGCGCGGCGCGGTCCGTCATGCCGGCCGCCGCAGTCCGAGGAGCGCCCGGGTGGCGGCCCCGGCCAGCGCCACCGCCGCCAGTGCGGCGAGCAGGGTGCCGGCGAGGTAGGCCAGGGCGAGCGGCAGCCGTCCGGCGGACACCAGGCGCTCGATGTCCACGGCGTGGGTGGAGAAGGTGGTGAAGCCGCCGAGAATGCCGGTGCCCAGGAACGGCCGGAGCAGCCGGTGCGCGGTCCACACCTCGGCGATCAGCACCATCAGGACGCCCATCAGCGCACAGCCCACGACGTTGATCACGAGTGTGGTCCAGGGGAAGGCGGTGTCGGCGGTCGGCCAGAGCAGGCCGGCGCCGTAACGGGCGGTGGCGCCGAGGGCACCGCCCACGGCCACCGCGCCGATCACCGGCCACTCGCCCTGCCAGGGCAGCGGCCGGCGGGCTCGCTCGTCCATCGTCCGCGGCTCTCCCTGTCTGCGTGTCCGGCCCGGTCCGTCGAGGGGCGTCACCGCCCTCAGGCTAAGCCCCGCCATTTGACACCGCTAAACATGGGATGTTCCCATCACCGGTGGAATCATCGGAGGATGCAAGGTGCCCCGCCGGCGGGCACCGGCGGACGCAGACCCGCGGAACGCGGACGAGAGGACGGCGCCGATGCCGCTGCGCAGTACCGCCCGCACCAGCCTCGTCGAGCTGGTCATCGAGCAGATGGAGCGGCTGATCGCCGACGGCGAGTGGCCGGTCGGCGCGAAGATCCCGGCCGAGCCGGTGCTCGTGACCCAGCTGGACGTCGGCCGGAACACCGTCCGCGAGGCGGTCCGCGCCCTGGTGCACACCGGGATGCTGGAGCCGCGGCAGGGCGACGGGACGTATGTCCGCGCCCGCAGCGGCTTCGGCGCCGCGGTCCAGCGCCGGCTGCGCCGGGCCGCCAACCTCGAGGCGTACGAGGTCCGTTCGTGCCTGGAGCGGGACGCCGCCCGTTACGCGGCCGAGCGCCGCACGGACGAGGACCTGGCCGCGCTGCGGGAGGCGCTGGCGGTGCGCAACCGGGCCTGGGACACCGGCGACGTCGACCGGTTCGTCGAGGCGGACCTGCGCTTCCACCGGGCGGTCGCGGCCGCCGCGCACAACAGCCTGCTGGCCGAGCTGTACGAGCAGTTCGGCGACGCGCTGCGGGACGCCGTGGCGGCCGTGGTCGGCACGCCGCTGCTGCCCGACGCGGTCCGCAGCCAGTTCGACGCGCACACCGCGATCGTCGACGCCATCGAGGCCCGGGATCCGGAAGCCGCCGAGCGGGCGTCCCTGGCGCACCTCGCCGAGGCCGCCGCCGTACTGCGCGACCCGGCCGACGACCGCGGCGGTGCCGACGAGACCACGCCGGACGCCGGCACGCACGGAAACGACGGGACACGGGAGGACACCCAGCCATGACGAACGGACCGGCATCGGGCATACCGGAGGCGCCGCCGCGGCCGGCCGAACGGGCCGCGGCGGCGGACGGGACCGGGCAGGACCCGGCCGGCACCACCGGCCGCCGCGCCCTCTACCTCGGCATCGGCGTCGTCCTGCTCGCCCTGAACCTGCGCCCCGCGCTGGTCGCGGTCTCCCCGCTGGCCGGCACCATCCGCGCGGCCAGCGGGATGTCGGCGGCCGCCACCAGCCTGCTGACCGCGCTGCCGCTGCTCTGCTTCGGACTGCTGGCACCGGTCGCCCCGCGGCTGGGCCGACGCCTGGGCATGGAGCGTTCGCTGCTCTGCACCATGGCGCTGATCTGCCTGGGCACCGGGCTGCGGCTGCTGGACTCGGTGGTGGCGCTGTTCGCCGGGACGGTCGTGATCGGCGCCGGGATCGCGGTCGCCAACGTCCTGCTGCCGGGCCTGATCAAGCGGGACTTCCCGGCGAGGACCGGCCTGATGACCGGGCTCTACTCGATGTCGCTGTTCGGCGGCGCGGCACTGGCGGCCGGCATCACCGTCCCGGTGCAGCAGGCCGCCGGGCTCTCCTGGCAGGCCACGCTGGCCTGTTGGGGTGCGCTGGCGGCGCTGGCGCTGCTCGTCTGGCTGCCGCAGGTCCGGGCCCGTACGCGAGTGTCGGAGGCCGCCGCCCGGCAGGCCGCCCACCCCGTCCGCGGCCTGTGGCGCTCGCCGCTGGCCTGGCAGGTCACGGGCTTCATGGGGCTGCAGTCGCTGAGCTACTACGCGGCCGCCGCCTGGCTGCCGACGATGCTGGAGGACGCCGGGACGAGCGCGGGCGACGCCGGCTGGATGCTGTCGTTCTCCTCGCTGCTGGGGATCGCGGGCTCGTTCCTGGCGCCGGTGATCGTCGGCCGGCGGCTGCGGGCCGGCACGCTGGCCGCACTGGGCGCGGTGCTGTGCGCGGCGGGCTTCGCCGGGATGTGGGCGGCGCCGGTCGGCGGCGCGTACCTGTGGATGACGCTGCTGGGGCTGGGCCAGGGGGCGGCGATCAGCCTGGCGCTGCTGTTCATCGTCCAGCGCGCCCCGGACACCCGGCACGCCGCCCAACTCTCCAGCATGGCCCAGTGCTTCGGCTACATCCTGGCCGCCACGGGCCCGGCGGTGCTGGGCGCCGTCCATGACGCCTCGGGCAGTTGGGCCGGTCCGCTGGTGGTACTGCTGGTGCTGCTGGTGCCGCAGGTGGCGGTGGGACTGGGCGCCGCCCGGCCCCGGCACGTCACGGGACACTGAGCCCCCGGGGCGGCTCCCTCCCGGGGCCGCGCCCCACCCGGGGCACCGGACACGCCCTACAGCCAGCCGTTCCGCTTGAAGCCGCGGTGCATCAGCCAGCAGACCCCCACCATCACGGCCATCACCAGCGGATAGCCGAACGGCCAGCTCTTCTCCGGCATGTACTCGAAGTTCATGCCGTAGACGCCGGTGACCATGGTGGGGACGGCCAGGATCGCGGCCCAGGCGGACATCCGGCGCATCGCCTCGTTCTGGGCGTTGGCGACCTGGGCGAGGTGGGCCTGGAGTATGGAGTTGAGCAGTTCGTCGAAGCCGGTGATCCGCTCGCGGACCTGGTCGAGGTGGTCGGCGACGTCCCGGAAGTAGGTCTTGGTCCGGGGGTCGACGAACTGCAGGGAGCGGGTCGCCAGCTCCTGGAGGGGACGGTCCAGCGGGACCACCGCCCGCTTGAACTCCAGGAGTTCGCGCTTGAGTTGGTAGATCCGGTCGGCGCCGCGGCTGCCGCGGACCGAGAAGACCTCGCTCTCGACGTCGTCGATGTCGTCCTGGACATGGGCGGCGACGTCGAGGTAGTCGTCCACGACGAGGTCGGCGATGGCGTGCAGCACCGCGGACGGGCCGAGCGCGAGCTGGTCCGGGTCGCGCTCCAGCTGCTCGCGCAGCGGGCCCAGGGAGCCGTGGCCGCCGTGCCGCACCGTGATCACGAAGTCGGCGCCGGTGAAGACCATGATCTCGCCGGTGTCGACGACCTCGCTGGTCTCGGTGAGCTGGTCGTGCTCGACGTAGCGGACGGTCTTGAAGACGGTGAACAGCGAGTCGTCGTAGTGCTCCAGCTTGGGGCGCTGGTGGGCGTGGACGGCGTCCTCGACGGCGAGCGGGTGCAGCCCGAACAGCTCGACGACGCCGGCGAACTCGACCTCGGAGGGCTCGTGCAGGCCGATCCACACGAAGCCGTCGCCGGTCCGCCGGACCTGCCGGATCGCCTCCTCGGCGGGCTGGTGGCCGTCCTGGCGCACTCCGGAGACATAGACCGCGCAGTTCACCACGGCGGTGCCGAGCGGCGAGCGGGCGGGGTGGCTGAGGTCCACCCCGCCCGCGCGCGGCTGCGGCAGCCGGACGGCCTTGCGGAGGTTGCTGATCATCGACACCCGGCCAGTATCGCCCGTGGGGGCGCGCGAGGGGTACGGCCGGGGCGTCATTTTGCGCACTCCGCACCCCGTCGTGGTACGGGCCGTGCCGTTCATTTGCCCGCGCGCCCCAGGGCGTGCGCCCCGCGCGTGCGTCAGGGGACGAGGGCGGGCCGGTCGGCCGCAGCCGGGTCGGACACCGTTTCGGCGGGTGCCGCGGCCTCCTCCTGGGGCGGGCTCACCGCCCGGGCCCGCCGGGGCAGCCGGAACAGCAGGGCGAGGACGAGCAGCAGCCCGCCGGCGATCCACCACAGGGAGTGCGTGGTGGCGGTGACGAAGCCCGCCCCGCCGGGGCCGTCCACCGCGCCGAAGAACGCCACCGACGACAGCGCCAGACCGAGCGCCATGCCCATCTGGCCGGTGGTATTGAAGATGCCGGAGGCCGAGCCGGAGTGCCGGGCCGGCACCTCGGAGAGCACCACGTCGGTGAGCGGCGCCACGATCAGGCCCATGCCGACGCCCATCAGGACCATCACCGGGCCCATCTGCCAGGACCGCAGGGCGGTGCCGTAGTGGTCGGCCTGCCAGAGGTAGAGCAGGGCGCCGGCGAGCATGATCACCGCGCCGCCCTGGAGCACCGCGCGGCCGAAGCGCGGCACCAGCTTCTGGACGGACAGCCCCGCCGCGGCGGAGCAGGCCAGGGAGAACGGCAGCCCGGTCAGGCCGGCGTGCAGCGGGCCCCAGCCCAGGCCGAGCTGCATGTGCAGCGTCCATATGAGGAAGAACAGGCCGCTGGCCACGCCGAAGGTGAGCTGGACGCCGACGCCCGCCGCGAAGCTCCGGATCCGGAACAGCGAGAGTTCGACCAGCGGCGAGCCGTCCTTGCGGGCCTTGTACCGCTCGTAGCGGACGAACCCGGCGAGCACCGGCGGGCCGGCCGCCATGGCGACGAAGCCCCAGACGGGCCAGCCGGCCTCGCGGCCGTGGGTGAGCGGGTAGAGCACCAGCAGCAGGCCGGCGGTGAGCAGCGCGGTGCCGACGAGGTCGAGGCGGAGCGCGGCATCCGACCGGGACTCCGTGACGAAACGGCGGCCGAGGACGATCCCGGCGACGCCGACGGGGAGGTTGATCAGGAAGATCGGGCGCCACTCCAGGCCGAAGAGGTCGCCCTGGGTGAGCAGGGCGCCGATCAGCGGGCCGCAGACCGCACCGAGGCCGATCACCGCGCCGAACATCCCGAAGACCTTGCCGCGTTCGTGGGCCGGGAAGGTCACATGGATGATCGCCAGCACCTGCGGCACCATCAGCGACGCCATCGCGCCCTGCAGCACCCGCGCGGCGACCAGCATCGCCGGGTCGGCGGCCAGCCCGCACAGCGCGGAGGCGACGGTGAAGCCGCCCATCCCGAGCAGGAAGAGCTTCTTGCGGCCGTGGATGTCGCCGAGCCGGCCGCCGGTGATCAGTCCGATGGCGAACGCCAGCGCGTAGCCGGCGGTGACCCACTGCAGGGTGCCGAAGCCGGCGCCGGTGTCCTGCCGGATGCTGGGCAGCGCGATGTTGACGATGGTCGCGTCGACCAGGTCCATGAAGCCGGCGGTCAGGAGGACGGCGAGGGCCGCCCAGCGTCTGCGGCCGGCGGACGCGGGGGCGTCGACGGCCGGCGCGGCGGGCGTCGGGTCGGACGGGGGCATGCGGAACTCCTGGCGGTGCGGTGGTGAGCGGAGGGACGTCACGGGACGGCGGGCGCTGCGCTGACGGCGCGCGCCGTCCCGGACGTCCTCGACGTTAGAGCCCGTCTAGGACAGTTCCCGTCCTATTTCCTGGGCCATCATCGTGCCATGAGTGAGACATCGGCACGTCTGCTGAACCTGCTGTCCCTGCTCCAGACGCCCCGGGAGTGGCCCGGCCGGGAGCTGGCCGAGCGGCTGCGGGTGACCACCCGGACCATCCGCCGGGACATCGAGCGGCTGCGCGAGCTGGGCTACCCGGTGCACGCCACGCTGGGCGCGGAGGGTGGCTACCGGCTGGCGGCGGGCACCGCCATGCCGCCGCTGCTGCTGGACGACGAGGAGGCGGTGGCCATCGCGGTGGGCCTGCGCTCGACCGCGGGGCACACCATCGCGGGCATCGAGGAGGCGTCGGTCCGGGCGCTGGCCAAACTGGAGCAGGTGCTGCCGGCCCGGCTGCGGCGGCGGGTGGGCACGCTGGGCACCGCCACCGTCCCGATGCCGGCCGGCGACGGCCCGACCGTCGACCCGGAGCATCTGACGGTGCTGGCCGCGGCGATCGCCAACCACGAGCGGGTGCGGTTCGGCTACCGCGGCGGCGCGGGCGACCTCGGCCGGCGCCTGGTGGAGCCGCACCGGCTGGTCGCGGCGGGCCGCCGCTGGTACCTGGTGGCGTTCGACAACGACCGGGACGACTGGCGGATCTTCCGGGTGGACCGGCTGAGCGAGCCGTTCGCCACCGGTGTGCGGACCCCGCCGCGCGCACTGCCGGCCGCCGACGCCGGGGCCTACGTCCGGGAGCGGATGCGCGGCATGGCGGCGACGGCGGCCACCCACCGGGCGGTGGTGACGGTGTACGGGCCGGCCGCGGAGGTGGCCGCCCGGCTCGGCGGCCCGGCGGGCGAGGTGGAGCCGCTCGACGAGGACAGCTGCCGCTGGCGCAGCGCACCCGACTCGCTGGAGTGGCTGGCGATGCGACTGATGCTGCTGGGCCGGGAGTTCACGGTGCAGGAGCCGGCCGAGCTGACCGCGTATCTGCGGACGACGGCGGAGCGGGCGCTGCGGGCAGCCGGGCCGGCCGGGCCCGGCGGGACGGACATCACAGCGATCTCCACCCCCAGGAATACCCCAGGGGGGTAAAGTGTTGACGGGGTCGGCGGAGGGGACACGTCGCCGGCCGCCACCCGTGCCCACGGCCCCGCGAAGAGGAGGCACAACCGACATGACCACCGCGATCGACGGGCCTGTCGTCGAGCTGGAGATCGGCGGGATGACCTGCGCCTCGTGCGCCGCCCGCGTCGAGAAGAAGCTCAACCGCATGGAGGGGGTCACCGCCACCGTCAACTACGCCACCGAGCGGGCGCAGGTGACGCTCGCGGAGGGCAGCGGCGTGGCCACCGCCGACCTGATCGCCACGGTGGAGAAGACCGGCTACACCGCCGCGGCGCCCCGGCCGCCCGCCCCGGAACCCGCCGACGCCGACGCCACCGGGGCCGGCCACGGGCCGGAGGCGGCGGACGCGCCGCTCGCCGCCCTGCGGCAGCGGCTGCTGGTCTCCCTGGCGCTCTCCGTCCCCGTGGTCCTGATGGCGATGGTGCCGGTGCTCCAGTTCACCAACTGGCAGTGGCTGTCCCTTACTTTGACCGCCCCGGTGGTGGCCTACGGGGCCTGGCCGTTCCACCGGGCCGCCTGGACGAATCTGCGGCACGGTGCGGCCACCATGGACACCCTGATCTCGCTGGGCACCCTGGCCGCCTTCGGCTGGTCGCTGTGGGCGCTGTTCTTCGGGACGGCCGGGATGCCCGGCATGACCCACCCGTTCGAGCTGACCATCGCCCGGACCGACGGCGCCGGCAACATCTACCTGGAGGCCGCCGCCGGCGTCACCACCTTCATCCTGGCCGGCCGGTACTTCGAGGCCCGCGCCAAGCGGAAGGCCGGCGCCGCCCTGCGCGCCCTGCTGGAGCTGGGCGCCAAGGACGTGGCGGTGCTCCGCGGCGGGACGGAGGTCCGCATCCCGGTCGACGGGCTGCGGGTGGGCGACCGCTTCGTCGTCCGGCCCGGCGAGAAGATCGCCACCGACGGCCGGGTGGCGGAGGGCTCGTCCGCCGTGGACGCCTCGATGCTGACCGGCGAGTCCGTGCCCGTGGAGGTCGCCGCCGGCGACACCGTCACCGGCGCCACCGTCAACGCCGGCGGCCGGCTGGTCGTGGAGGCGACCCGGATCGGCGCGGACACCCAACTGGCCCGGATGGCCAGGCTGGTGGAGGACGCGCAGAACGGCAAGGCGGCCGCGCAGCGGCTCGCCGACCGGATCTCCGCGGTCTTCGTCCCCGTCGTCATCGTGCTGGCCCTGGCCACCCTCGGCCTCTGGCTGGGCACCGGCCACGGCGCGGTCGCCGCGTTCACCGCCGCGGTCGCGGTGCTGATCATCGCCTGCCCGTGCGCCCTGGGACTGGCCACGCCCACCGCGCTGATGGTCGGCACCGGCCGCGGCGCCCAGCTCGGCATCCTGCTCAAGGGCCCCGAGGTGCTGGAGACCACCCGCACCGTCGACACCGTCGTCCTGGACAAGACCGGCACCGTCACCACGGGCGCGATGACGCTCACCGGCGTCCACCTCGCCGACGGGGTGGACCGGGCGCGGGCGCTGCGCCTGGCCGGTGCGCTGGAGCACTCCTCGGAGCACCCCGTCGCCCGCGCCGTCGCCACCGCCGCCCAGGAGGCCGAGCCGGCCGGCGCCCTGCCGGTCCCCGAGGACTTCGCCAACATCCCCGGCCTGGGTGTGCGCGGCTCCGTCGAGGGGCACGCCGTCCTCGTCGGCCGGGAGCGGCTGCTCACCGACCGCGGCCAGCCGCTGCCGCCGGCCCTGGCCGCCGCCAGGGACGCGGCCGAGCGGGCCGGGCACACCGCGGTCGCGGTCGGCTGGGACGGCGCGGCCCGCGCGGTGCTGGTGGTCTCCGACGCGGTCAAGCCGACCAGCGCCGAGGCGGTCCGCCGGCTGCGCGCGCTGGGCCTGACCCCGGTCCTGCTGACCGGCGACAACAGGGCCGTCGCCGAGTCGGTCGCCGCGGAGGTCGGCATCGACGAGGTGATCGCCGAGGTGCTGCCGGAGGACAAGGTGGCCGTCGTCGCGCGCCTCCAGGCCGAGGGCCGCGCGGTCGCCATGGTCGGCGACGGCGTCAACGACGCGGCCGCGCTGGCACGGGCCGACCTGGGCCTGGCGATGGGCACCGGCACGGACGCCGCCATCGAGGCCGGCGACCTCACCCTCGTCCGCGGCGACCTGCGCGCGGCGGCGGACGCCATCCGGCTCGCCCGGGCCACCCTCGGCACCATCCGCGCCAACCTCTTCTGGGCGTTCGGCTACAACGTCGCCGCGCTGCCGCTGGCCGCCGCGGGCCTGCTCAACCCGATGATCGCGGGCGCCGCGATGGCCTTCTCCTCGGTCTTCGTGGTGGGCAACAGCCTCCGCCTGCGCCGCTTCCGCGCCCTGTCCTGAGCACCCGCCGTCCCGCATCGGCTCCGGCCGCGCCCCGTGCGTCGTCGGGCCCGGTGCGGGACGGTCACGCGTCGGAAGCCTCCAGTTCTCGGCGCCGAACGTTGGCGGTTCGCACACCCGTCCGCCGCCGCCGACCGGCGAGACTGTCCGGGTACCGCCCGCTCCACGTACCCCAGAGGACCTCATGACCGGGTCGCGCATCCTGGCCCTCGGCCATTACCAGCCCTCCCGTGTGCTCACCAACGACGACCTCGCCCGGATCGTCGACACCGACGACGCCTGGATCCGCAGCCGCGTCGGCATCCGCACCCGCCATGTCGCGGCCCCGGACGAGACGGTGGACGCGATGGCGGCCGCCGCCGCGGAGAAGGCGCTGGCCAACGCCGGCCTGGCGGCCGGGGACATCGACCTGGTGCTGGTCGCCACCTGCACCGCCACCGACCGCAGCCCCAACACCGCGGCCCGGGTCGCCGCCCGTCTGGACATGGCCGCCCCGGCCACGATGGACCTCAACGTCGTCTGCGCCGGCTTCACCCACGCGCTGGCCACCGCCGACCACGCCATCCGGGCCGGCTCGGCGACGAACGCCCTGGTCATCGGCGCGGAGAAGTTCACCGACGTGGTCGACTGGACGGACCGCTCCACCTGCGTCCTGGTCGGGGACGGCGCCGCCGCCGCGGTGGTCACCGCCTCCGCCGAGCCCGGGATCAGCCCGGTCCTGTGGGGCTCGGTCCCCCAGATGGGCAACGCGGTCCGCATCGAGGGCAACCCGGCCCGCTTCTCCCAGGAGGGCCAGACCGTCTACCGCTGGGCCACCACGCAGCTCCCGGCCATCGCCCGCCAGGTCTGCGAGCGGGCCGGGCTGCGTCCCGAGGAGCTGGCCGGCGTCGTCCTGCACCAGGCCAACCTGCGGATCATCGAGCCGGTCGCGGAGCGCCTCGGCGCGGTCAACGCCGTGGTCGCCCGCGATGTCGTCGACTCCGGCAACACCTCGGCCGCCTCGGTCCCGCTCGCCCTCGCCAAGCTCGTCGCCCGCCGCGAGGTGCCGCCCGGCGCGCCGGTGCTGCTCTTCGCCTTCGGCGGCAACCTCTCCTACGCCGGCCAGGTCGTCCGCTGCCCCTGACGGGCCCGGCGGCGGCCCGGCCCGGCGGCGTCCGATTCGTTCAAGACGGCCGCCGCCGGCCGCTCCTAGGCTCGCCGCCATGAACACCGCACCCATACCCCGCCTCGACGCGATCGCCCTGGTCGTGGCCGACCTGGCCGCCTCCCTTGCCTTCTACCGGCGGCTGGGCGTCGCCGTCCCCGACGTCGCCGGCACCGCCCCGCACGCCGAGGCGCGGCTCCCCGGCGGCCTCCGCCTGATGTGGGACACCCACGAGACCGCCCGCTCCCTCGACCCCGCCTGGACGCCGCCCCCGCCCGGTACGCACACCGGTCTTGCCTTCGCCTGTACGGACGCCGCCCACGTCGACGCCGTGTACGCGGACCTCACCGCCGCCGGCCATACGGGGCAGCGGGCGCCCTGGGACGCCGACTGGGGCCAGCGCTACGCCGTCGTGCAGGACCCCGACGGGCGCGGCGTCGACCTCTTCGCCCCGCTGACCTGACCGTCCGGGCCGTCCCCGTCCCGTTCGGCCGGAGCGGGGACGGCCCGGCCGCCGGTCACTCGGTGTCCTGCGGGTGCTCCTCCAGGTACATCACGCCGCAGGTGCGACAGAACGGCTGGGCCTGGGCCGTCCCCCACGCGCCGGCCGACTGGGTGGCGGCCGCCGGGGCCAGCGGCTGGCCGCACATCGCGACGGTCGAGCCCACCCGGGTCATGTGCCACTTCCTGACCGGGGTGTCCTCGTGCGGCAGCACGCCCTCCGCATACTCAGCGCGCATCTCATGCTCCATGGCAGGTGCACCTCCTACCGCCCACCATGCGCCGCCGCTCCCCGGCCCACAACGCCAGCCCACCCGGCCGGAGCCCCCGCGCCCCGGCGCCGGCCCATCGTGGCAGCGCCTAGAACACCGACCATCCGGTGAGCGTCGTGAAGTGGTCCAGTGCCGCCATCCCGGCCACGGAGTTCCCCCGGGCGTCCAGCCCCGGGCTCCACACGCACAGCGTGCAGCGGCCCGGCACGACGGCCACGATGCCGCCGCCCACGCCGCTCTTCGCCGGCAGGCCCACCCGGTAGGCGAACTCGCCGGCCGCGTCGTACGTGCCGCAGGTCAGCATCACGGCGTTGATCCGCTTGGCCTCGCGCGCCTCCAGCAGCCGGCTCCCGTCGGCCCGCAGCCCGTGCCGGGCCAGGAAGCCGCCGGCCACCGCCAGGTCCCGGCAGGACATCTCGATCGAGCACTGCCAGAAGTAGTGCTCGATGACGCTCGGCACGGGGTTCTCCAGATTGCCGAACGACGCCATGAAGTGCGCCAGCGCCGCGTTGCGGTCCCCGTGGTCGGCCTCCGAACCAGCCACCGCCTGGTCGAACGCCAGCTCCGGGTTGCCGCTCTCGGCCTGGAGGAACTCCAGCATCGAGGTGCTGGCGTCGCCGGTCATGGTCAGCAGCCGGTCCGTCACCACCAGCGCGCCGGCGTTGATGAAAGGATTCCGCGGAATGCCGTTCTCCCACTCCAGCTGCACCAGGGAGTTGAACGCCGTCCCCGAGGGCTCGCGCCCGACCCGCTGCCAGATGTCGTCGTCCCCGTGGGACCCGGCCATCACCAGCGCCAGCGAGAACGCCTTGGAGATCGACTGGACCGAGAACGGGACCTCCCAGTCGCCGGTCCCGTACACCTCGCCGTTGATGTCCGCCACGGCGATCCCGAAGCGGTCGGGGGGCACTTCCGCCAGCGCGGGAATGTAGTCGGCGACGTGCCCGCGCCCCACGAACGGCCTCGCATAGGCCGCTACCTCCTCGAGAACGGCCTGGTAGTCCATACGGGACACGCTAACCCGGCCCGAGGAGCGCCCCCATCGGAGCCCCCGCGAGCGACTTCACCTCGCGTGCCAGATGGGCCTGGTCCGCGTAGCCGGCGCGCGCCGCGACCTCGGCGTAGGGGACGCCGGCGCGGGCCAGCTCCAGCGCCCGCACCAGCCGCAGCACCCGGCCCAGCGTCTTGGGCCCGTATCCGAAGACCGCCAAGCTGTGGCGGTGCAGCCGCCGTTCGCCCATCCCGGCCAGCCGGGCCACCTCCGCCACCGGCCGGCCGTGCCCGAGCCCGGACACGATCGCCGCGGTCCGCCCGTCCCGGCCGGGCAGCTCGCCCCGGGCCGCGGCCCCGGGGGCCCACCGTCCGGCCGCCCGCAGCGCGTCCCGCGCGGCCTCCTCCAGCACCGCCCCGGGGGCGCCGGCCGCCGCCCGCTCCGCCAGTTCCCGGGCCCGCCGGGCGCCCCACAGGTCCTCCAACGGCACCCGCCGGTCCCGCAGTTCGTGGGCCGGCACCCCGAAGACCGCCGGTCCCTGGCCGGGCGCGAACCGCAGCCCCACCCAGCGCGTCCCGCCCGGCACCGCGCCGCCGGGCGCCTGCGGCCCGGTGTCCGGCCCGGCCACCAGCAGCCGCCCCGCGCCCCAGATCAGGTCGGTGCAGCCATCGGGCAGCACCGGCCCCGCGCCGGGCACCGTGGTGGTGCGCCACAGCACCGCCCCCGGCACCCGCGAGGCCCGCTCCCCGTACGGTCCCGGAGCGGCCCGGCCGCCGTCCGCCCCGGCTGCGCCAACCGGCTCACCCATGTCGCGCTCCTCGCCCACATCCCCCAGCCTGGCACGGGAACCCCACGGCCGTCCCCGCCGTTGATCCCATACGCAACCGACACCGACCGGGCCCACCGGCCCGTACGCCAGGGAGGCAGCAATGTCAGGGTTTCTCGACCGCGCCAAGGAGCAGGCGAAGCAGGGTCTGGCCCAAGGCAAGCAGAAGGTCGACGAGTTGCAGCAGCAGCGCGCGGGCAACGACCTGCTGAGGAAGCTCGGCGCGGCCTACTACGCCGAGCGCCGCGGCAGCGGCACCCCCGAGGCCACGCAGAGCGCCCTCACCGCCCTCGAAGCCCACATCAGCACCCACGGCGACGGCTTCCTCCACGGCTGACGGCCCGCCCGGCCCACGCACCCCCGTCCCCGCCCCCTCCCCTCCCCTCCGCTCCCCTCCCGCGCCCTGTGACCCACCCCGATCCCCGGATACTCCGCCCCCGTCTCCCCTCCCCCCTCCAGGAGGTCGACGACCCGCCCTTCGCCCGCCGCGGCGTCCGCCTGCTGCTCAAGCGGGACGACCTCATCCACCCCGCCCTCCCGGGGAACAAGTGGCGCAAGCTGGCGCCCAATCTGCGGGCCGCGGCCGAGGCGGGCGACCGCGCGCTGCTCACCTTCGGCGGCGCCTACTCCAACCACCTGCGCGCCACGGCCGCCGCCGGCCGGCTGCTCGGCCTCGCCACCGTCGGGGTGGTCCGCGGCGACGAGCTGGCCGGCGCCCCGCTCAACTGGTCGCTGGCCCGCTGCGCCGCCGACGGGATGCGGCTGCACTTCGTCGACCGCGCCACCTACCGCCGCAAGACGGACCCGGACGTCCTGGCCGCCCTCCGCGACCACTTCGGCGCCTTCCGGCTCATACCGGAGGGCGGCAGCAACGCCCTGGCCGCGCAGGGCTGCACGGAGCTGGGCCACGAGCTGCGCGGGCACGCGGACACCATCGGGGTGGCCTGCGGCACCGGTGGCACCCTGGCCGGGCTCGCCGCCGGCCTCGGCCCCGGTCAGCGGGCGCTGGGCGTCCCCGTCCTCAAGGGCGGCAGCCCGCACTTCCTCCACGAGACGGTCGCCGACCTCCAGCGGGCGGCCTTCGGCGGCGTCCGCGGCGACTGGTCGCTGGCGGCGGACTTCCACTGCGGCGGCTACGCCCGCCGCACCCCCGAACTCGACGCGTTCGCCGACGCCTTCGAGCAGCGGCACGGCCTGCCCGTCGAGCGGGTCTACGTCGCCAAGCTACTGCTCGCCCTGACCACCCTGGCCGAGCGGGGCGCCTTCCCGTCCGGCAGCACCGTCGCCGCCGTCGTCACCGGCTCCCCGTAGGGCGTGTCCGACGGGTCACGACGGGCCCTCCCGGTAGGCGGCCGCCTCCTCCAGGTCCAGCCGCCGCAGCAGCGTCCGCATCATCTCGTCGTCGATCCGCCGGGCGTCCCGCAGCTCGACGAAGACCCGCCGCTCGGCGTCGATCATCTCCCGGGCCAGCCGCCGGTAGGTGTCGTCGGCGGACTCCCCGGTCACCTCGTTGGCCGCCCCCAGCCGCTCCCAGACCGCGTTGCGGCGCCGCTCCAGGACGCTGCGCAGCCGGTCGGCGAGCGGCCCCGGGAGGGCGTTGCGCTCGTCCTGGAGCAGGGCGTCGAGCCGGGCCTCGGCGGCCCGCGACGCCTCGTTCTGCGCCTGTGCCTCGGCCAGCGTCTCGGCCTGGGCGTCCGGGGCGGGCAGCCGCAGCGCCCGGATCAGCGGCGGCAGCGTCAGCCCCTGGACGACCAGGGTGCCGATGACGGTGGTGAAGGTCAGGAAGAGCACCAGGGTGCGGGCCGGGAAGGGGCCGCCGTCGTGCACCGTCGCCGGGACGGAGAAGGCGATGGCCAGCGAGACCACCCCGCGCATCCCGGCCCAGCCGACGACGACCGGCGCCTTCCAGGTGGTGTCCGGTTCGCGGGTCCGGATCCGGGCCGACAGCAGCCGCGGCAGGTACGTCGCGGGGAAGACCCACGCATAGCGCGCCAGCACCACGACGCCGAACACCACCGCCGCGTACCCGAGGGCCTGGGCCGTGCTGAACTCCCCCAGGCCGCGCAGCACGACCGGCAGTTGGAGCCCGATGAGTGCGAACACCGCGGACTCCAGCACGAAGGAGACCATCTTCCACACGGCCTCCTCCTGGAGCCGGGTCTCGAAGTCGACCTGCCAGGAGCGGTGCCCCAGGTAGAGGCCGACGACCACGACGGCGAGCACCCCGGAGGCCCCGACCTGCTCGGCGGCGGCGTACGCGGTGAACGGGATGAGCAGCGAGAGGGTGTTCTCCAGGAGCGCCGACTCGCGCAGCCGGCGGCGGAGCCAGTGCAGCGGCACCATCAGCACCAGGCCGACCCCGACGCCGCCGAGGGACGCCACGGCGAACTCCTTCAGCCCCTCGCCCCAGGTGGCGCCGGTGCCCAGCGCGGCGGCCAGCGCCACCTTGTACGCGGTGATCGCGGTGGCGTCGTTGACCAGCGACTCGCCCTGGAGGATCGTCGTGATCCGGTGCGGCAGGCCCAGCCTGCGGGCGATCGCGGTGGCCGCGACGGCGTCCGGCGGCGCGACGACGGCCCCCAGCACGAGTGCGGCGGTCAGCGGCAGGCCCGGCACGACGAGGTAGGCCGCGTATCCCACGGCGAGCGTCGCGAACAGCACATAGCCCACGGAGAGCAGCCCCACCGGCCGCAGATTGGCCCGCAGGTCCAGGTAGGAGGCTTCCAGGGCGGCGGTGTGCAGCAGCGGGGGCAGCAGCAGCGGCAGCACGATGTGCGGGTTGAGGGTGTAGTCCGGGATACCGGGGAGATACGAGGCGCCGAGCCCCGCGGCGACCAGCAGCAGCGGCGCCGGCACCGGAGTGCGCCGCGCCAGCCCGGCGACCCCCGCACTGCCCGCGACCAGCAGCAACAGCGGCATCACATTCACGCCCGCACCGTCCCCAACGTCCCCCGCCGGCCGTCCCGGCGATCTAACCTGGCCATCATGAGCGAGTGCAGCGAGCGAGTCATGGAAGGGTGCCCGCCTCGCACATGCGCGGCCGGGCGGATCGGGGTCCCGGCATGAACGAGTGCACGCACGTACCGGAGCTCCCGCACGGCGAGCCGGCCCCGCTGAGCGAGACGTGCCTGGAGTGCCTGGCCGCCGGCAGCCACCCGGTGCAGCTGCGGCTCTGCCTGGTGTGCGGGCACGTCGGCTGCTGCGACTCCTCGCCGTACCGGCACGCCACCGGGCACTACGAGGAGACCGGCCATCCCGTGATGCGGTCATTCGAACCAGGCGCCTCCTGGCGCTGGTGCTTCGTCGACGAGGCACTGGTCTGAACCGGCCCCACGGGATGCGACGGACCCCCACGGAGCGCTTCGGTGCGCCCGTCTAGCCTTGCGGCATGATCCGCGAAGCCGTGCCCGACGACGTCCCCGTCATCCTCGCCATGATCGGCGAACTGGCCGCCTACGAACGGGCCCCCGAGGCCGCGCAGGCCACCGAACCGCAGCTGAAGGAGGCGCTGTTCGGCCCGCAGCCGGCCGTCTTCGCGCTGATCGCCGAGGACGCCGGCGAGCCGGTCGGCTTCGCCCTGTGGTTCCGCAACTTCTCGACGTGGACGGGCACGCACGGTGTCTACCTGGAGGACCTGTACGTCCGCCCCGAGGCACGCGGCGGCGGCCACGGCAAGGCACTGCTGGCGGCCCTCGCCCGGATCTGCGTGACCCGCGGCTACCGGCGTTTCGAGTGGTCGGTCCTGGACTGGAATGTGTCTGCCATCGGATTCTACAAGTCGCTCGGCGCCCACCCCCAAGAGGAATGGACGACGTACCGACTCACGAGTGACGCCCTGGAAAGGCTGGCCGACGAGGCATAACTCTCCATTGATCACCGCCGTAAGAAGCCCCGCCCGCAGGGCCGCAGAGCAGCGGGATACGCCGTGCCGTGGTGGCACATGAACGTCTTCGTCTCGCTGCTCGCCGCCCGGCTCGGAGACGAGGCCACGGCGGTAGCGGCGCAGGATGCGGCCCGGCGCGAACTGCCCGCCACATTGCCCCGGTTCGCAACACACCTTGAGACGCACCGAGGGCTCATGCTCGCCCGCTCGGGAGACAAGGTCGGCTAATCGCAGGAAGGCGCATTGGGCAGGCTCAGCAATTCTTCCGGCTTCCGGGCTTGGGCTGAAACCTGCGTCAGTGGCGCTTGAGCCATGCCGTTTGTGAGGCATCTCCGTAGGTCAACCGCCGAGTGTGGTGCACTCGGTCCCCTCTGACGACCTTGGAACCCGTACAGATTCCGAGCCGCTGTCACGCCTCGGATTCCGCCCAGACTGAAAGGGGGCTCTGCCCAGGGGCCGGCACGCCGCCTCTCGGAGCCCGGCTTCCAGGTCCGCTGACCAGCCGCCACGGTTCACCCGAACACCGATCGATATGCCCGTGCCTGCCACGTGCGGTTGATCGTTAACCCACGACCAGTATCTGCGATGTGAGGGAGACCCCAGATGAGTGCCGACAAGCGCGCAGACTTCAACAAGATCGACACCGACGGAGACGGATTCATCACTGCTGACGAATTCAAGGCGTCTCTCCAGAACGGCAGCGGGAAGGTCTCGGACGAGAACGTCAAGGTGATCGTGCGGATGGCCGACGAGAACGGCGACAAGAAGATCGACTTCGACGAGTACGCCAAGTTCGCCCGCTGATTCGGCACGCGAGGGCGGCCACGGTCGACAAGACCGGGCCGCCCTTCGCGCTGCTGCGACCAGCGGCTGCCCAGCACCGCCCTAACCCAAGTCTCCGGGGTGCCGGACCTCCGGCCTCCGCCTGGACACCCGTCTCCGCCGAGCCGCCGCGCCCTCCGCACTGGACTTCCGCGCGTGATTCCAACGGCACAAAGCCTGAAGGGTCGCCGGGCCGTGGTCGTCGCCGAGACGACGAAGAGGGAGCCGAACCCACAGCGGATTCGGCTCCCTTTCCCTTACGCCTTGCTGAGACAGATCCGTCAGAAGCGCCCTAGGGTCACGTCCCGGCGCACATGACGACCATCACGCGGTCGCGCGGAAGTCCCCACACGATCCCGGCGGTCACGGCGTTGGTGACGTACAGCGGGACACCCAAGACAGTGCGGCGGGTCGGCGATTCGGGGCGGAGAGGGCCCAGCTCCCGGGCCCGCTGCACACAGTCAGCCTCCTGGCCCTCCAGGGAATCGGACACATGCGAATCATGAGAAAGCCGTAGGTAGAGGACGACGGCCGGATGAGTGTCGATTGAGGCATGGTTCCCGCTTCGTTCGCGCCCAGGTGATCGACCCCAGTCCCTGGGGGCCGTGACACACGGTGCAGCGCGGTTGCGCAGTGCACGGCACGGAAAGATCAGTGGTCGGTCCTGGACTGGAACGAACCGTTCCATCGGTTTTTACCGGTCGATCGGTGCCCAGCCCATGGACGAATGGACGGTCTTCCGGCTCACTGGAGATGCGCCGCACGCGCTCGCGGACACCGCGCCCGCCAACGGAGCGTAATCGGCCTTGATTTGGAGGCATCGACCCCTACCACTGTCCGTGCCCGAGGTTTTACACTCTGTAACAGACGCGCCGTCGGCGAGCCGGTGGTCGTCGTCCGGACGGCTGCCCTGCTCCTTCCGGGCGACACCGGCCCGCGGATCGCGATAGCGTCACAGCCGAACCACGAGCCGCGCCGGATCGTTCTCCTTGCACCTCGCGGGAGAGCCGTCCGGCACGGACACCCGAAGTACGTGAAGTACCCGAAGCGCAAGAGCTTCGGCACGCATTCCAGCTCTACCAGCTTGTGCCACCTTGGAGGTGAGGGTGTCCCAGATCGCAGGCGAGCCCGGGACTCAGGACTTCGTGGAAGTCCGTCTGCCCGCTGCGGGTGCCTACCTGTCCGTGCTGCGTACGGCCACCGCCGGTCTCGCAGCCCGCTTGGACTTCACCCTCGACGAAATCGAGGATCTGCGCATCGCGGTCGACGAAGCCTGCGCGATCCTGCTGCAACAGGCCGTCCCCGGAAGCGTCCTCAGCTGCGTCTTCCGGCTCATCGACGACGCGCTGCAGGTGACGGTGTCGGCCCCGACGACCGACGGCCGCGCTCCGGAGCGCGACACCTTCGCCTGGACGGTGCTCTCGGCACTGGCCGGCAAGGTCGACTCCAGCGTCGCCGAGGACCGCACGGTCACCATCAGTCTGTACAAGGAGCGCGGCGCCGGTCCCGGACCGTCATGACCGAACAGGGGGCCCCGTGAAAGATCTCGAACGCGGCGCGAGGATGGCGGCGGGCGCGGTCATCCCCGGGCAGCATGCCCAGCCGCACCCGATGGGCGCGGACGACCACGGCGGCCGGTTGGACGCGGCGGAGCAGGCAGAGCGGGCGGACCATATGGAGCAGAGCGAGCAGCAGGGCCGGCAGGCGGACCGGCAGGTTCCGCCGGCTGCCGGCGACCGGCCCGAGGAGCGGCACTCCCCGGCGCCGGAGGATCCGCACGACCGCGGCGGCGCCCGGGCGATGTTCTACGAGCTGCGCAAGCTGCCCGACGGCTCCCCGGAGCGCGCCGAGCTGCGCAACACCCTCGTGCGCATGCACCTGCCGCTGGTCGAGCACCTGGCCCGCCGCTTCCGCAACCGCGGCGAACCGCTCGACGACCTGACCCAGGTCGCCACGATCGGCCTGATCAAGTCGGTCGACCGCTTCGACCCGGAGCGCGGCGTGGAGTTCTCCACCTACGCCACGCCCACCGTTGTCGGCGAGATCAAGCGGCACTTCCGCGACAAGGGCTGGGCGGTCCGGGTCCCGCGCCGCCTCCAGGAACTGCGGCTGTCACTGACCACCGCGACCGCCGAGCTGTCCCAGCGGCACGGCCGGGCGCCCACGGTCCACGAGCTGGCCGAGCACCTGGGCATCTCCGAGGAGGAGGTGCTGGAGGGCCTGGAGTCGGCGAACGCCTACAGCACCCTCTCGCTCGACGTCCCGGACACCGACGACGAGTCCCCCGCGGTCGCCGACACCCTCGGCGCGGAGGACGAGGCACTCGAGGGCGTGGAGTACCGCGAATCCCTCAAGCCGCTGCTGGAGGACCTCCCGCCGCGCGAGAAGAAGATCCTGCTGCTGCGGTTCTTCGGCAACATGACCCAGTCGCAGATCGCCCAGGAGGTCGGCATCTCCCAGATGCACGTCTCCCGCCTACTGGCCCGCACGCTGGCCCAACTCCGCGACAAACTCCTCGTAGAGGAGTGACCCGCCCCGGTGGGGCGCAGGTTCCCCCACCCCTGGTGGGGCACGGGAACCCTCTCCGCCCCACCCTGCGGAAACCCTCTCGGCGCCCTCCCCGTGGGCACGCTCTCCGCTCCGCTCACCGGCCGCGTCCCCCGCTCACCGGCCGCGTCCCCGCCCCCAGGGGACCCCGTCCCCACCCGGGAGCACCGTGCCGCCCCGCTCCTCGGCCCTTCGACTCCGCGCCCCTTCGGCTCCGTGGCTCCGCGGAATATCCCGCCGCCCGGCCCCGTTGTGGCCCCACAGGGGGCGCTCGCATCCCCTACGGGATCCGTTCGCCCCTCCCCTACGGACCTCCCCCGCCCGCCGCCCCTGTCCTAAGGCGTCCTGCGTCCTACGGCGTCTCGCGCGGCCCGATGCCGAGGGCCGCCGTCGCCGTCGGGTTGACCAGCAGGACGAGTACGACCACCGCCGCCACCGCCAGCGCGGCCCCGCCGGCGATCAGCGCGCCGCCGCCCTTGACGAGCGTCCAGGCGACCGGCAGCGCCACGATCTGGGTGATCAGCGACGGCCCCCGGCTCCACCGCCGGCGCAGCCACAGCCCCCGCGCGGCGACCAGCGGCAGCACCGCCAGCGCCAGGATCGTCACCCCGCCCATCTCCGCCTGCTGCGGACTGTCCGGCGCCCCGACCAGGCCGGTGATCAGCATGTACGCGCCGAGGGCGGCCAGCGCCAGCCCCTCGACGGCGGTGAGCGCCGCGGCGGCGCTCAGCCGGGCGGGCCGCGGGCCGTCCGGCTCGGGCACCGCGGGGGCGCCGGCGGCTCGCTTCGGGGACTGCTTCTGCTGACTGGTCACCCCAGCAGGGTAGCGCCGGGCCCCGCGCGCCGGTCGCGCCCGCACCCGGCACGGGAGTGAGGCCGGTACCGGCAGGTAGGTACGCTGCTGCACATGCGCGCACTTCTCGTGGTCAATCCCGCTGCAACCACCACGAGTGCCCGTACCCGTGAAGTACTCGCCCACGCACTGGCCAGCGATCTCAAGCTGGAGGTCGCCGAGACGCGGTACCGCGGGCACGCCCGCGACCTGGCCCGGGAGGCCGCCGAGGGCGGGGAGACCGACCTGGTGGTGGCGCTCGGCGGCGACGGCACGGTCAACGAGGTCGTCAACGGCCTGCTGACGACCGGCCCCGACCCCGAGTCGCACCCCCGGCTCGCGGTGGTCCCCGGCGGCTCCACCAACGTCTTCGCCCGCGCCCTGGGCCTGCCCAACGACGTCGTGGAGGCCACCGGCGCCCTGCTGGACGCGCTGCGCGACCGCAGCGAGCGCACCGTGGGCCTGGGCCTGGCCTCGGGCACCCCGGGCAGCCCCGACGAGGGGGTGCCGGCCCGCTGGTTCACCTTCTGCGCCGGCTTCGGCTTCGACGCGGGCGTGGTCGGCCGGGTCGAGCAGCAGCGCGAGCGCGGCAAGCGGTCCACGCACTCCCTGTACGTGCGCCAGGTCGTCCGGCAGTTCCTCGGCGAGGCCAACCGTCGCCGGGGCGCCATCACGCTCGAACGACCGGGTGCGGAGCCGGGCACCACAGAGGTCACCGAGAACCTCACGATGTCCATAATCTGCAACACCGCCCCGTGGTCGTACCTGGGCAACCGCCCCATCTACCCCTCCCCCGAGGCGTCCTTCGACACCGCGCTGGACCTCTTCGCGCTGGACAAGTTCTCGGTGCCGGCGGTGACCCGTTATGCCTCCCAGCTCCTGGCGTCGACACCGGAGCGCGGCCCACGGGGCAAGCACGTCCTCTCCCTCCACGACCTGACGGACTTCACCTTGCATTCGCAGGTTCCACTGCCGTTTCAGATGGACGGTGACCATCTGGGACTGCGGACGAGTGTGACGTTCACAGGCGTTCGCCGTGCACTGCGTGTGATTGTGTGAGCAGTAGGGCCTAAAGTCCTTTCACTCGAACGTTTAGGCTGGCTTCCACCCCCTGGAATGACGGCTGTGAGCTAGGCGACACCAAGGAATCAAAAAAAAGTTTCCGGAAGGGGTTGTATCCGCCGCCGAGGTTTGCGAGTCTCTTCATGGCGATCGGGACGGCCGCTCTACCGGCCCCCTTGAGAGCCCGAATCCTCCTCCTCATCCCACAGGACCGCACCAGTCCTTGACTGGCTTTCGGCCCTTCCCTTGTGGAGGGATTCGTGAAAGCGTTCACATTCACAAGCACGTTCCCGTCATACGAGGAGATGGAGCAGCCATGGACTGGCGTCACCGCGCCGTTTGCCGCGAAGAAGACCCCGAGCTCTTCTTCCCCATCGGCAACACCGGTCCCGCGCTGCTGCAGATCGAGGAAGCCAAGGCCGTCTGCCGCCGCTGCCCCGTCATGGAGCAGTGCCTGCAGTGGGCGCTCGAGTCCGGCCAGGACTCGGGCGTCTGGGGTGGTCTGAGCGAGGACGAGCGCCGCGCGATGAAGCGCCGTGCAGCTCGCAACCGGGCGCGCAACGCCAGCGCCTGAGCCAGCCGCCCCGTGGCCCCCGAGAGCCGCAGCGCGCAGTACCTTCGATGCCTGCCCGGAGCTGAGACCCGGTCGTAATCGCATCGCAATAGCTTTGAGCCCCGGACCGAAGTCGGTCCGGGGCTTGTTGCTGTCCGGGGCCCTCCCGGACCCCGCCCGGCGGGCGGCCCCTGGCCCCTGGCCCTCAGGGCAACGCCCTAGTGCTGTTTCTCGGCGCGTACGGGGATGTCGAGGAGCACCCGGGTGCCGCCCTCGGGGCGGCGGACCATGTCGAACGTGCCGCCCAACTCCCCTTCCACCAGGGTCCGTACGATCTGCAGGCCCAGGTTGCCGGCGCGGTGCGGATCGAAACCCTCGGGCAGGCCGCGGCCGTTGTCCTGGACGGTGACCAGCAGCCGGGGCTCGGTGCGGCTGCCGCCGCGGACCGCGGCGACCTCGACCGTGCCGTGCTGCTCCTGCTCGAAGGCGTGCTCCAGGGCGTTCTGCAGTACCTCCGTGAGCACCATCGACAGCGGGGTGGCCACCTCGGCGTCCAGGATGCCGAAGCGTCCGGTACGGCGGGGGGTCACCTTGCCCGGGGCGATCTCCGCGACCATGGCGAGCACCCGGTCGGCGATCTCGTCGAACTCCACGCGTTCGTCGAGCGTCTGGGAGAGCGTCTCGTGCACGATCGCGATCGAGCCGACCCGGCGCACGGCCTCGTCGAGTGCCTCGCGGCCCCGCGCGGATTCCATCCGGCGGGACTGCAGCCGCAGCAGGGCGGCGACGGTCTGGAGATTGTTCTTCACCCGGTGGTGGATTTCCCGGATGGTGGCGTCCTTTGTGATCAGTTCCCGCTCGCGGCGCCGCAGTTCGGTCACATCGCGCAGCAGAACCAGCGAACCGATATGCGTGCCCTTGGGTTTGAGGGGGATGGCCCGCAATTGGATCACCCCGTCGTTTCCCTCGACCTCGAATTCCCGCGGGGCCCAGCCGCTGGCCAGTTTGACCAGTGCCTCGTCCACCGGGCCGCGGGCCGGGGCGAGTTCGGCGGTGGCCTGGCCGAGGTGGTGGCCGACGAGGTCGGCGGCGAGGCCGAGCCGGTGGTAGGCGGAGAGCGCGTTGGGGCTGGCGTACTGGACGACGCCGTCGGCGTCGAGCCGGATCAGGCCGTCGCCGGCGCGCGGTGAGGCGTCCATGTCGACCTGCTGGCCGGGGAAGGGAAACGTTCCGGCGGCGATCATCTGGGCCAGGTCGGAGGCGCTCTGGAGGTAGGTGAGCTCCAGCCGGCTGGGGGTCCGCACGGTCAGCAGATTGGTGTTGCGGGCGATCACCCCGAGCACCCGGCCCTCGCGGCGGACCGGGATGGACTCGACCCGCACCGGCACCTCCTCGCGCCACTCCGGGTCGCCCTCGCGCACGATGCGGCCCTCGTCCAGGGCGGAGTCCAGCATCGGGCGGCGGCCCCGGGGGACGAGGTGGCCGACCATGTCGTCCTGGTAGGAGGTCGGTCCGGTGTTGGGGCGCATCTGGGCGACCGAGACATAACGGGTGCCGTCGAGGGTGGGGACCCACAGGACGAGGTCGGCGAAGGAGAGGTCGGAGAGCAGCTGCCACTCCGAGACCAGCAGATGGAGCCACTCCAGGTCGGAGTCGCTCAGGGCGGCGTGCTGGCGTACGAGATCGTTCATCGAGGGCACACCTCGGAGCCTACCGGCGTACGGTATGTGTTGTGCCTGCACGGCCATGGACAGAGAAGAATGGTCTAGTCCAGAATGTGGGGTGCGGCACACTCCGGGAGGAACCGGAGTGCAGAAGCTTCCGCTCTCCCCGCACAGGAGGGCGGATCGAGGCCCACGGCGCTCTCTGCCCTGACTGCGCCCGGGCCTCCGATCGACCGGTCCCGGGGCGGGGCCGTGCCCCCGACCGCACAGGGGGCACCTCCCGCCCGTAGTACGGGGCCGGCCGATGTCAGCTCCGGGCTGCGGTGCCGGACAGGTTGAGGGTCCTGTCCCGGCGCCGCGGCCCGCGGGTGTTTCGGGGGCTTCCCCTACGGGGCCGCCGCCCTGGACGCCTCCCCCTTGGACGGCCAGGCGTGCATCGCCAGTTCGGCGACCGCCTCCAGCGTCGCGCGGTCCGTGCCGTCCCGGGCGGACTGCGACATCCCCGCGAGGATCGCGCTCACGTACTCGGCGAGCGCCGTGGCGTCCGCGTCGACGGGGAGCCGGCCGGCGGCGATGTCGGCGCGGATCGCCTGCGCGATCTCCCGGACGTTGGCCTGCCGCTTCTCCCGCAGGGACGCGGCGACCTCGGCGGAGGCGGGCCCGGTGTTGAGTGCGGCACTGATGACCATGCAGCCACGCGGGCGGTCCGGGACGGTGTACTCGGCCGCGGCCTCGCGCAGGGCCCGCTCGACGCCGCGGCGGGCGGTCGGCTCCTCGGCCAGCGCGCGGGAGATGAAGCCGCCATACAGCTGTCCGTACACGGCGATCGCCTCGTCGAACAGGGCCCGCTTGTCGCCGAAGGCGGCGTAGAGGCTGGGGGCGCTGATCCCCATCTCACGGGTGAGGTCGGCGATGGACGTGCATTCGTAGCCGTGCTCCCAGAAGGAGCGGATCGCCTTCTCCAAGGCCGTCTCCCGGTCGAACGCCCGGGGCCGGCCGCGCTGCTTGGTCTCCTTGGCCACCATGGAGTGAATTCTATAGCGGTCGATAAGAAACGCGTGCTACGGTTTTTCTGTAGCGAGCACTACAGAAATGGCTCGCCGGACGACCGAGTGCGCGTGCGGATCGGACGCACGGGCGCACAGACGAAGGGGAGGGTTCGCGATGGGTGCACTGAGCGGCAGGACGGCGCTGGTGACGGGCGGCGGCCGGGGAATCGGCCGGGCGATCTCGGAGCGGCTGGGACGGGACGGGGCACGGGTCGGCGTGCACTACGGGAGCGATGCGACGGCGGCGAAGGAGACGGTCACGGCGATCGAGGCGGCGGGCGGCGAGGCGTTCACGCTGCGCGCGGAGCTGGGGGTGCCCGGGGACGCCGAGACGCTGTGGGCCGCGTTCGACGAACAGGCCGACGGACTGGACATCCTGGTGAACAACGCCGGGATCAACAAGGCGCTGGACGGCACGCTGCGCCCCTTCGGCGAGATCACGCGCGACGACCTCGAGCACCTCTTCGCGGTCAACGCCACCGCGCCGTTCTTCGTGATCCAGCAGGGGCTGTCCCGGCTGCGGGACGGCGGACGGATCGTCAATGTCTCCACCGGACTGACGCAGACCGCCGCCAAGTCCGACCTGCTCGCCTATGCGATGTCCAAGGGCGGGGTCGACGTGCTGACCCGTTCGCTGGCGCTGGAGCTCGGCCCCCGCGGCATCACGGTCAACACCGTGGCCCCCGGCGCGGTCGACACCGATATGAACGCCGCCTGGCTGCGCGGCGAGGACAACGCCGCGGCGCGCACGGCGACCGGCGCGCGCTCCCCGCTGGGGCGGGTGGCGGACCCGACCGACATCGGCGACATCGTGGCGTTCCTCGCCTCGGACGACAGCCGGTGGGTGACGGGCCAGTGGATAGACGGCAGCGGCGGCGCGCTGCTCTGACGGGGCGGCATCCCGCCGGCGGGTCCCGATGCGGGCGCCCGCACCGGACCAGGCGCGCTCGGTCACCGGCCCGGTCATTGGCCCGGTCATCGGGGCGACGGGGTGCGGTGGGGAAAACGTGCGTTTTTGTTCAGCGGTGCCACGGGGTGGCGTATGCCCGCCTCTGCTAGATTGGTCTATACCACATAGCCCATTCTTCAGAACGGCAGGCCAAGCGTGGAAGTTGTCATCGTCCCGGACGCCGCCGCAGGCGGCGAGCTCATCGCGGAGGCCATCGCCGCCCTGGTGCGCCGCAAGCCCGAGGCGCTGCTCGGCGTGGCCACCGGCTCGACCCCGCTGCCCGTCTACGAGGCCCTGGCGGCGAAGGTCCGGGCCGGTGCGGTGGACGCCTCGCGGGCCCGGATCTGCCAGCTCGACGAGTATGTGGGCCTGCCCGCCGGGCACCCCGAGTCGTATCGCTCGGTGGTGCTGCGCGAGGTGGTGGAGCCGCTGGGGCTCGACCAGAGCGCGTTCATGGGTCCGGACGGCACGGCGGAGGACGTCCAGGCCGCCTGCGAGGCGTACGACAGTGCGCTGCGCGACGCCGGCGGGGTGGACCTCCAGCTGCTCGGCATCGGCACCGACGGGCACATCGGCTTCAACGAGCCCTGCTCGTCGCTGGCTTCGCGGACCCGCATCAAGACCCTCACCCGGCAGACCCGGGAGGACAACGCCCGCTTCTTCGACAGCCCGGAGGAGGTACCGCAGCACGTCATCACCCAGGGCATCGGCACCATCCTGGAGGCCCGCCATCTGGTGCTGCTCGCCACGGGCGAGGGCAAGGCCGACGCCGTGGCCCAGGCCGTGGAGGGCCCGGTCGCCGCGCTGGTCCCGGCCTCGGCGCTGCAGCTCCACCCGCATGCGACGGTGGTCGTCGACGAGGCCGCGGCCTCCAAGCTGAAGCTGGCCGAGTACTTCCGCGCGACCTACGCCGCCAAGCCGGCGTGGCAGGGGCTCTGACGGGAGACGCCGCGGCCCGAGGGCCCGTACCGGTGCCGGGCCCTGGCGGGAGCGGCGCGGGTGCGGGCCCTCGTCGCCCCGCCCCGCCGGGCGGCGCCCCGCAGCCATGGCGCGACGCCCGTCGGGGGCAGCCGGTGCGGACGCACGGCCCGCCGGAACGGCTGCCTGTCGGGGGGGGTGGTTGCCCGCCTCGGGGGGCTGCCCTGCCCTTCGGGGACTGCCTTGCCCTTCGGGGCTGCCCTCATCGGGTTCCCCTTCGCGGGCAGGGAGCCGGCGTCGGGGGCTGCTGCTCTGCCGGGGCGGGCAGCCGACGGCTAAGGGCCGGCCCCTCGGGGCGGGGCCGAGGCCGGAGGGCAGTCCCCCTCCGGGCGGGTAGTTGGTGTTGCGGGCCGGCCCGTACGGGGCTGGTACCGAGGCCGGAGGACTGGCCCGCCCGGGCGGGGAGTTGACGTTGCGGGCCGGCCCCTCGGGGCGGGGGCCGAGGGGCCGGAGGGCAGTCCGTCCGGGCGGGATCTGATGTCGGGGGAAGCGTCGGCAGGGGTGCCGGAGGCGGTTCGTCGCCTATGGCGCCTGGCCCGTGAGGGCTTCTGCTGCGGCCTGGGCGCAGACGCGGGCGGCGCCGTGGGTGGCGAGGTGCGGGGTGCCCTGGGGCGGGGCCTGGGGGACGCCCATCTCGACGACGGCGGTGCGGGGGCGGGCGGCCAGCAGGGTGTGCAGGGCGTCGGCCATCCACGGGTGGCGGTGCAGGTCGCGGACGACGGCCACGACGGGGCGGTCGCCGGCGGTGGTGAGCAGGGTGTCGACGAGGGCGCGGGGGCCGGCCCCGGCGTCCTCGGCCGTGTAGGCGGCGGTCCGGGTGCCGGGGAGGAGCCGGGTCAGTTCGGCGGCGACGCCCCAGGGGGTTTCGTCCCCGACGGCGATGTTGGCGAGGGGGGTGAAGGCGGCCACGTACACGGGGCCGGTGAGCGGCTCGTGCGGGGTGGTGGAGGTCAGCCGGAGGGCGCGGCGGGCGGCGGTCAGGCCGATTCCGGGGGCCGGCGCGGCGCCCTCCCCCGTGGCGGCGTTCCGGGTCCACCGGGCCAGGGTGCGGACGCGGGACGCGGCGTCGGCGAGCCGTTCCTCGGGCAGTTCGCCCTCCCGGACGGCGTGCACCAGGGCGTCGCGGAGCCGCAGCACGGTGCCCTCGTCGGCCAGGCCGCCGCCGACGCAGATCGCGTCGGCCCCGGCCGCGAGGGCCAGGACGCTGCCGCGGGCGAGGCCGTAGGTGGCGGAGATCGCCCGCATCTCCATGCCGTCGGTGATGATCAGGCCGTCGAAACCGAGGCCGCCCTCGGTGACGGGGGCGCGCAGCAGGCCGTGCAGGGCGGCCGGGCTGAGTGTGGCGGGGCGTTCGGCGTCCAGGGCGGGCAGCAGGATGTGGGCGCTCATCACGGCGCGGGTGCCGGCGGCCACCGCGGCGCGGAACGGCACCAGTTCGCGTTCCTGAAGGGTCGCCAGGTCGGCGTTGATGCGGGGGAGGTCGTGGTGGGAGTCGGTGGCGGTGTCGCCGTGGCCGGGGAAGTGCTTGGTGCAGGCGGCGACGCCGGCGGACTGCAGCCCCTCGACGTAGGCGGCGGTGTGCCGGGCGACGAGTTCGGGGTCGGCGCCGAAGGAGCGGACGCCGATGACGGGGTTGGCGGGGTTGGAGTTGACGTCGGCGGAGGGCGCCCAGTTGACGTTGATGCCGCAGTCGGCCAGCCGGCGGCCGAGTTCGCGGGCGACGTCGCGGGTCAGCCGGGTGTCGTCGACGGCACCGAGCGCGAGGTTGCCGGGGAAGGAGGAGCCGCCGCGCACTTCGAGGCGGGTGACGTCGCCGCCCTCCTCGTCGATGGCGATCAGCAGGTCCTCGCGGATCGCGCGCAACTGTCCGGTGAGCGTGGCGAGTTGGGCGGGGGTGTGCACATTGCGGCCGAAGAGGGCGACGGTCGCCAGGCCCTCGTCGAGGCGGCGCAGCAGCCAGTCCGGTGCGGTGGTGCCGGTGAAGCCGGGCTGGAGGACGGCGAGCGCGTCCCGGGTGAGGGTGTCGGCGGAGCGGACGACGGTGGCCATGGGCTATCCCTTCACTGCGCCGGAGGTGAGACCGCCGACGGCCTTGCGCTGCAGGAACAGGAAGAGGACGAGGATCGGGAGGGCGAAGAGGGAGGCGGCGGCCATGGTGGCGCCCCAGTCGTCGCCGAACTGCGTCTGGAACTGCGAGAGCCACAGCGGCAGGGTGCCGGTGCCGGGTTCCTTGTTGAGCACCAGCACGAGCGGGAACTCGTTCCAGGCGGTGATGAAGCCGAAGAGGGAGGTGGCCATCAGGCCGGGGGCCAGCAGCGGCAGGACGACCCTGACGAACGCCTGGCGGCGCGAGCAGCCGTCGACCATCGCGGACTCCTCCAGCTCCTTGGGGACGGCGGCGACATAGCCGCGCAGCGTCAGGAGGGTGAAGGGGAGCACCATCAGCATGTAGAAGAAGGTGAGCGGCAGCAGGCTGTTGAGCAGGTCGGCGTCCCGGACGATCAGGTAGATCGAGATGACCATGACCTCCCAGGGTGCCATCTGGGCGACCATGAAGGTCAGCAGGATGCCTTTGCGGCCCTTGAAGCGCATCCGGGCCAGGGCGAACGCGCCGCACAGCGCGATCACCAGCGACAGTCCGACGGCGAGCACGGTCACCAGGACGGAGTTCCCCACCAGCCGCCAGAAGTCGGGGGCGTTCACCGCGGTCGCGAAGTGTTCGAGGGTGCCGTGGAAGGGGACCCACACCGGGTCCTCGCTGAGGATGTCCCGGGCCGGTTTGAAGGCCGTGGCGAACATCCAGTACACGGGGAAGACGAAGAGCAGCGCGAGGACGGCGGCGGTCGCGTTGGGCCAGATCCGGCCGGCGAGTGAGCGCTTCACAGCGCGTCCTCCTCTTGCTTGAGCGTCAGGCGCAGGTAGTACGCGGTGAGGGCGAGCAGCACGACGATGGTCAGGACGGAGATCGCGGCGCCCATCCCGAAGTGGAGGTTGCCGACGCCCTCGGTGAAGGCGTAGATCGGCAGCGTCTCGGTGAGCCGGTCGGGGCCGCCCTGGTTGATGGCGAAGATCTGCGGGAACGCCTTGAAGACCCAGATGACTTCGAGGAACGTCGTGGCCAGGAAGAAGGGCCGCAGGAAGGGGAAGGTGACGGAGGTGAAGATCTTCCAGGTGCCGGCGCCGTCCATACGGGCCGCCTCGTAGAGCTCCTTGGGGATCGTCGTGGTGGCCGCGTAGAGGTTGAGGGCCACGAACGGCAGCGACTGCCAGACGATCAGGACGGTGATGACGAAGAAGGTGGACAGCTGCGTGCCGACCCAGTCGTAGCGGGCCATGGAGTGCCAACCGAGGTTGTCCAGCAGCCAGTTGACGACGCCGTAGCGGGAGTCGAAGAGCCACTGGAAGACGGTGGTGGCGGCGATCGACGGCATCGCCCAGGCCAGCACCAGCGCCACCGACAGCACCAGGCGCATCTTCGTGCCGAGCCGGGCCAGCAGCAGTCCGAGCAGGGTGCCGAGCACCATGATCAGGACGACGTTGACGGCGGTGAAGGCGATGGTGCGGACGGTGACCCGCCAGAACTGCCCGCTGCCCAGGACCTCCTGGTAGTTGCCCAGCCCCTGCCAGTCGGTGAGGTGCTGGATCAGCTCCTTCATGTTGAGGTTCTGGAAGGAGAGCACCAGGTTGCGGACGAGGGGCCAGCCGAGGAAGACCGCGGTGGCGAGCAGGGCCGGGAGCAGCAGCAGGTAGGGCGCGCCGCGGGCGGCCCGCCGGGCGCCGGGGCCGCGCCGGGCGGGCGGTGCGCCGCCCTTGCCGGTCCGCGGCGCGGTCCTCCCCGCCGCTTCGTCGAGCTGCACTGCCATGAGCGTGTGGTCCCCTCGTTCCCGTGGTTGCGCCTGTGGTGCGTGTGGAGGCGGCCGCCGGCCCCGCGGGGTGCCGGCCCGGCGCGGTGCCGGCCCGGCGCGGTGCCGGCGGCCGCGGCCGGTGTCCGGGCGTACGGGCGGGGGCCGGGCGGCCCGGCCGGGCCCGTACGCGTCCGGTGGCCGGCTACTGCTTGGCGAGCCGGGCGTTGAGCTCGGACTCGATGTCCTTGGCGGCGTCGGCCGGGGCCTTACCGTTCAGGACCGCGGTCATGTAGTTCTTGATCGGGTTGGGCACGTTCTCCACCGCGGCCCACTGCGGGATCAGCGGGGTGGTGCCGCCGGACTTCTCGGCCGCCGGGGCGGCGGCCGTGGCGGCCGGGTTGCCCTTGGCGGCGCCGGTCAGGGCCGGGGACTTGGGCGTCCAGCCGGCTTCCCTGACCATCTGGGCGTCGTTGTCCTTGGAGAGCGCGACCTTGAGGAATTCCTTGGCGAGTTCCTGGTTCTTGCCCATTCCGGCGACCGCGAAGTTGGAGCCGCCGAGGAAGACACCCTCGGGCTTTCCGGCACTCTCCCCCGGAATGGTGAAGAAGCCGATGTCGTCCTTGATGGCCGGATTGGTCTTGATGGCGGTGGCGGCCTCGTATCCCATGGCGATGAGGGCGCCGGTCTTCCCCTTGGCGAAGATCTCGGCCTGCTGCGGGGTGGCCTCGTCCTTGTTCTTCGGGGCGGTGCTGAACGCCTGGTACTGCCGGTAGATGTCCATGGCCTTGGCGACCTTGGGGTCACCGAAATTGGAAACCCACTTGCCGCCTTCCTTCTTCACCAGCTGGGCGCCGGTGCCGATGGTCAGGCCGTCGAGGAAGTACCAGTTCTGGCCGGGCAGGTAGAGCGGCTCGGCGTCGGTCTTCTGCTTGATGGCCTCGAAGTCGTGGAACAGCTCGGCGCGGGTGGCCGGGGTCTTGGTGATACCGGCCTTCGCCCAGATCTTCTTGTTGTACATCACCACGCGGTTGCCGGCGAACCACGGCAGCGCGTACTGCTTTCCGTCCACCGTCGCGGCCTTGTTGAAGGCGTCGTTCCAGTCGGCGCCGATCTCCTTCTTCAGGTCGCCGAGGTCGGCCAGGGCACCGGCCTTGGCGTAGGCGGCGGTCTGGGTGTTGCCGATCTCGACGACGTCCGGCGGGGTGTCCTCGGAGAGCGCGGTGCTCAGTTTCTGCTGAATGCCGTTCCACTGCTGGACCTTGAATTCCACGGTGGCGCCGGTCTTCTTCTGGAATTGCTCGGAGACCTGCTTCGTCCATTGCGCCGGATTGGATCCGGACATCACCCAGACGGTCAGCTTCTTTCCCTTGAAACCGTCGGCACCCGCATTTCCGCTGCTCGACCCACAGGCAGCGACACTCACCAGCATTCCCGCGACCGCGGTCGCCGCTATGAGCCCACGCTTCATCGCGCTCTCCCCCTCGAGGACGGGTTTGGCTTTAATGGTTTAGACCAGTTCTCGCAGCTTGGCCTAGACCTTTAGGGGTGTCAAGGGTGTATAAGAGTCGCTGTCAGGTCCGTTACCGGACCGACATCTGACGGGCCGGGACCCGCGCCGGCGCATGGGCATCCCGTCCGTGCCACGATGTGAGCCGCTACGTACGGAGGAGCCGGTGACGGCAGCACGACAGGCATCGGAGAGGCGGGTCATGGACACCGAGGCGGGCAGCGCCGAGAACGGCGGCGGCGCACGGACCGCCCGGGTGCCCAAGTACTACCGGCTCAAGCGGCATTTGCTGGAGATCACCGAGACCCTGCCGCCGGGCACCCCGGTGCCGCCCGAGCGCACCCTCGCCGCGGAGTTCGACACCTCCCGCACCACGGTGCGCCAGGCCCTCCAGGAACTGGTCGTCGAGGGCCGCCTGGAGCGCATCCAGGGCAAGGGCACCTTCGTCGCCAAGCCCAAGGTCTCCCAGGCGCTGCAACTGACCTCCTACACGGAGGACATGCGGGCCCAGGGCCTGGAGCCGACCTCCCAGCTGCTGGACATCGGCTACGTCACCGCCGACGACCGGCTGGCCGGGCTGCTGGACATCGCCGCCGGCGGCCGGGTGCTGCGCATCGAGCGGCTGCGGCTGGCCAGCGGCGAGCCGATGGCGATCGAGACCACCCATCTGTCGGCCCGGCGGTTCCCCGCGCTCCGCCGCAACCTCGTCAAGTACACGTCCCTGTACACCGCGCTGGCCGAGGTCTACGACGTGCGGCTGGCCGAGGCCGAGGAGACCATCGAGACCTCGCTGGCCACCCCGCGCGAGGCCGGTCTGCTGGGCACCGACGTCGGGCTGCCGATGCTGATGCTCTCCCGGCACTCCCTGGACGCCCAGGGACGGCCGGTGGAGTGGGTGCGCTCGGTCTACCGCGGCGACCGCTACAAGTTCGTCGCCCGCCTCCAGCGACCGGCGGACTGAGCCGCCCGCGCCCTCCCACCGGGCCCGTCCGGGCGCCGGGCCGGCCCAACTCCCCCACGGCAGAGGTGTCGTACCGACGGCAACGGTGTCGTACCGATATGCGGACGGCTAGTGACGCGTGCCACGGCCCTGGCTTAGATTTCCAGCCGATCACCCACCGGAATTCACCGAGTTCACCAGGGACGGGAGCCACGGTCATGGCCGAGAACGCCGCACCACCGGACCGCAGACCGGTCGTCACCCCCACACGCGTGGTGGCCGGATTGTGTCTGCTCGCTCCGTTCGTCGCGATGCTGTGGGTGAGTTCGTACGCGCGGATCGAGCCGACGCTGATCGGGGTCCCGTTCTTCTACTGGTACCAGATGGCGTGGGTGCTGATCTCGACGGCGCTGACGTCCCTGGCCTACCGGCTCGTCCGGCGTGAGCAGCGCGCCCGCAAGGGCGGTGCGGCCCGATGACGACCTCCGTCACGACCCTCGCCGCCGCCTCCCGGGGCGTCAACGGCGTGACCCTCGCCGTCTTCGTCTTCTTCTTCCTCGCCGTCACGGTCATGGGCTTCCTGGCCGCGCGCTGGCGCCGCGCCGAGCAGTCCGCCAACCTCGACGAATGGGGCCTGGGCGGGCGCAGCTTCGGCACCTGGGTCACGTGGTTCCTGCTCGGCGGCGACCTCTACACCGCCTACACGTTCGTGGCGGTGCCGGCGGCGATCTACACGGCGGGCGCGTCCGGCTTCTTCGCCGTCCCGTACACCATCCTGGTCTACCCGCTGATCTTCACCTTCCTGCCCCGGCTGTGGTCGGTCTCGCACCGGCACGGGTACGTCACCACCTCCGACTTCGTCCGCGGCCGCTTCGGCTCCAAGGGCCTGTCGCTGGCGGTGGCGCTCACCGGGCTGCTCGCCACGATGCCGTACATCGCGCTCCAACTCGTCGGCATCCAGGCCGTCCTGGACGTCATGGGCGTCGGCGGCGGCGAGCACGCCAACTGGTTCGTCAAGGACCTGCCGCTGCTGATCGCGTTCGCGGTGCTGGCCGCGTACACCTACTCCTCGGGGCTGCGGGCGCCGGCGCTGATCGCGTTCGTCAAGGACGGGCTGATCTACCTCGTCATCGGGGTGGCGATCATCTACATCCCGATCAAGCTGGGCGGCTTCGGCGAGATCTTCCACACGGCCGGCAAGGCCCTGGCCCAGCACGGGCCGACCGGCAAACCGCGCGGCGAACTGACCAGCGGCCCCAACGCCCAGTGGGCGTACGCCACGCTGGCGCTCGGCTCGGCGCTGGCGCTGTTCATGTACCCGCACTCGATCACCGCGACGCTCTCCTCGCGCAGCCGCAACGTCATCCGCCGCAACACCACCATCCTCCCGCTCTATTCCCTGATGCTGGGCTTCCTCGCGCTGCTCGGCTTCATGGCGCTCAAGGCCGGGACGGACACCCGGGGCAACGCACAGCTGGCGATCCCGCAGCTCTTCGCGGACATGTTCCCCAGCTGGTTCGCAGGCGTGGCGTTCGCCGCGATCGGCATCGGCGCGCTGGTGCCGGCCGCGATCATGTCGATCGCCGCCGCCAACCTCTTCACCCGGAACGTCTACAAGGACTTCCTCAAGCCGGGCGCCACGCCCGAGCAGGAGCACAAGGTCGCCAAGCTGGTCTCCCTCCTGGTCAAGGTCGGGGCGCTGGCCTTCGTCCTCACCATGGACAAGACCGTCGCCATCAACTTCCAGCTGCTGGGCGGCATCTGGATCCTGCAGACCATGCCGGCACTGGTCGGCGGCCTCTTCACCCGCTGGTTCCACCGCTGGGCGCTGCTGGCCGGCTGGGCGCTCGGCATGGTCTACGGCACCCTCGCGGCATACGGGGTGGCCAGCCCGACCCAGAAGCACTTCGGCGGCTCCAGCGCGGAGATCCCCGGCATCGGCCAGATCGGCTACATCGGCCTCACCGCCTTCGTCCTGAACGTCGTGGTGACGGTCGTCCTGACGCTCGTCCTGAAGGCCCTCAAGGCCCCCGAGGGCACCGACGAGACCTCCCCCGACGACTACACCGCCGACCTCGGCGACAAGGGCGTCACCGCCGACCTGCCCCCGGCGACGGCGGGGGCACCGGCGGGGCACTGACGCTCCACCGCCCACGAACAGGGCCGCCGCACTCCCCTGCGGGACGCGGCGGCCCTGCGCTGTACGGGGACGCGCGCGGCCGGGGGGCGCAGTCCTTCAGCCGCCGGGTGTCGAACGCCATACCCACGGGAGACGGAAGGAAGAGCCGCTCGCCGAACGGCACGGTGCGGACCTCCGCGTACCGCGCGCCGCGCGGTCGACTGCGGACGATCGACTCCCGCGCCTCCCGGTCGACCAGGAGATAGACCGGGATACCGGTCGCCGCGTACACGGCGGGCTTCTCCTCTCGGGAGCACCGGTCGGTCTCCGGGTCGTACGCCGTGATCTCGGCCACCATCAACACCGGCTCCGGGTCCACCCATTCGCCCTGGCGGGCGAAGGCTTCGCCGGGGGCGAGCGCGCCGTCCGCCCGGACCCGATCGCTGCGGCACGGCTGCGCCTTGAGCCCCTGGGCCGGGTGGAGCCACAGCTCGGGACGGTGCGCGAGAGCGCCGCGCGTCAGCCACTCGACGGCGATTCCGCGGTTTCCGTCCGTCCGGGCCTTGGGCCTCGTCCGCCCGTTGACGAACTCCAGCCATGCGCCCTGCTCCTCGCGGGCGTGTATCCGGGCCGTCTCCTCGAATTGCTCGGTGGGTGTGCGCAGCGGCCGATCGGCGGGCGGGGGCATGGAACCTCCTCCTTCCGGAGAGCGGGCGGATGGAACAACAGCCATCACCGACCATAACGACGGCCGCTGACAGTGGCGTTCGCGCTCAACACCGCGTCCGCACACGCCCGTTGCCCACGCCACACTGGTCCCATGGACATCACGATCAGGCCCATACGCCAGGCGGAGTTCGCGACGGTCGGGGAGTTGGTGACGTAGGTGTATCTGGCCGACGGACTGCTGCGCGGCGGGGACGATCCGTACGCGGCGGTGCTGCGGAACGTGGCGCACCGGGCGGCGCACGCCGAGGTGCTGGTGGCCACGGACGGGGTGGACGGGACGGACGGGACGGTGCTGGGCGCGGTGACGTTCGCGGCGCACGGGAGTCCGTACGCGGAGCTGGCCGGGCCCGGGGAGGGCGAGTTCCGGATGCTGGCGGTGCGTCCCGAGGGGCGCGGGCGCGGCATCGGGGAGGCGCTGGTGCGGGCCTGCCTGGACCGGGCGCGGGCGCTGGGGCTGCGGGGCATGGTGCTGTCGAGCCAGCGGCAGCTGCTGCCGGCGCACCGGCTGTACGGGCGGCTGGGGTTCGCGCGGGCGGCCGGGCGGGACTGGGAGCCGGTCCCCGGGCTCACCCTGTGGGCGTTCGCCCGCGAGCTGGCCTGAGGGGGGTTCGAAGAGCCAAGCCGTCCAGGGGCGTTGCGAGGTCCCGCCAGGGGCGCTGTGAGGGCCCTCCAGAGGCGTTCCGGGGGGCCTCCGGCAGGTCGGGGCCTCGCACATCTGTGGGAATGATATGAGGCGGCGACACAAGATGTGGGGGTGCACGCGGGGAGCGACACAAGATGTATGCTCGTCCTCGCTGTCGCCGCAGGGGAATCCGGTGCGAATCCGGAACTGTCCCGCAACGGTGTGTGAGCGTGATCCACGGGCCGTCCCCACGTGCCCGGCGCCCCGCTCCCGAGTCCGAGGACCTGCCGACGGTACGCCCGCACCGCCATCGGTGCGGCGTCGATACGTCCGGGCCCCGAGGGGTGGGCCGACTGGACGCCGCGCGGCCGGCCCGCGCACCCCCGGTTCGCCGTGGGGTGCCCCCTTGCCCGCACGGCTCCCGTCGCGCCACCGCCCCTCCCGGCCCCCGCCGAGTGAGGGAGAGCATCAGGTGACCATCGCGCCAACGGAGCCCGCGTCAGACGCCGAGGTCGTGCAGCCCGTGGTGGCCACGCCTCCCGCGCACGAGGACGGCCCGGGCGTCGCCCTGCTGCGCACGCTGACCGAGCTGACCGCGGACCTGACCGCGACCGACCCCGGCAAGGTGGCCGCCGCCGCGCTGCGCGGCCGGCACCCCGGGTCCGACGAGGCCGAACTGCGGTCGCTGGCCATCGAGGCCGCGGCCGGGCTGATCGGTGACGAGCCGCAGTACTCCCGGCTCGCGGCCCGCCTGCTCACCCTCGCCATCGCCGAGGAGGCCGCCGGGCAGGGCGCCACCTCCTTCTCCGCGTCGATCGCGGTCGGCCACCAGGAGGGCCTGATCGCGGACCGCACCGCCGAGTTCGCCGGCACGCACGCCGCGGAGCTGGACGCGCTGGTGGACGGGGCGCTGGCGGCCGGCGCCGACGACCGGTTCGGGTACTTCGGGCTGCGCACCCTGCACTCGCGCTATCTGCTGCGCCACCCCACCACCCGCAAGGTGATCGAGACGCCCCAGCACTTCCTGCTGCGGGTGGCCTGCGGTCTGGCCGAGGACGACTCCGCGCGGGCGCTCGCGGACGTCGCCGAGCTGTACCGGCTGACCAGCACGCTGTCCTACCTGCCGTCCTCCCCCACGCTCTTCAACTCCGGCACCCGCCACCCGCAGATGTCCTCCTGCTATCTGCTGGACTCCCCGCTGGACGAGCTGGACTCCATCTACGGCCGCTACCACCAGGTGGCCCGGCTCTCCAAGCACGCCGGCGGCATCGGGCTGTCGTACTCCCGGATCCGCGCCCGCGGTTCGCTGATCCGCGGCACCAACGGGCACTCCAACGGCATCGTGCCGTTCCTGCGCACCCTGGACGCGTCGGTGGCGGCGGTCAACCAGGGTGGCCGTCGCAAGGGCGCGGCCTGCGTCTACCTGGAGACCTGGCACGCCGACATCGAGGAGTTCCTGGAGCTGCGGGACAACACCGGCGAGGAGGCCCGCCGGACCCACAACCTCAACATCGCGCACTGGATCCCGGACGAGTTCATGCGCCGGGTGGAGGCGGACGCGGACTGGTCGCTGTTCTCCCCCTCGGACGTGCCCGAGCTGGTCGACCTGTGGGGCGCGGAGTTCGACGCCGCCTACCGGGCCGCGGAGGCCGCGGGCAAGGCCCTCAAGCAGGTGCCGGCGCGGGTGCTGTACTCCCGGATGATGCGCACCCTGGCGCAGACCGGCAACGGCTGGATGACGTTCAAGGACGCCGCCAACCGCACCGCCAACCAGACCGCCGAGCCCGGCCGGGTCGTGCACTCCTCCAACCTGTGCACGGAGATCCTGGAGGTCACCGACGACGGGGAGACCGCGGTCTGCAACCTGGGGTCGGTCAACCTGGCGGCGCACCTCGGTGCCGACGGCGCGATGGACTGGGAGAAGCTGGACGCCACCGTCCGCACCGCGGTGACCTTCCTCGACCGGGTCGTGGACATCAACTTCTACCCGACCGAGCAGGCAGCCGCCTCCAACTCCCGCTGGCGGCCGGTGGGTCTGGGCCTGATGGGCCTGCAGGACGTCTTCTTCCGGCTGCGGCTGCCGTTCGACTCGGCCGAGGCCCGGGAGCTGTCGACGCGCATCTCCGAGCGGATCATGCTCGCCGCCTACGAGGCGTCCGCCGACCTCGCCGAGCGGCACGGCCCGCACGAGAACTGGTCCGCGACCCGCACGGCGCGCGGTGTGCTGCACCCCGACCACTACCCGAACGCCGAACCGCGGTGGGCGGACCGCTGGGCGGCGCTGCGCACCCGTATCGCCACGACCGGTATGCGCAACTCCCTGTTGCTGGCCATCGCGCCGACGGCCACCATCGCCTCGATCGCCGGCGTCTACGAGTGCATCGAGCCGCAGGTCTCCAACCTCTTCAAGCGCGAGACGCTGTCCGGCGAGTTCCTTCAGGTCAACGCGTACCTGATCGCGGAGCTCAAGGAGCTGGGCCTGTGGGACGCGCGGACCCGGGACGCGCTCCGCGAGGCCAACGGCTCCGTCCAGGAGCTGGCCTGGATCCCCGAGGACGTGCGGCACCGCTACCGCACCGCCTGGGAGATCCCGCAGCGCGCCCTGATCGACATGGCCGCGGACCGCACGCCGTTCCTGGACCAGAGCCAGTCGCTCAACCTCTTCATGGCACAGCCGACCATCGGCAAGCTCAGCTCGATGTACGCCTACGCCTGGAAGCGCGGCATCAAGACCACCTACTACCTGCGCTCGCGGCCGGCGACCCGGATCGCCCAGTCCGCCCGCGCCGCGTCCGTTCCCGCGCAGCTTCCGGTGACCGATCCCGAGGCGGTCGCCTGCTCCCTGGAAAACCCCGAGTCCTGCGAGGCATGCCAGTAATGTCCCACCCCTCCCCCGAAAAGAACGCCGCGGCCGCGCACACCGCCACCACCGACGGCAAGAAGAACCTCCTCGACCCGGGCTTCGAGCTGACCCTGCGTCCCATGCGGTACCCGGACTTCTACGACCGCTACCGCGACGCGATCAAGAACACCTGGACCGTGGAGGAGGTCGACCTCCACTCCGACGTGGCCGACCTCGCCAAGCTCTCCCCGGGCGAGCAGCACCTCATCGGCCGCCTGGTGGCGTTCTTCGCCACCGGCGACTCGATCGTCGCCAACAACCTGGTGCTGACGCTGTACAAGCACATCAACTCCCCCGAGGCGCGGCTCTACCTGAGCCGGCAGCTCTTCGAGGAGGCGGTGCACGTCCAGTTCTATCTGACGCTGCTGGACACCTACCTCCCCGACCCGGACGACCGGGCCGCCGCCTTCGCGGCCGTGGAGAACATCCCGTCCATCAGGGAGAAGGCCGAGTTCTGCTTCACGTGGATGGACTCGGTGGACAAGCTGGACCGCCTGGAGTCCAAGGCCGACCGCCGCCGCTTCCTGCTCAACCTCATCTGCTTCGCGGCGTGCATCGAGGGCCTCTTCTTCTACGGCGCCTTCGCGTACGTCTACTGGTTCCGGTCGCGCGGCCTGCTGCACGGCCTGGCCACCGGCACCAACTGGGTGTTCCGCGACGAGTCGATGCACATGGAGTTCGCCTTCTCCGTGGTGGACACCGTCCGCGAGGAGGAGCCCGACCTCTTCGACGACGCGCTCCAGCAGCAGGTCACCGACATGCTGAAGGAGGCGGTGGAGGCCGAGCTGCAGTTCGCCCGCGACCTGTGCGGTGACGGCCTGCCCGGCATGAACACCGAGTCGATGCGCGAGTACCTCCAGTGCGTCGCCGACCAGCGGCTGCGCCGCCTGGGCTTCCCGCCCGTCTTCGGCTCGGAGAACCCGTTCTCCTTCATGGAGCTGCAGAACGTCCAGGAGCTGACCAACTTCTTCGAGCGGCGCGCCTCGGCCTACCAGGTCGCCGTCGAGGGCTCGGTCTCGTTCGACGACGACTTCTGATCCCGGCCGCCGGACCTGCCGTTCCGGCCGCCCGCCGAATGTGAGCGTTCGATTAGCGGGCGGCCGGAGCGGCAACCGGAAGCCTGCCCACCACATCTACCCGGATATGGAGGGCAGGAAAAGCAGTCGCCGGTACATCGACTACCCCCGTCTGGGCCGCAAGGGGGTGCGCCGCTGGCTGCCGTCGTGGCGCCTGTGGCTGGGCACGTTCGCGTTCGGCCTCGCCTGTCTGGCGGGGCTGTTCGCGTTCGTCTACGCCACGGTCGACATCCCCAACGAGAATGCCCTGGCGGCCCGCGAGGCCACCGTCTACTACTGGGCGGACGGCAGCCAGATGGTGAGCGTCGGCGCCGTCAACCGGCAGAACATCTCCCTCGACAAGGTGCCGAAACACGTCCAGAACGCGGTGATAGCGGCGGAGAACGCCACCTTCTACGAGGACCACGGGGTCTCGCTCACGGGAATCGCCCGGGCCGCGGTGAACATGGTCTCCGGCGGGGACACCCAGGGCGGTTCGACCATCACCCAGCAATACGTGAAGAACACGTATCTCTCGCCGGACCAGACCGCCACCCGCAAGGTGAAGGAATTCGTCATCGCACTGAAGGTCAACAACCTGAAGTCGAAGGCGGAGATCCTGCGCGGCTATCTCAACACCAGCTGGTTCGGGCGCGGTTCGAACGGCATCCAGGCGGCCGCGCACGCCTATTACGGCATCGACGCCAAGAACCTGAACCCCAGTCAGGGGGCGCTGCTGGCCGCGCTACTGAAGGGCGCCGAGCAGTACGACCCGGGGCTGAGCAAGGCCAACCACCAGCGAGCGGAGGCCCGCTGGAAGTGGATACTCGACCGGCTGGTCGCCACCGGCGCGATGAGCAAGGAGGAACGGGCGGAGTACCGGGAATTCCCCGAGCCGCGCCCGGTGGCCAAGCCCACCAGCCAGGCCGGCCAGATCGGCTATCTCGTCGACATCGCCAACAAGTTCGTGAAGAGCGCCACCGGGCTGACCGACAAGGATCTGGCCCGCGGCGGCTACCGCATCCACACCACCTTCGACAAACAGCGCACCCGCCGCCTGGAAAAGGCGGTCGACGAGGTCCGTGAAAAGAACCTCGACCCGAAGAACCGCGCCGAGGACACCTACGCGGAATTCGGCGCGGCCTCGGTGCGCCCCGGCGACGGCGCGATCGTGGCACTCTACGGCGGCGCGGACGCCACCCGGCACTTCAGCAACAACGCGGACACCACGGCGGTCCCGGCCGGCTCCGCCTTCAAGCCGTTCGTGCTGGCCGCGGCCCTCCAGCAGGAGGCCGAGCAGTACGGCGACCAGCCGCGCCCGATGGACGCCCCCAGCCGGGCCGAGGAGCTGCGCGGCGCCCTGATGCAGGGCGCGAACGTGCCGTTCGTCCAGGCCGGGAAGCAGCTCGGGCTGGCGCGGATCCGGGACCTGGCGCTCGGCCTCGGGCTGCGCAAGGAGAGCCTGGCGCAGCTGGAGCAGACCTTCCCGCTGGGCACCTCGGCGCCCAGCGCCGTCCGGCTGGCCAGCGCGTACACCACCTTCGCCGACGGCGGGCTGCACGCCGAGCCGTACGCGGTCGCGAAGATGACCTACCAGGGCGGGAGCGTGGCGGGATTCGAGCGTCCCGAGCCCCGGCGGGTGGTGACGCCGGCGGTGGCGCAGGAGATGACCAACACCCTGTCGGGGCTGGGCTGGCGGGCGCTGGGCGGGCCCGGCGGCAAGCCGGTGCGGCAGCCGGTCGCGGCCGCGTCCACCGAGGCCGGGGACCGGATGAAGTCGGCGTGGTTCGTCGGCACCCCGCCGCGGTCCGGCGCCCTCGACTGGGGCCCCGGGCCGGGCGCCGGGGCCGGCTCCGGCGTGCGCGCCGAGCAGGCTCCCGGCGACGGGGAAGGCGCCGAGCCCACCACCGCGATCACCCTGTTCCGCAACAAGCCGGGCGCCCCCCAGCTGCTGCCCCTGAACGGCGTCGGCGGCCCCGACACCGGGCTGGGCACCTCGCTCCCGCCGCAGGTCTGGGCCGCCTACCAGGGCACCGCCTGACGGGCTCCCCGGTCGCCCCGTCCGTCCCGGACGCGTCAGTCGTTGGGGACGACGGGGTAGCGGGGCTCCCGCTCGGCCATCTGCTTCAGCGCGTCCTTGCGGTCCCGCTTGGAGAGCCGGTCGATGTAGAGGTAGCCGTAGAGGTGGTCGGTCTCGTGCTGGAGGCAGCGCGCGAAGTAGCCGGTGCCCTCGACCACGATCGGCTCGCCCTGGGCGTTCTGCCCGCGGACCACCGCGTAGTCGGGGCGGGGCAGCTCGGCGTACGCGCCGGGGACGGACAGGCAGCCCTCGTTGGAGTCGTCCAGCACCCGGCGGGCGGCCGGCAGCTCGTCCAGGACGGGGTTGCAGACCGCGCCGACGTGCCGGACGCCCTCGTCGTCCGGGCAGTCGTAGACGAAGACCTTGAGGTCCACGCCGATCTGGTTGGCGGCCAGGCCGACGCCCTCGGCGGTGCGCTGGCTGGCGAACATGTCGTCGATCAGCTGCGCCAGCTCGTCGTCGAACTCCGTGACGTCCTTGCACTCCTTGTGGAGGACCGGGTTGCCGACCACGGTGATCGGACGGGAGGTGCCGCGCTCCCGGTGGGCCGCCTCGCGCTCCTTGGCGTCCGTGACGTCGTCGACGAACGCGACGCTCTGCTGCTGATCGCTGTCCTGCTGGGCCATCTCCGCCGTATGCCTTCCTGCAAAACCCTCGGGTGACGCCCCAAGCCTACGGGGACCCGGCCGCCGCCAGGGCCCGGCCGGCGCACCCCGGGCCGCCACCGGCCACCGGCCCGGCGGCCGGACGTCAGCAGACCTCTTCGAGATCGCGCCATTCGCGGGTGTCCGGGCTGTCCGCGACCCAGCCGTCCAGGAGGCCGCGCACCAGGGCCGCGGGCGCCGCGATGCCGCACTCCCGCTCGGGGACCCAGAGCGACCCGGAGCCGGCGGTGCGGTGGCCGAGCGGGCCGGGATGGCCCGGCTCGCTGTGGTCGTGCGGGTCCAGGTGCTCGCCGTCGCCCTCGTCGCTGGGCATCCGGCTCTCCGAGCACATCCGGCACAGCAGCCGCACCGACGACGACCAGTCCTCCGCGGCGAAGCCGGCGTCGGCCGCCAGCTGCTCCAGCGCGTCCCGGTCGGCCTCGGTGGCGGCCTCCAGCAGCACCACCCAGGTGGGCACCGGCGAGGGCGCCCACAGCTCGATCTCGTCGAAGACCGGGAACGTCCGGGTCTCGCCGTCGGCGCCGGTGGTGGTCCGCTCGCCGTGCGGGACACCGTCGTGCAGCACCACCTCGCCCCAGCGCCGCCCGGAGGACGGCAGCGGGATGGAGAGCACCTCGATGCGGGCCGGGTCCAGACGGCGGCCCCAGACCACCTCGGCCTCGCCCTCGGGCGAGAGCCGGACCGCGGCGCTGCCCAGCGCCATGCCCCGCGGCTCCCCGGTGGGCGAGCCCTCGCCGGGGACCTTCAGGCCGTACGCCTGCCAGGCGCGGCGGGCCAGCGGCCAGTCCTGGAGGGCGGTGGCGGCGATGCCGACGTTCCACCAGTCGGGGGCCCCGGTCTCGCGGTCCAGCAGCGCCACCGCGCGCAGTCCGGCGGCCCTGGCCTGCTCCCAGTCGTGCCGGAACTTGTGCAGCAGCGCGAGGTTGAACCAGGACTCCGACAGCCAGGGCTCCATGTCCGCCGCGCGGGTCAGCAGCGCCCCCGCGTCTTCGTAACGGCCGTCGCCGATCAGCGTGAAAGCGCGGTCGGTCGCCTGCCGCCACGAGGCGGAGGGCCGGTGCCGGACCTTGCCGAAGATCTTCACGATTCCCGCCTGCTGGTTGCTCTTGTGCCGCTCCGGAGGCGTCCCGGGCGGCGCCCGGGGCCTTCTGGGGGCCCACTCGACAACCTGCCACAGATTGCCGTCGGGCTCAGCCTGGTGTGCTGCGCCCCCGTGCGGCTCATGCCCTGCGCCGACCCCCTGAACCCCCTTTCAGGGGGCTCCCTTCGCATCCAACCATGCCCATCTCGTGGGGCGCTCATTACCCATGGGTTCCCAGGCGGTGGACGGGCCGGGAACACCACGCGGCAAGGGTGTACGGAGCCCGTACCGGGGCGCGCGAAGCCGTTCCGCGCCCCGGCGCGCGCACCGCTCGCGCTCAGCCCGCCCGGCCGCCGCGCGCCAGCACCCGGGCGAGCGCCGCGACGACCGCGGGCTCATGGTCCCGGGCGGTGGCCAGCCGCAGCCGTTCCAGGGCGCGCAGCCGCCCGGCGGGCCCGGCGGCGGCCGCCACGAGGTCGTCGTAGGCGTTGACGGTGCGGACGATACGGGCGGTGACCGGCTGTTCGCGGTACGGATCGGCCTGCCGCTCGACGATCACCGCGACCTCCGGCGGGGCGCCGGTCTGCCGGGCCACGGCGCCGCCCAGCAGCGCGATCCGGCGCTGTTCGGCGGGCGGCAGCGGTGCGGTGGCACCGTCCGGCACCGGGTCGACGAGCGAGAGCTGGCCGATGTCGTGCATCAGGGCGGCGTGTTCCAGGACGTCCAAGTCCGGGCCGCCGAGCCCGAGTTCACGGCCGACCTCGCGGCTGAGCGCGGCGACCCGGCGGGCGTGGCCGGGCGGGGTGCAGCCGGCGATCTCGGTGGCACGGGCCAGGGAGGCGATGGTCTGGCGGTAGGTGGCGCGCACCGCCGCGTACCGGCGGAAGGCGATCTGGGTGAGCAGCAGCGGCAGGCAGAACACCGGCAGCGCCCACAGCCCGGCGGCGGCCACGGCCAGCGCGATCACCACGCCGGTGGCGCAGATGGCGGTGCCGATGCCGGACAGCGCCCGCAACTCGTCGCGCAGCAGCGGCCCGTACGGCCAGCCGGTCCGGGCCCGGGCCAGCGCGGCCGCCAGCACCGCGTCGCACAGCGCGGTGAGCGCCAGCAGGACGGCCAGCCAGAGCAGGCGGAGCGGGCCGGCGGCTCCCCAGCCGTCCAACGCGCCGGTGTGGCACAGGGGTTGGCAGCAGGTGGCGGCGAACCCGACGGTCAGCACCCGGCGGGCCGGCGGGTCCCACGCCGGCCCGCCGCCGCGCGCCAGATACGGGACCAGTCCGACGAGCCCGGCGGCCACCACCACCGCCACGGTCTGCGGGACCCCGTGCCCGGCCGGGCCGCCGCCGGCCGCGTCGAGCAGCGCATAGCCGAGCGCCCCGGCGGCGCCGAGCGGGGCGCCCTCCCGCAGGCCGGGGCACGGCGCCGCCGCGGCCGGGCGGGCGGGGATCCGGCGCACCGCCTCGCCGGCCGCGATCAGCGCCCCGAAGGCCAGCGCGGTGCGCGGCGCGGTGATCCCGTGCCACAGGGTGTGGCCCAGGCCCCAGCAGGCGAGTACGGCGGCCGGCCCGTGCACCCAGGCGGTCGCGCGGCGGCTCATCGGGCGGCGCCGCGGCCCGCGCCCGGCCGCCGGACCCGGGCCGGAGGGACGTTTCCGCGCCCCGCCGGGACCGGATCCGGTGCCCGCTGCCCGCCCGCGGTCACCTGCTCCGGCCGCCAGCCGTGCCGGTCGAGGGCGGCGGCGAGCGCCCGGACCATCCGCGGGTCGAACTGGGTCCCGGCGCACCGGCGGAGCTCGGCGACCGCGGCGGGGACCGGGCGGGCGCGCCGGTAGGAGCGGGTGGAGGTCATCGCGTCGAAGGCGTCGGCGACCGCCACCACCCGTGCGCACTCCGGAATTTGATGTCCGGTCAGGCCATAGGGGTAGCCGCTGCCGTCCATCCGCTCGTGGTGGTGGAGGATCGCCGCCCGCGCCTCGCCCAGGAAGCCGATACCGCGGACGATCTCATGGCCGTACTCGGGGTGCAGCTCGATGACCCGGCGCTCCTCCGGGGTCAGCGGCCCGTCCTTGCGCAACACCCGGGTGGGGACGCCGAGTTTGCCGACGTCGTGCAGGATCCCGGCGAACCGCAGCACCTCCAGCCGGTCCTCCGCCATGCCCAGTTCCCGGGCGATCAGCACCGAGGCCCGGCCGACCCGTTCACTGTGCCCGCGGGTGTAGCGGTCCTTGATGTCGACGGCCTGCACCAGGGCGCGGACGGTGGCCTGGTGCGCGGCGCGTTCGCGCTGGTACTGCGCGGACGCCCAGCAGGACAGGTGCACCGGCAGCAGCACCAGCAGCGCCGCCGGCGGCCCGTACGCGCTGTGCCAGAGCACCGCCATCATCAGCCCGGTCAGGCCGTGGACGAGGTGCGGGACCGGCAGCCGGGCCGCCGGGCCGCGCCAGGCGGTGTGCGCCGGATGCCGTTCGGCGAGGACCAGCACCCCGCCGCGGAGCCCGATCAGCACGGCGCAGAAGGCACCGGCCGCGGCCAGCGCCGGCACCAGCAGCTGCGGGAAGGGGGCCGCGGCCGGTGCGGCGGGGCCGGCGGCCCGGAAGACTTGGGCGGCCGTCCAGGCGGCGAGGGCGAGTTCGGCGGTGTGCCAGACCCGGCGGGCGGCCGGCCAGGGCCGGGCGGCGGGGGCGAGCAGGGCGCCCGGTACGGCGGCCAGGGCGGCCAGCGGCGGCGGCAGCAGGAAGGATCCGGCAAGAACGACGGGGGTGGCCCAGCCCGGGGGAAACGTCCCGGGCGCGGGGTCGGGGCCGGTGTCGCGCCGCACGGGGCCGTCGGTCAGCGGACAGCGGCGCATCCGCTCGCACAGGCCGTGGAGGGCGCCGAGGGCCAGCGCGCCGGTCCAGGGGGCGGCGGCGCCGAGCCGGACCGCGGGGGCCGCGCAGAACGCCGCGGCCAGGGCGGCACAGCCGATGAACAGCCGCGCGGCCGCCGGAAGTTCCCGCATCGCGCCCTCCTCGCCCTCCCCGAGCCGTCGCTGGGCGGGGAGGCCCCCAGCCCGACGCACCCGCCGTCACGGCGGGAGGCCGCGCACCGCGGGGGTCCGGCGAGAATAGAGGGGCCGGGGCGCCGGAGAAGGCGCATCAGCGGATCGAGTGGGACGGATCGCCCCGCCCCTCACTCCGAGGAGTGAGGGAACCGCGCGCCCGTTCGACGCGTGGGCGCGCCGCCGCACGGAGACGGAGCCGTGCGGGCGCCTACTCGGCGTGCGCGGTGTTGCCGGCCGTACCGGCCGCGTCGGCCTTCGAGGGCGCTCCGGCGGCGTCCCGGGCCTCCGCCGCCCGCTCCCGCTGGGCCTGTTCGTGCCGGGCCTGGTCCAGGACGCTCACCTCGGGCACGGTCTCGCCGGCCCGGATCAGCTCGATCCGGCCCATGACCTTGGACCGGAGGTCCGCGGGCACGTCGTCGTGTCCGCAGCAGCGCTTGACGAGCTTCTTGACCGCCTGCTCCAGGCCGTACTTCTCCAGGCACGGCGAGCACTCGTCGAGATGGACCTGGAAATCGGCGCACTCCCCGGCCGGCATCTCCCGGTCGAGATACTCGTAAAGGTGGTCAAGGACCTCTGAGCAGTCCTTCTCGTGCGGCTCTCCGCAGCTCATGATCCTGAGCCTTTCCGGTCGTGCGACTCCGGCGTCCCCGCGGTCTCCGTCTGGGCGGACGCCCCCGCCGGGACCAGCCCGCGCTCGCGGGCGTAGTCCTCCAGCATGCCGCGCAGTTGGCGCCGGCCGCGGTGGAGACGGGACATCACCGTGCCGATGGGTGTCCCCATGATGTCCGCGATCTCCTTGTACGCAAAGCCCTCGACGTCCGCGAGATAGACGGCGATCCGGAACTCCTCGGGGATCGCCTGGAGCGCGGCCTTCACGTCCGAGTCGGGGAGGTGGTCCAGCGCCTGCGACTCGGCGGAGCGCAGACCCGTCGACATATGGGACTCGGCGCGGGCGAGCTGCCAGTCCTCGATCTCGTCGGCGGCGCTGCGCTGCGGCTCACGCTGCTTCTTGCGGTAGGAGTTGATGAAGGTGTTGGTGAGGATCCGGTAGAGCCATGCCTTGAGGTTGGTGCCCTCGCGGAACTGGTGGAAGGACGCGTACGCCTTGGCATACGTCTCCTGCACCAGGTCCTCCGCGTCGGCCGGATTGCGCGTCATGCGCAGGCCGGCGGAGTACATCTGGTCGAGGAAGACGAGGGCGTCCCGCTCGAAGCGCGCGCTGCGCTCGGCGTCGCTCTCCGTCCGGCCTCCGGTCTGCTCCGCAGCCGAGCCGTCGGTACCTGCGTCGGTTCCGGTGACCGGACCCACCTCCTCCAACACCGTGGCGGATCCCGCGGCTGCCGCCGCGGTCCCTCTCGATTCGGAGAATAGACGACGATCCGGTGCCGCCGCCGCTCCAGCCAGGGCTGACTGCGCCCCCTGCATCTGCGGCCACTGCAGGTCGGTGGCCGGGCGGGCCGGGCAAGCGATTCCCATGCGGCGGACTCCCATTCCTCGTGCACGCTGGCTGTACTCCACTGCCTTCGCCTGGCACAACAGCGGCGCCGGTCCGGATCATTCCCGGCCGGGCAGGCCATTTCCGCGCACGTCCGGGCCGCTCGTGTCCGCGCCGCTCGCCGGGCCCCTCGACGCCGTCAGCAGAACATCCCGTCCAGCCACGCCACCACCGCGCCGGTGAGCACCGCCATCGACTCCGCCTCGCTCACCCCCGCCGACTTCGGCACCGCGAAGCCGTGGTCGCCGTGGGCCACCTCGGTGAGCACGGTGCCCGCGGGGAACTCCGCCGGCCGCCCGAACGGGTCCCGCCCGCCCTGGACGACCAGGGTCGGCACCCCGGCGCCGGTCAGCTCCCCGGCCCGGGACTTCTCCGGCTTCCCCGGCGGGTGCAGCGGGAAGCTCAGCGCGAGCACGGCGTGCGCGCCCAGCTCGCGCGCCGTCCGGCAGGCCACCCGGGCACCGGCGCTCCGGCCGCCCGCGACCACCGGCAGGCCGGGCTTCTCCAGCGCCGGCCAGAGCGCGGTCCACCCGGCGTCCAGCGTCTTCGGCGCGGGCGCCACCTTCTTGCCGGCGACCCGCCACGGCTGCTCGACCAGCGCCACGGTGTAGCCGCGGGCCGGCAGCGCGGCCGCCAGGGCGCGCAGGTCGCGGGCCTCGATGCCGCCGCCCGCGCCGTGGCTCACGGCGACCACGGCCCGGGCCGGCTCGGCGTCGCGGTACCAGGAGATCCGGGCCTCGCCCGCCGGCGTCGCGACCGTCTCGCTCTCGTTCGCCCTCGTACTCATACGCCCATCCTGCCCGGGGCGGGCCGGGGCCGGCAGCGCGGCCCGCCCGGCCGGTCAGAACAGCGTGCCGACCTCGGGTCCGTCGAGTTCGGTGACCAGCTCCGGCCCGTTGTTGCGGACGTTGCTGACGCCGGTGGGGACCGGGAAGGCCCGCATCAGCCCGGGCGGCGGCGGGGCCAGCAGCGCGCGGAGCTCGTCGGGGTCGGTGCGGGAGGGGTCGAGCCAGGCGTCCCAGCGGTCCGGCGGCAGCACCAGCGGCATCCGCGGGTGGATGTCGGCGAGCGCCCGCGGGCCCTCGCCGCCGTCGGCCCCGGCCAGCGGGGTGGTCTCGGCCTCGACGGTGACGACCGTGCAGGTCGCCCACCAGGCCAGCGGGTGGTCGGCGGGCAGCGTGCGGTCGCGCCAGAACTCGTAGAGCCCGGCCATCGCCATCACCGAGCCGTCCGCGGGCGTGACGAAGTACGGCTGTTTACGGGGGCGCTTCCTCCGGCCCTGCTCCTCCAGCTGCCGCTCGTCGGCGCCGGTGACCCACTCGAAGTAGCCGTCCCCGGGGATCAGGCAGCGGCGGGCCCCGAACGCCTGCCGGAAGGACGGCTTCTCGTGCACCGTCTCGGACCGGGCGTTGATCATCCGCGCGGCGCCCTCGGGCGATTTCGCCCACGACGGGACCAGTCCCCACCTGAGCGTCCGCAGCTGACGCACCGGGCCGGGCGGGAAGGAGGCGGCGGCCGCGCCCTTGAGGGGGCGTTCCAGTACGACCCGGACGCTGTCGGTCGGGGCGATGTTCCAGTTGGGCGCCAACGTCTCGGCCGGCTCCCAGTGCTGGACACCGAAATCCTCCACCAGTTCCTCGGCCTGTCGGCTCGCCGCATACCTACCGCACATGCATGCCACACTGCCATGCACGCCGAAGGGAGACGCGGAGAGCATGGACACCCACCACTACACCGACGTCTGGGACCGGGTCTTCTCGGCCCAGCCCGGCCCGTCGCTCTGGCTGGTGATCGTCACCGGCGTGCTGGCCCTGGGCGCGGTCGTCCCGCACACCGCCTGGCGGCTGTCGCGGAACGCCGTCACCATCGCGCACGAGGGCGGCCACGGGCTGATCGCCCTGCTGACCGGCCGCCGCCTGGACGGCATCCGGCTGCACTCGGACACCTCGGGTCTGACCGTCTCGCGCGGCAAACCGCACGGTCTGGGCATGGTCCTGACCGCCGCGGCCGGCTATCTCGCCCCCTCACTGCTCGGTCTGGCGGGCGCCGCGCTGCTGGCCGCCGGGCACACCACGGCGCTGCTGTGGGGGGCCACCGCGCTGCTGCTGGCGATGCTGGTGATGATCCGCAACGCCTATGGCGTGCTCACCGTCGTGCTGGCGGGCGGCACCTTCCTCCTGGTGTCGTGGCTGACGGCACCCGAGGTGCAGGCGGGGTTCGCGTACGCGGTGGTGTGGTTCCTGCTGCTGGGCGGGGTGCGGCCGCCGTTCGAACTCCAGGGGAAGCGGCGGCGCGGCGGAGCAGTGGATTCGGACCCGGACCAGCTCGCGCGGCTCACCCATGTCCCGGCCGGTGTCTGGCTCGGCTTCTTCCATGTGGTGACGGTGTGCTCCCTGATGGGCGGCGGTCGCTGGCTGCTCGGCATATGAGGAGCGGATGTCCGGACCGGTGGCATCCGGTAACCCACATTCCGTATGTCGGTGTGGCCCCTGTTGCCCCGGAGAGGCCCACTGCCTGCGGTTGCACCACGAGAGCCGTGTTTCGCACAGGTTGCGCCGCTTTTGATCAAGATCGGCACCCTTGTCCAGCCATTAAAGTAAGGGCATGACCGAGAGCCCCGCCCTCCCCGCCCTGTGGCCTGCCCCCGTCGCCCCCGGGGCGGTCCATGCGACCGTCACCGTGCCCGGCTCCAAATCGGTCACGAACCGCGGCCTGGTCCTGGCCGCCCTGTCCTCCGAACCGGGCTGGCTGCGCCGCCCGCTGCGCTCCCGGGACACCCTGCTGATGGCCGAGGCGCTGCGCGCCCTGGGCGTCGGCATCGAGGAGACCGCCTCCTCCAGCTCCGCCGGCACCTCCGGCGGCGAGGCGTGGCGGATCATCCCCGCCGGCCTGCACGGCCCGGCCACCGTCGACGTGGGCAACGCCGGCACGGTCATGCGCTTCCTCCCGCCGGTCGCCGCGCTCGCCGACGGCCCGATCCGCTTCGACGGCGACCCGCGCTCCTACGAGCGCCCGCTGGGCGGCGTCATCGACGCGCTGCGCGCCCTGGGCGCCCGGATCGACGACGACAACCGCGGCGCGCTGCCGATGACGGTGTTCGGCGGCGGCGCCCTGGAGGGCGGCGCGGTGGAGATCGACGCCTCCTCGTCCTCCCAGTTCGTCAGCGCCCTGCTGCTGTCCGCGCCGCGCTTCAACCAAGGTGTCGAGGTCCGGCACGTCGGCGCGGCGCTGCCCTCGATGCCGCACATCCGGATGACCGTCGACATGCTGCGCAGCGTCGGCGCCCAGGTGGACACCCCCGAGGCGGGCGGCGAGCCGAACGTCTGGCGGGTCACCCCCGGCGCCCTGCTCGGCCGCGACCTGGTCGTCGAGCCGGACCTCTCCAACGCCCAGCCGTTCCTGGCCGCGGCGCTGGTCACCGGCGGCCGGGTCACCATCCCGGACTGGCCCGAGCACACCACCCAGCCCGGCGACGCGCTGCGCGAGATCTTCACGGCCATGGGCGGCTCCTGCGAGCTGACCGAGGACGGCCTGACCCTCACCGGCAGCGGCCGGATCCACGGCATCGACGTCGATCTCGGCGAGGTCGGCGAGCTGACCCCGGGCATCGCCGCGGTCGCCGCGCTCGCCGACTCGCCCTCCACGCTGCGCGGGGTGGCGCACCTGCGGCTGCACGAGACCGACCGGCTGGCCGCGCTCACCAAGGAGCTCAACGAACTCGGCGGCGACGTCACCGAGACCGCCGACGGCCTGCACATCCGGCCCCGTCCGCTGCACGGCGGGATCTTCCACACCTACGAGGACCACCGGCTGGCCACCGCCGCCGCGGTCATCGGCCTGGCCGTCGAGGGCGTGGAGGTGGAGAACGTCGCCACCACCGCCAAGACCCTGCCCGACTTCCCCGCACTGTGGACGGAGATGCTCGATCCGGCGTCCGCCCCCGCCCGGAGAGCGTGAGGGCCGCCGCACCATGCGCCGCTACGGCAAGAACCCCGATGAGGACGACGTCCGCGTCCGGCCCAACCGCAAGGGCAACCGGCCGCGGACGAACATCCGCCCCAAGCACGAGGACGCCCGCGAGGGCCTGGTCCTGACCGTCGACCGGGGCCGTCTGACGTGCCTGATCGACGACCGCAAGGTCACCGCGATGAAGGCCCGCGAGCTGGGCCGCAAGAGCGCCGTGGTCGGCGACCGGGTCGCGGTGGTCGGCGACCTCAGCGGCGCCAGGGACACCCTGGCCCGGATAGTCCGGGTCGAGCCGCGCAGCTCCACGCTGCGCCGGACCGCCGACGACACCGACCCGTACGAGCGGGTGGTGGTCGCCAACGCCGACCAGCTCGCCATCGTCACCGCGCTCGCCGACCCCGAGCCGCGGCCCCGGCTGATCGACCGCTGCCTGGTCGCCGCCTACGACGCCGGGCTGGACCCGCTGCTGGTGCTGACCAAGTCCGACCTGGCCGCACCGGACGCGCTGCTGGAGTCCTACGGCGCGCTCGGCGTGCCGTACGTCGTCACCAACCGCGAGGAGCTGGCCGACGGCAGCGCCGCGGAGCGGGTCCGGGAGCAGCTGACCGGCCGGATGACGGCGTTCGTGGGGCACTCCGGGGTGGGCAAGACGACCCTGGTCAACGCCCTGGTGCCGGAGCGCCGCCGGGCCACCGGCCACGTCAACGCGGTCACCGGCCGCGGCCGGCACACCACCACGTCGGCGCTGGCCCTGCCGCTGCCCGGCGACGCCGGCTGGGTCATCGACACCCCGGGCGTGCGGTCCTTCGGGCTGGCCCACATCGATCCGTCCCGGGTCATCCACGCCTTCCCGGACCTGGAGCCCGGCACCGCCGAGTGCCCCCGGGCGTGCAGTCACGACGAGCCGGACTGCGCGCTGGACGCGTGGGTGGCCGGCGGGCACGCCGAACCGGCCCGCCTGTATTCCCTGCGCCGGCTGCTGTCCACCCGTGAGCGACGCGAGGGCGACTGATCGGGCCAATCCCCCTGCCGCCCGTCCGGGGCACGGGCATAATCACCTTCACACCGGGACCGGTCCCCTCCGGTCCCCTCCGGTCCGATCCGGTCGTGACAGGTCGCCCGGCTGAAGCAGTCACCGAGCTGACGGAGGCAATGGGAAATGGCGTGGCTGCTGGTCGTGGTGGCGGGTCTGCTGGAGACCGGCTTCGCGGTCTGCCTCAAGCTCTCGCACGGCTTCACCCGCCTCTACCCGACCCTCGCCTTCGCGGCCTTCGCCCTGGGCAGCTTCGGCCTGCTGACGATGGCGCTGCGCAAGCTCGACGTCGGCCCGGCGTACGCGGTCTGGACCGGCATCGGCGCGGCCGGCACCGCGATCTACGGCATGGTCTTCCTCGGCGACCTGGTCTCCACGCTGAAGATCGTCTCCATCACGCTGGTGATCGTCGGGGTGATCGGGCTCCAGTTGTCCGGCTCGGCGCACTGACGCCCCCGGGGCGCCCGCACCGCCCGTGAGCCCGGCGAAGGCGCCCCGCACCAGCCGGGCGACCTCCTCGCTCTCGGCCTCCGTCCCCCGCCGCCGGCTCCGCTGCCGGGGCACCGCCATGCGCACGTCGGCCGGCGGCCGCACCGCGGCGGGCTCCACCGGGGCGACCACACACGACAGCGCCAGACGGGCCGCGGTCTCGCAGGCGGCGTCCAGGGCGGGCAGTTCCTCCCGGGGCCGGCCGGGCGCCAGCGCCGCCACCGCCCGGTCGCGGAACCGGCCGAGCAGTTCGGCGGGCCCGTCCTGACCGGCCGGCAGCCGGTCCCCCCAGCATCCCGTCAACGCGGCCCTGACCAGCGGGTTCGTCCGCGCGCTCCGCAGCGTCCAGGCGGCCGCGGCGGCGACCCGGGCGCCCTCGTCGGCCGCCGCGCCGGCAGTGTCGGCGGCCAGCGCCCGCTCCACCCCGGCCAGATACGTCTCGGTCTCCCGGCGGACGAGGGCGTGGGCCAGCCCCTCCTTGCTGCCGAACTCGTTGTAGAGCGTCTGCCGGGACACCCCGGCGGCGGCCGCCACCTCCACCATCCGGACTGCCGTCCAGGACCGGGTGAGCAGCGCCGCGTACGCCGCGTCCAGCAGGGCCTCGCGCACCGAGGGCATCGGCCACCTCCTGGCTCCACTTGAACAGTGGCCCAGATCACAGAATTGACGCGCCGTCAGGGACTGTCAAGGCCCGCTCGGGCACCCCGGGACGGCTCGGCGGCGGCCCCGGCCGACATCCGCCGGAGACCACCCGGAGGCCACGGCATGGCCCTGTGGCTCCCGTGCATACCAGTGGATACTGTTCGCACATGCCCGACTATCACGATGATCTCCGCCTGGCGCACGTCCTGGCGGACGCCGCCGACGCCGCCACCATGGAACGGTTCAAGGCCCTCGACCTCAAGGTGGAGACCAAACCGGACATGACCCCGGTCAGCGAGGCGGACAAGTCCGCCGAGGAGCTGATCCGCGCCCAGCTGCAGCGCGCCCGGCCGCGGGACGCGGTGCTGGGCGAGGAGTTCGGCAGCGAGGGCTCGGGGCCGCGCCGCTGGATCATCGATCCGATCGACGGCACCAAGAACTACGTCCGCGGGGTGCCGGTGTGGGCGACCCTGATCGCCCTGATGGAGCGCGGCGAGGGCGGCGACCGGCCGGTGGTCGGGCTCGTCTCCGCCCCCGCGCTGAACCGCCGCTGGTGGGCCGCCGAGGGCCTGGGCGCCTTCACCGGCCGCAGCCTGACCTCCGCGGCCCGGCTGCACGCCTCCGAGGTCGGCCGCATCCAGGACGCGTCGTTCGCCTACTCCTCGCTGACCGGCTGGGAGGAGCGCGGCCGACTCTCCGGCTTCCTCGACCTGTCCCGCGACTGCTGGCGGACCCGGGCCTACGGCGACTTCTGGCCCTACATGATGGTCGCCGAGGGGACGGTCGACATCTGCGCGGAGCCGGAGCTGTCGCTGTGGGACATGGCGGCCTGCGCGGTGATCGTCCAGGAGGCCGGCGGGCGCTTCACCGGTCTGGACGGCCGGCCCGGTCCGCACAGCGGCAACGCCGCGGCCTCCAACGGCCTGCTCCACGAGGACCTGCTGGCCTACCTCGGCGACGACCGGAGCTGACCACCACCGGGCGAAAAACGGCCGCCCGGCCCGCCGCACAACCCCGCCGACCTGCACAGGGGCAGATGTTCGGACTGGCGTCCAGCATCTGCCCCTTGTTGTGCGACCGGGGGCATGTGAACATGAGAACCCCCCAGTTTGTGAACTTGTGAATCATTTCGCAATTTCACGCACGTCCAAGGAGGTGGCTCACCTTCATGCCCATGCTCGTCAAAGACGCCATGAGCACGATGGTCCTCACCATCGGGCCGGCTCACACCCTCCGCCAGGCGGCGCGACTGATGGCGGCCCGCCGCATCGGCGCGGCCGTGGTCCTCGACAGCGACACCTACGGCATCGGCATCCTCACCGAGCGCGACATCCTCGACTCCCTCGGCGCGGGCGAGAACCCCGACCGGGAGACCGCCCAGAGCCACACCACCACCGACGTCGTCTTCGCGACCCCGAACTGGACCCTGGACGAGGCGGCGGGCGCCATGGTGCGCGGCGGCTTCCGCCACCTCGTCGTCCTCGACGACCGCGAACCGGTCGGCATCGTCTCGGTCCGCGACATCATGCGCTGCTGGTCCGACGTCTCCGAACGGACACCGGCGGCGGCGTGACCGCTCCCCGGGGCGCCCGCGCGGGCGTACCGGCGGGCAGGCGCACAGAGAGGCCGGAGCCCCTTGGCATCCGGCCTCTCCGGCCTTTACGGCAGCGCCAGTTGAGCAACCCCCACGGAGATCAACCACCTCCGCGAAAGCGGCGCCGGCTCAGGCGCGAAGAAGAGCCTGGACGGCAGCCTCCAGTCGCTTGCCGTAGTCCGCGTCCGCCTTGCGGAAGTTCTCGATCGCGCGCTGGGCGATCTCGTCGCGGGAGACCTTGGCGAGGAAGCCCGCCAGGTTGTCGATCAGGCGCTGCTGCTCCGCGTCCGACATCAGGCGGTAGAGGTTGCCCGCCTGGACGAAGTCGTCGTCCTCGGCGTGCGAGGGCGCCGCGGTCTCGCCGGTGTCACCGGTGACCGGGAGCGGCTGCCACAGCGGCCGGCCGGTCTGGGCCGGGCCGCCGAAGCTGTTGGGCTCGTAGTTCTTCTGTCGTCCGTGGCGGCCGTCGTAGAGCGCGCCGTCCCGGCCGTGGCTGCGCGCCTCGGTGGCGTGCGGGCGGTTGACCGGCAGGTGGTCGGCGTTGATGCCGACGCGGTAGCGGTGGGCGTCGCCGTACGCGAAGAGGCGGCCCTGGAGCATCTTGTCGGGGGACGGGCCGATGCCCGGCACGAAGTGGTGCGGGGCGAAGACCGACTGCTCGACCTCGGCGAAGATGTTCTCCGGGTTGCGGTTGAGCTCCAGCTTGCCGATCTCGATCGGCGGGTAGTCCGCGTGCGGCCAGACTTTGGTCAGGTCGAACGGGTTGAAGCGGTAGCCGGCCGCCTCGGCCGCGGGCATGATCTGCACCTGGACGGTCCAGGTCGGGAAGTCGCCGCGCTCGATGGACTCGCGCAGGTCGCGCTGGTGGCTGTCCGGGTCCTCGCCGGCGAGCCGGTTGGCTTCGTCCTGGGTGAGGTTCCGGATGCCCTGGTCGGTCTTGAAGTGGTACTTGACCCAGAAGACCTCGCCCGCGTCGTTGTTCCACTGGAAGGTGTGCGAGCCGAAGCCGTCCATGTGACGGTACGAGGCGGGGATGCCGCGGTCGCCGAACAGCCAGGTCACCTGGTGGGTGGACTCGGGCGACAGGCCCCAGAAGTCCCAGACGTTGTCCGCCTCCTGCGAGCCGGTGTACGGGTCGCGCTTCTGGGTGTGGATGAAGTCGGGGAACTTGATGGCGTCCTTGATGAAGAACACCGGGGTGTTGTTGCCGACGAGGTCGTAGTTGCCCTCTTCGGTGTAGAACTTCAGCGCGAAGCCGCGCGGATCACGCACCGCGTCGGCCGCGCCGAGGCTGCCGGCGACGGTCGAGAACCGCAGGAACACCTCGGTCTGCTTGCCGATCTCGGAGAGGAACTTCGCGCGGGTGTACTTCGTCACGTCCGCGGTGACCGTGAAGGTGCCGTAGGCGCCGGCACCACGGGCGTGGACGATGCGCTCCGGTATGCGCTCGCGGTTGAAGTGCGCGAGCTTCTCGATCAGGAGCTGGTCCTGGATCAGTCCGGGGCCGCCGACGCCGGCCGTCTCGCTGTTCTGGTTGTCCGCGACCGGGGCTCCGGCCTCCGTGGTCAGCGGTCCGGTGGTGGTCTCTACCGACACGTGCGCCTCCTGATTTGTCCGTACACCTGCCCTTGGCCTTGCGCCGTACCCGATCCTACATTGGACATTGTCTAAGTCAAGAAGAGTCCGAAACCCGTACCCGATCCGGCGATGGACGACCGCTGCTACCCTGGTGACTATCTGACTGATAGGTGATTGGCATGAGTGACCTGCTGGAACGACTCCGGGGCCGCGGCTGGCGGCTGACCGCGCAGCGCCGCGTCGTCGCCGAGGTGCTGGACGGGGACCACGTCCACTACACCGCCGACGAGGTGCACGCCAAGGCGTCCGAACGGCTCCCCGAGATCTCCCGCGCGACGGTCTACAACACCCTGGGCGAGCTGGTCTCGCTCGGTGAGGTGATCGAGGTGAGCACCGACGGCCGCGCCAAGCGCTACGACCCCAACGCCCACCACGACCACCAGCACCTGGTCTGCTCGCGCTGCGGGACGATCCGCGATGTACACCTCCACGGCGACCCGCTCTCCGCGCTGCCCGAACCGGAGCGCTACGGCTTCCAGGTCTCCGAGGTCACCGTGACGTACCGGGGCATCTGCCCCAACTGCAGCGGTCAGTCCTGATCCGGGCCCCGGACCCCCGTCCGGGCCGCAGCCGACGCCACCAGCCCCCGCGGCCGCACTTACGGCCCGGGGGCTGCTGCCCTCGCCGCACGTCTGCCCGCCCGGATATGCCGAAGGCCCGGATCCTGAGGATCCGGGCCTTCGGTTTCAGTAGCGGGGACAGGATTTGAACCTGCGACCTCTGGGTTATGAGCCCAGCGAGCTACCGAGCTGCTCCACCCCGCGTCGTTGTGTCTCAACTCTAACCCCACGCCGACGACCAGCGCAAATTCGTTCCGGACGGCTCCGGACGGCCCGGGGCCCGGTCCAGTGGACCGGGCCCCGGGTGCCGGGATCAGTGCCCCCGGCCGGCCGTCATGCGCTCAGCTCCTCCTGGAGCGCCGTCCGCAGCCGGGCCGCCCGCTCCGCCACCTCGGGCGGGCCCAGCTCCACCGCCCGCGCACACCAGCGCTGGGCCTCCGTGAGCGCCCCGCGGCGGGCGGCGATCAGCGCCAGCCGCAGCGCCGCCCGGCCGTGGCCGCTCTCGGCGGCGCGCTGCCACCACAGGGCGGCCTCGGGCAGGCTGCCCTCGCGGGCCAGCAGCAGGCCGAGGTTGAAGGCGCCGTTGCGGCTGCCGGCCTCGGCGGCCGCGCGGTACCACGTCGCCGCCTCGACCGCGTCACCGCGGGCCGCCGCGAACATGCCAACCCGGACCTGGGCGCGGCGGTGCCCCTGCCGGGCCGCGCGCTCGTACCACTGCCGGCTCTCCTCGTCCTCGGACCGCTCGCCGTCCGCCTCCGCGGACCGCCGGTCGAGAAGATCGGCGAGCCGGAACGCCGCCTCGGTGCTGCCGCCGCCGGCCGCGCAGCGGAGGTTGCCCTCCGCTTCCCGGAGGTCGCCGTCGCGCAGCTGCGCTATGGCGACCTGGAGCGCCGCGTCGGTGTGCCCGGCGGCGGCCGCCCGCTCGTACCAGGAGCGCGCCAGCCGCTCCTCGCCGCGGCCGGTGAACAGGATGCCGAGGTTGAACGCGGCGTCCACGCTGCCCGCCTCGGCCGCCTTGGAGAACCACGGCTCGGCCCCGGACGCGTCGCCGCGCTGGAGCAGCAGGATGGCCAGCGCGTTGGCGGCCTCGCGGTGCCCGGCGTAGGCGGCGCGGCGGTACCACTGCTCGCCCCGGCCGGGCCGGCCCTGCTCGGTGCAGAGCAGGCCGAGGTTGTAGGCGCCGTTGACATCGCCGGCATCCAGGGCGGCGCGGTACCAGCGCTCGGCGGTCTGCGGCTCGCCGCGGTCCGCGTGCAGCGCGCCGAGGGCGTTGGCGGCGTTGCCGTCGCCGTCCTGGGCGGCCCGCCGCCACCACTCCGCGGCGCTCTCCTCGTCCCCGGCGTCGCGGAGCAGGAATCCCAGCGCGCAGGCGGCGCGGGCCTCGCCGTCCTTGGCCGCGGAGAGGTACCAGCGGCCGGCCTCCTGGACGTCGCCGCGCTCCTCCAGTAGCGCGCCGAGCTGGAGCGCGGCCCGCCGGTGCCCGCGGGCCGCGGCCTGGCGGTACCACTGCTCGACCTCGGCCTGCTGCTTCAGCTCCCCGTAGGCGGGCGTCGTGCGGCGGTCGGCGTCGCGGCCGTCCTCGATGAGCCGGGCGAGGCGGTAGGCGGCCTCGCGGTGGCCGCGCTCGGCGGCGGCCCGGAACCAGCGCTCGGCGCCGATGTCGCCGCGGTGCTCCAGGAGGTCGGCGAGGGCGTAGGCGCCCAGGCAGTGGCCGGACTCGGCGGACTGGCGCAGCCAGTACTCGGCAGCCGGCTCGTCGCCGCGCTCGCGGTAGTGGCGGCCCAGGGCGTGCGCGGCGGCGGCGGAGCCGGCGACGGCGGCGATCCGCCACCAGCCTGCGGCCTCCTCGGCGTAGCCCCGCTGGTGGAGGAGGACGCCGAGGTTGTTGGCCGCGGCCCGGTCACCGGCGGCGGCCGCGGAACGAAGGTGCGGCTCGGCGCCGTCGAGGTCGGCGCGGCGCAGCAGCATCGCCCCCAGCGCGCTCATGGCGGCGGCGTCGCCCGCCTCGGCGGCGCGGCGGTAGCCGGACTCGGTCACCGCGTCGGACGCCTCGGCCGTGCCGTCGGCCTCCATCGCGTCCATCGACATTTCGGAATCGCGCCCGTCGTCGGGCGCCTGCACAAACCGGTCCGTCTCCAACAACCTTGCCTTGTCCCCCATAAGAACCATCGTCGCATCACCTGTAACCCGCGTACACCTGGTATACCGCAGCCAGTGAGGTCACTTCAGCGGTTTGTCGACTTCCCGACACGGCGACATGCCAAACTCAAGCACACAGCTTTCCCACATGGGTTGTCCGACCCGCCCCTGATCAGCTTTGACCCGAACGCATGACGAAGGCCCGGATTCAAGGAATCCGGGCCTTGGTCTTCAGTAGCGGGGACAGGATTTGAACCTGCGACCTCTGGGTTATGAGCCCAGCGAGCTACCGAGCTGCTCCACCCCGCGTCGTTGTGACTCCAACGTATCACGTCGCGGGGACCGCGGTTGACACCCGGCCCCCGTGGCCGCCGGTTCACGCCGGCGGCCACCGGGCCACGGGGTCCGCGCCGGCGGCTCAGCCGCCCGACTTGCCGCCCTTCTCGGACGCCTTGGCCGCCTGGTCCAGCGCGGCCTTCAGCTTCTTCTGGGCCTCGCCGTACGCGGCCCAGTCGCCGGCCACCCGCGCCTTCTCGCCCTCGTCGTACGCCTTCTCGGCGTCCGCCAGGGCCTGCTGCACGGTCTTGTCGGCCGGCGGCGGCTGCTCACCGGTCTGCCCGCCGCCGGGCGGCGGGTTCTGCGAGCCGGTGCTCGGCGCCTTCTTGCCGAAGACCACGTCGAGCGCGTCCTTGAGGCTGTTCTCCAGGACCGGCTTGTTGTCGCCGTAGCTCACCAACACCTTCTTCAGGAGCGGGTAGTTGGTGTTGGCGCCGCGCAGATAGACCGGTTCGACGTAGAGCAGACCGCCGTTGAGGGGCACCGTCAGCAGGTTGCCGTACTCGATCTCCGAGTCGCCGAACTTCTTGAGGATGTTGAGCTCGTTGGCGATCGTGGGGTCGGAGTTGAACTTCGACTGGGCCAGCTGCGGGCCCGGCACCGGTGTCTGCGCGGGCAGCTTCAGCAGTCTGATCCGGCCGTAGTCGCGGCTCGTCGCGTCCGCGTCGACCGCCATGAAGGCGCCCAGGTTGTCCTTCTTGTTGGGCGTGAAGGTCGTCGTCAGCGAGAACGCCTGGTCCTTCTGGTCGGGCATCTTCATGCTGAGGTAGTACGGCGGCACCGCGTTGCCCGACTTGGTGGTCGGGTCGCTGGGGATCTGCCAGCGCTCCGAACCGGTGTAGAAGGTGCCCGGGTCGGTGACGTGGTACGTGGTCAGCAGCTGGCGCTGCACCTTGAACAGGTCCTGCGGGTACCGCAGGTGGGACAGCAGGTCCGGGCTGATCTCGCTCTTCTTCTCGACCGTGCCGGGGAACGCCTTCATCCAGGTCTTGAGGACCGGGTCCTTGTCGTCCCACTGGTAGAGCTTGACCGTGCCGTCGTACGCGTCGACCGTGGCCTTGACGGAGTTGCGGATGTAGTTGACCTGGTTCTGCTGGGCCACCACCGCGCGCTGGCCGTTGGTGAGCGAGTCGGCGGTGCTGTCCCCGAGGGTGGTGCGCGAGGCGTACGGGTAGCCGTTGCTGGTGGTGTACGCGTCCACGATCCACTGGATCCGGCCGTTGATCACTGCCGGGTAGGCGTCGCCGTCGATGGTCAGCCAGGGGGCGACGGACTCGACGCGCTCCTTGGGCGTGCGGTTGTACAGGATCCGCGACTTGTCCCCGATGGCGCCGGAGTAGAGGATCTGCGGCTCCCCGAACGCCACCGCGTAGGCGGCGCGGTTGATCGGGTTGGACAGGCTCACCCCACTCTTGCCCTGGTAGCGGTAGCCCTTCTCGCCGCTGTCGTCGGAGTAGTCCAGCTCCTTCTGCGGCCCGCCCACGATGGAGTACTGGGTGGTCTTCTCGCCGTAGTAGACACGCTGTTCGTACGTCGGGAGCTGGCCCTTGGTCGGCAGGTCGGACTCGGTGTACTGCGGGCCGCCGCCGTCGGCGGTCTCGGTGCCCTTGGCGGTGACCGCGCCGTAGCCGTGGGTGTACTTGAAGTGGTCGTTGATCCAGTTGCGCTCGGGGATGCCGGCGATGTTCAGCTCGCGCAGGCCGATGACGGTGTCCTGCTCCTTGCCGTCCTTGTCCTTGTACCGGTCGACGTCCAGGGTGGACGGGAACTGGTAGTAGGACCGCACCTGCTGCTGTTGCTGGAAGGCCGGCGAGACCACGTTCGGGTCGAGCAGCCGCATGCTGGCGGTGCTGTCGGCCTCGTCGCGCAGCCGCTGGGCGTCCTCCTTGGAGGCCGGCTTGTAGTTGCCCTTGTAGGGCGTCACCTCGGAGTCCTGGATGCCGTACGCGTCCCGGGTCGCCTTGATGTTCTTGTTGATGTACGGCGCTTCCTTGGCCTGCTCGTTCGGCTGGACCTGGAACTTCTGGACGATCGCCGGGTACAGCCCGCCGATCAGGACGGCGGAGAGCACCATCAGGCCGAAGCCGATCACCGGCAGCTGCCAGGTGCGCCGCCACAGGGTGGCGAAGAACAGCACCGCGCAGATCGCCGCGATGAAGAACAGGATGGTCTTCGCCGGCAGGTAGGCGTTGGCGTCGACGTAGCGCAGGCCGGTCCAGTTGTCGGCCGACTTCAGGCCGCTGGACTTCACCGCGAGGCCGTACCGGTCGAGCCAGTACGCGACCGCCTTCAGGGAGACGAAGATGCCCAGCAGCACCGAGAGGTGACCGGTGGCCGCGGCGGTCGCCCGCGAGCCGGGGCTGGTCAGCCGCAGCCCGCCGTAGAGGTAGTGGGTGAGCACGGCGGCCACCAGGGACAGCACCGCGCAGGCGAAGCCGAAGCTCAACAGGAAGCGGTACCACGGCAGATCGAAGGCGTAGAACGAGACGTCCTTGTGGAACTGCGGGTCCGTGGTGCCGAACGGGACGCCGTTGATCCACTGGAGCCACGTGCGCCACTCACCGGAGGCGGAGGCCCCGGCGATCAGCCCGATCACCGCCGTGATCGCGACCAGCGCCCACTTCTTGAACGGGGCGATGCCCATGCGGTAGCGGTCCAGGCTCTGCTGCTCCATGGACATCGCGCTGAGCGGCGGCCGCAGCCGGTGCGCCAGCCAGATGTTGACGCCGACGGCGACCGCCATCACGACGCCGAAGGAGAAGAAGAGCCCGATCTTGGTCCACAGGGTGGTGGTGAAGACCGACGAGAAGTGGACCGAGCGGTACCAGAGCCAGTCGGTCCAGAATCCCGAGAACATCACGAAGAGCATGGCCAGCACGGCCAGTACGCCCAACGTCATGAGCAGGGTCCTGAACCGCCGCGACGGTCGGCCGACTCTGATCCGTGGCCCGGAAGGGCCTCCGCCGCGGTCCGGCATCTGGAAAGCCAAGGTGCGCACCTCGAAGTTTGCTGTCGTGTGGAGAGCAGGCCCGGCGATACTAGGACCCAGTGATGCAACTTACGACGGCTTTACTCGGTTCCCGATTTCCGGGGTGTTCAAGGCACGATGTTGGGCATGACCAACCTCCCCGTTGACGGCACCCCCCTGGCCGCCGACCCGCTGACCCGCGCGGTACTCGAGATCGACGAGTACGCCGCCGGCCTCGGCTGGGACCAGCCCGCCCGTTTGTTCGCCCTCGTCGACACCGCGAAGCTCCGGGAACAGGAGCCCTCGCTCGCCGCCCAGCTGGGCATCGAGGAGTCCACCGACACCTCCCTGACCCCCATCGAACAGGACGAGATCCCGGCCGGCGCCCCGCTGGACGAGTTCCTCGCCACCATCGCCTGGCCCGACGCCGTGGTCGGCTGCGCGCTGACCGTGGAGCGCCTGATGCTGCCGCCGTCCGCCGAGGATGCCGAGCCGGCGGGCATGACCGAGCAGCAGCTCGCCAAGTGGGTCGCCGAGCACCCCGAGCGCCAGGAGGTGCGGATGACGGTGGCCGTCCTCCGGGACGGCTCCCGCGAGTCGGCGCTGCGGTTGCGCGCGAAGGACTCCACCTCCGAGGTGCTGACCGGCAGGTCGCTGGTCCCCGGCCTCGCGGACGCGCTGGCGGCCACCTTCGAGGAGGAGTAAGCGCGCGGCGGGCCGGCCGGGCCCGCCGCTCCCGCTCCTGCTTCCGCTACCGGCCTGCCGGGCTGCAACTCGGCAGGCCGGCCAGGTCGTTCGTGCGGATCTTCGCCAGCGCCCGCACCGCGTCCCCTATGGTGTCGACCTTGACCAGCCGGAGTCCGGCGGGGGTGTCCTTCGCGGCGGCCGCGCAGTTGTCCTTGGGCGTCAGGAAGAACTCCGCGCCCTTGTCCCGCGCGCCGATCGTCTTCATCGAAATGCCGCCGATCGGGCCGACCTTGCCCTGGTCGTCGATCGTGCCCGTGCCCGCCACGAACCGGCCGCCGGTCAGATTGCCGCCGGGGGTGAGCTTGTCCACGATGCCGAGCGCGAACATCAGCCCGGCGCTGGGGCCGCCGACGTCGGCGAGCTTCACGTCGATGGGGAACGGGAAGATGTGGTCCACCTGGGCCTGGATGCCCACGACCGCCCGGCCGCCGTCCGCCGCCGTGGTGAGCGCGACCTGCTTGCCGGGGCCCTCGGGCTCCTTGCCCTGCTTCTCCGCGGCGGCCGCCTCCTTGGCGGGGATGACGGTGAAGACCACCTTCTGCCCCGGCTTGTGCCGGGTGACGAACGCGGCCACGTCGCCGGCCTGCTGGACCTTCCTGCCGTCCACCGCCCTGATCACGTCGCCGGCGTGCAGCAGCCCGTCGGCCGGCTTGTCCTTGACGACGGCGCCCACGACGGTCTGACTGGCGACCGGGATGTGCAGCTGCCGGAGGGCGGCGGCCTTGGCGCTCTCCTGGGACTGGGTGAACTCCTCGGCGTTCTGCTGGTCGGCCTGCTGGGCCGTCTGCCCCTCGGGGTAGAGCGTGCGGTGCGGCACCACCGCGCTGCTCGGGTCCAGCCAGCCGTAGACCGCCTCGAGGAGGTTCATGCGGTAGTCCGGGCCGGTGACGCGGACCGTGGTCATGTTCAGATGGCCGGAGGTCTGGTACGTCTTCCGGCCGCCGCCGATCTGGAGGACGGGCTCGCCGTTGTGGTCACCGAGGGTGTTGACCGTCGGCCCCGGCGACATCTCGGCATACGGGACGGGAATCAGCACCCCGGCGCAGAGCAGCGCGATCAGCATCAGGGTCGAGGCGAGCAGCGTCGCGGTGCGGCGTGGCATGGAACGACAGTACGGGACGGGTATGACAACCGGCCCGCGGGGCCGTCCGTACGGGGATCGGCGCCGGGCCGCGCCGGGCTGGAGGCGTCAGACCGGATCCGAGGCGTGCTCGGGGGCGGCCGCGGCGGGGGCGGGAGCGAGGTGCTGCTTCTCCATCGCGGCGCGGAACCGTGCGTAGCCGGCCAGCTCGGCGATGTCCCCGCTCCGGCGGTTGCGCATGGCCCAGCTGCTCCACAGCGCGGCGACCAGTCCGGCCAGCACCGGAATCAGCAGCCAGAGGAGCGCTCCCATGGGGACCTCCCTACACCTTGCGCGCCCACGAATCGACACATAAGCAGATTAACCATCCGCCACGTCAACGCTGGTGCCGGGGAGCCGGTTACGCAACCGGAACCCGAGGTACCGGTTCGGTCGCGGGGCGCGGACCGTCAGGCCCCGAACCGCCCTCCCGCCGCCCGGCCACCACCCCCAGAAGAGGGCGCTTACGCCCCCACCCGCCCTCCCGTCGCCCGACCACCACCCCCGGAAGAGGGGGCGCTTACGCCCCCACCCATTCCTCGGTGCCGTCCGAGAAGGTCTGGTGCTTCCAGATGGGCACCTCGTGTTTGAGGTCGTCGATAAGTGTGCGGCAGGCCGCGAACGCCTCGGCGCGGTGCGGGCAGGAGACCGCCACGACCACGGCCAGATCGCCGATGGCCAGATCCCCCACACGGTGGACGGCGGCCAGCGCGCGGACCGGGTGGTCGGCGACGACCTTCTCGGCGACCCGGCGCAGCTCCGCCGCGGCGGACGGGTGCGCGGAGTACCCCAGGCCGTCGACGTCCGCGCCGCCGTCGTGCGAGCGGACGGTGCCGACGAAGAGGGCGGTGCCGCCCGCGGCACGGTCCCCGACGGCCGCGAAGACCTCGTCCACGGAGAGGGGGGTGTCGCGGATCTCCAGGAGCCGGATCGGGTCTGCGGCGCCCTGCTCGCCGGGGTGGTCGCGGTCGGTGGAGGGCCGGGAGTGCGTGCCAGACATGGTCCCATCGTGCCGCACCGGGCAGGCACCGGGAAATGGCCGATTCCACCGGGCGTCCGAGGCCCCGTATGGAGGCTCGTACAGGCGTCGGGCCTCGGGGCCGGTCCGGTCGGGGCGCGCCGGCGGCCGGTGGCCCGGTGGCGTCAGATGCGGCGGCGGGCCTTGCGGGCGCGGCGGACCAGGGCCGCGGTACCGAGGAGCGCGACGGTGGCGCCGGCGGCGCCCGCGGCGGTGGCGTCCTTGCGGCCCAGCCGGCGGCCGGCGACCGTGTGCCGGCCGGCGACCTCCGCCAGCAGCTCGGCGAGGACCTCCTCGTTGGTCCACCGGGGCCGCCAGCCCGCGTCGTGCAGCCGGCTGCCGCTGACCACCCAGGGGTGCATGGTGTAGGCGAGGTCCCCGGCGGGCGACGGCGTCAGGCCGATCCGGTGCAGCCGGGCGGCGGCCCCCAGCGCCACCGAGGACGGCAGCTCCATGCGCCGGATACCGGAGAGCTCCTCGACCTCCTCCTGCTCCAGCCAGCCGTCGCAGCCCACCGCCAGCTCGCCCTCGACCTTCTCCAGCGCGGCGTACTCCAGGGCGCCGACCAGGTCCTCCACGTGGCAGAACTGCCAGGCCGGGCGGGAGCCGGCGACGACCAGGAGGCGCGGCGACTCGAAGTAGCGGGTGAGCGCGGTGTCGGTACCGCCTACCAGGACGGCGGGGCGCAGCACGGTGACGTTCAGGCCGGGGTGGGCGCGCGGGGCGCGGCGCGCCAGATGCTCGATCTCCAGGAGGTCGCCGACCCCGGTGGCGTCCGCGGTGGCGCGCAGCTCGGCGTCCTCGGCGAGCGGGACGTCGTTGTCGGGCAGCGCCCCGTAGACCATGGCGGAGGTGCACAGCACCACCCGGTGGACGCCGGCGGCCGCGGCGGCGGTCAGCACGGTCTGGGTGCCGCGCACGTTGTAGGCGGTGCGGGCCGCGGCGTCGGTCTCCAGGTCGAGGTCGAGGGCGAGATGGACGACGACGTCCGTTCCGCGGAGTTTGTCGGCGATGGCGGGATCGCGGACGTCCAGGACGTGCCACTGGGCCTCGGCGACGTCACCGGGCCGTTCGTCGATGGCCACCACCTCCTTGACCTCGTCGGACGCGACCAGGGCACGGGTGAGCAGCGCGCCGACCCCGGAGGCGGCTCCGGTGACGGCGACGACGGGGCGGCGCAGCGGCCGGCCGGCGCCGGCCGGGCTGCGGTCTGCCTGTTCGGCTGTGGCGGCAGCGTTTCGCGCTGCGCGAACGGTCGGATCTGGGGAACTCACCGGGCGTCTCCAGCGGTTGTCTTCAGTGCGGGCGCGTCGAACGCATCCGCACCAGGTGGCATCCATCCTGCCGCAGCCACCGGGACAGCGAAGCACCGAGCCCCGAGGCGGGGCGAGTGTCTACGCTGGAGGTGATGTCGGGCAGCCGCCGTCGGCGTAGGGCCGGCGGCCCTACGAGCCGAGGAAACCCGTGAGTGACACCCCATTCGGATTCGGCCTTCCGCCGGAGGAGCCGGAGGACGGCGACAACGGCAAGCAGAAGGGCGGCCAGGGAGGTAGCCAGGGCCCCGCGAACCCCTTCGGGTTCGGCGGCGGGAGCGGCGCCGCGGACAATCCGTTCGCCGCGCTCTTCGGCGGCATGGGGGGACCCGGCGGCCAGATGAACCCCGGCGATCTCGGCGCCGCCTTCCAGCGGCTCGGCCAGATGCTCTCCTACGAGGGCGGCCCGGTGAACTGGGAGATGGCCAAGGACATCGCGCGGCAGACCGTCGCGCAGGGCGCCGAGGACGGCAGCAAGGACGCCAGCGTCTCCTCCGGTGAGCGGACGGCGGTCCAGGAGGCCGTGCGCCTGGCGGACCTGTGGCTGGACGGGGTGACGTCGCTCCCGTCGGGCTCCGGCTCGGTGGTGGCCTGGAGCCGCGCCGAGTGGGTCGAGGAGACCCTGCCGGTGTGGAAGGACCTGGTCGATCCGCTCGCCGAGCGGGTCGGGGCGGCGATGGGCGAGGTGCTGCCCGAGGAGATGCAGGCCATGGCCGGCCCGCTGCTCGGGATGATGCGCTCCATGGGCGGCGCGATGTTCGGCGCCCAGATCGGGCAGGCGCTGGGTGTGCTGGCCTCCGAGGTCGTCGGTTCCACCGACGTCGGGCTGCCGCTGGGCCCGGCCGGCAAGGCGGCGCTGCTGCCGGCGAACGTCACGGCGTTCGGCGCCGGACTGGGCGTCCCGGAGGAGGAGGTGCGGCTCTATCTGGCCCTGCGCGAGGCCGCCCACCAGCGGCTCTTCGCCCATGTGCCGTGGCTGCGCGCGCATCTGTCCGGTGCCGTCGAGGGCTATGCGCGCGGCATCAAGGTCGACACGACCAAGCTGGAGGACATGGTCGGCCAGATCGACCCGCAGCACCCCGAGGAGCTGCAGAACGCCCTCCAGGGCGGCATGTTCCAGCCCGAGGACACCCCGGAGCAGAAGGCCGCGCTGGCCCGTCTGGAGACCGCGCTGGCGCTCGTCGAGGGCTGGGTGGACGCGGTGGTGCACGCCGCCGCCAAGCCGCACCTGCCGTCCGCGGACAAGCTCCGCGAGACGCTGCGGCGGCGCCGGGCCACCGGCGGTCCGGCCGAGCAGACGTTCTCCACGCTGATCGGGCTCCAGCTGCGCCCGCGCCGCCTGCGGGACGCCTCGCGGCTGTGGGCCTCCCTGACGGACGCCCGGGGCCTGGAGGGCCGCGACGGCCTGTGGGAGCACCCGGACATGCTGCCGACGGCGGGGGATCTGGACGACCCGGACGGCTTCGTCCACCGCGAGCACGCGGACTTCTCCGAGCTCGACAAGATGCTGGGCGAGGCGGCCAGCGGCGGCGGCCCGGACCTCACCAAGCGCGGCGGGGACGCCGGCGCCGAGGGTTCCGGCCCGGCCGACGGCGGCCCGCGCGGCCCCGAGGACGAGGGCAAGGGCGACGGCACCCGGTGAGCCTGCACGCGGACGCGGCGCGGGTGCTAAAGGAGTGGCCCGCGCCCTCGCCCGGCCAGGAACAGCTGCGGCTGGCCTATCTGGACCATCTCGCGGCCCATCAGGACGGCATGTGGAAGCCGTGCAAGGACGGGCACCTGACGGCCAGTGCGCTGGTGATCGACCCGGTGGGCGGGCGCGTACTGCTCACCCTGCACCGCAAGTTGGAGATGTGGCTGCAGATGGGCGGCCACTGCGAGCCCGAGGACACCTCGCTGGCCGACGCGGCGCTGCGCGAGGCACGTGAGGAGTCCGGAATCGCGCACGGGCTGACGCTGCTGGGTGACGCACCGGTGCGGCTGGACCGCCACCGGACGCCCTGCGCAGAGCATCTCGACGTCCAGTACGCCGCGCTGGCGCCCGCGGACGCGGTGGCGGCGATCAGCGACGAGTCGCTGGACCTGCGGTGGTTCGGCTACGACGAGGTGCCCGCGGTCGCCGACGACTCGGTGGTGCGCCTGGTGGCGGACACCCGGGCACTGCTGGCCGCGCACTCCTGACGCATCGTCACAAACGGCGCCCGCCCCTCGTGTTGGGGCGGGCGCCGTTTTCCTGTGCGGGGGACTTCCCGTGCGGGGGATGCGGGCGCGTCGGTCAGCGGTCCCGGCGGGGATCGTCCTGCGGTGGCGCGCCGTGGGTGCCCGGCTCCTCGGGGAGGGGCGCGCCCTGCCCCGGATACGGGGCGTACGGGGCTCCCGGCTGCTGCTGCCCCGGCTGCCCGTACGGAGCGGGCGGCGGCGGGAGCGGCACCGGCTGCCCCTGGGGCGCGGCGTATCCAGCGGGAAGCGGCGGGGGTTGCTGGCCGTACGGGGGCGGAGGCGGCTGCTGCCCGTACGGAGGCGGCGGCGGAGGCTGCTGACCGTACTGCGGCGGCGGGGGCGGCTGCTGCCCGTAGGGGGCCGGCGGCGGCTGGTGGCCGTAAGGGGGCGGGGGCGGCGGCCCCTGCATGCCCGGTGCCGGGGGCGGCGGGGGCGGCGGACCTGGTACGCCCGGCGGCGGCACCGGGCCACCGGGCGGCACCAGCGGCGCCACGACCGTGGGCGCGCTGTGGATCTGCGCGGCGGCGGGCTGCGGCACCGGGGGCGGGGTCTGCTGCGGATGCGCCGGCGCGGGGGCGCGCGGGTCCGGGGCGGTGGGCACCGGCGGAGCCGGGGCGGCGGGCGCGGCGGAGACGGGCGGCGCGGCCGACGGGGCGGGCGCCGGGGCCGGCGGCGGCAGCGGGAAGTCGGGCGCGCCCTGCGCGGCGGTGGGCGGCGCCGGCGGCTCGGCGGCCTCGTCGCCCTCCTCCAGGACCTCGCCGCCGAAGTTCGTCAGCAGCGCCTCCAGTCCGCCGTCGAAGCCCTGGCCGACCGCGGCGAACCGCCAGACGTCCTTGAGGTACAGGTCGCCGAGCATCACGGCGCGCTCGGTGCTGAACTCCCCGCCGGTGAAGGGATACCGGGCCACCTCCTGGCCGCCGGCCACGATGCGCAGGAAACCGGGGCCGATCTGCGCCATCTGGCCCGCGCCGTCGAGGGCGGCGGTGAAGGTCAGCTTCCGGATGTGCGGCGGGACGCGGTCCAGGGCGACGCGGAAGGAGTCGGTGTCGCCGTCCTGCGGACCGAGCTGCCGGACCGCCTCCTCGGGCGTCACGGGCTGGTTGAAGAAGACGAAGTAGCGGTCGTCGGAGAGCCGCTCGTCGCCGTCCAGTCCGAAGCAGCTGATGTCGAAGCTCAAACCGGGGCCGGCGATCCGCACCCCGACGTACAGGTCCCGTTCCGCCGTCAGATCGGCAAGCCTGGCCTTGTGGCCGCGCTGGAATTCCCTGGCCATGGGCTGCGCCCCTCCCCCGCTCGCGTCAAGTCCGTACCCACGCCAGGCTAACCGCTGACGCCGGCGGCGGGCGGCCCCGGGGCGCGCCGGGGAACGGCCGGGTCCGGTCAGCGCCGGCGGGCGGCGGGCAGATGCGGCAGCCGGTCGGCGGCCACCACGCCTTCGAGATAGCCGCGCGCCCGTTCGGTGCGCGGATACGGCTCCAGCAGCAGCCAGAACTCGGGCCCGTGGCCGGGTACGAGGAGGTGCGCCAGCTCGTGCAGCAGGACGTAGTCGATGACGTACTCGGGCATGCCCTGGAGGCGGTGCGAGAGGCGGATGCTGCCCTCGGCCGGGGTGCACGAGCCCCAGCGGGTGTTCTGGTTGGTGACCCAGCGGACCGTCTCCGGACGAGCCCGCCCGTCGAGGTACTGCGCGGAGAGCCGCTCGGCGCGCTCGGCCAGTTCGCCGTCGCCCAGCATCCGCTTGCTCTCCTGCGCGGCGAGCTTGTCCAGCATGACCGAGACCCAGCGCTGCTCCTCGGCCTGCGACATCCGGGCCGGGATCAGGACGATCGTGCGGTCGCCCTCGCGGTACGCGGAGACCGTCCGGCGCCGCCGGGTGCTGCGACGCACCTCGACCGGGCGGGCCGGCGGGCTCGGGTCGGCCCGGCGCGGGCGGTCGGCGGCGCGGCGCAGGGGCGTCTCCCCGGATCCGCGCGGGGAAGGGTCGGCGGGCACGCGCCCGACGTTACCCGCTGGCGCTGTGCGAAGTCCCGACCCTCGGATGGTTCGCCACCTGAACGCCCCCGGCGTGCACGGGTTTGTACGACGAATGCCCGGGGCCTGTGGATAACTTCCGTGTCCGGCGCGGTTCCGGCGCATGCTGGGGGCCGGACGAAACGAACGGGGGCGGATGAGATGCATCCGATGCTCAAGCCCGCGCTGCGGCGCGGCTGGCGGGACCGGGAGACGGTGCGGTTCGGCGTGACGCCGGCCCATGCCCGGGTGGTCGGTCCGGTCGATGTGGCGACCGGCTATTTCCTCGAACTGCTCGACGGCACCCGCTCGCTGCCGCAGCTGCTCGACGAGGCCGCGGCACTGGATGTCACGCCGGAGCGGGCGCGTGGGGTGGTGGAGCGGCTCGGCGCGGCGGGGTTGCTGGAGGCCCCGGCGGCGGGCGGGCCGGCGGGCGGTGCCGCGCCGCCGGACGACCGGGCCGTCGCACGGCTGCGGGCGGATCTGGCCGCGCTCTCGGTGCGCCAGTCCGGGGCGGCCGCCGGGCCGCTCGCGCAGATAGGGGTGCGCCGGACGGTCCGGGTCAAGGTGAAGGGCGCGGGACGGGTGGGCACCCAGATCGCGGCGCTGCTGGCGGCCTCGGGGGTAGGCCGGGTGGACGTGGTGGACGGCGGCACCGTCGCGCCATGGGACGTCGTCCCGGGCGGCCCGACGGCCGGTCAGATCGGCGAGCGGCGGGACGAGGCCGCGCGGCGGCTGGTCCGGGAGTCCTCCCCGTGGAGCCGCCGGTGCCGCCCCGGCGGCCCCGTCACCGAGTCCGGCGAGCCCGGTGTCTCCCTCATGGTGCTCGCCCCGCGCGACGGCCTCGGTGCCTACGCCCCCGATCCGGTGCTCGCCGAACCGCTCCTCACCGCCGGCATCCCGCATCTCTACGCGGGAGTTTTGGAGGGCACGGGAGTGGTGGGCCCGCTCGTGGTGCCCGGTGTCTCGGCCTGCGCCGGCTGCGACGAACTCCGGCGCACGGACGCCGAGCCGGCCTGGCCGCGGCTGCTCGCGCAGTGGCGCTCGGGGCGCGGTACGCCGGCGGTGCCGGCCTGCGACGCCGCGCTGGCGACGGCGGTCGCCGGGCTCGCCGCCGTCCAGGCGCTGGCGTTCCTCGACGGCGAGCCGCCGCCCTGCGTGGGGGCGCGGATGGAGCTCCCGCTGCCGTGTGCGAGCGTGCGGACGGTGCGGATCGCCCCGCATCCGGACTGCTGCTGCGGTGCCGCCGCCGTACGGGGCACGGTGGACGCCTCGGTTCCGCGGCCGCGACACGCAACAATGACGGGGTAACCCCGGTAGGGGACGGTGTGAGTTGGAGGGGCGCATGTCTGATCTTCCCCGCAAGGCGGTCACCCGGACCGTCAAGCTGGCCGCGCTGCCACTGGGGTTCGCCGGCCGTGCCACCTGGGGCCTGGGCAAACGGCTCGGCGGCAGATCCGCCGAGATCGTCGGCCGGGAGCTCCAACAGCGCACCGCGGAGCAGCTCTTCAAGGTGCTCGGCGAGCTGAAGGGCGGTGCGATGAAGTTCGGCCAGGCACTGTCCGTCTTCGAGTCGGCGCTGCCCGAGGAGATCGCCGGTCCGTATCGGGCGGCGCTGACGAAGCTTCAGGAGGCGGCGCCGCCGCTGCCGGCGAGCACGGTGCACGCCGTGCTGGCCGAGCGGCTCGGGGCGGACTGGCGGGAGCTGTTCGAGGAGTTCGAGGACAAGCCGGCCGCGGCGGCGTCGATCGGGCAGGTGCACCGGGCGGTGTGGCACGACGGCCGGGAGGTGGCCGTCAAGGTGCAGTATCCGGGCGCGGGTCCGGCGCTGCTGTCGGATCTGGCGCAGCTCAGCCGGTTCGCGCGGCTGCTCGGCCCGCTGATCCCGGGGATGGACGTCAAACCGCTCATCACCGAGCTGCGCGATCGGGTCTCGGAGGAGCTGGACTACGCCCTGGAGGCCGAGGCCCAGCGGGCGCACGCCGCGGAGTTCGCCGGCGATCCGGACGTGGTGGTGCCGGCCGTGGTGCACCAGAGCGACCAGGTGCTGGTGACGGAGTGGCTGGACGGGGTGCCGCTGTCCGAGGTGATCGCCGACGGCACCGAGGAGCAGCGCGACCGCGCCGGGCAGCTGCTGGCGCACTTCCTCTTCTCCGGTCCGGCGCGCACCGGCCTGCTGCACGCCGATCCGCACCCGGGCAACTTCCGGCTGCTGCCCGGGGCGGAGCCGGACGGTCCGGTGTCCGGGTGGCGGCTGGGTGTGCTGGACTTCGGCACGGTCGACCGGCTGCCGGACGGGCTGCCGCCGACGATCGGCACCGCGCTGCGGATGACGCTGGACGGCGAGGCGGAGGCGGTCTACCGCATGCTGTGCGAGGAGGGCTTCGTCAAGGAGTCCGTCGAGCTGGATCCGGAGGCGGTGCTGGAGTATCTGCTGCCGATCATCGAGCCCGCGCAGGTGGACGCGTTCGCCTTCTCCCGGGGCTGGATGCGCCGGCAGGGGGCCCGGATCGGCGATCCGCGCTCCCCCGCACACCAGTTGGGCAGGCAGCTCAATCTGCCGCCCGCCTACCTCCTGATCCACCGTGTGACCTTGAGCACCATCGGGGTGCTGTGCCAGCTGGGGGCCACGGTGCGGCTGCGCGACGAGCTGGAGACGTGGATGCCGGGGTTCCTGCCCGACACGGCCGAGGAGGACCCGGCCCCGGAGGAAGCGGGCAGGGAGGAGCCGGGCGCGGACAGCTCCGCCGGGAGCGCGGCGGGGAGTCCGGCCTGACCCTCACCACCAGCTGGAGTCCAGCCGGCCCTCGATGGCACGGATGTTGTCCCGGGCGCAGCGGTCGCAGAAGTACCGGCGCTCGCCGTTCTCGACCGAGCAGGTCCAGGTCGGTGGGGCGTCCTCGGCCACTGCGCCGCAGCGCGCGCAGACCGTGGCGTCGGAGGCCAACTCCGCCTGTTGATGCGTCTTCTGGTCCACCATCCGACGATATCCCCGCAGCCGTCGTGAATCGGGACGCAACGCAGCACGGGGCCCGTCCGGTCGGACGGGCCCCGTGCTGACGGCGCCTCAGTGTGCGGTGCGGGTGTGCCCGGTCACTGCATCACGGCCATGGCCAGCGCCCGGCGGGCACGCAGCGACGCGCGCTCGGCGCGCCGCTGCATCCGCCGCGCGGCGGCGAGCCGATGCCCCCTGCGTTCGGACTCGGCCTCCTGCAGGCGTTGTTCCACATGGGCCCGGGCCAGGGCTTCTGGCATGAGTTGCATGGCGAGGTTCCTGTTCTGGCGCGACGCGAGGGCGCCGGGGTTCGCGGGGGTGGTGGTCTCGGTGAAAGTCGGGTTCATCGTGGGGTCCTGCTTCCGGGGGTCCCGGGTGACGGGACGGTCGATCGTTCCTGTGCGCGCGGTGTTCATGCCACGACCGGGTTCTTGCGCGGACGGCCCCGCGGACGCTTCCGGGGCACGACGACACCCTGGACGAAGAGCTCGCCGCCCCAGACGCCCCAGGGCTCGCGGCGCTCCTTGGCGCCGGCCAGGCAGGACTCGCGCACCGGGCAGGTCTGGCACAGCGTCTTGGCGTACTCGACGTCGGCCGGGGACTCGGCGAAGAAGACCTCGGGGTCGTAGGTGCGGCAGGGTACGGCGGTGCCGAGGCGGTCGATCTCGTCGTCGAGCTCGGTGAGGGGCAACAAGGGGTTCTCCTGGAGGTCAGGCGGAGGGATCAGGTCGGTGGCGGACGGGGTGTGCGTCTGGAGTTGCACGGTGGTGTGTTCCTCGTCTGTTCCGGCCCGGCTGGTGGCGGGCGCGTTGGGCAAAACAAAAGGACCGCGGATCCCGGTGTGGGTTCCGCGGCCCTGGAAGGTGCCGACCTGATCGCCGATCAGGCTGGATCTCTCCAGGGTTCGAGGCCGCGGTAGGCCCACATGGCGTGCTGGGACGGGTACTGCTTCCGGGATTCGGCACCATTGGCCGCCGTCGCGAAGGCAAGGGCGTTCGCCGCCGTCGCTACCGCTGCCGCGGGTGCCTCGGTCGGTCGCGCGATGCGCTCGCCCGCCGTCGGGACGGCGAGGGCGTCGGGACGCGCGACCTCGGTACCGGACGGACGGCCGGAGCCGGACAGACCGGTGCCAAGGAGCGAGATGCCGAGAGCGCAGGGGGCGACGACCGAGAGATCGGTCATTTTGTTGGTCTCGATGAAGCTGATCACTGGGCTCGCCTCCTCTCGGCGTCTCGGGGGACCGGGAATACCCGGTCCGGGGTGTTCAAGTACAGCACGGATCCATCGGATCTCGGAAGTTCCGTTGTCTCCGCTGCTTCCGAAGGCTATGGGGATGCGCTCCGCGGGCGCAAACTATTTTTTCGACGAGTTTTCCGCGGCGCTCTCCACGCCCCCCGCGGCGCCCCCTGCGGGCTCCCCGTCAGGCTCCTCACCGGCGCAGATCGCCAGTACGTCGGCACCGAAGCGGTCGAGCTTGCGGCGGCCGACGCCGGGGATGACGGCGAGGTCCTCGGCGGCCGTCGGAACCGCCTCGGCGATGGCCATCAGGGTCTTGTCGGTGAAGACGCAGTAGGCGGGCTGGCGGGTGCGGGCGGCCTGGTCGGCACGCCAGTCCCGGAGCCGCTCGTAGAGCGCCTCGTCGAGCTCCGAGGGGCAGTCCTCGCAGCGCATCAGCTTCATCTCGCCGGGGTCGGTCAGCGTACGGTGGCAGACCCGGCAGCGGGCCGGGCTGCGGTGCGTCCGGCGGGGCCGGCCGGGGGCCGCCGAGCCGCTGCCGCGCTCGACGCCGCCGGTCGCGCCCGTGCCGTGGCGGTGCCCGGCCGCGCGGGAGCCGGGCCGGAGGCCGCCGAGGAAGCGGCTGGCCCCGCGCGAGGGCCGGCCACCGGGCGAGCGGGCCAGCGACCAGGACAGCGCCAGATGGCGCCGGGCGCGGGTGATGCCGACGTAGAGCAGCCGGCGCTCCTCCTCGATCTGCTCGTCGGTGCGGGCGTGGTGGAGCGGCAGCATGCCCTCGGTGAGGCCGACCAGGAACACCGCGTCCCACTCCAGGCCCTTGGCGGCGTGCAGCGAGGCGAGGGTGACGCCCTCGACGGTCGGGGCGTGCTGGGCGGCGGCCCGCTCGTCGAGCTCGGCGACGAGGTCGGCGAGGGTGGCCGTCGGCCGGGCCCGGGCGAAGTCCTCGGCGAGCCGCACCAGGGCGGCCAGGGACTCCCAGCGGTCGCGCGCCGCGCCCGACCCGGCCGGCGGCTGATCGGTCCAGCCCATGTCGCTGAGCACCGCGCGGACCTCGGAAGGCAGGCCGGCCGCGCCGGCGAGCAGGGTGTCGTTGCCGCCGAAGCGGGCCGCGCCGCGCAGTTTGACGCCGGCCTCGCGGACCTCGGGCCGCTCGAAGAACCGCTCGGCGCCGCGCAGCTGGTAGGGCACGCCGGCGTCGGCGAGGGCCTGCTCGTAGACCTCGGACTGGGCGTTGATGCGGAAGAGGACCGCGATCTCGCCGGCCGGGACGCCGGCGGCGATCAGGTCGCGGATCCGGCGGGCGGTGCCCTCGGCCTCGGCGGGCTCGTCGGCGTACTCGGTGAACACCGGCTCGGCGCCGGGCTCGCGCTGCGAGACCAGCTCCAGGCGGTGCTCGGCGGCGCGGCCCCGGGCACCGGCGAGCAGGCCGTTGGCGAGGTGGACGACCTGGGGGGTGGAGCGGTAGTCGCGGACGAGCTTGACGACCGTGGCCTGCGGATGGCGGATGCGGAAGTCGAGGAGGTGGTCGGGGGTGGCGCCGGTGAAGCTGTAGATCGTCTGGCTGGCGTCGCCGACCACGCACAGGCTGTCGCGGTCGCCCAGCCACAGCTCCAGCAGCCGCTGCTGGAGCGGGCTGACGTCCTGGTACTCGTCGACGACGAAGTGCTGGTACTGGGCGCGGACCTGCTCGGCGATGTCGTGCCGGTCCTGGAGCACGCCGACCGTGAGCAGCAGCACGTCCTCGAAGTCGATGGTGCCGCGGTCCCGCTTGAGCTGTTCGTAGGTGGCGTATATCTGGCCGGTCTCGGCGGGGTCGCGGGGGGCCTCGCGGCCGGCCTTGACGAGCGCGGCCGGATAGTCGGCCGGCACCGTCTGGGTGACCTTGGACCACTCGATCTCGCCGGTGACGTCGCGCAGCTCGTTGCGGTCGAGGCGGAGGCGGCAGCGGGCGGCGGCCTCGGCGACCAGCGGGCCCTTGCGGTCCAGCAGCCGCGGCAGCTCGCCGCCGACCGCCCGGGGCCAGAAGAACTGCAGCTGGCGCAGGGCGGCGGAGTGGAAGGTGCGGGCCTGCACGCCGGCCGCGCCGAGCTGCCGGAGCCGGCCGCGCATCTCGCCGGCCGCGCGGGCGGTGAAGGTGACCGCGAGCACACTGCCGGGCTGGAGGATGCCGGCCCGGACGCCGTAGGCGATGCGGTGGGTGATGGCGCGGGTCTTGCCGGTGCCGGCGCCGGCCAGGACGCACACCGGTCCGTGCAGGGCCGTGGCGACCTCGCGCTGCTCGGGGTCGAGCCCGTCGAGCACCGCGTCGGCCGTCGCCGGGACCTGTGGGAAGAGGGTGGCGTCCGTTGCTGCTGTCACCCCGCCATGCTGCCAGGTTCGCCGGGGTTGCCGGGAAAGCCGTCCACACCGCCCGGGGACCGGTCGTACCGGTGTGCCCGGCTGGGGACGGCGGGGGCGGCCGCTGCCGGACGGGGACGGCGGTGCGGGGCGGCGGGCGCCGGGAATGGTCCGGGCCGGGTGGGCGTTGTGGTGGTTGGTGCCACGGTGTCGGAGCGACGCGCGTGGCACATGATCACGATCGAGACCGAGCTAAGGAGCCTGGGACGCATGGCGGGCACTGTGACGATGTACAGCACGACCTGGTGCGGTTACTGCCGTCGGCTGAAGAGCCAGATGGACCGCGAGGGCATCGCCTACACCGAGATCAACATCGAGCAGGACCCGGAGTCCGCGGCGTTCGTGGAGAAGGCCAACGGCGGCAACCAGACGGTGCCGACCGTCCTCTTCGCCGACGGCACGACGCTGACCAACCCGTCCCTGGCTCAGGTCAAGGAGAAGGTGGCCGCGGCCTGAGGGCCCGGCGCACCGCGCAGAGCCGGGCCGTCGGCCGGTCCGTGAGGGAGCCGGCCGGCGGCCCTGTCCTGCCCGGGGCCACGGGGGTCACGGCCTGGGCAGCGGCTTGCCGTACCACCTCTCGATGAGGCGGGCGGCGATGGAGATGCCGTAGGGCGGGAGGACCTCTCCGGAGGCGAAGGCGGCGTCGAGGTCGTCCCGGGAGAACCACCGGGCCTCCTCGATCTCCTCGCCGTCCACCCGGATCTCGGCGGAGGTGGCGCGGGCCATGAAGCCCAGCATCAGGCTGGACGGGAAGGGCCAGGGCTGGCTGGCGACGTACTCGACGTCCCCGACGACGACCCCGGCCTCCTCGTAGACCTCGCGGGCGACCGACTGCTCGATGGACTCGCCCGGCTCGACGAAGCCGGCGAGGGTCGAGAAGCGCCCCTCGGGCCAGTGGACCTGGCGGCCGAGGAGGGCGCGGTCCTGGTCGTCGGTGACGAGCATGATCACGGCCGGGTCGGTGCGCGGGTAGTGCTCGGCGCCGCAGGCCGGGCAGCGGCGGATGTGGCCGGCCGCGGCGATGACCGTCCGCTCGCCGCAGCGGGAGCAGAAGCGGTGCATCCGCTGCCAGTTCTCCAGCGCCACGGCGTGGACGAGCAGGCCGGCGTCCCGGGGGGAGAGCAGCAGGCCGGCCTCGCGCAGGCCGGCGGCGCGGGCGGACTGGTCCATGCGGCCGGGCAGTGAGTCCTTCTGGAGGGCGAAGTAGCTGACGCCGTCCTCGTCGGTGCCGAGGTAGTAGCGGTGGGCCTCGGTCAGCGGCGCCTCGAAGGACGGCGTCATGATCAGCTCGGTGCGGCCGTCGGGGGTGTCGTCGATCAGCGCCTGCCCCCCGGACACGACGAAGACCCGCGTCGTCGGGTGGCTCCAGGCCGCCGCCAGCCATGCCTCGTCGAGGCGGTGATGGGCGGAGCGGTCGATTCCGCTCGGCGCGCTGAAGGTGATCGGCCGGTCGGCCGTGTGGTCGGTCCAGGTGGTCACTGCTGTTTCCAACTCCCCCTGTGGCGTGGGTGATTGCTGCATTGCGGCCTGCGAGCGCGGAGCGGTACGGCGGTGCGCGCGGTCAGGACGGGCGCCAGGTGTCCGCCAGGTCGCCCCAGAGGTGCGCGGCGGTCTCGACGCCCTTCATCAGCAGGTCGAGTTCGACCTTCTCGTTCGGCGCGTGCCAGCCGTCGGAGGGCACCGAGATGCCCAGGAAGAGGACCGGGACGCCGAGGACGTCCTGGAGGTCGGCGGCCGGGCCCGAACCGCCCTCGCGGGTGAAGCGGATCTCTGTGCCGAAGGCCCGGCCCATGGCGCGGACGACGGACTGGAGCGCCGGGTGGTCGAGCGGGGTCAGGCAGGGGCGGGTGGCGCCCCAGAAGGTGATCTCGTGGCGGATGCCGGCCGGGAGCCGGTCCGCGACCCAGGCGCGGACGGCCTGCTGGACGGCCTCGGCGTCCTGGCCGGCGACCAGGCGGAAGGAGAGCTTCAGCTGGGCGGAGGCCGGGACGATGGTCTTGCCGCCGGGGCCCTGATAGCCGCCGCCGATGCCGTTGACCTCGGCGGTGGGGCGGGCCCAGATGCGCTCCAGGGTCGTGGCGCCGGCCTCGCCGAGGGTGGCGTGCGAGTGGGCGGTGCGCAGCCAGCGCTCCTCGTCGAAGGGCAGCTCGGCGAGGAGTTCGCGCTCGCGCTCGGTGAGTTCGATCACGCCGTCGTAGAAGCCGGGGACGGCGACCCGGCGGTCGTCGTCGTGGAGCGCGGCGGCGAGGCGGGCCGCCTCGGTGGCCGGGTTGGGCACCGCGCCGCCGAACGAGCCGGAGTGGATGTCCTGGTCGGGGCCGTACAGGTCGATCTGGCAGTCCGTCAGGCCGCGCATGCCGGTGCAGACGGTGGGGGTGTCCTCGGACCACATCCCGGTGTCGGAGACGATCACCGCGTCGCAGGCCAGGCGGTCGGCGTGGCGCGCGACCAGGGCCGGGAAGTTCGGTGAGCCGGACTCCTCCTCGCCCTCGATGAGCAGCTTGAGGTTGACGGCCGGGGCGGTGCGGCCGGTCGCCGCCAGGTGGGCGCGGACGCCCAGGGTGTGGAAGAAGACCTGGCCCTTGTCGTCGGCGGCGCCGCGGGCGTAGAGGCGGCCGTCGACGGTCACCGGCTCGAACGGGTCGGTGTGCCAGCCGTCCTCGCGGGCGGCGGGCTGGACGTCGTGGTGGCCGTAGACGAGCACCGTCGGGGCGGTCGGGTCGCCGGCGGGCCACTCGGCGAAGACCGCGGGCAGTCCCCCGGTCTCCCACACCTCGGTCACCGGGAAGCCGGTCTCCGCGAGCTTGCCGGCGAGCCACTCGGCGCTGCGGCGCACCTCGCCGGCGCGGCCGGGGTCGGCGGAGACGGAGGGGATGCGCAGCCACTCCGCGAGGTCGGCGAGGAAGGCGTCGCGGTGGGTGGTGATGTACGCGCGGACGGCGTTGTCCGAGGTGGGGCTCATACGACCGAGCCTATCGGCCTTCCGGGGGATACCGGCCGGGGGTCTCGCCCAGCAGGATCCGTTCGAGGCCGTCGCGGCCCGGCAGGCGGGCGGGTCTGACCACCTCGCCGGTGCGGACGAAGAGGAACGCGGCGCCGACCTCGGACGGGGCCAGGCCGTGCTGCTCGGCCCAGGCCAGGCGGTAGACGGCCAGCTGGAGCGGGTCCGCGCCGCCGGCGCCCGAGGGGAGGTGGCGGCCGGTCTTCCAGTCGACGATCTCGAAGCGGTCGCCGTCCGGGCCGGGCTCGCGGTAGACCGCGTCGATCCGGCCGCGGATCACCCGCCCGGCGAGCGTCATCCGGAACGGGACCTCCACCCGGAACGGGGTACGGCGCGCGTACGGGGTCCGGGCGAACGCCTCCTTCAGGGCCGCCAGGTCCTGCTCGTCGGTGATCTCCGCGTCCTCGCCGGGCTCGGCGCCGGGGAGCTCATCAGGGCCGAGCAGCGGCAGCGGGAGCGTCTCGAAGCGGGACTGGACCCAGGCGTGGAAGCGGGTGCCGCGGCGGGCCGCGGGCTGCGGCGGGCGCGGCATCGGGCGGGCCAGCTCGCGGGCGAAGCCGTCCGGGTCGGCGGCGACGTGGAGCAGCTGGGTGGCGGTGAGCGAGGCGGGCAGCGGGACGTCGCGGACCCGGGCGCGGGAGCTGCGCAGCTCGGCGGCGAGCGCCTCCAGATCGCGGTCCCAGGACGCGGCCGTGCGGCGCTCCTCGGGGAGCAGCGCCAAGGGCCCCTGCTCCGGCAGGGCGGCGGGGGCGGGGACAAGGCCGGGACCGAGGCCGGGGCCGGCGGCGAGAGCGGCCGGATCGGGCTCGGCGGAGCGCTGGGCGATGAGGCGGGGGGCCGGGGCTGAGGCGGCGGAGGCGGCGGGGACGTCGTCGTGGGGCGCCTCGTCCTGGGGCGCCTCGTCCTGGGGCGTCCCGTCCTGCGGAGGCTCGCCGTACGGGGGCTTGTCATACGGAGGCTCGCCGTATGCGGGCTCGGCATACGGGGCGTCCGCATACGGGGGCTCGTCGTGGAACGGGTCGTCGAACGGGTCGTCGTACGGCGCGTCTTCGTAGGCGGCGGACCAGTCCTCGTCGTCCGGGGGCGGCGGCCACTCCGGGTCGTATGCGGGGGCCGGAGCCGAGGCGGCGGGAGCGTGGGCGGCGAGGTGGGCGCGGACGGTGGCGGCGGCCCGGCGGCGGCGGGCCATGGCGGCCGGGTCCAGCGGCAGCGGCCAGGGCTGCTCGGCGGCGGACTCGGCCAGGGCCGGATTCTCGGCGCCCTCCTCGGGCGGGTCGGCCCACACCTCGATCTCGCCGTGGCCGGCCTCGCAGTGCTCGCGCAGCGCCGTCAGGAAGGCGGACGGGCCGCGGGGGCGCTTCTGGGTGGGGCCCCACCAGTGGCCGGAGCCGAGGAGGAGGGAGCGGGGACGGGTGAAGGTGACATAGCCGAGGCGGAGTTCCTCGGTCTCCTGGTGCTGCTTCATCGCCTCCTTGAAGTCCTTGACGCCGCGGGCGGTCCACTCCGCCACCTCGGGCAGGGTGGCGGCGTCGCCGCGCAGGGCGTGCGGCAGGACCTTGGCGCGGCCGATCCAGGACTCGCGGGCCTGCTCGCTGGGGAACTGCCGGCTCACCAGGCCGGGCACCGCGACGACGTCCCACTCCAGCCCCTTGGACTTGTGGGCGGTGAGCACCTTGACGGTGTTCTCGCCGCCCGGGAGCGAGCTGTCCAGGCCCTTCTCGAACTGGACGGCGGTGCGCAGGAAGCCGAGGAAGGCGAGCAGGGTCGCCTCGCCGTCGAGGGCGGCGCCGCCCTCCTTGGCGGCGAACCCGGCGGCGAGGTCGAGGAAGGCGCCCAGCGTCTCCCGGCGGCGGGCGGCCAGGGCGTGCGGCGAGGCGGACAGCTCGACCTCCAGGCCGGTGACGGCGAGGATCCGGTGGAGCACGTCCATCAGCGGGTCGGCGAGCGAGCGGCGCAGGTCGCGGAGTTCGGTGGCCAGGCGGGCGAAGCGGACCCGGGCCTCCGGGGAGAACGGCAGGCCGTCGTCGGTGCCGCCGGACTCCAGGAAGGTGTCGAGCGCGTCGGCGAGCGAGACCGTCTCGGCCGGGTCGACGCCCTCGACGGCCTCGGCGAGCCGCCGCTCGGGGTCGTCCCCGGCGGAACCGCCGCGGGAGGTGCGGGCCAGCGCGCGGGCCCGGCGGCCCAGCAGGGCCAGGTCGCGGGGGCCGATCCGCCAGCGGGGGCCGATCAGCAGGCGGACCAGGGAGGCGTTGGCCGTCGGGTCCTGGAGGACCTCGCAGACCGCGACCAGGTCGGCGATCTCGGGGAGGTGGAGCAGCCCGGAGAGGCCGACGACCTCCACCGGGACGTCCCGGGCGACCAACTCGCCCTGGATACGGGCGAAGTCGGCGGCGGTGCGGCACAGGACCGCGATCCCGCCGGGCGGGGTGCCGGTGCGGACGAGGTGGGCGACGGAGTCGGCGAGCCAGCTGAGCTCTTCGGCCTGGGTGGGCAGCAGGGCGCAGCGGACCATGCCGTCCCGCTCGGCGCCGGGGGCCGGGCGCAGTGCCTCGACGCCGGCGTGCATGGCGCGCAGCGGGGCGGCGAGGCGGTTGGCGAGGTCCAGTAGGCGGCCGCCGCTGCGGCGGTTCTCGCTGAGGGCGAAGCGGCGGGCGGGGGTGCCGTCGGCGAACGGGAAGTGGGCGGGGAAGTCGTCGAGGTTGGCGACGGAGGCGCCGCGCCAGCCGTAGATGGCCTGGCAGGGGTCGCCGACGGCGGTGACCGCGTGCCCGGTGGGGGTCCCGGTGCCGGCGGCGCCGAAGAGGCCGGAGAGCAGCAGCCGCTGGGCGACGGAGGTGTCCTGGTACTCGTCGAGGAGGACGACCCGGAACTCGTCGCGGAGCAGGGCGCCGACCTCGGGGCGGGTGGTGGCCAGGGTGGCCGCGAGGGCGATCTGGTCGCCGAAGTCCAGCAGGTCGCGGTGGCGCTTCTCGCGGCGGTAGGCGCCGACCAGGTCGAGCAGCTCCAGCCGGCCGCGGGCGGCCTCGGGGACCTTGCGGAGGTCGGCGTTGCTGAGCTTGGCGCCCTCCAGGGAGGCGAGCAGGGCGGTGTCGTGGGCGTGCAGGGCGGCCGGCTCGGCGAGGTGCTCGGCCAGCTCGCCGTCGAGCGCGAGGAGGTCCTCCACCAGGGTGGGCAGCGAGGTGGTCAGCGACGGGTAGGGGCCGGGGGCGGCGCGCAGGGTGCGGGCGGCGAGCTGGAAGCGGGTGGCGTCGGCGAGCAGCCGGGCGCTGGGCTCCAGGCCGATGCGCAGGCCGTGGTCCTTGAGGAGCTGGCCGGCGAAGGCGTGGTACGTGGAGATCCGCGGCTCGCCGAGGGGCGGCTCGGCGGCTGCGGCCCCCGCGGCCCCCTCGGGGAGCGGATCGGGGTCGGTGACGCCGGCCGCCAGCAGGGCGGCGCGGACGCGCTCGGCCAGCTCGCCGGCCGCCTTGTTGGTGAACGTCAGCCCGAGGACCTGCTCCGGGGCGACCTGGCCGGTGCCGACCAGCCACACCACCCGCGCGGCCATCACGGTGGTCTTGCCGGAACCGGCTCCGGCCACGATGACCTGCGGGGCGGGCGGGGCCGTGATGCACGCCGTCTGCTCCGGGGTGAACGGGATGCCGAGGAGCTCCTTGAGCTGCTCGGGGTCGGTGATACGAGCTGACACAACCGCCACCGTAACGGCCGCCACCGACAACGCCCGCGCGAGCGGTGTCCGCGCAGGTCGGCGCGGGCACGGGCGGACGGCGGTCACTCCACGATCTGCCGGCCCTCCGGCTGGGCGCTGCACGAGGCCCGGAAAGCGCAGTGGGTGCAGTGCGCGCCGGTGGTGGGTGTGAAGCGCTCCTCCAGGACGCGGCCGGCGGCGGTGGCGAGCAGCTCGCCGACCCAGTCGCCGTCGAGCGGGGGCTGCGCCTGGACGGCCGGCAGCGCGTCGCCGCCCTCCTTGCGGGGCGCGCCCAGCCGCAGGTGGACCAGTTCGGCGCCACCCGGCTCCGGCCGGTCGCCGCCGAAGGCGTCGTCGAGGGCGCCCTCGCGGACCGCGAGCTGGTAGACGGCGAGCTGCGGATGGCGGGCGACCTCGGGGCCGGTGGGCTTCTGCTTGCCGGTCTTGAAGTCGACGACGTAGGCGCGGCCCTGGGCGTCCCGCGAGACGTGGTCCATGCTGCCGCGGATGCGGACCTCGTAGGCGCCGGCCTCCAGGGTGACGTCGAAGCCGTGCTCGGTGGCGACGGTGTCCCGGCCGAGCGTCTCGCGCTCCATGACGTGCCAGCGCAGAAAGCGCTCCAGGGCGGCGCGGGCGCTGTCCTTCTCCTGGCGGGACTTCCAGGGCGCGTCGAAGGCGAGCGCGTCCCACACCGAGTCCAGCCGTGCCATCAGGACGGACAGGTCGGCCGGGGTGCGGCCGGAGGCGACCTCGTCGGCGAGGACGTGGACGACGTTGCCGAAGCCCTGGGCGGCGGTGGCCGGGGCGTCGGCCTTCACCTCGCGGCCCAGGAACCACTGGAGGGCGCAGGCGTCGGCGAGTTGGCCGAGGGCGCTGCCGGAGAGCAGTACGGGGCGGTCGCGGTCGCGCAGCGGGACGGCGTTGTGGGTGGGCTCGTGCAGGCCCCACCAGCTGTCCGGATGGGCGGCCGGCACCAGGGGGTACCCGTCGTCGTCGCGCAGGGCGGCCAGTCTGGCCAGCCGCCGGGCGGCGGCGTCGCGCAGCGCCGGCGACGCCTCCGGGTCGACGGTGGTGGCCCGCAGCTCGGCGACGAGCGCGGCGACCGTCAGGGGGCGGCGGGGGCGCCCGGTGACGTCCTGGGGGGTGACGCCCAGCTCGGTCAGGAACCGGGACGGCTGGTCACCGTCGTCGGCCGCGGCCTTCACCGCCGTGACCACCAGGCGCTCCCGGGCCCGGGTCGCCGCCACGTAGAACAGCCGGCGCTCCTCGGCGAGCAGGGCGCCCGGGGTGAGCGGTTCGGCCAGGCCGTCCCGGCCGATCCGGTCCGCCTCCAGGAGCGAGCCGCGCCGGCGCAGGTCGGGCCAGAGGCCCTCCTGGACTCCGGCGACCACCACCAGGCGCCATTCCAGGCCCTTGGCGCGGTGCGCCGTCATCAGGCGCACCGCGTCGGGGCGGACCGTACGGCGGGTGAGGGTGTCGGCGGCGATGTCCTGGGCGTCCAGCTCCTCCAGGAAGTTCCGGGCGCCGCGGCCGCCGGTGCGCTCCTCGGCGCGGGCCGCCGTCTCGAACAGGGCGACCACCGCGTCCAGATCGCGGTCGGCGTTGCGGCCGGCGGCCCCGCCGCGCCGGGCGGCCCGCTCCAGCCGGCCCGGCCAGGGGGTGCCGTCCCACAGCTCCCACAGCGCCTCCTCGGCCGTCCCACCGCCGGCGAGCAGCTCCCGGGCCTTGCGCAGCAGCAGGCCGAGCCGCTGGGCGCCGCGGGCGTAGCGGGGGTCGTGGGCCACCAGGCGCTCGGGCTCGGCCAGCGCGCGGGCGATCAGCTCGTCGGAGGGCGGCGGCAGGGCCCGGCCGGCCGCCCGCTCCTCCTCGCGGAGCGCCCGGCCCAGCCGCCGCAGGTCGGCGGCGTCCATGCCGCCCAGGGGGGAGGTCAGCAGGTCGATGGCGGTCTCGGGGTCGATGGCGAGGGCGGCCGCGCCGTCTGAGGCAGCGTCCGGGGCGTCGTCCACCGTGTCGTCCGGGGCCTCGTCCGCCGCGTCCACCGCGTCAGTGCCTAGGTGATCGCCCGGGACGTCCAACGGGGCGGCGGGGCCCCCGTCCCCGTCGTGCGGATACGGCGCGCCGGGTGCCTCGGCGGGGGTGGCGCGGGCGCCCGAGGGCACGGCGGATGCCCCCGCGGCCACCCGCAGGGCGGTCAGCAGCGGGGCGACCGCCGGTTCGTGGCGGAGCGGCAGGTCGTCGCCGTCGATGTCGAGCGGGACCCCGGCGGCGGTCAGCACCCGGCGCACGGTGGGGATCGAGCGCCCGCCGGCGCGGACCAGGACGGCCATCTCGCGCCAGGGCACCCCCTCCTCCAGGTGGGCGCGGCGCAGCAGGTCCGCGATGTTGTCCAGCTCCGCGCCCGGGGTCGGGTACGTGTAGACCTCGGCCCGGCCGCCCTCCTGGACGGGCGCCGGCTCCCGGTGGGCGCGCACGGCGTCTGCCGGGAGACGGGTGAGCGGCATCCGGCGGGTGATCTGCCGGGTGGCGGCGAGCAGGTCGGCGCCAGAGCGGCGGGAGGTGCGCAGCACGGCCACCGGGGCGGGGGTGCCGTCGGCGCGCCGGAAGGTCTCCGGGAAGTCGAGGATGCCGTTGACGTCGGCGCCGCGGAAGGCGTAGATCGACTGGTCCGGGTCGCCGAAGGCGAGCAGCGTACGGCCCGGGGAACCGGGGGCGGCCGGTGCGCCCCGGTGGCCGGCGAGCGCCTGCAGCAGCCGTACCTGGGCGGCGTCGGTGTCCTGGTACTCGTCGACGTAGACCGCGTCGTAAGTGTCGGCCAGCCGGGCCGCGGCCTCCGGGCGCTCGGCCAGCAGTACCGCGCGGTGCACCAACTCGGCGTAGTCCAGCACCCCTTGGGCGTCCAGGACGTCGAGGTACTCGGCGAGGAAGGCGGCTGCGGCCTGCCAGTCGGGGCGGCCGGTGCGGCGGGCGAAGGCGCCCAGCGCGTCCGGACCCAGGCCCAGTTCCCGGCTGCGGGCCAGCACCGCGCGGACCTCGTCGGCGAAGCCACGGGTGGTCAGGCAGGCCCGCAGCTCGTCCGGCCAGCCCGCCCGGGCGCGGCCGGCGCCGGCCAGCTCCGCCTGGCCTTCCAGGAGCTCGCGGACGACCAGGTCCTGCTCGGGGCCGGAGAGCAGCCGCAGCGGGTCGGCGAAGAGGTCGGCGTCCTGATGGGCGCGGACCAGGGCGTAGCAGAAGGAGTGGAAGGTGGTGGCCTGGGGGACGCCCGGCCGGCACCCGGCGGACGGCCCGGGGGCGCCCCCGTGGTCGGCCAGGCGGGCCGCCAGCCGGTCGCGGAGGGCGACCGCGGCCTTCCGGCTGAAGGTGAGGACGAGGATGCGCTCGGGGTCGCCGCCGTCCCGGATGCGGCGCACCACGGACTCCACCAGGGTCGTGGTCTTGCCCGTGCCGGGGCCGGCGAGGACCAGCAGCGGGCCGTCCCGGTGTGCCACCACGGCGCGCTGGCCGGCGTCCAGGACGGGCGGCGCGGTCCGCTCCGGCGGGGTGCGCACCAGGCGGTACGCGCCGGGGGCGTCCCGCCGCGCGCCTTCGCGGGGCTGCGCCGGCGGAACGGCCGGAAGGGAGGAACTCACGTGGATCGCCGGTCCTGGGAGGGAGGTGCGGGTGGTGGTGCGGGTGCCGGCCGGGGCCTGCGGGGCCGCCGGGCCGTCGGGCGTCGGGGCGGAGCCGTCCGGGCACCGGCGACGGGCCGCGTCCGGAACGGCGGTCTCCGACCGTACCGGGTCGGGGAGCCGTCCCCGGACCGCCGGGGCGCACCAGGGGTCAGGGTCTGGTCCCGAACCCCGGCGCCCGTCTCGGCCTCTAAGGCGCGCCCCGCCCTTCGTCGCCGCCGTCCCAGCGCGCCCGCCGCATGTCGATCCTCGGTATGCGCCCGCCCGTCGCCCGACCACCGCCCCTCATCGACGCTTCCCCGGACTCCGTCCGGGGCCCCGCGGCCCCATCGATCGCCGCCGCCGACGCCCCCTTCAGCGGCGTGCCCTCGTCGCGGTAGTGGGCCAGGGCACGCAGCTCGCTGCCGGGGAGCAGGACGCCGTCCGCGCGCACCACCCGCCACCAGGGCACGGCCCCGCCGTAGAGGGCCATCACCCGCCCCACCTGCCGCGGGCCGCCGGGCGCCGGCCCCTGGGGGTGCTCCTCGTCCTTGAGCCACTCGGCGACGTCCCCGTACGTCATGACCTTGCCGGGCGGGATCAGCTCGGCGACGCCGAGGACCCGCTCGGCGTAGTCGGGCAGCTCCACGACGGCCTCCGCCGGGCCGTCCGGGGCGGCCCGGTCGCCGGCGGCGCCGGCCCTCTCCGTGTCTCCGGTCCCCTTCATTCGGCCCATCCTGCCGCACAGCACCGACAATGGGCTTGGACGCCTGGTCCCGCACCGGCCGGGTCGGCCTCGGAGGGTGCGGAGACCGTGTGCGGTGGTCGCGGTTCCGTTTCCGCTGGCCCCCAAATGCACCCTGATGCCTCCTCGGACCGGACGGCCGTGCCACCATCTTCCGGACGGTGACTGGTGATACGAGATCAAGAAGAGACGGCCGAACAGCAGGGTGCGGCGCCTCCGCGGGAGGCGGGCGCCCCTGATGTGCTGGCAGCCGGCACCGCCCCGGGACCGACCGCAGGGACCGCGCAGCCGCAAGGGCCGCGGGCGGCGGATCAGGGGAAGCAGCAACGGACGCCGGCGACGGCTTCCGCTACCGAAAAGGCGAGCACGATCGAGAAGGCCGAACGACCCGAGGCGTCCGCGAGGCCGGGCCGGCCCACGGCGCCCGAGCGGCAGGAGCCCGTGGGGCGGACCCCGGTGAGCGACCAGGGCGACCAGCCGCCGGACGAGCCGCTGGAGCACCACAAGACCGCCGACGGCGCGCCCCGCACCGGTGCGCGCCGCCCCGAGGGCGTCCCCCAGGACACCGGCGACTTCCATGTCGACCGGCTCGCAGTGGACGAGCCGCTGCTGCCCGCGCGGGTGCACCGCCCCGCCGACCTGCTGCGGCTGCTGCTCGGCATCGCCGGGATCGCGCTGGTGCTGGCGCTGGCGACGTTCGCGCACGGCACCACCCAGGGCCTGAAGAACGACATCGGGCAGGGCGCCGGGGCGGCACCGCCGCTGCTGATCAACCTGGCGGGGCTGGCGTCCAGCGTCCTGGTGCTGATCGTGCCGGTGGCCTACGCCGTGGAGCGCCTGATCAAACGGGACGGGCTGCGGATCGCGGACGGTGTGCTGGCCGCCGTGCTGGCGCACGGGGTGTCGCTCGCCACCGACCTGTGGGTGGCCGAGGCCGCCCCCGCCTCGATCCGCAGCGCGCTCACCCAGCCGCTGGCCAACGGGGCGCTCTCCGCGCCGGTGCACAGCTATCTGGCGCCGGTGATCGCCTATATGACGGCGGTGGGGATGTCCCGGCGCCCCCGTTGGCGGGTGGCGATGTGGTGCGTCCTGTTGCTGGACGCGTTCGCGGTGCTGATCGGGCGGTACACCACCCCGTTCGCGATCGTGGTGACCGTCCTCATCGGCTGGACCGTCGCCTTCGGCACGCTCTATGCCGTGGGCTCCCCCAACGTCCGCCCCACCGGCCAGAACCTCCTCGCGGGCCTGCGCCGGGTCGGCTTCCGGCCGGTCAGCACGATGCGCGCGGAGGACCCCGGCAACCCCGAGCACGCCGACCGGGGCCGCCGCTACCTCGTCGCCCTGGAGGACGGCCCGCCCATCGACGTCACGGTCGTCGACCGCGAGCAGCAGGCGCAGGGCTTCTTCTACCGGGTGTGGCGGCGGCTGTCGCTGCGCGGGATCAACCAGCGCCGCAGCCTGCAGTCACTGCGCCAGGCACTGGAGCAGGAGGCGCTGCTGGCCTACGCGGCGATCGCGGCCGGGGCCAACGCCCCCAAGCTGATCGCCACCTCCGAGCTGGGCCCCGACGCGGTGATGCTGGTCTACGAGCACATCGGCGGCCGCAGCTTCGACGCGCTCGCCGACGAGGAGATCACCGACGAGCTGATGCACAGCGCCTGGCGCCAGGTGGCCGCGCTCCAGTCGCGGCGGATCGCGCACCGGCGGCTGGTCGGGGACGCCCTACTGGTGGATCGTTCCGGCAACATCGTGCTGACCGATCTGCGGGGCGGTGAGATCGCGGCCGGCGATGTGGTGCTGCGGATGGACATCGCCCAGCTGCTCGCCACCTGCGGGCTGCGGGTCGGTGCCGAGCGGGCGGTGGCCGCGGCCGTCGAGGTGCTCGGCCCGGACGCGGTGGCCGACAGCCTGCCGCTGCTCCAGCCGATCGCGCTCAGCCGCACCACCCGGGCCACCCTGCGCCACCTGGCCAGGGAGCGGGCCAAACGGGAGCGGGAGGCGGTACTGGCCGCCTCGCAGGCCGCGAAGGAGGCGCGGGAGGCCCGGGAGGCCCACCGCCCCCAGGACCGCAAGGCGCTGCGGGCGGTGCGGAACGCCGAGAAGTCCGCCGAGAAGCGGGCCCTGGAGGAGGCGTCGGAGGAGGCGCTGGAGGAGGATCTGCTCGCCCAGATCCGCCGGCAGGTCCTGCTGATCCGCCCGACCGCGGTGATCGAGCCGGCGAAGCTGGAGCGGCTGAGCCCGCGCATCCTGATCAGCTGGATCGCCGGCGCGTTCGCGGCCTACGTCCTGCTGTCGCAGCTGACCAACTTCAACCTCGGCGACGTGATCAACCAGGCCCGGTGGGTGTGGGTGCTGGTCGCGGCGTTCTTCTCGGGGCTGACGTACGTCGCGGCGGCGATGAGCCTGCTGGGGTTCGTCACCGAGAAGGTCTCCTTCCTGCGGACGCTGCTGGCGCAGGTCGCGGGCGACTTCGTGAAGCTGGTGGCGCCCACGGCGATCGGCGGGGTGGCGCTGAACACCCGCTTCCTCCAGCGGGCCGGGGTCCGTCCCGGGCTGGCGGTGGCGAGCGTCGGCGCGTCCCAGCTGTTCGGGCTGGGCAGCCACATCCTGCTGCTGCTGGCGTTCGGCTATCTGACCGGCACCGAGCACGCCCCGCAGATCTCGCCGTCCCGGACGGTGATCGCCGGTCTGCTGACGGTGGCGGTGCTGGTCCTGGTCGTCACCGCGGTCCCGGTGCTGCGCAAGTTCGTGGTGACCCGGCTGCGGTCGCTGTTCGCCGGGGTGGTGCCGCGGATGCTGGACATCCTCCAGCGGCCGCGGAAGCTGGTCACCGGCATCGGCGGGATGCTGCTGCTGACGGGGGCGAACGTGATGTGCCTGGACGCCTCGATCCGGGCGTTCGGCGGCGGCGACCAGATCAGCTACGCCGGTATCGCGGTGGCCTTCCTGGCGGGCAACGCGATCGGCTCGGCGGCCCCGACCCCGGGCGGCGTGGGCGCCGTGGAGGCCGCGCTGATCGGTGCGCTGACCTTCGGCGGGCTGCCGGCCGAGACGGCGCTGCCGGCGGTGCTGCTGTTCCGGCTGATGGTCTTCTGGCTGCCGGTGCTGCCGGGCTGGATGGCGTTCACCTTCCTGACCCGCAAGGGCGAGATCTGAGGGCGGCCCGGCGCCGGCGCGGCCGGTATACGGGAAGGCGCCGGTCCGTCGTCGTGCGGACCGGCGCCTTCGGGCGTCAGGGGGCGGCTGCGCCGCTCAGTAGACGGGCTTCTCCGGCTCGACGGTGTTGACCCAGCCGATCACGCCGCCGCCGACGTGCACCGCGTCGGCGAAGCCCGCGGACTTCAGGACCGCGAGGACCTCGGCGGAGCGGACGCCGGTCTTGCAGTGCAGGACGATCTTCTTGTCCTGCGGGAGGTCCTGGAGGGCGGTGCCCATCAGGAACTCGTTCTTGGGGATCAGGCGGGCGCCGGGGATCGAGACGATCTCGAACTCGTTGGGCTCGCGGACGTCGATGATGTCGATCTTCTCGTCGGCGTCGATCCACTCCTTGAGCTGCCGGGGAGTGATCGTCGAACCGGCCGCCGCCTCCTGGGCCTCCTCGGAGACGACGCCGCAGAACGCCTCGTAGTCGATGAGCTCGGTGACGGTGGGGTTCTTGCCGCAGACCGCGCAGTCGGGGTCCTTGCGGACCTTGACCTGACGGTACGTCATCTCCAGGGCGTCATAGATCATCAGGCGGCCGACCAGCGGGTCACCGATGCCGGCGAGCAGCTTGATGGCCTCGTTGACCTGGATGGAGCCGATGGAGGCGCACAGCACACCGAGGACGCCGCCCTCGGCGCAGGACGGCACCATGCCCGGCGGCGGGGGCTCCGGGTACAGGCAGCGGTAGCAGGGGCCGTGCTCGCTCCAGAACACCGACGCCTGGCCGTCGAAGCGGTAGATGGAACCCCAGACGTACGGCTTGTTCAGCAGCACGCAGGCGTCGTTGACGAGGTAGCGGGTGGCGAAGTTGTCGGTGCCGTCGACGATCAGGTCGTACTGGGCGAAGAGCTCCATGACATTGCTGGAGTCCAGGCGCTCTTCGTGGAGGTTGACCGTGACGTACGGGTTGATGCCCAGCACCGTGTCCTTGGCGGAGGCAGCCTTGGAGCGGCCGATGTCCGCCTGGCTGTGGATGATCTGGCGCTGCAGGTTCGACTCGTCGACCTCGTCGAACTCCACGATGCCCAGGGTGCCGACGCCGGCCGCGGCCAGGTACATCAGCGCGGGCGAACCCAGGCCGCCGGCGCCGACACACAGCACCTTGGCGTTCTTCAGCCGCTTCTGCCCGTCCATCCCGACGTCGGGGATGATCAGGTGGCGGGAGTACCTGCGGACCTCGTCGACGGTGAGCTCCGGAGCGGGCTCGACCAGGGGTGGCAGCGACACGGGGACTCCGTTGATCGGTCTCGATGGGCTTCCCCCGCCCCGGCCGGGACCGGGAGCGGCGGAGAGGGTTCTCTCCGTAACACTGCCACGCCCTTCTTCATTCCGAGACACCTGGTCCGATGTGCGAGACGGAATCGTCCCAGCAGCCGGGCAGCGGCTCCCGGGCGCCGGCGGGCCGCCGGGTGGCGGGCCGTGGCGCCGGATCCGGGTGTCCCAGTAAACGGACAGCCGTCTCACGGAAGCGGGCGACGGCCGGGAGGGGCAGGCGCAGAGTCGGGCCCAGAGCCGGGCACAGGGTCGGAAGCGGCGTCCTCAGATACGACACGCGGCCTCCATCCAGATGTCGGCGAGGGACTCCTCCAGGACGATCCGCGGGCGCCAGCCGAGCCGGTCGCGGGCGGTGCGGACGTCGGCCTGCTGCCAGGTGCCGCAGCCGTCGGGATACGGGTAGGCGGTGGGCGGCGCGCCCCCCGGGTGCCCCTCGGAGGCGGGGGCCGGGATCACCAACCGGGCGGGCGGGGAGTCGAGTTCGTGCAGCGAACCGCCGAACCCGGCGACCCGGGCGAGCACCGCGGCGGCCTCCCGCAGCCGCACCGCGCGCCCGGTCCCGATGTTGACCACGCCCTGGGCGGCGGACAGCGAGGCGGCGTGCACCGCCCGGGCCACGTCCCGGACGTCGACGAAGTCCCGCTGCACGCCCAGGCCGCCGAGCTTGAGCTCGTTGTCCCCGGACTGCATCGCGCGCCGCATCGCCTCGGCGAGCCGCCCCAGCGGCGACCCGGCCGGGGTGCCCGGCCCGACCGGCGAGAAGACCCGCAGCACCACGGCGTCCAGCCCGGAGCCGAGCACCAGCTCGGTGGCGGCCAGCTTGCTGACGCCGTACGGGCCCCCGGGGCGCGGCACCGCGTCCTCGGCGGTGGACGAACCGGGCTGCGAGGGCCCGTACTCGGAGGCGCATCCGAGGTGCACCAGACGGGCGCCGCAGCCGCTGCGGCGCAGCGACTCGCAGATGGTGGCGACCGCGACGGTGTTGTGCCGGGTCAGCTCCCGTGCACCGCCGCGGGTGGTGCCCGCGCAGTTGACGACCACACCGGGGTGCACCGCGTCCAGGAAGCGGGTGAGCGCCCCGGGGCTGCCGGTGGCCAGGTCGAAGCGGACGTCGGCGTCGTCTCCCCGGCCGAGGGCGGTGAGCTGGACGGCGGGGTCGGCGAGCAGGCGGTCGGCGACATAGCGGCCGAGGTACCCGTTGGCGCCGATGAGCAGCACCCTCATCGTGCGGCCCCCCTGCGCGCGTGCCGTGTGAGCGGGTGGATGTTCATCGTGGTTCCTCCGTGTATACCCCCGCGTTCACGCGGGGGACGATCGCTGCTGCCCGGTCGGCGAAAACGAAGTTGGCCGGGCCTACCGCCGGGCCGGCGGAAAGTCAGGTCTGTGGAGCTGGTGCGAGACCGATGGACGGCACACCGTCCCTTGCCGTTGATGCGGGTCGGCGACCGGCCGTGAAGCAGAAAGATCAACCCGTGCGGGAAGAATCCCCCCGCCTCGGCCGGGGGAGAGGTCATGTGCCGGCTCCTCATGCGGGATCGAGGGGAGCGTGCCGATGAGTTGCGTCATCGCCGGTGCGCCCCTCCCGCCTCGGTGGCACCGGCAGGTTCGCGCAGGCCCCCGTGAGCGCCCGCAGCCCGTGGACGAGGAGGCCCAGTGCGGCGGCCGTGCACGCGACGGCGGGGACCGCGGCCGGTCCGGCGGCGCCGACCAGCGCCTCCACCGGGGCACCGAGCCGTGCCCACCCGGGGAGCCGGGCGGTCAGGACGAGCGCCAGGGCCACCGCCTCCAGGGCCGCGGCGCTCCCCAGCCCGGCCGCGGCGGCCGCCGGGAAGCCGTGGACCGCGAGCAGCCGGGCGAGGAAGAGCAGCACCGCCAGCGCGGCCGCCGCCGGGACCGCCCACCGGCCGCCGGGGCTCCCCGTGCGGCCGAGCAGGACGTGGGCGCCGGCGGCCAGCGCCGCCGCGGCGCCCAGGAAGAGCAGCGTCGCGGCGACGAGCAACGGCCTTACTCGGGAGGCGAGTTCGGCCAGTGCGCGGCTGGCGGCCACCCGGTGCCGGGCGCGCCGCGCGAACCAGTGGGCGCAGCCGGCGGCCGGGGCGAGTGCGCAGGCCAGCGCCACGGCGGTGGCGACCGCCGCCCGCGGAAGCGGGCCGGGCACATCGGGCCCGCCGGAGCGGAGTTGGGCCAGCAGCCAGTCGCCGAGGACCGCGTACGCCACCGTCCAGAAGGCCGCCGTCGCCGCCGTACGGGAACCGGGGCCGCGGCGCAGCCGCAGCGGCCCGTGCCGCAGGGCCAGCCGCAGCGCGAGGACGGTCAGCAGCAACCCAGCTGCGTCAACTGCCGCGAGCAGCCGCGGAGTCGGCGCCAGGACCGAGACATGGGCGGCGACGGTGGACAGGCCGATGGCGCCGGGGAGCAGCTGCACCGCGCCGCGGGCGGTCCGGGAGCGGGGGGCGGGCGCGGGGTCCGGTGGTTCCGGGTCCGCCTCCGCGGCGTCCGCCGGCTCCTCCGGCGTCCGGCACTCCGGCCCGTCGGCGCGCGGGACGCGGGCGTAGAGCTCCTCCGCCAGGGAGAAGACGTCGCGGTGCCGGAAGCGGGCGGCGGCGCGGTCGGTGACACCGTGCGCCTCCAGGCCGGCGGCGATCTCCAACGGGTCCACCGCCTCTTCGCACAGGGATCGGTGACGGTGCATCAGGATCTTGACGGGGTCGGCCGGGCCGTGCCGGCGGACCGGCCGGACGGGCGGGGCCGCGGTGCCGCTCTCGGGTGCGGTCATGCGCGGTCTCCTCTCCCCCGGCCCCGGGGACAGCCGCCGTCGGTGGGACGGCGGCGGAAGGGCAGCGGGCGGCCGGTACGGGTCACCCGCCGGATGCGCCGACGGCCGCCCGTCCAGGCCCCGGCCCCCTCGTGTGCCACATCCGCCATCCCCGTCACCAGGGCCGCGCCCACCACGCCCATCGCGCAGAGCACGTCCAGCACGGCAGTCACCACTGTCGTCTCCCTCACCCTCACCGCATCTGCCCGGCGGCCGGTTCGCCGGCCGCCCCGTATCGAGTGCGCCGGCCGCCTCCGGCCGGCCCGTCCGCCCGATCGGCGCGTTCGCCGCGGGCCCAGCTGGGGGTGCGGGTGGTGCCGGCCGGAACCGGTCCGCCGGACACCCGGCGCTCGGCGGGCCGGGCGAAGGGCCGCGGGACCCCGCCCCCGGCCGTCACGCCGCCGCGCCCCGCCGGGGCGTCCGGGGTCTGCGCGATCAGCTCCAGGTAGATGCCACGAAATGCCGCGATGTTCTGCTCGACGGTGAAGAGTTCGAGGGCCCGGGCGCGGGCCGCGGCGCCCAGCCGGGCGCGCCGCTCCGGGTCGGTGAGCAGCGCCCGGCAGGCGTCGGCCAGCGCGCGGGGGTTGCGCGGCGGCACCACCAGGCCGGTGCCGCCGATCACCTCGCAGACCGCACCGGTGTCGGTGGAGACCGTGGCGCGGCCGCAGAACATCGCCTCCACCAGGGAGCGCGGGAACCCCTCGACCGCGCTGGAGAGCACCACCACCGCCGCGGAGGCCAGGACGTCCGCCGTGGTGGGCGCGGCGGGGCCGCCGATCTCCTCGAAGCTGACCGGGTTCTCCCCGGCGGTACGGGCGTCGGCGGCCTCGTCGGGGAAGAGCTGGGCGGCCAGCGCCCGGCACTGGGCGCGGTAGGCGGCGCCCTCCGGGTCGTCGCCGAGGCCGCCGACGATCCGGAGGGTGGCGGCCGGGACGTCCTTGCGCAGCGCGGCGAAGGCGTGCAGCAGCCCGACGAGGTCCTTGTCCGGGGCGATGGCGCCGGTCCACACCAGGGTCGCGGAGTCGTCCGGCGCGGCATCCGGGACGGACGCGAACGGGCCCGCGTCCATGCCCGGATGGACCGTGCGCAGCCGGGCCGGGTCCGCACCGCAGCGCTCCTGCCAGCGGCGGGCCCGGGCGCCGCCGGCGGTGATCAGCGCGGCCCGGGCGTAGGTCTCGGCGGCGAGCGCACGGTGGAAGGCGGCGAGCAGGGCGCGGACGGGCACGGGGCGCGACACGGCGGGGTGGGCGAGGTAGTGCTCGCGCAGCCGCACATCGTGCTCGGTGACCAGCAGCGGGGTACCGAAGAAGCGTTTGGCCAGCAGTCCCGGGAGGGCGGCGGGGCCGGCCGCGGCGGCGTGGCAGAGGTCGACCCCGGCGAGCCCGGAGTCGCCGTACCAGTCCAGGGAGAGCGGACGCAGCGCCGGTTCCAGCTCCGCGGCGGCCGCCAGCAGGTCCGCGACCTGTGCGCCGCGGACCGCGGACGGTGCGCCGGGGCCGTGGCAGACCGCCTCCAGGGCGCGGACGGCGTCCTCGGAGCGGAGCAGGGCGGGCAGCGGGGCACCGTCGCGGGCGAGGTCGGCGAGCCCGTAGAGACCGCTGGCGAAACGGTCCGCCTGTCCGTCCGCGGCGGCCTCGGCGGCGCTCGTCCGCTCCCCCGCCGGCAGCGCCGTGCAGGCCGCTACCAGCTCGCCGAAGTGCTCGGCGAAGCGGCGCCGGGCACGTCGGCCGCCGGCCCGCCGGTGCGCCGCCGGGGCCTCGCCCCACAGTGCCGCCCGGCCCGCCAGCCGGGCGTTGACCGGCAGCGCCACGGGGCCGCGGGCGTCCTGGCGGGGGTCGGTGGTCAGCGCGTGGAGCGCGAAGTCATGGCCGGCGAGTCCGCGAACGAGCCGGTCGCACCAGCCGTGCGCCTCACCGGACGCGTAGGGATAGCCACCCTCGGTGAGCAGTCCAATGCGCACGACGGCACCCCCGTCCTCCCATATCGGCGTCCTGGCGCGGCACGACCCCCGCCACCTGCAGGAAGAAGCTACGCAAAGGGGCAGGTCGCGCGATGGACGGTTGTCCATCGCACCACCGGAAGGGGTGAACACGCGTGACTTTCCACCCCTCGGGGCGTTTCGACGCGCTATGGGGCCGTTGGGTGGGGGTGGTCCAGCCGGCCGGCCGCCGCCCTCAGGGGCCGCTCACCCGCCACGACCTGCGGCTCCGGCACCGCGAGGACGGCCAATGCCCGCCGCGCACGGCAACCGAAGCCCCCGCACAGCGGGGCGCCTACGCCGGGCGCCCCGCCGCTTCCGGGCTCAGTGCCCGGTCGGATACGGCCAGGAGTTGGGCCGGCAGGTGACCCCGTCCGTGGTGAGGAACTTGGTCTGCTGCATCATCACCGGCGCCAGCGCGCCCGGCCGCGAGCAGACCTCGTGGTTGTGGCCGAGCCGGTGCCCGACCTCGTGGTTGATCAGCATCTGGCGGTAGGCCAGCATCTTGTCCGGGCCGTAGGTGCGGGCGCCCTGCGCCCACCGGTAGGCGTTGATCATCACCCGCTGGGTGGCCGCCGAGTCGCAGGAGACGTTGTCCTCGGTGGTGTCCAGACCGGACTTGGCGCACCACTTGGCGGTGGTGCCGGGGCTGGCCAGCGAGATCACGAAGTCCGCGGTGCCGGAGCCCACCCGCTGGAAGGTCCGCCGCCCGCCGTGCGCCCAACTCCGGTCGTCGTTGAGGGTCTTGTGCACCGCCTCGGCGAACAGCGCGCCGTCCAGCGGCAGTCCCTCCTCGACGTCCACCCGATAGCGCAGCACCGTGCCGTGGCCGGGCGCCTGGGCGTCGCCGCCGACGGGCCGGAAGCGGCCGCTGGCGGTCAACTGTGGGTCCAGCGGGAAGACTTCGGCCATCTGCGTGGCGTAGTCGGCGGGCTTGGCGTCCTGGCCGGCCCGCGTCTGCGAGCGCGATGCCTGGTCGGTGCCGCCGTCGGTCCGGTCGTCGCCGCTGCGGGCCTGCGGGCCGGCGCCGTCCCGGTGCTGGTCGGCGACCTGACCGGCGATGACGACGGCGAGCGCGGTGGTCACCGCCGCGGCCGCGGCGCCGGTGAGGGTCCGCGCCCGGTGCCCCTTGCGGGCGCCCCGCGCCCCGGGGCCGGCCGGCTCCTCGGCGTCGGCCGCGCGCCCGTCGGCACCGCCCGCGGGCTGGACGGCCTGGGTCGCGAAGGCCCCGCCGGAGACCTCGTCGGGGGAACCTGCGGCACCGCCGTCAGGGGATGCTCCGGCCGGGGAAGCGGTTCTCCTCCCCGTGCCCCGCGCGGCCGCTCGGTCCGCCCCGGCGCCGGGGCCGTTCCCGCTCCCGCTTCCGTCGAACGCCTCCAGATACTCCCGGCGCGGCCCCGGGTCGTCCGCCGGCGAGACCACCGGCACGTCGAACGCGGGGGTGCCGGCCACCGGAGCCCCCAGCGGGGTACCGAAGGGCGGGGTGCCGAAGGGCGGCGTGCCGGAAGCCGGTCCACCGGGCTCGGCGGCCCGCGGCCGGGGGATTCTCGGTGCGGGCGCCGCGGGCCCGTCCGGCGGCGGGACCGCGCCCCAGGCGCCGCCCGGCTCGCGCTGCTCGGGATGGCCGCCGCGGACCGCTCCGCCGCCCTCCGGCGGTCCGGTCACCCGGCGGCGGCGCCCCGTCCCCGGAGGGTGCGGTGCGCTGTCGGTGGTCCCGGCCGTTTCGGGGGCCGGGCGCTGCCGTTCGCCCCGGCGGCTGTGTCGTCCCACGGGGCCGTCAGCTCCCGGCTCCGGCCGGCCGGGCCGCGACGGAGTCGACCAGGTCGCGGACGGCCCGGGCCACCGCCTCGGGGTACTCCATCATCGCCACGTGTCCCGCCTCCGGAAGTGTCAGCAGCCGTGAGCCGCGGAACGCCGCGGCCGCCCGCCGTGCCATCCGGACGGAGACCAGGCGGTCGCGTCCACCGTAGACGAGAAGCGTGGGTGCCAGGACGCGTTCGGCCTGACGCCACAGGCCGTGCTGGCCGCCGAGGGTGTAGGCGTCCACCACACCGCGCGCCGAACGCTCCATCACCTCCCAGAAATACGGGAGTTCGAGCCGCCGGGCGTACTCCTCGACGGCGGACTCGAAGCCTTCGGGGGTGATCCGGGCCGGGTCGCCGTAGCAGAGCGCCAGCACCTCGCGGGTGCGCTGCTCGGGCGTCCAGTCGCGGGTGAGCCGGCCGAACAGCCGGGCCACGCCGGGGACCGCGAGCAGCGCGGTGGGCACCGCCGTCCGCTGCGGGCGGAGTTCGGGCAGCGCGGGCGAGATCAGGGTGAGGGTGCGGACCAGGTCGGGGCGGAGCGCCGCGACCCGGGTCGCGGTCGCGCCGCCCATGGAGTTGCCGAGGAGGTGGACGGGGCCGCGGCCGGCCGCGTCGAGGTGGCGGATGACCGCGCGGGCCTGTGCGGAGACGGAATAGTTGCCGTCGTCGGGCGGCGGCGACTCGCCGAAGCCGGGGAGGTCGATCGCCTCGGCGGCCAGCCGGTCGGCGAGCAGCGGCATCAGCGCCGACCAGTTGCGGGACGAGCCGCCCAGGCCGTGGACGCAGAGCGCCGGTTCGCGGTCCTTCCCCGGGGCGCCCGCCGACTGCGCGGCCGGGCTGCGGACCGCCATCGTCAGCCGCGGCGGCGAGCCCAGCGACACCCAGTCGACCACCTCGTCCGCGGGGCCCGGGGCGCCGGGCCCGGCCGGCGGCACCGGGAGAGCGGCGGCGGTCGCGGTGTCCGGCGGCTCGGTCGAAGACATGCTGTCGATGTTACGAGACGATCACGCCCCCGATTGTGTGTTCGCGGTCACACACCGCATCGCGCTGCCGCAACCGCTCTCCTAGGCTCGTAGCTAGGGCGGCCCGCCCTACGGCGCGGCTTCGGCCCGCCGAGCACCGGAACAGGGAGCCATCATGCGCGTCGACCCGACAGACCCGGACACTTTCGAGGACGCGACCGAGGCCCCGGCCGCCGATCCGTTCGACGTGGAGGCACCGGAGGCGGACGCCGCCGAGCAGCACACCGATCTCGCGCCGCAGCGCGACGAGAAGGTGACCGGCGGCGACTACTCGGCGAACGAGGCGGACCGCGCCGAACAGGCCCGGGTCGTCGAGCTCAACGAAGACGAATACCGATGACCTGGGACGTTATGTCGGCTTCGGCGAGAGGTGCGGGGCGGAATTTCTCGCCGCCGACCGCACACAGCCCCGTTACCCAAAAGTACGATGACGGCTGCGGCGCACCATCTTGTACGGCGCGCGAACGGAACGATCACTGGGAGGCAGCGTGAGCGCCATCGAGCAGACCGAGGCGGCGCGCCCGCGGGGCACTCGCCTGCCACGCCGAGCCCGGCGCAACCAGCTTCTGGGCGCGGCCCAGGAGGTCTTCGTCGCCCAGGGCTACCACGCGGCCGCGATGGACGACATCGCCGAGCGGGCGGGCGTCAGCAAGCCGGTGCTCTACCAGCACTTCCCCGGCAAGCTGGAGCTCTACCTCGCCCTCCTCGACCAGCACTGCGAGGCGCTGCTGCAGTCAGTACGCACGGCGCTGGAGTCGACCACCGACAACAAGCAGCGGGTCGCGGCCACCATGGACGCCTACTTCGCCTACGTGGAGGACCCGGGCGGCGCCTTCCGGCTGGTCTTCGAGTCGGACCTGACCAACGAGCCGGCCGTCCGCGAGCGGGTGGACAAGGTGTCGCTGGAGTGCGCCGAGGCGATCAGCGCGGTGATCGCCGAGGACACCGGGCTGTCGCGGGACGAGTCGATGCTGCTGGCCGTGGGCCTGGGCGGGGTCTCCCAGGTGGTGGCGCGCTACTGGCTGTCCTCGGAGAGCGAGGTGCCGCGGGACACCGCGGTGCAGCTGCTGACCTCGCTCGCCTGGAAGGGCATCGCGGGATTCCCGCTGCACGGCAGCGACACACACTGAGCGTGTTCGCTGCTGGCGTGGTCCGTGACGTCCTGTCCGTCCCCGCACCGGGCTAATGTGTGCGGAGTACCGCGCGCCTGGCCGCGCACCCTCCCCCAGCCGACGCTGGGGGCACCCGGATCATCGGAGGGACAGAAGCCGTGGAGGTCAAGATCGGCGTGCAGCACACGCCCCGCGAGATCGTTCTGGAGAGCGGGCAGTCCGCCGAGGAGGTCGAGCGCGCGGTGAGCGAGGCGCTGACCGGCAAGGCGGAGCTGCTGAGCCTCGAGGACGAGCACGGCCGCAAGGTCCTCGTCGCGGCGGACCGGCTGGCCTACGTGGAGATCGGCGAGCCGAGCATCCGCCGGGTCGGCTTCGGCGCGCCCTGAGCGGCGGCCCGCCGGCGCACCGGCGCCGGCACTGAGATCGCAACAGGGCGGCGGCCCGGGGATTCTTCCCCCGGGCCGCCGCCCTGTTGCGTCGCTGCCGCCCGGAGACCGCATTCCCTTGCCCCGCGGCCGGACGAGGGCGCACGCTGACCGGACAAGCGGGCCCCGCCGGAGGGTTGCTGCCGGGGGCCCTTGGGTACGACCGCCTACGACCGATTTGTTTGTTTGATCGGCCTCGTCAGCGGGAGGGAACAGCATGATCTGGGAAGCGCTCGGCGCCGTGATCGTCGGATTCGCCATCGCCCTGTCCGCGCGGCGCTGGCTGCCCGAGCGATTCCCCTCCCACACCCTCACGCTGGCCACGGGCCCGGTCGCGGCGCTGCTCGGCGCGCTGCTGACCCGCTCGATCCTGGGTCCCGGTCATCCGGTGCAGGTGACGGTCGCCGCGTTCGCCGTGGGCTCCGCGCTGCTGTCGGTGCTGGCCCGCCCGCCGCGCCGCCGCGTCCGCCGCCCGGCCGCCCCTTTGAAGGGCCACCGGACGGCCTGACGGCGCACGGTCCGGCGTCAGGCCGCCAGGCCCAGCGCCGCCATCCGCTTGGTGTGCGCCTCGGTGATCCGGGAGAACATCCGGCCGACCTCGGCCAGGTCGAAGCCGTCGGCCACCCCGCCGACCAGCATCGTGGAGAGCGCGTCGCGGTCCGCGACCACCCGCTGGGCCTGCGAGAGCGCCTCGCCCATCAGCCGGCGGGCCCACAGCGCCAGCCGTCCGCCGACCCGCGGCTCGGCCTCGATGGCCGCCCGGACCTTCTCCACCGCGAAGGTGGCGTGGCCGGTGTCGTCCAGCACCGCGAGCACCAGGTCGCGGGTGTCGGAGTCCAGCCGGGCCGCGACCTCGCGGTAGAAGTCACTGGCGATCGAGTCGCCGACGTACGCCTTGACCAGGCCCTCCAGCCAGTCCGACGGCGCGGTCTGGCGGTGGAATTCGTCCAGCGCCGCGGCGAACGGCTCCATCGCCTCGTTGGGCTCCGCCTCGATCTCGGCGAGCCGGTCCCGCAGCCGCTCGAAGTGGTGGAATTCGGCCGAGGCCATTTTGGCCAGTTCTGCCTTGTCGTCCATGGTGGGGGCGAGCTTGGCGTCCTCCGCCAGCCGCTCGAAGGCGGACAGCTCGCCGTACGCGAGGGCGCCGAGCAGATCGATCACGGCGGCCCGGTACTGCGGGTCGGCGGATGCCCGGTCCCAGTCCTGGGCGGCGATTCCGGTGTGTTCCTGGGCGTCGGCAGCGGCGTTGTCAGGCGTCTCCATGACCGGCACAATAGCCCGCCCGAGGGGCCGCGGAAGGCCCTGGTCAGCCACGGCCCAGTCACCCGTCGGTGTGATCGCCGGGAGCGGTGCGGCGCGCCGTGATGAATTCCTCAGTCATACACGCCTTCGGATTCGCGGGCGACATCCGGGGTACAGTGCTAAAGGACCCGCCGAGTATCGGTGGGTCGTTCCACGAAAGCGGATGCCCGGTCGGTGGCCCGATCGGCTCCAACCGACCGCCCTCCCCGCGGCGCGTACGCGACGTGCGCACAGCAGGAGGCACACCGCTCGCGGCAGGAGTGCCTGAGCGACGGCAGTGGTCCCGCGCCGACCGGCCCCGACGGGCCGGCGCCGTACGAACCCGTACGACGGTGCGGTACGACCCCCTCCGCCGCCTCCCGCCGCGTCTCACAGAAGAGGCAAGACTCTGTCTACGACGTTCCGCGAACTCGGGATCTTCCCCGAGACCGCCGAGGCCCTGGAAGCCGTCGGTATCGTCCACCCCTTTCCCATCCAGGAGCTGACGCTCCCCGTCGCCCTCTCCGGCAACGACGTCATCGGCCAGGCCAAGACCGGCACCGGCAAGACGCTCGGCTTCGGCCTGCCGCTGCTGGAGCGGGTCACCGTCCCCGCCGACGTCGAGGCCGGCCGGGCCACGCCCGAGCAGCTGACCGAGGCACCGCAGGCCCTCGTGGTCGTGCCCACCCGCGAGCTGTGCCAGCAGGTCACCAACGACCTGCTGACCGCCGGCAAGGTGCGCAACGTCCGGGTCCTGGCGATCTACGGCGGCCGGGCCTACGAGCCGCAGGTCGAGGCGCTGAAGAAGGGCGTCGACGTGGTCGTCGGCACGCCCGGCCGGCTGCTCGACCTCGCGGGCCAGAAGAAGCTCAGCCTGTCCCAGGTGCGCACCCTCGTCCTGGACGAGGCCGACGAGATGCTCGACCTGGGCTTCCTGCCCGACGTCGAGAAGATCATCCAGCTGCTGCCGGCCAAGCGCCAGACCATGCTGTTCTCGGCGACCATGCCCGGCCAGGTCATCTCGCTGGCCCGCCGCTACATGTCGCAGCCGACGCACATCCGGGCCACCGCCCCGGACGACGAGGGCGCGACGGTCGCCAACATCACCCAGCACGTCTACCGCGCGCACTCCATGGACAAGCCGGAGATGGTGTCCCGCATCCTCCAGGCGGAGGGCCGCGCGCTGGCGATGGTGTTCTGCCGGACCAAGCGGACCGCCGCCGACATCTCCGACCAGCTCACCCGGCGCGGCTTCGCGGCCGGCGCGGTCCACGGCGACCTCGGCCAGGGCGCCCGCGAGCAGGCGCTGCGCGCCTTCCGCAACGGCAAGGTCGACGTCCTGGTCTGCACCGACGTCGCCGCCCGCGGTATCGACGTCGAGGGTGTCACCCACGTCGTCAACTACCAGTCGCCCGAGGACGAGAAGACCTATCTGCACCGCATCGGCCGCACCGGCCGGGCGGGCGCCAAGGGCACCGCGGTCACCCTCGTCGACTGGGACGACATCCCGCGCTGGAAGCTGATCAACAAGGCGCTGGACCTGCCGTTCGACGAGCCGGAGGAGACCTACTCCACCTCGCCGCACTTCTACGAACAGCTCCACATCCCCGAGGGCACCAAGGGCGTGCTGCCGCGCGCCGAGCGGACCCGCGCGGGGCTGGCCGCCGAAGAGGTCGAGGACCTGGGCGAGACCGGTGGCCGCGGGCGCGGCCGGCGGTCGGGCGGGCCCGAGCAGGAGTCCCGGGAGGAGCCCCGGCGGACCCGGACGCCGCGCCAGCGGCGCCGGACGCGCGGCGGGGCCCCGGTGGACGAGCAGGCCGGCGCGGGCGCGCCGGAGGCGGCGGTGGACGCGGCCGAGGGGACCGACGCCGCCGTTGCGCCGCGGACGCCCCGGCGCCGGCGCCGCACCCGCGGCGCGGTGGCGGCGACCGCCACCGAGGCCGTGGTGGCCGAGGCCCGCGAGGCCGCGGCCGAGGCGGTCGCCGAGGCCGCCACGGTGCCGGCCCCTGCGGCCGGCCCGGACGCCGAGGCCACCGAGGCCCTGGCCAAGCCCCGCCGGCGCCGCACCCGTAGTGCCGCCAAGGCCGCGGTGGACGCCGTGGAGGGCGTGGCGGCGGACGTGACCGAGGCGGCGCCCGCGGCGGAGGCCGCCGTGGCGACGGCCGAGGGCACCGAGGCCCCGGCCAAGCCCAAGCGCACCCGCAAGCGGACCGCTGCCAAGACCGCGGCGCCCGCCACCGAGGCCGCCGAGGTCGCCGACGTCGCAGCGGCGAGCACCGCCGTCGCGGACGCCGAGGCGCCGGCCAAGCCGAAGCGCACCCGGACCCGTAAGGTGGCCGCCGCCAAGCCCGCGGCCGACACCCCGGCCGAGCCCGCGGCGGAGGCCGCGGTGGCGACCGCCGAGGGCACGGACGCCGCCCCGGCGAAGCCCAAGCGGACCCGTAAGACGGCGGCGGCCAAGACCACGGCCGCCAAGACCACGGCCGCCAAGGTCGCCAAGGCCACTGAGGCCGAGGCCGCCGACGGGGCGGCCGAGGCCCCCGCCAAGCCGAAGCGGACGCGGAAGACGGCCGCCGCCAAGGCCGCCGAGGCCGCCCCCGCCGAGGCGGCGGACGGCGCGGAGGCCGCCGCGGAGAAGCCCAAGCGCACCCGCAAGCGCACCGTCGCCAAGAAGGCGGAGGCGCCGACCGAGAGCTGAACCGGCCATCCGGTCCGGCCCCGACGGCAGTTGACGACCCGGCCCCGCCTCGTGCGGGCGCCGGGTCGCCGGCGTTCCGGGCCCCGCACGCCCCGGCGCCCCGGACGCGCGCCCCCGACGGTCCCGATAGCCTCGCCCCATGAGCAGGCCGCCCACCCTCACCCTCCCGCCGTGCGCCCGTGCGTACCGGCTCGACACCGAGCGCGGCGCGTTCGCCGTGCACGACGCCCGGCCCGACGGCGCCCCGATCGGCACCGCCCTCCTCGTCCCCGGCTTCACCGGCAGCAAGGAGGACTTCATCGCCCTGCTGGCACCGCTCGCCGCGGCCGGGTTCCGGGCGGTCGCGGTGGACGGCCGCGGACAGCACGAGACCCCCGGGCCGCGCGACCAACAGGCTTACGCACAGCAGGAGTTGGCGCGCGACGTACTGGCCCAGGCGCGGGCCCTGGCGGAACCCGGCGGCGGCCCGCTGCATCTGCTGGGGCACTCCCTCGGCGGCCTGATCGCCCGGGCCGCGGTGCTGCGCGATCCGGCGCCGTTCCGTTCGCTGACCGCGCTCAGTTCCGGGCCGGCCGCCCTCGACCCGCCGCAGCAGACCCGGGTGCGGATGCTGATCGACGCGCTCGGCACGATGAGCATGGCGCGGGTGTGGGAGGCGATGCGGGCACTGGATCCCCCGGAGGCGGCGGACGACACGTTGCCCCCGGAGATCGCCGGGTTCCTGCGGCGGCGCTGGCTGAACACCGTCCCCGAGCAGCTGATCGCCACCGGCGGGCAGATGCTGGCGGAGCCCGACCGGGTCGCCGAGCTGGCACGTACCGGCCTGCCGGTCCACGTCGTCTCCGGATCGGTCGACTACGCCTGGCCGCTGCCGCTGATGGACGCGATGGCCCACCGGCTGTCGGCCCGGCGCACGGTCATCGAAGGCGCCGAGCACTCCCCCAACGCCGAGCGCCCGCACAAGACCGCCGAGGCACTGGCCGGTTTCTGGAGCGACGTCGGCTGAGGCACTTCCGGCGGAGCTCCGCGGCGAGCCGTCGGTCAGAAGCGCCCCTGGACGTGGTCCCAGAACCCGTCGCGCAGCACCCGCCGCAGATCGGAGTGGCCGCGCAGCGAGTGCCGCAGCAGCGCCTCCGCGGCGGTGAGCAGCTCCTGGTCGACGCTGCCGGGCAGATACGGGTGGCCGGGCAGCAGCTCGGCCACCCAGGCCGGGCCGCGCTCCGACAGCCACTGGGCGGCGACCCGCGCCCCCACGAACCGGACCTCCTCGCGGGTCGGCACCGGCCCCTCGCCGGCGCCGGGCTCGGCCCCCTCGCCGGCCGTCCGCCGGGTCACGTACGGCTTGCAGAAGTCCAGGTCGAAGGTGCGCGCGCTGTCCACCTCCCACATCAGCGGTTCGGCCTGGTTGCGGCCGGCGGGGGCCTCGATGCCCCACAGGTGGACCCGGGCGCCGTAGCCCTGGGCCGCCTCCACCGCGGAGACCAGGTCCTCGTCGCCGCCGATCAGGACGGCGTCGGTGATCGCCCGGTGCCGGGCCAGCGACTCCAGGTCGGTGCGGATCAGCGAGTCGACGCCCTTCTGCTGGTTGTGGGCGTTGAGGTTGCCGAGCCGGACCTTGACGTCGGGGAGTTCGGCGATCCGCTGCTGCTCCTGGGTGTGGATCCGGCGGCGGGCGCCGTCGTACCAGTAGACCCGCAGCAGCCGGCTGTCCGGGAAGATCGTCCGCGCCTTGTCGATGAACGCCTCGATGAGGGCCTCGGCGTCCAGCTCGAACGCCCTGCGGTCCTCCGTACCGGCGACCAGCCGCCCGGCGGCGGCGTACACGTATCCGGCGTCGGCGAAGACGGCATGGGTCGAGGGGGTGGTGGCCACCTCCGCCAGGACCCGGGTGAGCAACTCGTTGGTGCGCTCGATGCCGGCGGCGAGCGCCGTGAGGTCGGTGGTGCCCGGGGGCGGGAGGTCGTTCATTGCGGGGTCCATTGTCCCGGCGGGCGCACGGCGGGCACAAGCAGAAGGGCTTCTCTCACCGGTCTCGCACCGGTCTCGCACCGGCATTGCTTAGGCCATGCAAAATTTTCTTTAGCGTAGGGAATCATTTCAGCTGTAGGCTCGTTGTCCCCTAAGGAACGTCCGGCAACGAAGCCGGGCGGAACCTGTCAAAGAAGTTCTCCACAGGAGGATCAGACGAAGGGAGAAGCCTTTATGCGCTTCGAGATCATGCGCCTGGACGATGCCGACGGCACCGCCGTGGACAGCACCGTCGTGGACGCCGCCTCCGTCAACCAGATCGTGCAGCAGGCCGCCGCCATAGGGCAGCGGATCTACATCCGCCCGGCGGACGCCGCTGCCGTCAGCTGATAGCGACACCACCGACCGCGCCCGGACGACGACGTGACGAAGACGACGTAGCACGACGCGCGAACGCCCCCGTACAGACCGACCGTACGGGGGCGTTGTCGTGCCGGGAGCCGCTCAGGTCCCCTGGATCACCTGCGTCACACCGTTGATGATCTGCTGCACGGCGAGCGCGGAGAGCATCATCCCGGCCAGCCGGGTCACCAGCACCACCCCGCCGTCCTTGATCACGCGGATGATCACCAGCGAGAACCGCATCACCAGATAGAGCACCACGTGGATCGCCGCGATCGCCGCCCAGACCGCGATCTGGGACGCGGCGTCGCGCGCGTGCTGCACGGCGAGGATCACCGAGACGATGGCGCCGGGCCCGGCCAGCAGCGGCATGCCGAGCGGCACCAGTGCCACGTTCACGTCCTTGGTCTGGGTGGGCTCCTCGGACTTGCCGGTCAGCAGGTCCAGCGCCACCAGCAGGAGCAGCAGCCCGCCGGCGATCATCAGCGCGGGCGTGGAGATGTGCAGCCGCCCGAGGATCTGCTTGCCGAAGAGGCCGAAGACCGCGATCACGCAGAACGCGACGGTGGCCGCCTGCCACGCCATGCGGCGCTGCACCTTGGCCGTTCGGCCGGAGGTCAGGGCGAGGAAGATCGGGGTGATGCCCGGGGGGTCCATGATCACAAAAAGCGTGACAAAGAGGGTACTGAAGACGGCGACGTCGAACACGGTGCTGGCCTTGCGGTGGTACGGACGAACGGAGGGGGAAAGACGCACGGGACCGGACGCGGCACGGCCGACGGCCGGCCCGTGGGAGGAGAAGGGAAGAAGGGAGAAGCAGGGGCGAGAGGGCCGTGCCGGGGCGCGCCCCGCTCACCGGAGTGCGCGGTACGGCGGGCGGCCGGTGCCGCGGGCTCAGCCGCCCGCGCCGGGGACGGGGAAGGCGCCGGTGGCCCGGCGGGTGATCTCCCCGTAGATCTCGGGGTCGGTGGTGCAGTCACCGAGGAGACAGGTCTTGCGGCTGCCGTGGTAGTCGCTGGAGCCGGTGGTCAGCAGCCCGAGGTCGGCGGCGAGACTGCGCAGCCGGGCGCGGGTCACGGCGTCGTGGTCCATGTGGTCGACCTCGATGCCGTCCAGGCCGGCCGCGGCCAGCTCGGCGATCGCGCTCTCCGGGACGCAGGTGCCGCGCTTGACGGCGAGCGGGTGGGCGAAGACCGCGACCCCGCCGGCCGCCTTCACCAGCCGGATCGCGTCGAACGGGTCGAGCTCGTGCTTCTCCACGTAGGCCCGGCCGTCGTTGGCCAGCCACTCGGCGGTGAAGGCGTCGGAGACCGAGCCGATCACGCCCAGCTCGACCATGGCGGTGGCGAGGTGCGGCCGTCCCACGGCGCCGTCGCCGGCGATCCGCGCCACCTGCTCCCAGGTGATCGGGACACCCAGCTCGCGCAGCTTGCCGACCATCGCGCGGGCGCGCGGCACCCGGTCGTCCCGGACCAGCTCCCGCTCGCGGGCGAGTTCCGGCTCGTCGGGGTCGAAGAGGTAGGCGAGCAGGTGCAGGCTGACACCGTCGAGCCGGCAGGACAGCTCGGCGCCGGTGACCAGCGTCAGCCCCGCGGGCAGCGCGGCCCGCGCCTCGGCGTGGCCGGCGACGGTGTCGTGGTCGGTCAGCGCGACGACGTCCAGCCCGGCGGCCGCGGCGTTACGGACCAGCTCGGCGGGGGTGTCCGTGCCGTCGGAAGCCGTGGAGTGGGTGTGCAGATCGATACGCACGGCACGGGCTCCAGACTGCTGCGGGACGGACACGGCGGCGGCCCCGGCGGGGCGGCACCGCACCGCGGGGCACCGTAAGGACTACAGGGCACTTCCACGGACTACAGGAAGGATACCGGGCGCCCGAACATGCGCCCGCCCGCCGACCCCCGGCCCGGCAACCGCGGCCGCGCCGCCCGCCTCAGCTCAGGATCCTCGGCGAGAGCGCCCCGCAGGGCAGCAGATCCACCTCGGCCCCGGCCTCCCGCAGGTCGGTCAGCACCAGCTCGTCGTACATCAGCAGCCCGGACTGCTCGGGCCAGGCGATCGCCCACAGCCACAGCCCGCGGGCCTCACCGGCGAAGACCGCACGGTCGGCGGGGGCGCCATGTACCTGCCACATCGGGGTCGGGCGGCCGGCGGCCAACACCTTGGCGTTGGGCGGCCTGTCGACGCAGAGGTGCGAGCCCGGGTCCGGGCCGTCGATACCGGCGTAGCGGGCGCCGAGCCCGACGCCCAGTTCCTCGGCGATCAGCAGCAGCTCACCGGGGCCGCCGAGGGGGCCGGGGCCGGAGCAGGCGACGGCGGTCGCCCGGCCGCCGCTGCGGTCGTCACCGGCGCAGGCCACACCGGTGAACAGCCAGCCGACCGGCAGCGGCCAGGGCATCCAGACCGGCACCTGCGCGCGGTGGACGACGACGCCCAGCGCCTCGACGCTCGGCGGGACGACCGGCTGGAGCGGGTGCACGGTGCCGTGAGCGGCGCACTGCCAGGTATCGGAAAAGAGACCGGGCGCCCGCACCCGGCCTCCGCACTTTGGGCAACTGGGTTCGCCCCTCATAAGGACCAACGGTCCTCCGTGGCCGCCGTCCCGTCAAGGACGATCACTCGACCGGTGTGCCCCTAATCACGTACCTGGCCGCACACTTGGCTGATTCCCGGCACCGCGCCGGTCATCCCCGAAAAACTAGTTGAAACCCGCACCCATCAGGACCTCTGACTTTTTACGTGCGAACGTCAACGATTCCGGCCACTCTTCACGCCGCACTCCTGATCACGGCCGTCGCGATGCCGGTTCCCCCGGTGGCCGGCGCCGGCCGCAACTGCGCCGCGGAGCCGGAGCCCCGGCACGCAGCCGAGGGCGGAATCTCGGCCTTCACCAACTCCCCAGCAGTGCAGGGGATTTGCAAGGGGTCTGCAAAAGGTCCGTAAGGGATCTGCGAGGAAGCAGACTGACGCTCCGTCCGCTCTTTCGCCGAGCGGGGCTTACGGGCCGTGCCGCCGCCGTCCGGTCAGTCCAGTGCCACGCCCGCGCGCACCGGATCGCGCAGATCGGTGCCCCGCTCCAGCCAGCGCGCCTGGAGCGCCTCGGCACCGTGCACCCGCTTCCAGGCGGCCTCGTTCGGCGTCATCGGCAGCAGCGGCAGGAACCGCACCGGGTCCGCAGGCTCGTCCAGCTCCAGATCCTCGACGAGGCCGCCGGACGCGCCCACCAGGACCGAGGTGAACGGCGCCCCCGGCCACAGCGGTTCGCCCACGTCCAGCGACGCCCCGGGGGCCACGATCACGCCCTCGACCTGCGGGGACGCGGCGAGGACGGCGAGCGGGCGGAGCACCTTGTCGGTCTCCGCGCGGCCGGCCCGTACGGAGAGCAGCAGTTCGGCCCGCGGGCCGCGGAGCGGGTCGGCGACCACCGCGGTGGGGTCGGCCATGGGCTGGGCCGACATCCCGAGGGTGGCGTAGCGGAGCACCTCACCGTCGACGAAGCGCAGCACCTCGATGCGGTCGGTGCCGAGGAAGGTGACGGCGGCTCGTGCGTCCGGCTCGCCCAGCGCCGTGCGCAACCGGGCCTCGACCAGCTCAAGAACGTCAGACATGGGCCGAGCATAGGTGTCGCTTCCGGGCCCCGCCGCCGCGCCCCGGAGCACGGGCGGGCGGCGCCCCGGCGTGCGGTTCGTATCGAACGTGCAAAGGGGAGCCCTGGCGCTTCCGGTGGCTGATAGCCTTGCCGTCTGGTCAGGGAATGACGAACGTCCCCCAACGGGGACCGGCCGGAGGAGGTGGGGCTGCGGTGGATCCGAGTCGACCGTGCAGTACCGATAGTTCTCCCGTCATCCCGTTCGCCCCGCGAACCTTCTGAATCCGAGAGCTTCCGTACCCAGCCGCACCGCGGCGAAACTCGTGAAGTTCTCCTGCTCCGGACGCAGATGACGGAAGAGCGCCTTCGACTCTTCTTTCCGTGATGTCAGCGAACTGCCGTCAGTAGCCCCCGCACCGAGCGCCGCCCGCTTTGCGGACGTACTGCCTTCTCTCGTCTCGTACGTCCTCGTTCCGGGCCGCGTTGCGCCCGCGTGCCACTGACGGCCGGCCCGAAGGAGCCTGCCATGTCGATGATCCGCGATCTGCGTGCCGCCGTCCGTCCCGCCCGGCGTCGCGACGACTCTCCCTACCGCACCGACGCCGGCCCGGCCTGCGCCAACAGCGCCGTCGTGGACTGCGGCGTCTACCGCGACGGCCGGCGGGTGCCCGCGCACCTCTCCCCGGCCGAGGCGATCGCCGGTGTCCGGGACGAGGGCGGTTTCGTCTGGATCGGACTGCACGAGCCCAACGAGGCCGAATTCGCCGGTATCGCCCAGGAGTTCGGGCTGCATCCGCTGGCCGTGGAGGACGCCGTCCACGCCCATCAGCGTCCCAAGCTGGAGCGGTACGACGACACCCTGTTCACCGTCTTCAAGACCGTGCACTACGTGGAGCACGCCGAACTGACCTCGACCAGCGAGGTGGTCGAGACCGGCGAGGTGATGTGCTTCACGGGCCCGAACTTCATCGTGACCGTCCGGCACGGCGGCCAGGGCTCGTTGCGCGCCCTGCGGCACCGCCTCCAGGAGGACCAGGAGCGGCTGGCCAAGGGCCCGTCCGCGGTGCTGCACGCCATCGCCGACCAGGTCGTCGACGGCTACATGGCGGTGGCCGGCGCGGTCCAGGACGACATCGACGAGGTGGAGATCGACGTCTTCAGCTCGGGCACCAACGGCAAGGGCACCGGCGCCAAGGAGACCGCGAAGGGCGGCGACGCCGGGCGGATCTACCAACTCAAGCGCGAGGTACTGGAGTTCAAGCGCGCGGTCTCCCCGCTGCTGCGGCCGATGCAGCTGCTGAGCGAGCGCCCGATGCGGCTGGTGGACAGCGACATCCAGAAGTACTTCCGGGACGTCGCCGACCACCTGGCGCGGGTCAACGAGCAGGTGCTGTCCTTCGACGACCTGCTGAACTCCATCCTCCAGGCCAACCTCGCGCAGGCCGCCGTCGCGCAGAACGAGGACATGCGCAAGATCACCGCCTGGGCTGCGATCTTCGCCGTCCCGACGATGATCGCCGGCATCTACGGCATGAACTTCACGTACATGCCGGAGCTGCACTGGAAGTACGGCTACCCGGCGATGATGCTGGTCACGGTCACCATCTGCCTCGGAATCCACCGCGGCTTCAAGAGGAACGGCTGGCTTTAGGGGCGGCCGGCGGTCTCTTCGGCCGGGGTCCGGGGGTTGCCCCCGGAGGACACAGCAAGAGGAACGGTTGGCTGTAGGGGCGTCTGCAGGGACCGGCTCCAGGGGCGCGCCCCGGTGGCGGGTGTCTCACCGTGCGGGCGCGCCGGGCGGCCCTGGCCGGGCCGATTAGGCTGAGGTCCATGACGGAGGAGACCGTGTCGCAGGGCCTGCTGGATCGGGCGCTCATCGAAGAGGCCACGAAGAAGTCCGGCCTGATCTGGGTGCGGGGCACGGCCGGCCCGGCCCGGGCGCTGTGGCACGTCTGGCACGACGGGGCGGCCTGCCTGGTCGGCGGGGGCGCGGGCGAGCAGCCGCTGGCCGCGCTGGGCCTCGTCGACGGCGGCAACGCGACGGTCACCGTGCGCAGCAAGGACAAGGGCGGCCGGCTCGTCGCCTGGCCGGCCGAGGTCCGCGAACTCCCGCCCGGCGGCGAGGAGTGGCAGGCCGCCGTCGAGGAGCTGAAGGGCAAGCGGCTCAACGCCCCGGACGCGGACACCCTCACCGAGCGCTGGGCCCGGGAGTGCCGGGTGCTGCGGCTGACGCCGGCCGGCGGGGCGGAGCAGCGCCCCGGCCGGATGCCGGACGGTTCGCACGCCGCGCCGCCACTGCCCTCGCCGGCGCTCACCCGCCGGCCGGTGCCGGCCGCACTGCCCAAGCTGCTGCGCCGCGGCCGCAAGGGCTGACGCGCCCGGCGCGGCCCGGCCCGCGCCGGTCAGCCGCTGCTGCTGCCGCTCCCATTGCCGCGGCCACCGCCACCGCGCGCGATCTTCTTGCCGTAGTCGACGACCTGCCCCTGGTCGGGGGCCTTGAGGTCCACGCTCTTGCCCCAGTCGGCGAGCGTCACCTCCCCCGTGCCGCCCCCGCGCTGCAGCCGCAGCGGATACGGGGTGCCCTCCAGGGAGACGTCGAGGGTGCCGCCGGAGCCGGAGCCGGCGGTGACCTGGACGGTGCGGACCCCGCCGACCGTCCCGTGGTCGCCGGTCGTCAGCTCGCCGTGCAGGCCGAGCAGTCCGGCGAGCAGGGTGTCCTTGTCGGTGAAGCCGCTGAAGCGCTGGTAGACGGGGTCGGCGGCGGGCACCTTGACGTACTTGCCGCCGAGTTTGGCGGCGCTGCCGGAGCCGGCGACGCCCTTCTCCCCGGCCCAGAAGGCCGCGTCCGCCTTCAGATAGAGCGCGCCGCCGATCCGCAGCAGCTGGAACGAGGCGGCCTTGGTGGTCAGCTGGCCCCGGGCGCCGTCCTTGGCCAGCCGCATGTCGAGCGCGTAGGTGCCGCCCTGGCTGACGAGCTTCCCGGCGAGCCGGACGGTGTCGGCCCCCGAGGCGGCGGCTCGCGCCTTGGCCGCGATCTGCTGGGCGGGCAGTTTGCCGACGCCGTTGGTGCCGGCGTCCGGGTCCTCCGCGCAGCCCGCCACGGTCGCGGCCAGAGCCGCGCACACCGCCGCCACCAGCCCCGTCCGCCCCGTACGGCGGGTTCCGGCCGGGGGACGGCGGGTGGTGTCCGGGGGGATGGCGCTCACGTCGGCTCTGCCTCCTGATGCGGGTGATCTCGACAGCTCACGGCAGCGTACCCGGGGTGCCGGGGGCCGGAGAGCGGATGCCGGGCGGCCACCATACGGCCGCTTCCGCCGGGCCGCGGCCCACCCCGACGGGTTAGCCTGAACCCGAATCAATACGGTGTTTCCCGGTCAATAGTTGAGCAATCAGGACGGAAAGGGAGAAGGGCGGCGCTCTCCATGGCGGTGGTCACTCCCCGGATCTTCGTCTCCCACCTCTCCGGCATCGCCGTGTTCGACCCCAACGGCGACCAGGTCGGGCGGCTGCGCGACCTGGTCGTGCTGCTCCGGGTCGGCGACCGCCCGCCGCGCCTGCTGGGGCTGGTCGTCGAGGTGATCAGCCGGCGCCGGATCTTCGTCCCGATGACCCGGGTGACCGGCGTGGAGTCCGGCCAGATCGTCACCACCGGCGTGGTCAACATGCGCCGCTTCGAGCAGCGGGCGTCGGAGACGCTGGTCTTCGGCGAGCTGCTGGACCGGCGGGTGCGGCTGGTCGAGACGGGCGAGGAGGTCACCGTGCTCGACGTCGGCATCACCCAGCTGCCGGCCCGCCGCGACTGGGAGATCGACAAGGTCTTCGTCCGGCGGGGGAAGGGCGGGCCGCTGCGCCGCAAGGGAGAGACGCTGACCGTGGAGTGGTCGGCGGTGACCGGCTTCTCCCTGGAGGAGCACGGGCAGGGCGCGGAGAACCTGCTCGCCACCTTCGAGCAGCTGCGTCCGGCGGATCTGGCCGGTGTGCTGCACCACCTCTCCCCCAAGCGCCGCGCCGAGGTCGCCGCCGCGCTCGACGACGACCGGCTGGCCGACGTCATGGAGGAGCTGCCGGAGGACGACCAGGTCGAGATCATCGGCAAGCTGAAGGACGAGCGGGCCGCCGACGTCCTGGAGGCGATGGACCCGGACGACGCCGCCGACCTGCTCTCCGAGCTGCCGGAGGAGGAGAAGGAGCGGCTGCTGACCCTGATGCGCCCCGAGGAGGCGGCGGACGTCCGCCGGCTGATGTCCTACGAGGAGCGCACTGCGGGCGGCCTGATGACCACCGAGCCGATCGTGCTGCGCCCGGACGCCACCGTCGCGGACGCGCTGGCCCGCGTGCGCGACCCCGACCTCTCCCCCGCGCTCGCCGCCCAGGTGTACGTCTGCCGGCCGCCGGACGAGACGCCGACCGGCAAGTACCTGGGCCTGGTGCACTTCCAACGGCTGCTGCGGGACCCGCCGTTCACCCTCGTCAGCTTCATCGTGGACACCGACCTGCCGGCCCTGCGGCCGGACACCCCGCTGCCCGAGGTGACCGGCTACCTGGCCGCGTACAACATGGTCGCGGCGCCGGTGGTGGACGAGAGCGGGGCGCTACTGGGCGCGGTCACCGTGGACGACGTGCTCGACCACCTGCTGCCGGACGACTGGCGGGAGGCCGGGCTGCACGGCCGCACCGACGACGCCACCGGAACCGGCGGGCCGGACGGGAAGACCGCCGATGGGCGCTGAGGACCGGGAGAACGCCAGGGAGCGGCGCCTGCACGGCGCCTCGGCGGTGCGCCGGGGCGGCGCCGGCGAGCGGCACCGGGGGCCGGAGTCGCGGCCGCGGGTGCGGGTGCGGCTGGACCAGCCGAGGGTGCCGCGCCGGACGTTCTTCCCGGAGTACGACCCGGAGGCGTTCGGGCGGCTGTCGGAGAAGATCGCCCGCTTCCTGGGGACCGGCCGCTTCATCGTCTGGATGACGGTCACCATCATCCTGTGGATCGGCTGGAACGTCGCCGTCCCCGGCAATCTGCGGTTCGACAACTACCCCTTCATCTTCCTGACCCTGGCGCTGTCGCTGCAGGCGTCGTACGCGGCTCCGCTGATCCTGCTGGCGCAGAACCGCCAGGACGACCGCGACCGGATCACCCACGAGCAGGACCGCAAGCAGAACGAGCGCTCCATCGCCGACACCGAGTATCTGACCCGGGAGATCGCGGCGTTGCGGATGGGGCTGGGCGAGGTCGCCACCCGCGACTGGATGCGCTCCGAACTCGAAGATCTGCTGCGGGAACTGGAGCAGCGGACGCCCGACGGCGAGCGCCCGGAGCGTGACGAACGCGACCGCTGAGGACCTTTCCGGAGGCCGCCTCATGCGCCGTACCATCGGGACATGGCAACAGACACGCCCCACCCCGACGGCTCCGTGCCGAGCGAGGACGCGATCCGCGAAGCGCTCGCGACGGTCAACGACCCCGAGATCCACCGCCCCATCACCGAACTGGGGATGGTCAAATCGGTGGAGATCGCCGCGGACGGCTCGGTGGCGGTCGTGGTCTACCTCACGGTCTCCGGCTGCCCGATGCGCGAGACGATCATCAGCAACGTCCGCGAGGCCGTGGAGCGGGTGCCCGGGGTGACCGGCGCCTCGGTCGAGCTGGACGTGATGAGCGACGAGCAGCGCCGCGAGCTGGCGGCGTCGCTGCGCGGCGGCACCGCCGAGCGCGAGGTGCCGTTCGCCAAGCCCGGCTCGCTGACCCGGGTCTACGCCGTGGCCTCCGGCAAGGGCGGCGTCGGCAAGTCCTCGGTGACGGTCAACCTCGCCGCCGCGATGGCCGCCGACGGCCTCAAGGTCGGCGTGGTGGACGCCGACATCTACGGCCACTCGGTGCCGCGGATGCTCGGCGCGGACGGCCGGCCCACCCAGGTCGAGAACATGATCATGCCCCCGTCGGCGAACGGCGTGAAGGTCATCTCGATCGGCATGTTCACGCCGGGCAACGCCCCGGTGGTCTGGCGCGGCCCGATGCTGCACCGCGCCCTGCAGCAGTTCCTCGCCGACGTCTACTGGGGCGACCTCGACGTCCTGCTGCTGGACCTGCCCCCGGGCACCGGCGACATCGCCATCTCGGTGGCCCAGTTGGTGCCGAACGCCGAGATCCTGGTGGTCACCACCCCGCAGCAGGCCGCCGCCGAGGTCGCCGAGCGGGCCGGTTCGATCGCCGTGCAGACCCACCAGAAGATCGTCGGCGTGGTCGAGAACATGTCCGGGCTGCCCTGCCCGCACTGCGACGAGATGGTCGACGTCTTCGGCACCGGCGGCGGCGAGCGGGTCGCCGAGGGCCTGACGCGGACCACCGGCACCCAGGTCCCGGTGCTCGGCGCCATCCCGATCGACGTCCGGCTGCGCGAGGGCGGCGACGAGGGCAAGCCGGTGGTGCTGACCGACCCGGAGTCCCCCGCCGGTGCCGCGATCCGCGCCATCGCGGGCAAGCTGGGCGGCCGTCAGCGTGGCCTCTCGGGCATGTCGCTGGGGATCACCCCGCGCAACAAGTTCTGAGTCGCCCGCGGGCCGGCAGCCGGCCCCGTTCGGCATCGGGAAGGGCGGATCCGCTGGGGTCCGCCCTTTCGCGTGCGTCGTGCGCGCCGCACTACAGGGCGCACGAAATCGCGCACGCGCCCCCCATCTCGCGTCGGGCGCTCAACCCCCGTAGACGCTCAGGTCCTTGATCACCGAGAAGCCCAGGCCGTACGCGCTCATCCCCCGCCCGTAGGCACCCAGGTGCACCGCCTCCGGTCCCTCCTGGCCCGGCGATCCCGCGAGCACCCAGCCGTACTCGGACTCCCGGTAGCAGAACGGCGTCGGCACCCCGTCCACCGGGAGCATCAGCTCGCTCCAGGTCTCCTCGCCGAGGTCGTCGGCCAGCTCCCAGGCGATCGTGGTCTGCTGGTCCAGCCAGTCCTGGCGCAGCGTCCGGTCCATCTGGGTCGGCCAGGTGTGGGAGAGGAGACCGGAGCCGGCGAGCCAGGCCGCCGTCGAGATCGAGGTGGCCTCCAGGACGCCGGTGCCGTCCGCGCTGCGCCGCACGGGCCGGCTGGCGACCGTCACCACCACCGCGAAACGCTCGTCCTCCGGGCTCTCCACCTTTATCGTGGGCTCGACGCCGTGGCCGGTCGCGCCGTGCTCGACGGTGCCGTCCGCGGCCGAGCCGACCTGCATCAGCCAGCGTGGTCCGGTGAACGCCTCGTCGAGGCCGTACCACGGGAATGCGGCCAGCAGATAGCCGTCGACCTTCCGGCCGGTATCGGCGGACACCTCACGGGTGACTGTCCGACTCGTCGTCTCCATCTGCGCGGAGCCTCCTCGTTGCCCTGCGTCGTGGGCGGCCCGCCCCCCTCAGGCGACCTCACCCCGGACACCGGGAGCATAGCCAGTGAGGTCAACACAGCCGGGCATACGAAATACTCAGGTCGCGTCGGCGTCGAACGGCGGCGGCTCGCGCCGGGACGGGTCGGTGCTCTTGGTGAGCAGGTCCGGCCGGCCGGCCGACGCGGCGGGGGTTTCCTTGGAGAGGCTCAGGGGGCCGCCGGCGGACGCGGGGCGGGATGCGGTCTCCCGTACCGCCTCGGTGACCTCGGCCATCTCCTTCTTCAGATCGAAGCCCTCGCGGATCTCGGCGAGCTCCCGCAGGCCGTACTCGTCCTTCTCCAGGACGTGCTTGCGGACGAAGTTCCGCGGCTTGAGGTCCTCGAACTCGAAGTCCTTGAACTCCGGACCGAGCTCGTTGCGGATGTCCTCCTTGGCGCTGTCGGAGAACGCCCGGACCTTGCGGATGAACCCCGTCACGTCCTGGATGACCTTGGGCAGCTTGTCCGGCCCGAAGATGAGGACCGCGAGGACCACGAGAGCAACCAGTTCCAGGGGTCCTATGTCGAAGAACACCGTGCAGCTCCTTGGGGTATCCGCGGCCTTCGGGGGCCTTTGGGCCAAGGCCGCCTCTCACGGTACCTGGCCCCGGGCGCCGGGCGGGAGTCGCCCGTACCAACACCGTACAAACGATCAGCTCCCGGCCGAGGAACCCAGTGTCAACCGGACGGACCGCTCCGCGCCGCCCCGCTGGACCGTCAGCGTGAGTGTGTCACCCGGCCGGTGGCTGCGGACCTTGATGATCAGCTCCTCGCCGCTGTGCACCGGCGCTCCGTCCACCTGGGTGATCACATCGCCCGGCCGGATGCCCGCCCTGGCCCCCGGGCCGCCGGGCGTGACCGGCGGCGCACCGGCCTTGGCGTCCCCGCCGACCTTGGCGCCGTCGCCGTCGTACTCCATCTCCAGCGTGACGCCGATGACCGGGTGGGTGGCCCGGCCGGTGTTGATCAGCTCCTCGGCCACCCGCTTCGCCTGGTTGATCGGTATGGCGAAGCCCAGCCCGATCGAGCCGCCCTGGCCGCCGCCGTCGAGCCCGCCGGTGCCACTGTCGGCCGCCCGGATCGCGCTGTTGATCCCGATCACCCGGGCCTTGGCGTCCACCAACGGACCGCCCGAATTGCCCGGGTTGATGGGTGCGTCGGTCTGCAGCGCGTCGACATACGAGACATCACCGCCGTCGGCCTTCTTGCCGCCCGCGGTGATCGGCCGCTGCTTGGCGCTGATGATCCCGGACGTGACGGTGTTGGCGAGGTCGTAGGGCGCGCCGATCGCCACCACCGGGTCGCCGACCTGCGCCGCGTCCGAATCGCCGAGGGTGAGCGGGTGCAGCCCGCTGACGCCCTCGACCTGCACCACCGCGAGGTCGTAGCCGCCGTCCTTCCCGACGACCTTGGCCCGCGCGCTCTGCCCGCCGCTGAACGTCACCGATATCTCGCCGCCGGTGCCGGCCGGTTCGACGACGTGGTTGTTGGTGAGGATGTGCCCCTGCCGGTCGAGCACGAAGCCGGTGCCGGTGCCCTGCTCGGCGTTGCCGCGGACGTGCAGGGTCACCACGCCGGGCAGCGCCGCCCGGGCGATCCCGGCGACGCTCTGCGGGCTGCGGCTGCCCCCGTCGCCGACGGCCTGCGGCAGCTTGATGTCGTCGATGCCGCCGTACCGCTCGATGTATGCGCCGGCCACCCCGCCGGCACCGCCCGCGAGCAGCGCGAACGCGAGGGCACCGGCCACCAGGGCCAGGCGCCGGCCGCGCCGCCGGGGCGGGCGCGCGGCGGCCGGGCCGGCGGGCCGGGGTGCGCTCCAGGGGTCGTACTGCTGCCATGCGCCGGGCACGGTGGGGGGCGGCGGGGCGAAGGCGGCGCGCGTGACGGGGCCCTCGGCGGCGCGCGCCGCTTCGAGAGCCGGGGGGACGGCGCCCGCACCGGGAGCCGCCGGGGGCGCGGGGCGGGGGCCGCCGTCGCCGGGGTGCGGGACGAAGCCGCCCGTCGGCCGGTCCGGCGCAGGGGGGCTCGCCGGTGCATGGAGGTCCCCCCGCTCGAACGGAGTGGAGAGTGGGGGAGGATTCGAGAGCGGGGAGAACGGCGCCTGCACCGGGGGAGCCGGGGCCCACGGCCCGGGACCGCCGTACGGGGGCGTGCCGTACGGGTCCTCGGGGTGCAGCGGCTGCTGCCGGGGCGTCGCGCCGCCGGGCGGGGCGGGCGGCACGGCGTCGGCCGGTGCGGCAGGGGGCGCGGTGTCGGCCGCGGCGGGGGCGCCGGGCGCCGGCACTTGCCCCAGCGTCATGGTCGCGGCGGCGGAGCGCTTGGCGAGGGTCGGGGTGGCGTCGGCGGGGACGGTGCCGGTGGAGGCGGACGCGGACGGTGCGGCCTCGGTGGGGGCGGTCTCGGTGGGGTGGGTGTCGGTGGCCTGTGGGGCGGGCGCCGGGGTGGCGTGGGGAGCTGGCGGGGTGTCAGCGACGGGGGGCGCAGAAGCCTCGGATATCTCGGCCGAGGCGTCGGCCAACTCGCGGTCAGCGCAGCCCACTTGGGTGGCGCCGTCCGCTCGCGCGTCATCGTCGCGTCCGCTGTCGTCGGTGTGCTCGCTGCGCGCGCCGTGCCCACCGTCTTCGGCGTTCCCGGCACTCCCCGCATCCCCGACGTCCCGCGTACGCCGGGCGTCGTCGACGTGGCCGGCCTCCCGGGCGACACGGGGATCCCGGGTCTCCGCGGCCAGCCGGGCCGCGCCGGCCGCGGGCTCCGACGCCGCGTCGGGCGCCGGCTGCGGCGGGCGGACGACCCAGTCGCCCGACGTCTCCGCCCCGGGGGCGGCGGGCTCCGGGGCCGAGGCCGCCGCCCGAGCGGGCTGCCCGGGCGCCGGAGCCTGCTCCGGACGGCTCCACCACTTCAGCTTGGGCCCGGCGGCCTTCGCGTCGTCCATGTTCTCCCCAACAATTCGCCCGCGGCCCTGCGCGGGCCACCGCCACCTGGGGCCTGTCCGGCGACAGGCCCGTGCGGCACGCGCCCCTGGGCAGGGGCGCGCCGCCCGAGAAGGGATTCAACCAGTTCCGGGCCGGGGGTGCGCAGGGCCGGTCAGTGCGGACCGGAGGCGGCCGGGCCGGTGGGGGCCGACGAGCCGAGCAGCGGCCGCGTCGACTCCGGCGGCGGCAGCGGTGGCGGGGTGCGGCGGACCGGGGCGTTGCCGCTCGTGGCGGACAGCGGGGCGAAGCGGAACGCGGCCTCCGGGCCGGTGGCGGCGATCAGCGGCGAGAGGCCGAAGCGGCCGGGCGCCGGGCTGAAGGCCGGTACCGCGTCCGACGGGCGGCTCGCGCCGGGCGCGAACAGGGACATCGGGCTGGGCGCGGGCGCACCGGTCGGGTTGCTGACGGCGAGCCAGGACTCGGGGCGGGGCTCACGCGTCGTCAGGAAACCGTCGTCACCGGAGAGCGTGCGGGGGCCCGCCGCGGGACCGGCGCCGAGCGGGGTGACGGCGGTGCCGCTGCCCTCGGCGCGGGGGCCGGGGACGTCGACGGCCGCGTCCAGCGGGAGGGCGCCGCCGAGCGCGAACGCCGCCAGCGAGACCGCACCGGCCGCCGCGAACGCCAGCCGGCGCCGCTGCGGTATGCCGCGCTCCGGCTCCTGCACCCGGAAGCCGCGCGCCCGGGACGGCGCGGAGACGGCCAGGGCGCCGCCGAGGTGCCGCTCCGCGGGGACATAGCCGAACGCACCGTCGCCGCGGGCGAACTCGCCGCGGCCGAAGGTGCCGTTGCCCAGCCGGCTGCCGGGGCCGCCGGACTCGCCGCCGGGCAGCTGCTGCAGACGCGCCAGCAGCCCCTCGGAGGGCCCGGGGGGCAGTGCCTGCGCGAACACGTTCTTCAACCGACGCTGTTCATCGGCCTCCGCCTTGCACTTCCCGCACGTGGCGAGGTGCGCCAGCACCCGCTCGCGTGCGTCGTGGCCCAGTTCACCGTCGACCAGGGCCGCCAGGCGGTCGCCGAGATGCTGCTCGGCGGGGGACGGACCGCCACTTCCGCTCACGCGATTCCGACCTCCCTACCGGGCACCACGGCCAGGGTCCGCCGCTCCTGCCGCCGCTGCTCCTGGCGCTCCTCGGCCCGCGCCTCCGGCGAGCGGTGCTTGAGCGCCTTGCGCAGGTGGGACCGGCCCCGGTGGATCCGGCTGCGGACCGTACCGAGCTTGACGCCGAGGGTCGCGGCGATCTCCTCGTACGACAGGCCCTCGATGTCGCAGAGCACCACGGCGGCACGGAATTCGGGCGCGAGGGTGTCCAGCGCGTGCTGCACGTCCGCGTCGAAGTGGGTGTCGTCGAACTGCTGCTGCGGTGCGGGCTCCCGGCTGGGGAGCTTCTCGGCGGCGTCGTCACCGAGCGCGTCGAAGCGGATGCGCTGGCGGCGGCGGACCATGTCCAGGAAGAGGTTGGTGGTGATGCGGTGCAGCCAGCCCTCGAAGGTGCCGGGGGTGTACGTCGACAGCGAGCGGAAGACGCGGACGAACACCTCCTGCGTGAGGTCCTCGGCGTCGTGCTGATTGCCGGTGAGGCGGTAGGCGAGGCGGTAGACCCGCGCGCTGTGCAGGCTGACGATCTCCTCCCAGGTGGGAGGAGACCACGCCTGCGCGTCCGCGTCGGCGGCGAAGGTCGCGGTGGGCGCGTCGGCGATGGGGGCCCCTCCCCTGGCCTTGGGGCCGTGAGGGCGGAATCGGTCAGCTGTGTTGGTCACGGATTTCGGCCCGGTGAACGACCGTCGCAAGCGCCTGCGCACCCTTCGGTCACCCGCCGTAGCCGCACCTCCCCTGGTGGCTCTGGTGGTGTCCAGTAGAGCCCCTACCATATCCACCTCGCCCGTTAGCTCCGGATAAGCAGTTTTGACCAGCATTTGGTTCGACTTCTCGTGCTGCCGTGGCGCTCTCGCGGCCTCTTGCGCGGTATCCACCGGTGCGTCCCCCCGTCTCTCCCCCTGCCCTCTCCTAACGCCCGGTCCCATCTGCGGGTTCCCGCGCGCAGCGGATACAGTCACGGTTGCGTCAACTACGGGGACAGGAGAGGGCCATTACCGGCAACCGGCAGACGAGCTTGGCATTCGCCGAGGCGTACGGCGCCGGGACCATCGACGACGCCGCCCACTCCGCCCTGCTCTGGTGCCGCGACCGCGCCCGGGAGCTCGGCGTCCGCGCCGTGAGCGCCGGCACCGGCGCGGCCCTGCGGATGCTGGCCGCCACCGCCGACGCCAAGGCCGTCGCCGAGATCGGCACCGGCACGGGGGTGTCGGGCATCTACCTCCTGCACGGCATGCGCCCGGACGGCGTGCTGACCACCGTGGACCTCGAACCGGAGCGGCAGGTCTTCGCCAAGCAGGCGTTCCGCGCCGCGGGCTTCGCCGGCAACCGCGCCCGCTTCATCCCCGGCCGGGCGCTGGACGTCCTGCCGCGCCTGGCGGACGGCGGCTACGACCTCGTCTTCTGCGACGGCGACCTCCTGGAGTGCCTGGAGTACCTCGCTGAATCGTTGCGTCTGCTGCGCCCCGGCGGCCTCGTCTGCTTCCAGGGCGTCTTCACCGACGGGCGGACGGTGGACTCCGCGGAGCAGCCGGCGGAGGTGCTGCGGGTCCGCGAGCTGCTGCGGGCCGTACGGGAGAGCAGCGCGCTGGCGCCGGCCCTGCTGCCGGTCGGCGACGGGCTGCTCTGCGCGGTCAAGCGCGCCTGAGCCCGTCCGGCCCGGGCGCACGGCCCGCCCCTGCCGGAGCCCCCGTGCACGAGTACGCGAAACGGCCCCGGCACGCGGCGCGCCGTTGATCGGCGTGCCGCGTGCCGGGGCCGGGGTGTCCGGCTGAAGGTACCGGGGCGGGGACCCCGAGGACCGCAGCGGTTTCTCCGCCCTCGTCAGACGGTGACCTTCTCCAGGGCCTCACCCAGGGCCTTGGCCTCGTCGGGGGTCAGCTCGACGACGAGCCGACCGCCGCCTTCGAGCGGAACGCGCATGACGATGCCCCGCCCCTCCTTGGTCACCTCGAGCGGGCCGTCGCCCGTCCGCGGCTTCATGGCCGCCATGCTCGTTCCCCTTCCTGAAACCAGCTCATCTCAGCCGACGGCCTGGATAGGCGCGTGTCACCGGCGTCGAACACATTGCTTCCAGGCCATTATCCCGCATCGAACGACCCGATGACCAACATCAGGGGGCATCCCTTTGGCAACGCGCTCCCGCAAACCCACCCAATTCGGGGAGCGGGCTGCGATACTGCGCCACTCTCCGCCACCCGGCACGGCCACATTCTTTGACGTACGTCACATGCCCACTGCGGATGATCTCCGGCATCCTGGGCGCGGGCTGCCTCTGCCGGGCAGTCCAGAGCCGCGACGGAGGGGACTCCACTATGGCCGACACCGTGCTCTACGACGTGACCGACGGACTGGCGACGGTCACCCTCAACCGCCCCGACGCGATGAACGCGCTGAACACGGAGGCGAAGGTCGCCCTCCGGGACGTCCTGCGGGAGGCGGCCGCCGACCCGGCCGTGCGGGCGGTGCTGCTGACCGCCACCGGGCGCGCCTTCTGCGTCGGGCAGGACCTCAAGGAGCACATCGGGCTGCTGGCCGAGGACCGCGAGACCGGCGCGGGCCGCACCATGAACACCGTCCGGGAGCACTACAACCCCATCGTCACGGCGCTGGCCGGGATGCCCAAGCCGGTGGTGGCCGGGGTCAACGGGGTCGCCGCGGGCGCCGGGGCGGGCTTCGCGCTGGCCGCCGATTACCGCGTCGTCGCTGACACCGCCTCCTTCAACACCTCGTTCGCGGGGGTGGCGCTGACCGCGGACTCCGGGATGTCCTGGACGCTGCCGCGGCTGATCGGCCACGGCCGGGCCGCCGACCTGCTGCTCTTCCCGCGCTCGGTCGGCGCCCAGGAGGCCCTGGAACTGGGCATCGCCAACAAGGTCGTACCGGCCGACGAGTTGGCCGCACAGGCGTCGGCGGTGGCCCGCCGGCTGGCCGAGGGGCCGACCGCCGCCTACGCCGCGATCAAGGAGTCGCTGGCCCACGGCGCCGGGCACTCGCTCGTCGAGACCCTGGCGAAGGAGGACGAACTGCAGGTCCGGGCCGGGGCCTCGGAGGACCACCACCGCGCCGTGGAGGCGTTCGTCAAGAAGGAGAAGCCGGTCTTCCTGGGGCGGTGATCCCGGCGCGCGGTGGCCGGGCGGCGGTCAGGCGGCCGCCGCCTCCACCTCCGCCCGCACATGGCAGCCCGCGAGATGGTCGTTGACCAGGCCGCACGCCTGCATCATGGCGTAGGCGGTGGTGGGGCCGACGAACCGGAAGCCGCGCTTCTTGAGGTCCTTGGCGAGGGCGGTGGACTCCGGCGTCACTGGCTGGAGGTCGCCGGTGGTGCGCGGCGCCGGGCGGCCGGTCCGCGCCGGGGCGTAGGACCAGATCAGCGCGTCGAACTCGCCGGGGGACAGCTCGGCGGCTGTCCGGGCGTTGGCGAGCGTCGCGCTGATCTTGGCGCGGTTGCGGATGATGGCCGGGTCGACGAGCAGCCGCTCGGCGTCCTCGTCGGTGAACCGCGCCACCTCGGCGATGCGAAAGCCGGCGAACGCGGTGCGGAAGCCCTCGCGGCGCCGCAGGATGGTGATCCAGGACAGCCCCGACTGGAACGCCTCCAGGCTCATCCGCTCGAAGAGCGCGTCGTCGCCGTGGACCGGCCGGCCCCACTCGGTGTCGTGGTAGGAGCGGTAGTCCGCCATCTGCTCCGACTCCATGCCCCACGGGCAGCGCGGGACGCCGTCGGGCGCCGTCACCACTCCACTCATGCCTGCTCCTCGCCTTCTCCGCGCGGCGCGCGGGTGTCTCCCCGCTCGGGGGCTTCCGGGCCGCTGGTCCCCGCGGCGCCACCCGGTGCGTCCGGCTCCCCGGCCGGTCCGGTGGCGGGCGGGGCCGGCGGGGCGTCCTCGATGAGGCCCGGCCCGCCGATCGCCGCGGCGTTGGCACCGGCCAGCGCGGCCTCCAGCTCGGCGATCCGGGCGTCCCGCTCGGCGAGCTCGGCGCCGAGGCGGTCCAGGACGTCGTCGACGTCGTCCATGCGGTAGCCGCGGACGGCCACCGGCAGCCGGACGGACTCGACGTCGGCCCGGGCCAGCGGGCGGTCCTGGGGCAGCGGGTCGTGGAGCCCCGCGGGCTCGGCGTCGCGCAGCCCGCCGCCCTCCCCGCCGGCGTCTCCCCCGCCGACGACGACCAGCGTGACCGCGGCCACCACCACGACCAGCGCGATCAGCATGAACCAGAACACGACCAACTCCCCGGACTTCAGGTGCCTGCTCCGATCGTGCCATGCGGGTCCGACAGTTAGGGTCGCTCCCGAACCACGGAGAGGGAGTCAAGGGAATGCTGCGGCTGGGAAAACGCGAGTTCGGGGCGCATGAGCCGGTGATCATGGCGATCGTCAACAGGACTCCGGACTCGTTCTACGACCAGGGCGCGACCTTCCGCGACGAGCCCGCGCTGCACCGGGTGGAACAGGCGATCGCCGAGGGCGCCGCGATCATCGACATCGGCGGCGTCAAGGCCGGCCCGGGCGAGGAGGTGGGCGCCGAGGAGGAGGCCCGCCGCACGGTCGGTTTCGTCGCCGAGGTGCGCCGCCGCCATCCCGACGTGGTGATCAGCGTCGACACCTGGCGGCACGAGGTCGCCGAGGCGGTGTGCGAGGCCGGCGCGGATCTGCTCAACGACGCCTGGGGCGGGGTCGATCCGCGGCTCGCCGAGGTCGCCGCGCGGTACGGCGTGGGCCTGGTGTGCACGCACGCGGGCGGCGCCGAGCCGCGTACCCGGCCGCACCGGGTGGTGTACGACGACGTGATGGCCGACATCCTGCGGGTCACCCTCGGACTGGCCGAGCGGGCCGTCGCGTTGGGTGTCCGGCGGGACGGGATCCTGATCGACCCGGGGCACGACTTCGGGAAGAACACCCGGCACAGCCTGGAGGCGACCCGGCGGCTGGGCGAGATGGCGGAGACCGGGTGGCCGGTGCTGGTCTCGCTGTCCAACAAGGACTTCGTCGGCGAGACGTTGGACAAGCCGGTCAAGGAGCGGGTGCTGGGCACCCTGGCGACGACCGCGGTCTCCGCCTGGCTCGGCGCCCAGGTCTACCGCGTCCACGAAGTCGCCGAGACCCGGCAGGTGGTGGACATGGTGGCCTCGATCGCCGGCCACCGGCCGCCGGCGGTGGCCCGGCGCGGGCTGGCGTAGGGGTTTCCCCGAGAGCCGCTTTCCCGAGAGCCGGGGGCGGGGGCGGGGCCCCAGGGGGCGGGCGAACGGATCCCGTAGGGGTCGCGCGCGCCCCCTACGGGGCCTCAACCGGCCGGGCGGGAGCGGTATTCCGGGTGGGGGGCGGTATTCCGGGCGGGGGCGGTATCAGGGCGGGGAAATAGTTTCCGGCGGCGGGCCGACCCTGGATCCCGGCCTCAGATCCCGACCTCCTTCGTCACCAGCGCGATGGCTTCGTCCACGTCGTCGCTGAGGTGGAACAGCTCCAGGTCGTGCGGGGACGCCTTGCCCTGGGCGACCACCGCCTCGCGGAGCCAGGAGACCAGCCCGCTCCAGTAGTCGGAGCCGAACAGCACGATCGGGAAGCGGGTGACCTTGCGGGTCTGGACGAGGGTCAGCGCCTCGAAGAGCTCGTCGAGGGTGCCGAGTCCGCCGGGGAGGACGACGAACCCGCGGGCGTACTTCACAAAACACGTCTTCCGGACGAAGAAGTAGCGGAAGTCCACCCCGAGGTTCACGTACGCGTTCATGCCCTGCTCGAAGGGCAGCTCGATGCCGAGCCCCACGGAGGTGCCGCCGGCCTCGAAGGCGCCCTTGTTGGCGGCCTCCATGGCCCCGGGGCCGCCGCCGGTGATCACCGAGAAGCCGGCCTTGACCAGCGCCGCGCCGATCCGCACACCGGCGTCGTACTCCGCCGTGCCGCGCGGTGTACGGGCCGAGCCGAAGACACTGACGGCCGGGCCCAGCTCGGCCAGCGCGCCGAAGCCCTCGACGAACTCCGACTGGATCCGCATCACGCGCCAGGGATCGGTGTGCACCCACTCGGAGGGGCCCTCGGAGTCCAGCAGCCGCTGGTCCGTCGTCGTACCGGTCTGCACCTGGTCGTGCCGGCGCAGAACGGGGCCCAGCCGCTGTTCCTCCGGGCTGTACGCTCCCTCGGGATTGGCCATGACGTGCTCCCTCCGCTGACAGATCGTTTGCCACTTCAGCCTAGATCGGCCGCGGTGAAGCGGAAGGGAATTCGCCGGTTGGGCCAGAGGGCCGCGACGGGACGGTCAGGTGGCCGGACCGGCGGTCAGCCAGGCGCGCAGTCGCTCCTCGCAGTGCAGGATGCGCTCGACCGCTACCCGCTCGTCCTTCTTGTGCGCGAGCAGCGCGTCACCGGGTCCGTAGTTGACGGCCGGGACGCCGAGGGCACTGAAGCGGGAGACGTCGGTCCAGCCGAACTTGGGCTTCGCGCTGCCGCCGACCGCCGCCATGAACGCCCGCGCCGCCGGGTGGGACAGCCCGGGCAGCGCCCCCGGGGAGTGGTCGTCGACGACGAACTCGTCCACGGGGCAGTCCGCGAAGACCTCCCGGACGTGCGCCAGCGCCTCCTCGGCGGTGCGGTCGGGCGCGTAGCGGAAGTTGACGGTGACGGTGCACGCGTCGGGGATGACGTTGCCCGCGACCCCGCCCTCGATACGGACGGCGTTGAGGCCCTCGCGGTATTCCAGGCCGTCGATGACCGGGCGGCGCGGCTCGTAGGCGGCGAGCTTCGCCAGGAGGGGGGCGGCGGCGTGGAGGGCGTTGGCGCCCATCCAGCTGCGCGCGGAGTGGGCGCGCTCGCCGCGGGTGCGCAGCAGGACCCGGAGGGTGCCCTGGCAGCCGCCCTCCACCTCGCCGTCGGAGGGCTCCAGGAGGACGGCGAAGTCGCCCGCGAGCCAGTCGGGGTGGGCGTCGGCGAGGTGCCCGAGGCCGTTGAGGTGCGCGGCGACCTCTTCGTTGTCGTAGAAGACGAAGGTCAGGTCCCGGTTGGGCGCGGGGACGGTGGCGGCCATCCGGAGCTGGACGGCGACCCCGGACTTCATGTCGCAGGTGCCGCAGCCCCACAGGACGCCGTCCGCGTCGAGCCGCGAGGGCACGTTGTCGGCGATCGGCACGGTGTCGAGGTGGCCGGCGAGCACCACCCGCTCGGCGCGGCCCAGCTGCGTACGGGCGACGACGTTGTTGCCGTACCGGTCGACGGTCAGGTGCGGCAGGGCGCGCAGGGCGTCCTCGACGGCGTCGGCGAGGTCTTTCTCGTTGCCGCTCTCGGACGGGAAGTCGACGAGCTGAGCGGTCAGCGCGGCGGCGTCCAGCGACAGGTCAAGGCCGGGGTGAGTGGAGCGCTCCATGAGGCCGACCCTATCCGCCGGCCCTCGGGTACGTTGTGCTGCGTGTCCGCCCAGCCCCTTTCCCCCGCCCGCCGCGCCCGTCTGTGGCGCATCACCGCGGCGCTCGCCGTCCTTCTCGGGGTGGCCGCGTATCTCCTGGTGCAGTACGTCACCAGCGGACCCGGGGCGCCGCGCTGCACGGTGCGCGTCCAGGGCGGCGGGGATCCGTACGAACTCACGCCCGAGCAGGCCGCGAACGCGGCGACGATCTCGGCGGTGGCGGCCTCGCGCGGGCTGCCGGAGCGGGCGGTGACGATCGCGCTGGCGACCGCCATGCAGGAATCCGGGCTGCGCAACATCAATTTCGGCGACCGGGATTCGGTGGGGCTGTTCCAGCAGCGGCCGTCGCAGGACTGGGGCACCGTGCAGCAGATCATGGACCCGGTCTATTCGTCCGGGGAGTTCTACCGCCACCTGGTGAAAGTCCCCGGCTATTCCCGGCTGCCGTTGACGGTCGCCGCGCAGAAGGTGCAGCGCAGCGGCTATCCGCAGGCGTACGCCAAGCACGAGGCGAATGCGGCACTGCTCACCGGGGCGCTGACCGGGCGGAACGGGGACGTACTGAGCTGCACGGTGAGCCACCCCGTGGACGGCGCCGGGCCGGACGGCGCGGGGAAGGTGCGGGAGAAGCTGGTGCGGGAGTTCGGGACGTCCGTGCTGCCGCGCACGGCAGCGGCCGGGGGGCGCGGGGCGCGGCCCGGGCGCAGCCTGACGGTGCCGGTGCCGTCGGACGGCTACGGCGCGACGGTCCCCGGCGAGGCGGCGGAGCGCGGCTGGCAGCTGGCCAACTGGGCGCTGGCGCACGCCGCCGATCTGCACCTCGACCGGATCTCCTACGCGGGGCGGACGTGGACGGCGGCCGACTCGGACAAGGGCTGGCAGGGCCCGGCGGCGTCCGGGGACACCGCGCCCTCGGTGACGATCGTCACCGCCAAGTAGCGCGTCGGCCCGGTCCACTTGGGGCCTGCGCGCAGCAATCCCCTTTCCCGTTCGGGCTTTTCACCTGGTTGCGGCCGTATCCTCGGCCAATTCCCGCGCGTTTAACGGGCTGTGACCTTTCCGCACGGCCGCGGCGCGCATGCATATTGCTCGTATTTATCCCGGGCAGATTATGTGACGCGTTGCCAATTCTTTACCGCATTCCACCGAAACCTTCGGGCACCTGACGCGGTATTCAGGGCGTCCGTCCGCCCGGCGGACATGGCACATCTGTCAGAAGTACGAGTTCTTCTCCGTAAAAGGAGCACCATGTCCCTCCCCGTTACGCGTCGGATCGCCCGAGCCGCCCTGCTGGTCGCGGCGGGCACCGCTCCCGTGGTCGCGGCGGCCGGAACCGCCAGCGCCGTGTCCCTGCCGCCCACGGGCAACGAGCTGGGCGGCGTGACCACCCTGGACTCCGCGAACACCAGCAAGACCGTGGACAGCACCGCTCGGAACGGCGTCGGGCTGGTCAACCGGACCGGTTCCGAGGCCTCGGAGGGCCTGGCGCCGGCGCTGGTGCGGACGCTCGCTCCGGTCGTCGAGGAGGCCGCGCCCCTCACCCGGGAGACCGCCCGCAGGGCGGAGAACGTGGCCCGCCCGGTGGCGCAGAAGGGCATCTCCACCAACTCGGTGGCCACCGATGCCGTCAAGCGGCTGGTCGGCGCGCCCCAGGAGGCGCACACCCCGCTGCACGGCCTGATCGGCGGGATGCCGCTCGGCCGCTGATCCACCGCACGCCGCGGGGGCCCGGGGAACTGCTCTCCCCGGGCCCCCGCGCGTTGTCCGCGGCTCGGCGGCTCAGTCGGCCAGGCGGCGCACCGCGGCCGCCACCCGCTCGTCGGTGGCGGTGAAGGCGATCCGGACGAACCGCTCGCCCGCGGCGCCGTAGAAGTCGCCGGGGGCGACCAGGATGCCGCGCTTGGCGAGGTCGCCGACGGTGTCCCAGCAGGGCTCGTCGCGGGTCGCCCAGAGGTAGAGCGACGCCTCGCTGTGCTCGATGCGGAAGCCCGCGGCCTCGAAGGCGGTGCGCAGTGCGGTGCGCCGGCGGGCGTAGCGCTCGCGCTGCTCGGCGACGTGCGCGGTGTCGCCCAGCGCCGCGACGGTGGCGGCCTGGACGGGCGCGGCGATCATCATGCCGCCGTGCTTGCGGATCTGGAGCAGGTCGCCGAGGACCACGGCGTCGCCCAGCAGGAACGCGGAGCGGTAGCCGGCGAGGTTGGAGCGCTTGGACAGCGAGTGGACGGCGACGATGCCCTCGTAGGAGCCGCCGCAGACGTCCGGGTGCAGGACGGAGACCGGGTCGGCCTCCCAGCCCAGTTCGAGGTAGCACTCGTCGCTGACGACCAGGACGCCGTGCTCGCGGGCCCAGGCGACGGTGCGGCGCAGCTCGTCGACGGTGAGCACCCGGCCGGTGGGGTTGGACGGGGAGTTGAGCCAGAGCAGCTTCAGGCCGGCCGGGTCCAGCTCGGTCGGCTCGTCGTAGACGACCGGCTCGGCGCCGGCCAGACGGGCGCCCACCTCGTAGGTGGGGTAGGCCAGGCGCGGGTAGGCCACCTTGTCGCCGGCGCCGAGGCCCAGCTGGGTCGGCAGCCAGGCGACCAGTTCCTTGGAGCCGACTACCGGCAGCACGTTGGTGTGCTCCAGGCCGGGGGCGCCGAGGCGGTCGGCGGCCCAGCCGGTGAGGGCGTCCCGCAGGGCCGCGGTGCCCCACACCGTGGGGTAGCCCGGGCTGTCCGCCGCGTCGGTCAGGGCCCGCTGGACCAGCGCGGGGACCGGGTCGACCGGGGTGCCGACGGAGAGGTCGACGATGCCGTCCGCGTGGGCGGCGGCGGTCGCCTTGTACGGCTCCAGACGGTCCCAGGGGAAGGCGGGCAGGCGCTCGCGCAGGGACGCGCCGGACGGGTGGCGGGAGGAGACTGCGCCCACGGTGCTCTCTTTCTCGTACGGAGTGGCGCGGAGGACGTCGGCGCGAAAACGCCGCGGTCCCGTACGGCGGGTGGGCCGTACGGGACCGGGCGGCGCCGTGCGACCTTCCCCAGCTCATGCCGGGGCGGTCCCCGGCGGCCTCGGAGGCAGGGCGGAGCGGGCCGGCTCCCGTCCGTCCTCCGGGCGGTGTCAGTGGTCCTGGTTCTGCGGCGGCAGCGCGGCGATGAACGGGTGGTCGCGCTCGATCAGGCCGAGCTTGCTGGCACCACCCGGGGAACCGAGCTCGTCGAAGAACTCCACGTTCGCCTTGTAGTAGTCCTTCCACTCCTCCGGGGTGTCGTCCTCGTAGAAGATCGCCTCAACCGGGCAGACCGGCTCGCAGGCACCACAGTCGACGCATTCGTCCGGGTGGATGTACAAGGACCGGGAGCCCTCGTAGATGCAGTCGACGGGGCACTCCTCGATGCATGCCTTGTCCTTGACGTCGACACAAGGCTGCGCGATGACGTAGGTCACGCTGTCGTTCCTCCTCAGTAGGGCCGGCGGTCCGATCTGCGGTACCGCCGCTGGGCGCGCGGGAGCGCGGCGTCGTCGATGCCCGCCACCTAGTATCTCCGTTCCCGGGCACGAGACGAACAAGAGGGGCGGTCAGAGAGCGATGGAATTCCTCTCCGGAGGGCACGCGGAAGTCAGGATCACCCCTGCCGATGTGGGCAAAAGGGTATCCGTCCGGCGTCTCACCGGGGCCCCGGCCGGGGGGCCGGCTTTCACGGACACGGTCGGCGTTCTCACATCATGGAACAGCGGTGTGCTGAGCATCACACGGCGGGACGGCGAGGCGGTGCGGATCGAGGAGTCTGCGCTGGTGGCGGCCAAGGTCGTGCCGGCGGCGCCGGCCCGCCGGAAGGTCCCGGCGGCCACCGTCCGCGAGCTCCAGCGGGTCGCGGCCCGCGGGTGGCCGGCCATCGAGACGGAGCCTCTCGGGGAGTGGACGTTGCGGGCGTCCGTCCAGGAGTTGCCGGACGAAGCGCGCCGGGGAGGGGTGGTGGTCGGGAGACGGGATCAGGAGGTGCCGCGCGAAGCGCGCCCGGGAGGGGCGGTGGCCGGGAGACGGGCGGGCTTCACCCGCCGCGCCAACTCGGTGCTGGCGGTCGGCGATCCCGGGCTGCCGTTGGACGAGGCGCTGGCCCGGGTCACCCGGTGGTACACGGAGCGGGGGCTGCCCCCTCTGCTCACCGTCGCCACCGGGCGGCCGGACACCGACGAGCGGCTGTCCGCGGAGCTGGCCGCCCGCGGCTGGACCGACGAGGCACACACCTCCGTGCGGATCGCGGCCCTGGCGCCGCTCGCGGACACCGACGCGGACACGTCGGCCGTGCGCCTCTCCCGGCGGCCGGACGCCGGCTGGCTGGGCCTGTACAACCGGACCGGCACGCCCACGGCACAGGCGTCGGCGGTGCTGACCGGCGGGCCGTCGGTGTGGTTCGCGCGGGTGCCGGCGCCGGACGGGAGCACCGCGGCGATCGGGCGGCTGGTCGTCGACGGGCGCTGGGCGGGCTTCGCCGCGGTGGAGACCGCCGCCGGGCGGCGGCGCGAGGGGCTGGCGACACTGGTGATGGCGGCACTCGCCGAGCGGGCCCTGGAGGAGGGCGCCTCGGCGGCGTACCTCCAGGTCGAGGCGGACAACGCCGACGCCCTCGCGCTGTACGACGGGCTGGGGTTCGTCGAGCACCACGGCTATCACTACCGACGCGGCCCGGCGGGGGCCTGAGGGGTATCGGTCCGGTATGGGTGAGCGAGCGGAGCGCGGGGAACCGGGGCCCGAGCGGGACGCGGCGCAGGAGGCTCGGCGGCGGGAGTTCGCGGCCGCGGCCCGGGAGGAGCGGCCCGATCTCGCGCGGCTGTGCCTGCTGATCTGCGCCGAAGCCGATCCGGCACTGGACGAGGCCGGGATCGACGCGGCGCAGATCGAGCTGGACCGGCTGGCCGGACTGCTCCCGTACGCCCCTGCCGGCGGCCCCGGCGCCTGGGCACGCAACCTCGCGGAGCTGCTGGGCACCCGGGAGGGCTTCGCCGGGTCGCCCGGCGACTACCGCCGGCTGGAGTCGTCGCTGCTGCACGAGGTGCTGCGGCGGCGGCACGGGCTGCCGATCCTGCTGTCGGTGGTCTGGATGGAGGTCGCCCGGCGGGCCGGGGCGCCGGTGTACGGGGTGGCGCTGCCGGGCCACTTCGTCGTCGGTTTCGGGGACCCGGCCGGGCCGGATGTCGCAAGGGCCCACGGCACCTCGTCGAGGGGTGGTCGGGAGACGGGTGGGCATGTGCTGGTCGATCCGTTCGCGGGCGGGCGGCTGCTCACCAACCAGGACGCGGCGATGCTCGTCGCGGGCGCGACGGGTGAGGCGCTGGCCCCCGGGATGCTGGTCCCGGCCGGCCCGCTGGAGATCGTCCAGCGGATCCTGAACAACATCCGCGGCTGGGCCCAGGCCCGCCCGGAGCACAGCGCGGTCCATCTGTGGGCGCTGGACCTGTCGCTGCTGCTGCCGAGCCATCCGGCGCGGCTGCGCCATGAGCGGGCCCAACTCCTCGTCCAGCGAGGCGAGTTCCTGACCGGGGCGGCGGAGCTGGAGGAGTACGCGCGGGTGCTGGAGCCGGTCCAGCCGGCCGCCGCGACCGCGCTGCGCAGGGAGGCCGGGGCCGCCCGGGCCCGGCTGAACTGAGGGCGGGGGCGCGGCGCGTGGTGGTTCAGGCCGCCGTGGAACGGACCGGTGTGGTTCAAGCCGCCGCGGGACGGGCGGGTGCCGCGGCCGCGGCCTCCGCCGGGGTGCGGCGGACGACCAGCAGCGTGGCGTCGTCCTTCAGCTCGCCGCCGGTGAAGTGCTCCAGGTCGGCACGGAGGGTGCGGGCCAGGTCGGCGGGCTCCAGCTCGACCCAGGCCGCGATCCGCTCGGCCAGGGGGTAGAAACGGCCGTCGCCGCCGCGGGCCTCGGTGACGCCGTCGGTGCACAGCACCGCCCAGTCTCCGGGCTCGGGGCGGACGAGGACGCTGCGGCGCGGTTCGCGGCCGAGCCCGCCCAGCCCCAGCGGGAGCCCGCCCTCGCCGTCCGAGCGCTCGTGGACGAGGCCGTCGCGCACCAGGTAGTACGGGATGTGGCCGCAGGACAGGATCCGGGCCCGGCCGGGGGCGCGGACCTCCAGCAGCAGCGCGGTGACGAAGCGCTCGTCGGTGCCCTCCTCGGCGGAGCGGGCGTTGTAGCGGGTCAGCGCCTGCTCCATGCGGCCGGCCACGCCCTCCAGCGAGTCCTGGTACTGCGCGGCCTCGCGGAAGGACGCCAGCACCTCCAGGCCCGCGCCGATCGCCGGCATGCCCTTTCCCTGGACGTCGCCGATCAGCAGCCGCAGCCCGTGCGGGGTGTCGACGGCCTCGTAGATGTCACCGCCGACCCGGGCGCCCTCCTGGGCGGACACGTAGAAGCCGTACGCCTCCAGCGTCCCGGCGCGCAGCGGCAGTTCGCGCAGCATCGCCCGCTGCACGGTGTCGGCCACCAGGCTGGTGCGGGCGTGCAGCGCCTCGCGTTGGAGCCGGGTGCGGCACAGCACCAGGGCGAAAACGCCCACCAGGAACGCGCCGAAGACGCCGACGACCCGGCTCGCCGGGGCCCAGTCGGGCACCGTCAGCAGATCGACGTAGGTGAGACACGCGACGTAGACGACGGCGACCAGCAGCGTGCGGCGGTAGGAGCAGCGCAGCGCCGCCACCAGCGGGGCGATCCCCATGAAGGCGGAGATGTGCAGCTCGGGGCCGGTCGTGGCGTCCAGCGTCGCGACGACCAGGACGGCGAGGATCAGCAGCACCGGGACGAGCAGACCGCCCTCGGCGCGGTGCGGGGCTGGCATGACACTTCCAGCCTGCGGGACGTTCCACAGGCGCGCACAGGGGCGAAGGTCCACCGACGGGGGCGGGCGAAGGTCCTGGTGGAGGCGTGTGGGGCGGGGAGGGGGCGGCGCCTGGGTAGCTGGGGGCGGCGGGATGTCCGGTGGCTGGTGAGGGGGGCGGGGGCTTTCGTGGTGGACCCGGCCATGACCTCTCGGGCAGGCCCGGCCGTGACCCATCGGGCGGGTCTAGAGCCAGCCCTTGTCGCGGGCGGTGCGGACCGCCTCGGCGCGGTTGCGGGCGCCGGTCTTCTGGATGGCGAGCGAGAGGTAGTTGCGGACCGTGCCCGCGGACAGGCCGAGGGCGGCGCCGATCTCGGCGTTGGTGGAGCCGTCGGCGGCGGCCAGCAGGACCTCGTGTTCGCGCTCGGTCAGGGGATTGGCGCCGTCGGCCAGCGCGGCGGCCGCCAGCGCCGGGTCGATGACCCGCTCGCCGCGCAGGACCCGGCGCACCGCGTCCGCGAGCCGGGCCGCCGGGGCGTCCTTGACCAGGAACGCGTCGGCGCCCGCTTCCATGGCCCGGCGCAGATAGCCGGGGCGGCCGAAGGTGGTGAGGATGACGATCTTCACGCCGGGCAGTTCGTCGCGCAGCCGGGCCGCGGCGTCCAGACCGCTCATCCCCGGCATCTCGATGTCCAGCAGCGCGACGTCGACCTGGTGGGCCCGCGCCTGGGTGACGACCTCGTCGCCGCGCGCCGCCTGGGCGACGACCTCCAGATCGTCCTCCAGGGACAACAGCGCCGCCAGCGCCTCCCGGACCATCGACTGGTCCTCTGCCAGCAGCAGTCGGATCATGCGGGCCAGCTTACGGCCTGATGGAGGGCGGGCGGCCGGCGCCTGGGTGCGACGGCGGGCGCACGGGGCACGGGAGTGGGGCTGGTGCACTGCGGGGCGGTGGCGCGTGCCGCGGGGTGGAACTCACGCACCGCTGGACGGGCCTTGCACACCGCTGGGCGGGCGCCGTGCACCACTTGGCGGACCGGCGCGCCACGAGGCAGATCTTGCTGCGGCACCGCCAGCGAGTCCCGCGCGCCGTCCGGTGGGCTCTGGGGCCGGCCTAGAGCTGGCCGTTTGCTGGTTCCGGGGAGGTGTCCGGTATGGGGGTCGGGGTATCGGGGGTGGGGGCTGGGGTGTGCCGGGGGACGTAGGCGCGCAGGGCGAAGCCGCGGGAGCCGGGGGCCGGGCCGGTCTCCAGGTGGCCGTCGGTGAGGGCCAGCCGCTCACGGAGGCCGTTGAGGCCGTTGCCGTCGCGCTGGGTGCGGAGCGGGCCGTTGCCGTCGTCGTTCACCGTGAGGCAGAGGTAGTGGCGGTCGTCGGCCTCCCATTCCTCGGTGAGCAGCAGTTCACAGCGGCGGGCGCCGCTGTGCCGGACGACGTTGGTGATCGCCTCGCGCAGCGCCCAGGCCAGCGCGCCCTCGGTGTCGGCGGTCAGTCCGCGTGGCTCGTCCTCCAGGGCCGGGTCGACGGTGAGCGCGATACCGGCGGTGCGCAGCGCGGCGCGTGCGCCGGCCAGCTCCACGGCCAGGCGGGGACGGCGGTAGCCGGTGACCGCCTCCCGGACGTCGACCAGGGCCTGGCGGCTGACCTGCTCGATGTCGGCGACCTGCTGGGCGGCGTCCTCGGGGCGGCCGGGCAGCATCCGGCCGGCCAGCTCGCTCTTGAGGGTTATCAGGGAGAGCGAGTGGCCCAGGAGGTCGTGCAGATCGCGGGCGAGGCGCAGCCGCTCCTCGTTGGCGGCGAGGCGGGCGACCTCCTCCCGGGCGGTGCGCAGCTCCTGGGTGGTGCGGATGAGGCTCTGGACGCCGATCATGACGAAGCCGCTGCCGAGGGCGGGCAGGGCGTAGGCGAAGAGGTAGTAGTTGCGTATCTCCGGATAGCGGGCGCCGACGGCTATCACCAGCGCGGTGACCAGCGGGATGGCCCAGCGGGAGCGCCGCCAGGGCAGCACCACCGCGGAGGCCACGCTGGTGAAGATGAACAGCACCAGCCAGGAGAAGCCCAGGGTCCACGTAAGGGCGACGGACAGCACCACCATCGCCGCCAGCGGGGCGTACCGCTGCGGTGCGTTGGGCGGCTTGCGCCACACATGGCGGAAGATCAGGACGACATAGGAGAGGAGGAAGAGCGCGAGGCCGGTGAAGCCCCAGACCCGCTGCGCGGTGCCGACGCCGTGGCTGCTGAGCTCCCCCACCGGGCCGGCGAGGTAGAGCAGCCAGACGGCGATCCACATCGACTTGCGCAGGGCCTGGCGACGGCTGCGCGGCCGCTGACCGATCAGCACCAGGTTGCGGTCGTCGAATGCGCTCTTCGTCTCCACCGGTCTCATGCCTTTCGAGTGTCCTTGCGATAGAGCCAGGCTGCACCACCCACGAAGAGGACGAGGTAGCCGAGGAGGATCGCCATGTCCTTGACGTGGGGCGCGCCGCCGGCCTCGACCGCGGTGCCCAGCGCCGCGTACGCGTGCGTCGGGAGCCACTCGGAGATGTTCTGCACCCACTGCGGCAGCAGCGTCATGGGCATCCACAGGCCGCCGAGGAAGGCCAGCCCGAAGAAGCAGAGCATGGAGACCGGGCGGACCGCGTCGCCGCTGGCCAGATAGCCGATGGCGACGCCCAGGGCGGCGAAGACGAAGCTGCCGAGCCAGGTGCCGACGGCGATGGCGAGCCACTGCCAGGCTTCGAGGCGGACGCCCTTGACGGCCGCGGCGGCGATCATGACCAGCAGGATCGAGGGCAGGCTGACCGTCGCCGCGGCGGCTATCTTGGCGGCGACATAGCCGCGGCCGGGCAGGGCGGTGAGCCGCAGCTGGCGCACCCAGCCCTGCTCGCGCTCCTTGGCTATGCGCTCGCTGTTGCCCAGCAGGACGGCGGTCATGGCGCCGAACGCCGCCATCGAGACCATGTAGTACAGGCCCATGTCGAGACCGGTGCCGGGGATCGGCTTGCGGTCCGCGCCGCCGGCGATGATCAGGTAGAGCGCCGGCGGGTAGATCACCGAGAAGAACATGAACTTCTTGTTGCGCAGCGAGCGGAGGATCTCGAGCTTGATCAGAGTGGTCATCGGGCCGCCTCCTCGGCGGTGGTGAGGGCGATGAACGCCTGCTCCAGGCCGAGGCCGGAGACTTCGAGGTTGCGCGGGTAGAGGCCGAGGCCGTAGAGGGCGTGCACGGTCGCGTCGGCGGCCCGGGACTGGATGCGGACGGTGCTCCCGGAGCCGGCGTTCGACACCGACAGGGTGGTGAGGTGCGGCAGCGCCTCCAGGGCGGCGCGGTCGGCGGGCCCGGCCAGATCGAAGCTGATCCGGCGGGCGCCGGCGCGGGCCTTGATCTCGGCGGAGGTGCCGTCGGCCAGCACCCGGCCGCGGTGCAGCACGATGACGCGGTCGGCTATCGCGTCGGCCTCTTCGAGGTAATGCGTGGCGAAGAGGACCGTGCGGCCCTCGTCGGCCTGGCGGCGCATGGCGCCCCAGAAGGTCTGCCGGGAGGAGACGTCCATGCCGGTGGTCGGCTCGTCCAGCACGATGAGGTCGTTGGCGCCGGCGGTGGCGAGGGCGAACCGGACCCGCTGCGCCTGGCCGCCGGAGAGCTTGCCGACCATGCGGTCGGCGATCTCGGTGATCCCGGCGCCGGCGAGGATCTGGTCGACCGGATAGCCGTGCGGATGCAGATCGCGGGCGAGCCGGACCAGCTCCCGGACCTTGACACCGTCCATCAGGCCGCCGCTCTGGAGCATCGCGCCGACCCTGCCCTGCTCTATGGCGCGCTGCGGGGTGGTGCCGAAGAGGGACACCGTGCCGGTGTCGGGGGTGCGCAGGCCGAGGAGGAGGTCGAGGGTGGAGGACTTGCCGGCGCCGTTCGGGCCGAGGAGGGCGACGGTCTCGCCGGGGTGCAGCTCCAGGTGCAGATCGGCCACCGCGCGCACCGCGCCGTAACTCTTTCCGACCCCCTGGAAGCTGACCACCGGGGCCCGTCCCGCGTCCTGCGCGGTGGTGGCTGGGGTGGTAGCTGTCGTCGTCATGGCATTCAGCTTCGCGGATCGCCGGACCGTCCGGCAGTGTCGCCGGGCTGCAGTTCCGTATGACAGGTGTCATGGGTGAGGCCCCCTGGGGGAATCCCGGAGGATTTCCCGAGAGGGCCTCTGACCTGTGCTTTCCGCGTCTGTGGCGGTCGGGGTGGGTGGGGTGGGCGTCAGCTGCCGTTGGTCGCGATGGTCTGGACGCGTTCGGCGGGGGTTTTGCCCTGCAGCGCCTTGCCCACGGCGCCGGCCACCTCCTCGACGCTGACCGGGTGCTTGCTGCCGTCGCCCTTGGTCACCATGACGCCGTCGAAGGTGTTGCCGTAGAGCTCCTTGAGGGCGGACCGGTCGTAGTACGGCACCAGATCGCCGCCGACGATCTTGAAGGACAGGAACTTCGGAATGGACTTCTGCGGGCTGAACGAGACCGTGTGCTGGGGGCCCGTGCGGACCGTGATCAGCCCGGACATCGCCGGCTCGGCGAACTGCTTGAGCGCCTTGTCGACCGCGGCCTTGTCGACCTTGGGCTGCTGGGTGGTGGCGGCGAGCACCACGGGGGCGTCGCTGCCGGTGCTGACGCGGTTGAGGTAGGCGTCGGTGATCTTGCTCTCGGAGGCCGCGGCGTCGATCGCCTTGTGGGGCACGCCGTAGTGCGGCACGGCCTTGCCGTTCTCGAACGTGATCCCGCCGTCCGCCTCGGCGGCCGCGGGGCCGGCGAGGTTCTGCAGCGCGACCGCCAGCTTCTCCTTGTCGGTGATCACCGCCGGCTGGGCGGTGCGCTTGACGCCGAAGAGCGAGCCGATGACGGAGACCGGGTTGTAGTCCCGGCCGGCGGCGTTGCGGACCGTCGCCTGGAGGTCGATGTCCAGGCCCGCCCGGGACGGCAGCAGGGTCTCGGACTTGCCGTCGACAGTGATCTTGAGCGGTGCGGTGCGGCGGTCCTTGAGGGCGGTCTCCAGCTTCTTGACCGCGTCGTCCTTGGAGCTGCCGCCGATCTCCACACCGAGGGCGGTGGTGTTGTTGGGGACGTCGGAGTGGTCGAGCAGCAGTCCGGCGCCGTAGGCGACACCGGCCAGGACGACGACGGCGACGCCGACGAGCACCAGCTTGTTGCGGCCCTTCTTGGGCGGGTTGATCGGCTCGGGGATCTTGGGGCGCGGCTTGGGGGCGGCGCTGTCCTCGTCGCCGCCGGACACCCCGGCGAACGGGCCGGCGGCCGCCGGGCCGTCCTTCCCGGGCACCTTGGGAATGCCGCTGACGAGGGTGTCGCCGGAGACCCGGCCTCCGGGGCCGCCGCTCTTCGGGCCGCCCTTGGGGCCGGGGCCGGCGCCCTTGTCCTTCCGGGCGCCGGCCAGGCCGCCCGTGATGCCGCCGCTGACTCCGGGGCCGGCGGGCGGCGCCGGGGGCTGCGGGGTGAGTTCGGCGGTGTCGTCGCTCAGCCGGCCCGCGGCGCTCTTGCCGGCGCTGGGGTCGCTGAATCCGGGCGGGAGGTCGAGCGCCGAGTCGCCGCGCGCCGGGCCCGTCGTCGGACCGCTGGGGGAACCGCCGGCGGGGGACTCGAACGGGTTGCGGTCGCGGGCGGGCTGCGCCGGGCCGTCGAACGGCGAACCGCCGCGCGGGGCGCCGTCGAACGGGGACGCCTCCCCCCGGGGGGCGCTGTCGAACGGGGAGGCACCGGAGAGCGGGTCGCTCCCGAGAGGACCGCTCCCAAGGGGGTCGCTCCGGAGAGGGTCGCCGCCGAGCGGGTCGCCACCGAGGGCGTCGCTCCCGGACCGCTCGCCGGCCGGCCGGTCGCCGGCCAGCGGATCGCCGGCCAAGGGGGCGCCCAGGGGATCGCCGCCGAGCGGGCCCGCGCCCAGGGGATCGCCGCCGAGCGGATCGCGCTCGTAGGGCGAACCGCCGCGCCCGCGGGGGCCGTCGAAGGGCGCGCCGCCGCTCCGCGGGGCCGGCCCGGAGGCCGCCGGGGCGTCCGAGAAGTACGGGAGGTCCGGGCGCTGCGCGGACTTGCCGTCCGCCGCCCCGGGCGCGGCCGGCGTCGAGGGAGCACCGGCGGCCGGCGCCTGACCGCCGCCGGGCTGGCCCTGGGCCTTGCGCGGCGAGAACCAGTCGCTGGTCGTCTTCTCCTTCGGGGCGGCGGGCGCCTCGTCCGCCGCCGCCTCCGGCCGCGGTGTCTCCGCCGTCCGCTCGGCGGCCCGCTCGCCGCCGAAGGACGGACCGGACGTTCCCCGGGAACCGGGCGAACCGGCGGAACCGCCGGATGCAGCCGATGCGTTCATGCCGGACTCCTCACCGACGGGCTTGCGCACGACGACCGGCGGGATGGGGCGGGACCCCGGAATGTTGATCTTGATCCGCGTCGTCAGCGTGGTCTCGGTTTTGGGCTCCTCCGGCCGGTCCGCGGCTCCGGGCACCGGCGTCTCGCCGGCCTCTCCCCTGGGCGAGCCGTAGGGCGGTGTCCCCGACGGGTACACGGCTCCGCCACGGCCCCGGGGGCCGGAGGACGAACTGTCAGATTCACGACTCAAAGCAGGTTCTCCCGGTTGGCTCCGCCGCTCGTCAGAGATGATCTCCGGCCTCGGGCCGGGTGGGGGAGACCCCAGCGCTGGCCGGGGGACCGCCCCCAGGGCGGCGCGGCGGCGCGCACCACCATACTGGCCGCCGCCGGACGGCACCCGAGGTGCGCGGGAACACCGCCGCACCGGCCGGCGTCCCCGCAGCGCGGCCGGCCGCCCGGAACCGCGCCGCATCCGTCCTGGTATGAACCACGTCATCCGCCAACTCGGCCGTGGGAGACGCCCGTAGCACGCAGCTGGCTCCCGGTGGCGCAGATCACAGCGATCACGATGCCGCCCAACAGGAAGGCGTACGAGCCGAGCCCCGGGCCGAACAGGAAGTCGCCCTCCGGCCGGACGTCGCTGAGCAGCAGGAACACCGTCACCAACCAGGCGGCACCGGGCACCAGCACGCCGCCCCCCGTACCGGTGGCGCGGGCGCCGCCGTAGAAGAGGCCGGCGAGGCCGGCCAGGGCGAGCAGCAACCCGCCCGGGAACCAGGCCGCTTGGAGAAGCGTTCCGGCGAACGCGACCAGGACGCCCGCGACCAGCAGCAGGGCATAGAGGCCCACCCGGCCCGGCGTCAGCGGCGCGCCCGGTGCGGGCCGGCCCGGCGGCGCCGCGGGGGTGCCGCCGCGCGCCGCGGGCGGGCCGCCGCCGGACGCCCGCGTCCGCCGCTTCTCGTCCGCGTCGCCGTCACGGCCGCCCTTGTCCGCGGCCCCGCCACCCTTGGACGTGGTCATTCCGCCGCCTCCTCAATTCGGGCACTCTCCTCCATACCCACCAAACCGGCCGACTCGCCGATGCCCGCGAAGAGATCGTCCTCGCGTTCCCCGGCGGCCGCGCCGGACGTCCCGTGGACCAGCCGGTAGTGCTCGGTGGTGAACAGCGGCTGCCCCAGGTCGTTGGAGAGCGCGAAGAACGCCCCGTCCACCACGATCTGCGTCACATGGGCGCGCATCGCCGCGGCCTTCGCGTCCGCATACGCGCCCGCGCCCGCGAGCGACGCGGTGACCTCGGCGTCCGGGACCACGCCCGGGACGTCGTCCACCGCCGCGGCCCCGGCGAAGCCGTGCCCGGCCGTGCGCACCGCGGCCAGACCCGCCTCGACCGCCGAGCGCGGGGTGCAGTTCCAGTAAATCTTTTCGATCGCATACGCGCTGCCGAGATCCGGCCGGAAGTCCGCCCGCGCGGCCAGCTCCGCGGCCCGCATCGCCACGCGATGGGCCTGGATGTGGTCGGGGTGGCCGTATCCGCCGTTCGGGTCATAGGTGACCAGTACCTGGGGGCGCACCTCGCGGACGACGGCCACCAGGTGGGCCGCCGCCTCGTCCACAGGGGCCTGCCAGAAGCAGCCCGGACGGTCGTTCTGGGGCGCGCCCATCATCCCGGAGTCGCGGTAGCGGCCCGGGCCGCCGAGGAAGCGGTGGTCACTGACCCTGAGAGCGGCCATCGCCGCGGCCAGCTCGCGGACCCGGTGGGGTCCCAGGGCATCGTCGCGGTCCGGCGCCAGGTGGGCCAGCTCGACCGGGATGACCTCGCCTTCCTCGCCGCGGGTGCAGGTCACCAGCGTGACCAGCGCGCCCTCGGCCGCGTACTTGGCCATCGTGACGCCGTTGTTGATCGACTCGTCGTCCGGGTGTGCGTGCACCAGGAGGAGGCGGCGGGCGGGAGCGGCGGTGTCACTGCGCTGCGCGGCAGCTCCGCTCGGGGCGGCGGCGGGCGACGGCTGGGAGGTCATGCGGACAGCCTACGAGCCGCGCGTCGCGGCCTCCGCAGCCGATCGGGGCGGCCGGCCGCGGGGCCCGCGGGAAGACGGGACCGGAGGGCCGAGGCGGTCCCGGCAGGACGCCGGGACGCGATCAGAACTTCGCGGTCAGAACTTGATGCCGCCGAGCATGCCCGCGACGTTGGTGGTCAGACTCTTGATCGTCGGAGCGACGGACGAGCTGGCCAGATAGAAGCCCAGCAGCATGCAGACGAACGCATGCACCGCCTTCAGCCCGGACTTCTTGATCAGCAAGAAGACGATGATCGCCAGCAGCACCACCGCCGAAATCGAGAGTGCCACGGCGGCTCACCTCCAAGTACACACGGTCCGGACAGAGTTGACGGTACGGGAGCCGATGGCCCGACGCCACGTACCCGGGTATGCCAAGGGCTCTTTACCCCGTACCCACGGCGCGCAAGGGATCATAACTTTCCGTCCGTGCGCATAAGTCGGTGCACCGGAGCACGGCGGGGGCGCACGACGTTTTCCACAGACCCGCGCCGACCGGGCCCATCGGCCGTAGGCTCGGCGCCATGACCGGACAGCTGCCCTTCCCCCGGCACTCCGCGCGCACCCAGCGCTTCACGCTCGGCGCCCCGCGTGACTTCTCCCTCTCCCCCGACGGCACCCGTGTCGTCTTCCTCCGCTCCGCCGGCGGCACCGACCGCAGCCAGCGGCTGTGGGTCCTCGATCCGGCCGACGGGCGGGAGTTCACCGCCGCGGACCCGAGCGCCCTGTTGGCCGGCGCGGACGAGGAGCTCCCGGCCGAGGAGCGGGCGCGCCGCGAGCGCAGCCGCGAGGGCTCGGCCGGCATCGTCGGCTACGCGGTCGACGCCGCCGTGGAGTTGGCCGCCTTCGCGCTCTCGGGGCGGCTCTTCGTCTCCGAGCTGCGGGCCGGGACCACCCGTGAACTCCGCGCGGCGGGCCCGGTGGTGGACCCGCGCCCCTCCCCCGACGGCCGCCGGGTGGCATATGTGGCGAACGGCGCGCTGCGGGTCGTCGCGGCGGACGGCACCGGTGCCGGGGCCGGCGATGCGGACGGGAACCGGGCGCTGGCGGAGCCCGACGGGCCCGAGGTCACCTGGGGGCTGGCGGAGTTCATCGCGGCCGAGGAGATGGGCCGCCACCGGGGCTTCTGGTGGTCCCCGGAGAGCGACCGGGTGCTGGCCGCGCGGGTCGACGAGACGCCGGTGGCCCGCTGGTGGATCGCCGACCCCGCGCATCCGGACCGCGAGCCCGCCGAGGTGCGGTATCCGGCGGCCGGCACCGCCAACGCCGAGGTCACGCTGGCGCTGTTCGGCCTGGACGGCTCCCGTACGGACGTCCGGTGGGACACCGCGCGCTACCCCTATCTCGCCCGCGTCCACTGGTCGGCGTCCGGGCCGCCGCTCCTCCTCGTCCAGACCCGGGACCAGCGCGCCCAGCGCTATCTGACGGTCGACACCGACACCGGCGCGACCACCGCGGTGCACGAGGACGAGGACGAGGTGTGGGTCGAGCCGTTCCCGGGGGCTCCGGCCTGGACGCCGGACGGGCGGCTGGTGCGGATCGCCGACGAGGGCGGCGCCCGCAAGCTCTTCGTCGGCGACCGGCCGCTGACGGGAGAGCCACTGCACGTCCGGGCGGTCCTGGACATCGGCACGGACGACGTCCTGTTCTCGGCGAGCGGCGCGGACATGCACGACATCGGCGTCTACCGGGCGTGGTTCCGCGGCAGCGGCGACCAGGGCGGATGGGAGCGGGTCGGCGAGCGGCCGTATCCGACGGTGTCCTCGGCGGTGCGCGGCGGGGAGCTGATGGTGCTGACCCAGGCGTCGCTGGAGCGGCCGGGCACCCGCTCGGAGGTGGTGCGGCTGGATCCGGACGGCGGCGAGAAGGTGCTGACCGTCGTCGGCTCGCATGCCGAGACGCCGAGTCTCACCGCCCGGCCGCGGCTGGTGCTCGCCGGGGAGCGCCGCATCCCGTGCGCGGTGCTGCTGCCGACCGGTCATCAGGAGGGCGACGGCCCGCTGCCGGTGCTGCTCGACCCCTACGGCGGCCCGCACGGCCAGCGGGTGGTCGCCGCGCACAACGCCCACCTGACGTCCCAGTGGTTCGCCGACCAGGGCTTCGCGGTGATCGTGGCGGACGGCCGGGGCACCCCGGGCCGCTCCCCCGCGTGGGAGAAGGCGGTCTCCCGGCGGATCGGGCCGGTGGCCCTGGAGGACCAGGTGCACGCCCTGGAGGCGCTGGCCGGCTCCTTCCCCCTGGATCTGGAGCGGGTGGCGATCCGTGGCTGGTCGTTCGGCGGCTATCTGGCGGGGCTGGCCGCGCTGCGCCGGCCGGACGTCTTCCACGCCGCGGTGGTGGGCGCGCCGGTCACCGATCTGCGGCTGTACGACACGCACTACCAGGAGCGCTATCTCGGCCACCCCGAGGAGGAGCCGGCGGCCTACGCCCTGAACTCCCTGGTGACGGACGAGGGGTTGTCGGGGGCCGTGGAGCCGCACCGCCCGATGCTGATCGTGCACGGCCTGGCCGACGACAACGTGGTCGTGGCGCACTCCCTGCGGCTCTCCTCGGCGCTGCTGGCCGCGGGCCGGCCGCACGAGGTGCTGCCGCTGACGGGGGTGACGCACATGGCGTCCCAGGAGCAGGTGGCCGAGAATCTGCTGCTGCTCCAGGTGGAGTTCCTCAAGAGGTCGTTGGGGATCGGCTGAGCACCGGCCGGCCGGTGCTCACCAGCCCGGTGGGGGCGCAGAGGGCGGGGGCGGGGCATAGCGAGGGCGCGCCGCGTCCGGCGCGCCCCCGTACGCCTCGGGCGGCCGGGCGCCGGCGGTGACGTCCGGCAGGCCGGGCAGGGCCGCGACAAGCAGCGGATCGCAGACGGAGGCCGCGCGGCGGGCCGCCGCCCCGGGCGCGAGCCGAGCGGCCCCGCCAGTACGTCGGCCGGCCGCGGGAGGGCGACCGCGTCCCGGACGAGCCAGGCCGCGCCGGAGGCGGCGAGCAGCAGGCAGGCGGATGCGGCGGTGCGGCGCGCACCGCCGGTGAGACGACTCGACCGCACCGTGGACACGGCCCGCCCCGTCCGCGTCGGTGACCCACGACGTCCACAGCACCCCCGCATTCGTGAAGGCGCTACCGCAGGTCTACTCCAATCTCGCCGATCGGACAACAGGCACAGAGGGAGCGGGGCACGAAACACGCACAAATCGGTGGCCGGCCGGGGGGACCGCTGGCGCCCCCGGCCGGCCTACGGCACCCGCACGGCCGTACGTTGTTCAGCATGAAGCGTCCGTATATCGGTGATGCGACAGGCAAGTTGCCTTCACGTTAAGGCGTTTGGTACCGATTTACCCCACTTGCCGTACATGACAATCGCGTGTCAAGCACGCCAGGGCGACGATCTGCGCAATCTTCGCTCAAGAAGCGGACGACCTGTGCACAACCACACCGCATACCCTTGACTCGGCCGTAAATCACTTGCGAAAGTCGCGCTCATCCAGCGGTGCGACCGGTGCCGCTTCACGTTCCAAGAGAACTCGGCGCGGGGGCACTTCGCGATGACCAGTCCATCCCAGACCGCCACAGGCAAGTCCGAAACCCCGGGACTTGCGGCCAAGGGTCTGAAGAAGGAAAAGAAGGGCAAGGACGGTGAGCTGGTCGGCCGTTCCCCCGGACAGTTGATGTGGGCGCGCTTCAAGCGCGACCGCAGCGGCGTGATCTGCGGGATCGTCGTGCTCGCCTTCTTCGTCATCGCGGCCCTGGCCCCGGTGATCGCCTCGATCTACGGGAAAGATCCGTACACGCTGTACGGCAGCGATAACCCCAGTCTTCTGGACGAGTTCGGCTATCCGATGGGGGCCAACGGCGGCATCTCCGGCGATTTCTGGTTCGGCATCGAACCGTCCCTGGGCCGCGATCTGTTCACCCAGCTGCTTTACGGGATGCGGACCTCGCTCGGAATCTCGCTGGCGGTCACCGTCCTCGTGGTCGTCACCGGCACCGTCCTCGGCGTCACCGCCGGCTACCTGGGCGGCCGCACCGACTACTGGCTCGGCCGGGTGATCGACTTCCTGCTCGCCTTCCCCAGCCAGCTGACGTTCGTGGCCTTCATGCCCGTGGTGGTGGCGGTCTTCGTGCCGCCGGGCGACGAGACCCCGACCTACGTCCGCGCCATCGCGCTGATCCTCGTGCAGTGGGCACTCGGCTGGATGGGGCTGGCCCGGCTGCTGCGCGGACAGGTGCTGTCGCTGCGCGAGCGGGAGTTCGTCGAGGCGGCGAAGATCACCGGCGCCTCCCCCTGGCGGATCATCACCAAGGAACTGCTGCCGAACGTGGTGACCCCGATCCTCGTGCAAAGCACCTACATGCTCCCGCTGTTCGTGACGGCGGAGGCCGGCCTGTCCTACCTGGGCGTCGGCATCATGGAGCCGACCCCGGACTGGGGGCGGCTGTTCCACACGGCCGGCATGGTGTACGAGAACGACCCGACCTTCCTGCTCTTCCCCGGCGCCGCGATGGTGATCTTCGTGCTGTGCTTCAACCTGCTCGGGGACTCGGTACGGGACGCCTTCGACCCCAAGTCCGGGCGTTGATCGTCCATTTGAGGGGGCCTGCTGTCACCCCCACGGCTCCGGAACCGTACCGGATGCGTCCGACAGCACATCTGGACAACGACTGACAGGCAGGTGCTTGGATCCTCATGAAGACACTCTCCACGCGTAGAGCACGCGCGGTGATCGTGGCCCTGGCGGCCGGTTCACTCGCGCTCACCGGATGCAGCAGCGGCGGCGGCACGGGCAAGGACAAGTCGCAGACGGACCAGGACGCGGCGGCCCAGTCGAAGGTGGTGCCGCTGGGCACCGCCGCCCAGTCCACCGGCCCCGCCGCCCCCGTCGCGGGCGCCCAGCCCGGCGGCACCATCACCGTCTACCAGCGGGACAGCTTCAACCACCTGGATCCCGCCCAGATGTACGTCAGCGACATGCGCCAGCTGGCCAAGCTGATCTTCCGCGGTCTGACCACGTACAAGCAGGACGACAAGGGCAACCAGACGCTCGTCGGTGACCTCGCCACGGACCCCGGTCAGATGTCCGACGGCGGCAAGACCTGGAAGTACACGCTCAAGGACGGCATCACGTTCGAGGACGGTCAGCCGATCACCTCGAAGGACATCCGGCACACCATCGAGCGCACCTACGCCCCGTTCATCACCGAGGGCCCGACCTACGTCCAGCAGTGGCTGTCGGGTGCGGGCTCGGCCTACCGCAAGGCGCTGCCGGACGGTCCGTACAAGGGCGACCACCTGCCCAAGTCCGTCCTGGACACCCCGGACGACAAGACCATCATCTTCCACTTCAAGAACCCGCAGACCCAGCTGCCCTACGCCCTGGCCCAGGCGGGCTACAGCGCCGTTCCGGACAGCGACAAGGACACCAAGGACAAGTACGACGTCGCCCCGGTCTGCGCCGGCCCGTACAAGATCGCGTCGTTCAAGGCCGGCAAGTCCATGGAGCTGGTGCGGAACCCCAAGTGGAACCCGAAGACCGACGCGGTGCGCCAGCAGTACCCGGACGGCTTCAGCATCAGCTTCAACCACCAGTACTCCGACTACACCAAGCGGCTGATGGCCGACCAGGGCGTGGACAAGACCGCGATCGGCTTCTCCAACCTCGTCGAGCCCACGCTGACCAGGCAGGTACTGACCGACGCCAGCGCCAGCAAGCGACTGGTGCAGGGCTACGCGGTCTACGTCTGGCAGATGAACATGAACATGGACCGCATCAAGGACAAGCGGATCCGTGACGCCATCACCTACGCCATGCCGAACGCCCAGATCGTGCGGATCAACGGCGGCAGCTACGGCGGTGAGAACGCCGGCGGTCTGTTCTCCCCGACCGTCGCCGGCTACGAGAAGGGCTACGACCCCTACGGCAAGTTGAAGAAGCCCAACGGCGACCCGGAGAAGGCCAAGCAGCTCCTGAAGGAAGCCGGCAAGGAGGGCATGAAGCTCGTCTACGCCTACGCCAACACGGAGATCCGGCAGCAGGAAGCCGTCGCCATCGCCGACGCACTGGGCAAGGCCGGCTTCAACGTGCAGAAGAAGGAGGTCGACGCGGCCTCCTGGTACCAGCAGATGAGCAAGGTCGACAACGGCTACGACATCTACATGACCGGCTGGGGCCAGGACTGGGCGGATGCCTCCACGGTGATCCCGCCGTCGTACGACGGACGCACCATCGCGGACGGCGCGTCCAACTACTCGCACGTCCGTGACAAGCGCATCAGCGACGAGATCGACAAGATCCAGCAGATGACGGACGCGAAGAAGCAGACCGAGGAGTGGCAGAAGCTGCACCACTACATCGTGGAGAAGGTCGACCCGGCCAGCCCGATCTACTACACCAAGGTGCTGCAGCTGTACGGCTCGAAGATCGGTGGCATCCGCTACAACGTCGAGGCCGGCTACCTCGACGTGAACACCTTGTTCGTCAAGAAGTAAGCGAAGCGATCACCGCACGGAGGCACACCGGAGCGCGCGCACGGCGGAGCGCGCGTCTCCGGGGCCTTCCCGCCCCCTCACCCCACTGCAGCCGCCGTCCTGAGAGCAGCGAATTGCCATGCTTCCCTTCCTACTTCGCCGGACGTTCGGCGCGGTCGTCACCCTCGTCCTGCTGAGCGCCTTCACGTTCTTCATCTTCTTCTCGGTGGGTGACCCCGCGACGCTTGCCTGCGGCAAGAACTGCACCGCTGACAACATCGCCCTGATCCACCAGAACCTGGGCCTCGACCAGCCCGTGCCGGTCCAGTACTGGCACTTCCTCGTCGGCATCTTCGCCGGCCGCGACTTCAGCCTCGGCCACTGCAGCGCCCCCTGCTTCGGCTACTCCTTCGCCACCAAGCAGGACGTCTGGTCGACGATGATCGACCGGCTGCCCACCACGGCGTCGCTGGCCGTCGGCGGCGCCGTCGCCTTCCTGGTGATCGGCCTCGGCACCGGCCTGCTGGCCGCCTGGAAGCGCGGCACGCTGCTGGACAAGACCGTCACCGGCGCGTCGATGATCCTCAGCTCGGTGCAGATCTACATCCTCGGGCCGATCGTGCTGGGCATCTTCGTCTACAGCGGGATCATGGCCGCGCCCAAGTACGTGAACCTGACCAGCGATCCGGCCGGCTGGTTCATGGGCCTGCTGATCCCGTGGCTGGTCATGTCGACGATCTTCACCGCGCAGTACACCCGTATGGCGCGCTCGACGATGATCGAGCAGCTCCAGGAAGAGCACGTCCGCACGGCCAAGGCGAAGGGGATGCAGGCGCGTTACGTCTTCCTGCGGTACGCCTGGCGCGGTTCGCTGATCCCGATCGTCACCATCCTCGGCATCGATCTGAGCTCGCTGTTCGGTGGCGCAATGATCACCGAATATGCGTTCTCGCTGGCAGGTATCGGGCGGCTGGCGATCGACTCCGTCAAGACGCTCGACCTGCCCATGGTCATGGGCGTGCTCCTCTTCAGCGCCGCCCTGATCCTGGTCTTCAACATCGTTGTGGATGCGGCCTACGCGTTCATCGACCCGCGCGTGCGCCTGTCCTAGGAGAGCTAGACGTGACCACACCCACCAAGACCGAGGAGACGCCGGTCCCGAACGGATCCGGCAGCGACACCTTCCTCTCCGTCCGCGACCTGCATGTCCGCTTCTCCACCGAGGACGGCATCGTCAAGGCGGTCGACGGCCTCTCCTTCGACCTGGAGCGCGGCAAGACGCTGGGCATCGTCGGCGAGTCGGGCTCCGGCAAGTCCGTCACCAACCTCGCCGTGCTGGGGCTGCACAACCCCAAGTCCACGGAGATCACCGGTGAGATCCACCTGGACGGCCAGGAGCTGACCGGCGCCCGGGAGAAGACCCTGGAGAAGCTCCGGGGCAACAAGATGGCGATGATCTTCCAGGACGCGCTGACCGCCCTGTCGCCGTACTACACCGTCGGCCGGCAGATCGCCGAGCCGTTCATGAAGCACACCGGCGCGAGCAAGCGTGAGGGCCGGCAGCGGGCGATCGAGATGCTGACCAAGGTCGGCATCCCGCAGCCCAACCTGCGGGTGGACGACTACCCGCACCAGTTCTCCGGCGGTATGCGGCAGCGCGCCATGATCGCCATGGCGCTGGTCTGCAACCCGCAGCTGCTGATCGCCGACGAGCCGACCACCGCCCTGGACGTCACCGTCCAGGCGCAGATCCTGGACCTCCTCAAGGACCTCCAGCAGGAGTTCGGCTCCGCGATCATCCTGATCACCCACGACCTGGGCGTGGTCGCCAACACCGCCGACGACCTGCTGGTGATGTACGCCGGCCGGGCGGTGGAGCGCGGTTCGGTCCGGGAGATCCTCACCGAGCCCCGGCACCCGTACACCTGGGGCCTGCTCAGCTCCATGCCGCGGCTCTCCTCGGACGTCGAGGAGGAGCTGCACCCGATCCCGGGCTCCCCGCCGAGCCTGCTCAACCCGCCGTCGGGCTGCGCCTTCAACCCGCGGTGCGCGTTCACCGCGGAGGTCGACGGCGACCGCTGCACCGGCGAGCGCCCGTCGCTGGCGCTGGGCCGGGCCGCCGCCTGCCACCTGAGCGCCGAGCAGAAGCAGACCTTCTTCACCGAGCAGATCAAGCCCCGGCTGGGCTAGGGAGCTACCACCATGGCCAAGAACGACACCCTCCCCGCGCCCGACGCCGCCGCGTCGCCCCGGGGCGAGGCCCTGCTCACCGCCGAGGGGCTGACCAAGCACTTCCCGATCTACGGCGGCTTCCCGTTCAAGCGGAAGGTCGGGGCCGTCCAGGCGGTCGACGGGGTGGACCTGACGGTCCACGCCGGCGAGAGCTTCGGTCTGGTCGGCGAGTCCGGCTGCGGCAAGTCGACCACCGGGCGGCTGCTGACCCGGCTGATGGAGCCCACCGCCGGCAAGGTCACCTACGCGGGTCAGGACATCACGCACGCCAACCGCAAGCAGCTGGCGCCGATCCGCTCCGAGATCCAGATGATCTTCCAGGACCCGTACGCCTCGCTGAACCCGCGGCAGACGGTCGGCACGATCATCGGCGGCCCGATGGAGATCAACGGGATCAACCCGCCCGGCGGCCGGGAGAAGAAGATCCGGGAGCTGCTGGAGACCGTCGGCCTCAACCCCGAGCACTACAACCGCTTCCCGCACGAGTTCTCCGGCGGCCAGCGGCAGCGCATCGGCGTGGCCCGCGCGCTCGCCCTGAACCCGAAGCTGATCGTCGCGGACGAGCCGGTCTCCGCGCTGGACGTCTCCATCCAGGCGCAGGTGGTCAACCTGCTCCAGGACCTCCAGCGCGAACTGGGCATCGCGTTCGTCTTCATCGCCCACGACCTGGCGATCGTCCGGCACTTCAGCGAGCGGGTCGCGGTGATGTACCTCGGCAAGATCGTCGAGGTGGGCACCCGCGACGAGATCTACCACCGGCCGCGCCACCCGTACACCCACGCCCTGCTGTCGGCCGTGCCCGAGCCGAAGCTGCTGGAGGAGGGCGAGGAGGAGCGGCAGCGGATCCGGCTCGCCGGCGACGTCCCCTCCCCCGTCAACCCGCCGTCCGGCTGCCGGTTCCGCACCCGCTGCTGGAAGGCGCAGGACAAGTGCGCGACGGAGGAGCCGCCGCTGGTCCAGCTCTCCGGGAACGCGGGGGGCCACCTGACCGCCTGCCACTTCCCCGAGGAGCCGACGACCGCGGCCCGCGGCGAGGACATCGTGCTCGACCCGGCGCTGGCGGCGATCGAGGAGGCTGCCGGCGACGAGGACGGCGCAGCGGAGAGCTGACCGCCGCTCCCGTAGGACGGCAGCGGAGCCCGCTTCCCTCTGTGGGGAGGCGGGCTCCGGCGCGTCCCGGTCCGTCCGCTACTCGCTCGGCACCACCCGTCGTTCCTCTGCGAAGTGGCAGGCGGAGGCGTGGCGTTCCGGGCCCTGGGCGTGCTGGAGGGTGGTCGGGACGGCCAGGGGTGGTTCGACGCGGGCGCACAGCTCCTGGGCCTTCCAGCAGCGGGTGCGGAAGTGGCAGCCGGACGGCGGGTCGGCCGGGGAGGGGACGTCGCCGCTCAGCAGGATGCGCTCCCGGTGGACGCGGGCCTCGGGGTCGGGTACCGGGACGGCGGAGAGCAGCGCCTGGGTGTACGGGTGGGTGGGGTGGTCGTAGATCTCCTCGCCGGTGCCGGTCTCGGCGATCTTGCCGAGGTACATCACCGCGACCCGGTCGGAGAGGTGGCGGACGACGGACAGGTCGTGCGCGATGAAGACGTAGGAGAGGCCGAAGTCGTCCTGGAGGCGGGCCAGGAGGTTGACGACCTGGGCCTGGACGGAGACGTCGAGGGCGGAGACCGGTTCGTCCGCGACGATGATCTCCGGGCGGAGGGCCAGGCCGCGGGCGATGCCGATGCGCTGCCGCTGGCCGCCGGAGAACTGGTGCGGATAGCGGTGGACGAACTCGGGGTTGAGGCCGACGACTTCGAGGAGTTCCCGGACTCTGCGCCGGCGGTCGCCCTTGGGAGCCACCTCGGGGTGGATCTCGTACGGCTCGCCGATGATGTCGCCGACCGTCATCCGGGGGTTGAGGGAGGTGTACGGGTCCTGGAACACCATCTGGATGTTGCGGCGGACGGCCTTCATGGCGCGGCCGGAGAGGCGGGTGATGTCCTCGCCGCGGTAGCGGATCTGACCGGACGTCGGGCGTTCCAGTCCGACCAGCATCCGGGCGACGGTGGACTTGCCGCAGCCGGACTCCCCCACGATGCCGAGGGTCTCGCCCTGCCGGAGCCGGAAGGAGACCCCGTCGACGGCCTTGACGGCGCCCACCTGCTTCTTGATCAGCACGCCCCGGGTGAGCGAGAAGTGCTTGACCAGGTCGCGGACTTCGAGGAGGGGTTCGCGGGAATCACTCGGATCACGGGAATCACTCGGATCACGGGGGCCACGCAGTTCGCGGGGTTCAACGGGCGCCATGGGAAGCCTCCTTCCCTTCGAGCGTCTCGCGCCAGAAGTGGCAGGCGCTGGCCCGGCCCGGTCCGACGTCGTAGAGCGGCGGGCGGTCGGTGTGGCAGATGTCGCGGGCCAGCGGGCAGCGGGGGTGGAAGGCGCAGCCGGGCGGGATGGCGGTGAGGTTCGGCGGCAGGCCCTTGATCGCGTGCAGTTCGCGGCCCTTGTGCCCGAGGCGGGGGACGGACTCCAGCAGACCGCGGGTGTACGGGTGGGCGGGCGCCTTGTAGAGCTGGTGGACGGGGGCGGTCTCGACGACCCGGCCCGCGTACATCACGGCGATGGTGTCGGCGACGTCGGCGACCACGCCGAGGTCGTGGGTGATCAGGATCAGGCCCATCCGGTACTCCCGGCGCAACTCCGCGAGCAGGTCCATGACCTGGGCCTGGACGGTGACGTCGAGGGCGGTGGTGGGCTCGTCCGCGATGATCAGGGCGGGCTCCAGGGCGAGCGCCATGGCGATCATGATGCGCTGGCGCATGCCGCCGGAGAACTGGTGCGGGTAGTCCCCCACCCGCTCCCGGGCCGCCGGGATTCCGACCCGCTCCATCAACTCGACGGCCCTGCCCCGGGCCTCCTTGCGGGAGGCGCCGGTGTGCACCCGGAACATCTCGCCGAGCTGGGCGCCGACGCTGAGCACCGGGTTCAGCGCGGAGAGCGCGTCCTGGAAGATCATCGCCATCTTCGCGCCGCGGATTCTCCGGCGCTCCTCCTTGCCCAGGGTGAGCAGATCGCGCCCCTGGAAGAGGATCCGGCCGCCGGTGACGAAGCCCGGCGGGGAGTCGAGGATGCCCATCACGGCCTGCGCGGTGACGGACTTGCCGGAGCCGGACTCGCCGAGCACCGCCAGGGTCTCGCCGGCCGCCACGGTGTAGCTGACGCCGTTGACGGCCTTGGCCACCCCGTCCCGGGTGCGGAACTCCACCCGGAGGTCCTGGACGTCGAGCAGGGGCTCCGCCGGGGGCGCGCCGCCGTTGGTCATCTGCCGTCTCCTCAGCGCAGTTTGGGGTCGAGGGCGTCGCGCACCGCGTCGCCGAGCATGATGAACGCCAGCACCGTGACGCTCAGCGCGCCCGCGGGCCACAGCAGCATGTGGGGGGCGTTGCGGATGTGGGTGGAGGCGGCGGAGATGTCGATGCCCCAGGAGACGGTGGGCGGTTTCAGGCCCGCGCCGAGGTAGGACAGGGTGGCCTCCAGGGCGATGTAGGTGCCCAGTGCGATGGTGGCGACGACGATGACGGGGGCGACGGCGTTGGGCGCGATGTGCCGCAGCAGCATCCGCCCGTTGCCGGCACCCAGGGCCCGGGCGGCCTGGACGTAGTCGTTGTGCTTGGCGGTGACGACCGAGCCGCGGGCGATCCGGGCGATCTGCGGCCAGCCGAGCAGCACGATGAAGCCGACCACCGGCCAGACGGTGGTGCTGGTGACCACGGACAGGAAGACCAGCCCGCCGAGCAGCACCGGGATGCCGAAGAAGATGTCGGCGAGCCGGGAGAGCAGGGTGTCCCACCAGGCGCCGAAGAAGCCGGCCAGGCCGCCGAGCAGGCTGCCGAGGAGGGCGGCGCCGGCGGTGGCGCAGGTGCCGACGGTGATGGAGGCGCGGGCGCCGTAGACGACCCGGGTGTAGACGTCCCGGCCCTGGGTGTCGTAGCCGAAGGGGTGGCCGGGCCGGGCGCCCTCCTGGGCCCTGGCGAGGTCGGCGCGGTAGGGGTTGCCGGTGGCGATCAGCTGCGGCCAGAGGGCGATGACCACCAGGAAGACGATGACCAGCGCGGAGACCACGAAGACCGGGTTGCGGCGCAGGTCGTGCCAGGCGTCGCTCCACAGGCTGCGGGGTTTGCCGGTGGGTTCGCCGCCCGGCGGCGGGGGTGTGGCGGCGGGGGCGCGTTCGAGGGACTCGGCCTCGCCGATGGCGAGCGCGGCGGTGCCGCCGTCGCCGTGGCCGATGGCCTCCTTGGGGACGTGGGGCTCAGGCATAGCGGATCCTCGGGTCGAGGACGGCGTAGAGCAGGTCGACGAGCAGGTTGGCGATCAGGAAGACCAGCACCAGGATCGTCACGAAGCCGACCACGGTGGGCGAGTTCTGGCGCAGGATGCCCTGGTAGAGCTGGTAGCCGACGCCGTGGATGTTGAAGATGCGCTCGGTGACGATGGCGCCGCCCATCAGCGCGCCGATATCGGTGCCGATGAAGGTGACGACCGGGATCAGGGAGTTCCGCAGCAGGTGGCGGGTGATGACGCGGTGCCGGGGCAGGCCCTTGGCGATGGCGGTGCGGACGTAGTCGGCGCGGGCGTTCTCCGCGATCGAGGTGCGGGTCAGCCGGGTGACGTAGGCGAGCGAGACCAGCGCCAACACCAGTCCGGGGAGCAGGAGTTGGCCCAGGGGTGCCTCCAGGGCGACGGTCGGCGCGGCCCACTCCCACTTCACGCCGAAGACGAACTGGAGCAGATAGCCGCTGACGAAGGTCGGTACGGACACCACGACGAGGGTGAGGACGAGCACGGTGGTGTCGATGCCGCGGCCGCGCCGCAGCCCGCTGAAGACGCCCAGTGCGATGCCCACCAGCATCTCGATGACGACGGCGACCAGGGTGAGCCGGAGGGTGACCGAGAAGGCGCCGGCCATCAGCTCGGTGACCGGCCGCCCGTTGAAGGCGATGCCGAAGTTCCCCTGGAAGATCTGGCCCATATAGTGCGGGTACTGCTTCCACAGCGGCTGGTCGAGGTAGAGGTCGTGGCGGATCTGCGCCGCGGTGGCGGGGTCCGGCGCCCGGTCGCCGAACATCGCGGCGACCGGGTCGCCCAGCGCGTAGACCATGAGGAAGATCAGAAAGGTGCTGCCGACGAAGACCGGGACCATCTGCAGCAGCCGCCGGATCACATAACGTCCCATGAGCGCGCCTGCCTTCGCGGTCAGCCGACCGTGATCGCGTTGTAGACCGGAACGCTGAACGGATTGAGCCGCACCTTGCTGATCCGGTCCGAATAACCGCCGCTGCCGTTCTGGTACCACAGCGGAATGGAGGGCATCTCGCGGGCGAGAACGCCCTCCGCGTCCTGGAATTTCGCCACCGCCCGGCGGGTGTCGGGGGCGGCGTTGGCCTCGTTGACGAGTTTGTCGAAGTCGGGGTTGCTGAAATTCCCGTCGTTGGAGGAGGCGTTGGTGTAGTACATCGGCTGGAGGAAGTTCTGGATGAGCGGGTAGTCCATCTGCCAGCCGGCCCGAAACGGCCCGGTCATCCGCCGGGCGCCGATCTGGTTGCGGAAGTCCGCGAAGGTGCCGACGGGATTGCCCACGCACGCCCGGTCGTTCCCCAGCGTCTTGTTGATGCTGTTGCAGACGGCGTCGACCCAGTCCTTGTGCGAGCCGGTGTCGGCGTTGTACGTGATCGTCATCCGGCCGCCGGGAATTCCGCCGCCCGCCGTGATGAGTTGCCGGGCCCTGGCCGGGTCGAAGACGCAGGCGTCGCCGCACAGGCCCGCCTTGTAGCCGCCCTTGGCGCCGAGTACGGGGGACGTCCAGTCGGTGGCCGGGGTGCGGGTGTTCTGGAAGATCTCCTTGGTGATCTGCCGCCGGTCGATCGCCATCGACAGGCCGCGCCGCACCTTCGCCGCCGCCGGCCTTCCCCAGCGCGGGTCGTACATCGGAAAGGCGAGGGTCTGGATGATGCCGGCCGGCTGGTTCAGATACCGGTCGCCCAGATCGGCGTGGACGTTCTTGAGCTGGGAGGCCGGAATGTCGTCGACCAGGTCGAGATTTCCGGCCTGGAGGTCGGTGTAGGCGGTGTCGCTGTCGGTGTAGACCCGCAGATCGATCCCGCCGTTCTGCGCCGGGTCGGGCCCCGGGTACTTCTTCCACTTCCGCATCTTCAGCACACTGCCCTTGGTGTACGAATCCACCAGATAGGGGCCGTTGCCGATCGGCTTGCGCAGCCAGTCGTCGTGGTCGCGGAAGAACGCCTGCGGAAGCGGCATGAAGGCCGCATAGCCCAGGGTGTCCGGCCAGCTGGAGAATTTCTGGTTCAGGGTCACAGTGAAGGTCCGGTCGTCCTTCACCCGGAGTCCGGAGAGGGTTTTCGCGGTCGGCCGGCCCCGGTCCGGGTGCACTTTGCCGAAGCCGTCGATGTACTGGAAGAAGGACGCGTTCTTCTGCTTGTTGTCCAGCAGCGCGCCGTAATTCCAGGCGTCCACGAAGGACTTGGCGGTGACCTTCTCGCCGTTGCTGAAGGCCCAGCCGGGCTTGAGCGTCACGGTGTAGTGCCGGGCGTCCGTGGACGCGATCCGCTCGGCGAGGACGTTCTCGGCGGCGCCGGTCCTGGGGTCGTAGCGCTTGAGGCCGCGCAGCAGCATCTCCAGGACCTTGCCGCCCTGCACCTCGTTGGTGTTGGCCGGCTCCAGCGGGTTCTGCGGGTCCCCCCAGGAGGCGCTGACCACGGCGGAGCCGCCCGGTCCGGCGGTGCCGCCCCCGCAGGCGGTGGCGGCGAGGGCCAGGCCGCCCGCGCAGACGGCCCACTTCGCGCGCACGGCTCCGCGCATGGCGCCTCCTCACGGTCCGGACTCCGGGTCACACGTAGCCACAGGGACCACCCGTAGCCCACATCACAGCCCACCGTGGGGCCTGGTGCACCCCGGCACCGGCAGCCACTGCTCCGACCCTCCGGGAAACCCCTCGGATGACCGACGCCCCGTCACCGGCCGCGCCCCGCCGGACCGTACGGGCATACGGCGGCGCCCCGCCGGACCGTGGGGTCCGACGGGGCGCCGGGAAGAGCCGTGGCGGCCGGGTCAGCCGTGCTTGGCGCGGGACGCGGTGCGGCCGCGCTCCTTCTGGTCCAGGACGACCTTGCGGATGCGCACGGCCTCCGGGGTGACCTCGACGCACTCGTCGTCGCGGCAGAATTCCAGCGACTGCTCCAGGGAGAGCTTGCGCGGCGGCACGATCGCCTCGAAGGAGTCGGCCGAGGAGGAGCGCATGTTGGTGAGCTTCTTCTCCTTGGTGATGTTCACGTCCATGTCGTCGGAGCGCGAGTTCTCGCCGACGATCATGCCCTCGTACACCTCGGTGCCGGGGTCGGTGAACAGCACACCGCGCTCCTGGAGGTTGGTCATCGCGAAGGCGGTGACCGCGCCCGCGCGGTCGGCGACCAGCGAGCCGTTGTTACGGGTCGTCAGGGTGCCGAACCACGGCTCGTGGCCCTCGTGGATGGAGTGCGCGATACCGGTGCCGCGGGTGTTGGTCAGGAACTCCGTGCGGAAGCCGATCAGACCGCGGGAGGGGACGACGAACTCCATGCGGACCCAGCCGGAGCCGTGGTTGGACATGTTGTCCATCCGGCCCTTGCGGACGCCCATGAGCTGGGTGACGGCGCCCATGTGCTCCTCGGGCACGTCGATGGTCATCCGCTCGACGGGCTCGTAGGTCTTGCCGTCGACCTCCTTGGTGACGACCTGCGGCTTGCCGATCGTCATCTCGAAGCCCTCCCGGCGCATCTGCTCGACGAGGATGGCCAGCGCCAGCTCACCGCGGCCCTGCACCTCCCAGGCGTCGGGGCGCTCGGTCTCCAGGACGCGCAGCGAGACGTTACCGATCAGCTCGCGGTCCAGGCGGTCCTTGACCTGGCGGGCGGTGACCTTGCGGTCCTTGACGGCGGCCTTGGCGGCCGCACCCTTGCCCGTGCCGCCCTTGCCGACCAGCGGCGAGGTGTTGGTACCGATGGTCATGGAGATCGCCGGCTCGTCGACCGTGATCAGCGGCAGCGCGACCGGGTTCTCCGGGTCGGCCAGCGTCTCGCCGATCATGATGTCGGGGATACCGGCGACCGCGCAGATGTCGCCCGGGCCGGCCTTCTCGGCGGGCTTGCGGGTGAGCGCCTCGGTCATCATCAGCTCGGTGATGCGGACGTTGGAGATGCTGCCGTCGCGCTTGATCCACGCGACGGTCTGGCCCTTGCGCAGCTCGCCCTGCTCGACGCGGAGCAGCGCGATACGGCCGAGGAAGTTGTCGGCGTCGAGGTTGGTGACGTGCGCCTGGAGCGGCGCGTCCTCCTCGTACGTCGGGGCCGGGACGTGCTCCAGGATGGTGGAGAAGAACGGCTCCAGGTTGGTGCTGTCCGCGGGGACGGTGCCGTCCTCCGGCTTGGTCAGCGAGGCGATGCCGTCACGGCCGCAGGCGTAGACGATCGGGAACTCGATCTGGTCCTCGTCGGCGTCCAGGTCGAGGAACAGGTCGTAGGTCTCGTTGACGACCTCGTCGATCCGGGAGTCCGGGCGGTCGGTCTTGTTGATGCACAGGATGACCGGCATCCGGGCCTGGAGGGCCTTGCGGAGCACGAAGCGGGTCTGCGGCAGCGGGCCCTCGGAGGCGTCGACCAGCAGCACGACGGCGTCCACCATCGACAGACCGCGCTCGACCTCGCCACCGAAGTCGGCGTGGCCGGGGGTGTCGATGATGTTGATGGTGATGGGCTCCCCGCCGTCCTTGGGGTGATACTTCACCGCCGTGTTCTTGGCGAGGATCGTGATGCCCTTCTCACGCTCCAGATCGTTCGAGTCCATCATGCGGTCGTCGAGGGACTCGGCGGCGTGGGCGGCGAAGGCGCCCGCCTGCTTGAGCATGGCGTCGACGATGGTCGTCTTGCCGTGGTCGACGTGGGCGACGATGGCGACGTTGCGGATGTCGTGGCGCGTGGCCATAGTGCGGCGCTTCTCCCGGAATCGTGGATGGCATCGCGTACGGTCCGGCACGCGCGCCCTGCCGGGCTTCACGACGCCACGGCCTCACCCCATGGTACGGGGCCGTGGCGGCAACGGCCGCCCCAGCCCGTACGCACCCACTCTGACCTGCGGTTTTCTCTCGAACTTCGGCCTTGGCGGGACCCCTACTTCGAGTAACCGATGTCCTGGAAGCGGGGGGTGGCGAAGCCGAACGCGCCGATGTTGGCGAGCGACTTCCGGGTGGCCACCAGCTCCGGCCGCTGGTACAGCGGAATCGATCCGGCGGCGGCCCAGATCCGGGCGTCGGCCTGCTCGACGAGGGTCCGCGCGGCGTCCGGGTCGAGTTCCGAGGCGGCCTGGTCGAAGAGCTGGTCGATGTGGTCGGTACCGACCCGGGCGTAGTTCTGCTCGACGGTCAGCGAGCCGTCCGGGGCCGGCTGCGGCTTGGCGAAGATCGGCCGGGCGTCGGTCGCCGGGTAGGCGGTGCCGGGCCACGAGTACAGCGCCAGGTCGAAGTCGCCGGCGGCGATATGGTCCCGGAAGTAGCTCGCGTCCGGTACCCGCTGGACGGCGGTGCGCACCCCGATCTTGTTGAGCATCCCGGCGATCCGCCGGCCGACGGTGCGCAGCTGCTCGGAACCGGGCCCGTCGGGGAGGACGAAGCGCAGCGTCAGCGGCCGGCCGTCCTTGCGCAGCACCGCGGCGCCGTCGGGTGCCCGGTGGGGTGCGCGGCCGGCCGCGGCGGCCGGGGAGTGTCCGGTGCCGGCCTGCCGGGCCTGGAAGGCGCCGAGGCCGTTGCGCAGGGCGGCGGCGTGGCCGGCGGCGGCGCCCGGCAGGTGCGGGGCCTGCCCGGTCTCGATCATCTCGGCGGCGCCCAGTGCCTGCGCGGCCCGCTTCTTGTACCGCCGGTACTTGCGGTACGCCGGGGAGCCGGTGTTCCCGGCGGCGGCCGCCTTCTCCGTGGCGGCCTCGGCCTTGTAGAACGCCGCGCTCTGCCGCAGCAGGGCGGCCTGCTGGACTTCGGAGCCGACCGCGCCGGCGGAGGACAGCGGGGCCTCGGCGGCGGCCGGGCGGGCGCCGTCGTGATCGCCGGGCCGCTGCGGGTTGCGGCCGTCGCCGGACTGGTCCGCGGCGGTGTCGCCGCCGGGTTCGTCCGCCGTGGAGTCGTCCGTGGCCCCGTCGTCGGCCCGGTCCGGGGGGACCGCGCGCCCGGCGCCGGCCCGCTCCTCGCCCGCCGACCGGTCGGCCGCCCCCGGGGCCGGCTTCCAGCCGGCGTCCGAGAGCAGCTGCTTGGCCGCCCCCGCGTCGGTGTCCCCGAGCGCGTCGCTGTGATCCTCGTAACCGTGCTGACCGGCCATCAGCAGGTGGTTGCCGAGCGGCCGGGCGGGCAGGTCCAGCGGTTTGAGGACGCTGCCGGCGAGCGCCTGGCGGTCGATGGCGCGGGCCACCGCGCGGCGCACCCGCCGGTCGGCGAGCGGGCCGGCGCTGCCGTTGAGGGCGAGCTGGGTGTAGGCGGGTTCGAGGGCCTTGCGGAGGACGTAGCCGCGCAGGGCGGACGACCGGGCGGCGGCGCCCTTGGCGTCCGCGCCGCCCGCGGTGGCCGGCGCGGCGGCCTGCGCCACCTGCCGGGCGGCGGCCTGGTCGACCGCGGCCACGTCGACCGTCCCGGCGGCCAGCGCCTTGGCCCGCTTGTCCCGGGGCAGCGCGGTCAGCACCAGCTTGTCGAGCTTGGCCCGGTCGCCCCACCAGCGGGGATTGCGGACGAGGGTGACGGTGCCGTGGCCGGCGTCCCGCTTCCCGACGAGGAACGGGCCCGCGCCGACCGGGAGTTTGCGCCGCACCGCGTCGTTGAAGGCGTTGGCGTCGCCCATCACGCTCTTGGGGTAGAGCGGGGTGAAGAGGGCCTGCCAGTCCGCGTACGGGCGGGCGAAGGTGACCTTGACCTCGTGCGGTGCGGCGCCCGCCGCGACCGTGGCGATCCGGTCGTAGCCGGCGTTGCGGGCGGTCCAGTAGGCGTTGTCCTTGCCGCGCAGCGCCTGCCACTGGGCGACGAAGTCCGCGGCGGTGATCGGCCGTCCGTCGCTCCACCGCGCCTTGGGGTTGAGGCGGTAGGTGACGACCTGCCGGGGCTCGCGGGCGCTGATGTCCGCGGCGGCGAGGTAGTCGGCGTTGCGCTGCGGCCGGCCATTCGCGTCGAGGGTGAACAGGCTGGGCAGGACGGCGCCGGTGACCCGGGTGGTGGTCGCGTCGGCGTCGCTCTGGAAGGCGTTGAAGGTGCTGGGCAGCGCGTCGACCGCCCAGCGCACCGTGCCGCCGTCCCTGACCGATCCGCGCGGGGCCGGCGCGATGTCCTGGGTCTGCGCGACGGAGGGTGCGCTGTCGCCCTGGCTGCAGCCGGCCAGCACGGGAAGCGGGAGCAGCGCCCCCACCGCGACGAGCGCGACACCGCGGCGCCTGCGGGCCACCGGGCCGTCTGGGCTGACGTGGTCGGTCATGACTGTTCCCTCCGGGCTCGCCCGCGCCGCGCCGGGCCGCCGCGACACGTTCGGCCGACTTTGCGGCTCATCACATCTATGGGCTCCCACTGAAGGCGACCGCCCGGACGGGGCCCGCCCGACACGTCGGCGGCCCGGCCAAGGCCACCCGCCCGGCCCAATCGGCTCGTCCGGCTGACGGATGCGGAGGCGTACGGGCCGCGCCGCACGCCCTCCGGACCGGCCCGTTCCGCACCGGAGTTCGGCGCCGCGGAGGGGCCGTGCGGTCGCCCTGCCGTCGCGCTCCCGTCGTTCACCCGAGGGGTGTGCCGCGCGGCGTCCGGTGGGTGCGCGGCGTGAGGTTGACGGCCGAGCCCAGATATGGCGGGCCCACAACGCACCGGTTCGAGTCGTACTCGCGCCTGCCCCCTTCCCAAGCCCTACTGTGACGCGCGACACTCTCGGGCGCATGAGATCGCCCGCCACACTCGCGAAGTGAGGGCATGTGATGTCCGTACAGGACGACTTGACGGCGGTGGAACGCAGCCTGGACGGCCTGGTCCAGGCGGTCGGGAAGCTGGAGGCGCGGATCGGCGGCGGCCTGGACGTCCGCCGGGTCCGCAGCGACACGGACCATCTGCGGGAGAGCCTGGCGCTGCTCAGAGCGTCCCTGGCCGGCGGCGCGCCACCGGGCCGGCCGGGCAAGGCCGAGGACGAGATGGTGCCGATCCCGGACACCCCCTACAACTCCGCGCTGTGGACGGACGCCGAGGACGAGGGCCTGGGCGCCAAGGACCGGCACGCGCCCTGAGGACGGAGACCGACGTTGGCCACTGGCATCGAACCAGCCCCGCAGAAGGACGCGACCGGCGTGCACGACGCCTCGCGCGCCGCCATCCAGGCCCGCCACCTGCGCACCGACCGCTGGTGGCTGGCGCCGGCCGGCACCGCCGCCGGGCTGCTCGCGTTCGTCGTGTACTCGACCTGGCGGGCGTTCGCGAACGCCGACTACTACCACGCCCCCTATGTCTCGCCGTTCTACTCGCCGTGCCTGGCGGAGAACTGCCACACCATGCACGACGGCCCCAACTGGGCGCTCTTCGGGAGCTGGTGGGGCCTGTCCCCCGCCCTGCTGATCCTGATCTTCCCGCTGGGCTTCCGGCTGACCTGCTACTACTACCGCAAGGCGTACTACCGCGGCTTCTGGGCCTCCCCGCCGGCCTGCGCGGTCGCCGAGCCGCACGCCAAGTACACCGGCGAGACCCGCTTCCCGCTGATCCTGCAGAACATCCACCGCTACTTCTTCTACTTCGCGGTACTGGTCGCCGGCGTCCTCACCTACGACACCGCGCTGACCTTCCGCGACGACCACTACCGCTGGGGCCACATGGGCCTGGGCTCGCTGGTGTTCCTCGCCAACATCGTGCTGATCTGGGCGTACACCCTCTCCTGCCACTCCTGCCGGCACATCGTCGGCGGCCGGCTGCGGCACTTCTCCAAGCACCCGGTGCGGTACCGGCTGTGGGGCTGGGTCGGCCGGCTCAATGAGCGCCACATGCTGCTCGCCTGGTCCTCGCTGATCAGCGTGGCGGTGGCGGACTTCTATGTGTTCCTGCTGGCCAGCGGCGCGTTCGAGGATCCGCGCTTCTTCTGACGAACGACATCCGGGAAGTCCGGGGGAATCCGCGGAACCCGACGAGAACCGAGGGAAGGTGTGCCCCTGATGGCGCATGTGGACCGGCAGACCTGGGACGTGGTCGTGGTGGGCGCGGGCGGCGCCGGGCTGCGCGCCGCCATCGAGGCCCGCGAGGCGGGCATGCGGACGGCGGTGATCTGCAAGTCCCTGTTCGGCAAGGCCCATACGGTGATGGCCGAGGGCGGCATCGCGGCCAGCATGGGCAACGCCAACGAGCACGACAACTGGCAGGTCCACTTCCGGGACACCATGCGCGGCGGGAAGTTCCTCAACCACTGGCGGATGGCCGAACTGCACGCCCGCGAGGCCCCGGACCGGGTCTGGGAGCTGGAGACCTGGGGTGCCCTCTTCGACCGCACACCGGACGGCCGGATCTCCCAGCGCAACTTCGGCGGCCACGAGTACCCGCGGCTGGCGCACGTCGGCGACCGCACCGGCCTGGAGCTGATCCGCACCCTCCAGCAGAAGATCGTCTCCCTCCAGCAGGAGGACCAGCGGGTCTCCGGCTCGTACGAGGAGGGGCTGAAGGTCTTCCAGGAGTGCACCGTCACCCGTGTCCTGAAGGAGGACGGCAAGGTCGCCGGCGTCTTCTGCTACGACCGGGAGTCGGGCCGCTTCTTCGTGCTGGAGGCGCCGGCCGTGGTGCTGGCCACCGGCGGCATCGGCAAGTCCTTCAAGGTCACCTCGAACTCCTGGGAGTACACCGGCGACGGCCATGCGCTGGCGCTGCTGGCCGGTGCGCCGCTGATCAACATGGAGTTCGTCCAGTTCCATCCGACCGGGATGGTCTGGCCGCCGTCGGTCAAGGGCATCCTCGTCACCGAGTCGGTGCGCGGCGACGGCGGGGTGCTGCGCAACAGCGACGGCAAGCGCTTCATGTTCGACTACGTCCCGGACGTCTTCAAGGAGAAGTACGCCGAGTCCGAGGCCGAGGGCGACCGCTGGTACGACGACCCCGACCACAACCGGCGGCCGCCCGAGCTGCTGCCCCGCGACGAGGTGGCGCGGGCCATCAACGCCGAGGTGAAGGCGGGCCGCGGCTCGCCGCACGGCGGGGTGTTCCTGGACGTGTCGACCCGGATGCCGGCCGAGGTGATCAAACGCCGACTGCCGTCCATGCACCACCAGTTCAAGGAGCTGGCGGACGTGGACATCACCGCCGAGCCGATGGAGGTCGGGCCGACCTGCCACTACGTGATGGGCGGGGTGGAGGTGGACCCGGACACCGCGGCCGCGACCGGGGTGCCGGGGCTGTTCGCCGCCGGCGAGGTGGCCGGCGGGATGCACGGCTCCAACCGGCTGGGCGGCAACTCCCTCTCCGACCTGCTGGTCTTCGGCCGCCGCGCGGGGCTCTACGCGGCCGAGTACGTCGGCGGGCTGCGCGCCCGGCCGGCCCCGGACGAGCGCGAGATCGACGCCGCCGAGGCGGAGGCGCTGCGCCCGTTCAGCGCCGAGGACGGCGGTGGCCGGGCGGAGAACCCGTACGCCCTGCACCAGGAGCTCCAGCAGTCGATGAACGACCTGGTGGGCATCATCCGTCGGGCGGACGAGATGTCCGAGGCGCTGGAGCGGCTGGTGAAGCTGCGGGCGCGGGCGCGGCGGGCCGGCGTGGAGGGCCACCGGCAGTACAACCCGGGCTGGCACCTCTCCCTCGACCTGCGGAACATGCTGCTGGTCAGCGAGTGCGTGGCACGGGCGGCCCTGGAGCGCACCGAGAGCCGGGGCGGGCACACCCGGGACGACCATCCGGAGATGGACCGGCACTGGCGCAACGTCAACCTGGTCTGCGAGCTGGCCGACTACCGGGCGGAGCCGGGCGAGGCGGATCCGGTGCTGGGGCAGATCCGGCTCGCGCGCCGCGAGACCCCGCCGATCCGCCGCGATCTCCTCGAACTCTTCGACAAGGACGAGCTGGTGAAGTATCTGACGGACGAGGAGCTGAGCCGGTGAGCGAGCAGACGGAGCAGCGGTCCGGCGCCTACCAGGCGCACTTCCGGGTGTGGCGGGGCGACGCGGACGGCGGCGCGCTGGAGGACTTCCGGGTGGAGGTGAACGAGGGCGAGGTGGTGCTCGACATCGTCCACCGCCTCCAGGCCACCCAGGCCCCGGACCTGGCCGTCCGCTGGAACTGCAAGGCGGGCAAGTGCGGTTCGTGCAGCGCGGAGATCAACGGGCGGCCGCGGCTGTTGTGCATGACCCGGATGTCGGTCTTCGACCGCGCCGAGACCGTCACGATCACCCCCATGCGGACCTTCCCGGTCCTGCGCGACCTGGTCACCGACGTCTCCTTCAACTACACCAAGGCGCGGGAGGTCCCGGCGTTCGTCCCGCCCGCGGACCTGGGTCCTGGCGAGTACCGGATGCAGCAGGAGGACGTGAACCGGTCGCAGGAGTTCCGCAAGTGCATCGAGTGCTTCCTGTGCCAGAACACCTGCCATGTGGTCCGGGACCACGAGGAGAACAAGCGGGTCTTCGCCGGTCCGCGGTTCCTGATGCGGATCGCCGAGCTGGACATGCACCCGCTGGACGCCGCGCCGGCCGCCGGGCTGGACCGCAGGCGCACCGCACAGGACGACCACGGGCTCGGCTACTGCAACATCACCAAGTGCTGCACGGAGGTCTGCCCGGAGAACATCAAGATCACCGACAATGCGCTGATCCCGCTCAAGGAGCGTGCCGCGGACCGCAAGTACGACCCGTTGGTGTGGCTCGGCAACAAGATCCGGCGACGGTCGGAATGATCGGCCCGATGGCCAAGTGTCCGCGCTGGCAAGCACGTTGACGTGCCCTCACATGGCCGGAAACCTTCTCGCGACGCCTTCGAACAGCCGCGGTATAAGAGCGGAATGAATCTTCCGAAACTGAGCCGGCGGCGTGTGCTGGCCGGCCTGGGCACCGTTCCGCTGGCCGCCGCGGCCGGCTTCCCCGAACGCGGCCGGGACCGCCCCGCCGAGGCCCCGGACGAGCGCCGCACCACCCTGCTGCGCGGCGCGGACCTGGTCCTGACCATGGACCCCCGGGTGGGCCACGGCCCGCTCGGGCAGCTGGCGGACGGCGTGGACGTGCTGCTGCGGGACGGCACCGTCGCCGCCGTCGGCCGCGGCCTCGCCGCCCCGGACGGCGCCCGCGTCCTGGACACCCGCGGCCGGATCGTGCTGCCGGGCTTCGTCGACCTGCACAACCACCTGTGGCAGTCCAGCATCCGCGGCGGCTGTGCGGACGAGGACCTCTACGGCTGGCTGGGCGGCTGTGAACGCGCCGTGCTGCCCAGGATCGGCCCCCGGGACATGTACCGCTTCGTCCACCTCGCCGCGCTCGACGCCCTCCAGGCGGGCGTCACCACCGTCGTCGACTGGGTCCACCCCCTCCCCTACGCCACCAGCGAGCACTACATCCGGGCGCTGGACGACGCCGGACTGCGCTTCGTCTACGCGGCCACGCAGAGCGCCGCCGACGCCCACCTCGTTCCCAGGGTCAAGAAGGACTTCCTGGACCCGCTGCCGCTGGCCTCCGCCCAGGTCGCGGCGCAGGCCGGGATGAGCCGGCGCAAGGACCTGCGCGCGCTGCACGAGGTCGCCCGCGACCTGGGCGTGATGTTCAACTCGCACGTGCTGGAGAGCAGGCGCGACCGCAAGGACGACCCGATCCGCTCGCTGCGCGAGATCGGCGCGTTCGGCCCGGATCTGCTGATGAACCACGCCATCCACCTCACCGACGGGGAGATCGCGCTGACCGGCGAGCACGACGTGCGGATCGCGCACTGCCCGCTGAGCAACATGCGGCTGGCGTCCGGCATCTGCCCGCTGCCGGCGTTCCACCGGCACGGTGTCCGGGCCGGGCTCGGGCACGACGGCGGGACCGACGACACCTCGGACATGTTCAACGTCATGAAGGCGGCGGTCGGCCTCCAGCGGGCCCTGCACGAGGACGCCGGGATCCACCCGACCATCCCGGCGGTGCTGCGGATGGCGACCCTGGGCGGCGCGGAGGCCATCGGAATGGCGGACCGGGTCGGCTCGCTGACGCCCGGCAAGCGCGCCGACGTCGTCGTCCTCGACCCCGGCACGCTCAACTTCGCGCCACGCTTCGACTGGACCAGCCAGATCGTCCTCAACGGCCAGCCGCCGAACGTGAGTGACGTCTTCGTCGACGGCCATCTGCGCAAGGCGCACAGCGCGCTCGTCCACGTCGACACCGAACGCGTCGTACACGAGGCGGAGTTGGCTGCCCGGCACATCCGGGAGGCGTGACACGACACGGCCGGCGGCCCGTACGGGGTCCCCCTACGGGGCCGATGGCCCCCCTTTCACCCAGGGTAGGCGGTGCACCGCCCGCGCCGCCGCCCCTGTGGACGGCCACCGTGCACGACCACCGCGCACGGCCACCGCCGTGCACGCCCCTCAGAACAGGCTCAGCAGCGCCTCCGCCGGGTCCACCGGCGTCGTGTCGCCGTCCGGCAGGGCGAGTTCGAACCAGACGGTCTTGCCGCGCGGGGTGCGCCGGCTGCCCCAGCGCTCGCTCAGCAGGCCGACGAGTTGCAGACCGCGGCCGCCCTCGTCCGTGTCCCGGGCCCGCCGGCGCCGCGGCTGGGCCAGATCGGCGTCCCAGACCTCGCAGACCAGCGTCCGGTCCAGCAGCAGCCGCAGCCGGATCTCGCCCTGCCCGTGCCGCAGGGCGTTCGTCACCAGCTCGCTGACCAGCAGCTCGGTGGTGTCGACCAGGGCCTGCAGCCCCCAGTCGGTGAGCTGGTCGCGGGCCAGCTCCCGGGCCCGGGACACCGACCGCGGCTCCGGCGCCAGGCTCCAGTCGCCCACCGCGTCCTTGGGCAGCCCGTGCACCCGGGCCATCAGCAGCGCGATGTCGTCCTCGCCGTGCGAGGTGTCCAGGGCGGACAGGACGTGGTCGCAGACGTCCTCCAGCGGCCGGCCGGAGTCCGAGAGCGCGCGTCGGAAGGCTTGTAGCCCTTCGTCCAGTGGATGGTGCCGGGACTCGACCAGCCCGTCGGTGTACAGCGCGAGCAGCGCGCCGTCCGGCACCTCGACCTCGATCTCCTCGAACGGCTCCCCGCCGACGCCCAGCGGCATCCCCGGCGGCACGTCCAGCAGCAGCGCCTCCTCGCCCTCCTCGACCAGCACCGGCGGCAGATGTCCGGCGTTGGCGAAGGTGCAGCGGCGGGTGATCGGGTCGTAGACGGCGTAGACGCAGGTGGCGAGGTAGACCTCGGAGAGGTCGGCGGTGCGGGCCGAGCGGTCCTGGGCGGGCCCGCCCAACGCCGCCCCGGAGCGGCTGCGTGCGGTCCGCGCCATGGCCCCCCGGTCGCCGCTGCCGCCCAGACCCTGCGCGATCTCGTCCAGCGCCCCCAGCACCTCCGCCGGCTCCAGGTCCAGCAGCGCCAACGTGCGGACCGCGGTACGGAGTTCGCCCATGGCGACGGCGGCACGCAGGCCGCGGCCCATCACGTCGCCGACCACCAACGCGGTGCGGTGGCCGGGGAGTTCGATGACGTCGAACCAGTCGCCGCCGACCTCGGTGGCGGTGGTGCCGGGCAGATAGCGGCAGGCGATGTCCAGCCCGGCCGCCTCCGGGTCGCCGGGCGGCAGCAGGCTGCGCTGCAGTATCAGGGCGCGCTCGTGCTCGCGGCGGTAGAGGCGGGCGTTGTCGATGCAGACCGCGGCCCTGGCCGCCAGTTCGACGGCCAGCGCGGTGTCCCGCTCGCCGAACGGCTCGCTGCCCTTCGTACGGGAGAACTGCACCAGGCCGACGACGGTGTCCCGGGCGACCATCGGCACCGCGAGGGTGGAGTGCACCACCGCGCCCAGCTCCGGCCCGTCGTCGCTCTCCCGGCCGGGGATGATCTGTGCCTGGGCGGTGCGCAGGGCGGCCGCGCACGGGGAGTTGAACGGATAGCGGTGGACGGCGCCGACCGCGACCGGCGTCTCCTCGGGCGCCCCGCCGGGAAGCGGGACGTCGGAGACCGCGCTGGCGAAGGCCACCCGGCGCAGCTCCGCGCTGCCGTCGCTCATCCCGGGCTGCTCCTCGTCGCCGGCCAGCAGCCCCTGGTAGAGGTCGACCGACGCCAGGTCGCAGAACTGCGGTACCGCGACGTCGAGCAGGGTGCGGGCGGTGGTCTCCAGGTCGAGGGAGTTGCCTATCCGGGCGCCGGCCTCGTTGAGCAGCGCGAGGTTGCGGCGGGCGTTGGCGGCCTCGCGTTCGGCACGGCGGCGGCCGGTGACGTCGGAGGCGAGCGCGGCGACGCCGATGGGGCGGCCGCTGGCGCCGTGCAGCCGGTAGAGCGAGACCGACCAGCGGCGGCGGTCGTCCTCGCCGGGCACCTGGCCCACCAGCTGCAGCTCGCTGACCGGTTCGCCGGTCTCCAGGACCCGGCGCAGCGCGGCGGTCATCCGCTCGGCCTCGGGGCGCGGCAGGAAGTCGTGCGGGGTGCCGCCGCGGTACCTGCTCGCCGGGCCGCCGAAGACGGTGGCGAACCGCTCGTTGACCCGCAGCAGCCGCAGGTCGGTGCCGAACAGGGTAAAGCCCATGGGGGATTGACCGAAAACGGCCTGCGCGGCGGCGAGGTCGGTCTCGATGCCGCGGAGCGCCCGGACGTCGACGACCAGGCAGACCGCGCCGCGTTCGCCGTTCTCGTTCTCGGCCGGCATCACATAGATCTCGGCGAGACCCTCGGGCGCCCGGCCCTCCTCCCTGCGGTAGGGCACCAGGCCGGTCCACTCCCGGCCGTCGAGGATCTCGGACACCTTGCGGCGCCCGGTCGCGCGGAACTCGCCGGGCACGAACGCCTCGACGGGGTCCTTGCCGAGGGCGTGGCGGGCGGGGATGCCGAGCATCTGCGCGGCCCGCTCGCTCCACTGGTCGATGCGCCCGTCGGGACCGAGGGAGAACGAGGCGGCCTTGATGTAGTCGTAGATCGATCCGGGCCGGCTGCTCTGCCATACGGGCGCACCCTGCGGCTCGCGGGCACGGCGGCGTTCGCCAGGGTCCACCCGGCCGTCCGCACCGCCCCGACCGCCGTTCTGCGCGGGTACCACCCCGCCGGATGACATCTCGCTCACGAGCCCCGTCCCCTCCAGCTCATCGTGCCCGGACCGGACCTGCCGAGTATTCCAGCACCTCGGCTATCCGGAACACGGTCTTCACGATCACAGCACAGTCTCGATCGCAGGCCCTCTACGAAATGTCGATGAAATGGCAACGATCAGGACTCCTCCTGACTCCTAACCAGCCACCGACAGCTCGAACCACACTGTCTTGCCGCTCTTTCCCTGCCGGGTGCCCCAGCGCCGCGAACTGTGCGCGACCAGCTGGAGTCCGCGTCCCCCCTCGTCGTCGGGGGCGGCGGCACGGGTCCGCGGCGGGTCGGGCAGCGGATCGGAGACCTCGATGAGCAGCGCCCCGGCGCCGAGCAGCACCATGCGCACGCCGATCGGCCCGCTGGTGTACCGCAGGGAGTTGGTGACCAGCTCGCTGACCAACAGGACCGCGACATCGGCGGCGCCGTTCAGCCCCCAGTCGTCGAGCACCTGACGGACCATGGTGCGGGCGGTGCGGACCGCACCGGGGTCGGCGGGGAAGCTCCACTCGGCGCTCGGTGCGCCGGAGGCCCTGCCGCGCCTGCGGACATCGGTGGCGCCGGGATCCGGGACCTCTGCCGCTGCGCTGTCGCTCACGCCGATCACTTCCCAGGCCGAGGGTTCCCCGCCGTACCTGGCCCACACCGAGGGGGCCAATCAGGACATACCCGATATTGAACGGCGAGTACCGCCCTCAATTGCACACAGTGGCACAAATGGCGCATATTTCCCGTTAAAGCATGGGGCAGGGCGAGGCCACGATGCGGCGGGGGCTCGATGCGGCTACAACCGCGCGCCCGGGATCCCCACCGCGGGCCGGGACCCCAGCCGGCGCATCACCTCGGCGACCGCCGGACGGTCCTGGTCCAGCCAGTCGACCTCGCGCTCCTCACCGGGCCGCAGCCAGCGCAGCTCGTCATGGTCCTGGAGCGGCTCCGGACGGCCGGAGACCAGCCGGGCGGTCCACACCTGGAGGACGTAGCCGGGCCGCAGCACCCACTCGCCCGGGATCCGCTCCACGGGGGCGGCGTCCACGCCCAGCTCCTCGTGCAGCTCGCGGACGAGCGCCTGCTCCGGCGTCTCACCGTCCTCCACCTTGCCGCCGGGCAGCTCCCACCGGCCGGCCAACGCGGGTGGCGCGCTCCGCCGGGCGGCCAGCAGCCGCCCCCGCTCGCACACCGCACCGCCCACCACTACGCGCACCGTCGTCATGCGCGGCAGCCTACGTCCCCCGCCGGTCTTCCGCTCCCCGCCCGTCTCCCCTCGCGCCGCTCCTCAGGCGGCTCCCTGCCCGACCCGCTCGACCACGTAAAGCCGTTGATTGCCACGGGTGTCGAGGCGGTCGGCGACCCGCTCCGCCTCCGCTCGGGTGGCATAGCGGCCGACGCGATAGCGGTTGCCGCCTTCGTCCTGGCGGATGACGAGCCAGGGCAGCACGGTCTCGTCCTCGGTCATTGCGCCCCTCCGTCCGCCGCGCAGCGCGCCGCGGCGGCGCGCCCCTCCTCTGCTGATGCCGAAATCGCAATCCGCATATGCCCGAGCCTACGCCCGACCTTCACGCACCGGTTATGGAATTACACAAAGAGAGACCGAACCGGCCACCCGCGGGCCCTGGATCACCAGGTGCGGCCCGCGAGCGGCCGGGGCGCCCGAGCACTCGGGCGGTGGTGCGGGGTGGGCCGGGGGAAGCCCACGGTGTACGGGCGCCTCAGGCGGTCGTCGGGGCCTTTTCGCCGCTCGTCCCACCGTCGGCCTCGCCGGCCTCGCCGGCCTTCTCAGCCTTCTCGGCCGCGGCCAGCTCCGCCTCGACCTGGACCAGCGACGGGTTGCGCCAGGCGCTGCGCACGCCCCAGTAGTAGAAGGCGAGCGCGATCACCGCGACCACCGCCAGGTCGACGCCCGGCGGGAGGTAGCCCTGGCCGCCGAACTCCTTGCCGCCCAGGTAGGAGACGGCCGCCATCACCACGAGGTAGATCACCATCCAGGCGCCCGCCTTCAGGTGCGGCATCAGCTCGCGCAGCGGGCTGCGGCCCTGCTTCCACGGCCGGACGATCTCGTACCAGGCCCAGACCGGCAGCCCGATGGCCATGATGAAGATGACCTTGCCGGTGAGCGGCCACTTGCCCCAGTACAGGACCAGCGAACCGAAGATCATCGCGACCGGCGCGATGACCGGCATGGCACGCAGCTGCACCGGCCGCTTCATCTGCGGCGCCAGCCGCCGCAGGCCCATCACCGCGACCGGCCCGGTGATGTACGAGATGACGGTCGCGACCGAGACGATCTCGGCGAGCGAGCCCCAGCCCCGGAAGACCGCGAGGAACATGAACGCGACGACGAGGTTCAGCACCAGCGCCGGGCGCGGGATACCGGTCTTGGGGTCCACCTTGCCGAAGACGCCCGGCAGGTGACCGTTCTCCTGGACGCCCTGGATCATGCGCGAGGTGGTCGCGGCGTAGATCATGCCGGTACCGGACGGCGAGACGAACGCGTCCGCGTACAGCAGCAGCGCCAGCCAGTTCAGGCCCCAGGCGAGGCCCAGCTCGGCGAGCGGGGAGTGGTAGGACAGCCCGCCCCAGCCCTTGCTCAGGTCGGCGGCGGGCACCGCGAAGAGGAAGGCGACCTGCAGCGCGAGGTAGATGACCAGCGCGATGATGATCGAGAAGGCGACGGCCTTGGGCAGCGAGCGGCCCGGGTTGCGCGCCTCACCGGCGAGGTTCAGCGGCGACTGGAAGCCGTTGTAGGCCCAGACGATGCCGGAGAGCGCCACACAGCTGAAGACCGCGCTCCAGCCGTTGGGGGCGAAGCCGCCGGCGCGGTCGATGTTGCCGGTGTCGAAGTGCGACAGGATCAGGGCGCCCGCGGTGAGGATCGGCACGACGACCTTGAAGACCGTGATCGCGGTGTTCGTCTTGGCGAACAGCGACACCGCGAACCAGTTCATGAAGAAGTAGAAGATCAGCAGCACGCTGGCCACCGCGACGCCGGAGCCGGTCAGCTCCGTCCCGTCGTACATCGCCTTGGCCCAGCCGAACTCCCACGAGCTCATGTACTGCACCGAGGCGGTCGCCTCGCCCGGGATCACGGACACGATGGCGATCCAGTTGGCCCAGGCCGCCAGGTAGCCCGCGAGGGAACCGTGCGAGTACTGGCCGTAGCGGACCATGCCGCCCGCCTTGGGGAACATCGAGCCGAGCTCGGTGTAGGTCAGCGCGATCGTCAGGGCGACGACCGCGCCGATGACCCAGGCGAGGATCGCGGCCGGACCGGCGATGGCGGCGGCGCGCTCGGCCCCGAACAGCCAGCCGGAACCGATGATGGACCCGAGACCAGTGGCGGTCAGGGCGATGGTCCCGAGGGACCGACGGTAATTCGACGAGTGCGAGCCCTGCTCCGCACTCGTTGTCTTCGTCGTGGTCACGTGCTGGTCTCCTGGTCTTCCCCCGTGCCGTGCACAAACTTCGCCATCGTATGAGCGAATCCGAAGATCCGGTTCCCGCACCGGACAAAAAATCCCGCCGAGTTGAGCCTCTGTGAGGTTTCCAACACCGATATCCGGACGGCATTCGCCATCAAACCCAAACAAACCGGACACTCAAGTCGGCCGGAAATCGCGGTCGGTAGACCCTTCGATTTGCGCAGGATCCCCACACACGACGTCGACTTGACGACCACGGGGAGTCCGCAGAGAGTCCGCGGGGGGGCCGCGGGGCGCTCAAGGCCGCCCCTGAATACAAGGTCGCCCCCGATACTCAGCGAAACCCGGCACAACACCCCGTACGGCGGCCCTCGCGCCGCCCCCGCCGCTACTTCACCGGCAGGTGGTACGCCACCCGATGCCGCGCCGCGAGCGCGATCACATCCGCCGTCTCGACCGGCCGACCGCCCGCGAAGTACGTACGCGAGACGACCAGCACCGCATGGCCCGGCACCCCGCCCAGCGCCATCGCCTCCTCCGCCAGCCCCGGGCGCGCCCCGACCTCCTCGACGACGTTGTCCACCACCACGTCGATCGCGGCCATCCGCTCGACCACCCCGCGCCCGGCCAGCGGGCCCTCCTCCGGCAGCATCACCGGCGTCCGCCCGGTGATCTCCAGCGGCTCCCAGGAGGTGGAGAGCATCGACGGCTCCCCCTCCGCGCGGAACACATAGCGCGTCCGCATCACCCTGGCGCCCACCGGGATCCGCAGCCGGGCCGCCACCGCCGAACCGGCCGCCTCCTGCTCACTGTTGGACTCCCAGGTGCCGCGCACCCGCTCGTCCGTCTGCTCCTGGCGGAACGGTGTGCAGCCCCGGCTGTGGTAGCCGCCGCGGGCGATCCGGCGCGGCACCGGCTGCTCCCGCACATACGTCCCCGACCCGGACCGGCCCTCCACCAGGCCCTCGGCCATCAGGACCTTGCGTGCCTCCAGTGCGACGGTGTCGGAGACGCCGTACTCCTCGCGGATACGCGCCTGGGAGGGGAGCCGGGTGTGCGGGGCCAGCACCCCGTCGACGATCTTCTGGCGCAGGTCACCGGCGACGCGGAGGTACGCGGGCTGCTCACCGAAAGGCACATGCCCCTCCCAACAGCTTGACAGTCAGCGACAGCGTGACAACCCCGCGTCGCCGACCGCAAGCTTGAGCCAGACATTTACGGATGGCGATCGCCGCAGCTCAGTTCGGCCGCTTCCGCACCCCACCACACCCCCAAAACACCCGTTCCACCCCCTTCCCCCCTTCCACCCCGTCGCGCCGGCCGTCGTCATCCCGGCCGTCGTCGCACCGCGCCCGCTGTCCGTCCGTATCCGTCCGTATCCGTCCGTGTCCGTCCCTGTGGGGTCGCGGCCGGCCGTGTCACCATCGCCAACGAGATCGCCGCCGAGAGCGCCACGTAGATCGCCACCGAGCAGATAGGGGCCGTGATGCCGATCGAGAACGCCGCCGTCAGCTCTCTCCGCCCGATGCCCGACGACTGGCGGCGGGCGCTGGCCGTCGTGGCCCACCCCGACGACCTCGAATACGGCGCCGCGGCCGCCATCGCCGAATGGGCCGACGCCGGCCGGGACGTCCGCTATCTCCTGGTCACCCGCGGCGAGGCCGGTATCGACGGCCTGGCGCCCCCGGAGTGCGCTGCGGTCCGCGAGGCCGAACAGCGCGCCGCCGCGGCGCACGTCGGCGTCCGCACCGTGGAGTTCCTCGACGGCCACCGGGACGGCGTGATCGAGCCCTCCATGGCGCTCCGCCGCGACCTGGCCGCCGCGGTCCGCCGGCACCGCCCCGAGCTGCTGATCACCCTCAACCACCGCGACACCTGGTTCGGCACCCACTGGAACACCCCCGACCACCGGGTGGTGGGCCGCGCCGTCCTGGACGCCGCGGCCGACGCCGGCAACCGCTGGATCTTCCCCGAACTCGCCGACACCGAGGGCCTCGACCCCTGGCCCGGCGTCCGCTGGACCGCCGTCGCCGGCTCCCCCCGCCCCACCCACGCCGCCGAAGTGGGCCCCGGCATCCCCCGCGCCGTCGACTCCCTGGCCGCCCACACCACCTACATCAAGGCCCTCACCACCCCCGACCAGGACCCGCACACCTACGCCCACGACTTCCTCGACCGCGCCTTCACCACCGCCGCCGCCCGCCACCACGGCCGCCCGGCGGTCCTGTTCGAGGTGTTCGCGCACTGAGGCGGGCTCAGAGGACGGGCGGAGCCCGGCCAGCGGCCCGGTAAGCGGCATTCCAGAACGCCACTCGTCGCTGCGGCCACGGCAACTTCCCCTTGTGGCCCGCACGTTCGCCAGATCACCAGGTCGCCGCGACGACGGGCGTCAGGCGTTGCACTGAGTTCGTCCCGGCGCCGGGGTCGCGGTGCGTTCGGTGCGTTCGCCCCAGACGGCACGGTGGCAGGGGTGAGGGGTGGCCTGCGGGCAACGGGCGCCTATTGCTTGAGCTTGAGTGGGGCGCTCACCCGACGGAGGGCGGTTCGGATCGTTCGTCGGCCCCGAGGATCGCCTGCAGGAGGCCGGGAAAGCGGCGCTCCATGTCCTCGCGGCGGACGCGGACCACCCGCTTGCGACCGTCGGCGACCGTCCTGGTCAGGCCCGCCTCGCGCAGGACCCGGTAGTGGTGGGAGATGGTCGGGTTGCTCAGGCCCAGGTCCACCCGCGCCACCAGGATCGCGCAGTCGATCGGGTCGACGGACTCGTAGAGCGCCCGCATCAGCGTGCGCCTGCCCGGATCGGCGAGCGCGCTCAGGATGACCGTGAGATCGAACGAGTCGACGGACGGCTCGGGCAGTGTGCGTGGCATCCGTGACCCCCCTCCATTGTTTGACCGTCATCGAAGCATAGGCTAGCGTCGCCGATGTGACGATTTTAAACTCATCGAATTCAGCGTCGACCTGGCGGTTAGTCATCCTGGCCATCGGCACCTTCGTGCTCGGTGTCGATGGATTCGTGTTGCCGGGACTGCTCCCCGACATCTCCAAGGACCTGGCGGTGAGTACGTCCACCGCAGGTCAGCTCACCACCGCCTTCGCCGTCGCCTACGCGATCGGCTCGCCCGTCATCGCGACCCTGACGGGTCGGATGGATCGGCGCGTCGTCATCGGTGCGGGCATGATCGTCTTCCTCGTCGGGATGGTGCTTCAGGCCGCGGGACCGACCTACGGGCTCGTGCTGGTGGGCCGGATCGTCGCGGCGCTAGGCGCAGCGGCGTTCCAGGCCAACGCCTTCGCGGTGGCCGGGGTGTTGGCCCCGCCCGAGCAGCGGGCCCGGGCCTTCGCGGTGATCGGTGCCGGACCGAGCCTGGCTGCGGTGCTCGGCGTACCCTTCGGGCTGCTGATCGGCCAGATGTGGGGCTGGCGCGGCACCCTTTGGACGATCGTCGCGCTGGCCGCCCTGGCTGCGGTGGCCGCGGGCATCGCGATGCCATCGATGACCCTGCCCGCGACGACGATGCGGGAGAGGCTCGCGGTGCTGGTGAACCCGCGCATCCTCATCCTGCTCGCGGTGAGCGCCCTGGTGCTCGCGCCGACGTTCCTGATCTCCTCCTACTCCGCGGCCATCGTCGGAGTGAGCACCTCGGGCAGCAGCAACGCGATCCTGGAGGCGCTGCTGATCTACGGTGCGGGCTTCTTCCTGGGCAACCGGCTGGTCGGTAAGTTCGCGGACCGGTTCTCCTCGCTGACCGTGCTCACCACCGGACTGGGCATCGTCACCCTCGGATCGGCCCTGCTGGCCGTGGTCCAACACTGGTTCATGCCCACCCTGGTGGCCCTGTTCATCCTCGGTCTGATGGGATCCGCGCTGTTCATCCCCCAGCAGAGCCGGGTGTTCGTCGCCGGTGGCGACGTGGCCACCGTCGCACTGAGTCTCAACGGGTCGATGAACTACGTCGGCACCGCGCTCGGCGCCGGCATCGGCGGCGCGGTGCTCTCCGTCGCCGGCGTGCTCTGGCTGGCGCCGGCCTCCGCCGTTCTCGCCGCCCTGGTGGCGGGCTTCGCGCTGCTCACCGCGCCTGAGCGCAGGGCCGAGGAGACGCCCGCCAAGACCGAACAAGCCGAGCTCAACGCCGGACAACGACTCAGTTGAAGTCAATCGCCACACGGAAACCAAGCGGAGACAAAGCGACGCAGGGTGTGCGGGGTGTACCGGGGAGCCCGGTCCCGACCGAGGAGGCCGGCCGCCCGCACCGCCCGCCGGAAGCCGGGGCCGTAGGTGGTCGCCGTCGGCATGGTGCCCACCGCCGCTCCGCGCCGGGCAAAGAGCACGTCCCGGCCACCCACCGGGGTGACGCCCCAACGCCGCAGATGCGCCTCGATCTCCCGCTCCAGGAAGGCGGGCAATGGCACATCGCGGTAGGCGCCGGTATGGCTACGTACGGCGGGTGCAGAAGAGGTGACCCGCTACGCGGAGCAGCGGTGCGGGGTCGATGGACCTTGGCGTCTGCGATTGCCGTTTCTGCGGCGACAGGGCTACCAGCCAGAACGGTCCTCCGACTCAGAGGTCTTTTGACGTGTTGTGGAGATGGGCCGCGCCGCGACAACACCGGGATCACTCCGTTCGCGTCAACACCTGCGACTACTCCGTCGCTCAGGCGATGAAGGCGCCCGCCCTGTTGGACGCAATCACTTGGTGCGGGCCAGGCGCGACTTGATGCCGAGCAGGCCCAGCGCTCCTTCGAAGTCGCCCTCTGCTGCGGCTCGTACTCCAACAGAAAGGGGGACTGGGTGAGTGCTGCGCTGGCGCCCTGGCCGCTACCTGCCGATGCTGCCGAGCCAGAGCAGGTCGCGAGCCCGGGTCATGGCCACGAAGAGCTGGCTGCGCAGCAGTTGCTCGCGTTCCTGAGCCGTCTCTGGCGTCTTTGTGCCGTCGGCGATGTCAGCCGGCGTCTCGCGTGGGAGCGTCGTGTCGTGCTGAGGCAGGAAGACGTTCTTGAACTCCAGGCCCTTGGCCCTGCGGTAGGTGCCTAGCTTGACCGCGTCGACGGGGTGGCCGTCGTAGTGCTCCAACAGGCACACGGGGATGGCCGCCTGGGTGAGCAGGCGCTGGTAGTGCCCGATGGCCCGCATAGAGGGGCACAGGAGCGCGGTGTCGGCGCGCGCACCATCGGGCAGGGCCCGCAAGGCGTCCAGGAGTTCCTGGTCGTGAGCGTCCACCGTGGGCCTGGTGACCCGGACCACGTGCCCATCGTGGTAAGTGAGGTCGACGTCACGACGGCCTGGCGTGGTCAGGCCGTCAAGGTCCTCGAACGCGTCGTCGGCCACGACGGTGAGAGCGGTGTCCAGGATCTGCTTGCTGTTGCGGTAGTTGGTGCGCAACACCTGCCCGCGATCGCCGCGGATGTCGATGCCCGCGTCGGAGAGTCGGAAGCCACCTGGGTATACGGCCTGCTGGCCGTCGCCGACGAGCAGCAGGCCGTTGGGCACGTCGCCAACGAGCGCGTGCAGCAGGCGTACTCCGACAAGGGTGAGGTCCTGAACCTCATCCACGATGACGGCCTCGTACAAAGGCCGGTCACGGTGGCGTGCTGCTTCGGTGAGGGCGAGCGAGAGGACGTCGTTGAAGTCGTGCACACCGCGCTCGCCGCGCAGCGATTCGTATGCCTCGTACAGCTCCCACACGGATTGCCGATGGGCTCGGCGCAGGCTCGCCTTCCTCCTCCGCCTGGGGACGGTTGCGTACTCCTCGAACGTGGTGAGGCCACGCCCCTTGATGACGTAGTCGATCTCCTCACGCCAGTAGGTCGGGGCCGGATCGATCTCGACCAGCCGGCTCTCGCGCCCGACATGCTTCCAGGCGAGGCTGAAGGCGGTCTCCGCCTTGTCACCGTGCAGCCTCACCGGGACGCCGCGCTCCTGCAAGAACTCCTGTGCCCAGGAGTGCAGGCTGCGAAAGTTCACCCGGTCAGCGACGGCCGGAGCCATGGTCGTGAGAAACGTACTCTGCACGCGGGGCAGGTTGTTGGCGAAGGTGACGTACAGGATGCGACCGGTCGTGCGCCTGGCCAGGTAAGCGGCACGATGCAGGGCAACCACCGTCTTGCCGGTACCCGCCGGGCCGCTGACACGCGCCGGACCCGACCAGTTGCGGCGCACCAGCGCGACCTGGTCGGGGTGCAGGAAGGTCATCCACTGCTCGATCGGCGCCCGCATCCCCTCCTCCAAGACGGCGTCGCGCAGCCCTTGCAGGTCGAACAGTCCATCAGGGGCGTCGTGTTGCGGCCGCTCTGACGCCGGCAGCGCCTGCTGGGTGACCGCCGCCCCTTCGTAGTCCGGGAAGACCCGCTCCAGATGATCGGCGATGGCGCGGACCGACTCCGGCCGTAGCCTGAGCCGCTGTGACAGCAGCGCGGGACCGGTTTCCTGCTCCCCCAGGAGTCGTATCCGGCCAAGGCCGGCATCGATGCGCTGTCCTGCGAACACCATCAGGGGCTGGACTGCCACTGGGGACATACCAAGGGATGCCACCGCGCCCTCGACAGCCTTCGTGACAGCGAGCAGCCTGGCTGCCTGGTCGTCCCGCGGCTCGCCTCCGGCGCACAGTTTTCCGTCCGCGGCCTCTGGGGCAGAGTGCCAGTTCTTTACGTCGACGACGAAGACACCGCCGGGTCCCACCAGCACCATGTCCGCGTTCGATGTGCGCGTTCGCGGCCAGCGCCGGTCCACGAGCAGTCGCCATCCGCGCGCGGTCAGCACGAGCAGCTGGGCGGCAACGCGTCGCTCGCCCTCACTTGCCGCTTCCCATTGGCGGGCCTGCCGGCGGGCCGCCTGCCACTGCTCTCGCAGCAGCCGCTCCTGTCGCCGCGCCTCCTGCGCCCGTCGCGACGCCGATCCCCCTGCCGCCATGTCCAGCCCCCGCCCTCGTACGCGAAGTGACGATCGTAGGACGGTCAGCGGCGGGAGCGACAGAGCGCATACCAGCCCCACAAATGCCTGCCGCACACTCACCGGGCACGCCACAGGCTCTCTGGGGCGGCATGCTCGGAGATGCGCTCTCCGCCTCGACGGAGTGATCAAGGCAAGCAACTGTGCGCTGTTGAGGAAAGCGAGTGCGACAACGTCGGCGCCGATGCCGCGAGGCGGATCGCGCCCACCGGGCGACGTGCTGGACGCACCGGGGCCGCATGGACGGAGTCGCCGAGCAGGACACCGCCGGCCGCGCACCTTCCGGCTCGCCCAGCTCCCAGACGGACACCACACCGTAGCCACCCGCCGCAACCAGGCCGGGCGCGCCCCGCACACCATGCGGGATGCGCCCGGCTCCTTGTTGCTCCGGCTCAGAACGCGATTCGTCTTCCGGTGGCACGACGTCGCCTCCGTCTACGCCTGGTCACCGCCACGCCCCCAAGTGCTTCAGCACCGTTCGGTTCGCCGGCTACAAACAGGAAGCGAATCTCGTGGGTCCTGGGCGGCCGATGGAGGTATCAGACCGCGGTGAGGGGGGCCGGGGCGGGAGCCTGGTGCTGGAAGACCATGGAGGAGTAGGTGGCTCCCAGTCCGGAGGCGACATAGACGTAATGGCGACCTGGCTGAAGCCGGTGGGAGGCGCGCAGTTCCGTGTAGTTGATGAACACGTCAGAGGCGAAGCAGTGGCTGTATTCGGCCAGCTTTTCCAGGTAGACGTGCTTCGGGTCGATGCCCAGGAGCGTGACGGTTTCGGTCAGGGGCGCGTTGTGGGGGATGACCCAGTGGATGTCCTCCCAGGTCAGCTTTGCCCGCTGGACTGCTTCCCGCATCACGTCGGCCAGGGCGCGGGCACTGTCGCGACCGTACTGTTTGGATTCCTCGGGCGACAGCAGGACTCCCCCGGAGTACTGGCCCATGGTCTTGGTGGCGTAGGACAGGACGCGGTCGCCGGCTGCGTCCGGGGAGGCGACCAGCAGGGCGGCGCCGGCTTCTCCCATGAGGGCTCCGGTGTTGTAGAGCAGCTGGTTGCCGGGGGTGAACGCCTTGTCGCCTGTGATGATCAGCACGCGAGCGTAGGGGTCGCCTTCGTCTTCCAGCAAAGTGCCTGCCAGTTCGATCGCGGCCAGGGCGGTGGCGCAGTTTTGCTGAGTAACTGCGAAGGAAGCCGCGTGCTGGAGGTCGAGAGCGTCGCGTATCAAGGCAGCAGCGTCGAGGTGTGAAGGCGTGACTTCCTGTGTGGAGTGCACGTAGAGCACGTATCGGATGTCGGTGGGATCGGAGACGCGCTGCAACACGCGCCGGGCCGCAGGCAGGACCAGGTCGAGGAGGCCGGCGTCGGGGTCCTGGCGAATGCGGTGCAGGCCGTGCACCTTTTGCAGCAGGCGGACCTGGGCACGCTTGAGGCCCAGGGAGCCGGCCAGTTCCTCGATGGTGTGGGAGCGGTCGGGCAGGAAGGACTCGACGGCTTCGATGGTGGCGATGCGGTTCATACGGCTTCCTTGGGGCGCGACGGGGCGGCACGGGGCGTGGGTGTGGTGTTGCGGCCGATGGCGAGGGCCAGGAAGGCGGCCAGGACGCACAGCGCTCCTGCGCCGTACCAGGCCATGGCGTAATCGCCCAGCTGGTCGCGGACTGTGCCGGCCAGGATTGCCGCGGCGCCCGCACCTACCTGGTGCGCGGTCCACAGCCAGCCGAAGACAACGGCAGAGGCGGAGCCGTAACGCTCCTGGCAGAGCGCCATGGTGGGCGGGACGGTGGCCACCCAGTCGAGGCCGTAGAAGATCGCGAAGAGCAGCATGCTGGGGGTGGCGGTCTTGGCGAACAGGGAGGGCAGCACGAGCAGAGACACACCGCGCAGGCCGTAGTAGGCGAAGAGCAGGACGCGGGCGTTGAAGCGGTCGGTGAGCCAGCCGGAGGCGACGGTGCCCACCAGGTCGAAGAGGCCGGCCATGGCCAACAGGCTTGCCGCCGTGGTCTGCGGCATCATGTGGTCGCCGGCGGCCGGGATGAAGTGAGTCTGTACCAGTCCGGTGGTGGTCGCGCCGCAGATCGCGAAGCCCGAGAAAAGCATCCAGAAGGGCCGGGTGCGGCCGGCCGCCAACAGCACGCGGAACGCACCGGTGACGCCCAGGGGGTTGTACTCAGGTTCCGAGGTGGCCTGACGCGCTTCCGGTACCTCGATGGTGTCGTCCTTCGTCGAGGTCACGGGGTCCTCGCCGAAGGGGCGCTGGCCCACGTCCTTGGGATGTTCTCGGATGAAGAACATGATCAGTGGAACGACCGCCAGGGCGGCGCCCGCCACGGTGAAGGAGGCGATGCGCCAACTGGTGTTGTCCACCAGCCAGGCCAGAAGGGGCAGGAAGAGTAGCTGTCCTGCGGTGCTTCCGGCGGTCAGAATGCCCGTTATCAGGCCGCGGCGGCGAGTGAACCATCGGTTGGTGACCGTACCGACGAAGGCGAGGGCGATAGCACCACTGCCGACTCCCACCAGGACACCCCAGTACAGCGTGAGCTGCCAGGGGGCAGTCATGAAGGTGGGCAGCGCGCTGCCGGCGGCGATCAGGAGAAGGGCAGTGGTGACCACGGGCCGGATGCCGTACTTCTCCATCCAGGAGGCGGCAAAGGGGGAGACCGCTCCGTAGAGGACCATGTTGACCGACGCCGCGGTGGCGATGGAGGCATGGCTCCAGCCGAATTCCATGTGCAGCGGATCCATCATCACGCCGGGGACCGCGCGGAATCCTGAAGAGCCGGTCAGGGCCAGGAAGGACACGACGGTCACGATCCAGACCCAGGGCAGGCGGGAGATCTTGTTGAGGCCGGCAGTGCGGTTGGCGTCGGCCTGGGCGTGCTCTCGGGGAGCGTCGACGGTGGGGGGTTGCGTGGCGCTATCAAGCTCGCTCATCAGCGTTTCCTGGTCGGTCGGTTCTGGGCGTGGCCGGGCCGTCGTCACCCGACGCGGCGTGCAGCCTGTGCCTTGGCCATGGGGACGACGCTGGTGCCGGTGGCCCGGCAGACCACTTGGGGCTCTTTCAGGACGGCCGCGCTGCTGGCACCGTCCTGGTACCGGGCGGCGATCACCTTGCGGGCTTCGAATGCGATGGTGCGGCGCAGGCGTGTGTGGCGCTGGAGGGTGCCGGATACTTCCAGGAAGTCGCCGGCGTGCACAGGGGCGGTGAAGGCGACGTCGGTGTAGCCCGTCAGCAGTCCCTCGTCGCCGTCGGTGCGGATGGTCAGCTCGGTGGCGGCGTCGCCGAACAGTTCCAGGATGCGGGCCCCGGGCACGAGATCTCCGCCGTAGTGCACGTCGCCTGCGCTGATGCGCACCCGCAGGGTGACGCTCAGGCAGTCCGGCGGCAGTGTCCCGGTGGCGGGGGCAGTGTCCGGGGCGGTGCTGGAGGCGGTCACGATGTGAGGCTCCTTTTCGGGTGGCCGAGTGCGAGAGCCACGGCCACGTCTCTTTTGTGGGTGAGGGTGAGGGTGATGCCGGCCAAGCCCAGGGCGGTGCTGCGGCGGCGGGCGCTGCCGGTAAGCCGCAGGTCGGGGCGACCGGAGGCGGCGCGGTGCACCTCGATGTGGCGGGGCAGGACCTCGCCGAACAAGCCGCAGTCGAGGACCTTCAGGACGGCTTCCTTGGCGGCAAAGCGGCCGGCGAGGAACTCGCGTCTGCGTTCATCGCCCAGGGTGTCGGCCATCCTCAATTCGGCCTCGGCGTAGGTGTAGCTGAGGAACCAGGGTCGCCGCAGCAGTCCGTCCAGTTCGTCGAGGTACAGCAGGTCGATGCCGACGCTGGGCATGGCGGCAGCCGGGCCGCCGGCCGCCCCCGCGGAAGCCGCGTGGTGGGCCTCAGCGGGGGTCGGCCGGGCGGCCGGTGCGGTCACCATGAGGTGCGCCGCCCTGTGAGATCGATGACGGCCGAGGCGCGAGCCCCTGAGCGTGGGTCGGCGTCGTGCAGGACGAGCGTTTCGTACTGCTGACGCCACTGCGGCAGCCGCTGGCTCAGTTCGAGCCATACTCCGGTGCAGTAGGTGTCGGAGCGTGTGCGGTGGATGTCCGCCCTGGTGGTCGTGGGGGGCTGGGTCCGTTCACTGGTGACGAGCAGAGTGGCTCCGTGCTCGGGGTCGTCCAGCAGCGTGTGCAGTGCGCCGAGGGTCTGGCCTTCGGTGCCGGCGCGCAGGACGTGCGGGTCACCGTCGCCGTCGGCGGCGAGGCTCAGGAGCACACCGGTGTCGATCAGTCCGGTGTCGTGCACGAGCGGGTCGTACGTGGGCAGCGTGGTCTGCTCCAGCACCGCGATGACGGCGTGCCGGCAGCGACCTCTGCGCTGATAGGCCGAGACGATCTGCAGGGCCGTGAAGGGGGCGAGCAGTCCTTGTTCGGAGACGGCAAAGCTCTTGGCCCGGTCGCCGAAGCGGTGGTTCAGGTAGGAGGCTGTGGTGATGAAGGGGTGGAGGTCGGGAAGGGCGTAGGCCACAACGATCAGGTCGGGGGCCGGGGCGGTGTCGTCCTCGTCCGTGTCGAGGAGTTCGTCCGCCAGGTCGGGGAATCCGATCTGGGGCCCGGCTGCCCACCGTTCCTCGTCGAAGCTCACGCCATAGGGCCGGACCAGGTCGGTGTGGTAGTCGGCCAGGCCGGGGATGTCGGGGGCAGGGCGTCGGGCCGGGGCCAGTACGTGCCGGGTGGCGGTCAGGGTTGCCATGGCGGTCTCCCGCTTCAGTGGGCAGCGGCCGCGACCGGGTCACCGGCCGGGGCACCGGTCGCGGCGAGTACGAAGTCGGTGAGCGTACCGATGGTCTGGAAGTCGTCGGCGTCGATCTCCTCCGGGTCGACCTCGATTCCGGCCGAGTCCTCCAGGGACATCAGCAGTTCCAGAACAGAGGTGGAGTCCAGGTGCAGGTCCTCGAAAAGGCGAGTGCTCTGCTGGGTACCGGTCACCTCGCGGTCCAGGACCTCGGTGAGAGCGGTCTCGATGGCCGTGATGGCATCGGTGCGCTGCATGATGGCTGCTCCTTCATGAGACGGACGGTGTCGTCCGGAGTGGGAAGCGGGGATGTCGGTCGCGTGGTGCGGCGACCTGGCACGGGGCGCTTTCAGAGGTTGATCAGGTACTGCGGTTCGAGCAGGTCCTCGAGGGTGGCGCGGCGGCGGATGAGGCGGGCGGCGCCGTTGTGCACCAGGACCTCGGCCGGGTGACCGTGGCTGAGGAAGTTCACCGGTGAGGCGCTGGGGCCGTACGCTCCGGAGCGCTCGACGCCGATGAGGTCGCCGGCCTGGACCGGTGGCAGGGCGACGCGCTTGCCGATGACGTCGTTGGGGGTGCACAGCGGGCCGGCCAGGGTGTATCGCCGGGTGGCCGGGGCCTTGTAGTGCGTGAGCGAGGTGATCGGGAAGTTCCGCTTGACGAAGCTTCCGATACCGACAGCAGCCATGTGGTGGTTGGTGCCGCCGTCGGCCACGACGAACTCCTCGCCGAGGGATTCCTTCACATACAGCGCGCGGGTGACGTAGGTGCCGGCCGGGGCGGTGAGGTAGCGGCCGAGCTCCATGATCAGGCGGCACCGCGGGTGGCGCGCGGTGAAGGGAGTGAGGACCTCACCCAGTCCGGCCGTCAGCGCCTCGAGGTCCAGGTCCTTCTCGTTGTCGAAGTACGCGATGCCCAGGCCGCCACCGAAGTCGAGCGTCTCCAAGGTGATGCCGAGGCCCTCGCTGAGTCGTTCCGCAGTTGTGAGGATCTGCTCGGTGTTGTGCACGACGTCGCTGTGGTCGAGGAAGCGGGTTCCCATGTAGGCATGCAGGCCGCTGACCCTTACGGCGCGGAGCCGGGCGATCTCGGGGGCGGCGGAGCGCAGGATGTCGGCGTCAATGCCGAACTGCCGGGGCTTACCGCCCATCGCCAGGCCCGAACCCTTGGTGTGGAAGTCGGGGTTGACCCGCAGCATGGCTCGCACACCGGTCAGCTGCTGCTCGACCGCGAGCCGATCCAGCAGGTGCAGCTCCTCAAGGGATTCGCAGACGACGGCGTGGATGCCGGCATCCAGGCAAGCCTGGAGGTCCTCGGTGGTCTTGCCAGGACCGAGAAAGATGATGTCGCGCGGCGCGACACCGGCTCGCAGGGCGGTCTCCAGCTCGGCGCGGGAGGACAGCTCTGCCCCGGCGCCCAGCGAGTGCAGGTAGCCGCAGATGCTGATGTTCGGGTTGGCCTTCAGCGAGTAGAAGATGTCGACCGAGGACGGGAGGAGGTCCCGCAAGTGCTGGTAGCTGTCGCGCAGAGTGCTGCTGTCGTAGACGTAGGTCGGGGTGCCGAAGGTCTCAGCGATCTCGGAGACCGGCACGCCCTGAAAGTGGCGTTCCTGGCCCGAGGCTGCGTTGGCGTGTGAGGTGTGTGTCTCGGTCATCGTGAGGCGCCTTCCTTGGTGCTGAGGCAGGCCAGCCGTTCGGTGGCTGCCGTGTCGAGCTGCAGCAGTCGCTCCTTGTCGGGGGCGAACAGCAGGGTGTAGAGACGGCCGTCGAAACCGGCCGGAGAGACATGAGCCTGGGCGTTGACGGTGCCGAAGCAGTTGATGACGAGACCGGTGGCGTCCTCGTCAAGGCCGTCATATGGACCGAGCGCGGTGCGGATGTCCTCGAACGCCAGGGGCCGGTCCAGCCGGAGCGGGTAGTGCTTGGCCAGCACGGCGCTGCCGCTGGGTGCGAGAAGTTCGATGACGCTGCCCTGGTAACTGGACATATTCAGACGAGCGTTGATCTCCAGTACGGGGTAGATGAGGTCGTCGGCGCCCAGGATGGCGTCCACGCCGACGACGCCGAAAAACCCGTCGGCGAACAGGCGGGCGCCGATGGTGTGAGCGGCCTGCTCGATCTCCGCGCTGTGCTGCGGGGTCAGTCCAGCGGGCATCAGGTGCCCCTTGTGCACACCGTTCTCCGTGAGGGCCTGCTTCACGAAGTCGAAGTGCACCGAGCCGTCGCGGCCGATGACGAACTGGTAGTTCAGATCGGCCTTCTTGGCCAGGAAGCGTTCGACGACGACGTCGATGCGGTCCGAGCCCGACTGTGCGGCGCGGCGCCGCACCATCCGCAGCAGCCGATCCGCCTTCTTGGGGCTGTCGATGACGATGAGGCCGCGCCCGGAGACGCCGTATGCCTCCTTGACGATGACGGCAGGTGAATCAGCGAGCCCCCAGTCCAAGGCATCAGCCAGTTCCCCGATGTTCTCGCAGCACCGGCCTGCGATGCTGCGCAGCCCCAGTTCCTCGGTGACCCGGCGACTGTAGATCTTGCTGTTGACCTTTTCGGCGATATCCGCCCCGGCGCCCGCCAGGCGCAGCCCGGTTTCTTCGGCTATTTTCTGCACCTCCGGCGAGGTGCCCATCGGAATGAGGTACGCCCCGCCCTCCCCCAATTCCCGCAACCGGGCGAGGAGTTGCGGCGAGGAGAGAACCGCGGCGGCCGTCCCTGCACCTTCGGGGCGTTTTTCAGGCACCAGCTCGGTCGGCGGCGTCAATCCGAGGGCTGCGGCGTAATCGCGGAATGAAGAATCGAGCGGATTCTGAACCAGCAGAAAATCACTCTCCGCTCCGAGAAGTGCGCCAAGCTCCTCCATGCGCTGCACGGTCTCATCCGTGCCGGACACCTGAGGCCCAGGCAAACCAATGTAATTCTCCGCCCAGTCCCGCTCCACCTCGAAATTGCAGAGAAAGACGAACACGGTATCCGGGTCACCGGTGACCGCCTTTTTCATCATTCGGAGATAACTGGACATGTAGTGATCATTCTCCCTTGTATCGAAACTGCGCACACGGTGCCAATTAATCAGCCGGAGAATTCGAACAGACTGTTCAGACACCCACTGCATTGCTAGGATCGTTGATCATTCAGGCGCCATCGCCATGACCACGCCTGGAATATCGGACGGGAAGAGGCGAGGAGTGAACGACTTGACGCGATCGCGGCAGCTTGGCGACGCAGCCTTGAGTGCCGCGCAATGCTCTACGCGAAGCGGTTCGCGCGTTCACCTCTTCGCATAACGGACACACGCTCCGTCCAGCGTTGAACGAAAGAACGTCGAGCCCTCCCCCTCAAGGCCCTCACGGAAAGCGAGAGCGCCACCCCGGCGACCACCACGGGCGCCATTGAGCGGGATCGCTTCACTCCATTCCGAAGAAGACCCGATGAACTCTCGATGAAAAACCTGTCCGACTGCCACTTTGTGTATCGATGTGCTGCGGTGTTCGCCTCACAAAGAACACTGCCGCATTTCCCAGTACGCCCGCGAGCAACGCCGGGCCAAAAAATGAAGGGTCTGGGCCATGTCAGCAGAGCCTCTCCAACCCCACCGCGTCGCCGTCCTCGCCCTCGAGGGGGTAACCCCCTTCGACCTGGGCATAGCGGAACGAGTCTTAGCCGCCGCCAAGGACAGCACCGGCCAGTGCCTGTACGAGGTCATCACCTGCACACTGGACGGCGCAGCGGTCAGCACCAACGCCGGTTACCGGATCCACCCCACGCACGGCATGGACTCCCTGACCTGGGCCGACACCGTCGTCATCCCCACCCCCAACGGCTCACCGGCCATCCACGACGGATCCCTCCAACCGGCCCTGGCCCACACCCTGACCGCTATCGCAGACGACACCCGCCTGGTCACCATCTGCACAGGATCCTTCGTACTCGCCGCGGCAGGTCTCCTCGACAACCGCCCGGCCACCACCCACTGGGCCTACACCCAGCACTTCCGTTCACTCTTTCCCGACGTCGAACTGCTCCCTGACGTCCTCTACGTCGATGACGGCACCATCCTGACCTCCGCCGGCGGCGCCGCCGGACTCGATCTGTGCCTGCACATCGTTCGCCGCGACCACGGCAGCGAAGTGGCCAACCGCGCCAGCAGAAGCTGCGTGGTGCCACCCTGGCGAGAGGGCAACCAAGCCCAGTTCGTCGAAACCCCCGTACCCGAGACCACCGGCAGCACCACCGGGCCGACCCGGCAATGGATCCTGGACCACCTCGCCGAGCCCCTCGCGCTACCGGACCTCGCCCGGCACGCACGCATGAGCGTACGCACCTTCACCCGACGCTTCCGCGACGAAACCGGCATGAGCCCGGCCCAGTGGATCCTCCAGCAGCGCATCACCCGCGCCCGCCACCTGCTGGAAACCACCGACCTCCCCATCGACCAGGTGGCCATCGATGCCGGCTTCGGCTCCGGTACCACTCTGCGCCAGCGCCTGCGCGCCGCCGTAGGGGTATCCCCCGGCACCTACCGGCGGACCTTCCGCCACGATCCGGGCGACTTCAGGGCGCGTCCCGCCAACTGACGGCCGACCAGTCAACGACCGACCTGCCGCAGGCCGGCACTCCGCGCGTACGATGCGCTCGCCGACGTGTCGTCCCTGCTCGCGCTCACTTCGGATCTGTACGGAGCCGGGGCGCAGCCTGGCACGCTGTGCCCCGCCCCTGGCGGGGGACACCGTAACCGCTCCCCGAGACCGTCCAGCCCTCCCTGCCCACGGCCTGGAGAAGATGACGAACCGCATCTCGCAAGTCCCGTATCGGCGAGGGCAGGGCATCCGGTCATTGCCGGACAAGGGCGCGTATATGGGCGGAGATGGCCGCGGGCTGCTCCGCAGGAGCGTCGTGGCCGGCCTGTACGTGGACCAGCCGGCTCCCCCTGATGCCGTGAGCGAGCTCGTCGGAGTGGCTGGGGGCGACGAGGATGTCCTCGGACGCGGCAACGACGAGCGTGGGCACATCGATGCGCGGAAGGTCAGCGCGGACATCGAGCCCCAGAGCGAGGTCAATGTGCTGTCGTGTGCCCGGCGGCAGCCCGGTGGCCGTCTCCTCCGCGATGCGGTCGATGTCCGCACTGTCCAGCTGAGCAAGGGCGGCAGGGCCGCAGGAGAGCTGCATGAGGTAACGGCCGAGCAGTCGAGGATCCGCTTCCAGCAGCTCCCGCCAGATGCGCAGCGCCAGGTGCAGCCGACGGTCCGGCCGGGCGAAGCCGGCGACCAGTACGAGTGCGGCCGTGCGGGCGGGGTGACGGGTGGCGTGCCGTACGGCGATGGCACTGCCCATCGAGTAGCCGACGACGGTATAGCGCTCGAGACCGGCGCGCTCTGCTGTCAGAGCGATGCCGTCGGCGAGCTGGTCCAGGTGGAGGGGACCACCGGGGAGCGGACTACGGCCGGAACCGGGGTTGTCGATGGCGATGACGCGATGGTGCTCGGCCAGATGCTCCGGCAGACTCCCCCAGCTGGTCGCGATGGAGCCGGCCACCCCGTGGACCAGCACCACTCCCTCCCCCTGACCGTACTCAAGGTGGTGGAGAACAACAGACCGCGCGGCGGAGGGGGTATGCACAAGACTCCTTCGATCAGCAGCAACGGGCAGGCCCACGCCACGGTACGCACCTGCCGTCCTGTGCCGGGGCCGTTACAGGTAGATCGGATCGGGATGCTGTGCTGCACGCATAGGGACTGCTGCATGATCGGGTGACAGCGGGGTTTATGCGACCAGGACTGCGGGTGGGGCCATGGTGGTCTCGTACTCGATGGGGGTCAATCGGGCCAGGCGTGCCTGGCGGCGACGCCGATGATAGGGGCGTTCGATCCAGGTCACGATCGCGAAGCGGAACATCGACGACTCCGCAGTGACCTGCGCAAACCCGGATTCCGCCGACCGGATCCAGCGGGGATCCAGCAGCCGGGACGGTCCGGCGGTCACCCGCGCCGCCACGGGCGCGTCGACCGGAACCGGGCCCAGCGCTTGCTCCAGGGCTTGCCAGCAGCGCTCCCACGCGGCGGGCAAGGCTGCCGCAGCCGGGCGGCTGCCGGATGCAGGTGACAGTGGGTAACTGGCTGCTGCGTCCCGGCAGAGGAGGAGGCTGTGGCCATGGTCCGGGCACCTGGGTTTTCACGCTGCAGCGCATCCAGTCCAAAGAGCAGAAAACGGGCTCACAGGGAGGATTGTTCGCCACCCTGCGGAAAACCCCAAGCAGCAGTGGGGCCCGACCAAAGGCCGGCCCCCACGCGCTCACATCAGCCCGGGCTGGTCAGCCCTCTTCCCACGAGACACTGCCCACGCCTGTGGAGGCGATCCCGCACCTCCTGCCCGATGCGCCGGACTGGCCAGGGTTGAGAGTCACCCAGTCCCCATAAACATCCGGCGCCATCCCGCACACCACCACGGCCCGGAAGGCCACGACCTGCGCGGTGTTGTTACTGCACCGAGCCCACCCCTCACGCCCGTCCGGGGTATCGGTGGTGCAGGACAGAACGTTCTGTGCGCCGACGCCCTTGGTGGTCACCTTCTGCGGCGCGGCCTGGTCCGCGTGCGCGGTGGTGGCGCCCACCATCGGAACGGCGGCTAAGGCGAGCGATGCGGCGATTGCGCTGACTGGCTTCAATTCTCCCCCTAGATCTTCTACTTGGCCCACTACTGGGCCAAGTGTCAGGAGATCAGAACGCCTCCTGGCAGGGCCAGTGAGCACAAGGAATGGGTGCGGTCCAGCTACACCCTCTGCACACCCGAAGGGTCGGGTTCCGGCCTGCCAGGCCGCCTCGGCAGCAGAGTCACGGCGAAGGCGCCTACAACACCAGTCAACTCCCAAGCGAGTGACGAAGTTCGAGGGCCAGGACAGTGCGCCGAGGGCGCAGCATCGAGGGCTCGGTGTATTGCCCTGTGACCTTGTGGACACGGATGCGCTCAGAGCGTCCAGGCAGACGAATCGGCCGGAGGGGCGGGAATGGGGTTCCACTTCGACCGATCGGCGTCGGGATCCCAATAGGGGACCTCTGCGCCGTAGTAGAGGAGGTCCGCCCAGAACTCTGGCATCTCGTGGAAGATGAGGTCGTCCTCGGAGTCGAAGGTCTTCCCCTCCCAGTGGCGATTGATACGTGCGACCGCCTCGGCCAGCGGGATGCGGAACCTGGTCACCATGTCATTGGCGATGTCGTCGAGATACTCCTCAGTCTCGGGAACGGTGTGCACAAGGTATCTGGGTCCGGCCATGTCAGAGGATCCCTCGTAGTCCGCTGTTGAAGATTGCTGCCGCCTCCGGAGGTGTAGATGGCGATCTGGTGACCAGTGAGCCTGGCCGGCTTCCCCTCCTTGAGGAACCCTTTCAGGTTCCGGAGCATGGGGCCTTCCACCGTGTCGTAGTTGTGCATCGGACCACCCGTCCGGGAATTGCGTAGGAAGTCGTCGAGTTCCTTGCTCGACCCGTCGAATGTCTTGTTGTTCAGCTTGTCCAGGTCCCCCTGAGAGACCCGGAAGTGCAGAACCGCGGGCTCGGCGCCAGGAGTGCGTCCCGCGATGTTCTGAGCCCACTCCTCCGCCTGGGTGCGGCTCTCCGTCGTGTAGAAGCCCCCTTTCCGAAGTCCATGTTCCGTTTGCTGTGGGTCGGACCGACGCCGTTCTTGATGATCGCTTCGGCGCCGGACTTCGTAGTCCCGTGGTAGAGATCGCGGTAGGGGGCCAGACCGAGCGGGTCGGTCCAGTGATGTGGGTTGTCAACGTAGGCGAGCGGGTTCGGCGCGGGGCTCAAACCCAGGGGGTCCGGGCTCAGATAGCGTCCCGTCCCGGGATCGTAGTAGCGGTGGAAGTTGTAGTGGAGCCCGCTTTCCGCGTCGAAGTACTGGCCGGGGAAACGGAGGGGCGTGTAGGCGGTGGCTTCGCGGGACCAAGCAGTGGTGCCCCAGAGGGTGCTGCGGGTGCGCCAGGCTATGTCGCCGCTTTCGGAAAGGAGTTCCGTGGGCGTGCCGACGAGGTCGGTGACAATCGCGAAGAAGCGGGAGTCGATCTCCCCTTGCGAGGCATCAGCCGCCAAGATGCGTTCCGTTTGCGCGAGGGGGCGCAGACCCTGGTGGTCCCAAGTGAGGGTGGTCTGCGTCGCGCATCCGTGGACGATCGTGGTCTCTTCGCAGAGAGTGGCGCCATCCCAGGTGAAGACCACCTGCTCGGCAACGTGCTCACCGTCGTCGGTCAGGCGTTGTTTGGCGGTGCGGCGGCCGAGGGGGTCATAGGTGTAGCGCCAGGTGGTGCCGTCGGGGGTGGTGCAGGCGATGAGGCGGTCTTCGGGGTCCCAGGCGTAGAGCCAGGTGTCGGGTTTGCGGGAGAGGCGGGTCTTCTGTCGGAGGGTGGTGCGGCCGGCGGCGTCGTATTCGTAGCGGACTGCTCCGGCGCGGTTGATGCGGGTGCCGGTGTAGGCGCGCTCGCCCCGGGCTTCGGGCGCCGGGTGGCGGTCGGGCCAGGTGGCGTGGGTCTGGTTTCCGGCGGTGTCGTAGGCATAGGTCTCGGTCCAGTTGTGGGCGGAGACGGTGGTGATCCGGCCCACGGCATCCAGGGCGAAGCGACGGGCACCGTTGAGGTGATCGTCGATGCCGGTGAGGTTGCCGTCCGTGCGGTAGGTGTAGGCCCGGCGCTGGATGGTTTCGGCAGCCGAGGTGACGTGCTGGTCGGTGAGACGGCCGAGGACGTCGTAGGTGTGGGTGAAGGTGACATCGCCGACGCTTCGGGTGAGTTCCTGGCCGACCGCGTTGTGCGCGAAGGCCAGAGCATGACCGGAGGCATCGAGTCCAGTTCGTCGGCCCGCGGCATCGTAGGTCCATCGGCTCACCGCGCCGGAGGGAGTGGTGCGGGATGTTCGACGGCCCAGGACGTCGTAGGTGAAGGCAGTGCTGCGGCCATTCGACACCTCGGCAACGACCTGCCCGAACTCATCGCGTATCCAGGTGAGTTCGTTGCCTGAAGCGGTTACCTGGAGGGGGCGCCCAGCGGCGTCGTAGGTGAACGTGGTGAGGGCGCCGTCGACATCCTTGACCAGGACCCGGCCGAGGGCGTCGTACTGGAATCGGATGGAATGGCCCAGCGCAGTGGTGCGAGCGGTCAGGCGCCCAGCCGCATCGTGCGCATAGTTCTGGGAGCGGCCGTCAAAGTCCGTTTCAGATATCAGGCGCCCAGCCGCGTCGTACTCGTAGTGCCAGGTCAACCCGTGGGGGTTGGTGACCTTCGTCAGCTGGAGTTCGGTGTCGTGGAGGAACTCATGGCGTGCACCGTCAGCGTCGGTGCGCGCTGTGAGCTGGTCGAAATGGCCGTATTCGAAGGTGGTGACCTGGCCCAGGGCGTCGATGTGTGCAGTGCGGTTGCCCTCCCCGTCGTAGGTCCAGGACTCCCGAGTACCGTCCGGATTGATGCGGGTTGCGAGGTTCCCTTCCGGGTCCACCGGTAGTGCGTGATGTTACCGAGGGCGGTGGTCGTAGGTGTACTCGTAGCGGGAGTCGTTGGAGTCCCCCCAGGCGGTCATGCGGTGTTCGGTGTCGTACTCGAACCGGGTAACCGCTCCGGTGGAGTTGGTGACGGTGGTGAGGTTGCCGTTTTCGTCATGCCCGTAGGAGCGGATGAGCTGGTCCGAGCCGCCCTCGGCAGCGCCAACCACTTGCCTACTCCGACCTGCACCTACCCGTGGAGGTCACAGCGCCGGACGGCGCGGTGTGGCGGCAGGAGTGCGACTCACGCGGCAACCGCACCGCCGTCGTGGATCCCACCGGCGCCACCACGCGGTACACCTACGACAGCCGTGGCCACCTCACCTCGGTCACCGACGCGCTGGGACACGTCACTCACCTTTCCTCCGACGAAGCGGGCCGGGTGCTCAGCACCGTTGGTCCGGCCAGCGCTCGGACAAGCTGTCAACGCGACTCCTTCGGGCGCGTCATCGCCCTCACCGACCCCCTGGGCGCCACCACGCGGCTGGCATGGACGGCAGACTGCCGGCTGACGGCACGTATCCACTCCACCCGGACGCGTCCGGGGAGAACTGGACGTATGACGGCGAGGGCAACTGCACGAGCTACACGGATCAGGCCGGGAACACCACTCACTACGAGTCCCTCGGCGTCCGGGCTGTTCGCGAACCGGTCCAGCGCCACCCGCTGATGTGCCGCTGGGTCCCCCCTCTGCACAGTCACTCCACCCCCTCCCGCTTTCGCTCACGCCGTGCTACTGTTGATCCCAGTTGCAGTTGTGGTTCCCATAGCGCCTTAGATGGCTTTATGCCGTCGGGCGCTTTTATATTTCCGGTGCTGTTTTCCGGACGGGGCAATCATCGCGGCGACGCCGGGGTTCGCGCAGTGCGGGCCCCCCAGGCACTGCCCCGAAGGAGATTTGACATGGCTACCGGTACCGTGAAGTGGTTCAACGCGGAAAAGGGTTTCGGTTTCATCGAGCAGGAGGGTGGCGGCCCCGACGTCTTCGCCCACTACTCGAACATTGCCACCCAGGGCTTCCGTGAGCTTCAGGAAGGCCAGAAGGTGAACTTCGACGTCACGCAGGGCCAGAAGGGCCCGCAGGCGGAGAACATTGTTCCTGCCTGACGCTGACGCGTAGCAGGTAGCTGGGGCCCGCACTGGTGCGGGCCCCAGCTCGTTGCTGTTTCCAGGACTTTTTGTCCGACGCGCCAGGACGGTGTGGGGCCTGCTTGCCTGATGCCAGGCGGTGTACTGCTGTCCCGCATGATGCGGCTGGCGTCGTTCCAGGATTTTATCCGGCTCGTTCTTGCAATTCATTCGGCTTATCTCCGCCGAGAATTCCTCGATACGTGCCATATCGAGGAAGGTTCTCCATGAACCGCTCAGCTCGCACGAATGACCGCTACTCCAACCCCCGTAAGGGTGGCTCCGCCGGTTCCGACCGGGGTGCCCGATTCCGCCCGCAGGGTCAGGGGCGCCCTGGCAGTCGTTCCGGCGGATACGGGCGCCGCGGCTCCGCGCCGCAGGGGGAGTTCGCGCTGCCCGTCACCATCACCCCGGCCCTGCCCGCGGCTGCCGGCTTTGGCGAACTCGACATGCCCGTCGAGCTGCTGAAGACGCTCACCGGCCTCGGCGTGAGCGAGCCGTTCCCGATCCAGGCGGCCACGCTGCCGAACTCCCTCGCAGGCCGGGACGTCCTGGGCCGCGGACGCACCGGATCGGGCAAGACGCTCGCCTTCGGCCTGGCGCTGCTGGCGCGCACCGCCGGACAGCGAGCCGAGCCCCGGCAACCGCTGGCCCTGATCCTCGTCCCGACTCGCGAGCTGGCCCAGCAGGTCACGGACGCGCTCACGCCGTACGCCCGGTCCCTGAAGCTGCGGCTGGCCACGGTGGTCGGCGGCATGTCGATCGGCCGGCAGGCCAGTGCACTGCGCGCCGGTGCCGAGGTGGTCGTCGCGACCCCGGGCCGCCTGAAGGACCTGGTCGAGCGCAAGGACTGCCGCCTGGACCGGGTCACCATCACCGTCCTGGACGAGGCCGACCAGATGGCCGACATGGGGTTCATGCCCCAGGTGACCGAACTGCTCGACCAGGTGCACGTGGAGGGCCAGCGGATGCTGTTCTCGGCCACCCTGGACCGCAACGTCGATCTCCTTGTCCGTCGCTATCTCCACGACCCCGTGGTCCACTCGGTCGACCCGTCGGCGGGCGCGGTCGCCACGATGGAGCACCACGTGCTGCACATACAAGGCGCCGACAAGTACGCCGCCACGACCGAGATCGCGGCCCGAGACGGCCGGGTGATCATGTTCCTGGACACCAAGCACGCCGTCGACCAGCTCACCAAGCACCTGCTGAACAGCGGTGTACGCGCCGCGGCGCTGCACGGCGGCAAGTCGCAGCCCCAGCGCACCCGCACCCTGGCCCGGTTCAAGACCGGCGAGGTGACGGCGCTGGTGGCCACCAACGTCGCGGCCCGCGGCATCCACGTCGACAATCTCGATCTGGTGGTCAACGTCGACCCGCCCAGCGACCACAAGGACTACCTGCACCGCGGCGGTCGCACCGCCCGCGCCGGCGAGTCCGGCCGCGTCGTCACCCTGGTCCTGCCCAACCAGCGCCGTGACATGGCGCGCCTCATGGCGGACGCACGCATCACCCCGCATACCACCCAGGTCCGCTCCGGCGAGGCCGAACTGAGCCGCATCACCGGCGCCCAGGCCCCCTCCGGTGTCCCCGTCGGCGTCGGCACGCCGGCTGCGCAGCGCCCCCAGCGCGGCGGCGCCCCGTTCCGTGGCCGGGGCACCACCCCGGGCCGGCCCGGCCGCTCAGGCGGTGAGTCCCGCCGCGCCGCCGAGGCCCGCCAGCTGGCCGAGGCCCGTAAGGCCGCACGGGTCCGTCGTTCCTCATGACCTCGCTCCCCCGGGGTTCTCAGGTTCTGCCGCCGCCATTCCGGGGGAGATGGATTCTGTCAATCCCTGGTTGCGTGAAGGCGTCCGCTACCGGCCTGGGCCTGCGAACTGGCCTCGGCACGCTTCTGGTTGATGGCCCGTTCGAACTCCACTGACGGCAGACCGCCGGCCGCGCTGCCTGCGACGCGTAGGGGAGAAGTCCGCGATCCAGGTGGCGAGCTTCAGCCGTGCACCGGCGCGAGGCGTGAAGCGGGGCCGGTGGACGTACTCGACCTTGATCGTCGAGTTGAACAACTCCGCGGCGGCGGGGGGTGGAGTCCCGCCATCGCACCGCCCACGGTCCCGCCCCAGGTAGCCGCCGCCATCGTGAGCGACGCGCTGACCAGGGCGGCGTCGTGGTGTGCGCCCATCGCGTAGCCGAGCAGGCGGCGCGAGAACAGGTCCAGGACGGCCCGGCCGTGCCGCGGTGCGGGGCTGTCACGCCTGAGGCGGGAAGGGCCGCTATGCCCCGGCGAGTTCCCGCACTGTTGCCATGTCGCTGAAGGGCAGCAGTTTTTCACCGACGATCTGGTGCGACTCGCTGCCTTTGCCGGCGACCAGGACGATATCGTCCGGGCCCGCCACGGACAGGGCGAAGCCGATCGCCCGACGGCGGTCGGCGAACCGTTCGAATGGTGTGCCGGTCGCCGCGATGCCTGGGGCGATCTGGTCCAGGATCGCCTGCGGGTCTTCGTTGCGGGGGTTGTCGGAGGTGAGGACGCACAGGTCGGAGTGGGTTCCAGCGATCCTCCCCATGTCGGCTCGCTTGGTGGTGTCGCGGTCCCCGCCGCAGCCGAAGACGGTGATGACCTGGCCGCGGGCGAAGCCGCGGATGGTGTTCAGGACCTTCTCCAGGGAGTCCGGTGAGTGGGCGTAGTCCACGATCACTGATGTGCCGCGCGGGGTCTGAAAGCGTTCGAACCGGCCCGGGACAGGAGGCATCCGGTCGAGCGCGGCGATCAGCCCGCCCACGTCGTGCCCCAGAATGTGGCAGGCCGCCACGGCTGCCAGCGCGTTGGCCACCGAGAACCGCCCCGGGACAGGGATCGCCGCCGGATACCTGCGGCCGTCGTGGTGCAGGGTGAAGCGCGTGCCGCAGGCGTCCACGGTGAGGTCGGTGGCCCGGTAGTCCGCCTCGGCGTCAAGGGCATACGTGGTCACCGCGCCGGGCATCAACCTCTGGATCCCGGCACCCACAGGGTCGTCGGCGTTGACCACCGCGCGCCGACACTGGCCCTGGAAGAGGCGCATCTTGGCGTCCCGGTAGTCCGCCATCGTTCCGTGCTCGTCCAGGTGATCCTGCGTCAGGTTGGTGAAGACCCCGACGTCGATGAACGAGCGGTCCACCCGATGCGTCAGCAGGGCCATCGACGTGGCCTCCAGCACCACGCTGCCGGCCCCGCGGTCGCGCATGCACCCCAGCAGGTACTGCAGGTCCGGCGACTCCGGCGTGGTCAGCACCGAGGGCGGCATCGGGATCAGCTCGTCGCCGATCCGGCTGCCGGCCGTCCCGATGACCCCCACCTTCGCGCCCTCGGAGAGCCGCAGCACCGACTCGACCATGTACGACACCGACGTCTTCCCGTTGGTGCCGGTGATCGCCACCATGTCCATCTGCCGCCCCGGCTCGCCGAAATAGCGGGAGGCGACGACCGCGGCCGCCGTCCGGGTATCCGGCACCCGCACGGCACTCACCCCGGCGCCGACGCCCACACCGACGCCGGAAGATCCGGTTCCCTGCCGTCGACGAGTACCGCCGCCGCGCCGCGTGCGAGGGCCGGCCCGACGGAGCCGGGACCGCCTTCACGGTGGTGGGGCACCGCGATGAACAGCGAACCCGGCGTCACCCGGCTGGCGTCGAAGGTCGTTCCCGCCGTGATCCACGTAGTCTCCGGGTCCCCATGGAGAACGTGGTGGTCGTGGCCGGCAAGCAGCTCGCTCAGCTTCACAATGATCCCTGATCCCTTCGAAGATGGCTCGGACCGGTTGTTCGGCCGTAGCCAAGCGGCAGCGCCGGCGGCGCGCCGGAAGCTGCGGTGATGCCGTGAAGCAGATGGCGCGGGACACGTCCGAGGAGAGCCGGAAGCCGAAAGCTCAGCCTGGCGGGCGAAGTCCTGCGGTGTTCGTCGAAGTGCGGTGAGCTGGGGGCATGGCCCCCGAGTAAGGGCAGCTGAGAATCGCTAGCCGTGGCCGTGCAACGCGCCGCGACCGATCTCCGGCGCCTCGGCGTCGGCTGCGGTCGCCGGGCCGACGGCCGCCGAACCCGCAACGGTTGGGCGCAGCGCACAGGGGGCCTGCTGCAGGCACTCCCGCACCGCACGTGTACGCCCCATGGGCAGAGTGTACGTCCGGTCGAGCGGCTCGAAATCCGCATCCGGCGCGCCTGGCCGCCCGCGTCACTCCTGACGGAGCCCGCTACACATACACCCACGACGCGCACCTGCGGCTGACCGAAGTCACCGACCCCGGGCCGCCGGCGGCGGTCCCCAGTCGCCTGGCCTCTACCGCGTCAGTTGAGTCGTTTTGCGGGAAGTCGGCTACCGTTCGGCGGAACCAGAGGGAGGGGGACCCGGGTGTCGAGCCGCATACGACGACGGAGCGCGGGGGTGCTGGGTACCGCGCTGCTGGCCGGGGCGGCCCTGTACTGTGCGCGGGGCGAGGGCGACCACGTCGCGTCGGTAGGCGGCGCCCGTTCGGCGTGCGAGCTGCCGGTCACGTTCAAGATCCCGACGCCGTGGAAGAACAAGCGGTCGGAAAGGGACACAGACGACGAAGAGCGGTCCCGGTACGCCCCCTGCGACGTCGTGCTGGGGACCGGGAAAGCGACGGTGGACCTCTGGGTCCGCGTCTACGACACGGGCAAGAAGGGCGCCGATCCTCTTAAGGCGCTGCTCGACTACGACGGCCAGGGCATGGGCAACTACGGCGAGTACTACCACGACGAGTACAAGAACCGGTTGACGATCGCGGGGCACCCTGCCGCGGAGATGGACTACACGGTCCAGCCTCCGGACCCCAACGTCTCGACCTTCCGGAGACGGATGTTCGCGGTGGTGACGCCTGACGCCACGATCGTGCTGGGGGTGGGCGGTGACAACCCCGGTGCCGACGAGCGCACCCACAAGGTCTACGACCAGGTGAAGTCCTCCATAACGCTTGCCTCCTGACATCTGCAGCTTGTCCACGGACATGGCCGTGTCCTTCGGGGTGCACTTCCGATTTCCCTGCTGGTGGACACGCGATCGACGTCTGACCCGCGGTCGTTGTCAGAACGCACCTACAAACGTTCTTGGCTGTGACCTACGCAGCCAGGTGGGTCGACGCCTTCAGCGGAGGCGTGCATGTATGCGACGGCGACCTGGCAGGTCGACCAACGCGTTGCGGTACGGCAGAAGTTGCAGCCGCACCAGAAAGTCCAGCAGCGCCGAGGCGCGCCAGGCGGCGTCGAGGTCGGCGGCGCTGGCGCGGGGGATGCGGGTCTTGCGGCGGGCGACGGCGGCCACGAGAGCCGAGTAGTCGGCAGCTGACACGCCTTCGGGAGCGGCCTCTCCTGGACGTCCAGGAGCAGGGCACGTCGACGTGCAGGACCATCAGGTGGCTCGGCCCTCTCCACGGCGGGCGGCCGATGGGACCTCGTCGGGGAACGCCTCGTCGAACTCCGCCCGGTGGTCCTCGCCCAGGTGACGGCGTAGCGGACGGACTACAGGCGAGGCTTCTCCCGCAGGGGGAGGCCGTGGACGCTCCGACTCGGGCACGTCGTCAAGGCCATGTTTTTGCAGCTCGGCGCGGTCCGGGAGCGGGTGAAGACAAGTACGTCCTCGTGCTGCACCACTGAAAGGGGGATGCCTTGCCGGCGGGCGTCGCGCACGTTCTTCATCTGGAAGAACGACGGGCGGGTGACGAGACGTCCGTTGCGGATACCGGCGAGGAGGGCGACGCAGCGTTCGGACAGGGTGAGGCCGGCCGTCTTGCCGGCGGCGAGAATGGCGGAGGGCAGGTCGATGAGTTCGCCGTGCTCGCGCCAGGGGCGGGTCGTGACGACGACCGTGCCGCCGGGGCGGAGCATCGTGCGGCACTGGGCGAGGATCTCGGTGAACGCCTCCAGGAGGTGGGCGGTCGGGACGTGGGCGAGGTTGGCGCGGTCGTGGCTGTAGCGGAAGTCCTTCTTGGCAACGCCGGGTTCGCCGGACTCCCTGCTTGAGCGGACCTGTCCGTGGACGCTGGCCCCGTATGGGGGTGAGGTGACTACGAGATCTACTGCGCCGCGGGCATCGGCGGGGGCGAGGTCGGTGGGGCGTCGGGCATCACCGCAGCAGACGATGCCGGTGCCTGTGCCACTTGTTTGTGCGGCTGTGCGGGCGTTGACGGAGGCGAGGGTGGCCCACTGGGGTTCGTATTCGATGCCGAGGGCGTTGCGGCCGATGTGGAGGGCTTCGACGAGGGTGGTGCCGATGCCGCACATGGGGTCGAGGACCAGGTCACCGGGGTTGGTGTAGGTGGTGATGGCGGGGGGGGCGGCGATGCCGGGGTGCATCTTGGCGGGGTGGGCCGCCGAGCTGGGGACGTAGCGGCCTTTGCGTTGGGCGGGGGCGGAGGTGGGGGCGGTGTTCCACACCGAGTCGTAATGGGGCACGGGGAACTCCTCGCATGGTCACGACGAGCGAATCTCCGCAGGTCAAAGAGGGTGCGGCACGACCAGCCCTTGTTTGCGGCACCCGCCCCTGGATCGCACCGTGGCCAGCTTCTCGCGCAGCAACGACGCAGCGCCCTTGCCGGAGTTAGCGCCTCCTTGCGCAGCCGGGTCGCCACGATGACAAGCGCGTAGGTGCCGGTCTTCACGGTGACGACCTGGAAGTGCGCCGATTCGTATCAGTCCTCCGGTGCCATGGTGAGGTCGACGCCGAGTTCCTCTGCGAATGCCTCGATCTCGGACAGGGCCGCGCGGAGGTCGCTGGCAACCGAGGCGGTGAGCTCGGGGATCGAGACGGAATCTGAGGTGGCCGGATCGATCAGTCCAATGTCCAGGTTCACGGCCGGGTCGGAGAGGAGAGGACCCGTCTCATACACGCGGAAGCGCTCGGATTCCTCGCGGTGCGAGTGGTCCGGGTCCTCGGGCGAGAACGCCCGCTTCTCGAAGTCGGCCAAGTGCTCCGGCCGGAGCGGATTCTGCTTGAGCGTGAAGCGGTTCCCGGTACGCAGGTCGTAGATCCAGAGCCGGTCGGTGCGCGGCGAATCGGACTCTTCGCGGTGGTCGGGAACCGCGTCAAAGAAGAGGACATTCGCCTTCACACCGCCCGCGTAGAAGATCCCCGCAGGAAGCCGCAGCATAGTGTGCAGACGATAGTTGGTCAGGAGCTCGCGGCGAATCTGGGCGCCTGCGCTGTCCTTGCCGCCCTCGAAGAGGACGTTGTCCGGGAGGATTACGGCAGCCCGGCCACGGTCGGTGAGCAGGGTGCCGATGTGCTGCAAGAAGTTGAACTGCTTGTTGGTGGTGGTCTGTTCACCCAACCAGAAGTCAGGGCGATGGTAGGCGATGTCCTCCCGGTCGCCGCTATCCTTCTTGCCCACGCCCGTGATCGCGAGGGACGACTTGCGGCCGAAGGGAGGGTTCGCGAGGACGACGCTGGCGAGATCTGAAGGCGGCTTGGCAAGCGCGTCCCCGACCTTGATCAAGGGCTTGCCCGTAGGGTCGCCGAGATTGTGCAGCAGCATGTTCATCGCGGCGAGGCGGGCGGTTGAGGGCACGATCTCGGTGCCCCAGATGCCGCCAGTGCGGAGACGCTCGTAGACGTCGTCGGGGATGTCGTCCTTGGCGTACTCGCTCAGGATGTACGCGTAGGCGGCAAGGAGGAAGCCACCGGTGCCGCAGGCCGGGTCGGTGATTGTGTCGTACGGAGTGGGCCGCATGCAGCGGACGATCGACTCGATCAGCACACGAGGGGTGAAGTACTGGCCCGCGCCGGCCTTGGTGTCCTCCGCGCTGCGAGCGATCAGGGCTTCGTAAGCGGCGCCCTTGATGTCAGTGCGGGAGCCGTACCACTTCTCCTTGTTGATCAGGTCGGAGACGAGACGACGGAGGTTGGCAGCGTTCTCAATCCGGTTGCGGGCCCGGTTGAAAATCAGGCTGAGGGTCGTTTCCTCACCCTCAGGAGCGCGGTGGCCGAGGTCGGTGAGGAGTGCGGTGTACGCCTTCTCCAGCGGCTCGCCATCCACGTCAACGAGCTCGCGCCAACCGCGGCGCTGCCACTCAGGGGTGGTGGGGAGGATGTGCTGATGCTCGGAGGGATCGCTGATGTACGCGTTCAGCTCCTCGACCTCGTGGGCCATCTTGAGGAAGACCAAGAAGCTGAGCTGCTCCAGGTACTCCAGGCTGGACACGCCGTCGTCGCGCAGAACATTGCAGTAGGTCCACAGGCGATCGACGAGCCGGCGGGCTTCCGGATTCACGAGCTGAACTCCAAGGGGAGGGCGGTCTGTTCACCGGACGGGAAGGTGGTTTCCCGGTGGGGCGGGGGAGGTGGCGAGTTGGCTGCCGACTGCTTACTCTTCACATTCTTCTTTGCGCGGGCCGCACGGCGGACGGCCTTGCGCTCGGCTTCGGCGGCTTCGCGCTCGACCCTGATCCGCTTGAGGAGATCCTCGGCGGGCTCGTCGTTCGCAGGGTCCTGCGGGACGAGACGGCCGGCGAAGGCGTGGGCGAGGAGGCCGCGGCGGAGGATGGCGTTGTCGGAGGCGGCACGGTCCAGATTCCGCTCGATGTGGTCGAGGGTGGCGAGCCGATGTTTGGTCTTGTGGATCAGCTTCCGCTGCTCGTCGAGAGGAGGAACGGGGAACTCGACGTTCTTGAGACGGGCTCCACTGAGATGGGCGAGATTCGTCGTGATGCGGACTTCGCGCATGAACCGGCCGGCGTGCAGATGACGGCGGAAGACGAGGAGTGCCCAGCCGGGCAGGACATCCGGGCGTGCCCGGAACCTGAGCAGGCTGTTGGTGAAGGCGACGCCTTCCGGGATACCCCGGTACATCGCGGGGCGGCCCACGAGGTGCGGGCTCTGCCCCTCGTTGAGCAGGATGTCGCCCGGCTCCAGGCGGTACTTGCCGAAGACGCCGGAGAAATCCATGGACTTCACATCGGTGGTGTCGACACGGTCCTCGAAGACGTTGGCGACGCGGAGATATGGGCGCAACTTCGGGCCGTCGTGCCAGTCAGGGTGACGGGCTCGGCCGAGCTCGACAGCGCCTGCCTGGCCAGTGGTGGTTGCCTGCCAGGTGGAGGGCCACTGGGTTTGGTCCGGGACGGCGTCTAGGAGGACGGCCTTGCGCAGGGCGGACAGGTCCTTGCGGGCTTGGGCGAGGGATCGTTCCACAGCGTCGAGCCGGGCCATCCGAGTGTCGAGCGCGGCGACGATACGCTGCTGCTCGGCAAACGGAGGCACCGGCACTGGCCAGCGCTGCAGTTTGGCTGCCCCCAGGTGGTGGATGCCTACGCCACGGGTGGCGTTGCCAAAGCCGCCGTCGGCTGCCACGTGCCAGAGGTATCGCAGAAAGTAGCGCGGCTCACCACCACCGAGCCGAACCCGGAGCAGCGTGTTCTGGAAGCAGCAGTCCTCGATCTCGCCGCTCCACAGCGCGGGCTTGCCTACCTCGCTCGCGCTACCCGACGCCTCGTTGAGCACGATGTCACCAGGGTGGAGCCGGTACACATCGGCTTCGTCATCCGTGAAGTTCATCTTCTTCACGTCGTCGAGGCGTAGACCCGCCCAGTCCACGTTCGCGGCACGGATGTACGGACGCATCTGGTCGCCCTGGGCGTGCTTAGGGGAGCGCTGACGTCCGAGCCGTACCTCAGCCACGTCCCCCAGCGTCGCCCACGCCCACCCTTCCGGCAGCCGCTCCTCAGCCGCCGCCACCGCTCTCCCGCTCACTAACTCACGCACCCAATTCTCTGTCCAGTTCGTCCACGAGCTCACCCGGCGTCCACCGACTGTCCTCGAAGGCATCCACGAAGGCCCCGAACCCGCCTGCGTGCAGCCGCGGCCCCTCGTTCAACGACGACACACTCACCGTCGCGTTCGCCGCGACCACGTCCACGACCATCCGCAGCCACATCAGCTGCTGTTCGTCGAAAGTGACGCCTGCCGTCTCCTGGCGGGCCAGCCACGCTTCCAGACGGTCCTCCACAGTACTGCGATACGGCCGAAACTCGTCGCCATCCAGCCCTAGCTCGAATCGCATCACGGAAAGAAGCTCGACAAGCCCTGCACCTCGCCGCCGACCGCCCCGGGCGACCCCCAGATCGACGTACGCCTTCCAGATCCGGGCCTCGGTCCATTCGGGACGCGTCGCTCGGACACTCGCCACCAGATCCCGCAGGGCCGCAAGTACCTCGCCTGGAGGCCGCCGCTCCTGGAAGGAGATACGAAGCGGCAAAATCTCGTTCTCATGCTCGGCTATGTAAGCGCGCCAGTCTGTGACGACCTGGCGCGCTTCTTCCTCATCCTGCAGACCGCGCGCCTCGACCAGCGAATCCTGATTGATGTGGTCGACATGCAGCCAGCGGTCGCGGGCGGCTTCGAGCAGCGCGGCGCGCAGGGCCTCGTTTTCCACCAGCGGCCGTGCCGCCGCGGCAAGGTCGTCGATCTCGTCGGGGACCGCGTCGCCCCGTGCACGCGCCTCTTCCCGACGGTTGGTGTCCGCGGCCCGGACAAGACCACCGACCAGCCCCTCGTACGACATCTCCTCGCCGAGCAGCTCTTCGATCGACGCCAGGGCGGCCTCGTCGAGCCGCTGCCCGAGCCGACTGAGCCGCCCAGCAAGGGTCGCCGCGTCGTCCCGGTGCAGGGCACGCCGCTCTCCGCATGCCTGCAGTAGGCGCTCCAGGCTCGGTACGGGCGCCTCATCGTCGCGGACCAGCGGGCGGGAGTCCGTCTTGGGATGTTCGGTGATGCCCACCGCGTCGACGATCACGAAGCGGTCCTTGTGGACGGCATCCCGGGTCACCGCACGCAGCTTGCAGTCCTCGATGCTGCGGGCGCCTCGGCCCTTCATCTGCTCGAAGTAGGACCAGCTCTGGATATCCCGCATGAAGACCAGGCACTCCAGCGCGGGCACGTCCGTGCCTGTGGCGATCATGTCGACGGTGACCGCGATGCGCGGGTTGCGCTTGGTGCGGAAGTCGTTCAGGGCCTTCTTCGGGCGGGCGGCCTTGCTGGTGATCTTCCGGCAGAACTTGTCACCGGCCCCGAATGCCTCCTGCACGGCCGTGACGATGGCATCAGCATGCAGCTCGTTCTGAGCGAAGATCAAGGTCTTCGGGACGATCTCGCGGGGGCGGATCTCACCGGTGTCACGGTCTGCTACCGGCGGGAAAATCTCGGTGAAGAGCTTGTCCCGGAAGGTATTGACGATGGTGCGGATCTGGTCGGCGGACCGTACCCGATGGTTGATCTCAGCGGGTGCGTAGGGGTCATCCTCGGCCATGGTGTGCCAGTGCTCGGCCCGCGTGTCCTTGTGGATTTTGTTGATGACGGAGTTGAGGCGTTCCAACGTACCGTCGGGGTGCCTGGTTTCGAGGGTTTTGGGGATGGTCGCACCATCCAGGGTGATCCTAGTGGTGATCTTGTAGACGTCATAGTCGACGTTGACGCCGTCCGCGACCGCTTCCTGCTGAGTGTACTGGGCGACAAGATTGCGGAAGAATCCGAAGGTCTCCTGGACCGGTGTTGCGGTCAGGCCCACGATGTGCGCGTCGAAGTACTCCAGGACCGGCCGCCAGCGGCCGTAGATCGAGCGGTGGCACTCATCGACGATGATCACGTCGAAGAAATCGGGCGGCAATTCCTCGCGGTAGCCCACCCGGGCGAGCTCGCCCGCAAGCTTCGCCGCCCGCCGGGTCTCGAACTCCTCGTCCTCGGGGTCGGGCATCGTGACGCCGGAAATTTTGCACCACAGGCGTTGGATCGTGGAGATCACGATCCGGTCGGACTCCGCCACGTCGCCCTTGGTGAAGTGGCGCAGTGGCAGCTGCTCGTGGAGCGTCTTCCTCGAGCCGAACGGGGTGTAGCCGCGGTACTCGTCGCGGGCCTGCCCACCGAGGTTGTGGCGGTCGACCAGGAAGAGCACCCGGCGGGCACCGGCATGCTGCAGCATCCGGTACGTGGACTCCACCGCCGCGTAGGTCTTGCCCGCACCGGTAGCCATCTGGATCAGCGCCCTCTGGTCCCCCTGCGCGAAGGACCGCTCCAGCCCCTGGACAGCACGGTACTGGGCAGGCCGCAGACCGGGCAGGCCCCGCCTGCGTCGCAGCACGAGCGGTCTGTCGGGCAGCGCACGCATGCGGGCGCGCAGTGTGGGGGCCCCGGGGTACCGCTCGGCATCCCGGAGCCAACGTGCCACCGTGTCGGGCCGATGCGGCGCGAAGATCGGACGGCTGCGGGCACCGCCCTCGGGGGCGTCAGCGGGCACGGTTCCGTCGAAGAGCTCGGCATCGAGCAGATTACGGAAGAACCAGCGCGAGCCGTGCACTGCGTAGTGAAAGGGCAAGGGCAGGGCACCTCGCCAGGCCGGGTCACCATGCCGGATCGCGATCCGGGCGGCCTGTTCAGCCGCGGTGTCGAACAAGTCCTGCTGGTCGCTCTGCGGAGGTCCGGCGGCAACGATCCCGCACGGCCGGCGGTGCACGTACAGGGTGAACAGCACCAGGGCAGAGGAAACTGGGGAGCGCACCGCCTCATGGGCGACACCAAGCTCGCGCTCGCCGGGCCCGTACACCTGCCAGCCCGAGACGGTCAGTGCCGCCTCCACTGTCCTGGCCCACTCCGGCTCGACGCTGCTCATGGCCCTCCCCTGTTCGGCCCGGTCCGTTGTCCGTACACCGATTACAGCAGTCGGTATACGCGGCCCGGGAGCATACGCGAGGATCAAGCCCCGGGAACGCCGCTGTCACAGGTGGTCCGTACAGTGGGCGACATCACAGTTGGCATACACACAGTGACGCTGAGGGAAGGACAGGCCGGTGTACGTGGCGGGGCTCAGGATGAACGGGGTACGTGGATTCCACGGACCACGCGCCTGCGACCTCGACTTCGCCCGGCCCGGCGGCGGGTACGCCGGCTGGACGGTGATCGCCGGACGGAACGGGGCGGGGAAGAGCACCCTGCTGCGTGCTCTCGCGCTCGCGCTGACCGGTGGGCGTCGGGCGCACCGGCTGGAGCCGGATCTTGAGGAGTACCTGTCGCACGAAGCACCCACCGGGATGGTGGAGGCCACTGTCCTTGCCGATCCGGCCTTCGACACGATGGCGCCCGACGGAGGCGGGCCGCTGGTGGCTCACCTCGACTGGCGTCCCGAGCAGGACACCGGGTTGTTCGGCGGGGACATGGCGAACTTCGAGCCGCCCACCGAGGTGGTCTTCTCGGCTCCCCGGCCGCTGACCGCAGCCCTGTGGTCCTCGGTCCCACCGCCCGGTTGGTTCTGCGCCGCGTACGGTCCCTTCCGGCGTCTCACTGGCACAGGTCTCTACGAGCGCGCACCGCAGCAGCTCGATCGGGACGCTTCGCTACGCACGCTTTTCGAAGAGCAGTCGGCTCTCACCGAAGCCTTCGATTGGCTGCTTTCGCTCCATCTCCGCTCCCTGGAGGAACGCCCCGGGATCGGCGAGCTCAAGGCCGGGGTACTCCGGCTGCTCAACGACGGACTGCTGGACAGCTACCGCATCGAGGACGTGGACTCCGAAGGAATGTGGCTGCGGCGGCGGGGAGACACCGGCCCGGAGGGCGCCCAGATCGAGCTCCGGCGGATGAGCGACGGGCAGCGGACCGTGGTCGCACTGGTCCTGGACATCGTCCGACAGATGCACGCGGCATACGGGGTCCTCGCGTTCAAGGAACGGGACAGCGGCACAGTAGTGCTGCCGCACCCGGGTGTGGTGCTCGTCGACGAGATCGACGCCCATCTCCACATGTCCTGGCAGCAACGCATTGGGCGGTGGCTCACCACCCACTTCCCGGCGATCCAGTTCATCGTCACCACCCACAGCCCGTACATCTGCCAGGCCGCGGACCCGGGTGGGCTGATCCGGCTGCCGGGAATCGGGGAGCAGGAGCCGCCGCAGGTGGTAGGCGAGGACCTGTATGGGCGGATCGTGTACGGGACGGGGGACGACGCAGCGCTCTCCGCTCTGTTCGGACTGGACTCGCCATATTCGGACAAGGCGTGTGACCTGCGCGGCAGACTGGCCGAGCTGGAGTACGAGGTCCTCCTCGGCCGGGCCGATGCCGGGCAGACCGAGGAATACCTGCACCTCCGCGAGCAGCTCTCCAGCTCTCCAGCGGCCCGGGTCGACGAGGTGATGGAGCGGTACCGGTTCTCCCGGGAGCGCGACGGGTGATTCCGATTCAGCGCCTCAGCTTGCCCGGGGCAGTCGAGACACGCATGGCCCTGCTGACCGGACGGATCAGTCTCAGGGACGTAGCGGGAGGTTTGCGCAAGAAGTACGCCGACAACCTGTGGGACAACGCGAGTGACGTCAAACCGGCATTGCGTGCGGTGCTCCTCCGGATGGCTCCGGGAGTCCTCGGCTGTTGCATGTACTGCGGTGGCTACACCGCGACCGATATCGAGCACTTTGAACCACGGGAACACGACGCGCTCAAGACCTTCGTCTGGCCCAACCACCTGCTGGTATGCGGCCCCTGCAACAGCACATACAAACGGGACTGGTGGCAGTGCGACGAGGAAAGCGGTGAGCCTCTGCTGATCGATCCGACTCGGGATAACCCGTTCACACATCTCTGGCTGGACTTCAGGGACTACGAGTACCGCGGCCTGACGCGCAAAGGACGGTCGACCATCGAGGTGCTGGGCTTGAATCTGCCCGAGCGGCGGCTGGCGGCGGGCCGGGAGCTGGCGCGCAGGAACATTCGTACCGTGCTGCGGGACTGGGATCGGGGCCGGCAGCAGGCAGACGAGACATCCATGCGCCATGCTCTGGCGGTACTGGAGGGGCAGCCGTTCGCCGACGTGTGGCAGGCGATGTTGCGCCAGGCTGTGCTGCCAGGAGCACCCGTGGTCATGAGCGACGAGCCACCCGAGATCCTCACCCTGCTGAGGGACGAGGAACTGCGTGCGGCAACGCTCATCGAGTTCCCCCTGGAACTGGCGCCGAGCGAGGAGAACTAACCGATGCCTTACGCGAGGCTCAGTTCTTGCGATGCCCTGTCAACTGTGGCCTCTGATCCGGGTTCTCGAGGGGATTTGTCGCTCGCATGCCCTTCTGACGGTGCTGGCGGGCTGAGGCAGGCGCGGTGGCGCGAGGGTACCCCGACGGACCGCGTAGGATTGGCCAATACCGCCCACGGCGCCCCGGTCACACAGTCCGATGCGGTCCGTCCGGGGCACCGCCTCGCCGGTACCGCCACTCTGTGGGGCGCAGTCCCGAACATGGGCGTTCCCAGCTCCAAACAACAAGATCGGCCGCATCACGGCAGACCCGGCGAGCCCCCTCCACCTAGCAGGGTTCCCGGTTCCTATGTTGCGTATCCCGCCGAGGACATTCACCTGCGGGTAGCTACGAACAACGGTACGCGCCCTCGACGGCGACCGTGGTTCTGGAGAACCGCGCCTCGCGCCCATCTCCATCTGGATCGCGCTCCGCCCAGGACCCGACCGTACAAGTCGAACCCCTCGGTTCGCTTCAAGCCGTAGCCCGTGGCCAAACTGTTCGCCCATCGCAGCATCAACCTGGAACTCTGGGCCGGACGTCGTCGAAGACCGCCAGGACTTCGGCTCCCCGCACGATGTTGCTGCCGCTATCGTCGTCAAACGGAACAGCGCGAGCAGCAGTGGCCGTCGTGGACTCACTTGTCCCAGCCAGTAGTTCAGCTACCACGCTGCACCGCCCCACACCGTCGACACCCTGCCCCGGAGAACCATGAGCACCCCTCCGCGCCGCCCCGACGTTCCCACACAGGTCCGGCAAGTCGCCAACTTCCTAGACTCAGCGTACGGCGACCTCATCGACATGAGCGACTTCGGCAACCGCAGGCCGGAGGACCTCGTCATCGCTCGGCGTTCCCGTGCCCTCGCCGCACACGCCGTGCGTATGGTGACCGACTGGACGCCTGCCCAGTCAGCAGCGTGCGTCATCGACGGCGGAGGTGACCAGGGCATCGACGCGATAGCCGTCGACCAGGACAACGCCCACATCTACCTCGTCCAGGCTAAGTGGAGCGAGTCAGGATCAGCCAAAGCCGACGAGACCGCAGTTCTGAAGCTCTTCTCCGGGCTCACCCTGATAGATGCTGGGGAATCACGGCAGTTCAATCCGCGAGGCCGAGTACTGGCCGACCAGGCCAAAGAGCTCTTGGGCTCGGACCTCACCAAGGTGACCCAGGTGATCATCCTCATGGGGACGAAAGAACTCTCCCCAGGAGTATGCCAGGCCATCGCGAACGGGGAGAAGGACTTCAACCACGACGGGACCCACGTCTTCCACCGTGTGATCCACTCCCCGGAGATCTACGCGAGAGCCCGGGACGACCAGAGGCCCGAGCCGATCACTCTCGAGGTGACTCTGTCCCCGTGGTTTGCCTGCTCCCCGTCGGACCAGCAGGCGTACCAAGGCGTGGTACAGGCCGAGCAGATCGTGGAGTGGGCCGCGTACGGCAACCGACTCTTCGACCACAACATACGCAACCCGCTCGGAGTGACGCCCATCAACAGCGAGTTGGTGGAGACCCTCACCGAAGAGCCCTCCAACTTCTGGTACTTCAACAACGGCATCACCATCCTGTGTGACTCCGTGGAGGTCGAGAAGGGGTCCAAGAAGCAGCCGGAACGTCTCCCGCTCCGACTGACCACTCACGGCGCGAGCGTCGTAAACGGCGCCCAGACCGTGCGCGCTGTCATCGACGCGGCCAAGGAGGACGAAGACGCGGAGTTGGCCGAGGTCGGAGTCCGCATCATCGTTACCGGGGGCGATACCGACTTCGCCAAGCGCACCACCCAGGCCACCAACCGGCAGAATCACATTGAGGACCGGGACCGCATCGCCCTCGATCCCATCCAGGCCGTCCTCATCGAGGAGTTCCGAGCAGAACTCGACCTCGTGTACAGCGTCCGTCGGGGCGACCTGGAGCCACAAGGAGACGAGGGCTGTTCCGTCGTCGAGGCGGCGACCGCGCTGGCCTGCGCACATTCCGGAAGCCGGTTCACCGCTCGGCTGGTCGCGGCAGACTCTACCGACGTGTTGTGGGAACGTGGTGGCGGCGGCATTTACGACCCGCTGTTTCGTACCGTCCCCGGCGTCTTCGAGACCTGGAATGCGGTCCGCGTCCTCCGCGAGACCCGCAGGGCCCTCCGTCCGGTGCGCGACAAGTACGAAAAGCGCGGCGCAGCGGTCATCGACGACGGCAGCTACCTCCTCACGCACCTCGTGTTCCGGCAGTTGTTGGAAGAGGACGCCGGCATCGGCGAGCCCGACCCCTCAGAAGCCGATGCCGCCTGGTTCACCAGAGCGAGCAGGCGTATCCCGGAACTGCTGGCACGCACGGTGCCCGTGCTGCTGGGCGTTCTGGATGCTCGGCATGGAACCCGCTCCGACCTCAAGCGGGTGTGTATCGACGACGCTGAGTGCGCCGCGCTCGTGACAGACATTCTGCTTGTACTGTCCGCAGGCGGCGAGACACGAGATGTGTCCCAGTATCTCCGCAAGGATGAACGGCCGCGTAAGCCGCGCCGCCCCAACTCAGTCCATGTGATCGTCAACCAGCGGGCGCTCTCGGAGGGAGCGCCGCTCCGTCTCAGCCTCTATGTCCCGGCCGAGCAGGAGGCGTTGGAGGCATGGCTCTCGGCGGACCCGACCCGATCCCGTGCCACATGGACCGGTAACACTGGCAAGGCACTCATCTGGGAGTACGACCGACAGCGCTATTCCCCCAGCGGCTTGGTCTCGCGCATGTGGGAACTCGCCGACTGGGAAGGACGCCCTGTCTCCAACCAAGGTACTGCCCGCTGGGTCACCCAAGACGGAGAAACTCTCGCCGAACTCGCTGAACGCCTTCTCGGAGGCCTCGAAGGGGAAAGTGGCGAGTAGCCGCGACTGCAACAGGCAACAGTGAACTGTTGTCTAGGACGATGCTGCCCGGCAGAGAGCCTCGCCTGCCGGGCAGCGTTCGTCACCTCTGGGAGCCTGCGACCGAGAGGCGTCCTAGGGTCCCCGAAAGGGGTTGTGAGCGATCTTGATCCCGCGTCGTACGTCGCTTCGATCGTGACCCGAGCCCCGGAAGACCGCCGTTCACGCCCCTTCTCATCTGTATCGCGCCGCCGAGGATCAGAACCTGAAATCGTCACGACAAGCGAATCTCCGCAGGTCACAGGGGGTGTGGCACGGCCAGCCCTTGTTTGCGGCTCCGGTCGGGCGGCGTTGCATCGAGCCCGTGTTCCATACCGGTATCAGCCACACAGTTGCGCCAGCCCTGCCCGATCAGGCCGTGGGCAATCCGGGGCGCAGTGCGGTCTGCATCACGGTTCGGCAGCGGTCCCAGGGGGCGGGGATGAGATGGCCGTAGACGTCGACGGTGGTCTTGATCGATTTGTGGCCCAGCCAGCGGGAGACCTCGTGGAGGGGGATGCCGTGGGCGAGGGCGGTGGAGGCGAAGAAGTGGCGCAGACCGTGCGGGGTGTACTTCGGGCTCCCGTCCGGCTTGACGAGGCCCGCGGCCTTGAGTGCCTTTCTGAAGTGGTAGGCGTAAGTGTTCGCCGTGGGCATGATGCCCTTGCCCCGGTCGCGCGGCGCGAACAGCACCTCCATCCCCGCCGTCGTCACCGTTCCCCACTCCCACAGGTGCGCGTCGATCTCCCCGGCGAGGAAGGCGGGCAGGGGAACGTCCCGGTACTCCCCCTCGGCTCGGTGCTTGAGCGGGATGAAGCGTGTCTTGCAGCCGTCGCGGTGCGCCTTCGCGCTGACCTGCCGGCGCACGCGCAGGAAGTCGGAGCGGACACAGTCGGTGGTGAACGCCAGGGTCTCACTGATGCGCAGGCCGGCCCCGGCCTGCAGGTACACGGTCAGGCGGTACTGGGGTGAGATCTGCTTGGCGATGAGATCGACCTCGTCCAGAGTGGGGATCTCGTCCTCGTCAACCGCATGCGTCGCGCTACGGGGCAGTTTGATGCCCTCAGTGGGGTCATCCGCCCGTCTCTTCTCCTTGATCGCGGTCTGGAAGAGGCTGGTGACCAACTTCATGCGATCGCACACCGTACTCGAGGCGAGGTCCTTCCCCAGCGCAGCGACGAAAGTCTCGACGTCCTTTTGCTCCACCCCCGCGATCGTCTTGCCACCCAGGCGAGGGAGTAGATGGATCCGCAGGAAGCTCTCGTAGTTGCGGTAGGTGGAGTCGCTGATGACCTGGCGCTCCAGCCACTCCGCGGCGTAGGCGCTCAGGCTGACCTCACCGCGTTTGGGGTCGAGGTAGAGGCCCTCTCGTACTTGTCGCGCTGCAGCCTGTCGGCGAAAGCGTCAGCTTGGGACTTCTTCTCGAAGCTCGGCTGCCGTTCAGCGCCGCCCGGTTCGCGGTAGCTGACCGTCCACGGATGTCCGCACCGGGCTTTGTACACGGATAGTTGACGTTGCGTTTGTCGCTCTTGCACCTCTGGTAGACGGTGGCCACCGCGCCTGACTCCTTGCTCGCTCGCTTCGGGCACTCGGTCTCACCCGTAGGGCTCCTCCAGGTAGTTGGCTATGTCGCGCTCGCGGAACCGCAGGAGACGCCCGACCTTCTGGGGTTCGATCCCCCAGGTGCGGTACTTGTTCCTGACGGTGACCTCACTGACCCGCAGCCACGCCGCGACCTCTTCCACGGTCAGCAGCCGGTTGTTCCACCTCGCGTCATGCGCGCACCGCCCCGTCCGGATCCATGGCGATCTCCTTTCGTCTTCGGGTCTCCGGGCAGCGGTGCATGGCGCGGTGGCGGCCCGGCTGCCGCACCGGGCATGGACGATGGACACTCCATCTCGGCCATGGCGTCAAGCCCGCGATCTTGCAGGGTGAAATTGCGCAGGAGTGGGGCGGTCACCACTCGGCCCGCCCCACGGGTGCCGCGCCGGCAGTCGTGGTCGCGGAGATCGGGGTCGGTGTCTGTGCGTGGCTCGGTCGGCTGGTGAATAGCTTGGGCAGAGGGGCGGGCAGGTGATCGGGGCAACCACATGGTCCGGACTCGTTCGACGAACGAGCCCGGGGCCGAGGACGGAGGGGGCAGGGTGCGACGTGTCGGAGGCAGGGGGTCAGATGGTCGTCGGTGAGGGGTGGAAGTACGAGGTCGCGTGACCGGCGAGGGGCAGGGCGGAGTGGCGGGCATCGGCAGATGGCGCCCGGGAAGCGGGATCGAATCCGTCTGGTGCTGACGTGAAGTAATGGAGAAACTGACGAGCGAAATTGTCATCCCAATCGTGGATGTTCGAAACACGACGAGGCGGGAGAACGCGGCCACCGGCCGGCGCGAAGCTGGCATGTGGGCGCGTTTCCCCAGTTCAGACACACACGAGCCAGTGCCGAGCCACCAGCGAGCCACTGCCGAGCCGCCTCTCCACTCGCCGATGTGAGGCAGTGCAGAATTTTCTTTGTTCGATACCAAGTGGCGTAACGGCAGCCGCATTGCGGCACGGAGACCAGGCCGCTTTGATCAGGCTCACGAAGGCCCGGGTTCCTGTCGCTCGCGCTCCTCCCAGCCGCTCTGGTGGACCTCGTGAACGCCTGGGAAAGGCTGCGGCCAACGACTAGCGGATCGGCTGATCCGACTCCCCCGCCGAGACCACTTCCGCCCTCGACCGCGCCATCATCGTCCTCCTCAACTGAACCAACCCGGCCCGGGCGGGCGAGGGGCGGTGGGGGCGGCCGGAGGGGCGGAGGGGCGGCCGGGCGGGCGGGGGCGGTCCGGCCCCCTCCCACTCCGCCCGCTGCAACCCCACCGCAGAGCACAACCCGCCCAACCCGAAACCCGCGTTCAGCCCCATCGCCCCGCACGCACAACCCGGCCCCACCACGCCCGACATGGCCGACGACGCGCCCCGCAGCCCGCACCCCAGCCCCGAAACCCCACCACCCGGGATACGGGCCGCAGACACCGCCCTACGACCCCCTGCCGCCCCCGACCAGACCGCCCGGACCGCCTACCACCGCCCCCACAAGCCTCTGACGACTCCGGAACAATCTGCACTGGATTCAACCGCCCCAACCACATCCACCGCCAACCCGAAACCTCCACACCGACCGCCCACCCGGACCGAACGAACCCCGCTCCCCCGCCCACCGCCCACACCAAACAGGCCAGCCGCGCGCCTTCCGGCTCGCCCAGCCCTCCCAGACGGACGCCACACCGCAACCACCCGCCGCAACCAAGCCGGGCGCACCCCACACACCATGCGGGATGCGCCCGGCTCCTTGTTCATACGGCTCAGACCGCGATGCATCATCCCGTGGCGCGACGTCACCTCCGGCTACGCCTGAGCATCGCCACGCGTCCAGGTGATTCAGCAACGTTCAATTCACCAGCTACAACAGGAAGCGAAACTCATTGAGTTTGGGCACGGAGGCCGGTGCCGGCATGCTCGCGAGCCGCCAGGCGCCCGGGGCCGTTACAGGTAGATCGGGATGCTTTGCTGCACAGAAATACAGTCGCCCTCGCCCACGGGTGGCTCGCTGCACGCATGACCTGCGGCTACGGGCGGCGGTGGGGCGTCGCATCCAAGGACGTACACGGAAAGGAGGGGGGAAACGACCCCCGAAACGACGGGGTAAACGACAAACGGCATTTCAGGCCGCGACCAGGTGGCTCGCAGCGGCGCTGACCTGCGCCTTTACCCCATGCCGCGCTATGACGACTGGAAGTCAACCCGGGTGTTGGACCCGAGCATGGGAAACCAAGTGCTACTCCACCAATCGGGCCTGTCTCTTCTCAACGACGTTAGTCAACGACGGGCATGTTGAGCTGCGAGGGCTGGATTGGTGAGACACCCGCCCCAGCTCTGTCCAGCGGGCGGGGTGATCTTGGGGTCCGCTCAACGGCGATGCCATACGAGCGTGTAGCGCCAGAACAGTCGACGGCGCAGCCGTGCGCCGGGCAGGGTGTCGTGGGCCTTACGGACGATGTCGGAGAAGCTCATGTCCGCTGGTCGGGTCAGGGCGGTCATCGAGACCGGCCGGGGAGCCCTGCGGCCTTTGTTCTTGAGCCAGCCGATGACGGCGTTCAACGGGCTGGCGGCCGCGCCGAGCAGGTAGTCCCCGGCGGTCTGCGCCCGGGAAAGGCCGACGACCACCAGGGTTCCCCCGGGGGCCAGATGCTGGCGGAAGGCGGTGAGAGCCCGAACGCCTGTCTGGGGACAGTGACGCCCTAACTGGGGAATTGCGTGACCGTCGACACCACGACGTCACCGAAGCGCCTCGGCCACCAGTCGCACCGGAACCCGGCCTCCAAGAGCACGACTCCAGTGGTGAGCCCGGATGCGCCTCCGCCGACCACAACGACCATCTTGTGAGATGCGCTCCTCAAGGCTGGGGAGAACGTCTCGGACGTAGGGGTTCCGCTGCTTGCGGCGCAGCTCGGTCGCCAGCTCGTTTAGCAGTCCCGACGCCGCCCCGTTGTGCAAGCTCCGGGTAGCAGCGATCCCTGCCCACGCTGGTACGGCGGTCGCAGCCCATGCTCCGCTCAGAGTCCAACTCTGTTGTCAGTGGCTGCTGTCAGGATGAGCATCACTCGCCCCAGACCCTCGTCAGGAGAGACTATGAGCACTCCCGGTCTTGGCCCGCTACCCATCGGGCGCCGCAGCGGCACCGAGCCGATACGGACCCGCGGTGAAACGGTGGGCAGGCTCGGCGAGTTCTGGAGCTGGGCCTGCTCTGACCTGGCCAACAACACCATGCGCGGTGTCCTAGCCGAGTACCTCGTGGCCACGGCCCTTGGCGCCGCCACCGGCACCCGCGCCGAATGGGACACCGTCGACATCCGTACGCCCGAGGAATGCCGCGTCGAGGTGAAGTCGGCGGCATACCTGCAGTCATGGGCACAGTCCCAGCTGTCGGAGATATCTTTCTCCATCGCACCGGCCTCCGGCTGGGATGCCCAGACCGGCAAGACGTCGACGGACGTACTGCGCCGCTCGGACGTGTACGTGTTCTGCCTACTGCACCACCAGGACAAGCAGACCCTCGATCCCCTGGACCTCGACCAGTGGACCTTCTACGTCCTCGCCACCCGAGTCCTGGACGAACGGTGCCCGAGCCAGAAGACGATCAGGCTGTCCAGCCTGCAGCGCCTCAGCCCGCTGGAGACCGACTTCACCGGCCTGCAGAAGGCGGTCACCGCATGTGCCGAAGAGACGGTGAGTGGTAGCAGTGGCCGCGCTGGTCTATTTCAAGAAGATCAATGAGGATCTCAACGCCATTGTCTACTCGTTCGGCGAAGACCCTTCCGAGATGACCCGGCACCTGACGATGGACAAGAGTGCACGTAGGTCACAGTCAGACGACGGCAATATCGACTACTTGTTTCTCAAGGCGTCACGAAAGATCAACGCCATGTACGAGCAGGCAAGCGAATGGCCTGACCGTGGAATGAGCGCCAGCTGAGTTGGTGATGGCGCGCCTCCGCTCCGGTATTGGCTGGGCCGGAGGCGCTTCTCACTGCGCCGTTCGTCAGGAACATCTGGAGAGGACAGTCATATGGCGGGTGTGCCGTCCCGGAGGTACTGTGGCCTTCCCGTGACGAGTGCCAGTAGCGAGAACTCGAAACGGCGCCGGATGCGGTCGCCGAGTCGGCTGTCGGCTTCCTCGGCTGTGAAGAAGGCGGCCTCGGACAGCTCATGGTCGGTGGGGTGCAGCCCGTCGGCTTGGTCCTGGGTCAGGGTTCCGCCGTCGAAGATGAAGGCTATTTGATCGTCCCAAGGCCCGTGCGGGGCGACCCAGTCCACCACCAGCAGTCCGTGGAGCACGATCGTGAGCCCCAGTTCTTCGGCGAGTTCGCGACCTACTGCGTCTTCGGGCGGTTCGTTTGCCTCGGCCATGCCTCCAGGGAGGTCCCGGCCGGGCTTGTAGGTGGGGTTCACCAAGAGCATGCGTCCGGCCGGATCGCGTAGCAGCACGTCGGCGGCGACGCGTTTGCGGGCTTGTTTGGCGTTGCCCTCGGCCAGGTAGCGTTCCAGGCTTCTACGTCAGCGGGATTGGGTGCGATGGGCCTCATAGTCGGGTAGCCGGGACGCATTGCTGCGTCCCGGCCCCCTCAGAACCGGACGTGCGAGTCATCCCCGCATCCGGCTCAAGCTGGCCTGTGGCTGCCGCTGGGTGTCAGGCTTCCGGTCGTCAGCGTGAACTTGGCGATGACAGGTCGTGTGGATCAGTTCCAGGTTGCTCGGGTGGTCGCTGCCGCCCTTGCTGCGGTAGGTCAGGTGGTGCACGTGGATCGCCCGGAGGCTCCCCGTGAACCACTTGACCCAGTCCTGAACGTCGTCCGGGTCGAACCCGGCTCCGTCGATCAGATCCAGTCCGCACCTGGGGCACAGCCCCCGCTGACGGTAGGCGAGGGAGAGGATCTTCTTGGGCTCTCCCACCGCCTGCACCCGCTTGCGTCGACGGTTCCCCCAGTACTCTTCCAGCTCCGGGTCATCGGGCGAGGCATCGTCCTTGACCAGGGTATGTCGCTGGATCGGCGTCCAGGAGGCTTGCTGCAAGTAGTGCTCGGGAGTACCGAACACCCACTTGCTGGACCGGCCTGGCTGGAACGTGCCCCAGTACCTCCGTTTGATCCATCCCCAGGGTTTGCGGCGATGCCGTCGCATGGCCCAGCGTTTCAGGACCTCGAAGGTGTGGGCGTCCAGTAGGTTGAAGGTCTCCTTCGAGCAGACAGTCCGGTAGTACGTGGACCAGCCACGTACGAATGGTGACAGTGCCCTGACCAGGCTTTCAGTGGGCGAGCCGCTGTTCTCCCTGGCCGTGACACTGATCCTCTTTCGGGCGCTCTGCAGGGCATCCCGGCTCGGCTTGATGATCAGCTTCTCGCGGAACCTGCCGACGTTGAACCCGAGGAAGTCCACCCCGTTGGAGAGGTGCACCACCCTGGTCTTCTCCTCGTTGAAGGAGAGGCCCCGGGGTTCGAGCCATTCGGCAAGGTCATGCTTGGCCTTGATCGCCTCGTTCTCCGTGGTGCAGAACACCACGAAGTCGTCCGCGTACCGAACCAGAGCCGGCGGGGTCGTCTTGGCGTTCCGCGGACGGTTCGCTCCGATGACCTCTCCCATCCCATGGAGGGCGATGTTCATCAGCAACGGGCTGATGACGCCACCTTGCGGGGTGCCTTCAGGCGTCGAGACGAACCGCCCGTCCTCCATGACCCCAGCTCTCAGCCATCCCCGGACCTGCCGTCGTCCCGGGAACAGGCCGACGGAGTCCATGAGGTGTTGATGACTGATGTGGTCGAAGGCGGCCGACAGGTCGGCGTCGAGGACCCATAGTCGCTTGGCGGTCTTCCGCCCGGCGACATTGAAGATCATCTCTATGGCGTCCCAGGCTCCCCGTCCTGGCCTGAAGCCGTAGCTCCTGGCCTCGAACCGGGCTTCCCATTCCGGTTCCAGAGCGTTCTTGAACCTGGCCTGGTCGACCCGGTCCCGGATCACCGGGATGCCCAGAGGGCGCCTCTTGCCGTTCGCCTTCGGGATGTACACACGACGTACGGGCTTGGGGTTGGACATGGGGTCGGCAAGTATCTGCCGCGCCATCTTCCCCCGTTTCGCCGGAGTCAGAGCTTTCTGCCCGTCGATTCCCGCCGTCTTCTTGCCGGTGCTGACCTGGCAGACCCGCCTGACACTCGTCAACGTGTTGGCCTTGGAACGCCGCATCAGCTTTTGCAGGTTACGCACCTGCTTCAAGTCACCCTCGCGGGCAGCCCTGAAAATCCTCTGTCGCAGCCGCTTTACAGACGCCTCCTCCTGGCTCCAGTCGATGCTGTGCCAGAACTCGGCGTCGCCCTCGGGTCCGTTCATCCGGGTTTCGGCGATGACCAGTTCGGTCAACGCGGCCTCCCTTCAGTCCAACTTGCGCCTCGGTACAAGTGCCTGTCCGTCGTCTCTTCATGGCCTACCTGGTCCACGTCAGCCGCCTTTCGGCTCCAGCCACAGGCTGGTGTCCACCGGGTTATAGGCCGCCAGGTGGAGACTCCTGGTCGGCGGCCATTTCCCCTGGGCTTTCGCCCTGGTGGCGTTCGCTTCTTGGACCATCCTGTTCCCGCACGGGGGTTCTGCCTCCGTTACCTTCGGCTTACCGGCTGACGAGGCCGGACCCGTACGGGGTTTCCGTGTTCCACATCGTGCAGTTGCGTCCGGGTGGGGTGCTCTCTTTCCGCCGTCCTCCGCGGTGACCCACAGGCCCCTCCCCGATGGGGGCCTGCCGCGCTGGGCTTCCCAGCCCTAGAGGATTCCACCGCCGAATACTGGCCATTGCGCGGTGTAAGTCTGACGACGAGTCGACGAGAGTTCGTTTTCACTCACCCTTCCGGACTTCCCCTTCGCCTGTAGCCTGCGAATGGCCCGCGAGCCCTTGGGCTTGACCACCTCCGCTCAGCACCCCGGGATTACTCCCGGCGCACCGGAGGCTGGGGACTGACCGTTGGTCACTGGTCAGGTCCGCATGACACGTCTCCTCTCCTGCGGACTCTGCGTGCGATGTGACTTCACGTCGCACCGGGGGTGCCTCCCGGTGATGGCGGGACGAGGTCGGCCAGGAGCAGCATTCTGGCCCTGCGCGCATCGTCGAACCGGACCAGGTACTCCCGCACCGGCCCGTATGCCCTGTGCGGCTCCAGCAGCCGGCGAAGCTCGTCGAGCTGCTGCACGACTCGGACGGAACCCAGGGGGGGGCTTGTGCTGAGCAGGTCATGGCCGACGCTCACCGCTGTATCCACGTCGCACCGGCGGACGTGGATGTCCACCAGTGCGATCCGGCTCAACGCCAGCGACCGCTCCCGGCCCGACTCCCGTAGTGCGACGGCCTGTTCGGCATGCGTCAGAGCGTCGTCGAGCTGGTCCAAGTCGCGAAGGATCAGCGCCGATTCGCTCGCCAGCGCGGCGGCGTCGAACGGGCTCAGCCACGGGTGGTCGGTATCTGCCGCCCCGTCGAGGTCACGCCGGGCGGCGTCGAGGGCGTAGGCGGCTGGGATGCGTTGCGCGGCGACGGCCAGGGCGCGCGCCTGCATCGTGTTCAGTCGCGCCGTCAGCGCGGGAACGCGCGGTCCCCGTGTGGCGAGGTCAAGCCCGGTCCGGGCCCAGGCGGCGGCCCCGGCGTGGAGGGCCAGATGGCTGCTGCTCGCGGCGACGTTCGCGGCCAGCAGGAGGTCACCGGGAGGCGCGGGCCAAGGGAAGCGCGCGGGCGAAGTGGCGGTTGGGGCGGTCGTCGTGGCCGGAGTCGTGGCCATCGCCGCCAGGTCGTCACCGTCTGGTGACGGTCGGTCGGCCCGCTGGTGGTCTGGGTCCGCGGGCGCGGGTTCCCACGACCGGCGTGCCAGTCCAAGCAGGTGGCCAGGGATGCGGAAGGCGTCCGCGATCTGCTCGAACAGGCTGAGCTTCTCTACCCGGCTCTTGCCGTTCATGTAGTCGTACAGCCGCCCTTGCGTGATGTCGGCGGATGCGGCGATCCGCCGCGTGCTGACACCGCGACTGTTGAGCATGCGGAACACGGCACCCATGTCCCGCTCGATGCAGGCACGCAGCAGCCGAGCCCGGCGCGCTGCGCCGGGCAGCCGACGAAGAGATCGACGCTGCACTCACCGAGCCCACGCTCAACAAGGCGGATGCTCTGTGAACGACACGCATCCTAAGATCGGCGATCTCGTCGTCGCGGTCGCGAGCGGCAAACAGTGGGTATGCACGGATATCGCGGGCGCGAAGAACCACCGACCGGTGTGGCTGCTGCGCCCGCGGTACGGCGCTGCCGACAGGGAGCAGCTGCGCATTGAGCGGGACGACCTCGTGTCGTATGCGGTGGTCGCCCGCCGCGGTGAGTGGACCCAGCCTTGAGCGGCCGCATCGGCCGCCCATGGCCAACGGCACCAACGCGCCCCACCGCAGCCCCGTCCGCGACGGATCCGCAGCCGAGCACGGCCTGATCCAGTCGGCAGACCATCAGCCACATCCAGCTCCGATCCAGCGGCGGTTCGGATAACCAGGGATGACGACAGGTGACGAGACGTCAGTCTATCCAGCACCGGGTACGACAACGGGGCCGACCCCGAAAAGGGTCGACCCCGCCTGACCTGCACATTTGCCAGATCGCTACATCATCGCTATGGCGCCCGTCACACGTTGAAGCGGAACTTCCACCACAACGCTCTGACCTGCGGAAACGCTAGTTCTGACGGGCCAAGTCAGCACAGTATCAGCACGGTCTTCGCAGGTCAGCACACTCACGCAGCAGTCCCGTAGTCCCCAGTGTCCTCGGTAGCGGTGCCCGCCACGTCCAACGGTACGGGCCGCATGGCGTTCTGCATGACCTCGCGGCACCGGTGCCAGGCCCCCGGAACGAGGTGCCCGTACGTGTCCACCGTGATCTTGATCGACTTGTGGCCGAGCCAGCGCGAGACCTCGTGGATCGGGATGCCGTTCGCCAGGGCCGTCGAGGCGAAGAAGTGCCTCAGCGAGTGGGGGGTGTACTTCGGCTTACCGTTCTCGTCCACGATGCCGGCGGCGATGCACGCCTTCTTGAAGTGGTAGCCGAAGGTATTGGCAGTCGGCATGGTGCCCTTGCCCCGGTCACGCGGCGCGAAGAAGACTTCGAGCTGCCGATCTTTCCCGGACTTTGTTTTGAAGGCAACGGGGATCGGCACCCACTTTTCCTCGTGAGCGTCAATCTCCTCTTCCAAGAAAGGGGCGATCGGAATATCCCGATACTCGCCTTCGGCACGGTGCTTCAATGGCACAAAAGTGGTCCGGCTGTCGCCAGCGTTTGCCTTGGCGCTGACCTGCCAGCGAATCCTGATGAACTCGGTCCGTCGGCACTCGCAAGCGAAGGCCAGGGCCTCGCTGGGACGAAGGCCGGCACCCGACATCAAGTAGATCGTCAGGCGGTACTGCGGCGAGATGTGATGGGCAAGGAGATCGACTTCTTCCAGGGTTGGAATCTCGTCTTCGTCCACGGCCATCGTGCTCGTCCGAGGCAGCTTGACGCCCTTGGCTGGATTCTCCGATATTCGCTTCTCTATGATCGCGGCGTCTAGCATCGCCGTCACGATATTCATGCGGTCGTTGATCGTTGAGGCAGCCATGCCCTCGCCCTTGTGGTGCAGGGCGGCGATGAACCGCTCGAAGTCGGGCTTCGCCAGTCCAGCCAGGGTCTTGCGCCCAAGGTGGGGAACGAGGTGGTTCCTGATGAAGCCGTCGTAGTTCCGGAAGGTTCCCTCCGCGAGGATCTGCCGTTCGAGCCAGTCCTTCGCCCACGCCCGCAGGGTGATCGCTCCCCGCTGTGGGTCGAGGTAGATGCCCATGCCCTTGTCGTGCTCGACCTTGATAGCGAACGCGTCGGCGCCGTCAGGGCCGGTCTTCTTAGCGAAGCTCTTCTCTCTCTGTCTCGCGGTCCGCCCGCCCGGCTCTCGGTAACGAACGGTCCACTTGTGACCGCAGCGCGCCTTTTCGCAGGGGTAGAAGCGGTCCTGCTCGTCCTCTTTGCACTTCTGGAAGACGGTTGCCATATGGCCCCCTTCTGTTGCTGGGGCAAGGCAACGTTGCGCCGTTTACCCGTAGTGATCTTCGAGATAGGCGACGATGTCGCGCTCGCGGAAGCGCAGGAGGCGGCCGACCTTCTGGGCCTTCAACCCCCACGTCCGGTACTTGTTCTTGACGGTGATCTCGCTGACCTTGAGCCAGGCGGCCACCTCTTCCGGCGTCAGGAGCCGGTTACTGCCGCCCTGACTCAACGGGCGGGCCTCTCGTCTCGCTGGGTGTCGGCGAGGGAGTGCACGGTCTCCCATGCAAGGGCGGCCGACTTCAGCGCCCTTCTCTGGTCCGCCTTGAGCCTGCGGATGCAGGCCGGCGCAAGTGTCGGGTCGGAGACGCCAAGGAGCTCGGCCACCTGGGCGAGCAGCTCCCTCGGGTCTGCCGTTGGGGCGCGGCCGGGCCGGGAATACACCCGGCACTTCTGGCCGGAGACTCCGAGCACCCAGCCCCAGCCATTCGAGAGAGCCTTCTCGCTGTGCTTCAAGCGGCGACCCCGTGGCACTCGCTGCGGGACTGCGAGGTCAGGTGGTACATGCCGAACTCGCACTCGTAGTAGCGGTTCTCGCAGTACAGACCGCGTCGAGATCCTCGCCGGTCCCCCGCGCGGTGGCGCTTCGCCTGCGCCCTGCCGAGGGCCTTCTCGGCAATGCGCTCGTCCTCGAAGGCGCGTTTGGCGCCGCACTCGCATGTGCGGAAGTCGACGGCCTTGATGGTCATGCCTGACTCTCCTTGGTCTACTTGCGGAACTTGCTGCATGGGCAGGTCGGTATCTGGCAGGCGCCCCGTGCCGCGGTTGCGGCGGAGTGGGTGAAAGGGGCGTGGCCGCACTCGGGGTGCTGGCAGAAGCCCTTCCAGCCCTTCCTGCCGTCGTGGTTGGCGAGCATCAGGCCGGGCGAGTGGAGCTTCACGAGGCGGCCGGCCCCGCCGAACGCCATCTTCGAGGCGAAGGCGCGGGCCTCTGCTTCGTTGCCGAAGGGCGCGAAGTTGAGCCCGCGGCTTCCGTCGTGCCAGGTGTGGACGAGAGCGAACCAGTCGCGCATCTGGAGGATCTCCCCGACCTCCTTGATCAGCGCCTTGGCCATCTGGTCGGCACTGTCAAAGCCGGGATCTTCCAGGAGTGCCTTCACCGCGTCGATCTCCTCCCTGCGGGGGATGATCCTCACGCGGCGCCGATCCCCTTCACCGAGACGGGATAGGCGAAGAAGTCCGACCGCACAGGCTGTGCGAACCCTGGGACGAGATAGACGAACCCGCTCGCCTTCAGGCCGCTGTCGCCCTCGGCGTCCTCGAACTCGGAGCCGTCCGGCAACTCGTCAAGTTCGGCCGGGCTGTTGATGGTGGTACTCACGAGGCTTCCCTCCCTTCCGCAGTCAAGATTACGCAATCAGTCCAGCATGCGCAAGTATCGCAATCAGATAGAGGTGATGGCCTCGACGCTCGCCCGGAACCCCTCCACAGTGCCGGTGTTCAGGATCGTCACGTCGAAGTCCCAGCCTGCGAGGGCGTTTTCGCTGACGTGGTTGGAGTTCTCGATCAGCGCCTGACTGGGCCGTCGAATCTCGACCACCAGTCCCCCACGCTTCCGGATGGCGCCGGCCTCGTTGGGGAACCGTACGTCGCTGATGACAGTGGGGTTGGTCCACGTCTCGTAGTCGCGGAACAAGGCATTCACCCACACGTCCTCGCCGAGCACCTGGCGGCCGGCCTCGGTGCCCAGCCGCTGAAGGTAGAGGCGCACTTCGGGGTGTACTCGCTTCACCTTCTCCCAGCCGTAGGTGTCCACGCGCTCGGCAAGATCGGCCACGCCGAGGAACCCCCGGGAGCGCGGAGGTCAGGGTTCAGCGCGTACAGCATGTTCCTCACGGGGTCAGCGAACGCCTTGCGCTGCCAGCCGCGCTCAACAAGGAACGAGGCCGCGGTGTCCTTGCCGGAGCGGGCGGCACCCGCAAAGCCGATCAGTGACGTCTTCATCGTGTTGGTTCCCTTCTGGTTTTCAGCTTTCAGCGGCGCTTACGTATCTGCTCGCGCACAGCTATGTGGGCGCACCTCACGCTGCCGCAATCAGGCTGATTTGCCGCTCGGCGCCGAGGCGTTCGACTGTCGCGTCCGGCCCGAGGGTTACCGAGTTGGAGCGGGTCGGGTCGGCTCCCGGCTCGTCGATGTAGAGGCGCCACTTCTTGACGCGCTTACCCCAGTCCTGAACGGTGGCCATCTTCGGGTCGACCAAGAGCACGCCTTCTCGGGTGACGGTACGGCCGAGGGTGTTGTTGCCTGTGGCCCGAACACGGTCTCCGGCCCGAAGCCCCTCGATCACCACTTCCCCGCTCTCCGAGGCTGGCCTGAGCTCCACGACGTTCGCGCAGGATTCCTCGGGTGCGTCCACCACGGATGCGGTCGGACGCTGAGCCGCGGCGAGTTCCTCCAGGTCACCGAGCACGCCAAGGCGATGTCGCAGGCCCTCGATCACCTGCTCCAGCTCCTCGGCCTCCGCAATCTTGCCTTCCAAGGCGCGGAGAGTCTCGCAGTGGCGGCTCTGACTGCGGGCTCTCGCGAACGAGACCGCCTGATCGTGCACGAACAGGGCGTCGGCGTAATGCGCCTCCAAGACGGCCCGGAGGCCGGCACGGGTCCGGGCCTCCCCTGCGTCGGACAGCTCAGAGCGGCGGAAGTTGTCGGTCTTCCTGAAGAAGGAGAACCGCTTCGCGTCCTCGGGTCCGTTAATGTGGAACAGATGCGTGTCGTCCAGTTCCACACCGTTCACCGTGAACTCGGCGTGCGACTTGCTGTACCGGTTCGTGCTCATGACCACCTCGACCTGACTGGGCAGCAGCTCGAAGTCCTCGCCCCTGTTGAACTGGGGCTGTACGTGCACCAGGCCCTTCATGCGTGGCCCGGTGACCTCGTAGGAAGCGGTCCAAGCCCGCTTTTCCTCCGGGACGTCATCCCTCGCGACGCGGCGGACGGTGACCTTCCCGTACTCGGTGTCCACCTCGGTCGTGGCTGTGCTGTCCATGTGGCTCTCCTTCGGTGATGAATGGTCGGCCGGGCGGCCGTAGATCTTGCTGAGGTGGGTGCGGAGCTTGTGCTCCCACGGCTCCTTGAGGAGCGAGCCGAGGACGACGCAGCCCATGGGCGGGGCGACGACATCGCCGATCTGCTGCGTGCAGGAGGAGCGGGAGCCGGTCCAGGGGTAGCCGGCCTGGAAGCCCACCAGGAGCGCGGCCTCGTCGAGCGAGAACTTCCTGTCCTTGTCGTGCTCCCAGTACCAACCGCGGATCTTGCTGGTGATGCCGGTCGCGGGCTTGTCCGCGCTCCAGCAGTTGCCGCCCGCCGTCTTGCGGACGCCTCGGGTATTGACGCGGATGCCAGCGGGCCAGCCGAGGGCCTCGGCCGCCGTGGTGATCGGCAAGGGTGCCTTGGGCGTGAGGGCGGCCATGTCGACGTAGGAGTGACGGGCGGCCATAAGGAAGACCCTCTTCCGCCGGGACGCGAGCCCATAGTCCACGGCGTCCAGGACGCGGTACTCGGCGCTGCACCAGTCCGCCGACCACAGCTCTTCACGTATCCCGTCAAGGATCAGCTCAGGAAGAGCCGAGCTCTGCTCCATGGCGAGCCAGCGGAGGTTGTCCCATTGGGCGGTGAGGGTGAGCGACCAGATCAGCACCTCGGCGAGCAGCCCGATCCGCTCGTCCGTCATTCCGGCGATTGGAGCGCGTACCTCGTCGAGGGTGAGCAGGGGGCCGGTGAATCCTGCGTACCCGTCCCAGTCGGGGTCGCTACAGATCAGGCAGATGTCGGCCACCTCGCAAGGTCCACATTCGCCGCTGTCGTGCCAGTGCCCGAAGGTCGCTTCGAAGGCCATCGTGAATACGTCGAGCAACAGCTCCTGGTTCGCGGGGTCCAACCCGGCACGCTTCCCGGCCGGCGTCCAGCACTGGCAGGGAGCGGAGACGATCAGCCCGCGAACCCAGCGCAGCGCTGGATGCTTCGGGTCAAGGGATCGAACGTCCGCGGTGATCCGGCTGAATCCGGCGGTTCGGGCGGTGGCCGAGGCGTCCTTGTGGAGTTCGACGCCCACAATGTCGAGATCGTGTTGGAGCACGTCGCGTACACCAGCGTCCCAACCGCCCGGTCCAGCAAAGAGGTTGACCACACGGTCGGGATCATCCGGCTCGGGAGGGAAGAGCCAGCGCACCGGCCAGGGCGCCGCAATCTCCTCCAGCTCCTCCGGCGACAGGTTGTCCAGGTCGAGTTCTTTCGGGGTGCCAAGCGCCCCGGCCGTGTCGAGGCGGATGGGCGAGGCGAGCATCACTCGCCCTCGCCGTCGGACAGGCAGTCATAGCCAGGGCAGTCACAGAACATGAACTCGCCCCAGAGGCCCCCATAACCGCACAGGTCGCAAACGGCCCACTCACGAACGGTGAGGCAGACCGACAGGGATATTCGGCATCGAGGGCAGCCCAAATGGCTACGGCCGTTCATGCGGCAGCTCCCATCAGGCCGTACCGGGCCCGGTCCCCAGCCGGCATGGCGACAGGCGCGACCCAGTTGAGTGGTTCGTGCTGGTTCCTGATCGCCTGGACGGCGAGATGATCGGTGGCTTCCGCCCGGCCCGCGAGCTGGGCGTGCCGGAGCACCTCGTCAAGAAGGCGGTTCGGGTCGACGTCTTCGGGGTTGTGGGCCCACTTCATCTCGTGCGAGAAGTGAATGGTCGGTTGCGCCTGCCGAATGTGGACGGCGGCTCGACCATCACCCCAGGTGACGACCACGTGGAAGGTGTCGTTGGCGAAGAACTGAGCGTCCGAAGCGTTGAAGGCTACGGCGCCGTGGGTAGAGCGAGAGCGCATCGTGCGTATCCTTGAAGGCGATGTCGGCTGGCATCATCAGGCGAAGCGCACCACCGCTTCGCGACCCGCCTCACCAGCGGGTTTCGCCGGGCGCCCGTCCCTCGCCACTTCCGATGGCAGGGGGCGGGCGCCTTGGTTTGCGTGAGATCAGGCGTCGGTGCCGTACACGTCGGTCACGTCGTGTGTGATGTCGTGGGCGTCGTCGGTGTCGAGGTCGTCAATCCACTGGTCCACGTTCTCGTCGAGCCAGTCCTGAAGGGCCTCGTCGTCATCGGCGATGTCGGCGGGGACCGTGACGGTGGACTCCACGTCGGTGACCGTGGTCTCGGTGACCTCGAAACGGATGGTCAGGGTGACGGTGTCGGGCTCGGTTACGGTCGTCACTTCTTCTCCAGTCGGATGCGTGCACGGCAGGGAGTGCAGGTCAGGTCTTCGTCGAGGAGCTCGGGCACGAGCCCGCACTCGCAGCACGGTTCGGTGTTGCGGTCGGTCATGAACTAGTCCTTCAGCGCGCGGTCGAGGACCGGCCAGTACCAGGGGCATTCGTCCTCGGACCAGAGGTGATCTGCTGCGACGCGGCGCCGGGCCTGGGTGGCGCAGTCAGCGCACATGAACTGATCTCCGAGGACGTGAGTCGTCCAAGGCCCGCGCCCGCGCACCTTCGCCGGGCAGGTCTCACAGGGGCCGCCACCGCGGATGTGCTGGTACGAAAGGACGGTGTTCCCGGTGTGCGGGGACGTCGTCCAGACGGCCGCGTGCCCGCTTTCCTCGGCTCGGTCGTGAGCGAGCCGAAAGGCGTCGCGGTACCCGTAGTCGAGGAAGGTCCCCTCGACCTTCTCCATGCGGTCGTGGCAGTAGAGACCGTGGCTCGGGGCATTCGCGTCGGGGCACACGTACACGTCGTATCGCCAGGTCACTTGGCGTCCTCCTCGGCGAATTCCTGGAGGGCGTCGAGGATCTCGGCCATGGCCGGGCTCGGCTGCTCCTCTTCGGGAAGCAGTTCGGCGGGCAGGCTGATCAGGAGCCTGTGCGTTTCCTGGGCAAGGGCCACCAGGGTGTACCACTCGGCGGTGCCGGGGTCGAAGTCCTCGCGCCACACGGCGACTTCGCGGCACATCTTCAGAACGGTTCGGATTGAGTCCTTGGTGCTGTCCATGTCGGTCTTTCAGGCTCGGGGAGGTGTCGTCAGCGGGCCGCCCCGCCAGCAGACAGGGCGGCCCAGGAGGTACCGAGGCACACCACTGCCCCGGCTGCGGCCGGCATGGGCCGCGGTGGTCTTCTGGTCAGGCCGCGAGGTCGTGGGCGTACTCGCGGATGTCGACGGCGGTGGGCTGGGGGTCGTCCTCGTCGAGTTCGTCGCCCTGGTTGTGGGCGTCGCCGTACTCGTCGCCTTCGGCGTGGCACTCCAGCCAGGTCACCCCGGCCTCTTCTCGACCGGCTGCGAGGAGCACGCCCGCGATCGCGTCGACCTCGGCGCAGGTAAAGGCCGTACCGACCATGGAGGCCAACATCCCATCGTCGAAAACATCGACGAAGGTGTGGACGGCGTCCTCGATCGCGGAGCGGCGGTGCAGGACGGCGAAGCCCTTCTCGGCAACGTCCGCGGCTCGTCGGCGGAGTTCGTCGAGCTCTGCGTTCAGGCGGCCGTTCTCGTCAAGAACGGCGAAATAGGCGTTCCGAACGGCAAGTTGCAGCTCAGCCCGAGCCCGACGGCGGGCCAGTGCAGCAGTGATGAAGGGCAGCTTCATTGTGTAGTCCTTGGGATGAATGCGGGCTGGCATCGTCAGCAGCCGGACACCACTCCGACCGGACACCCCGGAGGGGTGTTTCGCCTACGCATAGGTGCCGTCAGTCGAGGTAGAACTCACCGTCGTCGCCTTCGTAGGCGTGCAGCTCAGGCAGGGAGTCGGCCTTGGCCTTCTCGCGGAGGGCCTCGCCGTGCTCGGCGGACACGTACCGGAAGAAGCCGGAGTCCAGGTGCGCGGCCATGACGAGGTACTCGTGACCAAGGTTGTGCGCCTCGTGCTGGTAGTGGCCGAGGATCTCCCAGTTCTGCGCCACGAAAGCTCGGCACGTCTGGTCGATCTCGTCGTACTTCTGGGACGGGATGTCACCCTCGTCGAAGTAGTCCTCGGCGTTGCCCACGTCGGCCCCATCCGCGTCCCACACGAGCGTGGCCCACAGCAGAGACTCGATTACCGAGTCACGGAACGTCTCGATGAATGATTCGACTCCGACCCGCTTCCAGCAGCTAGCGCAGGTGTCGTCCGGGAAGGTCTCGTCCACGGGGTTGCCGTACACGATCGCCCCGCAGTCGTGGCACTTCACGCTGAACGGTTCGACGAACTCCCACCATTCGCGGGAGTCCTTGTCACATCGCCGGATCGTCAGTGACTTGCTGTACTTCGCGTACAGGGCATCCACGGCCGGGAACTCAGAGGCTCCGGCGAGATGATGCACAGCGGCGAAGTAGTGGCCGTGCTCGATCAGGCTCGGGATCTCGCACGTGTTGTCGGTGCAGTTCCCGTGTTCATGCCGGGCGACCTCACCGCACAGCTCAAAGAAGCTCGGGGCTTCGAGCGTGTCTCCGCCGAACACCTCATCCAGGGTGATTCGGAAGGTACGGCGCTTCATGTGTCCTCGCAGTTCGGATCGGAAGCTGGCTGGCTTCATCAGCAGCCGGGCACCACCCCGGCCGGACACCTCGCCCACCGCTGGCGTGCGGGGACGAGGCGTTTCGCCTAGCTGGCCAGTTGCCAGACGCCCGCAAAGGCCCTGGACTTCTGGCCCGAGCACATCGGGCACCAGCGGCTGAACTCGGCGGGCAGCCGCTCACACTTCCGATGAGAGCGACTGCCACTTTGCTAAGTTCTCGCAATCGAGCATTAAGAAACGCGCAGCGCCTCGTACTTGCGCCGCCACTCCTCGGCCTGAGCCTTGTAGTGGTTTCGGTACGCGGTCATCTGCGCCAGTTCGCACTTCAGATCGTCGATGACGACCTGACGAGCGGTCGCCACGAGGGCGGCAAGCTCACGCTGGTCAGCCATGGCGAACACCATGCGGATCAGCTCGATCTCGCCCTTCTCGGCCTCAGCGACCTGACGCTTCAGCGCATCCAGCTCACGAGCCACCTCGAAGAGCCGGTTCGAGAGGTTGGCGTTCTGCTCCCAGAGGTCCGGGTTCGTCAGAACGTCGGCCTTCTTCGCGAGGCTGACACCCTGAGCCTTGAACGTGGTGGCGGACATGTATCCCCATTTCAGATAGGGGTCGACCCTCGGCCGACCCCGACGCACACCCCACCTCTTGATGGAGTGCTGCCACTCAAGCGCCACACCTTCTCGCTTGAGTCGCAGCACCCCACCGGACCGGAGCCCGGCGGGTGCATTCACGTTCGGCAATGTGTCGGGCGCAGTCGCGCCGTCGCTTCTCTTCGATCAGCACAGCCAGACATCCCGCCCCAATGGGCATTCCAGGACGCCGACCGCCCGCCCCACATGGGCATTTCAGACGGCACGATGGCTGCGAATATTCGCGTTCACTGTGGAGTTCTCAAGGATCGGGCGGTGCCTTTCTGTACCAACCCCTCTCGGGGTGGCCTCGGTCCGGCCGCCCCTGGCCAGTCACCCAGCCAGGCCCGAGTTCGACGCACTCGGAGCGCTCGGGCACTACGGTCTTCGCTTCTCGCGCTGACCTTGCCGTACTCCTGCAACAGCTCGCTTTGCAGAGCGGCCCCCCGCTCCCTCGGGGGTGGGGCACCCGATGCCCGGATGCTGACGTGATGGTCATTTCCGTCCGGCCTGTCGGCCTTGCGGTGGTTCCGACCCTAGTGGATCTACCCCGGCCTGCCAAGTTCTCGCATTCGCTGCAACTTGACCGCCATGCCTGGCAGTTGGCGGCGCCGTATCGTGCGGCCCGTTCTCGGTTGCCCGGTTCGGCGTGGTCCCCACCGTAGTCGGCGGCTTCCGTGTGAGTCAAGTTCTCGCTTTCACTGGAACTCGAAGCGGTCCGGCCTGGGTTCTGCGCTGTGCGCCTTGCCCGTTGGCCCGTCCGCTTGCCGCCTTGCCTGCCCGCCTTGCGGCCGGTCGGTGTTGGCGACGGGTCAGAGCTTGACACACGACGGCGAACGAGCGCAAGTCTCGCAATCACGGGTCGGTTGTCTGCCTTGGGGGGTGCGGGGGGTGTGCGTCGGTGTGTGGCGCGCGAGGGTAGCGGAGTCCTCGGCCGGACCGTGCGGGGTGGGGGTATGACCCCCGGTACGGAAATCGCCGCACCGCCACGTCTTAGCCGCTCGAAAACTGCCACGGTTCCAGGGTCGGTCAAGGGCGCGGGCCCGCCTGCCACCTGGGCAAACGGACCCGCACACATGTCAAGGAACGCGCCAATCGTCAGACTGTCAGTGCGCCAGCAAGGGCCGCCGCACCCTGGGACGACGTCACCTCCTGAGCGCCTTCAGCGCCGTCGGACGAGACATCACTCGGCCGACCTTGTCCGCGACGTTGTTCTTCGACAGACCGTCCCGATTGGTGTTGCGCATCGCTTCCGCCAGTTCCTCACCGGCTCGTTCGGCGATGCGGTCGGCGACTAGCTTCGCCTCGATGGCCACTTCGAGGGCGTGCACCGAGGGCTTGGCCGGCGTCGGGTCGTCAACTGCGACGTAGACGCCGTTACTGCCATTCACCTCCACTGCCACATCGTGGACTTCGGGGTGCTCCGCCCGCCAACGCTGTAGGACGTCGCGGCCAAGGTCGTGGGCCGTTCCAGTCCAGTCGGCGGCGATGCCGTTCGCAATTTCCCTTCCGCCCAAGAGCTGCGGGTCGGGGACAAGGATCGCGTACTCGAAGATCACGGGTTCATCCGTCATGCAGACCACTGTGACAGTCAACGCCTTGACCAGTCAAGGATTTTACCGGTCAAGGCGTTGACTATCAGCCAGTCGATCAGGCGGGCTTCACTGCGCCGAGATAGCGGTACCCGGTGCGCTCGGAGCAGCCGAGCCGTCCTGCCAGGGTCTTGCCGTTGACCTTCGCCCCTTCGGACAGCATGGCGGCGACGGTCTCCTTCACGACTGCCAGGGGGACAGCCTGCTTGGCATTGCCATTACGGCGGGGCTTGGGCTTTGCCACCCCTGCGGCTGCCACTTCACCGATGAGCCCCTCTGCCAGCTCATCCGCTTCGGCTGCCAACCCCTCGGCCTCCTCTGCCAACTCGTTGAGGGTGTTCTTGACACCGTGGGCCTTGGAGACGAGGACGCGGCCTTCGAGGTCGAGTGACTCGGCGAGGTCAGCTGTCATAAGGAGGAGGGTCTCCTCCAGCTCGGCGATGCGCTGCTCGGCTGTCACCGCGGCCGGCGGGGTTGCCGCCATGTGGAGCATGTGTGCCACGACGAGGGGCGGTACGGCGGAGACGACGGCGACGAGGATGGCCGAAGTTGCCATGTAGCCCCCGTCAATCAGGTGTGCCACAACCTGAGCTGACAGTGCCAGCCCGAGAGCGGCTCCGGCGCCGATGGTGGCAGTAATGCGGCCTGGGGCCTGGGCGCGACGGCGCACTTCGGAGATGACGGCGGCGCATGCGGCGTAAGCCGAGATGGACACCGGCATGAGCCAGGTAATCCAGCCTTGCCAGCCTGCCAGTTGAGCCATGCGGATCTCTCCGGGCACGGACATGACGAGGGCAGCGACGAGGACGAGCGGACGACCACCAGTGAAGACGGAGCGGGCGTACCAGGGCATGTGCATCGAGGACATGGACTTGCCTTTCAGGTCTACCGGTGGCGGTCAGGCGGCCAGGGCTGCGCGGACAAGGGCGCGGCCCCGCGTGTTGGTGTCGGCGGCCTCGTCGACCTGGGGTGCAGGCATGTCGGTGCCAGCGCCGAGGAAGGCGGCGGCGCGGTCGAGCTCGTCACGGCAGGCGCCGCACACGGTGCCTCGGCGGCCGAGCGGGAAGGGTGCGCGGCAGACCTCGCAGCGGGCGCGGGTGTCCGGGGCGGGCTTCGGCTTCGGCTGCGGCCGGGCGGGCATCTGGTTCTTCAGCCGGTAGGAGATGAGCGCGGCGGCGCTGTCGACCTGCTCAGGAAGTCGGGTGGTCAATGCGTTGGCGATCTTCAGGGTGCTGTGACCCTCGGCGAGCCAGGCAACGGCGAGCGGGGCCAGGCGGAGCACCTCGGCCGTGCTGAGCTTCAGGCGCCGGTCGGCCTCACAGAGCTTGGCGAGCATCTGGGCGGCGCGGCCGGTTTCGGCGTCAGCCGGGTCGTGGTTGGAGTTGGATTCGTCCTCCTCCTGACGGGCCTCGGCCTGCTCGCTGCCTTCGCGGCCAGCGGCGGAGGGGTTGGGGAGGAGGTTCTTCTCCTGGTTCTTCTCTCTCTTGGGAGAGGCGCCGACGGTCCGGATGCCCGGTTCACCGACGGTCGGGATGTGGTCAGTCGGAAGATCGGTGACGTGGGTCTCCGTCTGCCAGCGGCCGGTGTCCGGGTCCTGGTAGCGGTCGCGGCGAAGGTAGCCAGCGGCTTCGAGTTGACGGAACGCCTTGGCTACAGCCTGCCGGCCTTCCTCGACGTCGCTGGTGACGCTCTCCACGGTGACCTTGGTCTGGTCGGGGAGCGACAGGAGCAGGACCAGGAGCCCGCGGGCGACCAGGGACAGCTTCTTGTGCCTGGCGGCTCGGTTCGGCACCACCACGAAGGCGTTCGCGTGCCGGTTACGATGCACTCGCATCGAGAGACAACCCCTCTCGGTGTCGGCCCCGGCGAGGTGTTCCCGCACCTGCGACCCGGGGCCGTTTTCTTTCGACGCTGCGCAACCTACGCGATGCTTTGACTCACTGTCCAGCATGACGACTCGTGAGCCAAGATCTTGCCATGAGGTGTGGCGGGCGTCACTCGCTGCTCGTTTCCGGAACTGGGCCCTCGCTCCGTATATATAGGTAGAGGCTTGAGTGAATTTGATTTCCTTGCCCATTGGGGCCCCTCCGGGGCCCACAGATCGAATCCTCTTCGCCGCTGCGACTTTCTCTGTTGGCCCCTTCGGGGCCCCTCGGAGAAGACCTTCGCCGCTGCTCTCTTCCTTGAGGGAAGTCAAGTAATAGGGAGGGCAATTGGCTTGGTCTACTTCGAGTCGAAGGGAACGCCTGCCCGCGAATTGGGCTCAGATCCGACGCCGCGTCCTCTATCGCGACGGCCATCAGTGCACAGCCAGAGACCAATACGGCGTGCGGTGTGCCGAGCATGCCACCGACGTGGACCACATTCGACCCGGTGACGACCATCGAGAAGCCAACCTGACATCGCTCTGCGGGTGGCATCACCGGGTCAAGTCCTCCCGAGAGGGAGCAGCGGCCAAGGCTGCCGTACGACGACGCCAGAACCGCAGATTCCGCAGGACCGAGACACATCCCGGCCTGCTGTAAGCGCGCAGAGCTCCGGGCTTCAAGCCTGTCGAGCCGCGCCGGCCCCCGAGGTTCTCCCCTCCCTCGGGGGCCCATGACCTGGAAGGAGGTGGGCGAGATCCCCGGCCCCGTACCAAACCGGGAGGCGGATCTCGCCCGCCCCCGAGAGCGCAAGGGCAGCGATGTCCAGCCCGTCACCAAGGGCACGCTACGAGAAGTCAAGATCCCGAATGCAGACCGCGAGTGGCATCCGATCGCTCGCCGCCTGTGGTCTTCCCTGAAGACCAGCGGGCAAGCCGACTTCTACCAAAACAGCGATTGGGCTTTTGCCTACTCGCTGTGCGAAGACCTGAGCTTTTACAAGAAGAGCGGCAAGCGAAGCGGTCAGATGCTTCAGACGATCTACTCAGCGTTCGAGCGACTCCTCGTCGCCGAGGGAGACAGGCGCCGCGTTCGGATCGAACTGCACGAGCCCGAGCCTGAGGAACAGTCCGCGGCTGTCCTCGCCATCGCCGACTACAGGCAGGATCTCGGGCTCTCTTGAGCGGCTGACCGGGGCGGCCTCAACAGGCCGCCCCCGGTGCGGCCCGTGCTACTGGGTCTTGCTTACATGCGTGACGGCACTCATACCAGCGCAAAAGGTGAAGGCGAGAGCACCCGCCCCGGAAGCCACGGCGGTGAACGGGGCCTGTCCGAGAGCGGCGAGGCCGATCCCAGTGACAAGCCCGACGATCACGGAAATCAGGGCGACAACGACAACGTGGTAGACGCGGTGGTCGCAGGTTGAGGTGGTTGCAGACAAGGAAGGCCCTCCCTACTCGGTTAGAGCGCCGTCACCTGGACCAGGGCAGGGGTTACCCCACCGCTCGATGCCAGTTACGGCGTCGCCGCCCAGCGGGCGTCGCAATAGGAGAGCGCCGGCCAGGCGCGCCTATTGAGACTCGGCCGCAGCGCCGTAGAGGTGAGCCATCTTCACGGATGCACCATGCCTTCCAAAGGTCTCGTCAACCGCATCCATAGTAGCCAACACCACTGACATCTGCACGAGTTGATCTGATGACTCGGGGGTGAGGTTCATCGCCGAACTGACCCCCGAGGAACTTGACGCTCTCGAACCGACCTTCCTGGGACCTACGTGGCTGCGGGAACAGGATGGCGCGTGGAAGCTCCCAGCGCGCACACTCGGCTGGCAGATCGCCGGCTGGGCCGCCGAGTTCCTCAACGCCGAGGACGGCGGACCTTGGCGTTTCACGCGCGAGCAACTCCGCTTCGTCTTGTGGTGGTACGCGGTCGACGAGAACGGCCGCTTCATCTACCGCAAGGGTGTGTTGCAGAGGCTCAAGGGCTGGGGCAAGGACCCACTCTTGGCCGTGGTCTCGCTCGTTGAATTCGTCGGCCCGAGCCGCTTCTCACACTGGGGATCGGACGGTCAGCCGGTGGGCGTCCCTCACCCCCAGGCGTGGGTACAGATCGCGGCCGTCTCCCGCGACCAGACCCGCAACACCATGACTCTGATGCCGTCCCTGCTCTCGGACAAGATGATCGAGACGTACGGGATCAAGGCGGGCGCCGAGCTGATCCGTGCGAATGGCGGCCGGCAACGACTTGAGGCGGTCACCAGCTCCTTCCGCGCGTTGGAAGGTGGTCGTGTCACGTTCACGGTGCTCAACGAGACGCACCACTGGGTGACCGGCAACAACGGTGACCGCATGTACGAGACGATCGACGGTAACGCGACGAAGAAGGACTCGCGCTATCTGGCGATCACGAACGCGTACCTGCCAGGCGAAGACTCCGTGGCCGAGCGCATGCGCGAAGCCTTCGAGAAGATCCGCGAGGGCCGGGCCACGGACGTCGGCTTCATGTACGACTCGATCGAGGCGCACCCGGCAACTCCCCTGACACCAGAGGCAATCCGCATCGTCCTGCCGAAGATCCGTGGTGACGCAACTTGGTTGAGGATCGAGACGATCCTTCAGTCGATCCTCGACACGACGATCGCGCCCAGCCGCTCCCGGCGTATGTGGCTGAACCAGATCGTGGCCTCCGAGGACGCCCTGTTCGGGCCGGCCCAGTGGGATGTCTTGCGCGACGACGACAAGCAGCTCCAGCCCGGTGACGAGATCACACTCGGGTTCGACGGCGGTCTCCGCGACGACAGCACCTGCCTGATGGCACTGCGCGTCAGTGACATGTGCGCCTTCGTGCTGGGGTTGTGGGAGAAGCCGGACGGCCCGGCCGGCAAGGACTGGGAGGTGCCCCGCGCCCAGGTCGACTCGGCTGTGCACGACGCCTTCCGCATGTTCGAGGTGCAGGGCTTCTACGCCGACGTCGCGCTGTGGGAGTCGTACATCTCCGAGTGGTCGGAGGCGTACGGCGAGGGCCTGGCCGTGAAGGCGCCCGGCAAGGACGCGATCGGCTGGGACATGAGGACCAGCCTCAAGGCGTCGACCCTGGCGAACGAGCGCCTCATGCGCACGATCTTCGACCGGAAGCTGGTACACGACGGCGACCTCAAGCTGCGCCGGCATGTGCTCAACGCCCGGCGCCGGACGAACAACTACGGGGTGAGCTTCGGCAAGGAAAGCCGCGACTCCCCCAAGAAGGTCGACGCGTACGCGGCCCTGATGCTCGCGCACGAGGCCCTGTTCGATCTCCGCGCCCGCGGCCGGAAGGTCCGCAAGCGGACCGGCCGGGGCTTTTTCCTTTGACCGATTGCGAGATCTCAGCAAGGTGGTGTTACTTGGCTGCCTCCGTGTCGCCTGCCGCACTCGCGCGGCAGCTCCTCGCCATCCTGAACCGGGACGGCGACCGCCTGAAGAGGATCGACGACTACCTCCACGGCCGCCATGACGACCCGTACATGCCGCCGCAGGCGGACGACGAGTACCGGCTCCTCGCGCGGCGCGCGGTCTCGAACTGGATGCCCCTGCTCGTCGGCACGCCGGCCCAGGCCCTGTACGTCGATGGGTTCCGTCCGGGCAGCACCGCCGAAGGGCTGCCGGCCGAGGTCGAGACGACCTCGCCGGAATGGGAGCACTGGCAGCGGTCGCGTCTCGACGCTCGCCAGGCCGCCGTCTATCGCGGGGCTCTGGCGTACGGCCACGCCTTCACCGCCACCGAGCGGGACGACAAAGACGGGTTGGTTCGCACGAAGGGGCTGTCCGCGCAGCGGACGGCTGCGCTGTACGAAGACCCGGCGAACGACGACACTCCACACGCAGCGCTGACGGTCACGGCCTGGCCGTCGGGCGATACGCGGGGCAAGGCGCGTATGTGGGATGCCGCGCATGAGTACGCCGTGACGTTCCGCAGTCTGGACGACGAGAAGAGCACCACGGTCATCCGGCTGCGGAGGCACGGCTCGTCAGAATGTCCGGTGACCCGGTTCGCGTCCCTCGTCGACCTTGAGGGACGCACGCTCGGCGTGATCGAACCGATGATCGCCCTGCAAAACCGAATCAATCAGACCATCTTCGACCTGCTCGTGGCGCAGACGTACGCCTCGGTGAAGGTGCGGACAGCCACGGGGATGGCACCGCCCATACAGCGCGATCCCGAAACGGGTGAGCCGGTCCTCGACGAGCAGGGCAACCCCATTCCCCTGCCGATCAACCACAACGCACGCAGGTTCCTCTTCGCCGAGGACCCGGACGTGAAGTTCGGCAGCCTCGACGAGACCCCGCTCGGCGGGTTCATCGACAGCGTGGACATGTCCATCAGGCACCTGGCCGCAGTCAGCCAGACCCCGCCGCACCACCTACTCGGCCAGATTGCGAATCTGTCGGCCGAGGCCCTGCTCGCTGCGGAGACCGCCCTGTCACGCAAGATCGCGGAGTTCCGTACGGCCTTCGGGGAGAGCTGGGAGAGAGTGTTCCGCCTGGCCGCCGAACTGTCCGGCCACTCCGCCGCGGACTTCAAGGGCGAGGTCATCTGGCGCGACATGGAGTCGCGTTCCCTGGCTCAAGCCGCCGATGCACTCGGCAAGCTCCGCGAGCAGCTCGGCATCCCGGCCCGTGGCCTGTGGCGACGGGTTCCCGGCGTTACGCAGACAGAGCTTGAGGACTGGGAGCAGAAGGCCGAAGAGGACGACTCTGTAGGGCAGTTGGCCGCCGCGCTGACCCGCGCCACGCCTGACGTCCCGGCCGCGTCTGCGGGGGCTGCGGCATGACCGGTGTGGCACGGCAAGCGGAGACCGATCGGGCATCAGCGGCCTTCCACGCGGCGCTGAGCCAGATCGGCGCGAAGACGACGGCCGAGGCACTGTCCCTGTGGAACGAGGTCCCGGCCTCGCAGCGCGCGGCAACGGCGTCGGGGTGGCTGCGGAAGGCGATCACGCTGGTGATGTCGAGGCGGCGCATGTCCCGCGATCTGGCACGGGCGTACTACCGCCTCGCTCGTGCTCTTCAGACGGGCCGCACCGTCGCCGACCCGTACCACCCGGAGCCGACGCACGTCACGCTCGGCGACCTCCGGCGGGAGTTCGCCGCGCTGGCCGGCACCTATTCACCCGGCAACGATCAGGCGGGCGGGGCCGCGACCGGCGAGTCCGGGGAAGCCCCGTCCGCCCGTGATGACGAGTCCAGCCCCTCCGATCAGGACGCCCCGGCGGCGCCCAAGGTCGACGACGGTCCGGAGCTTGACGACAGAGACGACGACTGGGAGAGGGTGCTCGTCGAGGAGCTCGACGGACTCCGCGAGGAAGAGGAGCGCATCGAGCGGGAGGCGGAGGAGGAACTCCGCACGGTCCTGGATGCGCTCGGCCCACAGAACCTCGACCGGCGGCTGTCCCAGGTCGACGACGAGCAGGCCGCGAAGGACGCCGATCGCCAGCGCGCCGAGGCTCACCGCCAGGCGGGTGCCCAACAGGCGGCAGCCGCCAGCCGAGTTGCGATGAACGGTGGCCGGTCAACGACGTGGAACCACATGCGGCGTGATCGCCGCTCACTCGGGTACGTTCGGCTGTCGCGCACGGGGACGCCGTGCGGCTGGTGCGCGATGCTGATCAGCCGAGGCCCGGTCTACAAGAGCCGCGAGTCCGCCACCTTCGCGGACGGCGACCGCTATCACGACAACTGCCACTGCTACGCGATGCCGGTCTTCTCCTGGCAGCAGTACGGCTCATCCGAGCTGTTCGCCCTGTCCCGCGAGTACGAGGCCCTGTGGCCCAAGGTCACCCGAGGACTCAACGGCAAAGCCGCGGTGAGCGCCTGGCGGCGCTTCATCCGCCAGAAGCAGCGCGAAGCACACAAGGCCGTAGCCCAGGAGGCGCGGCGATCCACGACCACAGCCCAGGAGGCGTGACCCGTGTCCGAACAGACCTCTGCCCCGACCGATGAGCAGACCAACGAGAACGAGCAGCCCCAGGACGAATCACGCTCCTCGGAGCCGCAGGCCGGCGCATCGGAAGGCGACCTCCCCGAGTGGGCTCGCAAGGAGCTGACCAAGGTGCGCGGCGAGGCTGCCTCCTACCGCACTCGCCTCCGCGACGCCGAAGCAAAGCTCTCCGAAGCCAAGTCGCCGGAGGAGTTCGAAGCCGCGCTCAATGAGTTGCAGGCAAAGAACGCCGAGCTGGAGCACTCACTGACGGCCAGCAGCGTGGCGCGGAAGCATAACCTGCCCGATGAATTGGCCGCGCGCCTGCGTGGCTCGACGGTCGAGGAGCTGGAGGCCGACGCACGAGCCCTCGCGGTCCTTCTCGCGCCCAAGACCCCAGAGTCCCTCGGCGGCGGACTGAGCCCGTCCGACGATGACGACGGCGAGATGGATCCGCGCAAGTTGGCGCGACGATTCCGACGCTTCTGATCATTTTCGTGTCGTCGCAGCTCCAAAATTCTTGATGCGGCTTACCTCAACGCTGGCCACTGTGGCATCCAACTCCTCAAGAAGCTTTCGGATCTCTTCCTTGTGAGCTTCGGAGGTGTGAGGGTATCGGAGAGATTTCTCCAATGTCTTGCGGGCACGCCGAATCTGCCATTGTTCGACATACCAATCTACCTGGGCTTTCAGGGCAAGGAGAATCCCACCAGAGACCACAGAGATCACCGGTGCGGCATAAACCAACAATCGCCCCGTGGGTGTATCCAGGCCAATGGATTGAGCGATGTATACCACTCCGGCTCCGCCGCCAACTCCCCCCAGCCCGGCGTTGATTGAGCCCGCCGACGTTGTTCGGGGCCGTCCTCGATTTGAGACTGAGCGGCGCACCGTCGGACTTCCCTCAGCCATCTTTCCTGCCAAGCGCCTGACGCAGTTCGACGTAACGGCGAACGAACTCCTGGGCGCGGTCTTCCTTCAACAAAGGCAATACCCGGGTCACCAGAACAGACACCAAGCTGGTTACAAAGCTCGTAGCGCCCCCTAGCGCTATCACGAACCAGAGGTCATTAACGTCCACTCGCGCAGCGTAACGCAGTGCCTCCTGGCTGACAGCCCAATCCTTCAATTGCCAACTGGTTTCTTTCCATCCCAAACCCGAACAAGTTGCCCCGGACCCAGCTCCGCGGGCCGACGCACGCCCGGAGGTAGCCCTTTTGCCCACCGCTCAGCATCAGGTAGTTAAGCCACAGAAGCTCGTGAATGCCGCCGTCGGGATGCTCGAACAGGAGCTTCTCGTCCCGTCTCTTTTTCAGAAGCACGGCATCGACCAGTTCAAGGGTGCCGACAACGACACCATCAGCATGAAGGTGGAAGGCATCCTGCCCTTCCACGACTACGCATGGCGCAACGACCGTAGCCAGCCGATTCAGTTTGACGAGTACAGCGAGCGCAAGATCGCCGTATCGTTCGGCGGTAACTCGTACAGCGCGGTCAAGCTGACGGATGAACAGAACGACTTCGACATCGATCAGTGGTCGAAGCTGCTCCGGCCGCAGGTCAAGGCGGTCTCGCGCGGCCTTCAGCGCCGGGCCGTGAAGACCCTCACCGGCCAGAAGTACAACGTCACCATCGGTGGCGCGGGTCAGAACCTGCGCTCCGCCCTCATTGAGGCCCGGCGTGTCCTGAACGCCTTCCACGCGCCCAAGGAGGGTCGATACCTCCTCGTCGGCAGCGACTTCGAGTCAGCCCTCCTCAACGACGACAAGCTCAACCTCGCGCAGAACGTCGGTGACTCCGAAGCGGAATCCGCGCTTCGCACCGCAAGCCTTGGAGAGCGATTCGGTTTCCGGATCGTGGTCGACCAGACGATTCCCGCCGACGCGGCCTACGCGTTCGCCAGCAGCGGCTTCATCTTCCTGTCCGGCGCCCCGTCCGTTCCGCAGTCGGTTCCGTACGGCGCGACGACCAGCTTCGAGGGAATCGCGCTCCGGTGGATTCGCGACTACGACTCGATGTATCTCCAGGACCGCTCGGTCGTGAACGTCTACAACGGCTTCCGGAGCGTCACGGACATTCTCGTTGGCTGGGACGAGGCCGCCGAGAAGGAGATCATCAGCTCCCAGGAGCACTTCGTGCGCGGCATCAAGCTCACGCTCGACGGCAAGAGCGTCTACCCCGAGGCCGCATCCGAGCTCGCCAAGATCACAGGTGTCTCCGACTCCAAGGTCTGGACTCCGATCCGTCCGAAGCCGGTGGACGACCCCGCCAACGGCTGAACCTCGCCTGGTTGGGGCCGGCGCACACGGGCGCCGGCCCCCTCTCCGCGTGCCTGAAAGGAGGTTGACGCATGGCGTACGCGACGCTCGACGAGCTGAAGGGCCGCCTTGACTGGGAGCTGGACGAGGATGAGGTTCGGATCGCGGGAGGCGCTCTGCAGGACGCCTCAGACCTGGCGGCCACGTACGGGCAGGACTGGCCGGAGGACACCGCGCCCCGGCTCGTGAAGACGCTCGTGCTGAAGTCCGCGGCGCGCTACATGCGCAATCCGAACGGCTACACACAGAGCCGGGCCGGGGACGAGACGCTCGCCTGGTCGGACGCGCACGGCCGAGACGCCGGCAGCGTCTACTTCACTCGCGAGGAGATCCGGCTCCTGGAGGAGCTTGCCGGTCGCCGACTCGGCCTGACCTCTGCCCCCATCACAGCGTGGGGAACGAAGCTCCGGCCCGGCCGAGCCACTGTCCCTGTCGACTACGGCGGCGACCCGTTCCCCTTGTTCGCGGACGAGGGGAGTCCCTGGTGAGCATCCAACGACGGCGCGGCCAGAAGGCGCGCGTGTGGCGAACGGTCGAAGTCGTCGACAATCGGGGAAACACCGTCGTCGTGGCCGACCCCGAAGGGCCCATCAAGGTCCGGGCGGCCTTCATTCCGCAACGCTCCTCCAAAGCCGAGGTCCCCGGCCAGCAGCAGATCAACGTCACTCGCATGATCGTCGATCCTCACCTTGAGGACGTCTCGCTGTGGTCGCGCGTCGAGTACGCGGGCCGCCAGTGGGACGTGGTGTCCCCGCCGGCCTACCACCACGGAGACCGCCGGACCCGGCACTGGTCCATTGACATTCGGGAGCGGCCCTGATGGCGACGGTCTACAGAAGCGTCGGCGGCCGGAAGCTGACCAAGCTGATCGCGCTCAACGACCGCGTTAAGGCGGAGTTGGAGGCTCGTACCTTCGAGATTGCGGTGCGTGCCGAGGAGATCCTCAAACAGCACCGTGCCGAGGGCCATGCCGAAATCCTCGTCGAGGAGGGGAAGACCGACAAGTACGTCATCCTCTCCGATGACCGAGGCCAGAAAGCGGCGATGTCCATCGAGTACGGCCGCCAGTCCACGGTGGTGGTGCGCGAGGACAAGCACGGCAACAAGTTCCTTGCTGTCGTGCCGGAGATGGATGGCCTCTACGTCCTTGCCACGGCCTCCAACCTTCCCAAGAAGCGGAAGGGCAAGGTGAAGCTCGACTAAGTGGCTGGCATACCTGACCGCATCAAGGCCCTCGCTGAGCTCTCCCCCGTCGAAGACCTTTTGCTCGCGATCCTTCGCAAAAGCCTTCCGGGTATCCGCGTGAAGTCGCTCGTCGACCACCACGAGAGCTTCCCTCTGGTGCTGGTCCGACGCGATCCATCATTCGGCGAGTGGGCGGCTGACACCCGCTTCACGGACTCCGCCCGGGTCGTCATCCACTGCTTCGCCGAAGATCCGAACGGTGACGAGGATGCCGCGATCCTCTCCGAGGCGGTCCGCGTCGTCCTCCGCGACGCCTGGCTCAAGCATCGAGTCGTGCCAGGCCGGGGCCACATCACCCGAGTCGACATGAACTCCGCCCCCCGGCGGGCCTCCGATTGGGCCACCGCCACAGGGCCGGTCCAGTACGCGGATCTCCCCACGGGCGTCTGGCGCTACGAGTCGATCTACGACATCCAGATCCGGAAGCCGCGGTCGCGCCCCTTTCCCCTCCCCCAGATTTCCCAGTAAGGAGTGCGCCCTTTGGCGCTGAACGACAACGCAACCCTGGTTGTCGGCTCTGGCAACTACCTGACCGCTCCGGTCGGTACCGCCATGCCTGACGACCTTCTGGTCCCCACCTCTCCGTGGCAGAACGTAGGCCACACCAGCCTTGAGGACGTCTTCGGAATCACCTCCGAAGGCGGTGAGGCGACCACCATCGGAAGCCTTCAGAACAAGTCCCTGCGCACCAAGTATTCGGCGCGTACGGAGACGATGACCTTCACCCTCCAGCAGTTCGACACCGCTGCCCTGAAGCTCTACTTCGGCGCCAACGCGCCAACGCTGCCGGATGGTTCGGTCGGTGTACCAGCTGACCCGGTGCCGACGCAGGCGGCGTTCCTGGCCATCTTCATTGACGGCGAGAACCACTTCGCGTTCTACGCACCCAAATCGGAGATCTACCGCAACGACGACATGTCCATCTCGGACACCGAGTCGCTGGCCGGCCTCCCACTCGGCGTGAAGCCGATGGTCCTCGGCAACAACACCTGGACCTACGCGGTCACACCGCTCGGCGGAACCGTTGCGACTGGCGCAGCAGCCGGTACTCCCGGCAGTTTCACTCCGGTCGGCGCCGTGGCGCCCGCGAACCTCGCCGACCTCGGCGCCGTGATCGCAACCCCATCGCGTACCTGGAGCAAGGGTCAGCACGTCGTGCTCGGCGACAGCTCCGACGCCTACTGGAACGGCGCCGCATGGGCGGCCGGCAAGGCCCCCGGCTCGGACTCCTGACTCCTTCCCCTTCAGTCACCCCACCCTTGAACTCCCGGAGGTCCGCTCCCCCATGGCTTCTTTCTCTCTCGACGACATCCGCAACGCGGCCGAGGCCAAGTACGGCAGCACCGACATCGAGATCGGCGGCGACACCGTCCGCCTGCTCAACCCGCTGCGCCTGGCCAAGGACGCCCGCACCAAGCTGTCCGCACTTCAGGACCACCTCGGTACCGACGGCGCCGATCAGGAGGAGCTTCTGTCGGAGGCGATCCGGCTGGTCGCCGAGCATCCGAAGGCCGCCGAGAAGCTGCTCGACGCCGTGAACGGCGACCTGGCGGTTCTCGCTGAGATCTTCGACCGGTACGGCAAGGGCACGCAGGCGGGGGAAGCCTCGGCCTCTGCCGTCTGATCGACGACTACGGCGAGGGCCTGTACGCGGACCTGTGCTACTACTACGGCGTTGATCTCGCCGATGTGATCGCAGGCCGCGGGCCCTCGCCCGCGCTCGTCCTCCTGCTCGTGCAGAGGTTGCCCGACACCTCCCTGACCGTCGCTCTCGCGTCCGGCGGCAGGGAGTTCTTCGGCTGGGGCCAGGACCGGCACCTGTGCGCCGACATCTACGACGCGTTGAACGCCAACACGCGGGCCACCGGCCAGTGGGGCAAGGGCAAGGCTCCGAAGATACCCGAGTTCCCCCGGCCGAAGGCTCAGACCAAGGCCAAGGCGAAGGCGCGGAAGCGGCCGATGTCGGTCGCCGAGATCTACAAGCAATTTCAGCGGAGGTAGCCCTTGGCAGCGGGGCAGATCATCGGCCGGGTAGCCGTCAAGGTTCTCCCCGACACGAACGACTTCCGCAAACGAGCGGAACGCGAACTCGATCGCATCGAGCAGCAGCTCGACAAGATCCGGGTCTCCACGAAGCTCGACATGTCCGGCCTCTCGCGAGAGCTCGTCGAGGAAATCCGGAAGATCAACAAGCGGAACCGGCGACTCGACGCTCGCAAGATCCGCTTCTACACCACGATCAGCACCGACGGCATGGCCACCGCCGTGCGGAACGCGGCCCGCGAGCTCCAGCATCGCGCCGACTCCCAGAAGATCGACTTCAAGGTCGACGACCTGAAGGCGGCCGGCAAGGTCGCGCTGGAGCTCGACCAGGAGTCCGCACAGAGGGTCAAGCACAAGCTCAAGGACTGGGCGGACGATCTGAGTCCGCTCAAGATCAAGGTGGAGCCCGATCTCGCCAACGGGACCGGGGCCCGGATCTCGGCCAGGCTTCAGGTGCTGACCCGCCCGCGCACCGTGCCGATCGTCCCGAAGCTGGACAACACCGCTGTCACCAAGGTCGCCACCGCGCTCGCCGCGCTCAGCGGGGCCAGAGTGCTCAACCGGATGTTCGAGCGGCTCAGCAACACGCTGAAGAACCTGGACAAGAACGTCCCCGTTATCGGCTCGCTGGCCCTGGCCATCGCGGGCCTGGCCGGTTGGGGGCTCTCGGCAGCCTCGAACCTCGCCGCGCTGTCCGCCTCCCTCGCGAAGATCGGCGCGGCGAGCCTGCTCCTGCCTGGCCTGCTCGGCGGCATGGCGGTCGGACTCGGCACCACCATCGCGGCCTTCCGCGACTTCAACAAGGTTCTGCCCGAGGTCAAGACCCAGCTCTCGGGGCTTCAGGACACCATCTCCGAGAACTTCTGGGCGAAGGCCGCGGCTCCCGTCAGGGAGATGGTCGACGAGCTCCTCCCGGAGTTCACGGCCGGTGTCGCCAAGACGGCCACCCAGCTCGGCGGCTTCTTCGGCGGTCTCGCCAAGTCCCTTCAGGGCGCACTCGATCCGGCCCTGAACCAGATGTTCACCGACCTCTCGGCGTCGATCACCATCGCGACGACGGGCACCGGGGCCTTCGCGAACATCATCGCGGTCCTGGGCAAGGTCGGGACCTCGTATCTCCCGCAGCTCGCCCAGTGGTTCGTCGACATCTCGAACCGCTTCTCGGACTTCCTCAGCGGTGCGGAGGCCGACGGCCGGCTCAAGGGCTGGATCGACGAGGGCATCGAGAACCTGAAGGATCTCGGCCGGGTGCTGTCCAACCTCGGCGGGATCTTCGCGGGCATCTCGCGGGCTGCTGAGGCGGCTGGTGGCTCCTCGCTCGGCATGATGGCCGACACCCTGGAACGTATCCACACCACTGTGGACAGTCCTGGGTTCCAGGAGGGGCTGACCGGCGTCTTCGTGGCCGCCCACGAGGCGATGAACCGGATCGCCACCATCTCGGGCCCCGCGGTAAAGAACCTGTTCAGCGAGTTCGGCCAGCTCGCAGAAACGATTCTTCCGCAGGTCGGCACGATCATCGGCACGGCGGTGGAGGCCATCGCCAGCGCGCTGGCACAGCCCGCGGTGACTGAGGGCGTCAAGGCCATGTTCACCGGCCTCCAGGCGGCCGTCTCCGCCCTCGCCCCGGCGATGGCCCCGCTCGGCCAGGCCCTGGGCGCGCTGATGCAGGTCATCGGCGCATTCGCCGCCATGCTCGGCCCGCTCATCGCTGCCGCGCTGGTGCCACTCGCCAACGCCTTCACGGCGCTGGCTCCGTCGATCATCCCGATCATCCAGCTTCTCGGCGGTGCGCTGACCCAGGCACTTCAGGCGGTCGCGCCGATCCTGGCGCAGCTCGTTCCGGTCGTGGGGCAGGCACTCGGCTCCGCGTTCCAGACGCTCAGCGGCGTCCTGCCGACCATCGCCACGGCGTTCGGCCAAATCCTTCAGGCCGTCGCCCCGGTAGTCGCGCAGCTGGTGAGCGCGCTGGCTCCGATCCTGCCGGTCATCGCGCAGCTCTTCGCGCAGATCTTCACAGCGGTCGCGCCCTTGATCTCCGCGCTGGCCGACGCGTTCGCGCCGATCCTGCCGGTGCTCTCTGAGGCACTCCAGCAGGTACTGACCGCGCTCCAGCCGATCATCGAGGTCGCGCTTCAGATCGTCACGGCGGTGATCAAGCCGCTCCTGCCGATGCTGAGCGAGGTTATCCAGTCGGTGCTTCCGCCGCTGGCTGATGCGATTCAGCGGCTGCTCGAAGCGCTCCAGCCGGTGTTTGACGCCCTGCTGAAGGTCGTCAACGTGCTGATGCCGGTGCTCGTTCCGGTCATCCAGTTCATCGTCGAGCTGCTCGCCAAGTCCCTGGTCGATGCGGTCAACGGCGTCGCGCTCGTCTTTGAGGGCCTCGTCGAGATCGTGAAGGGCGTCTGGGACACCATCGTCGGCGTCCTCAAGATCGCCTGGGGGCTGATCGAGGGGCTGTTCACCGGCAACTTCGACACCCTCAAGGAGGGCTGGTCGCAGTTCTGGTCCGGCATCTGGAGCTTCGTCAAGGGCATCTGGGACACGATCCTCGGCGCCTTCAAGACGTTCCTGAGCGTCGGCATCCTCGGCGCGGCCGGCAAGGGCCTGAAGGCCATCGGCGCGGCGTTCAAGTCGGGCTGGCAGGCCGTCAAGGGATTCGGCGAGGCCGCATGGACTGCGATCAAGTCGGGCTTCGGCTCTTTCGGCTCGTTCCTCGCGAACCTGGGCCGCTCGATGATGTCCCGTCTCGGCAACCTGTTCTCGGCCGGATGGTCGGCGATCAAGGACGTGGCCGGCAGGGCAATGTCCGCGCTCGGCCGCGCCATTTCCACCGGCATCACCGAGACGATCGGATTCGTCCGACAGCTGCCTGGCAAGGCCAAGGACGCGCTGAGCAACCTCGGTTCGACGCTCGTCGGCGCCGGTAAGGCACTGATCCGCGGCCTCATCGACGGCATCAAGTCGATGTTCGGCGCGGTCAAGAACAAGCTCGGCGAGCTGACGTCGAAGCTGACCGACTGGAAGGGGCCGGCGCCGAAGGACGCCGTGCTCCTCTACGACGCCGGCCGGCTGATCATCAAGGGCCTGGTCAAGGGCTTGGAGTCTGAGTTCGACAGCGTCAAGGCGGCGCTTACCGACCTCACTGCGAAGATCCCAGCGAACGCCAGCCTGGGCCTGAAGGACCGGATCAACAAGGATCGAACCCAGCTTCTGAAGCTGGCGGCCCAGTGGGATGGCGGAGCCAAACAACTCGAAGCCGCCCGCGACAAGTTGGACCGACTCCGCCAGGAGGCCGCCGACTACGCGACCCGCGTCACGGACAGGATCATCGACACGGGCAACGTGACCCGCTTTGAGAACTCCTCGTTCGCGGGCATCGTCTCGGGTCTGCAAACGGCCGTCGAGCAGACCAAGCGGTTCGCGAAGGCGCTGGCCGACCTCAAGGCCAAGGGCCTGGGCCAGACGGCCATCGACCAGATAGCCAGCGCCGGGCCAGAGGCCGGGCTCGCCGCAGCCGAGTCGATCGCGGCGGCCGGCAAGGAGGGCATCGCCGAGATCAACCGTCTGCAAGTCGAACTCGCCAAGTACGCGGGCCAGGCCGGGAAGACGGCCTCGGATGCGATGTACGCCAACGGCATCGCCATGGCCGAGGGTCTCGTCAAGGGCCTAGAGGCGAACCAGAAGTCCATCGAGAAGCAGATGCTCAAGATCGCCGACGCCATGGTGTCGACGATCAAGAAGAGCCTCGGCATCCACTCCCCCAGCAAGGTCTTCGCCAAGCTGGGCGGATTCGTCGGCCAGGGGTTCGCCAAGGGCATCGAAGGCGAGTCCGATCGCGTAGCCAAGGCCGTTGACGCCATCACAGCCCGACCGAGCTCCGCGGACTACGCCAGCGCCGCCCGGTCCACCTCTGCCGCGGTGGCCGCCGGCCTCGGCGCCAACTCAGGCGGGGGCGCAACGAAAATCCTCAACTACTACGCGGCTCCGGGCACTTCGTCACTCAGCTCCGAAGAGGAGCTGTTCGCCGCAGCCCGCCGCGCACGAATGGTGGGATGGTAAGTAACCGCACTTCTCCTTGAAACCGAACGAGACACGCTCGACCTGAACGGGGTGGCACGCCAGGGTTCCGGCTTCCAGGCCACGGCAGGGATGACCGGGCTCGGCCTGCCCTCCGTCTCCGCTCAGTGGCTCGAAAGCGCCGGGGACGGCAGCCGTTTCCGAGGACAGCGGGTCCTCTCCCGAGATCTCGATGTCCCGCTCGACATCGTGGGCCGGGACCGTGAACACCTGCGGACGCTGATATCCCGGCTCGCGCGGGCAGTGGCGGGCGAGTGCACGCTCGTCCTGCTCGACGACGAAGGTGTGCGATGGTCCACCTCCGTCTACCGGACCGGCGGCGGCGACATCGAACTCAGCTCGGGCAACGACCTGCAAACGGTGCTGTCCTTCCGTGCACCCGACCCCTACTTCACCGCAAGCACCGTCGCCACTCAGGTCGTCGGCGGTGACGCCGAGGCCAACCCGTTCCTGTCCTCGCTGACGGCCCTGCCTTTGGCGGCGTCCCAGGCAATCGGGGAAATCCAGCTCGACAACGTGGGCGACGCGGACGCCTACCCGGTATGGGAGGTCTACGGGCCCGGCCATGACCTGACAGTGAAGTCGCCCACGGGCGAGTCACTCCGCTGGACCGGGACACTCGGCGCCACGGAGAAGCTCGTCCTGGACACCCGCACCGGAACAGTCAAAGACGGCACGGGCGCGAACCGGTACTCCCTGCTCGCGCCCGCGCCCCGCTTCTGGACCGTGCCACCCGGTATCTCGACCGCGTACGTCAGTCTCCTCGACACCACCGCGGCCTCAAAGATCGTGTGCCGGTGGCGTCCACGCCGATGGATGGTGATCTGAACTGAAGTTGGAAGACCTCACCGTCGAAGTACGGGATCGGGAGCTCACCAGGTTGGGCCTGATCCGGCCCGAGGAGCTGGCATTGGAGCTGACCGACACCTTCAACAACGTCGGTACCTGGAAGGCCACGCTTCCCACCGAGCACCCCCTTGCTGACACTCTCCGTCTCCCGGGGGCGGGACTGATCATCACCGGTCCCGGCGACGTGCTGATGTCCGGGCCGGTCACGTCGTCGGAATACGCGGCAACTCCCGAAGATCTGCACGGCTCCATCGTCTTCGAAGGCGTCTCGGACTCGGTGATCCTCTCCGACATGCTCGCCTGGCCCGAGCCGTCGAACCCCGATGTGACAACACAGCGCGTCGGGCACGACGAGCGCACCGGCCCGGCCGAAACCCTCATGCACGCGTACGTCGCAGCCAACTGCGGCCCGCTCGCACCACCCGCCCGGCGCCGGGCCAAACTGGTAACGGGAGTCGACCAGGGCCGCGGGCCGACTCTCTCCAAGAGCGCTCGGTTCCCCACCCTCGGGGAACTGCTGAACGCCATCGCGGTCGTGGCCGACCTCGGATTTCGCATCGTCCAGCGCGAAGACCAGCTCGTGTTCGAGACGTACCAGGTCGCGGACCGCACCAAGGAGGTCCGGCTCGACGTACTCGCCGGCAACCTCGCCGGGCAGCGTGTCACCGTATCCACGCCCGGGGTTACCCGCGTGATCGTGGCCGGCCAAGGCGAGCAGGAAGACCGGACCTTCGTGCCCGTCGACACCGCGACTTCGGTCGACGCCGAGGGTGTCTGGGGCCGCCGTATCGAGCGGTTCGTTGACCAGCGCAACACCAACAACCCCGACGAGCTCAAGCAGGCCGGCAACGAAGTGCTGGCAGACGAGGGCTTCACCGGCACCGCCGTACAGGCTGTACCAGCGGCGGACGACGCCGCCGAGTTCGGAAAGGACTGGGGACTCGGCGACCGCGTGACTGTCATCGCAGGCGGCCAGGAACTGACCGCCCCTGTAACCGGGATGGTGATCAAGGCCGACAACCAGGGCTTCACAGCTGGGGCCCTGCTGGGCGACCCCACCGGCTTCGATCCGCTCGCCGCCTCCGCTCAGCGCACTCAGACGAGCGAGCGGCGGATCTCGGCGCTGGAACGCACCGCGGAAGGCGGCGCTGACCCGACCAGTCACGTCATGACCCTGATGGGAGCGTGGTAGTCCTGCCCAGCACACCCAAGGCGTTCTACCGGGGCACCGTCCCCTCGAACTGGACGGACGTCTACACAGCACCCGCGTCCGGCCTGGCCGTTGTGACCAGCATCGTCGCCAGCAACCCAGGGGGGACCGCCGCCAACGTCAGTGTGCACTTCGGCGACGTCGTCCTGCTTCCCGGCGTGGGCATCCCACCGTCCGGCGTTCTCACCCTCGATGTTCGCCAAGTCCTCAATGCAGGCGAACTCATCAACGTGCGCGGCTCAGGAGCCCTTGCACACCTGCATATCAGTGGCGCGGAGGTGAGCTGATGGCACTCAGCGTCTGGCCCGACCCGAGAGACTCCGGAATCGTCGGCCCCACCGGGCCAACTGGCCCGCAGGGACCGAAGGGCGACACAGGCCCGGCAGGGCCGCAGGGACCGAAGGGTGACGCAGGTGCCACCGGGCCGCAGGGACCGAAAGGCGACGCGGGAGCCAACGGCCCTCAAGGGCCCAAGGGTGATCCAGGTTCGGTGAACACGGTCAACGGCAAGAGCGGCCCCGACATCACGCTGAACGCCTCCGACGTATTCGCCATCCCCTCGTCGTACCAAGGCGCCCCCAACGGCGTCGCTTCGCTGGACGCGGCCGGGAAGATCCCCCTCGCCCAGCTCCCGGACGTATTTCTCCCTTCCGACCTCGGCCTGAAGGCGTGGTCCTTCGACCCAGCGATCGGCGCCTCGGACCTCAAGTACCCCTCTTCCGGCTCTCTGCGCATCACAGCAGTACCGATCCATGCGACGACCATCGTCTCCAAGATCGTCTGGCACTTCTTCGGCTACGCCGGAGGTCTCCTCCCGGGCTCAAATGCCGGGATCTTCAACGCCGCCGGCGCGCGGCTGGCCCAGGTTGGCGACATGACCGGCACCACGAAGGTCCCCGGCGTGCACAACGTGGGTGGCGAGACGGTCGCCGCACCGCTCACCGCAAGCATCTCCTTGACGCCCGGCATCTACTACGTGGCCTGGTGGTTCAAGTACACCGCGAGCCCCATCGATGGCCCCGCCATGCTCGTCGCCGACTCTGCCGCGCCCAGCCCGCCAGGCAAGTTCGGCCTCAATGGCGTGCACCGCTACGGCGTCATCTCATCGGTGCCCAGCTTCCCGAGCACGCTCAACTTCAACGCCTTCGGGGGCGGCCCGAATCGCTTCTGGGCCGCCCTCGCGTGACGACAAGGACCCTCCTTTGGCAAAAAGCTCCTACCCGTTCGACAGCCAGGCCACCACGGAATCCCAGTACAGCCGTCTCTTCCGCGAGCTCCAGGACAGCGGTGTCGTCGGCTCGGCGGACGGCCCCGATCTGAAGGTCACCGCGGACGGCTCCGGTATGAAGGTCTTCGTCCAGCCTGGCTTCGCCATCATCCGCGGCCACGCGTTCTTCTCCACTGCGGCGGAGAGCCTGAACATCGCTGCGGCCGACAGCGCCGAGCGGCGGGACCGCATCGTCCTACGCCTTGATCCGGCCGCAAACCGCATCGACCTCGCCGTTCTCAAGGGCGTGCCCGGCGGCGACGCGATCGGAGCAACCCAGACCGACACCGACATCTTCGAACTGTCCCTCGGCCTGGTACGCGTCTCCCCCGGCAGCACGAACATCTCGGCGAACGCCGTGATCGACGGACGGCGATACTGCGGATCACGCATCGGGACGTGGACCACGAACACCCGGCCCACCACGCCACGCGTGAGCCAGCTCGGCTTCAACCGCACCGCGAAGGCGTGGGAATACTGGGACGGCACCAACTGGACTGACTTGGCACCCACAGTCACGTGGTCGAACATCTCAGGACGGCCAGCGACGTTCGCCCCGGCCCCGCACTCCCACGCGTGGGACGAGATAGCCGAAAAGCCGGGCACGTTCCCTCCCGCCGGCCACGCGCACGACTGGAACAGCGTCACCGGCAAGCCCGGCTCTTACCCGCCCTCGTCGCACTCCCACTCCTGGGCGTCGATCACCGGCAAGCCGGGCACGTTTCCGCCGTCGGGCCACTCTCACTCGTCGTACCTGCAAGCCGGGGACACGATCGCATGGGCCAACGGCTCGAAACAGCCACACAGTCGTGGCGTCTCGGGCTCCGGCACGTACTACGCCGTGTGGGTTCGTGGTGACGGCGGCTTCTGCCGGAACACCTCCTCGATCCGCTTCAAGGAGAACGTCCGGGACTACGAGATCGTCCCCGATGACGTGCTCGCCCTGCGTCCGGTTGTCTACGACCGGAAACCGGAGGACGGTCAGCCCGGCCAGAAGAACGAGGTCGGCCTGATCGCGGAAGAGGTCGAGAAAACCCTCCCGTGGGTCGTGAACTACCTGGACGGCGAGGTCGACGGTCTCCGGTACGACCTCCTTGGCGTCGCGCTCCTGTCCGTCGTACAGGACCAAGAACAGCGCATCAAAGAACTGGAGGCCCGGATGAAGGGCACTCCGCGTGACGATTGAGCGAGCATCTTGGGCTCGACCGATCCGGGCCGCCACGGCCCGGATCGGTCTTGCCGAACCTACCGGAGAAGTCAGTGCGCTTCCGTCACGATGGCCGTGGTCTGGTCAGGGCGAGCCCGCCGGGTGTCGGCGGTATTTGCGATCTGGCACTTGCCTACGTAGCGGGCGTCTGACGCCGTCATCTGCTTGAAGAAGCTCGACAGGCAGGCAGCCTCGGACTGGGTGCCGAGGTAGTTGGGGTGGAGAGACTCCTGATTCTTCTGAGCATTCGTGGTACCCAGGTGAGTCTTGAGGGGGTTGAGGTTATCAACCCAGCGCATCCACTCCAACTGATCGGCGCCGTACACGCCCTCGGCGCGTCGTCGCGTCCCCTTTCGAGTATCCACCTGGAGATTAGCGTTCTTGTGACCCAACTCGTGCCCCTGGAACGCCTCTGTCGGATCGAGATAGTTGACTGATGCGTTAGCAGCAGCCTTACTGAGGGCTTCATTCAGGTTTTGGTTTACCTGCTGGAGCAGATCCACAGAGTCGTCGTCGAAGGGGTACCCCAGTTTCTTGTAACGGACATAGGGAGGAGTACCCGAAGTCGGGCGAATATCCTCCTTCTTCGCGATCGGACGCGGATACCCCTGAAGGATAATCCGCGGCGTGGGCTTTTTCTTCCTCTCGAAGGTTTCCTTCACCTTGACGAGGACCTTTTCAACCTTCGCCGTAACGTCTGAATACGCCTTGGCGTCAGGCTTCGCCAAGGGATTCGATGATTCGCAGTTGCCGCCAGCCAGCGGATAGAAGAAGTACCTCTTGGCGCACGTCTTCACCAGACCAGCGAGCTTCAGGTCATTACCTCCGACCGACACCACCACCGTGTCCACATCAGCCGACTCCAGCAGCGAATCGAGCTGCTGGATCTGCGGCTCCTCACCCTTGTGCTTCTTGGTGAGGATGTCGTCGGTGGTAGCACCGGAACACGCGAGGTTCCGCGTCTGCCCCGCGTGGCCGATGTCGGCCACCTGGATCTCTGCCGCGTCCGACCTGTGACACCCCGGTGTGTGGGTCTTACCTGGCTCCTTCGAGGTGAAGGTGCCGCCCGGGAAAATGTCATCCCGAGACTTCCCGCTGAAGAGGTCAGGGTCCTTCTCCATCCAGCCGGGAATGGAGAGCTTGTTCTCCCTATTCGTCACGCCGCTACCACCGTCTTCATCAAGGGAGTTACCGAACCATCGGGCCCCTTCCCCCGCAATGTACGAGTCCCCTAGGGAAACCGCCAATGCCTTACCGGTGTCCTCAACGTGCGCACTACTGCCAGCCGCCTGAACCGGAGAAGCGATAAGGGCGGAGGAGACAGCCGAGCCGATAAGCAGCACGCACCAACTCCGCGCACTCATACCGACTTTGTTGAAACGCAAGCCCATGGCAAACCTCTCTGAGAGCAGTGAAGGTACCCATGCCTGCCGCACAGGCCCGTTGAGTAGTGCCGACATGCGCACTCCACGGGATGGAACTTGGCTTGCGAACAATCAAACGAAACGCATATCTCCTGATGTGAAGGGGGGTAGATGCGGAGCGCGCCGGCTGCACGTGCGCCCCTTGGTTTCCCTCACCTACGCACTCTCGACAAAATTACGTCATCGATGTGCCCAATTCGTCGATGTGACGATCGCTTTCGTCGGTGTTCTGGTCGTCCTCCATCACCAAAGGGCGCAACCACGTCAAGAAAGCCCGCTACCAAGTCGCCAACACTCATTCGACGAACCCCCGCGACGACGTGGACCGCGTCATCGAAAGTCTCGGCCGCGTCCTCGACGGCCAGGAGCAGCACACCGAGGAACTGACCTTCCTACGCCGCGAGATCGCGCACGAACGAGTTGAGCGCCTCGCCGTCGCCGAACGCCTCGACAACCACCTGGCCGACGACAACTGACCAACCCAGCAGGGCCCCTTCTCCGCACCGGAGAGGGGGCCTTCGCCATGCCCAAAGGAGCACACAGCACATGGGCGATGCCCAGAAGATCATCAACACAGCAAAGGCTGAAGTGGGCTACCACGAAGGCCGCTCGAACGGCCACTGGAACAACTGGCAGAAGTACAGTCCGGCCGTCCCCGGCCTGGAGTGGAGCCAGAACCAGGCATGGTGCGCGACATTCATCTCCTGGTGCGCGATGAAGGCTGGACTCGCCGGCCTCTACCCGCGCACCGCATCGTGCGCGACTGGCGTCGCCTGGTTCAAGGCGCGCAACCGCTTCTCGGAGTACCCGGCCGTAGGCGCCCAGGTCTTTTTCGGTCCGGGCGGCGGATCGCACACCGGGCTCGTGTACGCCTTCGACGGCGACTTCGTCTACACGGTCGAAGGCAACACCAACGGGGACGGTTCGGCCGAGGGCGACGGCGTGTACCTGAAGAAACGCCAGCGCCGCAGCTCGTACGTGTACGGCTACGGCTACCCGGCCTTCGCGGAGGGCGTCGACTCAGCGGCCCCGGCCTGGAAGGACAAGAAGCCGACCGCGGCAAAGCCGAGTACGGCGATCGTGTCACTGGCGTCCGGGGTGAAGCCGGGAGTCCGCCATCCCCAGGTGCGGGAGCTTCAGCGCCTTCTGATCGCGGCGGGCTACGGCCCGATCAGGGGCGCGGTCACGGACTACTACGGGGCCAACACCCAGGCGGCCGTGAACCGCTTCCACCTCAAGAATCCGCAGTACATGAGCAGGGGCACCACCTACGACCCGGCGATCGGCAATGCCGGGTTCATAGGGCTCCAGAAGCAGGCAGGTCGCCGATGAGCAAGACGAAAATCCCGGGATTCAAGCCGATCAACCTCGTCAACCTGCTGCCTGTCCGCTACCGCTCGCGCGTCGGAGCGGTCTTCGCCGTGCTGGGAGTCGTGGTCAGCATCGTGTCCATCGTCTATGCCGACAGCCCCGAAGTGGCAGTGATCGTACAGATCCTGACCGCGCTCGGCGTCGTCGCGCCCACCGAGGACGAGCCGGACGATCAGGTCGACTGACCCTGAGGGCCCGCCGACCCGAGCCACGGTCGGCGGGGCCTTCTTCCTTTGCGCTACTTGCGCTTGGCCTGTTCGATCTCGTCGATGGTCATGATCTTGGGCCGCCGTGCCGATTGCGCCTTCTTGGCTGCTGTCTTCTTCGCGACAGCCCTCGTCGCGGGCGCGACAGGCTTCTTCGCAGCGGACTTCCGCGAGGGTTCGGTCGTCTTCCGGCTCTCCGGCGACTCACCGGGCGTGGCGTCCCGCGTGACGGATTCACCGCCATCTACCTGCGGATACTCCGCTTCGAGGACCTGCTCCAGGACCTTACCGTGATCGGCGCACCGGTCAGTTTCGGCTGCACGCCCGCCCTCGGTGACGGTGTAGCGACGAGTCTCGACACCGACCCTCTTGCAAACATCGCAAACTCGCACGTTAACCAGCACAGCCATCGCACCCAATCGATTTTCTTGACGAGTCAAAGTCTCGCGTGTCAGTCTATGAGCGTATTCAGGCGCAGTGGCACCGCATCCTGCGCCGGGAGGTTGCCAGACGCCGAAGGGACAACATGCCCGCCAAGAGCAAGATCCAGGACGAGCAGGAAGCAATCTGTTGGATCGAAGAGGGCAGACCCTACTCCTGGATCGTTGACGAGTACAAGAAGAAGTACAACATAGAGACCAGCCCTTCCCTTTGGGCTTCCTTCCGCTCACGCAGGGGCCTCAAAAGGCGTACCGCAAGGAACACCGATCTCATTCCTTGGACGGTAAAAGAAGAGCACTGGTTCGCGTACCCATTGGCGATGCTACGCATTGAGGCGCGCGTGCGCGAGGGATTTGACCTGCGCGAGGTTGACGCCAAGCGTCACGCTTCTTGGAAGAAATTCCTTGAGGAAGAGAACGCAGTGGTGTACTACGACGCTGACACCGAAGAGGGCTTTTTCTACGTCCCGCGTGAAGATGGCGATACCGACATCATTCGCCAGCCCAAGCAGGCTACACGCAAGCTCTGACACTCGACCCAGCACAGAGGCCACACCTCCCGAGCTGCGCAGATGTCCACAGAACCGCCACCCCAGGGATGACAGCCCCTGGGGTTTGCTGTACCTCCGGAGCTGACGCGTCACCCTTCCTTCAGATCCCGAACTACCTCACTCCGCTCGACGCGCCCGAAGTTGACCATGGGGTAATAAAAGGTAAAATCGGAACATACGTTCGGCGCACGCGTTCAAGGTGAGGACCGCCTTGCGCGCATGAAAGAGGAGGGCAGTGCATGACGCACGGCCGCGGGGTGGTCTTCGAAGTTGAGGGGAAATCGGTCGGGAGTGCGGAGCGGGATTGCACGCCATCTGTTGCGTTGCACGTCGACCATGAGTCCTTCGACTTTCACATCACGGCCGGCCCCGGATATCGGGCTAACGAAATGCGTCGCGTGCTGGCCCTTGCGAGGAGTCAGGGGTTGACACTGCTTGACGAGGATGAGCGCGACCCCGAGCTCCTGGAGGACGGTTCGGTCCGCCTCCACCTGATGCCCGCAGTCAAGATCTGACGGAGACCGCAAAGAGTGCCCATACGCCTCATAGATCTACCGACCCACGCCCCCGACGTCCCTCGCGACGGACGGGGGCGCCCCCTTGTCGTGCCCAAGCACGGCGGCAAGCCGCGCACCTTGACTCGAACCACGACCTTCATTGACGCGATCGAAGACAAGTCGGCCCTGGCCGCGTGGGGCAAGCGCATGGTGCTCGTCGGCGCCGCTTCTTGGCCTTCTCTTGTGGACCAATCGCGAGATCTTGACCCTACGTCGCGACGGGGGAAGGCTACCCTCAACGCCCTGGCGGAGCGGGCCGTCGAGCTCGCCGGGGCGCATGCCAAGAGGGAGAAAGGTACGCACCTTCACGCGCTATCGGAGCGCGTTGACCAGGGCGAGGAACTGCCACCCGGCACGAGCCCCGCAGATCTGGCCGACATGGCGGCGTACAAGGTCGCCACCATCACGTTCGACGTGGTGGCCGTGGAGCAGTTCGTTGTGGTCGACGAACTCGGCGTCGGTGGCACCTTCGACCGTTTGCTTCGCTATGCCGGCCCTGGCCCGGACGGCGACCACATCGAGGGCTTCTTCATCGGCGACCTCAAGACCGGCTCAGTGGAGTACGGGGGCCTGAAGATGGCGTCCCAGCTCGCGGTGTACGCCCACGGCGAGCTCTACGACCACACCAAGTTCCCGGTCGACCAGGGTGACACGAAGGCTTTCGCCCGCTGGAAGAAGAGCAGCGTGCCCGCCGAGCAAGCTGCGACCGCGTACACCTCACTGCCACCCGTGAATCAGGACTGGGGCGTCGTGATCCACCTGCCCGCGGGCGAGGCCACATGCACCTTGTACTGGGCCGACCTCCGGCTTGGCTGGGCTGCGGCCCGGCTCGCAGGGGAGGTTCGGGCCATGCGGGGAGCCAAGGGTGCTCTGCGGAAGTTCTCTCCTGACGTTGCCTTTTCGGACCTGATTGCGTAATCTTGACTAGCAAGCGGGCGCACGGCCCGCACCGCGAGAGAGGGGTTTTGAGTGGCCGATGACGGCCGGTCCACCACTGTGACCATCAAGTACGGCAAGGGCCACGAAGACTCGTGGGTCACCTTTCGCGGCACTCCGGAGGCCGTCTTCGAGGACATCGCCTCGTTCTTTGGATTCAATTGCGAGACTTTGACTGGGCTGGCGCCGAGCGAGCTGGTCGTCGAGGCCACCCAGGCGGCCCAGAGCGCGACCCATGTCGTTCGCGGGCTGGACGCGCGCATCGTTCCGTCGCAGCCCGCTCCGCAGGCCGGCGACCCATGGACCGCCACGGAGGAGCCTGCGAAGGCGCAGTCCGGCTCGAAGGCCCTCCTGGAACAGGTCAGCGCGTGCCGCACCACCGACGAGCTGAAGAGGCTCTGGGCAGAGAACCAGTCTGCCTTCGGGGACCAGGCCGTCATGGACGCCTGGAAGGCCCGCGGCCGTTCCCTGGCGGGCTCCTGATGCCCCGCCGAATCCTCGGCGCCGCGGTCGCCGTCGCCATAGCGGCTGGCTCCCTCAAGGCTCAAGTTCCGGCCCGCCGCACCCCATACACCGTTCACCGACAGAGTGGAGATCAGTAGTGCCCCTGAACCTCATGGACATCCCGACCGCCAACGGCGGCTGGTTCAAGCCGAAGGACAACGCCGACGCGGTTGCGATCCTCCTGGAGGTCAAGCAGTTCGACCGGCAGCGGCCCACCCCCAACGGGCCGAAGGACAGTGTGCTCGCCGACGTGACGGTCTTCAGGACGCATGAGGCCCTCGCCAAGCAGGCCCCGGAGGTCTCCAAGGGACAGCGGATCGAACAGACGGTCCTCGCCCGCGACCTGGAGACCGTCGTCGGCGGCGCAGTGCTCGTCACCGTCACCCAGGTCCCGCCCTCGAAGCCGGGCGCGCACCCGGCCTGGGTGTGGAAGCAGGTCACAGACATGGGCATCCGGAAGCAGGTTATCGCCTACGCCGAGCAGCGCGACGCGGCCATTCAGTCGGCCGTCGCGGACGCCCCGTCCTTCGACTGAGCTGTCAGCCGGTAGCTGGGGGCGGCCTCCGCGCCGCCCCCTCCCCCTCTGCGATTGGAGCATGCATCCTTACTCCCGGCCGGTCCCTCGCCCTTCATGCCGAGTCGGGCCGCGAGCTGCCCCACATCGAGGCGTTCGAGGCCCTCTACAACATCGGCTGCCGCCCGCGTCACGGCGAGGTCGTCATGATTGCGGGCAGGAGCGGCACACAGAAGTCGGGCCTCGCCCTGTTCTGGGTGGCTCAGATGAACCTTCCAACCCTGTACTTCTCTGCCGACATGTCGGCCTTCACCGCCTCGTCGCGGCTCGCATCGATGGCGACCGGCGACACGACCGAGATGGTCGAAGCGGGCATGGCGGCCGGCGGCCGCTACAGGGAGGCGTACCTCAACGCGGTCAGCGGTTCCCGCATCACGTTCTCCTTCGGCAGCCCCATCACCTGGCAGGCCGTAGACGAGGAGCTCGAAGCGTGGGTCGAGCTGTGGGACGACTTCCCTGCCGTCGTGGTCTTCGACAACCTGATGGACTTCGAGGGTGCCGAGTCGGACTACACCGAGCAGATGGCCGTGATGAGCAGCGCGACCGAGCTGGCACGCGCGACCGGCGCGACCGTCATCCTGCTGCACCACGCCAGCGACAAGAGCTGGGAAGCCAAGAGCGACCCGTGGGCACCGCCGAGCCGTGACCAGGTGAAGGGCGGCCTCTCCGAGAAGCCCGAACTGAGCCTTTCGGTGGCGCTGGACCCGAACAGCCTGGAGTACAAGGTCTCGGTCATCAAGCAGCGCATGGGGCCGTGCGACCCCACCGCTCGTCGGTACGCAAGTCTGCGATGCCATCCCGAGGTCACCCGGTTCTCGAAGCTGGAGCATCTCGCCCCGCACACCCAGACCACGACGCCCCAGTGGTCACCCCTTGATGCCCTGAACAAGGCCGCTTGACCAGAGAGGATTGCGAGAACTTGACAGACATTGCGGCCAGGAACCGCAGGAACAAGAGGCGAGGGGCCGACTGGGAGACCGAGCTCCGCAACGAACTGCGAGGTGCTGGCCTCGATGTTGAACGCCTCCGCCTAACCGGCAAGGACGACGAGGGGGACCTCATGGTTCGCCTGGGCGACGGCCGCTTCCTGGTCGTCGAGGCGAAGAACGCGCGGTTCGAACCAGGGACCTTTGTCGCCGAAGCAGAAAAGGAGCGGGGCAACTTCGCGCGGCACCGGGGGCTTGACCCTTCCGACGTCGACTCGGTGGTCATCGTGCGCCGCAGGGGTGCGAGTTGGCGCCGCGCGTACGTCCTGACCACGGTCGAGGCGTACTTCGGGCTGGAGGCCAAGCAGTGAGGCTCCGTCGCATGAACGACGACCACCAGGAACACGAGAAACCCGCCCTTGAGGCCGTGCTCGGACACTACGGCGTCGACACCAACTCGCAGCGGGCCATGGGGATGACGCACTGCCCGCTGCACGAGGACAACACCCCGTCCTTCTCCTACAACACCGACCGCGGCTTGTGGAAGTGCCACTCCTGCGGCCGAGGAGGGGACTCGTTCACGCTGATCATGGAGAAAGAGGAAACGGACTTTGTCGGAGCGCGAACCCTTGCGGCCTCTCTCGCCCTCGCAACGCGAGATGTTGGAGGAGGCGACGAGCGCGTATCAGGCAGCGCTTACGGCGGACGCCGCGCGGTACCTGCGCGCTCGCGGGATCGGTCCCGAAGAGGCGGCTACGTTCCGGCTTGGCGTCGTTGACGATCCCCTCCCCGGCCACGAGCGCTACCGGGGGATGCTCTGCATCCCCTACCTCGGGCACCAGGGGCAGCCGCTGACGATCCGGTTCCGGTGCCTCCAGAACCACAACCACCGCGAGCACGGCCACGGCAAGTACAACACCATCGCCGGAGACCCGCCCCGCATGTACGGGGTCGACTCGATCCACGCGGCCGGCGACGAGATCCACCTCACCGAGGGCGAGTTCGACCGCATGATCCACCGGAAGATCGGCTGGCACTCGGTCGCCGTCCCTGGCGTCGAGATGTGGTTCGCCCGGCACCGCCGGATGCTCGCGGGCTTCTCGCGCGTCTGGGTCTGGAGCGACCCGGACGAGGCCGGAAGCAAGCTCACGACAACAGTCTGTCGCTCTCTCCGCTCGGCCAAACCGGTCCGTCTCCGAACTGGCGACGTGACCGAAACCTACTTGGCCGGTGGCGCACAGGCCCTCTACGACGCCAAGGAGGCCGCGGCTTGACCGAGGCTAAGACGACGAAGCGGCCAGCACGCAAGGCCGCCCCCGTGACCACGATCCTCACGAACGTGAAGTCCACCCACCGGACTGTGGCTGACAAACAGATGCCGATTGGGGGCGGCCTCAACCCCGTGAAAGCGCAACGGTACTTCGCGGAGGAAGCCGACCGCTGGGCCTTCATCAAGGTATCCCGTGACAAGGCGGGAATGCCCGGCTGGGACGCCGAGCTCCTGGAGCAGCTCTACTACGCCCTCGCCAGCACCGACGACCCGGAGACCGCGAAGTTCCACCTGGAGAACGTCGCGGCCTACGCAGTCGCAGCGATCGAGCAGCTCGACCGGGAGGCTCGATGACGACACGCGACCTGCCGGGCAATCCCGGCCCCCGCCTCGTCGGCATCTGGGCAGCCCTCGACCCGGACGAACGTGAGGTCTTCGAGCGCCACCTCCTCCAGGGCACGGCTGCCGAACAACTCGTCTGGGTTCTCGCCCGCTACGGACACCACGTGTCCGCCTCGACCATCCGTACGTACCGGCGCCGCCTGCGCCAGGAAGAGAGCGTCAGCCCTTGACCGATTCCCTGCTCGACGAGCTTCTGTCGAAGCCCGTAGGACCAGCGATACCGAGCCGCCAGACCGACCCCGAGCGCGACTTCACGCGCCAGATCGAAGTAACCGGCGACGCGGCCGAGGTCACCGTGCGCGGGCCGGCCGAGATGGACAGCAAGGGCACCGCGGCCGACGTCCTCCGCGCCCACGGCCTCAACGAGAGCGAGTGGGAGGTCAAGGGCTTCCGGAGCTCGGAGTGGACGATGCCCAGCGGCGACCTCGGCGTCTCCACCCGGTTCACCTTCGCCCGCGCCCACGGCACCGTTCCGTACGGCCGTCCCGACATCAGTGAGCTGCTGGCTGCCATCGACGCCCACCAGCCGAGCCGACCGACGGACACCCGAGTCACCGGGGACCACACCTTCGTGATCGCCCTCGGCGACATGCAGTTCGGCAAGATCGACGGGGACGGCCCGGCCGGCACCCTGAAGCGCACGATCGACTGCCTCAACGGCGCTGCCGACCGCCTCGCGCTGTACCGCGAGCGGTTCGACATCGGCCACGTACACATCGCGTGGCTCGGTGATCATCTCGAAGGGTTCCAGTCCCAGGGTGGGGCGAACGTGTGGCGTACACCCCTGACCCTCACCGAGCAGATCCGGCTTACCCGCCGGGTCATGCTGCACGGTGCCCTCACGCTGGCTCCGCTCGCCGAACGTCTGACCATGGCGGCCGTCCCCGGCAACCATGGTGAGGCCGTACGGATCAACGGCAAGGGCGTGACGCGGTACGACGACAGCCACGACACCGAGGCCCTGATCTCCGTGCGTGATGCCCTGGAGCTGAACCCGGAGCGCTTCGCGCATGTCGAGTGCTTCGTGCCGGACACGGACGAGCTGACGGTCGTCGTCGACTGCTCGGGCACCGTCGTGGCGCATGCCCACGGCCATCAGTGGCGTCCGGGCAAGCACTTCGAGTGGTGGAAGGGCCAGGCGTTCAACAAGGCCAGTGCCATGCACCAGGCCGACCTCCTCCTTGCCGGCCACCTGCACCACGAGTTCGTGGACACCGACGGCCCGAGGACGTTCATCCAGCCGCCGGCCATGGAGAGCGAGTCGACGTGGTGGCGGCACGCGAAGGGCACGACAGGCGCTCCCGGCCTGGTGGTCGCCGTAACGAAGGACGGCCAGGTGCCGGTCAAGGAGGTGGTCCGATGAGCCTTCAGCTTCTGGACTACGAAGCAGCCCAGGCAACCAACGAAGCGGACTGGAGTATCCTCGCTGACCCTCAGGTCGAGAGCGTCGCTCAGGCTGTCGCACGGGCCTTCGGCCGCGATTACGGCCTCACGCTGGAGTACGAAGACGCCTACCAGGAGACGGTCATAATCGCCGCCGAACGGGCCGCGTATGTGCGCCAGCTCCTCGACGAGGCCGGGGCCGGACTGCTGCATCGCTGGCTCTCTCAGCGTCTTCGGGACCGCTGGTTGACCGAGGCCAAGCACCGTGCCGGCCACACCTCCTATGAGGCCGCGCGGCACTCGGCAGAGCGGACGTGCCTGTGACCGCGTACGACCGACGCCTCGTCGAGCACCTTCTCCCGGCCGTGTGGGACGTGGAAGCCGCGTACGGCATCCGTAACCCGCAGTCCCCGGACGCCGACATGCCCAAGGCAACCACCGACCCGAAGGCCGCAGGCACACTGTTCGCCCACCTCGCCGACATACGGCTGGGTTGGAAAACGGCCCCACTCTCGCTCGGCGAGCGTCAGGCCCTCGTACTGCGGTATGGCGTGGACCTACCGGACGACGAAGCCGCAGCCGTACAGGGCGTAACTGACCGAGCTGTCCGGTATCGAGTCGAACGAGGCGTCGGAAAGCTCGCGGCACACCTCAATGGCCATGAATACGTTGACAGTTACGAAGAGCTTGAATAAGTAGCGCAAGAACCGACGGCACTCGGATAACACACACCAGCGATAAGTTCGCAGCTTTCGAGCAGACTAAGGCCCCTCAGCAGTTGAGGGGCCTTAGCTGTTGCTTTTCAATGGACCTTCACCAATACGAGAACGCCGAGGAAATAGCCCCAGTCGATACCGCCTAGCGTCAACCATTTTGATGCAGACGCATAGAAGGCCCCCGTCATAGCCGTACAACTTGACCTCTATGCGCCCTCCCTTAGAGATTCGCGCCGACTCTGAAGTCCTGCGGTGACACGAGCGCGCTCCTCGATCTCTTTGGCCAGGGCCCGCGTTTCCATGACTAATTGAGAAAGGTGCCGGTCAGGGCTCGCAGGGAGAAAACAAGTAAGTCCAGAAATCAGTTCGCAGCGATCGCGATAGGTTTCCTCGGGTGACTTATAGGCGTGCCCCATGAACACATCAGCTACAGCATTAGGGCTCAGGTACGTCCTAAGTGATACCGCCTCTCGACGGGGTCGCCCTGCTGCGATATACATACCCTTAAGGTTGTAAAAGAACCTAGTTAGCGCTTTGGATTGCTCGATCAGGTGAGCGTTTAGCTCAGCCTCATATCCGTCTTCTACGTGCACGCTCCACAGCGGAGTCAACACCTCAGAGATAGCTTCGATAGAAGCGTCGCTCGCGTTTTCAGGCAGCTCTACAACCAAGCTCTCCGCCACTCGGCTGCGACGCCTCGTCCAGTACCGCGGATCTCCGCCCCAGTGCCTCACGACGCGCTCCAGCAAATCCTGCTCGGGAAGCTGCCTACCGCTTAGCCATGCGTAGTAGGTACTCCGGCTGATACCAACCGCCATGCAGGTGGGCTTCGGGCCCCCTGCTGCGCCAGCCTCGTGGCGCAGCTCCTTCAGCTCTCTGGCGAAGGCGTGCAGAGGGTTCTCCGGATCCAACGGCTTGGGTCGTCTCCCCACATCGCACCCCGTAGTCCTGCGTTGTCCTGAGAAGTTCTGAGGTAGTCCAGGATCCTAGTCCGCCCGCTGCCCTCTGTGGACGCTTGAGGGCGTCATCTCATGGTTGCGCAACGGAGGTTGAAGTGGGACTGGCTCTCTACGTCAGGCTGCTCTTGGTCCTGGCGGCGGTGCTGGCAGCGGTCATCATCGGCATGATGGCCGGCTTACTTGCCCGGTGGGAAGGTGCCCGCACGCCGACCTGCATCAGGGGCGGTTCAGCTGCGGCCGGGGCCGCGTTGACGCTCTTCCTTCTGGTGCTGACGAGTCTCCACGCCCTCGGGTGAGCCGCCGAGCACGATGTGAAGCACGGGCCGGCTGGCGAGCGGCAGTCCACAGCCGTGCGCGTGGCAGCCTCCGAGCCTTTCTCACCCGTGAAGTTGTCCGTATAGATGGTGACGATCTGCTGTGCTATGGCGAGATTGTAAAAGGTAACGTTGCGCGAACACGCCGCAGCTGACGCCGGGCCTTCCAGACGTTCGACAGCGCGTACATCACGCGAATTTGAGCCATGATCGGCTACATCTAGCCAGGCTACAACGCACCCAAGCTGGGTGAAGTAGACAAACCGGTTGATCGGCTGAGGCGATCAAGTGCACTGTCAGTGGTACACGGTAGGTTCGTAGTGAACCTGAAGGTAGAGCGTTTGGGGGGAACCGTGGCCGCTTCTGGCTTCGATATCGACACACACCAACTGAAGGACGAAGCGCCGAAGTTCGGTAGGGAGTCAGCCGCTTTGGCGAAGGCGGCCGAGAAGCTGAAGCACTCACTCGATGGGCTCGGGGAACCTTGGGGGGACGACGAGCAGGGGAAGAAGTTTGAAGGCGTCTACAGCCCGCATCGCACCCAAATCGAGCGTGCTGCCCATGCGTTGGTGAAGGGCCTGGAAAGCATTGGCAAGTCCATGAAGGACATGGCTGACAATCACGAGGAAGCGGATCGCTCCAACGCCTCGGGCTTCAAATCGCAAGGTGGCGGTGCGCATTGAGTGCCGCAGACAAGGCCAAGGAAATTGTCCAGGACCTCACCGGCATGTGGTGGCCGAAGGGTGATGAGGACGAACTCCGGGAAGCCGCTCGTGCCTGGCGGACATTTGCTGATGACGTCAAGGACATCACCTCGGCGACACACAAGTCTGCACAGGACGTCATCGACAACAACAAGGGCAAGTCGATTGAGGCGTTCGGTGCGTTCTGGAAGAAGTACCACGGCGGGGGCAAGGGGTACCTGGACGACCTTGCTTCCGCCGCGGAGGACATGGCCAAGGCCCTGGATAAGTTCGCCGACCAGATAGCCGAAGCGAAGAAGAAGATCCACCACGAGATGGAGATCGCCGGCGCGGTCCTGGTCGCTGGTACGGCGTTGGCCATCTTCACCGGCGGCATAAGCGAGGTCGCCGCCGCGGGTGCCACCGAAGCGATCGTCGCAGCGGCCAGCACGGCAGGCGTCGCCGTCTCTGCCACCATCACCGAGATCGCCGGCACCGTCCTGGCCACCGCCGCCATCGGCGGCATCAGTGCCATCACGGTGGACGTGGTCGTCGCCCAAGGCGGCCGGAACCTGCTCGGGGATCAGCATGGCATCAACGCCGCCGAAATCAAGGACGCCGGGGTGTCCGGCATGCTCCTGGGAGGCGCCTTCGGCGGAGCCGCCCGCGGCGCCCAGGCCGTAGCCGAGGCCGGCGGCGTCAAGAACGTCCTCGGCAACATGAAGTTGGACAGCTTGGGCAACCTCAACATCTCACTGCCCAACCTCCAAATGCAGTTGCCCAACCTTGGCGGCCCACGCCTGGCGATGGCCGGCGAAGGGCCTGTCGGCCCAACCGGCCAGCCGCTGATGCGAAGCGCTCAGGGCGGTGGGGGAAGCCGTGCCACGTGGCCAGCTTCGGACACCATCGCTGGCCCGGCGAAGGGCAAGACGCTTCGCGCACCTCACCCCAGGCACACTATGGGAGGCGTGAAGAACGGGGAGGTCAAGGCAGAAAACAGCCTCATCCTGCCGGAGTACAGGCACGTCGTGAACAACGACATCGCCGAGATCGCCGCGGGAAACGCAAAATGGGATCACGTCTCTCAGAGGTACGAGATTAACGGCCGGACTTACGGCGTCGAGGACAGTGGAACCGTCTTCCCTGGCTCTGGCCCCGGCATCGTCAATCTCGATCGCATCGAATACGATGCACTGAAGCAGATCACACGCGTGGATGGCGACGTCAGTAAGCTTGAGAAGTTGTTCAGCAATGCACCGAAGTTCAAAAACAACCCGCAAGCCGTAGAAAAGGCTCTGGAACTCTACAGGACCTACCACTGATGACATATAACCTGATCGCCCCTGGGCAGGAATTCCCGGCACGGCTTGCACCGATCCTTGCTGAGGTGTTCGGCGTCTCTCTCGCCGATGTTGATGTGTCGGAGGAATCCGACTTCGATTCTCGAAACTGGGACGCCGAAGTAACCTGCGAATACTCAGCAGTTCGCGGTGACCTGAACTGGTCGGTGAGCATCTATGCGACGGACGCAGTGCAGTCGCCCCCGTCAGAGGAGGCTCTTGCACTGAAGGTGGCACAGGCGCTTGGCGTGCCTGTCCTCTTTCCCGGGACTGTGGCCATCCCCAACGTCTGGCGGATTGCCACACCGCAGGGTGGGCTTACACATGCACGTGTGACCGAGCCTGAAAGTGAGTCGGAGAGGCTGACAATTGACGCTGTAGAGGACGCCATCCCAGAGTTTCCTCGCGCTACCGTCACCAAGTTCCGCGAGATCATCAAAGAACTTCAGCTGCCTAGCAAGGTCACTGATTCGCACCTGCCCGAGGGGATCTCGGAAGGTCGGCGGGAAGTGCGCAGCCTGCTCGTGAACTGGGAGCGGCTCACGGTCCGCATGGCAACAGGCTGGCCTCCATCGGCGTGGTACCCGGCCTCCATGTATGTGGAAGACCTTGAGCTGCGCGATCAGACGGCCGATGTGATCGGAAGGTTGCCTGCGGACGAACGGCACTCTGCTACAGAGGCCCTTGAGCAGATTGACCAGGCGTATCGCGGACTCACCGTCGAAGATGGTGGGGAGAATCTTGCAAAGGCTGCGGACGTGCCGATTGTTGACCGCGCATGGTACTGGTACCGGCGTCCGCAAAACCCCCCGTGGGACACCCCCAGCAAGTAGCCGTTGCACCGGCCGCATTCCGTGATCTGGTTCCCCGCCTCATTGGCGCATCGTGATGAGGCGGGGGAACGGTATGGAGGGCACCACACCTGGGGGTGATCGTTCTTCGTCGATCTCAGGCGGCGGTCGGCAGGGCGCTCAGCCGCTCACGGAACTCACGTACCGCCGGAACCGACCGGTGCGGACCGAGCCGCTCAGAGAACTCCTTCAGTCGGTCCACGGCCCGCACGGAACTGACCTTGTCCTCAAGCAGTTCGGCCCCATAGTTCGCGGCATCGAGTGCCCCGTCCAGGTCGTTCCCAGCGAGCCGGGCTTCGGCCAGGCGGCTGGACCTGACGGCCTTGTCACGCGGCGCGGCCTTCTTGACGGAGGTCTCCAGGGAGCTCGTAGCGCGCTCCACCTGGCCGGAGCGCAGCATGACCTTGCCTTCGGTCGACTTCAGCTGCGCCTCGCCGTACCAGTCGAGCCAGTCGGGGGATGCGTCTTCCGTGTGTCGGTCCCAGAGGGAAAGGGCACGGTTCAGTGCGGTGCCGGCCTTCCGGTGGTCACCGTCGCGGGAAAGTGCCTCAGCCTGGTGCAGGTGGAGGAACGACTGTGTGTAGGGCGACAGCGTTCGAGGAGCATTGTCGATGGCGGTCGAGATGAGTTCGACGCGCTCCGCGGTCCGCCCGGCCTCGGAGACGTGGACTCCCATCTCTGCGAGGACGAAGGCTCCGAAGGCGTCGTCTCCGGCGGTACGGGCACTCCGAAGAGCTCCCACGTAATACTGCTGTCCGGCGGACCGCAGACCAGCGTCGTACGCCATCCAGCCCGTCAGGTGCGAGACCCGCGCCGCCAGCGCGTACAAGCGGCTGCCGGTCTGCTCCGTGTACCGGCCGGTTTTGAGGAGACCTGAGATCAGAGCAAGGTCGCTGCGCGCCTGCTCCAAGAGCCGGGCACCTCCGAGCTGGTCATCAAGCGTACGCAGCGTGCCGATGCGTTGCTCAAGCGTCGAGACCATCTTGTCCGTGACACGGTCTCCGTCGAGCGCGGAGGCGAATGCGGATGGCGCCTCAGCCCAGCTTGCTGCCAGGCCCGTCAGCGCGGCGCCAGTGATGGTGAGAAATCCCCGACGATCCATGCGGCCACTCCCAACCAGATCAGCCAATGCCTCAACGGTACCGGCCTCTGTCCAAGGAGCGGTAAGCCCGGTTACTTCCCACACGGGTAGCCAGCGCGGCCACCTCTGGGTCAGAGCCCGTTCATACGGGACATTCAGCAGGTCAGCCAATACGCGCTGAGCGTCCGCATCCGGCTCCTGGCCCTGCTCCCATTTCCATACGGTGGTGCGGTTGGTTGCCAGCAGGATGCCGAGCGCCTCGCCGCGCGCTTGCATGAGGCGCGCGAGCTCGGCTTTCCCCCATCCCTGCAACTGGCGAACAAAGGTCAGTGGGTGGATTGCTAACGGCTCAACAGGCACGTCGTCACTCCCATCATCCCCTCACGGCGTAGCTGCGAGGCTACTGCGCGTACACGCGCCGGGGGACCCTTCCTTGCCAAGAGAAACCCCCCAGAAACGTTCCCGGACCGCACCCACAAGGCGTTGACTGAGCATCAGCCGGTCCACGGCAAGAGCAGACCGTCCCGTTCGGGATGGTCTACCCAGATCGGCGGCGTCATCTCCAGGTGTCCCCCGTCGGAGATGACGCCGCTTTCCAGCTCTTCGGAGGCGTCCGTTATGCCTGCGCTCGTCACTCGTTTCACCATCGAGGGCACGAAGGAAGAGGTATCTCCAGCTCGACGCATGGTCGTTGAGCAGCTTCGGGCCTGGGGCGTCTCACTCGATGATGAAACGGCTGATGCGATCCGCCTGATCGCCTCCGAGCTCCTTACCAATGCTGTCGTCCATGGGCGGGGGCCGATCTCAGTGGCCCTTCGTCATCGGCCCGGCAGCTTGCTGATCGAGGTGTTCGACAGCAACCACCAGGGACCGCAGGAGTGTTGCGCTGAAGAAGATGACGAAAGTGGGCGCGGCCTCACATTGGTTGGCTGCTTCGCGGCGCGGTGCGGCTGGGAGCCCACGAGATACGGAAAGCGAGTGTGGGCCGAGATCGCGCTTCCGAAGCCCGCGCCAGCGATCCGTGCCGCAGCTCTGCGCCAGTTCCTCGCGGCTAAACCCGCACCTGGCACAAAGGGCACACCCGGTTACCTGATGCTGGCGGTCGCGTGATGGGACGCCACACACTGCGCGCGTCTCCTCTGCCGGACCCCGATGTCGTCTTCCGGCCGACGCGCCGCGACGTCGATCCGGCGACGGGCGAGCCGGCCACCTCCTCCTTGTGGGATCGCCACCAGTGGCAGCCACAGGGCGAATGCTGGCTCTGGTGCGGGCGCGATGACATCGAGGTGACGTGGATCGGCCCTGTCCGGTCCAGCGGCATGCACGCTGCCCTCTACGCCTGCCGCGCGTGCCTCTACCAGCTCGACCAACGAGTCCTGGACGCCAACATGCGCAAGGACGCGAGCGCCCTTCCTGCCAACCGCGCCGCGCGATTTCCCAAGGCCGGCCGCCACCGCAGAGCCGCGTCCTAGCCGCGGCCCCCACTGACCCCGCCCCCACGTCATTCCACATCTCCCACGGCCGTGGGGGCGGCCTTGCTTCCCGCCAGGTCCCTGGCGGGAGAACCGAAGAGGAAGGAGCACGAGGTGACACAGAGCACGACTCCGCCTCCGGCCCAGAGTGGCCTTCTCGTGGCGGTGGAAGAGCTGACCGCCGTCCACGACCGGTACGACAGCCTCCGGTCCGACAACGCCGGAAGTTCCGGCGACGCACCGTGGCCCGGCGGTGACGGCAACCTGAGCGACACCGAGTAGTGCCGACCGGCGGGGGTCCGAGCGGTTCGCCGGTCGGGCCCCCGCTGTGTCCGCACCACCAGATCGGACCTACGAGGAGGCAGCGATGGAACACCAGTTGATCAGCGCCATCGAAACGACGCTCGGATGGGACGGACCGGAAGGGCTGGGTAAGGGCTTCGTGCGGGGGAGCATGGACGATCCCGCGCTCGCCTCCCGCATCCTGACCCCGAACCGTCTGCTCGACATCGCAATGCGCCGGAGCCTGAACCGCCCTCAGTTCCGGTGCTTCCAGGAGGGCAAGGAAGTCCACCCGGCCATCTACTACACCGACACCGTCAGCCCTCGGGGCCAAAGCATCCCCATGGTCAACATGCGCAGCTTGGGGCGGCTGCTGCGAGAGGGCGCGACGCTCATCCTCGATCAGGTCAACGTCTTCGACCCGACGATGGAGGTCACGTGTCGCGCCTTGCAGTGGTGGTCCCACGAACGGGTGCAGGTCAACGCCTACCTGACGACGAACGACGCCGAGGGCTTCCCTCTGCACTGGGACGATCACGATGTCCTGATCATCCAGCTTGCCGGCGAAAAGGATTGGGAGGTACGAGGCACCTCCCGCAACGTCCCCATGTACCGGGACTCCGACCCCAACGAGACCCCGAGCGACGAGATCATCTGGTCCGGCACCATGAAGACCGGTGACGTCATGCACATCCCCCGAGGCCACTGGCACCAGGCGACCCGGATGGGTAGCGGTTCGGGCAAGAGCCTTCACGTGACGTTCGGGATTACCAAGCGCACGGGTGCCAGCTGGCTCGCCTGGCTGGCCGACTGGTGCCGCGAGCACGAGGCATTCCGGCACGACCTGGACCGCTGGCACGGCGCTGGAAGCGAAGCTCTGACCGAGGCCGCCGTCCGTCTGATCGGCGAGCGCCCTCCGGCCGGCTTCCTGGCCTCGTACGAGCAGGAGACGACGCTGCCCCGACACGTGCCGTACCTCGACATCCTGGCGCCTCTCGACGCCGTGGCGTGCACTACCCACTTCGCTCCCAAGATCCGCGAGAACGGCGAGACCGTCGACATCGTGGCCTCTGGAAAGAAGATCACCCTCGCGGCCAAGGCACTGCCCGCACTGCGCCTGCTACTCAGCGGCAGGCCGGTACCGCTGGCCCAGGCGGCGGCCATGGTCGGGGCCGAAGTGGCGGAGGTGGCCGAGATCTTGGTGAAGGAGGAGATATGCGCGCCACTCACCCCCGAGTTGTCCTCGGGCTACACCGGTCTCGTCACGAACGCCGTCTCCTGACCGGCGCGCTCGACCTCGGCGTCACCGCACTCGACACCAGCACCAACTACCTCGGATTCCGCTCGCATCAGGCCCTGGCACAGGCAGCAGGCGATCTCCTACCGAGGTTCACGCTCTCCACCAAGGTGGGTTACTTTCCAGGTCCGGACAGGACGGAACACTCCTTGAGCCCCGCGCGGCTGCGCGCGGCCGTGGAGCAGGCGGTTCGGGACCTCGGGCGGGAGCCGGACCTCGTGTTCCTGCACAATCCCGAACACTCGCTCCAGGAGACCGCACCACAGAGCCGAGACCTGCTGGCCCAGGCGTGCGCTGCCCTCGATGACGCCGCGGCGCAAGGGCTATGCGGCGGCTGGGGCGTCGCATCCTGGGACCCTTCACCGCTGCCGAACCTGATCGACACGGGAACGCCAAGGCCGTCCGTCCTCATGGTCCGCGCCGGGCTGCTGGTCGGGATCAGAACGCTCGACGCCGCGGAAACCCTCACCAAGGCATGGAACTTAGGGGACGGCCAGGTGTGGGGCATGAGTCCCTTTGGAGGCAGCACCCGGGCTCCCGTGTGGGCGAAGACCGATCCCCGAGTCTTCATCCAGGGCGGTAACCGCTTTTCCCACGTACAGGCGGCCTTCCGCGTCGCCTTCCACCTCCCGCGAGTCAGCGCCATCGCTGTGGGCACCGATGACCCCACCCACTTGGGCGAGTTGACCGGCGCCCTGGACGGCGAGGTCGACGGGCGGACGATCCGCGAGTACCGGTCCCTTCTGCGAGACCGGTTGCGCAGTCAGCCGGCCTGAAGTTCCGCGATAACCTGATCCGCCATACGGCGGGCGGGCTCCAGCCGAGGGTCCTCCGGGTGCGCATACGGCCCAAGGATCTTGGAGCACGCGAACAGCGTCATCAGCTTGCCGTCCCGGCTCTCGAAATCCGATCGCCGTTCTCGCAGCACCCGATCGGCCAGAGCTGGGACGGCAAGGGAACTTCCCCACAGTGAGGCGGCATCGAGCCCCTGCGGTGCGTTTCCCCAGTCCTCCCAGTCGAAGAGGCTGAACGTCGGCGCGGTCATGTTGGCCCAGTTCAGATCCGCGTGGGCTGGCACCCAGCGCTCAACGGTCGTGTCGAAGTCGCTGGAGAAGACACTGCGGATGGACTCCGTGACGAGGGCCTGCGTGACGGTATCTGTGTCCGGCGTAGCAACGCGCTGCGTCTCGTGAGCCGCAAGTGCGTCCATCGAAGAGTTGAACGCCTGCCACCACTCATCTGGCAGCCCCGGGTCTTCGCTGAGAACGGCGGTTCCGATGGGCGCTCCGGGCAAGAGTTCGGTCTCGTCAGCCCGCCACATCACAGGCTCGTCTACGTCCCGCCAGACCACGCAGCCCTGCCACGCCGGCTGGGCGACGCCGTCCAGACGCGCGGCGCACTCGGTTCCGTTCCACCCTTGGACGCCGATTTTGTCGAGCCCTCGTCTCTCGATGCGCACCCAGGTATCGCGGTCAGTCCGTGCTCCGACGGAACGGCGCTTACGCACCACAGAGTCCCGGTCGAAACGCGCCTCTAGCGCCCGCTCCACGCGATCAAGGAGGTCAGAGACCGGTTCAACCCGCAGGTCGACGGCACGGGTTGTAGATGCCGAGAGGGTCATATGGCGACCGTAGCAGTGTGGCACGCGACAGATGACCAGGTCTCCGTCACTGAGTGATGTCGAGCGCCCCACTCGGATCATCGAGGGCGCCGCGGGCGAGGGTCTTGAACTCAACCACTGCTTCAATGGCGGCAGCTTCGGCCTCCTCCACCGACCGCCCCTGGCGAGGTATCGACAGGTCCACGCGATAGACAATGTCGGTGACAAGGCAGGCATGCCACATAGCCAGGTGCGCCATCACATTGAAGGCGGCCGTTGCGACCTTCTTGGGCCCCTCCAGCTCTACCGCAGCCACTGCCTCCTCCAGTTCCTTGAGCAGGGCTCGGAACTCGCCGAGGGCCTGAGGTGCGGGGGCCATTCCTTGCTTGAGCAGCACCTGAACTTCACGACCGCGTTCAGTGAATTCGGAGATGGCCTGCAACAGCTTGGCGTACGCATCCCTGCGCACCTGCCGTCTCCAGTGAGTGTGCTGCGAGTGCGTCTGCGCCTTCCCGGTGTGACGTGCAGCCACGACCGCCCCCGCTGCCCCGAGAGCCGCGCCAATCACGGCTGCGACTCCTGAAATAAGTGCTAAGCCCCCTGCTCCCATGGTGGGCATTGTGCCGGACACGCCCCCAGACCCGCACCGAGTAAGGGTCTAACCATCCAGCACCAAGTCAGCACGGAAGGGGTTCCCAGGGGTGATGACAGGTGCTTCCAGGTCAGCACCAAGTCAGCACGGGCACGGAAAAGGGGCCCGACCCCGAAGAGTCGGACCCCTTCTGACCTGCATGTTTGCCAGATCAGCGAAGTGGTGGTATGTCACCCGCTACACGTTGAACCGAAACTCCACCACATCCCCGTCCTGCATGACGTAGTCCTTGCCTTCCATGCGGGCCTTGCCGGCGGCGCGGGAGTCGGCGACGGAGCCGGATTCGACGAGGTCGGCGAAGGAGATGACCTCGGCCTTGATGAAGCCCTTCTGGAAGTCGGTGTGGATGACACCGGCAGCCTCGGGGGCGGTGGCGCCCTGCTTGATCGTCCAGGCGCGGGTCTCCTTGGGACCGGCGGTCAGGTAGGTCTGCAGGCCCAGGGTGCGGAAGCCGACGTGGGCGAGGGTGGCCAGGCCCGGCTCCTCCTGGCCGACGGACTGGAGGAGCTCCAGGGCCTCCTCGTCGTCCAGCTCGGCCAGGTCGGCCTCCAGCTTGGCGTTGAGGAAGATCGCCTCGGCGGGGGCTACCAGGGCGCGCTGCTCGTTCTTGAAGTCCTCGTCGGTGAGCTCTTCCTCGTCGACGTTGAAGACGTAGAGGAAGGGCTTGGTGGTGAGGAGGTGGAGGTCGTGCAGCAGCTCGGTCTTCTCGGTGCCCTGGACGTAGCCGGCGGCGAAGAGGGTGCGGCCCTCCTCCAGGATGGCCTTGGCCTCCTCGACGGCCTTGACCTTGGGCGCCACGTCCTTCTTGATCCGCGACTCCTTCTGCAGGCGCGGCAGGACCTTCTCGACGGTCTGGAGGTCGGCGAGGATCAGCTCGGTGTTGATGGTCTCGATGTCGTTCTTGGGCGAGACCTCGCCGTCGACGTGGACGACGTTCTCGTCCTTGAAGGCGCGGATGACCTGGCAGATCGCGTCGGACTCGCGGATGTTGGCGAGGAACTTGTTGCCCAGGCCCTCGCCCTCCGAGGCGCCCCGGACGATGCCCGCGATGTCGACGAAGTCGACGGTGGCGGGCAGCACCCGCGCGGAGCCGAAGATCTCGGCGAGCTTGGCGAGGCGGGGGTCGGGGACGCCGACCACGCCGACGTTCGGCTCGATGGTGGCGAACGGGTAGTTGGCCGCCAGCACGTCGTTCTTGGTCAGGGCGTTGAACAGGGTCGACTTGCCGACATTGGGCAGACCGACGATTCCGATCGTGAGCGACACGGTGGCGACTTCCCGGAGCTGGTGGTGGGCGAAAGGGCGGGCCGCTTCCCGGTCCGGCCGAGTGGGGCCGGAGCTGACCGGGGAGGGCCGATCCACCAGTCTACTGGGCGGGCCCCGCCGGGCCGGGCGGGCCGGACGCCGCCCCGGAGGGAGGGCGCCCGGCGCCCCGCGCGCTCCCCTGACGTGCGCCGGGCCGCCTAACAGTGCCCCCGAGGTTGGTGAATGCGCGTGTCCCATGACCAATTAATCCCACTTAGCGGCCTACCGTGGCCGCGTGGAGCAACACGTCGAGCAACCCCAAGCGCGCACGTCCCCGCACGGCCGGCCGCGGAGCGGCGGCCCCGACACGGACACCCGGCTCCCGCGCCCCGCGGAGGCCATGGCCGCCGACCCCGACGACGCCTTCCTGTCCGCGATGCGGGCGTCCGGCTATGCCTCCGTGCCCTCCGGCACCGAAGTCACGGCCCGCGGCTACGCCCCCGGGCCGGCGGAGTACGGGGCACCGGCGTACCAGGCGGCCGCGCCGCCGGCCATGGCCGCGGGCGAGTGGATGCCGCGCCCGGCCGCCGGGCCGCCGGCCGACGGCGAGGAGGTCGCGGCCGTCTACCGCGCCGGCCCGCGGCGCCCCCCGGCGCCCGCCCCGGTGGCCGGGCTGCTCCGCCGGATGCCGGCCGCCAAGCTCACCGGCCTCGGCTGCGGGCTGCTGGCCACCGCCGCGCTGCTGGCCTTCGGGTTCCTGGACCGCTGGCTGCTGGACGGGGCGCAGGGCGCGTACGGGGCGTTCTTCCTGCTGGTCGGCGTGGCGGCCGGGGCGTGGGTGCGGCCGCTCGACCTGGTCGCCGCGCCGGTCGCGCTGCCGATCGCGTTCGCCGTCGGCACGCTGCCGGTGCAGCACGGTCCGACGGGTTTCCCCGGACTGCTGGTCGGCGTCTTCACCGTCCTCGCGCTGAACGCCGGCTGGCTCTACGGGGGCACGCTGCTCTGCGGGCTGCTGGTGGTGGTCCGCAAGGCACTGCTCATCGCCGGGCGTCGGGCCAGCCGACCGGTGAGTCGACAACGGCGTCCGGGGCCCGGTCCGCGGGCGGGGGCCCCTCGACCGGGCGGGTCCGCGCGGCGGGGCCCGGAGCACTCCCGGGGCGGGGGCCGTCCGCGGCGGGTGGCGCGCCTGTAGGGGGCCCGGCCTCCACGGCTCCGGCGGAACCGGGGGTGCCCGCCCCGGAGGCGTAGGCGGCCATCGCGGCGCCCACGATCCCCGCGTCGTTCTGCAGCCGCGCCGGGACGATCTCGGCCCGGATGCCCTCGATCAGCGGCAGGAACTTCTCCGCCTTGCGGCTCACCCCGCCGCCGACCACGAACAGTCCGGGCGAGAGCAGCATCTCGACGTGGGCGAGGTACTTGCGGACGCGGTTCGCCCACTGCTGCCAGTTGAGGTCCTCGTCCTCCTTGGCCTTGGTGGAGGCGCGCTTCTCGGCGTCGTGGCCGTGCAGCTCCAGGTGGCCCAGCTCGGTGTTGGGGACGAGCCGGCCGTCGGTGAAGACGGCGCTGCCGATGCCGGTGCCGAAGGTGAGGACGACGACCGTGCCGGCGCGGCCGCGGCCGGCGCCGAACCGCATCTCGGCCAGACCGGCGGCGTCCGCGTCGTTGAGCAGGGTGACCGGGCGGCCGCCGAGCCGGCCGGTGAGCAGGGCGGCGGCGTCCGTGCCGATCCAGCGCTTGTCGACGTTGGCCGCCGTGCGGGTGATCCCGCCGGTGACCACGCCGGGGAAGGTCGCACCGACCGGGCCGGTCCACCCGAAGTGGTCCACGACCTCCTTGACGCGGTCGGCGACCGCCTCGGGGGTGGCCGGATGCGGGGTCAGTACCTTGTAGCGCTCGTCGGACAGCTCGCCGCGCTCCAGATCGACCGGGCCGCCCTTGATGCCCGATCCGCCGATGTCCACACCGAAGACCCTCATGGGAAAAGGCTAGGCACGAACCCCGCCCGCCGCTCCCGGTATGCGAGAGACGGCGGGCGGTGGGGCGGGGACGGCGGGCGGGCGCCGGTCGGTCCCGGCGCGGGGGTCAGTCCTCGACGGCGGACCGGGCCTCGGCGCGCAGGTCGCGGCGGAGCTCCTTGGGGAGCGAGAAGGCGATGGACTCCTCGGCGGCGGTGACCGTCTCGACGTCCTCGAAGCCGCGGGCGGCCAGCCACTCCAGGACGCCGTCGACCAGGATCTCCGGGACGGAGGCGCCGGAGGTGACACCGACCGTGGCCACGCCCTCCAGCCAGCTCTCGTCGATCTCCTCGGCGTAGTCGACCAGGTACGAGGCGCTGGCGCCGGCGCCGAGCGCGACCTCCACCAGGCGCTTGGAGTTCGAGGAGTTCCGGGAGCCGACGACGATGACGAGGTCGGCCTGGGCGCCCATCTGCTTGACGGCCTGCTGGCGGTTCTGGGTGGCGTAGCAGATGTCGTCGCTGGGCGGCGAGAGGAGGTTGGGGAAGCGGCCCTGGAGGGCGTCGACGGTCTCCATCGTCTCGTCCACGGAGAGCGTGGTCTGGGAGAGCCAGACGACCTTGTCCGGGTCGCGCACCTCGACGTTGGCGACGTCCTTGGGGCCGTCGACGAGCTGGATGTGCTCGGGGGCCTCGCCGCTCGTGCCGATGACCTCCTCGTGGCCCTCGTGGCCGATCAGGAGGATGTCGTAGTCCTCCTTGGCGAAGCGGACGGCTTCCTTGTGGACCTTGGTGACCAGGGGGCAGGTCGCGTCGATGGTGGCGAGCTTGCCGCGCTCGGCCTCGTCGTGGACGACGGGGGCGACGCCGTGCGCGGAGAAGATGACGATGTTGCCCTCGGGCACCTCCGCCGTCTCCTCGACGAAGATCGCGCCCTTCTTCTCCAGGGTCTTCACCACGTACTTGTTGTGGACGATCTCGTGGCGCACGTAGACCGGGGCGCCGTACTGTTCCAGGGCTTTCTCGACGGCGATCACCGCGCGGTCCACCCCCGCGCAGTAGCCGCGCGGGGCGGCGAGGAGGACCTTGCGGCTGGGCTGCGGACGGGGAGTAGCAGACATGGGTCCCATCGTACGGCCGTGCCCCGGCGCGGAGTGATCGCGGCGGTGGCCCAGACTGGTGGGAGCACGTGAGGAGGCGGGATGCCGGGAACAGTCGGCGCGGCCGTGGGTGACGAGGTGGGCGGCGGCGCCGGGGAACTGCGCCGGACGCTGTCGTTCCGGGATCTGGTCGTCTACGGGCTGCTGTTCATCGCGCCGATGGCGCCGGTGGGCATCTTCGGCACCCTCCAGGCCACGTCGCACGGCGCGATCACGGTCGTCTACGTGGTCGCCACGGTGGCGATGGCGTTCACGGCGTACTCCTACGCGCAGATGGTGCGGGTCGTCCCGCGGGCCGGGTCGGTGTACGCGTACGCGCGGGCCGGTCTGGGCGAGGGGGCGGGGTTCGTCGCCGGGTGGATGGCGATGCTGGACTACCTGCTGATCCCGGCGGTGGCGTACCTCTTCTCCGGTATCGCGCTGCACGCGCTGGTGCCGCAGGTGCACCAGTGGGTGTGGACGGCGGCCGCGGTGGTGGTCACCACGCTGCTGAACCTCCGGGGGGTGCGGACCGCGGCGGTGGTCGGGTTCGCGGTGCTGGCGCTGGAGCTCGCGGCACTGGTGGTCTTCGTGGTGGCGGCGGTGTGGGCGCTGGCCGTGCACGGACCGCAGCGCGGCTGGGCGGCGCCGCTGACCGGGGAGGGCGGCTTCTCGCCCGAGGCGGTGCTGGCGGCGGTGTCGGTGGCGGTGCTGTCGTACCTGGGCTTCGACGCGATCGCCTCGTTCGCGGAGGAGGCTTCCGGAGGTGCGCGGCGGGTGGCGCGGGCGGTGGTGACGTGCCTGGTGGTGGCCGGGGCGCTGTTCGCCGTACAGACGTATCTGGCCGCGCTGCTGGCCCCGATGAGCGCCGCCGAGCTGGCCGCGAAACCGGGCGAGCAGGGAGCCGCCTTCTATACGACGGTGGACGCCGCGGTGGGCGGCTGGCTGCACGACCTGGTGGCGGTGAGCAAGGCGATCGGGGCGGCGTTCGCGGCGCTGGCCGGGCAGGCCGCGGCCGGGCGGCTGCTGTTCGCGATGGCCCGGGACCGGCGGCTGCCGCGCGCGCTGGCGAAGGTGGACGCGGGCAGCGGGGTGCCGCGCCGGGCGCTGCTGGGGGCGGCGCTGGTGACGCTGGTGGCGGCGGTCTGGGCGGCGACCCGGGACGACGGTCTGGACCGGCTGTCGTCGATCGTGAACGTCGGCGCACTGACCGCGTTCGCGCTGCTGCACGCCTCGGTGATCGGGTGGTTCCGGATCCGCCGGCAGGCCGCGGCGCCGAGCCTGCTGCGGCATGTGGGGGTGCCGCTGGCCGGGCTGGCGGTGGTGAGCGCGGTGGTCGTCGAGGCGTCGCCGACCGCGCAAGTGGTGGGCGGGGCCTGGCTGCTGGTGGGACTGGTGGTGCTGGGAGTGCTGACGATGCGGAAGGCCGGCTCGTCAGGGCATTCCAGCCCGTCCGAACGTTCCAGCCCGTCCGAACGTTCCAGCCCGTCCGAACGTTCCAGCCCGTCCGGCGATTGAGGACCGGGGGTCCCGGGGGCAGGGCCCCGCGCGACGGTGCCGCACCCGGCAGCTGCGGCGGGGACAGGCCACAAGACGCCGCCCACTGCCACGGCCACCTCCCACGCAGCGCAACCCCCACTGTCAGTGCCTCCCGCTACTCTCACTGGCATGGCTGTCTCCACGTCTCCGGAAGCGCCGATCCCGGTCGGCGAGGTGTCGCGACTCATCGGCGGGTGGATCGACCGGCTCGGCGCGGTGTGGGTCGAGGGGCAGATCACCCAGCTCTCCCGGCGGCCGGGCGCGGGTGTGGTGTTCCTGACGCTGCGCGACCCGTCGCACGACATCTCGGTGAGCGTGACGTGCTACCGCCAGGTCTTCGACCGGGTCGCCGAGGTGGTGAGCGAGGGCGCCCGGGTGGTGGTGCACGCCAAGCCGGAGTGGTACGCCCCGCGCGGCCAGCTCTCGCTGCGGGCCGCCGAGATCCGGCCGGTGGGCGTGGGCGAACTCCTCGCCAGGCTGGAGCAGTTGAAGCGGACGCTGACGGCGGAGGGGCTGTTCGCGGCGGAGCGCAAGCGGCCGCTGCCGTTCCTGCCGCAGCTGATCGGGCTGGTCTGCGGCCGGGCCAGCGCCGCCGAGCGCGATGTGCTGGAGAACGCCCGGCACCGCTGGCCGGCGGTCCGCTTCGAGGTGCGCAATGTGCCGGTGCAGGGGGTGCACGCGGTGCCCCAGGTGATCGCGGCGGTCCAGGAGCTGGACGCGCTGCCCGAGGTGGACGTGATCATCGTGGCGCGCGGCGGCGGCAGCGTGGAGGATCTGCTGCCGTTCTCCGACGAACAGCTGGTCCGGACGGTGTCCGAGGTGCGCACACCGGTGGTCTCCGCGATCGGACACGAGCCGGACAGCCCGCTGCTGGACCTGGTGGCCGATCTGCGCGCCTCGACGCCGACGGACGCCGCGAAGAAGGTGGTGCCGGACGTCGGCGAGGAGCTGGCCCGGGTGCACCAGCTGCGGGAGCGCGCCCGGCGCGCGCTCGGCGGCTTCCTGGACCGCGAGGAGCGCGGCCTGTCGGCGGCGCTGCACCGCCCGTCGATACAGCACCCGCAGCGGATGGTCGAGGAGCGCGAGGAGCAGATCACCGCCCTGCTGGAGCGCGGCCGGCGGACGCTGGGGCATCTGCTGGACCGCGCCGATTCGGAGCTGGTGCACACGCTGGCGCGGGTGGTGGCGCTCTCCCCGAAGGCGACGCTCCAGCGCGGCTATGCGGTGCTCCAGAAGCCGGACGGGGCGGCGGTGCGCGCGCCGTCCGAAGTGGCGGTGGACGAGGAGTTGCGGGCCAGGGTGGCCGACGGCGAGTTCCGGGTGCGGGTGGCCGCGGTCCCGGCCGCCGGTTCCGCGGAGACGGTTCCGAGCAGGGCGGACTCATAGGGTGGGAGACATGGCGAAGACGGATGACGTGGTGGACGTGGCGGCCGGGGTGCCCCCGGTGGAGTCCACCCTCGGCTACGAGCAGGCGCGGGACGAGCTGATCGAGGTCGTCCGCCGCCTGGAGACGGGCGGTACGACGCTGGAGGAGTCGCTGGCCCTGTGGGAGCGCGGCGAGGAGCTGGCGAAGGTCTGCCGCCGCTGGCTGGACGGCGCCCGGGCGCGGCTGGACGCGGCGCTGGCCGAGGGCCCGGCGGAGGAGACGGAGCGGGCCGCGGAGTAGCGACGGCGCCGGCGGGGCGCCACCCACTCCCCCGCCCTCCCCGCGGCCTTCCGGCTTCCGACTTCCGGAAGGTCGCTGCCGTTCCGTGAAACCGCTCACACCGCATCACGCGTTAGTTGAACTTTAATCTATCGGGGTTACAGTTGTCCGGTAGACAGCGCAGCCCGTCTGCGTGGACAGTGCGGCCCGTCCCAGCGGACCGCACTTCCCTCCCCGTGGACCGCGCATGCGTCCCCGCGGACTGCGCAGTCTCCGACGATCCGTAACCACCCGAAGCCCCGAGGTGCCCCCATGACTCTCGCCCTTGACGCCGCCGCCCAGGACCTCCTCTTCCGCGAGGCCCAGACCGCCAACACGTTCACGGACGAGCCGGTGACGGACGAGCAGGTCCAGGCCATCTACGACCTGGTGAAGTACGCCCCGACCGCCTTCAACCAGCAGCCGCTGCGGATCACCCTGGTCCGCTCCGAGGACGCCCGCAAGCGCCTGGTCGCGCACGCCATGGGCGCCAACGGCCCGAAGACCCTGGCCGCGCCGCTGACCGTGATCCTCTCCGTCGACCTGGACTTCCACGAGAACCTGCCGAAGCTCTTCCCGGCCCTGCCCAACGTCAAGGACGACTTCTTCTCCGAACTGTCCGCCCGCGAGGCCGCCGGCACCCAGAACGCCACCCTCCAGGCCGGCTACTTCATCCTCGGCATCCGCGCTGCCGGCCTGGCCGCCGGCCCTATGACCGGCTTCGACTTCACCGCCATCGACAAGGAGTTCTTCGGCGCCGGCAAGCAGAAGTCCTTCCTGGTCATCAACGTCGGCAAGCCGGGCCCGGACGCCTTCTTCCCGCGCTCCCCGCGCCTGGGCTTCGACGAGGCCGCGACCACCGTCTGAGCCGCCACCCGGCCCGCGCGGCCCCCGCACGACGACGAGGCCGCCGCACCCGATCCCGGTGCGGCGGCCTCGTCGTGTGCGTTCGGCCCTGCCTCAGCCCTTCTTCGCCACCAGCGCCCCGGCCAGCTCCGCCAGCCGCCCGTACGGCGCGGTCCCGGTGACGACCGTGGTCACCCCGGGCTCCTGGTGGACCAGCGCCTGGTAGGTGTCGCCCTGGTAGCGGTCCCACTTCTTGCCGCCGACGGCCTGCCGGCCCTCGACCTTGGCCGCGCCGAGCGTGACGTCCTGGATGAACTGCTTGGCGGGCGCGTCGCTCTGCTCGACCGCCGCGTACTGCTGCTCCGGGTCGAGCATCCCCAGGTGCCAGGCACCGCCCTTGCCGTCGCTGCTGGCCTTGTACGAGACGGAGGTGGCCCGCCAGGTCTTGGGCAGGCCCTCGGGCGCGGCGACCGGGTACGGGGCGGCACGGCGGGCGGTGATGATCTCGACGCGGGTGTCGACGGTCTGGACCGCGTTCTTCTCCGCGGTCGCGCTGTCGTCGTGCGGGATGAAGAAGTAGATCGCCCCGACCAGGACCCCGATCACCGCCAGCGACAGAACCATGTCCGTCACTCTTTGCCTGCCTCGCATACCAGCCACCTCCCTATCGTCCCCCATGCCCGCCGCCGACCGGACACGCCCCCCTGGGACGTCACCCACCTGCATAAACGGTTCCGCGGGCGGAGCCCGTCCGGCGCGGGCGATACCCGGCCATGCGCTTGCTCATGCGAAGGCCCCCCTGCTCATTTTCGCGACCTACCGATAAAGTCATGAGCACCCTCATCAATCCGGCCGTCGCCGTACAGAAAGGTGCGCTCGATGACCGAGCATCATCTGCCGTCCCCGCTCGAGGTCAGCCCGGAGGCTCCGGACCGCAACCTCGCCCTGGAGCTGGTCCGGGTGACCGAGGCCGGCGCCATGGCATCGGGCCGCTGGGTCGGCCGCGGCGACAAGAACGGCGCGGACGGCGCGGCGGTCAAGGCCATGCGCGCCCTGATCCACACCGTGTCGATGAACGGCGTCGTAGTGATCGGGGAGGGCGAGAAGGACAACGCCCCGATGCTCTACAACGGCGAGCGCGTCGGCGACGGCACCGGCCCGGAGTGCGACGTGGCCGTGGACCCGGTGGACGGCACCACCCTGACCGCCAAGGGCATGGCCAACGCGGTGTCCGTGATGGCGGTCGCCGAGCGCGGCTCGATGTTCGACCCCTCCGCGGTCTTCTACATGGACAAGCTCGCCACCGGCCCGGAGGCGGCGGACTTCGTCGACATCACCGCGCCGATCGCGGTGAACATCAAGCGGATCGCCAAGGCGAAGAGGTCCGCGGTCGAGGACGTCACCGTCGTCATCCTGGACCGGCCGCGCCACGACGGCCTGGTCAAGGAGGTCCGGGAGGCCGGCGCGCGGATCAAGTTCATCTCCGACGGTGATGTGGCCGGCGCGATCATGGCCGCCCGCGAGGGCACCGGCGTCGACCTGCTGCTGGGCATCGGCGGGACGCCCGAGGGCATCATCGCGGCCTGTGCGCTCAAGTGCATGGGCGGCACCTTCCAGGGGAAGCTGTGGCCCAAGGACGACGAGGAGCGGCAGCGCGCCCTCGACGCCGGCCACGACCTGGACAAGGTCCTGCAGATCGAGGACCTGGTCAGCGGCGACAACGTCTTCTTCGTCGCCACCGGCATCACCGACGGCGAACTGCTGCGCGGCGTCCGCTACCGCGCGGAGACCGCCTACACCCAGTCCCTGGTCATGCGCTCCAAGTCCGGCACCATCCGCCAGATCGACTCCGAGCACCGCCTCTCCAAGCTGCGTGCCTACAGCTCGATCGACTTCGAACGCCCCAGCTGACCCGGCCGCGGGCGGAGTCGTCCGGGTAGGTAGGCAACTCGCCCCCGTCGGAAGCGACTTCCGGCGGGGGCGAGATGCTCCCCCAGCTGCGGCTGGGAGGGTGCCCCCGGCCAAGGGGGCGGCGGCCCGGACGGGCCCGCGGTGCGGTCAGCCGGCCGCGGGCATCGGGGCGGCGGCGCGCTGCAGTTCGCTCTCCCGGCGCCGCCGGCGGGTCAGCACCACGCGGCGCTCGGCGGCGGTCAGCCCGCCCCAGACGCCGTAGGGCTCCGGCTGGAGGAGGGCGTGCTCCCGGCACTCCACCATCACCGGGCAGCGGGCACACACCCGTTTCGCGGCCTCCTCCCTGGCCAGCCGTGCGGCGGTGGGCTCCTTGGAGGGGGCGAAGAACAACCCGGCCTCGTCCCGGCGGCACACCGCCTCCGCATGCCAGGGACCGGCCTCGTCGCGAGCGTGCCCTCGCTGGGACGGAACGACAGCGGCATCCTGCAGGGGCTGATGCGGTAGCAGCACGGTCTACTCCTGACGACGGCTTCGGCGAGAGAAATCACCCTTGCCCGTCTCGCTGCGCACGGCCTCTTTTCGCACCCCGCAGCCGTACGAGAGACGATGCACCAGCCCTACCCGCTGTACGCGGGCTTATGCACACCGTGTCGATCGAGGACCGCCGGCGCGTACCGACAGCCCCTCGGCGACCCGCCGATGCCCCCTCCGGCGCCCTAGCCGAGCCGGCGGCGGTCGCGCCGCTCCCGGCGCTCCTCCCACCGTTCGTGCCGCTCCGCCCTCAACTGACCCATCCGCTCGTGCCGTTCGGCCCGGAGCTTGTCCATCCGCTCGTGCCGCTCGGCCCGCAGCTCGTCGAACCGCTCGCGCCGCTCGCCGCGCAGCCGGTCCCGCAGATCACGGATCCAGGCGCCGCGCTTGGGCTTGGCCTCCACACTGCCCAGCAGCGCAAAGCCGTTCACCTCGACCTCGGGGGCGTTGCCGTCCTCGGCGTCGTGCGTCTCCACCTCGAAGGAGCCGAGGATGCCGGAGCCGCTGCTGCGCAGGGTGATGTTCTCCGGGACCCGGACCTCGACGCTGCCGAAGACGGAGGTGACGTTGATCTGGACCCGCTGCTGCGGGAAGACCGCCTCGGTGAGGTCGATCTCCACGCTGCCGAAGATCGCGACCGCGTTGATCCGCGGCGGGACCCGCCAACGGCCCTTGCGGTTGGCCGCGCTGAAGATCGCGACGAGGTTCTGGTCGGACACCGGGCCGCCCGGACCGTAGGCGTAGGACTCCGCGTCCGGCTCCGGACGGCGGCCGACGGCGGGCAGGTCGCGGACGACGGGCTCCAGCTCGCCGACGGTCTTGGCGCGGTAGACCGCGTCGATCCGCTCGGCGTGCTCCTCGGCGTCCAGCCGGCCCTCCGCGAGGGCCTCCCGCAGGATCTCCGCGATCCGGTCGCGGTCGGCGTCCGAGGCCCGCATGTCGGCCTCCGCCACCGGCTTGGCCGGCGACGCCGCCTCGCCCTTGGTCAGTTTCACCACCTGCTGGTCGTGCTGCTCCGCAAGCGGCCCGGGCGGGGTCTCGGGGCCCGGTCGTCCCCCGTTTCCTGAAGCGTCCACCACCCCAGCGTACCGAAACGCGATAGATCGCAACTAGAGGTTCGGGGGCAGGTCCGGGCCGACTGAGCCTTACCTCACAGCGGAGCCCCGGGCCGGGGGTTCTACGCTGGTCGGGCGCTGCCGTAGAAGCCAGCCACCACCCCTCCGAGTAAGGACATATCCCCCATGCCGGAATTCGCCTATACCGACCTGCTGCCCGCGGGCGAGGACAACACCCCCTACCGCCTGGTGACTTCGGAGGGTGTCAGCACCTTCGAGGCGGACGGCCGGACGTTCCTCAAGGTCGAGCCGGAGGCGCTGCGCAAGCTCGCCGCCGAGGCGATGCACGACATTGCGCACTACCTGCGCCCGGCCCACCTCGCCCAGCTGCGCAAGATCCTGGACGACCCCGAGGCCAGCGCCAACGACCGCTTCGTCGCTCTGGACCTGCTCAAGAACGCCAACATCGCCGCCGCCGGCGTGCTCCCGATGTGCCAGGACACCGGCACCGCGATCGTCATGGGCAAGCGCGGCCAGAACGTGCTGACCGAGGGCGGCGACGAGGCGGCCCTCTCCCGCGGCATCTACGACGCCTACACCCAGCTCAACCTGCGCTACTCGCAGATGGCGCCGCTGACCATGTGGGAGGAGAAGAACACCGGCTCCAACCTCCCGGCCCAGATCGAGCTGTACGCGACCGACGGCGGCGCCTACAAGTTCCTCTTCATGGCCAAGGGCGGCGGCTCGGCCAACAAGTCCTTCCTCTTCCAGGAGACCAAGGCCGTCCTCAACGAGGCGTCCATGATGAAGTTCCTGGAGCAGAAGATCCGTTCGCTCGGCACGGCCGCCTGCCCGCCGTACCACCTGGCGATCGTCGTCGGCGGCACCTCGGCCGAGTACGCGCTGAAGACCGCCAAGTACGCCTCCGCGCACTACCTGGACGAGCTCCCGACCGAGGGCTCGCCGACCGGCCACGGCTTCCGCGACAAGGAGCTGGAAGAGAAGGTCTTCGAGCTGACCCAGAAGATCGGTATCGGCGCCCAGTTCGGCGGCAAGTACTTCTGCCACGACGTCCGCGTCGTCCGCCTCCCCCGGCACGGCGCCTCCTGCCCCGTCGCCATCGCCGTCTCCTGCTCGGCGGACCGCCAGGCCGTCGCCAAGATCACCGCCGAGGGTGTCTTCCTGGAGCAGCTGGAGACCGACCCGGCCCGCTTCCTGCCGGAGACGACGGACGAGGAGCTGACCGAGGGCGCGGGCCCGGACCTGGACGCCGTCAGGATCGATCTCAACCGGCCGATGGCGGACGTGCTGGCCGAGCTGACCAAGCACCCCGTCAAGACCCGGCTCTCCCTCACCGGAACCCTGGTCGTCGCCCGCGACATCGCGCACGCCAAGATCAAGGAGCGGCTGGACGCGGGTGAGGAGATGCCGCAGTACCTCAAGGACCACCCGGTCTACTACGCCGGCCCGGCCAAGACCCCCGAGGGCTACGCCTCCGGCTCCTTCGGCCCCACCACCGCGGGCCGGATGGACGCCTACGTCGAGCAGTTCCAGGCCGCCGGCGGCTCCAAGATCATGCTCGCCAAGGGCAACCGTTCCCAGCAGGTCACCGACGCCTGTGCCGCGCACGGCGGCTTCTACCTGGGCTCCATCGGCGGCCCGGCCGCCCGCCTGGCGCAGGACTGCATCAAGAAGGTCGAGGTCCTCGAATACGAGGAACTGGGCATGGAGGCCGTCTGGAAGATCGAGGTCGAGGACTTCCCCGCCTTCATCGTCGTCGACGACAAGGGCAACGACTTCTTCCAGGACCCGGCCCCGACGACGCCTACGTTCACGAACATCCCGGTACGACCGGGGGCATGACGATCTGACGCCCTGATGCCATAACGGCTCGGCGTCACCTACCGGCACAACGTCCTGACATAACGTCCCGGACGGTACGGTTCAACGGCCGTCATTCGCAGTTCGCGAATGACGGCCGTTCATTTTGCGACGGGCGGCTCGTCCGTCGAGGTCATCCCCGGTCTGACAGCGCCTTCGGCCCGACCGCACGCCCCCGCCGTCTCGGCCCTAACACCCCTGGTGCCGGGGGCAGGCGCACGGTGGCCATGCCTGGGAGAGGCCGTAGAGGTCGAAGCGGTCGCCGGCGACAACGTGGATCTGGGCGCGTTCCTGGACGACGCCGCCGTCGCGGGTCGTGGTGTAGACGCGCAGGGTCATCAGCGATTGCCGGGACCGCGGGCCCGGTGAGGTGTGGCCGGCGCTCGTGGCCATGGTGACGCTCCTGTTCGGTGGGGGGTGTTGGTGCTTTCCCGTTAGGGGCGAGGGCAACTGCCGGGTTTCGTCGTGGGATCGCCTTAACCTTCAGCGGACTGTTACGTTCCGTGTTTCCACCGTTGCTCTACGGCGTAACCTCGGAAAGAGAGTGAGAACTGAACCTGCCGATGGACTTGGCCAGTGCCCCACTCTCAAGCGGGGCTGCGCCGGCAGTCCTTGGGCCAACGGGGAAGTGGGGGAGGCAAGTTGAAGCAGCATTGCGGCCACAAGGCCCGGCTTTACCTCGCTCCCGCGCAGTGGGGCTTGGCCGATGAGGCGGTACGGCAGGCCCGCAAGGAACTCCCGTGGTTCGCCGCTCTCACATGGCACATGGCGATCGACATCTCGCAGGGCCGCGACCTCCACGGGTCGGGCTCAACCGGCGATGGGCCGCATGTGGGCAGCGAAGACAGGACACGTGCTGTTCCGCGGGACCCAGGACCCGGGACCCGCCCGTGGGCAAGGGGGCCGACAAGATGAACGAGGTCGCCGACGCCCGCGTCGTGAAGGACGCCCACGGCCGGCACGTCGTCTTCCGGGGCCAGACCGAGGTGCCCGACGCCCAGCCTCACACCGGCACCCCGGTTGGTATCTACCGGGGTGTCAGCCCGAGGAACCGTGGAGGCCCCGGGCAAGGACGTCCGGCAGAAAGCCGGGCTCGAACCCCGGTTCCGCCCCGTTCGCGGGGCGGGGGAAGTCGAAGGCGAGGCGTGATCCCGATCGGTGGATCGCACCCAGGTGACATGCGCCCAGGCCCGGGAACAGATCGCCGCTCCCGGGCACTGATATCGACATGAGCGAAAACAGCGCATTCAGGATCGAGCACGACTCGATGGGCGAGGTGCGGGTTCCCGCGCATGCCAAGTGGCGGGCCCAGACGCAGCGGGCGGTGGAGAACTTCCCGATCTCCGGGCAGCGGCTGGAGCGGGCGCACATCGAGGCGCTGGCCCGGATCAAGGGGGCGGCCGCCAAGGTCAACGCCGAGTTGGGCGTACTGGGCAAGGACGTCGCGGAGGCCATCGCGGAGGCGGCGGCCGAGGTGGCCGAGGGGCGGTGGGACGAGGACTTCCCGGTCGACGTGTTCCAGACGGGGTCGGGGACGTCGTCGAACATGAACACCAACGAGGTGATCGCGACCCTGGCCAGTGAGCGGCTGGGGCGGGAGGTGCACCCCAATGATCATGTCAATGCGAGCCAGTCGTCGAACGACGTGTTCCCGTCGTCGATCCATATCGCGGCGACGTCGGCGGTGCTCAACGATCTGATTCCGGCGCTGGAGCATCTGGCGGAGGCGCTGGAGCGGAAGGCGGCGGAGTTCGCCGAGGTGGTGAAGTCGGGGCGGACGCATCTGATGGATGCCACGCCGGTGACGCTGGGGCAGGAGTTCGGGGGGTACGCGGCGCAGGTGCGGTACGGCGTCGAGCGGTTGCGGGCCTCGTTGCCGCGACTGGCCGAACTGCCGTTGGGGGGAACGGCGGTGGGGACGGGGATCAATACGCCGCCGGGCTTCTCCGCGGCGGTGATCGCCGAGGTCGCGCGGGCGACGGGGCTGCCGCTGACCGAGGCGCGCGACCACTTCGAGGCGCAGGGCGCGCGGGACGGGATCGTCGAGACCAGCGGGCAGTTGCGGACCATCGCCGTCGGGCTGACGAAGATCGCGAATGATCTGCGGTGGATGGCGTCGGGGCCGCGTACGGGGCTTTCCGAGATCAGTCTGCCGGATCTGCAGCCGGGGTCGTCGATCATGCCTGGGAAGGTCAATCCGGTGATTCCGGAGGCGGTGCTGATGGTCGCGGCGCAGGTCACCGGAAATGACGCGACGGTGGCGACGGCCGGGGCGGCCGGCAATTTCGAACTGAATGTGATGCTGCCGGTCATTGCGCGGAATGTGCTGGAATCGGTGCGGCTGCTCGCCAATGTGTCGCGGCTGCTGGCCGATCGGACGGTGGACGGGATCACCGCGCATGTGGGGCGGGCCCGGGAGTACGCCGAATCGTCGCCTTCGGTGGTGACTCCGCTGAACAAGTACCTCGGTTACGAGGAGGCCGCGAAGGTCGCCAAGCGCTCGCTGGCCGAACGGAAGACCATCCGCGAGGTGGTCGTCGAGGGCGGTTATGTCGCGCGCGGGCTGCTGACGGAGAAGCAGCTCGACGAGGCGCTGGACGTGTTGCGGATGACCCGCCCGTAACCATCTCGGTAACCAGCGGTGCGGCGCACGTCACCACGCGCTTAACACGGCGCCCCTAAGATCTGCTCATGACAGCGGACATGGTGGAGACGACGGAAGGCGAGACGGCCGGTGTGCCCGCGCCGGCGGCCGGGGCGGGACGGGCGGCGGAGTCGGGGCGTTGGGCGCCCGGGGACCACGTCCTGTGGCGCTATCGCGACAACACCGACCCCCGCCGGTTCCACATCTGTCGTCCGGTGACCGTTGTCCAGGACACCGAGGAGCTGCGCGCGGTGTGGATGGCGCCGGGGACGCCGTGCATCAAGCCGGTGCTCGCCGACGGCACCCCTGTGCACCGCGAGCCGCTCGCCACCCGTTACACCAAACCCCGGCGGACCAGGCGCGACCAGTGGTTCGGCAACGGTGTGCTGAAGCTGGCCCGGCCGGGAGATCCCTGGTCGGTCTGGCTTTTCTGGGAGAGCGGCTGGCACTTCAACAATTGGTACGTCAATCTTGAGGTGCCGCGCCGCCGCTGGTCGGGCGGAATCGACTCGCTCGACCATTTCCTCGACATCTGTGTCTATCCGGACCGGCACTGGGAGTGGCGGGACGAGGACGAGTTCGCACAGGCACGGCGGGACGGGCTGATGACGGACGCGCAGGCGGCCGAGGTCAAGGCCGCCGGACGCGCCGCGGTCGCACAGATCGAGGCGTGGAGCGGGCCGTTCTCCGACGGCTGGGAGGACTGGCGGCCCGACCCGGCCTGGGGTGTTCCGTCGCTTCCGGAGGACTGGGAGCGCCTGCCGGACCGTTTGCTGCCGTGAGGAAGCAAAGGCGAAAAGACCAACGCGAAGCGAGTGAAGGGGGCGAACGGTGGAAAGGTGCGCCTACGGGCGGAACTGTTTCCCGCCGGGTTCCCCGGGCGTTCCCGCCGGACGAGAAGCGGTGCCCAGCCCCCTTGCTGCGCCCTGGGCCTTCAAACGTAGGATCGTCCTCCGCAAGACTGCACAGGCGCAACTCCAGAACGGGAAAACGAACTTGACCGCGGTCGCAGGAGGGGCGAGGTCGTGAGCGCGACAAGCTACGACGCGTACGAGGGCCTGAACCGGTTAGCACTCGACCGGGCCGGACAGTCCGATGCCTTCGACGCGATCGGTGACCAGTACGAGACGGCCTTTCCGCACAAAGAAGGCCAGATCGCCTCGGGTGGGTGGCTGGCCGGGGAACTGCCGGCCGGATCGCGGATCCTCGACGCCGGGTGCGGCACCGGCCTGCCGACCGCCCGTCAACTCTGCGACGCGGGCCACCGGGTCGTGGGAATCGACCTCTCCCCCGGGATGGTCGCACTCGCCCGGGAGAACGTCCCGGGCGCCGAATTCCACCGGCTGGACATCGCCGATCTGCGCGCCGGCCGGCTGGGCGGGCGGGGTTCCTTCGACGGAATCGCCGCCTATTTCTCCCTGTTGATGATGCCCCGCGCGGAAATCCCCTGTGCCCTGGCCATGCTGCACGACCTCCTGCGGCCCGGCGGACTGCTGGCCCTGGCAATGGTCGAGGCCGATATCGACGACTACCCCATTCCGTTCCTCGGCAGCATGATCCGGGTATCCGGATATCTGCGGGACGACCTGCGCCGGGTCGTACGCGACGTGGGTTTCGACGTCGTCGGGGAGGACTCGTATGCGTATGCCCCGGCGAGTACGGACGTACCGCCCGAAATCCAGCTCTTTCTGCACCTGCGACGCGCTTGAGACGCACCGCGTCAGGCGCGTCCGCTCGGGCGGCGCGCACCGAACGCGGCGCGCCGGCGCCAGCCCCGGACGGATGGAATCCCACGCGTGACGGAGCACTCCACCTCCCACGAAACGCGGCAGTCGGCCCCGACCGCCGCGTCCTCGGCCTCCCCTGTTGCGGGGACGGCCGGGACGGCGCCGCCGGGCGGCGTCCCCGATCCGCGCAGCGCCCTCCAGCAGCCCGCCGGCACCGGCCACGACCCGGCGCCGGGGACGGGGTTCGCGGTGCGCGGCGGTGACGGCGCCGGCCTCGGTGACGCGGCCGGCGAGCGGGCCGCCGCGGCCTCCGCGGGACCGCCGGCCGGGCAGGGGGACGCCGAGCCGGCCGCCGATCACGGCCCGGCCGGCGACGGCGCGCGGGCGTACGGCGCCGCCCGCGCGTCCCGCGACAGTTCCTACGGCGGATACGCCGGGTCGTACGGGGGCTCGTACGACACGTACGGGGAGGTGGCCATGGCCGCGGAGGGAGGGCCGGACGGGGAGCCGGGCGCGGAGCGCGCTGCGGTCCGCGCGCGCCGGCCGGTGGCGCAGGGCGCGGTGGACCGCACCGGTGCGCCGGAGCCGGACGAGGAGCCGGGGCATGCGCAGCCGCGACCCGGCGGTGCGGGCGTCGGACGGCCCCGGGAGGGCGATACGGCGCCCCGGGCGCACGGCGGTCAGCCGGGCGCGGGCGGACGGCCGCCGGGGCCGCCGCCGGGCGTACGGGGCGGCGGGCCGGCCGACGCGGAGCTGCCGCCCCCGTCGGGGCCGTCGCAGCCGCCCTCGGTGCCGCCCGCGCGGTCGGCGCATCCCGGTGAGAGCAGCGAGGTGGCCGCGGCCCGGCAGGCCGGCGGCGACCGGCTGCGGTTCATCGGGGCGGCGACCCGGCGGATCGCCCGCGGCATAGACCTGGACGAGATCGTGCTGGGGCTGTGCCGGGCGACGGTGCCGACCTTCGCCGACGCGATCCTGGTGTACCTGCGCGACCCGCTGCCGGTGGGCGACGAGCGGCCGACCGGCCCGGTGGTGCTGCGGCTGCGCCGTACCGACCGGATACCGGAGGAGCCGGACACCAACGGGCTGCGGCTGCCGGTGCTGCCGGCGCAGCCGGATCTCGGGCCGGCGATGGGCGGCAGCGCCGCGGAGCTGTCCGAGGTGCGCCCGGGCGGGCCGCTGGCGGAGGTGCTGCGCGGGGTGCGGCCGCTGTTCGGCGAGGCGCAGGCGGCCCGGACCGCACTGCCGGAGCTGCTGGGGCCGGACACCCGGCTGCCGGGCGGGCACCGGGTGATCCTGGCGCCGCTGCGCGGGCGCCGCCGGGTGATCGGTGCGGCGGTGTTCCTGCGCCGCCCGGACCGGCCGGCGTTCGAACCGGACGATCTGCTGGTGGCGGCCCAGCTGGCGACGCACACCGCGCTGGGCGTGGACAAGGCGGTGCTCTACGGCCGCGAGGCGTACATCGCCGACGCGCTGCAGCGCACCATGCTGCCGGACTCGCTGCCGCAGCCCACCGGTGTGCGGCTGGCCAGCCGCTATCTGCCGGCCGCGGAGACCGCCCGGGTGGGCGGCGACTGGTACGACGCGATCCCGCTGCCGGGCAGCCGGGTGGCGCTGGTCGTCGGCGATGTGATGGGGCACTCGATGACCTCGGCCGCGATCATGGGGCAGCTGCGGACCACCGCACAGACCCTGGCGGGTCTTGACCTGCCGCCGCAGGAGGTGCTGCACCACCTCGACGAGCAGGCCCAGCGACTGGGCTCGGACCGGATGGCGACCTGCCTGTACGCGGTCTACGACCCGGTGGCGCACCGGATCATCGTCGCCAACGCCGGGCATCCGCCGCCGGTGATGCTGCACCGCGGCGGGCGCGCGGAGGTGCTGCGGGTGCCGCCGGGCGCGCCGATCGGCGTGGGCGGGGTGGACTTCGAGGCGGTGGAGCTGGACGCCCCGGCGGGCGCGACGCTGGTGCTGTACACCGACGGTCTGGTGGAGTCGCGGATACGGGACGTGTGGACCGGCATCGAGCAGCTGCGCGAGCGGCTGACCGAGACGGCCCGGCTGACCGGCCCCAATCCGCCGCCGCTGGAGCCGCTGTGCGACGAGGTGCTGGACATGCTGGGGCCGGGCGACCGCGATGACGACATCGCGCTGCTGGCCGCCCGGTTCGACGGCATCGCGCCGAGTGACGTCGCGTACTGGTACCTCGATCCGAAGGCGCAGACGGCCGGGCAGGCGCGCCGGCTGGCCCGGCGGGCGCTGGCCCGCTGGGGCCTGGAGGAGCTGTCCGACCAGCTGGAGCTGCTGGTGAGCGAGGTGGTGACCAACGCGGTGCGGTACGCCGAGCGGCCGGTGACGCTGCGGCTGCTGCGGACAGACGTGCTGCGCTGCGAGGTCGGCGACGACGTGCCGCAGCTGCCGCGGCTGCGGCAGGCCCGGCCGTCGGACGAGGGCGGCCGCGGGCTGTATCTCGTCAACCGGATGGCCCGGCGCTGGGGCGCGACCCGGCTGAGCATGGGCAAGGTCGTCTGGTTCGAGCTGTCGATGCCGCCGGGGGCGCGCCTCTGAGGCCGGAGCGCCCGCACGCACGAGGGACCCCGTCCGGGATCGGGCGGGGTCCCGTCGTGTGTGCGGGCCGGACTCGTCCGATCGCCCGGGAGCCCGTGCCGACATGCCGCCATCGGCGTTGGCTGGTTGGGTGGGACGAAAGGGACACAAGGGACCGGCGGCCCGCGGACGGGACGGACGGCCCCCTTGCCGGCCCACCGCCAGTCATCGCACGGAAGGCATTCCTCCGATGTCCAGCACCGCCCAGAACGTCCCGCACACGACGACCAACACCGGCATCCCGGTGGAGAGCGACGAGCACTCGCTGACCGTGAGCCCGGACGGCCCGATCCTGCTCCAGGACCACTACCTGATCGAGAAGATGGCCCAGTTCAACCGGGAACGGGTCCCCGAGCGGGTGGTGCACGCCAAGGGCAGCGGCGCGTACGGCTCCTTCAGGGTCACCAACGACGTCAGCCAGTTCACCAAGGCGGACCTCTTCCAGCCCGGCAAGGAGACCGAGATGCTGGCCCGCTTCTCGACCGTCGCCGGTGAGCAGGGCTCCCCGGACACCTGGCGCGACCCGCGGGGCTTCGCCCTCAAGTTCTATACCGAGCAGGGCAATTACGACCTGGTGGGCAACAACACGCCGGTCTTCTTCGTACGGGACACGATCAAGTTCCAGGACTTCATCCGCTCCCAGAAGCGCCGTCCCGACAACGGGCTGCGCGACAACGACATGCAGTGGGACTTCTGGACGCTCTCGCCGGAGTCGGCCCACCAGGTCACCTGGCTGATGGGCGACCGCGGCATCCCCAAGACCTACCGGCACATGAACGGCTACGGCTCGCACACCTACATGTGGGTCAACGCGGGCGGCGAGAAGTTCTGGATCAAGTACCACTTCAAGACCGACCAGGGCATCGACTTCCTCACCCAGGCCGACGCCGACCGGCTGGCCGGCGAGGACGCCGACTACCACCGCCGGGACCTCTACGACGCCATCGAGAGCGGCAACGCCCCGTCCTGGACGCTCTATGTGCAGGTCATGCCGTTCGACGACGCCCCGGACTACCGCTTCAACCCGTTCGACCTGACCAAGGTGTGGCCGCACGGCGACTACCCGCTGATCGAGGTCGGCCGGATGACGCTCAACCGGAACCCGGAGGACTACTTCATCCACATCGAGCAGGCCGCGTTCGAACCGTCCAACATGGTGCCGGGCATCGGCCCGTCCCCGGACAAGATGCTGCTCGGCCGGCTGTTCTCGTACCCGGACACCCACCGGTACCGGATCGGCCCGAACTACGCGCAGCTGCCGCCCAACCGGCCGCATGTGCCGGCCCGTTCGTACGCCAAGGACGGCCCGATGCGGTTCGACCCGGCGCGGACGGGCCGGCCGTACGCGCCGAACTCCTACGGCGGTCCGGCGGCCGACACCCGGCACTACGGGGAGCCGGCGGGCTGGGAATCCAGCGGCGCGATGGTGCGCGAGGCGTACACGCTGCGCCGGGACGACGACGACTTCGGGCAGCCGGGCACGATGGTCCGCGAGGTGCTGGACGACGCGGCCCGCGAGCGGCTGGTCGGCAACGTCGCCGGGCACCTGCTGAACGGGGTGAGCCGGCCGGTGCTGGACCGGGCGCTCCAGTACTGGCGGAACATCGACAAGAACCTGGGCGACCGGATCGCCAAGAAGGTCAACGGCGGCTGATCCTCGCAGGCCCGCGGGAAGCGCGGCGGCCCGCACCCCCGTGGGGGCGCGGGCCGTGGTGCTGCCGGGTGGCCGGGCGGGTCAGCCGCCGAGGTTGTTCGGCAGGTTGCCGCCGGTGCCGTTGGTCCCGCCTGGGGTCCCAGTGGTACCGCCGTTGCCGGTGGTGCCCCCGTTGCCGGTGGTACCGCCGTTGCCCGTAGTACCCCCGTTACCGGTGGTCCCGCCGTTGCCGGTGGTGCCCCCGTTCGGCGGGCCGCCGGTGGTACCGCCGGTCGGCGGCGTGGGCCGGCCGGTCGGGCGCCCGGACTGGCCGTCCGACGGAGTGCCGCTCGGGGTCGGCGTGCCCGACGGGGAGTGCGTCGGGGTCGGCGTCGGGGTGGCCGGCGCGGACGGGGTCGGCGTGGGGGTGCTGGGCGGCGGCACCGCGGCGCCCATGTCGGTCTCCAGGTCGAAGTCGGCGCCGGTGTTGTCGCCGAGCGCGGCCTCGGTGTAGTCGGCCCAGACCTTCGCCGGGTAGCCGCCGCCGTTGACCCGGCCGCCGCCTCCGGTGCCCTTGAGGGTGACCTGCTTGCCGCCGGTGGGCGACTCGCCGAACATGCCGACGGCGGTGACCAGCTTGGGCGTGTAGCCCACGAACCAGGCCGACTTGTTGTCGTCGGAGGTGCCGGTCTTGCCCGCCGCCTTGTAGGCGGTGTTCTTCACGGCGTCCGAGGCGGTGCCGTCGTTGACCACGCCGGTCAGGACGGAGGTGATGGTGTCGGCGGTGGTGCGGGAGAGCACCCGGTCGCCGATCGGGTCCTTGAGCGGGACCTCCTTGTCGTTGCCGTCCTTGGCGTGGACGGCCTTGACGACGAGGGTCGGGGTGACCTTGATGCCGTGGTTGTCGAAGGTGGCGTAGGCGCCGGCCATCTGGAGCGGGCTGGCGCCCATGGTGCCCAGCGTCATGGCCGGCTGGACGTCCATCCTGGAGCCGTCCATGCCCAGGCCGACCGCGGTCTTCTTGACCTGGTCCAGGCCGACGTCGGCGCCCATCTGCGCGAAGACCGCGTTGACCGAGTTGTTGGTCGCCGTCTGGACGGTGATCCGGCCGTAGGTGTGCTCGTCCTCGTTCGGCGGCGCGAAGGGCGTGGTGCCGCCGACCACCGGACGGCGGTTGCGGCCGTCGTAGATCGCGTTCGGGGTGATCGGGGCGCCGCCCTGGGTCTGCGCGTGGTTCTCCATGGCCGACGCCAGGATGATCGGCTTGAAGGTGGAGGCCGGCTGGTAGTCGGAGCGGGTGGCGTTGTTGATGTAGTGGTTCGGGTAGCCGGCTCCGCCGTAGAGCGCCACGACGTACCCGGTCTTCGGGTCCACCGAGGTGGCGCCGAGCTGGACGTCCTTGTCGACCTCGCGCCGGTCGGGCTTGAGGTCGTCGGTGAGCTTGCGCTTGACCGATTCCTCCAGCGCCTTCTGGCGGTTCTTCTCGATGCCGAGGGTGACCGTCCACCCGCCGGCTTCGAACTCGTTCTCGTCGACGCCCTGGGCGAAGAGTTCCTTCTTCGCCGCGCTGATGATGTAGCTGGCCTGGCCGGTCAGACCGGGCAGCGGCTTGGGCGGCTTGGGCACCGGGAACTTCAGCTTGGCGCGCTGCTCGGGCGAGAGCCACTTCATCTCGACCATGTTGTTCAGCGTGTAGGCCCAGCGCTCCTGGACGCGCTGCTTGCCGGCGTCGGAGGCGATGGCCCAGTCGTACTGGTTGGGCGCCTGGAGCAGCGAGGCGAGGTAGGCGCCCTGCGCGACGGTGAGCTTGTCGGAGTCCACGCCGTAGTACGCCTGCGCGGCCGCCTGGATGCCGTAGGCGCCGCGGCCGTAGAAGCTGGTGTTGATGTAGCCGGCGAGGATGTCGTCCTTGGAGAACTTCTGGTCCACCTTGAGGGAGATGACGATCTCCTGGAGCTTGCGGGAGACCGTCTGCTCCTGGCTCAGGTAGTAGTTCTTGACGTACTGCTGGGTGATCGTCGAGCCGCCCTGCTTGCCCTTGCCGCTCAGCGTGTTGAGGATGCCGCGGAGGGTGCCCTTCAGGTCCACGCCGGAGTCGTTGTAGAACGTCTTGTTCTCGGCGGCGACGAAGGTGTGCTGGACGTCCTTGGGTATCCGGCTCAGCGGGACGGTCTCGCGGTTGACCTGGCCGGTGCGCGCCATGACCGAGCCGTCCGCGTACTTGAAGACGTTGCTCTGGAGCTTGGCCTGCTGGTTGCCCTCGGGCACCCCGACGTACAGGTACAGGCCGATGAAGCCGAGAATCCCCAGCAGGCAGACGCCGAGGACGGCCCCGAGGATCTTCTTCCAGGTGAAGAGGCGGCGTATGCCGGACTTCTTCTCGTTCTTTCCGCTCCGGCGGGCGCTGCCCTGCCGCGCCCGCCTCGCGTTCGCTCGGCCCATCGCTCGTGCAACTCCAGTCGTTCCGCCCCCGGCATAACTCAGCTGTTGAAGCTAACACCGCATCTGACAACAAATACTCATCGATCAAGGCTTTTCCCTACGTGACATACAGCACGGGGACGGCACGCAACCGTTGGGGCACCTGACCGCATCCCGCTGGACCGCAGCAGGCCAGCGGGTTAAAGTGATAGCAGTTTGCTAGACCAGTGAGAGCACGCACTGCGGCACACATCACGCGCCGCACTCTGCGCCGCCGAAGACACGAAGAAGAAAACGAAGAAACGGGGACCCCATGACCGATCCGACACCCTCCGCCGCCCCCGCCGCCTCCGCGGACACCCCGGAAATGCCGGCGCCACAGGTCCGCGAGCGGGCCGCGCACAGCATCCCGGGCGGACTGGCGCTGCTGCTGACCGTCCTGGGCGTCGCCCTCGGTATCGCCGTGATCGCCGTCGGCGGCGTCCTGGGCAACGCCGGCCACAACGCCGCCGCGGTCCCCCTGGTGCTCGTCGGCATCCTGCTCCTGGTGGGCTCGCTCTTCTGCATGACCGGCGTGAAGATGGTCGCGCCCGGCGAGGCCCGGGTGATCCAGCTCTTCGGGCGGTACGTCGGCACCATCCGCACCGACGGCCTGCGGTGGGTCAACCCGCTCACCTCGGCCCGCAAGATCTCCACCCGGGTCCGCAACCACGAGACCTCGGTCCTGAAGGTCAACGACGCCTACGGCAACCCGATCGAGCTGGCCGCGATCGTCGTCTGGAAGGTGGCGGACACCGCCCAGGCGCTCTTCGAGGTCGACGACTTCCTGGAGTTCGTCGCCACCCAGACCGAGGCGGCCGTCCGGCACATCGCCATCGAGTACCCCTACGACGCCCACGACGAGGAGGGCCTCTCGCTGCGCGGCAACGCCGAGGAGATCACCGAGAAGCTGGCCGTGGAGCTGACCGCCCGGGTCCAGGCCGCCGGTGTGCAGATCATCGAGACCCGCTTCAGCCACCTCGCCTACGCCCCGGAGATCGCCTCCGCGATGCTCCAGCGGCAGCAGGCCGGCGCGGTCGTCGCGGCCCGGAAGCAGATCGTCGAGGGCGCGGTGGGCATGGTCGAGTCGGCCCTGGAGCGCATCAACGAGCAGGGCATCGTCGAGCTGGACGAGGAGCGCAAGGCCGCCATGGTCAGCAATCTGATGGTGGTGCTGTGCGGCGACCGCGCCGCCCAGCCCGTCCTGAACACGGGCTCGCTCTACCAGTGAGTCCGGACGCCCCTCAGGAGCCGGGCGCCGACCGTGAACGGCCCGCCGGCCGCCGGCCGCAGCAGCGCAAGCAGGTGCTGCTGCGGCTGGACCCGCTCCTCCACGACGCCCTCAACCGCTGGGCCAACGACGAACTCCGCAGCACCAACGCCCAGATCGAGTTCCTCCTGCGCAAGGCCCTCACCGAGGCCGGCCGCCTCCCCCGCGGCGTAGGCGCCCCGCCCCGCCGCGGCCGGCCGCCGAAGGCCCGCCCGGAGGAGCCGCCGGAGGGCGTCGGCGGATAACGGGAGACCGCCGGGACCCGTCCATATCGAGGCCCGTCCATATATGGATGAATGCCCGCCGGGAGCGCACCTATACACGGTAGGTATACACCTCGTGTAGAGTGCGGCGCATGCCCCGGCCGCCGCTGTCGTTCGCGCGGCCGGTCGTCGGCATGTTCCGTTCGTACTCCCGGAGGCCCGTCCATGACCCCGGCCGGTTTTCTGCTCGAAGCCCGTGCGCTGCGCAAGGCGTACGGGCCCACGCCCGCGCTCGACGGGGCGGACTTCGCCGTCCGTCCCGGCGAGGTGGTCGCCGTCATGGGCCCGTCCGGGTCCGGCAAGTCGACGCTGCTGCACTGCCTCGCCGGGATCATCCGTCCCGACTCCGGCGCGGTCCGGTACGGGGAGCACACCCTGACCGCGCTCGGCGATGCGCGGTGCAGCGCATTGCGCCGCTCCGACTTCGGCTTCGTCTTCCAATTCGGCCAGCTGGTACCGGAGTTGACGTGCCTGGAGAACGTCGCCCTGCCGCTGCGGCTGAACGGCACCAAGCGCAAGGAGGCCGAGCGGCGGGCCCGCGAGTGGCTGGTGCGGCTGGAGGTGGACGGCGTCGCGGCCAAGCGGCCCGGTGAGATCTCCGGCGGCCAGGGCCAGCGGGTCGCGGTCGCCCGCGCACTGGCCACCACGCCGCGGGTGGTCTTCGCCGACGAGCCCACCGGCGCCCTGGACTCCCTCAACGGCGAGCGGGTGATGCGACTGCTGACCGACGCCGCCCGGGACACCGACGCGGCCGTGGTGCTGGTGACCCACGAGGCGCGGGTGGCCGCGTACGCCGACCGGGAGGTCGTGGTGCGGGACGGCATCGCCCGGGAGATGGCGGGCGCGGCATGAGCGTCGAGAGCAGGACGATGACGGGGCTGCGCGGCTGGAGCCGGGATCTCGGGACCGGGATGCGGTTCGCGGTCGGCGGCGGCCGCGAGGGCTGGGTCCGAACGCTGCTGACCGCGCTGGGCGTGGGACTGGGCGTGGCGCTGCTGCTCGCGGCCGCGTCGATACCGACCATGATGGCGGCGCGGTCCCAGCGCGGCGACGCCCGGCTTCCGATGGAGAGCGAGCAGTCGCTGCCGCCCTCGGCGGCGACGCTGGTCGCGGCGGAGGCGGACACCGACTTCCGCGGCGATTCCGTACGGGGCATGCTGCTGCGGCCCGACGGCGACCGGGCCCCCACCCCGCCCGGGGTGCCCGCGCTGCCACGGCCGGGCGAGATGGTGGTCTCCCCCGCGCTGCGCGCGCTCCTCGGCTCGCCGGAGGGCCGACTGCTGCGCGAGCGGCTGCACTTCACGGACGTGGGAACGATCGGGCAGGCGGGCCTGATCGGCCCCGCCGAGCTGGTCTACTACGCCGGCAGCGCCACGCTGACCGCGGACGACGGGGGCCGGCGGATCGCCGGGTTCGGCACCCGGACGGAGCGCGACCCGCTGGACCCGCTGCTGCTGACGCTGCTGGTCGTCGGCTGTGTGGTGATGCTGATGCCGGTCGCGCTCTTCATCGCCACGGCCGTGCGGTTCGGCGGGGAGCGCCGGGACCGCCGGCTGGCGGCACTGCGGCTGATCGGCGCCGACGTGCGGATGACCCGGCGGACGGCGGCCGGCGAGGCCCTGTTCGGGGCGGTGTGCGGGCTGGCCGTGGGAGCCGTGCTGTTCCTGGTGGGCCGGCAGCTCGTCGGCGGCGTCACCGTCTGGGACGTCAACGTCTTCCCGTCCGACATGACGCCGGTCCCGGGCCTGGCGGCACTGGTCCTGCTCGCCGTACCGCTGTCCGCGGTCGGGGTCACGCTCTTCGCGCTGCGCCGGGTGAGCATCGAGCCGCTGGGCGTCGCACGGGAGGGCGCCGGGCGCCGGCGCCGGCTGTGGTGGCGGCTGCCGTTCCTGGTGTTCGGGCCGGCGCTGATGCTCTTCTACGGGAGGGGCGTCGGGCACGACGCCGGGCTCGATCATCCGTATCCGGTGGCGGGCGGCGCGGCGCTGTTCCTGCTGGGGGTGACGCTGCTGCTGCCGTGGGCGGTGGACGCGGCGGTGGCGCGCTTCCGGGGCGGACCGGTGCCCTGGCAGCTGGCCGTGCGGCGGCTCCAGCTCAGTGGAGGTGCGGCCGCCCGCGCGGTCAGCGGTATCACCGTCGCGGTCGCCGGGGCGATCGCGCTCCAGCTGTTCTTCTCCGCCATCCAGGGCGACTTCATGAAGGCCACCGGGCAGGACGCGAGCCGGGCGCAGCTGCGCACGATGCTCCCGTCCCACGACGTCGGCACGATCCGGAAGATGATCAGCGAGTTCCGTGCGACCGAGGGCGTCCGCGGCGTCATCGCGGCCATCGACGCCTCCGCCTCCCGGCCCGGCCCGCTCCGCGCGGGCGAGGAGTTCCGCCCGAGCACGATGGTCACCGTCGGCGACTGCGCCAGCCTGCGCGAGCTGGCACACACCGGCCCCTGCAAGGACGGCGACGTCTTCGTCGTCAAGGACGGCACCGGCTCGGTCGACACCGGCTACCTCGCCAAGACGGCGCGGCCCGGCGCCACCGTGGACTTCGCCATGGACGACGGGTCCGGCACTGCGCCGCGCCCTCCGCGGCTGTGGACCGTCCCGCGATCGGCCCGCACGGTCGAGTCCCGCACGGACCCCACGGGGCGGACGGTCTTCGGCCTGATGGCCACGCCGGGCGCCCTGGACCTGAAGCTGCTGGACGGGCCGGTGGCCCGCGCCATGGTCAAGATCGACCCGGGGGTACCGGACGCCGTCGAGCACGTCCGGAACACCGCGGCCCGGATCGACCCGCAGACCAGGGTCTTCACGCTCCAGAACGTCGCGCGCGACAAGCAGTTCACCAGCCTGCGGACCGGTCTGCTGGTCGCCGCCACCGCGACCCTGGCGCTGATCGCGGCCGGCATGCTGGTGACGATGGTGGAGCAGCTGCGCGAGCGCCGCCGGCTGCTGTCCGTCCTGGTCGCCTTCGGCACCCGGCGGGCCACGCTGGCCTGGTCGGTGCTGTGGCAGACCGCCGTTCCGGTCGCCCTGGGGCTGGCCCTGGCGGTGGCCGGCGGTGCCGGGCTGGGCCTGGCGCTGCTGAAGCTGGCCGGCAAGTCCTCCTTCGACTGGTCGGTGATCTGGCCGCTGACCGCCGCCGGGGGCGGCCTGGTCCTGATGGTGACGCTGCTCAGCCTGCCGCCGCTGTGGCGGATGATGCGTCCGGACGGGCTGCGGACGGAATGAGCTGAGTGAGCGGAGTGAACGGGCAGGCGGGCGGTGGTGCGGGGCGGCGGCCGGCGGAAGACCGCGGCAACCGCCCCGCCCCCGCCCCTCCCCGGTCCCCGTATACAACGCGCGTATACACCAGCGTTACACCCCCGAGTAAGGTGGTCGGCATGTCAATCGGTCATACGCTGCTGGGCCTCCTGGAGTCCGGCCCCCGCCATGGCTACGACCTCAAGCGGGCCTTCGACGAGCACTTCGGGCAGGACCGCCCGCTGCACTACGGGCAGGTCTACTCCACGATGTCCCGGCTGCTGAAGAACGGCCTCGTCGAGGTGGACGGCGTGGAGGCCGGCGCGGGACCGGAGCGCAAGCGGTACGCCATCACGGACGCCGGGATCACCGACGTCGCCCAGTGGCTGGCCCGGCCGGAGAAGCCCGAGCCGTACCTCCAGTCGGTCCTCTACACCAAGGTCGTACTGGCCCTGCTGACCGACCGGGACGCCGCCGAGCTGCTCGACTCCCAGCGCACCGAGCACCTCCGGCTGATGCGCGGCCTGACCGAGCGCAAGCGCACCGGGGACCTCGCCGACCAGCTGATCTGCGACCACGCCCTGTTCCACCTGGAAGCCGATCTGCGCTGGCTGGAGCTGACCGCCGCCCGCCTGGACAAACTCGCGGAAGCGGTCGGCGCATGACGCCCGAGGGATCCCTGCTCGCCGCCGAGGGGCTGTGCAAGGCGTACGGGCCCACGCCCGCCCTGGACGGCGCGGACTTCTCGATCCACCCCGGCGAGGTCGTCGCCGTCATGGGTCCCTCCGGGTCCGGCAAGTCGACGCTGCTGCACTGCCTCGCCGGCATCGTCCGCCCGGACTCCGGCACCGTCCGCTACGGCCCGCACACCCTCACCGACCTCGGCGACGCCCAGCGCAGCGCACTGCGCCGCACCGACTTCGGCTTCGTCTTCCAATTCGGCCAGCTGGTACCGGAGTTGACGTGCCTGGAGAACGTCGCCCTGCCGCTGCGGCTGAACGGCACCAAGCGCAAGGAGGCCGAGCGGCAGGCCCGCGAGTGGCTCGCGCGGCTGGAGGTCGACGGCGTCGGCGCACAGCGGCCCGGTGAGATCTCCGGCGGCCAGGGCCAGCGGGTCGCGGTCGCCCGCGCACTGGCCACCACACCCCGCGTGGTCTTCGCCGACGAACCCACCGGCGCCCTGGACTCCCTCAACGGCGAACGGGTGCTGACCCTGCTCACCGACGCCGCCCGGGACACCAACGCGGCCGTGGTGCTGGTCACCCACGAGGCCCGGGTCGCCGCCTACTCCGACCGCGAGATCGTCGTCCGGGACGGCCGGGTGAAGGACATGGCGGGCCGGATATGACCCTGCTCCGCTCGCGGCCGCAGGGCGAGCGGGACTCCGCGGTACCCGCGCTGCCGCCCGCGACGCCGCGCACCGGCCCGGCCACCTGGGCCCGCGACCTCGTCATGGGCATGCGGTTCGCGGCCGGCGGCGGGCGGGAGGGCTGGATCCGCACCACGCTGACCGCCGCCGGGGTCGCCCTCGGGGTGGCGGTGCTGCTGTTCTGCGCCTCCGCGCCGCATCTCATGAACGCCTGGCACGGCCGGGAGAAGGCCCGCGAGAACCTCGGTCAGGCACACCCGCCGCCGCCCGGCGACCGCACCCTCCTCTACGCCCACACGGACACCGTCTTCCACGGCACCGCCGTCCGCGGCCGGCTGGTCCGCCCGGACGGCGCGCACCCGCCGGTGCCGCCCGGCGTCCACCACCTCCCCGGCCCCGGCGAGATGGTGGTCTCGCCGGCCCTGAAGGACCTGCTGGCCGACCCCGGCAACGCACTGCTGCGCGAGCGCCTGAGCAGCTATCGGATCGTCGGCGTGATCGGCGCCGAGGGCCTCCAGGGCCCGCGGGAACTCACCTACCTCGCACACGGCGACACCCTCACCGAGGGCACCGCCGGCCGCATCGACCACTTCGGCAAGAGCTGGGAGCCACGGCCGCTGACCACCCCCGGCCTGGTCCTGGTGATCATGACGTGTGTGGCGCTGATGACGCCGGTGATGGTCTTCATCGGCACCTCCGTGCGCTTCGGCAACGAACGCCGGGAACGCCGCCTGGCCGCCCTCCGCCTGGTCGGCGCCGACGTCCGCACCACCCGCCGGATCGCCTCCGGCGAGGCGCTGTTCGGCTCGCTGCTCGGGCTGCTGGGCGGCGGCGCGCTGTTCCTCGCCGGCCGCCGGCTGGCCCCGTCCATCTCCCTGTGGGACATCAACGTCTACCCCTCGGACGTCACCCCCGGCCCGCTCGCCGCGCTGCTGATCACCGTCCTGGTGCCGACCGCCGCCGTCCTGGTCACCCTGGTCGCCCAGCGCGGCGTCACCGTCGAACCGCTCGGCGTCGTCCGCAACCGCCCGCCGGTCCGCCGCCGGCTGTGGTGGCGCGTCGCGCTGCCGGTCGCCGGCGCGGCCCTGCTCGTCCCGATGGCGATCCGGCCGGGCCCGATCGACAACCCGCTCGCCACCACCCGCCTCGCCGCCGGCGCCACGCTGCTGCTGTTCGGTGTCACCGCGCTGCTGCCCTGGCTGGTCGACCGGGTCGTCGGCCGGCTGCGCGGCGGCCCGGTCCCGTGGCAACTGGCGGTCCGCCGGCTCCAGCTCAGCAGCGGCCCGGCGACCCGTGCGGTCAGCGGCATCACCGTCGCGCTGGCCGGCGCCGTCGCCATCCACATGCTGATGACCGGCTCGCAGGCCGGTTACGCCGCCGCGTACGCCGAGTCCGGACGAGTGCCGCAGATCAGCTTCTGGGGCCACACGGACGGCTGGCGGCACACCGAACGGGCGCTGACCGCGCTGCGCAACACCCCCGGGGTCACCTCCGCCCGCGGCCTGGTCACCGCCGACGCCGGCGAGCTGCCCGCCCCGGGCCGCGATCCGAACTACGACTACCACGCCATCATCGCCGTCGGCAGCTGCGCCGAGCTGCGCAAGGTCGCCGAGCTGCCGTCCTGCCGGGACGGCGACGCCTTCGTCACCGACGCCGACCGCACCGCGCCGAGCCAGACCAGCGTCACTCCCGGCGCCACCCTCGACCTCAACCCGGCGGAGAACTACGGCGGGCCCAGCAAGGCGCCCCGCCCCTGGACGGTCCCGCCGTCTGCCCGCGCCGCCCACCTCACCGCCGTCGAGGACGGCCACCCCCTCTTCTACGACCTGCTCCTGACCCCCTCGGTCCTCGACGCGTCCCAGCTCTCCAGGCCCGACATGCAGCTCCTCGTCCGCTTCGACCGCGGCACCCCCGACGCCGTCGAGCACGTCCGCAACACCGCGGCCAGGATCGACCCGACGATGCTGGAGGGCTCCTCCCTCGACAACCCGCACGACCGGCAGTACGACGGCATCCGCACCACGGTCTTCATCGGCGCGGTGATCACCCTGCTGCTGATCGGCGCGGGCCTGATCATCTCCACCGTCGAGCAGCTCTACGAACGCCGCCGGCTGCTCTCCACCCTCGACGCGTACGGCACCCGCCGCGCCACGCTCGGCTGGTCCGTCCTGTGGCAGACGGCGCTACCGGTCGCCCTCGGCCTGACCCTGGCGCTGGCCTGCGGACTCTCTCTGGGCTCCCTGCTGCTCACCGTCATCGGCAGCGACGTGATGGTCGACTGGCCGGTGGTCGCCGGCATGCTCGGCATCGGCGGCGGCGTGATCCTCTTCGTCACCGCCCTGAGCCTGCCGCCGCTGTGGCGGATGATGCGGCCGGACGGCCTGCGCACGGAGTGACTGTCCTCGTGTCCCCGAACGAATGAACATTGTCGTACGGGACGAGAGCGGCCGCCTCTGCCTACGATGATGGCCTCGACACCAGCCCACGGGAGGCACGCAATGTCCGCAGCAGCTGTCGAGCGTCCGCATGCGCCTGCCCAAAAGCCGCTGACGCTCCTTGAGCAGGCCGACCAGCTCATGGAGCAGCTTCCGGGCTTCCGCGTCGAGATTCTCGGAGGCGTTCTCACCGTGACCCCACCCGCAGACCCCGGCCACGCGTTCGGGCTGTCCTGCCTCAGGCGCCCGTTCGTCGCGGCAGGCTTGGACGGCGGCGATACGGCGATCCTCGAAGGGCTCGGCCTGTGGCTGGGCGGCCCTTCCGACTTCGCCGTCCCTGACCTCTCTGTCGTGGACGCCGATGTCCGTCACCATGTCGTCAAGTACGAATGCTGCGACCCAGCGGTGTTCCGGATGGTCCTGGAGGTCACGTCCGGGAACTACGCCAACGACCTGTGCACCAAGGTAGCTGCCTACGGTGCGGCGAAGGTGCCCGTGTATGTGATCGTCGACCGCAAGCACGAGCGTCTCCACGTCCTCACCGAACCCATCGAGGACGGCTACGGCATGCACCGCATCCATGTGCCCGGGGAGAAGGTCACCCTCCCGGAGTCGATCGGCGCCGAAGTCACCCTGGACGTCACACAGGTCCTGGATGATTCCCGGCGCATCCCCCCGCGCCGCTGACGTTCCTCACCCCTCCACAACCCGCACCGGCAACCCCCGCATCGCCCCCCGCAACGCCGCCGCGAACTCCTCGAACTCCGGCTGCCGGGCCGAGCCGCTGCGCATGGCCAGGGCGATTCGCCGGGACGGTGCCGGGTCCGCGAAGTAGCCCGTGGTCAGCAGGTCGTTGCGGGCGGTTTCGACGCGAAGGGCCGTACGCGGCAGGAGAGTTACCCCCAGGCCACCGGCCACCAACTGCACCAGCGTGGACAGCCCGGCCGCACTCGTCGTCACCGGCGTGTTCTCCTCCCTTCCCGCCTCGCGGCAGATGTCCAGGGCCTGGTCGCGCAGGCAGTGCCCCTCGTCCAGCAGCAGCAGGTCCAGTTCCTTGAGCGCCTCGCGGGGGATGTCACCGCGGCCGCCGAGCCAGTGTTCCTTGGGCGCGACCAGCACGAAGTCCTCGTCGAACAGCGGGATTTCGGTGACCTGCGGGACGCCGAGCGGCACCGCGAGCAGCAGCAGGTCCAGCCGGCCGTGCGCCAGGCCGTCCAGCAGCGAGGTGGTCTGCTCCTCGTGGACCTGGAGGTCGAGGTCCGGGTAGGTGTCGTGGACCAGCCGCAGCACGGCGGGCAGCAGATACGGGGCGACGGTCGGGATGACACCGAGGCGGAGCACGCCGGTGAACGGCGCACGGGCCGCCTCCGCCTCCTCCATCAGCGCGCCGACCGCGTCCAGGACCGCCCGGGCGCGCGCCGCCACCCGCTCCCCCGCCGGTGAGAGCAGCACCTTGCGGGTCGTACGCTCCAGGAGCTGGACGCCGAGGGTCTCCTCCAGTGCGGAGACGGCGCCGGAGAGCGCGGGCTGGCTCATGCCGATCTCGGCCGCCGCCTCCCGGAAGTGCAGATGCTCGGCGACCGCGGCGAAGGCCCGCAGCTGGGCCAGGCTGGGCTGGCGGGGGCGCCCGCCGGGGGTCATGGGAGAAGCCACTGATAACCACCTCCGATCAACATCCACAAGTCTAACTATTTCCCTGATCAATGCCTGCTGTGGCACTGTGGGTCTCGTCCAAGCCTCACAGAATGCCCCGAACAACCCCAAAGGGGCTTTCTAGCAACAAGGAGAGCGCGTGCTCACTGTCGGTGACAAGTTCCCTGAGTTCGACCTGACCGCCTGCGTCTCGCTGGAGAAGGGCAAGGAGTTCGAGCAGATCAACCACAAGACCTACGAGGGCAAGTGGAAGATCGTGTTCGCGTGGCCCAAGGACTTCACCTTCGTGTGCCCCACCGAGATCGCCGCCTTCGGCAAGCTGAACGACGAGTTCGCCGACCGTGACGCCCAGGTCCTCGGCTTCTCCGGCGACTCCGAGTTCGTGCACCACGCCTGGCGCAAGGACCACCCGGACCTGACCGACCTGCCCTTCCCGATGCTGGCCGACTCGAAGCACGAGCTGATGCGCGCGCTGGGCATCGAGGGCGAGGACGGCTTCGCGCAGCGCGCCGTCTTCATCGTCGACCAGAACAACGAGATCCAGTTCACCATGGTGACCGCCGGCTCCGTCGGCCGTAACCCCAAGGAGGTCCTGCGGGTCCTGGACGCCCTGCAGACCGACGAGCTGTGCCCCTGCAACTGGAGCAAGGGCGAGGACACCCTGGACCCGGTCGCCCTGCTGGCTGGTGAGTGAGACCCATGGCTCTCGATGACCTCAAGTCCGCGGTTCCGGACTACGCCAAGGACCTGAAGCTGAACCTCGGTTCGGTGATCGGCAACTCCGACCTGCCGCAGCAGCAGCTGTGGGGCACGGTGCTCGCCTGCGCGATCGCCTCGCGCTCCCCGAAGGTGCTGCGCGAGCTGGAGCCGGAGGCGAAGGCCAACCTCTCCGCCGAGGCGTACACCGCCGCCAAGTCGGCCGCGGCCATCATGGCGATGAACAACGTCTTCTACCGGACGCGCCACCTGCTCTCCGACCCGGAGTACGGCAACCTCCGCGCCGGTCTGCGGATGAACGTCATCGGCAACCCGGGCGTGGACAAGGTCGACTTCGAGCTGTGGTCGCTCGCGGTCTCCGCGATCAACGGCTGCGGCATGTGCCTGGACTCGCACGAGCAGGTCCTGCGCAAGGCCGGTGTCGAGCGCGAGACGATCCAGGAGGCCGTCAAGATCGCGGCCGTCCTGCAGGCCGTCGGCGCCACCCTCGACGCCGAGGCCGCCCTCGCCGAATAAGGCGCACGGCAGCAGGCCCCTGAACGCAAACCCCCGCGGACCTCGTGTCCGCGGGGGTTTCGTGCGTACGGGCGGAGTGAGCGAGCCCCCGTCGGGCCGCCGGCAGCGCCCTATTCGTCCGCCGACGTCCGGGAGCGGCGCGGCAGGGTCGGGGCCACGCCGAGGGCGGTCGCGCCGCGCGGTGGCACCGTCATCCGCAACGCCTGCTCCCTGGAGTACGTGCGGAGATAGCCGACGACGGTGTTGGTCACGGCCACCAGCGGGACCGCCACCACCGCGCCGCCGATGCCGCCGATCAGGCTGCCCGCGGCGACCGAGAGGATCACCGCCAGCGGATGCACCCGGACCGCCCGGCCCAGGATGAAGGGCTGGAGCACATGGCTCTCGATCTGGTTCACCGCCAGCACCACCGCCAGCACCAGCAGCGCCGTGAAGACGTCCTGGGTGACCAGCGCGATCACACACGCCAGCGCGCCCGAGACCACCGCGCCGATCAGCGGCACGAAGGCGAACAGGAAGATGAAGACGGCGAGCGGCACGGCCAGCGGCACATCGAGGAAGTACAGCCCGACGCCGATGAAGAAGGCGTCGATCAGCGCCACCAGGACCGTGCCGCGAATGTACGCGGTCAGCGTCCGCCAGGCGCGCGGGCCGGCGCCCGCCACGCCCCCGCGGGCCGCGGCCGGCACCAGCTTGAGCGTCCACTCCCAGATGCGCCGGCCGTCGTAGAGCAGGAACAGCGTGGTGAACATCGCCAGCAGGATGCCGGTGAACATCTCCAGGACGACCGTGACGCCCTCCAGGCCGGCCGAGGTGATCGCCTCGGTGTTGGCGCCGATCGCGTCCTGGAGGTTCTTGGCGATGTGGTTGATCTGGCTCTCGGTCACATGGAACGGGCTCTTGAGCAGCCAGCCCTTCAGCTCGGTGATGCCCTCCTGGATGCGGCTGGACACCGAGTCGATGTTGTCCTGGACCTGCCATACGACGAACCAGCCGACCAGGCCCATCACCACGAAGCCGCCGATGAAGGTCAGCGCGGTGGCCGGTCCGCGCGGCACGTTGCGCCGGCGCAGCCATGCCACCGTCGGCTGGAGCAGCGCCGTGATCAGCAGCGCCGCGACGAACGACAGCACCACCAGCGAGATGGTGGTGATCACCTTCGCCAGCACCCACACCGTCCCGGCCAGCACCAGCAGCCGCCAGCCGGCCTCGGCCGCGACCCGGACGCCCCAGGGCACCGCCGACACCGGGTCCGGTGGGGCGGCGACGGCCGGCGCGTAGGTCGGCGGCGCGGGGACGGACTCGTGCGCAGGGGCCGCGGGCTCCGGCTCCAGCTGCGGCTGCGCCCGCTCCCCCGGCCCCGCCGGCCGCGGCGCATGCTTCACGGTATCCACGGACCCGGCGGCGTCGGCGATGTCGGCGGCGTGGGCGGCGTCGGCGGCGGGCATCGCGTCCGGCCCCCAAGTGGCCGTCCCGGTGCGCCCGTCCGGCACGCGCTCCGCCGGGATGCGCGGGCCGCGCCCGTCCGGGGCGACGGCGCGCCCGGCCCGCCCCAGCTCGTCCGCGTCTTCGGCCGCGGCCGCGGCGGCCTCGGCGCGCCGGCGCTGTTCCTCCAGCCGCTGCGAGAGCCGCGTCAGGCCGGCGCCCAGGCCACCGACCCACTGAGGCAATCTGGACATGTAGCTTCCTCTTCCCCGCCCTTGCGGCAATGTGACGCCTCGACGTTACCTGTGCCGCACGCGCGAAACCCCCGACGCGTCGCGTTCGGGGGTTTCGGAGCGCTGTGGCGCGGCCGGCGAGGGCCTGGCGCGCGGCCTAGTACCAGCTGTTGGCCTGCCAGAACGACCAGGCACCGCAGGGGCTGCCGTACCGGCTGTTCATGTAGTTCAGGCCCCACTTGATCTGGGTGGCCGGGTTGGTCTGCCAGTCGGACCCGGCGGAGGACATCTTGGAGCCGGGCAGCGCCTGGACGAGGCCGTACGCGCCGGAACCGGAGTTGGTGGCGCGGTAGTTCCAACCGGACTCGCGCTCCACGATGTTGCTGAAGCACTGGAACTGGTCGGAGGCGACCATCTGGCGCGCCATCGCCTGCGTCTCGGCGATGGTGTAGGAAGCCTTCGCGACGAAGTCACTGGCGTCGCGCACGGCCGAGCGGGAGGCGGCCAGCGCCTTCTCGCGCTCCTTGGCCTGCTTCTCCGCCTTGTCCTTGTCGGCCTGGTCCTTCTTGTTCTGCGCGGTCTCCGCGGCCGCCTTGCGGGCCGACTCCTGTGCGGACTTCAGTGCCGCCACATCCGCCTGGGTGGACGCCGAGTCCGCCTGCTGCGTCAGCGGCGCCGTCTGCACCTGGGCCTGCTGGCCCGCGGGGATGTCGGCGATCGTCGCGTCGGCGGCCGTTGCCTCGGTGTTGCCGACCGACGCCTGGCTGCCCGATGCGACGCCGACGACGGCGCCGACGGTGGTGACCGCGGTGGCGGAGGCCACTGCGAATCCCCGGACCGAGATCCGGCTCACACGATTTCCTTCCAGCATCGCCCGCTTAGGTGACCTCGCGGGCGCAATCGTGCCCCTGGCGCTGACCTCCCCTTGTTCCGGCGCCTGTTGAGCGGTGGCGCCGACTGGTCACGGGAGGCACTGGCCCGGTGCGTCCCCTGGGGGTCCGCGTGGTGCTCGGGCGGCATACGGCAACTCGCTATGAAGTTCGGGTCGTCCATACACCCCGGGGGGTGGGTCTGGGCCGTATGCGGGGCCTGACAGGACCCAGACTCTGCCCGAACGGGCTACCGGGAGGCAATTCCCCACCGGGTGTGAAAGCTCACACCTCGTTTGCTCCTCGGGATTTCCGGATATTCGAGCGCACACGAGCGCCGCCCGGCTAAGCTCCTTCGCTTCTCCGGGCGGCGCCACGCTCTCAACTACCGGCACAACCGGTCAGATCCGACCGTCCTCCAGCATTTCGGTCACCAGCGCGGCGATCGGCGAGCGTTCCGAGCGGTTGAGCGTGACGTGCGCGAAGAGCGGATGCCCCTTCAGCTTCTCCACGACGGCGACCACTCCGTCGTACCGCCCGACTCTGAGGTTGTCGCGCTGAGCGACGTCATGGGTGAGCACGACCCGGGAATTGGCCCCGATCCGGGACAGAACGGTCAGCAGGACGTTCCGTTCCAAGGACTGGGCCTCGTCCACGATGACGAACGCGTCGTGCAGTGACCGGCCGCGGATGTGGGTCAGCGGCAGCACCTCCAGCATCCCGCGGGAGACCACCTCCTCGATGACGTCCTTGGTGGTCACCGCGGACAGCGTGTCGAAGACCGCCTGCGCCCAGGGACTCATCTTCTCCGCCTCGGTGCCCGGCAGATAGCCCAGCTCCTGCCCGCCGACCGCGTACAGCGGGCGGAAGACCATCACCTTGCTGTGCTGCCGGCGTTCCAGCACCGCCTCCAGACCGGCGCACAGCGCCAGCGCCGACTTGCCCGTGCCGGCCCGGCCGCCCAGCGAGAGGATGCCGACCTCCGGGTCGAGCAGCAGGTCCAGCGCGATCCGCTGCTCGGCGCTGCGGCCGTGGATGCCGAACGCCTCCCGGTCGCCGCGCACCAGCCGGACCGCGCCCTCCGGGGTGACCCGGCCCAGGGCCTTGCCGCGCTCGGACTGCAGCACCAGCCCGGTGTGCACCGGGAGTTCGTCCGCGCCCGGGACGTGGGCGGTCTCGGCGGCGAAGAGGTCGTCCACCTGCTCCGCGGAGAGGGCGAGTTCGGCCATGCCGGTCCAGCCGGAGTCGGTGATGGCCAGCTCGGCGCGGTACTCCTCGGCCAGCAGCCCCACCGAGGACGCCTTGATGCGCATCGGCAGGTCCTTGGAGACGACGGTGACGTCGAATCCCTCGGCCTGGAGGTTGCGGGCGACCGCGAGGATCCGCGAGTCGTTGTCGCCCAGCCGGCTGTGCCCGTTGAGGAAGGCGGCGGGCAGCAGTCCCGGGTCGGAGTGGTTGAGTTCGACCCGGAGCGTCCCGCCGAGTTCCCCGATGGGGATGGGGGCGTCCAGCCGCCCGTACTGCACCCGGTACTCGTCCAGCCGGCGGAGCGCCTGGCGCGCGAAGTACCCGAGCTCGGGATGGTGCCGCTTGGCCTCCAACTCCGTGACCACGACGACCGGCAGCACCACCTCGTGTTCGTCGAAGCGGGACATGGCGGCCGGATCCGCCAACAGGACGCTGGTGTCGAGTACATAGGTGCGCCGGTCGCTCTCACGGCGCTTCTTGCTGTTCACCACGGGTGGACGAACCCCCTCGGATGAGGTCGGGGTGCGACGACGTCGCCGGGGACAGGGCCGGGTTCTGGCCACGCTGCGCGGGCCGAACGCCGGCCCTCCGCGTCGTCCGTGCAATCCGCACGATCGTCCGTGATGCGCAAAGGGCCTCCCGGGCGGACGGCCCCATGCCGCCCGCTGAGATCCGGCACCCGAGGCTTGTTGTTCCGGGCACCGACCTGCCAGGGATATTCCCTTCAACTCCCGCACCCATGCCACGGCATATGACACACGCTCGATGAACCTTTGGTTACAGATGCCCGCTGACCGGCGGAAAGACGGGCGAAGCAGCCGCCGGCCACAGGCCCGGCACCCGGAAGCACCCCCGGCGGAGGGGCGCCGGAGGGGGCGTCAGGGGAGGCACCGTCAGGGCACGGGACGCGCGGCCCGTGAGCCCGCGTTCCCGGGGCGTCACCGGTGCCCGCCCGGCGCCGGGCTACGACCCACCGCTCCGGAAGTTGGCCGGATCACACCCCACAAGCTGGCCGGAACCTTGCCTCGCAGATGTCCGACACCCGCCGCCCCGGAGGCCGGTCCCGGGCGGAAGGAGGGGGACGGCGACCGGCTCCGGGCGTGCTCTCCGGGTGCGGACCGGGCTCAGTTGCCGTAGCGGCGGTGCCGGGCCGCGTAGTCGCGCAGGGCCCGCAGGAAGTCGATCTTCCGGAACGCCGGCCAGAAGACCTCGCAGAAGTAGTACTCGGAGTGCGCGCTCTGCCAGAGCATGAAGCCGGACAGCCGCTGCTCGCCGCTGGTGCGGATCACCAGGTCCGGGTCCGGCTGTCCCCGGGTGTAGAGGTGCTCCGAGATCAGGTCGATGTCGACGATCTCGGCCAGCTCCTCGAAGCTCGTCCCGCGCTCGGCGTGCTCCAGCAGCAGCGAGCGCACCGCGTCCGCGATCTCCTGGCGGCCGCCGTAGCCGACCGCGACGTTCACCAGGATTCCCTGGTTGTCGGCGGTGTCCTGCTCGGCCTGCTTGAGCACCCGCTGGGTCGCGTCGGGCAGCAGATCGCGGTTGCCGACGTGGTGCACCCGCCAGCGGCCGTCCGCGGCCAGGCCACGCACGGTGTTCTCGATGATCCCCAGCAGGGGGTTCAGCTCGGCCGGCGGCCGGTCGAGGTTGTCCGTCGAGAGCAGCCAGAGCGTGACGACCTCGACGTCGGTCTCCGCGCACCACCCCAGCAGCTCGCTGATCTTGGCCGCACCCGCCTGGTGGCCCTGCTCCGTCGACAGTCCGTCGGCCCGCGCCCAGCGACGGTTGCCGTCCAGGATGACCCCGATGTGCTTGGGCACCTGGGCGTGGTCCAGGCGGCCCTCCACCCGGCGGGCGTACAGCCGGTAGACAAGGTCGCGCAGTGCAGGCGGATACGGGATGCGCATCCCGGAAGATCGCAGCATGTGTGGTCCAGCCCCTCCGTGCCGATGGCCTTCGCCCCGTCGCCTAAGGGGGCAACTTTACTTCTCGGCTGTCTCAACAGCCCAATCAGGTATGTCACAAGTCCGTGATAGGGAGAGCACCATGACCACTGGCTCTGACTACCGCGCAGCGGATTCACGCTATGCCTCCATGGAGTACCGGCGCACCGGCCGCAGCGGCCTCAAACTCCCCGCTATCTCCCTCGGACTCTGGCACAACTTCGGGGACGACCGCACCCTCAGCTCCCAGCGGGCCATTCTGCGTCGCGCCTTCGACCTGGGCATCACCCACTTCGACCTGGCCAACAACTACGGTCCGCCGCCCGGGTCCGCCGAGCTGAACTTCGGAAAGATCTTCGCCCAGGACTTCCGCGGCTACCGCGACGAGCTGATTCTCTCGACAAAAGCCGGATATCTGATGCACCCCGGCCCTTACGGCGAATGGGGCTCCCGGAAATATCTGCTCTCGTCGCTGGATGCCTCGCTGAAGCGGATGGGGGTCGATTACGTCGATATCTTCTACTCGCACCGCTTCGATCCGGACACCCCGCTGGAGGAGACGATGGGCGCGCTGGCGTCCGCCGTCCAGCAGGGCAAGGCGCTGTACGTCGGGGTCTCCTCCTACAACACGGAGCAGACCCGCGAGGCGGTCCGCATCCTGCGTGAGATGGGGGTGCGCCCGCTGATCCACCAGCCCTCGTACTCGATGATCAACCGCTGGATCGAGGACGACGGCCTGCTGGACACGGTGGCCGACGCGGGCATGGGGTGCATCGCGTTCGCCCCGCTGGCCCAGGGCATGCTCACCGACAAGTACCTCAACGGCGTCCCCGAGGGCTCGCGGGCGGCGCAGGGCAAGTCCCTGGACCCGAACCTCCTCACCGACGAGGTCGTCCGCCGCCTCCGCGGCCTCGACGAGATCGCGGCCGGCCGCGGCCAGTCCCTGGCACAGCTCGCGCTGAACTGGGTCCTGCGGGACCCGCGGATGACCTCCGCACTGATCGGCGCCAGCAGCGTGGCCCAGCTGGAGACGAACGTCACGGCCCTCGCCGCGCCCGCGATCACCGACGCGGAGCTCGCGGAGATCGACAAGTTCGCGGAGACGACGGAGGGCGTGAACATTTGGGCTCGGCGGTGACGCGTTCGCTTGGCTTGCCTCCCACGTAGCCGGCGCCCCCGCCGTAGGGGTTCGCCTTCTTGCGCCTGGCGGCGCGGTGCCGCTGCGCTTGGCTGGCTTCCCACGTTGCCGGGTTCCCCGCCGTGGCGCCTGGCGGCGGGCGTTATCCGCTGCGCGGGGCTGTCGGGTGCGGTGCGATTCCGCTGCGCGGGGCTGTCGGGTGCGGTGCGATTCCGCTGCGCGGGGCTGTCGGGTGCGGTGCCGGGCCTGGGGGGCTGGGGGTGTGTCCGGACTGCTTCGCTTTACGTCCGGACACACCCCCAGCCCCCCAGCCCCGTCCCCTCCCGTTGAGGGTCGGATTACAGGCCGGTTGGGGCTTATGCCCGGTGGGCCAGTACAGGCCCCGGACTGATGGGTGACCCGCAGCCCCAGACCGATGGGCGACCGCCAATTGTCAGGCAACCGTCAATTGATAAACGGCCCGCGCCGGACCACTCACACACACGCCCCACCCACCGTCTTTCCCACCCCCAACGGGAGGGGACGGGCCGGAGGGGCAGGGGTGTGCCGGACGTAAAGCGAAGCAGTCCGGCACACCCCTGCCCCGCAGGCCCGGCACCGCGGCCGAACAGCCCCGCGCAGCGGATACCAAGCCCGCGCAGCGGGCCGGAACCGCGCCGCCAGGCGCAAAAGGCGAACCCTTACGGCGGGGAGGCCGAAAACGTGGGAAGGCCCGACCAAGCGTCAGCGCTTCGCGTGGCGGCCCCGCGCCTGCGCGCGACTCGCCGGTGCCGCCGGCGCAGCCTTCTTACGGGCGCGGAGGAACTCGATGGCGACCGGCACCACGGAGCACAGCACGATCACGACGAGGATCAGCTCGATGTTCTTGTGGACGAACTCGACGTTGCCCAGCGCCGCGCCCAGCAGCGTCACGCCGGCGCCCCACAGCGTGCCGCCGATGATGTTGAAGATGATGAAGGAGCGGTACTGCATCCGGCTCACGCCCGCGATGATCGGCGTGAAGGTCCGCACGATGGGCACGAAACGGGCCAGGATCAGCGACTTCGGGCCGTGCTTCTGGAAGAAGTCGTGCGCCTTCTCGACGTTCTCCTGCTTGAAGAGCCGGGAGTCGGGGCGGCTGAAGAGCGCCGGGCCGACCTTGCGGCCGAAGAGATAGCCGGCCTGGTCGCCCAGCACGGCCGCCAGCACCACCAGCGTGCACACCAGCCACAGCGGCTTGTCGATCTTGCCCGTGGTCACCATCAGGCCGGTGGTGAACAGCAGCGAGTCCCCGGGCAGGAAGAAGCCGATCAGCAGGCCGGACTCCGCGAAGACGATGAGCAGGACGCCGATCAGGCCGAAATTCGTGATCAAGTAGTCCGAGTTCAGCCACTGGGGGCCGAGCGCGAGAGTATTCACGGGGTGAAGGCTCCTGGGTCGAGGGCGCCCGGCTCGAGCGGTGCGACGAGCTGAAGCGAGGGTGCAGGCGCGGTGTGCGGCCCAAAGCTATCAACGGACTATGACGTGCCGTGGTTCCAGGCGCAGCCCCCGGTCACGGCTCCGGGGCGGCACCGGAGCCGCGTTCGACGACGGGTGCCGGAGGCCAGCCGCTCCCCCGCCGGCTCCTTTCGCACCCACCCGAGCGCGCCCGACCGCTGGCCGCTCCCGCCGGTCCGGGTGATCCTGACCGGAGGAACGGCAGGAGGTGCGGAGCATGGGCATCGAGGAGTACGGCGGCGGACAGCACGCCCAGTCCGACGTCCTGGTCGTGACGACCAACGACGTACCGGGGTTTCACGTGAAACAGGTGATCGGCGAGGTCTTCGGCCTCACGGTGCGCTCCCGGCACCTCGGCAGCCAGATCGGCGCGGGCCTGAAGTCGATGATCGGCGGTGAGCTGCGCGGCCTGACCAAGACGCTCGTCCAGACCCGCAACCAGGCCATGGAACGCCTGGTGGAACAGGCCCGCTCCCGCGGTGCCAACGCCGTGCTGATGTTCCGCTTCGACGTCACCGAGGCCGCCGATGTCGGCACCGAGGTCTGCGCGTACGGCACGGCCGTGGTGCTGGAGCCCCAGGGCTGAACGCCGTCGGCGCCCCGGGAGACCAGCACCACGAAACACGGGGACGCTCACATGTGCCGCACCGCGTTGGCCAGCATCGCGTCCCGCATGTACACCGCGAGCCCGGGCCGGATCGCCTCGTAGGTGGCGGTGAACCGCTCGTCCGCGACGTACATCTCGCCGAGCCCGGTGTGGATCTCATAGGTGCAGTCGTAGTACGCCCCGACGATGAAGCGCCGGTGTTCCTCGGCGACGTCCATCGCCGCCTCGGAGTCCGCCGGCTCCCCCTGCGCGAGCAGGTCCGCCATCTTGCGGTGGATGGCGTCGAACTCCGCCGTCAGCCGCTTCCAGTCCTCCTTGGTGTACGCGGCGGTCCGGCGCTGCGACTCCTTGTAGAGGTCGGTGCCGCCCCAGCGCTGCTCGACCTCCTCCGCGTACCGGTCGGGGTCGAAGTCGCCGAAGACCTCGAACTTCTCCTCCGGGGTGAGCCGTACGTTCATCCTGCGTGCCTCCATTGCGCGTTCGACGGCGGCGGCCATGTCCTGGAGTCGGCCGATCCGCGCGGTCAGCAGGTCGTGCTGACGCCGCAGATGTGCCTGCGGGTCCGCGTCCGGGTCGTCCAGAAGGGCCGCCACCTCGTCGAGCGGAAAGCCGAGCTCCCGGTAGAACAGGATCTGCTGGAGCCGGTCCAGGTCGGCGTCGCCGTAGCGGCGGTGTCCCGCGTGGCTGCGCTCGCCGGGCACCAGCAGCCCGATCTCGTCGTAGTGGTGCAGGGTCCGCACCGTCACCCCGGCGAAACCGGCCACCTGCCCTACCGAATAGCTCACTTCCGCTCCCTCGTCGGTCGTCGGTACGCGCTTCACGATGGGTCCTCACGCGGCGTGAGGTGCAAGTCCGGATGCTGAAAACCCGGTGAGGTGGCGCGCCGGCGGGTGAGATCCTCCGCGCATGCTCGGAATAACGGATCTGTCCACCTACCTGGTGGGCCTCGCCCTGATCATCCTGCTGCCGGGGCCGAATTCGCTGTACGTCGTCTCGGTGGCCGCCCGCCGCGGCCGCCGGGTGGCGTACCGGGCGGCGGCGGGTGTGCTGTGCGGCGACACGGTGCTGATGACGCTGTCGGCGGGCGGCGTGGCCTCGTTGCTGAAGGCCAGTCCGGTGCTCTTCGGGATCGTGAAGTTCGCCGGCGCGGGCTATCTGACGTGGCTGGCCGTCGGGATGCTGCGCGGCGCCTGGTCCCTGTGGCGCGGCGGCCGGGCGTCCCGGGCGGCGCTGCGGGACGCGGCGGCCGAGCAGGCCGGCGGGGCGGCCCCGAAGAAGGCGCCCGTCGAGCGGCCGTTCCGCCGGGCGTTCGTGGTGAGCCTGCTCAACCCGAAGGCGATCCTGTTCTTCATCTCGTTCTTCGTGCAGTTCGTGGATCCCGCCTATGCGCACCCGGTGCTGTCGTTCGTGGCGCTCGGCGCCTGGGCGCAGCTGTTCAGCTTCAGCTATCTGTCGCTGCTGATCTTCAGCGGGACGTTCCTGGCGGCGACCTTCCGGCGCCGCCAGCGGCTGACGGCCGGCCTGTCCGCGGGCGCCGGCGCCGCCTTCCTCGGTTTCGCCGCGAAGCTGTCGCTGGCCAGCGCGAGCTGAGCGGTACGGGCCGGGCCCGCGCGGCGCCGGTTCCCCATGGCCGGACCGGGTCCGCACGGGCCCGGCCCGGCCGCGCTTCCACTGGGTGAACCCTGGAGGCCGCACGCACCTTATGCCCCTATCGTCGGGTTCCAGGAGGTGCGTCCATGCCCCTGCACGACGTCAACGTCGCCGTCATCTACTACTCGTCGACCGGCACCATCGCCGAACTGGCCCGGCTGATCGCCGACGCCGCCGAGCACGCGGGCGCCGACGTCCGGCTGCGCCGGGTCGCCGAGCTGGCCCCGCAGTCCGCCATCGACTCCAACCCGGCCTGGGCGGCCAACGTCGCCGCCACCGCCGACATCCTGGAGGCCACCCACGACGACATGGTCTGGGCGGACGCGGTGCTGTTCGGCTCCCCCACCCGCTTCGGCAACGTGACCTCCCAGCTCAAGCAGTTCCTGGACACCCTGGGCGGCCTCTGGCAACAGGGCCGGCTGGCCGACAAGGTCTACAGCGGCTTCACCGCCTCCGCCACCCCGCACGGCGGCCAGGAGTCCACCCTGCTGGCGCTGTACCACTCCGTCCACCACTTCGGCGGCATCCTCGTCACCCCCGGTTACACGGACCCGGCGAAGTTCAACGACGGCAACCCCTACGGCACCTCGCACGTCGGCGGCCCGGAGACCCCGCTCGACGCCGCCGTCCGTACCGCCGCCCGCGTCCAGGCGGAGCGGGTCGTGAAGTTCGCCAAGGCGATCAAATCCGGTCTGGCCGCCACCGGTTGACGAAAGGCCGCAGCAGATGACCCTCCACAAAGGCGCCTCCGAACGCGACCGCGGCCGCCGCGGCCACCCGGTGAACCCCTTCTACGGCGAGGCCGACCCGGCCTCCGGCATGGAGACCTCCCCGCCGCGGCACACCCTCCCCCAGGGCCCGATCTCCCCGCACACCGCCTACCAGTTCGTCCACGACGAGCTGATGCTGGACGGCAACGCCCGGCTCAACCTCGCCACCTTCGTCACCACCTGGATGGAGCCGCAGGCCGACGTCCTGATGGCGGAGTGCCGGGACAAGAACATGATCGACAAGGACGAGTACCCGCGCACCGCCGAACTGGAACGGCGCTGCGTGGCGATGCTCGCGCACCTGTGGCACGCCCCCGACCCGCACGCCGCCATCGGCTGCTCCACGACCGGCTCAAGCGAAGCCTGCATGCTCGCCGGCATGGCCCTCAAACGCCGCTGGGCCCGGCGCAACCAGGACCGCTATCCGGGCGCCGCCCGCCCCAACCTCGTCATGGGCGCCAATGTCCAGGTCTGCTGGGAGAAGTTCTGCAACTTCTGGGAGGTCCAGGCCCGCCAGGTCCCCATGGAGGGCGACCGCTTCCATCTCGACGCGGACTCCGCCGCCGCCCTCTGCGACGAGAACACCATCGGCGTCGTCGCCGTCCTGGGCTCGACCTTCGACGGCTCCTACGAGCCGGTGGCGGAGATCTGCGCGGCGCTCGACGCTCTCCAGGAGCGCACCGGCCTGGACGTCCCGGTCCACGTGGACGGCGCGTCCGGCGCCATGATCGCGCCGTTCCTCGACCCCGATCTGGTCTGGGACTTCCGCCTCCCCCGGGTCGCCTCCATCAACACCTCCGGCCACAAGTACGGCCTGGTCTACCCCGGTGTCGGCTGGGCGCTCTGGCGCGACCAGGTCGCGCTCCCCGAGGAGCTGGTCTTCCGCGTCAACTACCTGGGCGGCGACATGCCGACCTTCGCCCTCAACTTCTCCCGCCCCGGCGCCCAGGTGGCCGGCCAGTACTACACCTTCCTGCGGCTCGGCCGGGACGGATACCGCGCCGTCCAGCAGATCACCCGCGACGTGGCCCGCTCGATGGCCGAACGGATCGGCGCGCTGGGCGACTTCCGGCTGCTCACCCGGGGCGACCAGCTGCCGGTCTTCGCCTTCACCACCGCCGACGACGTCACGGCCTTTGACGTCTTCGACGTGTCCCGGCGGATGCGGGAGCGCGGCTGGCTGGTCCCCGCCTACAGCTTCCCGCCCAACCGCCAGGACCTCTCCGTCCTCCGCGTGGTCTGCCGCAACGGCTTCTCACTGGACCTGGCCGACAGCTTCCTGACCGACCTGGAGCAGCTGCTCACCGAACTCCGCTGCCAGTCCGCCCCGTTGGGCCGCCCGGAGAAGCTCGCGACCGCCTTCCACCACTGACGAGCGGCGGGCGCGCCCCGGAGGGAGCCTGAACCGCCCCGCGCCCTCAGCCGGCGCCGCCGTCGTCCTCGCCGTCGACGGCCCCACCCGCCCGGCCACCGGCGTCCGGCACCGCGTACGGATTCTCCTGGCCCTCCGCGAGCACCCCCACGAACGGCTCCCCCTCGCCGGCGAAGACATACGCCCCGCCCTCGATCCGTTCGATCAGCCCGCGGGTCCACGCCGCGCCGCTGTCCGCCGCGTGCACCCACATGTCCATGAGCTCGCCGATGTGGCCGAGCCGTTCCGGCCCGCCCTCGGGCACATAGGACGAGGTGACCGTGGCCCGCCACTCCTCCAGGGCCCGCACCCGCTCCCTCAGCAGCGCCACCGCCTCGTCCCGCGGCAGATCGACGATGAAGCCGATCCCGGCGCTGAGCAGGTCGGTCCTCGGGTCGCGCTGCGCCAGCGCCGCCCGCAGCAGCCGGAAGTACTCCTCCTCGCCCGCCGGGGTCACCTCGTACTCGGTGCGCGGCGGCCCGCCGGCCGTGCTCGGCGCGACGTCGTGGGCGAGCAGCAGCCCCTGCTTCGCCATCTGCTTCAGCGCGTGGTAGATCGACCCCGGCTTGGCGTGCGACCACTCGTGCGCGCCCCAGTACTCCAGGTCGTTGCGGACCTGATAGCCGTGCGCCCGGCCGTGCTGCCGCACGGCCCCCAGCACCAGCAGCCGGATCGCCGACATCGCCACCTCAATCCCGGAACGCATCCCGCACGCGCCCTGCCGCCAGCCTAGGCGGCCGGGCGCCGGGACCGGGGGCTACCCCTCCTGCGCCGTGCGCTCCTCGTCCACCAGCGCGAAGGCGGTCTTGCCGTCCAGCGACTCCCGGACGATGTCGGCGTGGCCGGCGTGCCGGGCGACCTCCTCGATCAGGTGCAGCACCAGCCACCGCATCGACTGCCGGGCATCCTTCGGGAACCACGGAGCCGGGGGCAGCGGGAAGGTGTCGTCGAGGCTCGGCACGGCGCGGACGAACTTCTCGGTCTCGGCCGCGACCCCGTCCCAGAACGCCAGCATCCCCGCGACGGTCTCGCCGTCCTGCAACCGGAACGACAGGTGCCAGTTGCTCTGATCGCGCGGAACGGAGTGCTCCCGCTGCTGCGCGATCTCCAGCCAGCGCTGCTCGACCTCCGCGACGTGCTTGACCAGCCCGCCCAGCGACAGCTCGCTGGCGCTCGGCCGCTCCTTGGCCTGCTCGTCGGTCAGCCCCAGGACCGCCCGCCGCAGTCCGCCGCGCTGCGCCTCCAGGAAGGCCAGCAGCGCACCGCGCTCGTCACCGTGGGCCTCGGCCGGAACATGAGTGGGCATGGGTTCCACCTTTCGTCACGTCGGCGGCGGAGCGCCGCGGGGCGTCCGGCCCGCTACCGAACCGTCCGGCCGCTTTCCGACATCGCCAACGCTACGAAGGATCTAGGACAGTTGACGTCCTCATCCGAAAGATTCCAACGGATCACGTCCCGCCTCAGAGCGGGAACGGCGTCCGCCCGTGCTGGATGGACACCCACTTCTGCGTCGTGAACGCCTCGACCGTGGACTCACCGTTCAGCCGCCCGATCCCGGAGAACTTCTCCCCGCCGAACGCCACCTGCGGCTCGTCGTGCACCGTCCCGTCGTTGACGTGGATCATGCCGGTCTCTATCCGCTGGGCGATCCGCGCCCCGCGCTCCGCATCGGCGGTGTGCACCGCCCCGCTGAGCCCGTACGGGGTGTCGTTGGCGATCCGCACCGCCTCGTCCTCGCCGTCGAACGGCACCAGCAGGGCCACCGGCCCGAACAGCTCCTGGCCGTGCAGCGCGGAGTCCGCGGGCAGCCCCGCCAGCACGCTCGGCTCGACGAGGTTGCCCTCGGTGCGGCCGCGCAGCAGCGCCGTGGCCCCCTCGGCTATCGCCCGGTCGACCAGCGAGGTCAGCGCCTCCGCCTGGAAGGAGTTGATCAGCGGCCCTATCTGGGTGCGCGGATCGCGCGGGTCGCCGGTCCGCAGCGCCGCCACCCGGGCCACGAACTTCTCGGTGAACTCGGCCTCGATCGCGCGGTCCAGCAGCACCCGGTTGGCCGCCATGCAGACCTGGCCCTGGTAGACGAACCGGCTGAAGACGGCGGCGTCCACCGCGTAGTCCACATCGGCGTCGGCCATCACGATCAGCGCGCTGTTGCCGCTGAGTTCGAGGATCACCCGCTTGAAGTGCCCGGCGCTGACCGCCGCGACATGCCGGCCGACCTTGTCCGACCCGGCGAACGAGATCACCCGCGGCACCGGGTGCTCGATCAGCGCGTCCCCGATCTCCGCGATGTCGGTGATCAGCACATTCAGCAGCCCGTCCGGCAGCCCCGCGTCCTGGAACAGCTTGGCGATCAGCCCGCCGCCGGTGATGGGGGCGTTCTGGTTGGGCTTGACGACCACCGCATTGCCCAGCGCCAGCGCCGGCGCCGCGGACTTCATGGAGATCAGGAACGGGAAGTTGAAGGGGCTGATCACCCCGATGACCCCGGCCGGCAGGGTGTAGACGCGGTTCTCCTTGCCGTCCACCGGGGAGGGCAGTATTCGGCCCTGCGGCCGCAGCGCCAGCTGGGTCGCCTCGCGGACGAACTCCTTGGCGAGCCGGACCTCGTAGGCGGCCTTGATCCGGGTGCCGCCCAGTTCGAGGACGAGCGCCTCGACGATCTCCTCCTCGCGCTCCTCGATCAGCCGCAGCAGCCGCTCGGTCACCTGCCGCCGCTCGTAGGGATTCCGCAGCGCCCAGTCCCGCTGCGCCCGCTCGGCGGCGCGGTAGGCGGCATCGACCTGATCCACGCCGGCGACCGTGATCGACGCCAGCTTCTCCTGGTCGTAGGGGTTGAAATCGATGATGTCCCACGAGCCGCTGCCGGCCCGCCACTCACCGTCGATGAACTGGTAGGCCAGGTCTGCGAAGAAGGACATGGCATCCCTACTCTGTGCGGCACTGCTCTGCGGGGGGGCTGATCCGGCGTCATCCTACTGCCGGGTCATGCCAGTTGGAGCAGACCACGCAGAAGATCCCTGGTCTCCGAGGGCCCCGGGCTGTCCTCCTGCAGCCGCTCCATCGCCCGCTCGTACTGCGCGACCTCCTCCGGCTTGTCCACATAGAGGGCGCTGGTGAGCTGCTCCAGATAGACGACGTCGGAGAGATCGGACTCCGGGAAGCGCAGCATGGTGAACGCACCGCTCTCCCCCGCGTGCCAGCCGAAGTTGAACGGCATCACCTGCAGCCGCACGTTGGGCCGCTCCGAGATGTCGATCAGATGCTTCAACTGCCCGCGCATCACGGCCCGTCCGCCGTAGGGGCGGCGCAGCGCGGCCTCGTCCAGTACGCAGTGCAGCTGCGGCGCCCGCTCCGATATCAGCAGCTTCTGCCGCTCCTGGCGCAGCGCGACCCGGCGCTGGACGTCGGCGGCCGGCGCGTCCGGCATCCCGCCGGAGACCACGGCGTGCGCGTACTCCTCGGTCTGCAACAGGCCGTGGACGAACTGGACTTCGTAGACGCGGAGCAGGGACGCGGCCCCCTCCAGACCCACATACGTCTGGAACCAGCCGGGCAGCACATCGCTGTAACTGTGCCACCAGCCCGCGACGTTCGCCTCCTTGGCCAGTGCGAGCAGCGCCTCGCGCTCCTGCGCGTCGCTCACGCCGTACAGCGTGAGGAGATCTGCGACATCACGTGCCTTGAAGCTCACCCTGCCCAACTCCATGCGGCTGATCTTCGATTCGGACGCACGGATCGAGTAGCCGGCCGCTTCACGGGTTATCCCGCGCGATTCACGCAGCCGACGGAGCTGGGATCCGAGCAGGATCCGCCGCACCACCGACCCGCCCGACTCACTTGCGGACACCTCTCTGACCCTCCTGTGACCCCGCCCCGTCCAACAGTGAAGGCGCAGTCTGCCATGTCCGGGCTTCGTTGAGTGCTCATCTGGTTACTGATATGTGCGGCCCCCGCAAGCCCTCCACAAGAAATCACAGGAAGAATACGGCGCTTATGGGGCCAGCCCCACGCAATCACGTCAGCTGCACGTGCATCTGCCCTTGCATCTGCCCTACGCATTGGGAACCATAGAGCTCGCACGCATGCACGCTCGTGAAAGACCCGCCAGATCCCCGGCTGACCGGCCTGGGTCATGACGTCCGCGAACGCCAGGAGTGCCTCGCATGGGGACCAAGGTTTCGACCATGCTCGATTTCGAGCCGTTATGGCAGGACTTTCCTCCCGTCGACCCCCTGGCCGTCTCCGGATCCGTGTCCTGCCCGCTCCCGCCGCGCTACGAATCGGTCGGCGGCGCCCGTAAGTTCACCCGCGAAACGCTCACCGGCTGGGGCCTGGAGGACCACTTCGACGGCGTCGCCCTGGTCGTCTCCGAGCTCGTCACCAACGCCCTGCGGCACGCGGTCCTGGCCGCCCCGGACCACCCGGGCTTCGGCACGGACCTCACCGACGCCGGCCTGCCCGCCCGACTCCACCTGATGCGCTGGTCCTCCCGCCTGGTCTGCGCGGTACGGGACCCCAGCGACGCCTCACCGGAAGCCGGCGAGGCGGACTCCGGCGACGAATCGGGCCGCGGGCTCTACCTCGTGGACTCCTTCAGCGACAGCTGGGGCTGGCACCGGCTGCCCGGAGGCCGGCACGGCAAGATCGTCTGGGCCCTCTTCCGGCTGCCGTAGCGCGGGCCCGCACGGCCGCACGCGCTGCGTTCCGGACCTCATACGTCGGGCGCCCGCTCTCCGCGGGCGCCCGACGCGCGTTTCCGTGGCGGCTTTGGACCTGCGCCCGGAGCCGTCGGCCCCCTCAGTCGCGGACCAGGTGGTCGAACTCCCCGTCCTTCACGCCCAGCAGCATCGCCGCGACCTCGGCCGGCGTGTAGACCAGCGCCGGCCCGTCCGGGAAGCGGGAATTGCGGACCGCTATGTCGCCCCCGGGCAGCTTCGCGAATTCCACGCAGGAGCCCTGGGAGTTGCTGTGTCGGCTCTTCTGCCATGTCACATCGCGGAGATCCGTTGCGGCCATGCCGTTGTATGCGTGGGGCACAGGGCTCTCCCGGTGGTGAACGCGGTGATGAAAAGGTGTCAACTGCCCGGGATCATAGCTGCGTTCACATGCGGATGCATGCGCAGATGCACGTGCACGACAGGCGGTGCCGGGCTCGTCACATTTTGTTGAGCACCTTCCCCAGCCCCTCCGTCACAATTGCCCGCCATCCGCCGCCCATCATGCGGTGCGCCTGCACCTGGTACGGGCCGTCGGGATCGAAGCCCTCGTGGACGAGGAAAAGACGCGTGCCGCGCCCTTCGGGTTCCAGGGTCCAGGTGAGGCTCCAGTCCGCACGGTTGCCCCGGCCCTCGTCGGCGTCCCGCCGGCGCAGCCGCAACGCCTTCTCCGACTCAAAGCCGACCACCTCGGCGACGACCGCGCCGGAGAAGCCGGAGTTCGGCCGGGGCGGCGTCCGCATCTCGATGGGGGCCTCCCCTGCTCCTTCAGCAGCCGGAGCACCTCACGGCGCGTGCCGTTGGCGAGCGCCGCGAAGACCCGGGGCTGATCCGGCTCGGACAGAACGGCGCGCGGCGGTACGGGAGTGACGTTCACCCACCCCGAAGACACGTAGGAGATTCCCTACGCGTCAACGCAGGGAATCTCCCACCGGTCGCACCCGCCCCGGGGCCGCCCGTCACCGCGAGCCGTACGGCAGCAGCGCCATCTCCCGCGCGTTCTTGATCGCGCGGGCCAGCTGCCGCTGCTGCTGGGCGGTGACCCGGGTGATCCGGCGACTGCGGATCTTGCCGCGGTCCGAGAGGAACTTCCGCAGCAGATCGGTGTCCTTGTAGTCGATGTACGTGATGCCCGCCGCGTCCAGCGGGTTGGGGCGGGGGGCGGCGGCCTGACGCCGCGAGGGGTTCCGACGGGGCATGGCAGAGCTTCCTTCTACGGGCTGCTTCGGGCTTGTGCGGGCTGGTGAGGACTTCTGTGGACCGGCGCGCGGCCGGGCGTCACGACACGGGGTCGAGCAGTTCGTCGAAGGCCGGCGCCAGGCCCTTCCACGCCGCCGGACCGCCCGCGTACTCGGCGTCGGTGAGCAGACAGGACGCCAGCAGGGCGCGCAGCCCGTCGCGGTCCAGCCCGGGCGAGGTGAAGACCAGGTGCTGGCACCGGTCGCCGTGCTCGGGGTGCCAGTCCAGCGCGGCGGCGGCCCGGCGCAGCGGCGGCACCATCTCCCAGGCGGCGTCCGGCAGCGCGGCCAGCCACGGCCCGGCGTTCTCCACGCACAGCGCGCCGCCGGCGGCGTCCCAGGACAGCAGGGTGTCCGGCCGGTCGGCCAGCCAGAACCGCCCCCGGCTGCGTGCCGCCGCACAGGACAGGTCCTCCAGGGCCGCATAGAGCCGCTCGGGATGGAAGGGCCGGCTGCCGCGCCAGACGAGCGTGGCCACACCGGCCGCGTCGGCCTCCTGGGGCAGCAGCGCGCAGGCCGGGTGCTGCCGGCCCGCGGCGGCCTCCACATCGAAGCCGGCCAGCGCGGCCGCGGCCAACTCACCGGATTCCACGTCCACTTGATGTGCCGTCGGGTGCAGCTGCGCCAGCAGCGCGAGATCGGCGTCGTCGGCCGGCTCCTCCCCCGTGGCCAGCGCCAGCACCGGCGCGTACTCCAGCTGCCGCGCCCAGGTGTCGGCGACCGTCCGCCGGTCGGAGGCGGCGGCCGCCAGCCCGACCTCGGCCAGGTCGTCGCCGTTGCCCAGACAGGGCAGCAGCAGCGCCGGATCGACCGCGGTGATCACGCCGGTCAGCTCCAGGTCGTCGCCCCCGTACGAGGCGATCACCTCGGCCATCGCCTTGGGCTCGACCGAGTCCCACAGCTCGACGATCGCCAGCCGGCAGGTCCGGCCCGCGGCCAGCCGTGCCAGCTCGGGCACCAGGTCCTCGCGCAGCGCGCAGCAGGCGCAGTCGTTGACCAGCGGCGCCTCGCCGGTGTCCAGCGTGCCGCCGGCGTCGCGGACGGTGCGCCGGACGGTGCCGTCGGCCGCGGAGGCCAGGTCGTGGTGGAGGGCGACGCTGCCGGGGACGGCCGTCAGCAGCCGCTCGACGGCGGCCCGCCGGGCGTCCGCGTGCAGGCCGCCCACCAGCACGACGCTCAGCCGCTCCATCAGCGGGCCCCGCGCTTGCCGTACCGGCGCTCGAACCGCTCGACCCGGCCGGCGGTGTCCAGCACCCGCGCGGTGCCCGTGTAGAAGGGGTGGCTCGCCGAGGAGATCTCGACGTCGACGACGGGATAGGTGTTGCCGTCCTCCCACTCGATCGTCTTGTCACTGGTCATCGTCGAGCGGGTGAGGAAGGCGAAGTCGCCGGCCCGGTCGCGGAAGACGACGGGCCCGTAGGCGGGGTGGATTCCAGGCTGCATCGGGCTCAGCGCTCCTCTCGGAAGGTGACGTGCCGACCGGCCACCGGGTCGTACTTGCGCAGTTCCAGGCGGTCGGGGTCGTTGCGGCGGTTCTTGCGGGTGACGTAGGTGAACCCGGTGCCGGCGGTGGACCGGAGCTTGACGACCGGGCGTATCTCGTTGCGGGCCATGTGGTTAGTATACGCAAATGGTTTCCATTTTCAATAAGCCCGTGGAGGGCCCGACCACCGGAGGGACCGCACCATGTCCGCCCACTGCCAGCTGACCGGCCGCGCGCCGGGCTTCGGCAAGACCGTCTCCCACTCGCACCGCCGCACCTCCCGCCGCTTCGACCCCAACATCCAGCGCAAGCGCTACTGGCTGGCGAGCGAGGGCCGCCACATCCGGCTGACCCTGAGCACGAAGGGGATCAAGACCGTCGACGCGATCGGCATCGAGGCCGCCGTCGCCCGCATCCGCGCCCGAGGGGGGAAGGTCTGATGGCCAAGAAGAGCAAGATCGCCAAGAACGAGCAGCGCCGCCTCACGGTGGCCCGCTACGCCGCCCGCCGGGCCGTCCTCAAGGCCGTGATCCGCAACCCGCGCTCCTCCGACGACGAGCGGCTCGCCGCCCGGCGGGAACTGTCCCGCCAGCCGCGGGACGCCAGCGCCACCCGCGTCCGCAACCGCGACAGCATCGACGGCCGCCCGCGCGGCCACCTCCGCGCCTTCGGCCTCTCCCGGATCAACCTCCGCGAGCAGGCACACAAGGGCCATCTGCCGGGGGTCACCAAGTCCAGCTGGTGACCGCCCGCCCCGGCCGCCCGACCCCGGGCGCGCCCCCTGGGCCGGGCGGCCGGGCTCTTCGGGTAATACTGGACAGACCCCGCAGGCACCCCGACGAAAGCGAGAGCGCCATGCTGCGCAACGCCCTGGAGCCCTGGCACCTGATCCTGATCGTGGCCGCCCTCGTGCTGGTCTTCGGGTCCAAGAAGCTCCCCGACATGGCGCGCGGCCTCGGCCGCTCGATGCGCATCCTCAAGTCGGAGACCAAGGCCCTCAGGGACGAACAGCCCGCCGAGGCCGCCCGCACGGAGCAGCCCGCCGGCCACTGACCGGGCCCCCGCCCGCGGCGGTCAGTGGTCGCCGCCCTCGTCGATCAGCCGCCGCACCTCGCGGTCGACCAGCCCCAGCCGGGCCTCCGCGACCAGCGGCACCGCCCGCCGCTGCCGCCGCGCCTCGGCCGGATCGATCTCGACCGTGACCAGCGAGGGCTCCCACTTGGGCGCCTGCGCCACCACCGCGCCCCGCGGATCCACCACCCGCGAGCCGCCCCAGAACGACGCCCCGTGCTCGTTGCCCACCCGGTTGACGAACACCACCCAGCACTGCAGCATCCGCGCCGTGTAGGACAGCAGCGTGTCCCAGTACAGCCCGGTGTCCATCGCCTCCGGATCCAGGCTCGCCGCGCTGTTGGTCGGCACGAACAGCACCTCGGCCCCGTCCTGCACCGCCAGCCACGGCAGCACCGGCTGCCAGGCGTCGTTGCAGACCAGCGTCGCCCCCCGCCCCCCGCTCGTCGACTTCGCCAGCTCGTACGAGCGCAGCGACTGCCCGGGGCTGACGTGCTTGCGCTCCTCCCAGGCCAGGTAGTTCGGCAGATAGAGCTTGCGGTGCGCATGGGCCAGCGCCCCGTCCACGTAGTACGCGGAGGTGTTGTACGCCCGCAGCCGGGTGTGCTCGTGGAACCCGACCAGCACGTCCGGCCCCAGGGTGCTCAGCTCCCGCAGCCGCGGATCGTCCGCCTCGATGGACTCGTCCCGCTTGAGCGCCCCCAAGTGATAGCCGTGCAGGCTGAGTTCGGGGAAGACGACGAGATCCGCCCCCTGCGCCGCGGCCTGCTCGATCTGCTCCCGTGCGACCCGCAGGTTCTCCGGTACGTCCCCCAGTACGCAGTCGGTCTGCGCCAGCGCGACAAGCATGCCCACTCCCCCTCGTTCAACTACCTTTAATGGGATTTACACCCTTTGCCCCCATTCTTCCCCGGACATCCGGTTAAGACGCATCCCACCAACGAGCGAAAGAACGATCCTTCCCGTGCCGGGCGCCCTTCTCACACGTTGCTCCACACGACCCGTCGTATCCCCGGGCGACTTCCAGCCGCAGCTCCGCCCGGTGTCAGCGGTACGACGGCCGCGGTCGGGACGTCCGGCGCCCGGGGCGCCACCTCGACCGGGTGGCCCCGGCCGAGCGGCCCGCCGCACCGCTCGGCCGGCCGCCGGAGCCCCGCAGAAGCCTCCGACGGCCCGCACTCACCCCTGGCGCCTGCGGGCCCGGCGCAGCAGCGCCGCCCCCACGATCAGCAGTCCGCCGCCGGCCCCGGCCGCCACCTTCAGCCGTTCCGCGCCGCTGGCCGCCAGCAGCGCCTTCCCCGCCGACCGCCCGGCCCGCGCCACCGCCCCGACCCGGGGGTCGTGCTCGCTGCGCACCCCGGTGTGCAGCCGGTGTGCCCGCTTGGGCGCCCCGGTCTCCCGCTGCCGGTGCCCCGCCGGCGCCACGGCACGCCGCACCGGGACCGCCCGCCCGGCCGCCGGACCGCTCCCGCACCCGTTCCCCGTTCCGGGGCTCAACAGCCCCACCATCACAAGGGAGTTGCCGCACACGCTGGACGGGGCGCGCACCTCCGCCCGGACCGCGTTCCCGGACAGCACGCCGGGCGCGTCCGCGGCACCGCCCGGCCCGCCGGCGTCCGCGGACGCCGGGCCGGCGCCCGCGCCCAGCACCCCCGATACCGCCGCCACGAGCACGCACGCCTTCAGACTCCGTCGCATGTCCCCTCACTCCACAACTCGTGTCCGGGCGGCCCGCCCGTATCCCGTCGTGCTCGTACGACCGGGCGGCCGGCAGCGCACCCGCCCGCCGGCCGCCCGGTGCCGAAACGATGAGTCGGCCGGAGCCGACGCCCGTCAGTGCCTCTTCATCCCGCTCTTGAACCCGTTCTTGATCCCGTTGCCCGACAGGATCGGGATGTCGTCCAGAATGTGCGACAGCGCCTCGTCGCGCTTGGCCTGCGTCGAGTTCCTGGTGCACTGCTGGTTCTGCGGCGAGGACAGGACGTTGATGTCCTGCACCGTGACCGGGACGAAGCCGACCAGCGAACCGAAGTTCCCCTTGGCGGGCAGGCCGATGCACAGGTCGTTCAGGCTGCCCTGGAAGAGCCCGAGCTGGGTGCTGAGCTTCCCCTTCGTCCGGGAGTTGCCGTACACGGACTTGGCACCGTTGCCGTTGACGGTCTTGGTGCCGCCGTGGTCACCACCGGCCGCCAGGGCCTCTGGAGCCGCCGCGGCCGAAATTCCGACGAGCGATGCCGCGATCGCCGCGGCCGTCATCATCTTCTTCATCGCGCTAAACCCTTCAGGAGAGGGAACTCCCGACACAGGAGCCCTGTTTGAACAACCGACCGCGAGCACCCGAGTTCCGCACCATCACCCAAATAGATGGCGATAATTCTCCCGAAAAGACCTACGGCACGCCGCGGGCCGGCGGAATCACGAGAACGTTTCCGGGCCCTGCGCTCTTTCCCGGCCGGCATGCCAATGCCCCGGCAACCCCATCGTCTCGCGAGGGCATTGGCATGCATCCCTCCACACGCTATTCCTAACGATCCGACGAGGCCGCCGGCGGTCACGGGCGAATAACAATACGCGAGTGCGGGCGATAAGACCGCGAATGCCCGGGCCGCCCGGACAAGGAAATCCGAGCGACCCGGGCACGGTGCGGCGGATCAGTGGCGGTTGTGCTTGCCGTTCCCGGAGAGGATCGGGATGTCGTCCAGGATGTGCGACAGCGAATCGTCGCCCTTGGCCTGGGTGGAGTTCTCGGTGCACTGCTGGTTCTGCGGGTTGGCCAGGACGTTGATGTCCTGCACCGTGACCGGGATCCCGCCGACCAGCGAACCGAGGTTCAGCTTGGCCGGCAGACCGACGCAGGGCTTGTTGAGCGAGCCCTGGATCAGACCGATCTGCGGGCTCATGTAGCCGTACGTCGTCGAGTTTCCGAAGAACTGCTTCGCACCGTTGCCGTTGACGGTCGACGTGCCGTGCTGATGACCCGAGGCCATTGCGTCAGGGGCGGCCGCCGCGGCCACCCCGACAATGGAGGCAGCCGCGGCGGCGGTTGCCAGCGTCTTCTTGATCATTGTTGATCCTTCGTGTTTCGGGATGCCCTGGAGCCGGACATTCTGGCCAACTCACAAGAGCGCATTCAGTTGTGCTCATTCACTCGAATGAGCTGGTGCTCTGATCTTTCCCGGTGATCAGATATCCCGTCCGGAACTCCACAACCGAGATTCACCATCCGAACCGGCGCGCCGACCCTTGAAAACGATCGACACAACCTTTCCGATTCGGCGGCTGAGGCTTCACCCGGTCGTTTTCCGTTCCCCGGGAAATCCCGTGGGACAGTGGAAATTCCGGTTCGCCGGCCCGTCACGTGCCGTACGGCAGCCCACCCAGCATGGCAACCTCCTCGGCGGCCCCCGTGGCACCGCCGAGAAGCTGCTTGGGATGCTTGGTGGTCTTCTCCACACCCCGGACGGTGTCGACCAGCGGCGTCACCTGGCGGCTGTCCAGCTGGCCGCTGTTCAGCGCGTCCATCAGGCCACCATTGAGGCTCATGGACGGCGAGGTCATGTTCGGCGCACCGGTTTCGGCGGCGAAAGCGGGCGCGGCAGCAGCCGCGCCCAACGCCATCACGGAGCCGGCAACAGCCGCGGCGGACTTCGCGTACTTCACGTCCCTGTGTCCCTTCTGGTGCGGTGCTCGACGGAATCGCGACATCAACCGACATCAACGCCGCGCGAGCAATCGCTTCGCTGCTCGGATCACCGCTTTCCCTCTGGCTAACGAGTACCGCCGCCCGGAGAAACCCAGCAGTTCCGATTCTCCGGGTGCGCCACCCGAAAGATTTCGAACCGCCTCGGAAACTTCCGGAACGGGTCGAAAAGAATCCGGCCCCGGCGCGCGGCGACGGCGAGCCGGGACCGGTGACCGCAACACGGCTCGAATTTCTTCGGTCAGCGGTTGATGCAGCGGTTCCCGAACGCCGGGTTGAGAATCCCGATGAAGTCGACGGTGTTGCCACACAGGTTGATCGGAATGGAGATCGGAACCTGGATGACATTGCCGGAGATGACTCCCGGGGAGCCCTTCGCGCCACCCGCGGCGCGCGCGTCGGCGAAGGCCGGCGTAGCAGCGCCCACCGCCATGAGCGTGCCGGCAGTGATGGCTGCAACCTTTGCGTACTTCACTTTCAGCCCTTCCCGCAGCGGGATCCGTAGCGCACACGACCATCGTGTCGCACGGGCGCGGATCTGGTCGCCCGTAACTCCGCTGTCGCTATTGGTAACGATTTGTCCGTGTCGGCGAAACCCCCGCGGGGAAGTTTTCGGAGGAATCGCCCGAATGCCGCACGGCAATTATCGGCACTCCGCGCATCCCACCCGAAGAACTGCGTCCTCCGAACAGGCGAAAACCGCCGAAATACGAATTCCCGCCAATAGGGAAGTGGGAATTCCGGGCCTGTGGCCGGCGGCCGGACCCGCCCGCCGGCCGCCCGGTGTCACATGCGGTGCGTCGGCCGAGGCCGACACCGGTCAGTGCCTCCTGTGTCCGCCGTGTCCGCCCTCGAATCCGCTCTTGAACCTGTTCTTGTCTCCGTTGCCCGACAGGATCGGGATGTCGTCGAGGATGTGCGACAGCGCCTCGTCGCGCTTGGCCTGGGTGGAGTTCTCGGTGCACTGCTGGTTCTGCGGCGAGGACAGGACGTTGATGTCCTGCACCGTGGCCGCGCCGAAGAAGCTGAACAGCGAGCCGAAGTTCCCCTTGATCGGCAGACCGATGCAGGGCTTGTTGAGCGAGCCCTGGACGAGCTCCAGCTGCGGGCTCATCCTGCCGTGCGTGGTGGAGTTGCCGAATGCGCTCACGCTGCGGTTGCCGTTGATCGTCGTGGTGCCGCCGTGGTGGCGACCGCCGGCCGCCATCGCCTGGGGGGCGACCGTCGCCGAGATACCGACCATGGAAGCGGCTACTGCCGTCGTGGCCAGAACCTTCTTGATCACTTTTTACCCTTCTGAAAGCGGAGTGCCCGTATCCGGAGCGCACTGGTCAACTCGCTCACCAGAAAGCGGTTTCGCGATTTCACTCAATTGCCGCGCAACCATAGACCCATATCACTGCGCAGGGGCGTCAACTCCGGTTAACCGCCCTGGTCACAGGAGTACACATACGGCAAATGCGCTACCCGCCGGGGAATTCCGCATATGAAAGGCCCGCCCCGAGCGGGACGGGCCTCGATCACCGGACCGCGTTCAGCGGTTGACGCAGATGTTGCCGAACGCCGGGTTGAGCACGCCGATGAACTGGACGGTGTTGCCGCACACATTGATCGGGACGTGGATCGGCACCTGGACGAGGTTGCCGGAGATCACGCCGGGCGAGCCGACGGCAGCGCCCGAGGCGTGGGCACCACCACCGTGCCCGCTGGCGCTGGCGATTCCGGCCCCGCCCACGACGGCAATGCCCGCGGCGGCGGACAGGACGACAGCCTTGGAGACAAACTTCACGGCGAACCTCTTCACTGAGAGCAGCATGGGGTTTTCTGTGCGCGCCGCCTGGAGCGACAAGCAGTTCAACGGAACAAACCCGGCAAAAGTAGCGGGCCGAACGGGTGATGAACGGTCATAACTGCCGTAAGGGAAGCCTGCGGTGATCGCGCTCGCGTGCACGGCGCCCGTCCCGGCGGGCCTGCCACGACCCCGCGGTACTGCTCGTTCCGTCATCGTCGCACGCCGTCGGTCCCGCGGCGGTGATTGCTCGCGCCCTGGGGCACGAGCGGTGCCGGGCGCTGGTCAAGGCGGTTGTCAGACCCTGGTGCAAGACTCGGGGCATGAGATGGGCGGTGGTAGAGACGGGCGACGGGGGTGCTCGTCTCTGCCCGCTCACTCAGGACGGCCGGCCCGCCGGGCCGGTGGTGCGGGAGCCCTCGCTGGCCGAGGCGGTGCGGTCGCGTCCCGAGGCCGAGCGGTGGGTGTGGCGGTCCACGGCCGAGGTCTACCGGCGACTGCTGGCGGCCGGGGTCCGGGTCGAGCGCTGCTACGACGTCGAGGTCGCCGAGGCGCTGCTGATCGGCCATGCGGAGGGCCAGTCCGGCCAGCCGCGCTCGCTGGCCGCCGCCTGGGCGCGGCTGCGCGGTCTGCCGGTGCCGCCGGACGCCCCGGTGCGCGCCGCCGAGACCCAGCCGTCGCTGTTCGAGCCGGGCCCGGTGCCGCTGCCGCCCGGCACCGACGAACTCACCGCGCTGCTGGAGGTCTACGCAGGCCAGGTGGCCCGTACGGCACGGGCCGAGCACCCGGACCGGATGCGGCTGCTGCTGGCATCCGAGTCGGCGGGGATGCTGGTCGCCACGGAGATGTCCCGGACGGGGATTCCCTGGCGCGCGGACGTGCACCGCGAGGTGCTGGACCGCCTGTTGGGCGAGCGGTTTCCGGGCGGGCTGGAGCCGCGGCGCATGGCGGAGCTGGCCGACGAGGTCTCGCGGGCCTTCGGGGAGGGCGTGCGGGTCCGCCCCGACCTGCCCAACGACATCATCAGGGCCTTCGCCCGCGCCGGCATCGCCCTGTCCTCGACGCGCAAGTGGGAGCTCCAGCAGATCGACCACCCCGCGGTGGCACCGCTGCTGGCGTACAAGTCGCTGTACCGCCTGCACACCGCCCACGGCTGGTCCTGGCTCCAACAGTGGGTGCACGACGGCCGGTTCCGCCCCGAGTACCTTCCCGGGGGCACGGTCTCCGGCCGGTGGACGACCAACGGCGGCGGCGCGCTGCAGATCCCCAAGGTGATCCGGCAGGCGGTGCGCGCCGATCCGGGGTGGCGCCTGGTGGTGGCCGACGTCGACCAGATGGAGCCGCGGGTGCTGGCCGCGGTCTCCCGCGACCGGGGCCTGATGGAGGTCGCCGGCACCGGCGAGGACCTCTACGCCGATCTGGCCGCCCGCGCCTTCGGCGGCGACCGCGCGCAGGCCAAACTCGCCCTGCTGGGCGCCATTTACGGCCAGACCTCGGGCGACGCCCTCAAGCACATGGCCGATCTGCGCCGCCGCTATCCGGCCGCGGTGGCCTACGTCGACGACGCGGCCCGCGCCGGTGAGGAGGGCCGACTGGTGCGCACCTGGATGGGCCGCACCTGCCCGCCCGCCTCGATGGCGCCGCCCGACGAGGCGGGCCTGCCCCAGGAGGAGGAGCGGCCGGCCGGCCACGGCAGCAGCTCGGCGGCGCGCGCCCGCGGTCGTTTCACCCGCAACTTCGTGGTGCAGGGCAGCGCCGCCGACTGGGCCCTGCTGCTGCTGGCCGCGCTGCGCCATGCGATGGCCCGCGCCGGGCTCCGCGCGGAGCTGGTCTTCTTCCAGCACGACGAGGTGATCGTGCACTGCCCGGCGGACGAGGCCGGCACCGTCGCCGAGGCCATCGCGGTGGCGGCCGCCACCGCGAGCCGGATCGCCTTCGGCCCGACGCCGGTGCGGTTCCCGTTCACCACGGCGGTGGTGGAGTGCTACGGGGACGCGAAATGAGGCCGGCGGGCGCGGCGGCGTTGCCCGCGGCTTTCCCGAACTCCCGCCGCACGCCGTGTACTTCCGGCTTCATCGGCGATGTCCTGTCATCGTGCTGCGGCGCCCCGCCGCGTCAACAGCGGAGAGACCGTCCATGACCGTCCCGTCCGGCTTGAAGGTCCACCCCGAACTCGTCCCGTATCTGGGCTCGGTGGGGCCGTTCACCGATCCGTACAAGGACATCGCGGCGGCCGTGCGCGGTTCGGCGCACTGCCGGCCGCGTATCCCGCCGACCACTCGGGCGGGCACAGCAGACGCTACGACGTCCGGCGGCCGGACGGCCGCACGCTGACCGTCGAGGTCTACCACCCGAAGTCCGGCGACACCCCCGCGCCCACCGGACCTCCGGTCTGTCCGGCCTGGCGCCCGCGTACCTCCTGGTCTGCGACCTCGACGCACTGCGCGACCCCGGCCTGGCGTATGCCCGGCGCCTGGCACGGCTTCGACCTGGCCGCCCCCGGGACCCGACTCGCGAGAGCCCAGAGTCCAGGGCTCAGGGCCCTGGCTTCTTATGACGGTTTGGCCTTCCTGTCAGGCTCCTCGGGGCTTCTGTTGTTGTCCTTCCGGGGCTGCTCTTCAAGGTCCCGTCCGGCTCCCGTCGGGAGCAGGCCGCGCGTGAGGCGGGTCATCGTGGCCACCAGGACCTCGCGCGGGGTCTCGGGGCGTTCCAGCCACCACAGGGCGAGGCCGTAGAGGGAGCTGCGGATCGCTTCGCCCAATGGCTCCAGTTCGGCCTCGGGAATGCCGGGGGCGGCCTCGCGCAGCAGGCCGATGTCCGTCTCCCGCTGCCGTCGCTGGATTTCCCGGTGGAACGCCTGCACCTCGGGGTCGCCGGTGGTGTCGCGGAACATCATCCGCCAGGTGTACGGGTGGCTCTGCACATGGCCGAACCAGGCGTCGTACATCGCCTCCAGCTGGTCGGCCACCTCCCCCTCGCCGTGGAGGAGTTCGCGGAGGGGGGCGGCGGCCAGCTCGTCGCGGTGGCGCTCCAACAGGGCGAGGTGCAGCTCCCGTTTGGAGTCGAAGTGGCGGTAGAGCATCGGCTTGCTCAGGCCCGCCTCGCCGGCGATCTCCCCGATCGTGGTGGCCGTGAAGCCGCGCTCCGCGAACAGCCGGGCGGCCGCGTCCTCGATCCGCGTCCTGGCCTCCGCGCGGGCGGCGCGGTTCCGGTCAATCTCGCTCATGGGGCGTCCTCGTGGTCCTGGCCGGCCGCGCACGGCGTCGGCCCGGCGGCGCGAAGCCGGCGCGTTCTCGCCGTGTCATTCGGCTAATTCGGCTCGCAATTGTCTCCGAGGAGGAGCATACTCGGTGGTGTACCAAGCGGTATACGCGACAGTAACTTAGCCAGTGAGTTGCGCGCGGCCCGCAGTGCAAGCGGCAGTGCAGAGGAAGTACCAGGCAGGTCGGACGCAGGGCAGCACGGACGGACAGGGGGGCTCGACATGATCATTTCCCTACATCTCGCCGACATCGGCGCCCGCGGCACGCGCGCCGTGCTCGGGCGGCCACCGCGGCCGGGCACGGTCCCGGGTCTGCGGTTCGCGGCCACCACCCTCACCGGTGGCGTCGCCGCCGGCCCGCCCAAGGTCCGTCCCGGCCGGGCCGCGTTGCTCGCGTCGTGGGACGACGACGCCGCGCTCGACCGCTTCCTCGCCGAGGATCCGCTGGCCCGGCGGCTGGCTGGCGGCTGGCTGGTGCGGCTCCGGCCGGTGCAGGTCCTGGGCACCTGGAGCCGGATGCCGGTCGAGACCGAGCCCGGCGCCACGCTGACGGACGAGGACGGTCCGGTCGCCGTGCTGACCCTCGGCTCGCTGCGGCTGCGCCGGGCCGTGCCGTTCCTGCGGGCCAACTCCCGCGCCGCGGGCCGGGCCGCGGCCGATCCCTCGATGATCGCCTCCGCCGCCCTGGCCAGACCTCCCCGCTTCGTGGCCACGTTCTCGATATGGCAGAGCGTCTCCGCGATGAGCCGCTACGCGTACGGGGCAGCGCACCCGCAGCACAGAGAGGTGGTCGAGGAACACCGCGCCGTGCCGTTCCACCACGAGGCGGCGTTCGTCCGCTGCCGCCCCTACGGCGCCCGGGGCCTGCTCGACGGGAGGGAGCCGATAGCGGCGGCCGCCGCGGCGTCGCCACGGCCTGAACTCGCCGGGTAGGGGCCGCACCGCCGGCGCGTCACCGCCAGCTGCTACCACCAGGCGCAGGGGAACGTCCTGGTCAAACGCGTGCTGATGGTCGCCGCCCGGCGCAAGGGGCCGCTGGTGGACCACTCCCACGTTCGGCCGTCAGGTGCTGTACGGACTGGCGCCGTCGGCCGATATCGATCTCGTCGGCTCCGAGGGGCGGCTTCCCCAGGAGGAGCAGGAGGCGCTTCAATCCCTGGGAGTGTGTGACGAGTTGGTGAGAGAGAGGGGAGCCGGCGGGCATGAGCGGCAGCAACGGCGACCACGGCAGCGGCGCCAGTCGCGGCAGCAACAACGACCGCGGCAGCGGCGAGGATCGCAGCAGCGGTGCCGATGGCGGCAGCGGTGACGGTCTGGAGCGGGTGAATCCGCCTCACCTTGCGCCACCTGCCGGTTTCAGTCATGCCGTGCGCGTCTCCGGCCCCGGCACGCTGGTGTTTCTCGCCGGGCAGACGGCGCTCGACGGGACGGGGCGGATCGTCGGGGACGGCGTCGTCGCGCAGTTCGAGCGGGCGCTCGGGAATCTGCTGGAGGTGGCGGCCGCCGCCGGCGCCGCCCCCGCCGACCTGGTCAAGCTCACCGTCTTCGCGGTCGACGTGGCCGACTACCGCCGGCATGCCAGGGAGCTGGGCCGGGTGTGGAAGCGCCTGGTGGGGAGCGACTTCCCGGCGATGGCGGTGATCGGCGCCACCCGTCTGTGGGACGAGACGGCGCTGGTGGAGATCGAGGGCATCGCGGTGGTGCGGTAGCGCGCCGTGGCCGCTCACTCCTCGTAGGTCGCCACCAGCGCCTCGGCGTCCGCCGCGGACAGCGTGATCCCGAACTCGGCGTCCAGCAGGGCCGGGATCTCCTCCGGCGCGACCTCGCGCACGTCCCGCGACCAGTCCGGCCGGGTCCGGGCCAGCTCCCGGCCGACCAGCGTGCGGCGCAGCCCGGACCCGGGCTTCTGCGCCACGATCCTGCCGGTGAACGGCGAGCGCGGGTGGGTCGATATGTAGTGGTTGAAGACGGTGTAGTCGACCGGGAAGCGCTGCTCGGTCCCGAAGGCGTAGAGGTCGAACCAGCCGTCCTCGTGGAGCGACCGCAGCACCCATGCGCCGGTTTCCTGCTCCCTGATCAGGCCGAAGGTCCAGGCGCCCTGGCGGTCCTCGACGCCGTCCCGCAGCGGGAGCGGGGCGAGCAGCGCCTCGCCGCCGAAGCCGACGTCGGTGATCCAGTCCGCGCCGTCCAGTTCCACCTTCAGCAGGGCGTGGGTGACCGGGCGCACCTTGTCGTCGCCCATCCGGATCCGGGCGCCGAGACCGGAGACCCGGAAGCCGAGGCGCTCCAGGGCGGCCGCGTAGAGGAGGTTCTGCTCGTAGCAGTAGCCGCCGCGCCGTTGCCGGACCATCTTGGCCTGCAGCGTTTCCAGGTCGAGCGGGATCGGGCGGCCCAGCACGATCTCGACGTTCTCGAAGCCGATGGCGTCGCTGTGTGCGGCGTGCAGCGCCCGCAGCGTCTCCAGGGTCGGCCGGCGGTCGCCCGCGTAGCCGATGCGCGCCAGGTACGCGTCCAGGTCGAGCCGCTCGCCGCCCCAGGTGGATCCGGATCCGGTCATGGTGCCTGTCCCCCTTCGTCGTGGCGTCCTCCCCATTCGGGAGGGCCGCAACGGAGCCTACGAGACACCGCCACCGCAACGTATCGGCCAACGGGCCGACGCCACGCCCCGGCCTGGCCTAGGACTCACGTCGGAGCGAAGGAGCGAAGGAGCGAGCGGCGGCGCTCCTCCCCGCTCGCCCCGGTGCGTCTCAGGCGTGGCCGCGTGCCGTCCCCGCCGGGTCCGGCTTGAACGCCCAGGTCATCCTGGGCTCCATGGCGAAGCGGAAGATCCGCTGCACCGGGGGCGTGCACAGGAGCGTGACGAGCGTGCCCGCGGCCAGGGTGAGCAGTACCTGCCCCCATGGCGCGTGCAGCCAGGGGTTGTCGTACCAGTGCCAGAAGCGCGAGCCCTTGGCGAGGAAGCCGTGCAGCAGATAGCCGTAGAGGGTGCCCGCGCCCAGCGCCGTGAACCACGTCCGGCGGCCCGGCACCCAGGCGAAGAAACAGGCCACCAGCACCAGCGAGCAGCCGAACATCGCCAGGGTCATCACCACCCCGCTCCACCAGGGGGCGCCCAACTCCTGTGCGCTGTCACGGTGGTAGAGCCACGCGGCGTTCATCCGCGGCGCGGCCCAGTAGGCGAAGACCAGCGCACCGGCGACGACCGGCAGCGCGGCGAGCCGCACCTCCTTGCGGCGCAGCAGCTGGAAGTGCTCCGGCCGCAGGGTGAGTCCCAGCACGAAGAACGGCAGGAACTGGAGCACCCGTTGGAGGTTGAGATCGTCGCCGATCTCCGGCGAGACGGACGCCAGCACCGCGATGGTCAGCGCGAGCGGCAGCGGCCAGCGCACGATCTTCCACAGCGGGGTGGTCAGGCGCCAGATGAAGAGCGCGACCAGGAACCACGTCAGGTACCAGGGCTGGAGCAGGGTGATCGGATAGTCCGGGTCGTGGTCCGCCCAGCGCTTGAAGAGGGTGTAGGCGACCTCGAAGAGGACGTACGGGACGGCGACGCCGGTGATCAGCCGCTGCAGCCGGTCCCTGCGCATGTCGAAGCTGCGCGAGAAGTAGCCGGAGATGATGATGAAGGCCGGCATGTGGAACGCGTAGACGGCGATGTAGAGCGCCGCCGCCGACCGGCTGCCGGAGCGCAGCGGCTCCCAGGAGTGCCCCATCGCCACCAGCACGATGGCCAGGTACTTCGCGTTGTCGAAGAAGGCGTCGCGGGTGGCGGCCCCGGGGCCGGTGCCCGCCGCCCGGCCGGTGCCGGCGCTCGCCCGGCCCGCACGCCCCTTGGCGTGCCGCCCGCTTCCGCCTCCGCTGCCGCCGGCGGTCGGCCCGGGCGGCGCCGCGGGCCCGGGTGCCGAGGACGCGGGGATCGTCGCCGTGGAGAGCCCCGCCCGGCCCGTGTCCCCGGCCGCACCCGCGCCGGCGGGCGGGTCCTGCGGCATCTGCCGCGGCGCGGGCAGGGGCACCCGCCGCTCGCCGTACACCGGAATCTCGTGCGTCAACGGCCCTCCAGGAAAGCGCCTTCGGAAGGAGCCGGACGCCGAGAAGCAGTGCGCTCCAGAACGGAACCCATAAGCCGAATCCAGCGTCTTAGTCTATTTACGGGGAGCTTGGCGGCGAACATCTCTGGCACCTTAGCCGCGCCGACGGAATCCCGTAAATCCCGCCCGGCCGCGACCACCCAGCGGGGCGCCGCCCTTCACCGCACCTTCACCCGAGCCGGGCGAAATCCCGCAAATTCGGGCGGGAGATTACACCCGTCGGCCCCGGACGAGCGGCCGCAACTCCGGCCCACCCGAAAAACCACCCGCCCCGAACAAACGCGCCGAACAAACGCGCCGAACGTCGCCCCGAACGTCGCCCCGAACAAGCGGGTGTTCAGTCGATGACGCCTTCCACGCCCCGCGCCCGCACCGCCCGCACACTCGCCTCCGTCCCCACGTCCCACGCGAAGATCTCCAGCTGCCGGCCGTGCGGCCCCCGCAGCCGGTGCACCGCCCGGGCCCAGCGCGAACCGACCTCCGCCATACGGGGATTGATCTGATCGGCGAACCGCGCATAACGCCGTAGCCGGCTCATCGGCGGCCGCCCCAGAATCCCCGTACGCACCTCCGGCATCAGCATGTGCACCCGCTTCACGCAGCGCACACAGAAGCTTTGGATCACCAGCCGACTACGGATATGCACCCGGTCCAGCCAACCCAGCGCCCGCAGTTCGCGAAGTGTCTGCGCCTCGATTCCCGGATATTGCTCGGGCGCCTTGAGCTCCAGCAGCAACCCCTGCCGATTACGGTCCAGCCGGTGCAGATAGTCGGCGAGCGTGGGCACCCGCTCGCCCGCGAAGCGTTTCCCGAACCAACTCCCGGCATCCAGCCGCGCGATCTCCGCCGCGGTGAAATCCCCCACCCGCCACGGCGCCCGGTGCGGGAACACCTTCGCGGCATCGGTGGTCCGGTTGAGCGTGGTGTCGTGCAGCACGACCAGCCGCCCGTCCTTGGTCCGCTGCACGTCGTTCTCGACCCACACCAGCCCCCGGCGGTGCGCCGCGTCGACGGCGGCGAGGGTGTTCTCCGGCGCGTAGCGGGACGCGCCCCGGTGGGCGATCACGAACGGCGTGCCGCGCTCCTCCGGCAGCATCACGAACGTCCCGCCCCGGGTGGCCAACTGCTGCCGTCCCTCCGGACCGGACGCCAGCGCCGACGAGGCCATGGTCACCGTGACGAGGAAAGCGAACGCACCGGACGCGGCCCGCAACGGCGGCCGGATCCGCACCGATCTCCCATGCACGCGGAGCCTCCAGGTCGCTCGACCGCAGACGCTGCCGTCTGCGTCAGGTACGCCCCCTAGGGCCCGCAGCTGCCCTGCCCCGACCCTGCCTGCAACCAGCCCCCGCCGCCACGCGAGGCGACCCGCCGCACGCCCCCACCGCCCGCCTTTTGCGCAGGTCAAGCCCTCCGGCGGTGGCTCGGCCGGGAGGCGGCCATCCGAGCGGGCCGAAAAGCGCTCCGGCCCCGAGGACGGGACTTCGGCCCCTCGGCAGGCCGGGGCGCCTGAACTACGATGCCAAGATGATCAATTCCCGCACCACACCGTTCGGTCGTTTCGACGCGGCCTGGCGCGCCGTCGAGCGTCCGGAACTGGTGGCGGACCCCACGGCCGCGGCCCTGCGCACGTGGACGGGCGCCGAGCCGGCGGAGTCGGTGCTGGTCGTCGACACCGACCCGGAGAAGGCCGACACCGCCGCCTTCTGCGAGACCTACGACGTGCCGCTGGACGCCTCCGCGAACTGCGTGATCGTCAGCGCCAAGCGCGGCCAGGAGGCCACCTTCGCCGCCTGTGTCGCGCTGGCGACCACCCGCGTCGACGTCAACAAGACGGTCCGGAAACATCTGGGCGCCCGAAAGGCCAGCTTCGCGCCCATGGAGACCGCCGTCGCGGAGACCGGCATGGAGTACGGCGGCATCACCCCGCTCGGCCTGCCGGCGGACTGGCCGGTGCTGATCGACGAGGCGGTCGCGGCCAGCCCGTACGTGCTCATCGGCAGCGGCCGGCGCCGCGGCAAGCTCATCCTCCCCGGCCGCTTCCTGGCCCAGCTGCCCCGGGCCGAGGTGCTCCCCCAGCTGGCCGGCTGAAACCGGCCGACACCACCGGCCCGCCCGTCGCCGCCGAGGAGCCCGCGGCGACACCGGGCACCCACCACGCCCCGGGCTCCGCACTCCCGGAGGCTCTGCCATGCCCCAGCTCACCTACGACGAGGTGAAGTCCGCGGCCGCCCGTATCGCCGGGCAGGTCCGGCCGGTGTCCCTCGCGCCCGCGGACCCGGATGCCACCGGCGCCCGGGTGTGGTTCGCCTGCGAGTTCCTGCAGCACACGGGCACCTTCAAGGCCCGCGGCGCGGCCAACTTCACCGCCGCGCACAAGGAAGCCGGCACCATGCCAGAGGCTGGCGTCGTCATCGCCTCCGGTGGCAACGCCGGGATCGCCTGCGCCTGGGCGGCGGCCCGGCACGGCGTCCCCGCCAACGTGTTCCTGCCGGAGACCTCCCCCGCGGTGAAGGTGACCGGACTCCGGGCCCTCGGCGCCCAGGTGCACCAGGTCGGGACGGAGTACTCCGAGGCCCTCGCGGCGTCCCGCGCGTACGCGGCGGGCACCGGCGCGCTGGAGTCCCACGCCTACGACCACCCGCTGATCGCCGCCGGGGCCGGCACCCTCCTCGAAGAGGTCGCCGCCGCGCTGCCCGCGGTCGACACGGTCGTCGTGGCGGCCGGCGGCGGCGGGCTGTTCGCCGGCACCGCCGCGGCCGCCGACCACCACGGCATCCGGACCGTGGTCGTCGAACCGGAGCACTCCCGGGCGCTGAACGCGGCGCTCGAAGCGGGCGCCCCGGTCCCGGTCGAGGTCCGCTCCGTCGCCGCCGACGCGCTGGGCGCCCGCCTGGTCTCCCCGGCCGCCCTGGACTGGGCCCGGCGTCCCGGCACCCGCTCGGTCCTGGTCCCCGACGACGCGATCGTCGCCGCACGCCAGCACCTGTGGGACGCCTACCGCATCGCCGTCGAACCGGCCGGCGCCACCGCCCTCGCGGCCCTCCGCTCCGGCGCCTACACCCCCGCGCCCGGCGAGACGGTCTGCGTCGTGCTGTGCGGGGCGAACACGGACCCGGGGGATCTCGTCCGGCGCTAGGCGTGTGTCGGATGGATCGTGCCCTGCCGGACCGCCGCCTCGTGCCAGACGTCGCGGTAACGCCGCGCCCCCGCCGCGCCGAGCGCCGCGGTCGCGTGCGCCAGCAGCGTCAGCGCCCCGGCCTCCCGCTGCCGCAGATGCGCCTCGGCCTCGTCCTCGCCGCGCAGTTGCTGGACGGTGTCCTCGACCGCCGAGCGCTCGGCCAGGGCATGGACCGGCGCAGCTGGGAATCGCTCACCAGAGAGGACCGCCCGAGCGTGGTCAGCCTCAACGGCCGCGACGGGGACCTGCTGGACCAGGTCTTCGTTCCCACCCACACCACGTCCACCCCCGTCGCCATGGTCCTGCTGGGCCTCTCCGGGGTGGCGGCATGGCCGCGCCGGGCTCGCTGCTGGAGGTCGGGAGCGGCACCGACACCATCGCCGTCAGCGCCGCGCTGCCCGGCTGCGCACGCGTCGTCGCCTCGGACATCAACGTGCACGCGGTACGGAACGCCGCGCTCAACGCGACCCGGCACGGCGTCGCCGACCGCGTCCGCGCCGTCCACAGCGACCTCTTCGCCCAACTCCCGGCCGAGGAACGCTTCGACACCGTCTACTGGCACTCCACCTTCGGGCTCGCTCCGACCGGCTACCGCTACCGCTCGGACCACGAACGCGCCTACGTCGACCCCGGCTACGCGGCACACCGCCGGTACCTGTCCCAGGCACCGGACCGGCTCATCCCCGGCGGCCGGGCCCTGCTGCACTTCTCCAGCCGCGGCGACCTCACCACGCTGCACCGCATCGCCCGGGAGACCGGACGGCAGCTGCGTCCGCTGCGCAGCGTCACCGTGCCCGACGCCGGGGACACGTCGACCACATGCTGCTGGAGGTGACCGCCGACCGCGCGGCCGGCAGCACGGCTCCGAGCACCGGAAAGCCGTCGCGCGCACACTGATCGACGACAACCACGACTCCTTCACCCACAACCTCTTCCGCCTCCGGGCCCGGGTGAACGGGACGGAGCCGACGGTGATCGGCGACGACGACCGGTCCTGGCGGCCCGACCGGCTCGCCGGCTTCGACAACGTGGTCCTCTCCCCCGGCCCGGGAACCCCCGCCCGTGAAGCCGACTTCGGCAACTGCCGAGAGCTGGTCAACCACTGCCACCTGCCCCTCCTCGGAGTCTGCCTGGGGCACCAGGGCATCGCACTCCACCACGGCGCCACCGTCGAGCGCGCCCCCGAACCCGAATGCGAGGAACAGCCGTCAAGTCGGCCCCTTCCGCTCCCTGACCTCCAGCACCTTCCCCGAACGCAACACCCCCGCTGCCCCCCCATGCGCTCGCATCGCCCTCGTAAAGAGCACGCAGAAACGACCGCCGATCAGATCGCGCTCCGGCCCCAGACTCCAGCCCCAGACCCAACCCAAAGAAAAGCCCAGACCGGACAATGTCCGACCTGGGCTTCATCTGAGCCGCCTTCGGGATTCGAACCCGAGACCTACGCATTACGAGTGCGTTGCTCTGGCCAACTGAGCTAAGGCGGCGTGGTGCGCGGCCCAGTCTACACAGGAGCGGGGGGTGCTCTGTACTCGGTTCTGGAGGGGCTCGGTGGGGGTGGGGGCGGGTGTGGGGCGGGTCACGTGCAGCGCTTGTTCTTGGCGGGTGGGGCGCCTTCGAGGAGGTAGGTGTTGATGGCGGTGTCGATGCAGTCGCTGCCGCGGCCGTAGGCGGTGTGGCCGTCGCCGACGTAGGTCAGGAGGGTGCCGCTGGAGAGCTGGGCGGCCAGGCCCTTGGCCCAGGTGTACGGGGTGGCCGGGTCGCGGGTGGTGCCGACGACGACGATCGGGTCGGCGCCCTTGGCCTCGATGCGGTGGGTCGTGCCGGTGGCCTTGACCGGCCAGTAGGCGCAGCTCAGGGCGGCCCAGGCGAAGTTGTCGCCGAAGACCGGGGACGCCTTGCGGAAGGCGGGCAGGGCGGCGCGGACCTGGTCGGGGCCGGTGAAGGGGGCCGGCAGGTCGAGGCAGTTGACGGCCGGGTTGGCGTACATCTGGTTGGCGTAGTGGCCCGAGGCGTCGCGCTCGTAGTAGCTGTCGGAGAGGGCGAGCAGTCCGCGGCCGTTGCCGGCCCGGGCCTGGGCGATGGACTGGCGCAGCAGGGGCCAGGCGCCCTGGTCGTACATCGCGGCGATGACGCCGGTGGTGGCGAGGGACTCGGTGAGCTTGCGGTCCTGGCCGGTGTCGATCGGGTGGGCGTCCAGCTTCTTGAAGAGGGCGGAGAGCTGTCGGCCGGCGTCCTCGGTGCTCTTGCTGCCGAGCGGGCAGTCCTTCTTCTTCACGCAGTCGGCGGCGAACGCGGTGAAGGCGGTGTTGAAGCCGGCGGCCTGCTGGAGGTTGATGGCGCGGGAGTCCAGCGACGGGTCCATCGCGCCGTCGAGGACCAGGCGGCCGGAGCGGGACGGGAAGAGGCCGGCGTAGGTCGCGCCGAGGAAGGTGCCGTAGGAGGCGCCGACGTAGGTCAGCCGCTTGTCGCCGAGGACGGCGCGCAGGACGTCCATGTCGCGGGCCGCCTCGATGGTGGAGACGTGCGGCAGCAGCTTGCCGGAGCGGTCCTCGCAGCCCTTGGCGAAGTCGCGGTCGGCGGTGACGAGCTGGTTGACCTCGGCGGGGGCGTCGGGGGTGGTGTCGGTCTGGGTGAAGCGGTCCATCTGGCGGTCGGTGAGGCATTCGACCGGTTCGCTGCGGGCCACCCCGCGCGGGTCCATGGCGACCATGTCGTACCGCGCCCGGACCGCGGCCGGCTGGGGCGCGTACTGCTGGAGGTAGTCGATCGCCGAGCCGCCGGGGCCACCCGGGTTGACCATCAGGGAGCCGAGCCGGGTGCCGGGGCCGGTGGCCTGCTTGCGGGCCACCGCCAGCTTCAGGTCGGTGGCCGGGCTGGGCTTGGTGTAGTCCAGGGGCGCCTTCATCGTGGCGCACTGGAAGCCCGCCACACCACAGTCGTGCCAGCTCAGCTTCTGGTCGTAATACGGGCGGAGTTCGGCGGGGATGGCCGTCGGGAGCGGCGCCAGGGGGGTGGCCGACGCCGGGCGGTCGGCGCCGGCCTCCGTGGAGCGGCCCGACGAACCGGCGCCACCGGGGGCGGACGACGTCCCCGACGAACAGCCGGAGATCAGCAGGGCGAGGGCCGCGGTGGCAGCGGCGGCAGCGGTCGTGGTGGAGCGGAACAGGCGGCTGGGCGGCATGGCGGTCCCTTGGTGTCGGTACCAGGTGGGAGTCTTCCCGGTGGTGGCCTGTGTGGCGTTCCTGGCGGCGGTGGCTCCTCGGTGCGGTGTGCTCCTCGGCGGTGCGCTCCCGGCTTCCGGCTCCCGGTTTCCCGACTCCTTCCGGGTCACCTACGGATTTTCCGGGTCACCTACGGAGCGTATCCATATCCCCACGTACTGTGCGCGGTGATCGCACGGGTGGTGAGCCGACGGTGGGGCGCTCAGCCCGCCCGGAGCGCGACCGTCATGGCCTCGACGGCGAGCAGCGGGGCGACATTGCGCTCCAGGGCCTCCCGGCAGGCGATCACCGCTTCTATGCGGCGCAGGGTGCGCTCGGGGGTGGAGTTGCCGGCGATGCGCCGGAGGCCGTCGCCGACCTCGTCGTTGGCGAGCGGGACGGTGGCGCCCATCTGGAGGGCGAGGACGTCGCGGTAGAAGGCGGTGAGGTCGACCAGGGCGAGGTCGAGGCTGTCGCGCTGGGTGCGGGTGGCGCGGCGCTTCTGCTTGTCCTGGAGCTCCTTCATGGCGCCCGCGGTGCCGCGAGGCAGCCGCCCACCGGTGCCGGCCGCGGCCCCGAGGGCGGCGCGCAGCTCCTCGGTCTCCTTGGCGTCGATCTCCTCGGCGACCTGCTTGGCGTCCTCGCCGGCGGCGTCGATCAGCTCCTGTGCGGCTTTCAGACAACCGACGATGTCGTCGACGCGGAGCGGGAGCTTCAGGACGGCCGCCCGGCGGGCCCGGGCCCGCTCGTCGGTGGCGAGCCGGCGGGCCCGGTCGATGTGCCCCTGGGTGGCGCGGGCGGCACGGTCGGCGGCCTCCGGGTCGATGCCGTCGCGGCGGACGAGGACGTCGGCGACCGCGGCGACCGGGGGCGTACGCAGCGAGAGGTGGCGGCAGCGGGAGCGGATGGTGGGGAGGACGTCCTCGATGGAGGGGGCGCACAGGAGCCAGACCGTGCGGGGGGCGGGCTCCTCGACGGCCTTGAGCAGGACGTTGCCCGCGCCCTCGGTGAGGCGGTCGGCGTCCTCCAGGACGATCACCTGCCAGCGGCCGCCGGCCGGGGAGAGCGAGGCCCGGCGGACCAGGTCGCGGGTCTCCTTGACGCCGATGGAGAGCAGGTCCGTGCGGACGATCTCGACGTCGGCGTGGGTGCCGATGAGGGTGGTGTGGCAGCCGTCGCAGAAACCGCAGCCGGGGGCGCCGCCGAGGGCGCGGTCCGGGCTGACACATTGGAGGGCGGCGGCGAAGGCGCGCGCGGCGGCGGCCCGGCCGGATCCGGGCGGGCCCGTGAACAGCCAGGCGTGCGTCATCTGGGAGCCCGTTCGCTCCGCCGCGGCCGCGGCCACCTCGCCGGCCGCCGCCTCCCGGGCGGCGGCCTCGGCGGCCACGACGGCGTCCGCGTCGCGTGCGGCAGCGGCGAGCTGCGCCGTCACCCGCTCCTGGCCGACCACGTCGTCCCATACCGCCATCGCTGCTGCCGTCCTGTCCTGTCCGTTCCGCGTGTGGTGCGCGGCGGGCACCTCGGAGCGCGCCCCGCGCGTGTACTGCTGCTACTGCTCGGTCGGCCGGTCGGCCCGGACGCCTCCGTCGGGCGCGTCTGCCACGTCCGTCCGTCGCGCCCGTCTGTTGCGCCCGTCCGTAACGCCCCGTGCCCCACCCATTGTGGTGCACCCCACTGACAATCCGTCCCGCGCCCGGGACGGACGCGCGAACGGCCGTGGCCACAGCACACTCGCGCTGCGGCCACGGCCGTTCGCTCCGGGTCCGGGCCGGGCCCCGTCAGCCGCGCCGGCCCCGGCGGCGGCCGTTGCCGCCCGTGCCGTGGTCGGCGTCGTCGTGCGGGCCGAGGAGTTCGTCGGCGAGCGACGGCAGGTCGTCCAGCGGGGTCTCCTCCGCCCATTCGGGGCGGGGGCGCCCGCGCCGCGGGGGCTCCACCGGGCGGCCGGTCTCCGGGTCGATCTGCGGGAGTTCGCGGGTCCGCTCGGTGCGGCTCTCGGCGGCTCCGGCGTTTCCGGCCGGGCCGTTCTCCTGGGCGAACATCCACGGCGGCACCCGGTCCGCCGGGTCGTCCTCCCGGACGGGCGGCAGCACGGCGGTCTCCTCGGAGTCCGCGCCGCCTCCCCGGCGGGCGTCCCGGGCACCGTCCCGTACAGGCAGGACCGCCGTCTCGTCCGCCGCGCCGTGCGCGTCCCGCGGCTCGGGCCGCGGCAGCGCCGCCGTCCGCTCGCTGTCCGGGTCCGGACCGGAACCGGAGGAGCCGGAAGAGCCAGAGCCAGCGGAACCGGAGCCACCGGAAGCCCCGGAGCCGGAGCCACCGTCGGCCTCCGTCCCCGAGTCGCCCTCCACCGCCATCCGCTTCCGCAGCTGCGTCACATCCGTCTCGGCGGTCGGCGCCTCGGCCGACTCGGCAGCCGCCGCCTTGGCCGTCGCCTCGGCCGCAGCCGCCGCCTCGGCCGCCGCGATCCGGGCCTGCTCGGCGCGCAGCAGCGCCTCCTCGGCCTTGCGCTGCTTCTCCAGGCGGCGTTCCTCGGCCTCCCGGCGCAGCCGCGCCTGCTCCTCGTGCTCCTTGCGGAGCCGCTCCTGCTCGGCCCGGCGGGCCTTCTCCTCCGCCTCGCGCCGCTTGCGCTCCTCCTCGGCGGCCTGGCGGGCCTCCTCGGCGCGCTTACGGGCCTCCTCGGCCTGGCGGGCGGCCTCCCGGGCCCGGGCCTCCTCGGCCTCCTGCCGCTTGCGCTCCTCTTCCTCGGCGCGCAACTTGGCCAGCTGCTCCTGGCGCTCGCGCTCCCGGCGCTCCTCCTCCGCCTTGCGCGCGGCCTCCTCCTCGGCCTTGCGGCGGGCCTCCTCCTCGGCCGCCTTGCGGGCCTCGTCCCGGGCCTTGATCTCGGCCTCGGAGAGCGGGAGGACCTGGTCGAGCCGGTGGCGCAGGACGGTGGTGACGGCCTCCGGGTCCTGGGCCGCGTCGACGACCACATAGCGCGCGGGGTCTGCGGCGGCCAGGGTGAGGAAGCCGCTGCGCACCCGCTCGTGGAACTCGGCCGGCTCGGACTCCATGCGGTCCGGCGCCTCGGTGAAGCGCTCGCGGGCCGCGTCCGGGGCGATGTCCAGCAGGACGGTCAGATGCGGGACCAGGCCGCCGGTCGCCCAGCGGTTGATGCGGGCGATCTCGGTGGGCGCGAGGTTGCGGCCCGCGCCCTGGTAGGCCACCGACGAGTCGATGTAGCGGTCGGTGATCACCACCGCGCCGCGGGCCAGCGCCGGCCGGACGACGCTGTCGACGTGCTCGGCGCGGTCGGCGGCGAACATCAGCGCCTCGGCGCGGTCGGAGAGCCCGGACGTGGACACGTCCAGGATGATCGAGCGCAGCCGCTTGCCGATGGCGGTGGCGCCCGGCTCCCGGGTCACCACGACCTCGTGGCCCTTGCCGCGGATCCACTCCGCGAGCGCCTCGACCTGGGTGGACTTCCCGGCCCCGTCGCCGCCCTCCAAGGCGATGAAGAAGCCGGTGGCCGCGGTGGCCTGCGCCGGGTCGCCGCCGCGCACCGCCTCCCGCAGGTCGTGCCGGAACGGGACGCCCTGCCGGTCGTCGGTCCGGCCCAGCACCCAGGCGGCGACCGGCAGCAGCAGCGCGCCGACCAGCATCAGGGTGAACGCGGCACCGCCGTGCGCGAAGACGAAGGCGCCGCTGCCGATCTGGTGCCGGCCGATGATCCCGGCCAGCAGGGGCGCGACGACGGCGGCCAGCCCGATGGCGAGCCGGACGACGGCCTGGAGGTGCTCGGTCGTGCGCGCGGTGTGGGCCGGCTCCGTCTCCTGGTCCAGCAGCACATGGCCCGTATTGGCGGCGATGCCGGCGCTCATCCCGGCCAGCAGCGCGAGCACCAGCACCGACGTGGTGTCCGGCACCAGCCCCATGGCCAGCAGCAGCAGACCGGTGGTGGCGACCGCCAGGGCGAGCAGCCGGCGCCGGGAGAATCCGGGCAGCACCCTGCGGGCGCCGCGGATGCCGACGGCCGTGCCGCCGGTCAGCGCGAGCACCAGCAGCGCGTAGCCGGCCGGCCCGGCGCCCAGGTCGGCGGCGTGCAGGACGGAGACCGCGGCGGCCGCGGCGATCGCGCCGGCCACCGCCGCACAGGCCGCCACCAGCAGCGGAATCGCGCCGGTGCGGCCCCGCTCGGGCGCACCGCCCGTCTTGGCCGTCGCCGAGGCGGACTTCGGCCGGCGCAGGCCCTCCAGGGGAGAGCGCGGCCGCGGCGTGGCCCCGTCGGGCAGCTCGATGAAGTAGAGGATCGAGACCGACGCGGCGAACAGCCCGGCGGCAACGTACGAGCCCAGGGCCACCTGGTGCAGGTGGAACCACTCCACGCCGGCCCCCAGCAGCCTCCCGGCCAGGGCGCACACCAGCAGGGCGGCGGCCGCGATCGGCAGCGCGACGAAGCCGGTGCGCAGCGACAGCCGGCGCAGCGCGTCCATGTTGTCGGGCAGCGGCCGCACGGCGGCGCCCTCCGGGGGCGGCGCGGGCAGCAGGGCCGGCGCGGCGCTCTCCCGGGCCACGGTCCAGAAACGCTCGGCGACGCCGCTGACGAAGACCGTCACCAGCAGCCAGGCCAGCGCGCTGGTCGGCGTCCAGTCGATCCACAGGGGGGCGACGACCAGCAGCGCGAGCCGCAGACCGTCCGCGGCGATCATCGTCCAGCGGCGGTCCAGCGGTCCGCCGGGCGCCGTGAGCGCGGACAGCGGGCCGAGCAGGACGGCGCCGAAGAGCAGCGTGGCCAGCATCCGCACGCCGAAGACGGCGGTCACCGCGAGGGCGGCGCCTCGATAGCCGCCGCCGAACACGGCCTGGCCGCCCAGCGGTACGTAAAGCGCCGCCTGTAGGGCGAGGACCACCAGGACAAGCAAGGACAGGGCATCGCCGATACCCCCGACGAACTGGGCGCTCCACAACCGCTTCAGTGGGGGGAAGCGGAGCAGGGCACGTACGGCGCGCTCGCGGGAATCGGCTGCGAGGGCGTCTGATGTGGGGGTCACGACCGTTGGCTGCTCGGCACGCGTCATCTCGCCAGCCTATCGGGACGGAACACTCCACCGGGCGCCTGCCCGAACAAACGGGCGGCCACACGGAGCGTGAAAGGGCGGGCCGGCGGAGCGTGTCCGCCGGCCCGCCCTTGTGCCGCGCCCGACCGCGCCGGGCAGGCACGGTCCGGGCGGCTCAGTCCTCGGCCGGGCCCGCGGTCTTCTTCGCCGCCGTCGCCGCGGTCTTCTTCGCGGCGGTCTTCTTCGCCGCCGTCTTCTTCGTCGCCGCGGTCTTCGTCGCCGCCGTCTTCTTGGCGGCGGTCTTCTTGGCGGCCGTCTTCTTCGCGGCCGTCTTCTTGGCCGGCGCCTTCTTGGCCGCCTTCTTGGCGGTCTTCTTCGCCGGCCCCTTGGCGCGCTTCTCCGCCAGCAGCTCGTAGCCGCGCTCGGGCGTGATCGTCTCGACGTCGTCGTCCCGCCGCAGCGTCGCGTTGGTCTCGCCGTCGGTGACGTACGCGCCGAACCGGCCGTCCTTGACCACCACCGGCTTGCCGCTCACCGGGTCCGTGCCCAGCTCCTTCAGCGGCGGCTTGGCGGCGGCCCGGCCGCGCTGCTTGGGCTGCGCGTAGATCGCCAGCGCCTCGTCGAGGGTGATCGTGAAGAGCTGCTCCTCGCGCTCCAGGGAACGCGAGTCGGTGCCCTTCTTGAGGTACGGGCCGTAGCGGCCGTTCTGCGCGGTGATCTCCACGCCCTCGGCGTCGGCGCCGACGACCCGCGGCAGCGACATCAGCTTGAGCGCGTCCGCCAGGGTCACGGTGTCCAGGGACATCGACTTGAAGAGCGAGGCGGTGCGCGGCTTGACCGCGTTCTTGCCGGTCTTCGGGGTGCCCTCGGGCAGCACCTCGGTGACGTACGGGCCGTAGCGGCCGTCCTTCGCCACGATCTGGTGCCCGGACTCCGGGTCCATGCCCAGCTCGTAGTCGCCGCTCGGCTTGGCCAGCAGCTCCTCGGCGTACTCCACGGTCAGCTCGTCGGGCGCCAGGTCGTCGGGGACGTCGGCCCGCTGGTGGCCCTCCTCGTCCTTCTCGCCGCGCTCGACGTACGGGCCGTAGCGGCCGACCCGCAGCGTGATGCCGCTGCCCACCGGGAACGACGAGATCTCCCGGGCGTCGATCGCGCCCAGGTCCGTGACCAGCTCCTTCAGGCCGCCGAGGTGGTCGCCGTCGCCGTTCCCGGCGTCCGCCGCGCCACCCCCGCCGGCGCCTGCGCCCTCGCCGAAGTAGAAGCGCCGCAGCCACGGCACGGCCTGCGCCTCGCCGCGGGCGATGCGGTCGAGGTCGTCCTCCATCTTGGCGGTGAAGTCGTAGTCGACGAGCCGGCCGAAGTGCTTCTCCAGGAGGTTGACCACGGCGAAGGAGAGGAACGACGGGACGAGCGCGGTGCCCTTCTTGAAGACGTAGCCGCGGTCCAGGATCGTGCCGATGATCGACGCGTACGTCGACGGGCGGCCGATCTCCCGCTCCTCCAGCTCCTTGACCAGCGTGGCCTCGGTGTAGCGGGCGGGCGGCTTGGTGGCGTGGCCGTCTGCGGTGATCTCCTGCGCGGCCAGCGCGTCGCCCTCGGCGACCTGCGGCAGCCGCCGCTCGCGGTCGTCCAGCTCGGCGTTCGGGTCGTCGGCACCCTCGACGTACGCCTTGAGGAAGCCGTGGAAGGTGATGGTCTTGCCGGACGCGCTGAACTCGGCGTCCCGGCCGTCCGCGGCCTGTCCGCCGATCTTGACGGTGACGGAGTTGCCGGTCGCGTCCTTCATCTGGGAGGCGACGGTCCGCTTCCAGATCAGCTCGTAGAGCCGGAACTGGTCGCCGGTCAGCCCGGTCTCGGCAGGCGTGCGGAAGCGGTCGCCGGAGGGGCGGATCGCCTCGTGCGCCTCCTGCGCGTTCTTGACCTTGCCGGCGTACGTGCGCGGCTTGTCGGGGAGGTACCCGGCGCCGTACAGCTGCGTCACCTGCGCCCGGGCCGCGGCGACCGCGGTGTCCGAGAGCGTGGTGGAGTCCGTACGCATATAGGTGATGAAGCCGTTCTCGTACAGCTTCTGCGCGACCTGCATGGTGGCCTTGGCGCCGAAACCGAGCTTGCGGCTGGCCTCCTGCTGGAGGGTGGTCGTCCGGAACGGCGCGTACGGCGAGCGGCGGTACGGCTTGGACTCGACCGAGCGGACCGAGAAGGCGGTCTGCTCCAGGGCGGCGGCCAGCGCGCGGGCGTTCGCCTCGTCCAGGTGCAGCACGTCGGCGTTCTTGAGCTGCCCGTTGGGGCCGAAGTCGCGGCCCTGGGCGACGCGGCGGCCGTCGACGGTGTTCAGGCGGGCGGTCAGCGTCGACGGGTCGCTGGCGTCACCGGCCCGGCCGGTGGAGAACGTGCCGGTCAGGTCCCAGTACTCGGCGGATCGGAAGGCGATGCGCTCGCGCTCCCGCTCGACGACGAGCCGGGTCGCCACCGACTGCACCCGGCCGGCGGACAGCCGGGGCATGACCTTCTTCCACAGCACCGGGGAGACCTCGTAGCCGTAGAGGCGGTCGAGGATCCGGCGGGTCTCCTGGGCGTCGACCAGCTTCTTGTTGAGGTCGCGGGGGTTGGCGACAGCCTCGCGGATGGCGTCCTTGGTGATCTCGTGGAAGACCATCCGGTGGACCGGGACCTTCGGCTTGAGGATCTCCTGGAGGTGCCACGCGATGGCCTCGCCCTCGCGGTCCTCATCGGTGGCGAGGAAGAGTTCGTCGGACTCGGCCAGCAGCGCCTTGAGCTTCTTGACCTGGTCCTTCTTGTCGGTGTTGACCACGTAGATCGGCTGGAAGTCGGCGTCGACGTTCACACCGAGGCGCGCCCAGGACTCGCCCTTGTACTTCGCCGGGACCTCGGCCGCGCCGTTCGGGAGGTCACGGATGTGCCCGACGCTGGCCTCGACCACGTAGCCGGGGCCGAGGTAGCCCTTGATCGTCTTCGCCTTGGCAGGCGACTCGACGATGACGAGTCGGCGGCCGCCGCCCTCTGCGGTCTCGCTGGTCGGGGACAACTTCGCTCTTCTCTCCGGTCGACGCTGGAAACGCTCCCGGGCCGGACGCCCGGGGTGCACTGCGGTGACGCTTGACGCTGCGGAGTGTGACGGTACCTCCCGCCCCCGTGTCAAACGGAAAAACCCCGCAACGCCACTCGAACGGTAACCCGACTACATGCCTTCGCGCCGCCCCGACCGCTCCGGCCCCTCCCCGGCGGCCCGCCACGGGGCCCGTATGGATCACGGCACTCCCGCTCCGCCGCCTCCGCCCGGCGCCGCCCGGCAACCGCCCCCGGCCTGCCACCGGCCTGCCACCGGTCTCGCAGCGTAACCGCCCGCCACCCGCCCGCCCCACGGCCGCCGGACGCGGCTCGTGCGGCAACCGTCACAGACCGGCTCCGATTGCCGTCATCACCTTGATACGGCCGGTGAGCGGACTGGCAGGATGGACGTGGCACGGCCCACCGGGTGGGCCGGCAGCCGTCGACGTCACGCACTCTCGGGGGGAACGACACCCATGGCGAACCACTATCCCGGACCGCCACCGGAGCAGCCGCCCGGCCAGCCCGGCCAGAACCCGTACGCCACCCCGGAGAGCGGCGGGCCCGCGGACGCCGGCTACGGCTACCCGCAGGGCGGCCGCCCCGGGGACCCCGGCTACGGCTATCCGCAGGCCGCCCCACCGCCGCCCGGCTTCGCGCCTGGTGCCCCGCCGCCTCCGCCCGGCGGCTTCCCGCCCCCGCAGCCGCAGGCCCCCGGTACGACGCTGTCGCTCGGCGACATCGCGGTCAGCGGCGACACGATCATGACGCCGGTCGGCGCGATGCCCCTCAGGGGCGCGGTCTGGACGGCCACCGACATGTCGCGCACGGAGGAGCGGATGCCCTCGCACGCCGTCGTCCTCGCCGTCATCTTTTTCTTCTTCTGCCTGCTGGGGCTGCTCTTCCTGCTGATGAAGGAGCGCACCACGACCGGCTTCGTGCAGGTCACGGTGAACAGCGGCGGCCGGCACCACTCCACGATGATCCCCGTGCAGTCGCGCGAGCAGGTCATGTTCGTCCTGAACCAGGTCAACTTCGCCAGGTCGCTGAGCGTGTGAGCCCCGACGAGCCCGCGGGCCGCACCGCCCCGACGCCCCCCGGCGGATCCGTGCCGCCGGGCGGCCCCGCGGCGGTGCGCCGGCGCACCCTGCGCCAGGCGTCCCTCGCGCTCGGCACCGGCGTGCTCGGCGCCGTCTACCTCTGGCACACCGACCCGCACCAGCCCGGTCAGCTGCTGATCCCCTGCCCCTTCCGGATGCTGACCGGCCTGCTCTGCCCGTTCTGCGGCGGCACGCGGATGGCGTACGACCTGATGCACGGCGACGTCGCCACGGCCTTCGACGACAACGCCGTCCTGCTCGCCCTCGGCGTCCCGGCCCTGGCGTATGTGCTGGTGCGCTGGCTGGCCGCCGGGCTGCGGGGGCGGCGCCGCCCCCTGAAGCTGACGGCCCGCGGCAATGCCGTGGTCCTCGGCATCGCCGCGGTGTGGATGATCGCCCGGAACGTCATCGGCCTCGTCGGCTGACGGCCGGGCCCTGCGGCGTCAGCTGACGGTGACCTTCACCACCGGGGAGAGGGCGTCACCGGACGCGATCCGCAGCTCGTTGACGCCCTTGATGCCGAGCTTGACGCGTATCGCGTAGCTCCCGTCGGCGTGGACCGGCGCCTGGGCCGGCAGCGACACCCACTTCGCGCGCTGCTTCTGCTGGACCGTGACCTTGGCGCCCGGCTTGAGGCCCTTGGTGGCGCCGGTGATCCGGAACTCCTGCCATGCCTTGACCGTCGTCGCGCTGGCCTTGGCGGTCAGCGTCGCCTTCGCGGGCGCGGCGGCCACGACCGCGGCGGGCGTGTGGACCTGCTGCGGCGCGGCGAAGGCGGCGGCCGAACCGCCGGTGAGCAGGGCGGCGGTGACCATCCCGACGGCGGCGTAACGAAGTGCACGGTTCATCTGGGATCCCTCACTGATGGGTCAATGGGCGGTTGATGACCTTCGTTCTGGAATACGGACATCAGTCCACGGAGGTTCCCACTCCACCGCACTGTCCGCCGAATTCACCGGAACTGGCCGAAACCGAACGCCCGCCTCCGTGACGGAAGTTGACCCCGAACGCCGCCGGCGGCCGACCGGGCAGGCCGCCGCCGCGCCCCTCGGCTCAGCCGACCGGCTCCAGGAATCCCTGCTCGACCAGCGCCCGGATCGAGGCCGGTGTGCGGTCCCGCAGCAGCACCGGGTCCTCCCCGACGAGCTGGGCGATGGCGTCCAGGATCCGCCCGGCGGTCAGCGTCCCGTCGCAGACGCCCGCGAAGCCGGCGCCTACCGTGTCCACCTTCGTGGCCCGCCGCATCCCGCGGTTCTGACGGAGCACCACATGCTCCGGGTCCTCCGCGCCGGGCAGCCCGACCTGCTCCTGCACCACCTCGTCGACCAGCCGGAAGCGCCCGGCCAGCAGCGCCGCGTCGTCGGTGGCCCGCAGGTAGTCCTGCCGGTCGAAGTGGCTCAGCACGGCCTGGCCCAGGGGCTGTTCGACCGGATGCGGCCATTCCTCGATCGTGACGGCCGGGTCCGCGGCGCCGGACTTGCGCAGCGTGATCCAGCCGAAGCCGACGGCCTTGGTCTTGCGCGCCTCGAACTCCTCCAGCCAGGCGTCGTACCGCGCCGCGTACTCCTCCGGCCCGGCGCGGTGGTCGCCGCCGTCGCGCAGCCACAGCTCGGCGTACTGGGCGACGTCCTGCACCTCGCGCTGCACGATCCAGGCGTCGCAGCCGCGCGGCACCCACGAGCGCACCCGGTCCTGCCACTCCTCACCTGCCACATGCTGCCAGTTGGCCAGCAGCTGGCAGTACCCGCCGTCGTTGAGGTGGGCGGCGGCCTGCTGGACGAGGGTGCGGCACAGGTCGTCGCCGCCCATCCCGCCGTCCCGGTAGGTCAGCCGCGCGCCCGGCGAGATCACGAACGGCGGGTTGGAGACGATCAGGTCGTAGGTCTCCTCGCCGACCGGCTCGAAGAGCGAGCCCTCGCGCAGATCCGCCGGCGCGGCCCCGGAGAGCGCCAACGTCAGCGCGGCGATCCGCAGCGCCCGGGGGTTGAGGTCGGTGGCGGTGACCCGGGTGGCGTGCTGCGCGGCGTGCAGCGCCTGGATGCCGGAGCCCGTGCCGAGGTCGAGCGCCTTGGCGACCGGGCGGCGGGCGGTGATCCCGGCGAGGGTCGTGGACGCCCCGCCGACGCCGAGCACCAGCTCGGCGCGGTCCGCCGCCGCGGCGCCCCGGATGCCGCCGGCCCCGCCGACCGCGCAGCCGAGGTCGGAGACGATCCACCAGTCCTGCCCCTCGGGGCCGCCGTACGGCCGCACGTCCACCGTGGCGCGCAGCTCGGCGCCGTCCCGCACCAGCCAGCCGTCGGCGAGGCAGTCGGCCACCGGCAGCACCGCGGCCGCCTGCGCCTCCGGCACCGCGCACTGCAGCAGGAACAGCCGCACCAGGGTCTCCAGGGGCCCGCCGCCCCGGGTCGCGCGCAGCGCGGGAACGGTCTCGCTACGGGCCAGCGCGGCGTACGCGGGCGCGCCGAGCAGGTCCAGCAGACCGTCGGCGGTGAAGGCGGCGGCCAGCAGCGCCTCGCGCAGCCGGCCGGTGCGGGCGCTGCTCTCGGGGTCCTGGGCATCTGCGGTGGGGAGGTGCGTCGTCACCCCTCCATTGTCGGGCCTGCCACCGACAATCGTCGACGGCCCGGCGCCCCGCCCCACTTCGGGCGCGTCGCCGGGCCGCTGCCCGCCGCTGCTAGGCGCTCTTGGACGGCGCCGCGGACGGCCCGGCCGAGCCGCCCTGGTTCTGGCAGCCCTTCTGCCGCGCCATCGCCTTGCCCACGTCGCCGGCCTCCAGCTTCTTGAAAGCCTGTTCGCTCTTGGCGTTGAGCTTGTTGATGCCGTTGGAGAGGTTGCGCAGTCCGTCGGCGAACTTCAGCTTGTCCCCGGTGTCGAGGCCGTCCACCTGCTTCTTGAGGTCCTTGTAGCCCGCGGAGAGCGAGTTGAGCTCCTTGACCGCGTTCTTCTGGGCGTCCGCGCCGCCCTCGCCCGGCGGCGGCCCCGCCTTGTCCAGGGACTTGGCCAGCTGCCCGTAGGCGTCGGAGATCTTCTGGAAGGCCGCCGAATCGGTCTGCTGGACCTTCTTGGAGTCCGTGTTGCCGCTGTCGGCCGTCTGCATCGCCGCGTTGGCGTCCTGGATCTGCTTGAACGGAGCCTGGGCCGGGTCGCAGAACGACTTCGCCCAGTTGTCGAGCTTCTTGGTGTTGTCCTCGCTGCAACCGGTCAGCGCGAGCAGGAGTGCGGCACCGCCGGACAGGGCAGCCACAAGCTTCTTGTTCACCGGATTGGTCCCTTCCATGGCTCTCGGCCCCGGAACATACACGTCCGAACGGCTTCGCCCATGGGTCGGGCATCCGCCCCGGCCCGCATTGCAGCCATTTGCATCAAGCACCGCGAGCGCCGCCGGGCGCGCCGCGGGCGGGTGTCCGGCGCGTACAAAAAGCGCCGTACACCCGCCCGTTGAGCGGTCCGCGGGCCGTCGGGGCGGCCCCTCCCGTCAGGACGCCACGGCCGTCTCGGTCGACTTGGCGACGCTTTCGGGATCCTCGGAGTTGTTGCCTTCGTCACCCACGGCGATTCCGCGCCGCTTGGAGACGTAGACCGCGACGACGATGACGGCGAGCGCCAGCACGGCGGCCGCGACGCGCACGCCGAGGCTCTTGTCATGGCCGTACGAGAACTTCACCACGGCCGGCGCGATCAGCAGCGCGACGAGGTTCATGACCTTCAGCAGCGGGTTGATCGCCGGGCCCGCGGTGTCCTTGAACGGGTCGCCGACGGTGTCGCCGATGACCGTCGCCGCGTGCGCCTCGCTGCCCTTGCCGCCGTGGTGGCCGTCCTCGACCAGCTTCTTGGCGTTGTCCCACGCGCCACCGGAGTTGGCGAGGAAGACCGCCATCAGCGTGCCGGTGCCGATCGCGCCGGCCAGGAACGACCCCAGCGCGCCGACACCCAGCGCGAACCCGACCGCGATGGGCGTGAGCACCGCCAGCAGCCCCGGCGTGGCCAGTTCGCGCAGCGCGTCCTTGGTGCAGATGTCGACCACCCGCCCGTACTCGGGCTTCTCGGTGTAGTCCATGATCCCCGGCCGCTCGCGGAACTGCCGGCGCACCTCGAAGACCACCGACCCGGCCGACCGCGAGACCGCGTTGATCGCCAGCCCGGAGAACAGGAAGACGACCGAGGCCCCGAGGACCAGGCCCACCAGGTTGTTCGGCTGCGAGATGTCCAGGCTCAGGCTCAGCCCGCCGGCCGCGTGGCCGACCTCCCGGACGGCGTTGGCGATCGCGTCCCGGTACGAGCCGAAGAGCGCGGACGCCGCCAGCACCGCGGTCGCGATGGCGATCCCCTTGGTGATGGCCTTGGTGGTGTTGCCCACCGCGTCCAGGTCGGTCAGCACCTGCGCGCCGTCCCCGGTGACGTCGCCGGACATCTCGGCGATGCCCTGCGCGTTGTCGGAGACCGGACCGAAGGTGTCCATCGCCACGATCACGCCGACGGTGGTCAGCAGGCCGGTCCCGGCCAGCGCCACCGCGAACAGCGCCAGCGTGATCGAGGCGCCGCCCAGCAGGAACGCCCCGTAGACCGCCAGCGCGATCAGCACCGCCGAGTAGACCGCCGACTCCAGGCCGACCGAGATGCCGGAGAGCACGACGGTGGCCGGCCCGGTCAGCGAGGTCTTGCCGATGTCCCGGACGGGCCGCCGGTTGGTCTCGGTGAAGTAGCCGGTCAACTGCTGGATCAGGGCGGCCAGCACGATGCCGACGGCGACCGCGACCAGCGCCAGGATCCGCGGGTCGCCGCTACGGCCCAGGATCTCCGGGTCGCTGACCCCGCTCAGGTCCTGGTAGCTGGACGGCAGGTAGGTGAAGACCGCGGCGGCCACCAGGACCAGCGAGATGCCGGCGGAGATGAAGAAGCCGCGGTTGATGGCGGTCATCCCGCTGCGGTCCCGGCGCCGGGGCGCCACGACGAAGATGCCGACCATCGCGGTGAGCACGCCGATGGCCGGCACCAGCAGCGGGAAGGCCAGCCCGGCGTCGCCGAAGGCCGCGGTGCCCAGGATGAGCGCGGCGACCAGCGTCACCGCGTACGACTCGAAGAGGTCGGCCGCCATGCCGGCGCAGTCGCCCACGTTGTCGCCGACGTTGTCCGCGATGGTGGCGGCGTTGCGCGGGTCGTCCTCCGGGATGCCCTGCTCGACCTTGCCCACGAGGTCCGCGCCGACGTCCGCGGCCTTGGTGAAGATGCCGCCGCCGACCCTCATGAACATCGCGATCAGCGCGGCGCCGAGGCCGAAGCCCTCCAGCACCTTCGGCGCGTCCACCGCGTAGACGAGCACCACACAGGACGCACCGAGCAGGCCGAGGCCCACGGTGAACATGCCGACGACGCCACCGGTTCGGAAAGCGATCTTCATCGCTTTGTGGGCGACCGCCGTAAGATCCTTCTGCTCTGCCGCGCCTTCTTCCGGAGTGGCTTCCCTGGCCGCAGCTGCCACACGCACATTGCTGCGCACCGCGAGCCACATGCCGATATAGCCGGTGGCCGCCGAGAATGCCGCGCCGATCAAGAAGAAGGCGCTGCGTCCGGCCCGCTGCGACCAATTGTCCGCGGGCAGCAACATGAGCAGGAAGAACACGACGACGGCGAATGCACCGAGGGTCCGCAACTGCCGTGCCAGGTAGGCATTCGCGCCTTCCTGCACCGCCGCCGCGATCTTCTTCATACTGTCGGTTCCCTCACCGGCCGCGAGCACCTGGCGTACCAGCACCGCCGCGACCGCCAGGGCGGCGAGGGCGACGACGGCGATCACCAGCACGATGCCGCGGTTGCCCGCGGTGAGCGAGGGTGCGGCCAGAACAGTGGGGGTGTCCATCAACTGAGGGGTGTAAGGCCCCGCCATTCGTCCTCCTTGACGTTATGGCACATGGGCGCGCGGAAGCACGCTCAGGCGTCCTGAGCAAGATGTGGACGGATTGTAGGGAGCGACGGTTGATCAAAACAGTGCGCCTCAAAGGGAATTCGCCTGCTCCCGGCGAAGATCAAAAGGCCGGTGGCTCACCGAATTCGTCCGGACGAAGGAAACCGGGTAATTCGCTGACCCCGGACAGATGATCTCTCGATACCATCGATCGGCCTGCTGATCCCCCTGCTCAAAGACCTCGCACCGCACCCCGCTCCGCCTGTGACCGCCGTGAAACGGGAGGGAATTGAGGCACCTGCGCCCCTCGCCCAGGGGCCGGAACACCGCCTCGGCAGCCTGCCGCCAGCCTCCTTCGCGATGATGACGCGCCGTCAGATCACGTCCGGATCGCATCACCTGCAAGAGGCGGAAAGGCCAGGAAGAGCACACCGGGTGGCGCAGGGACCTGACTGCGGGGTACGTACGGCTCACTGGTCGCAGACCGCGCACCGCGAGCCGCGGGTGCAGGCGAGTGCGAGCGCGGGTGCGTTTGCGGGTACGGGTGTCGGCCGGAGGCCGACGGCCGCCGGCCCGCCTTCGTTCGACGGCCGCCCTACGGCAGGACGACCGGAGCCGGGTGCGCGGGCCAGCTCATCCGGATGCGGCCGCCGTTCTTGCCGGAGGTCACCTCGACGTCGTCGACGAGCCCGCTGATGACCGCGAGGCCCATCTCGTCCTCGCCCTCGGCGTCGGTCTCCCCGACGCCCTCGGCCTCAGCGCCGCCCGCGGCGGACCCGCCTGCGCCCGGCACCTCGTCGCCGACCTCGATCGAGAACTTCTTCTCGTCCTCGATCAGCACCACCCGCACCGGGGCCGCGATGCCGTGGCTCTCGTGCAGCCCCACGGCCCGGCTGCACGCCTCGCCGACGGCGAGCCGCACCTCGTCGAGGACGGCCTCGTCCACCCCCGCGCGCCGTGCCACGGCAGCCGCGACCAGACGCGCGGTCCGGACGTGCTCGGGAAGGGCGCTGAAGCGAAGTTCGACGGTGGCCATGCCATCCCCCTCGTGATGCGGGCGTGCAACGCGGGGGGCCGGACGGGTTCGCCCGGTACCCCCCACTTCTTCCACCCCCGCGCCCGGAGCGCGGGGGACCGGCAAACCGTCAGTCAGTGGCTGCGACGGCTTCGTCGACCGAGGTGTGGATCGGGAACACCTTGGTCAGACCGGTGATACGGAAGATCTTGAGAATGCGCTCCTGATTGCAGACCAGGCGCAGCGAGCCCTCGTGGGCACGCACCCGCTTGAGCCCGCCGACCAGGACGCCGAGCCCTGTGGAGTCCAGGAAGTCGACACGTTCCATGTCCACCACGAGGTGGTAGCTTCCGTCGTTCACAAGCTCGACCAACTGCTCCCGCAGCTTGGGCGCGGTGTATACATCAATCTCGCCACCGACCTCGACGACCGTACGGTCGCCAACGGTCCGGGTCGACAGGGACAGGTCCACGGATCCTCCAGCACCTTGCTATCGAGCGGTCGCCCCCCTGGGGCCTCCCCACCGAGGTAGGGGCGGATCGGCAGCCGCCATGGCATTCAATCACTTACCAGCAGGCGTGCACGACGCCTTGTGAGCATTGTCCGTCACACCGGTGACACACTCGGTGCCGATGGCCTCCAATCGACTCCCGCCGGATCCCGGTGCGCGCACTTCCCCAGGCATGATTCTCGACCGTCTGGCCCGGGGCGCGACCCGCGCTGCGCGCATCACTCATACGGAGCACTTGCCCCCGCGGATCGGCACCCATGCCGACTGGCCGGCACAGATCCGGCCGGAAGTGATCGACGCCATCCGTTCGGCCGGAATCGAGCGCCCCTGGGCCCACCAGGCACGCACGTCCGAACACGCACTGCGCGGCGAATCGGTCGTGGTCGCCACCGGCACCGCCTCGGGCAAGTCACTGGCCTACATGGCGCCCGTCCTCTCCGCCCTCCTGGACGGGTCCGAAGCGCAGAGTCAAAAACTGCAGCGCGAAGCGTTTCCGCGGGGTGGTGGCGGGCGACGGGTGGGCGGGCGGGGGGCCACGGCCCTGTACCTGGCGCCCACCAAGGCCCTGGCGGCCGACCAGCGGCGGGCCGTGCGCGAACTGGCCGCACCGCTCGGCACGGCCGTCCGGCCCGCCGTCTACGACGGGGACACCCCGGTCGAGGAGCGCGAGTGGGTCCGCCAGTACGCCAACTACGTGCTGACCAACCCGGACATGCTGCACAGCGGCATCCTCCCGGCCCACGCCCGGTGGTCCTCCTTCCTGCGCGCACTGCGCTACGTCGTCATCGACGAATGCCACAGCTACCGCGGCGTCTTCGGCTCCCATGTCGCCCAGGTCGTCCGCCGGCTGCGCCGGGTCTGCGCCCGGTACGGCTCCGAGCCGGTCTTCCTGCTGGCCTCGGCCACCGCCGCGGAGCCGGCCCGGGCCGCGTCCCGGCTCACCGGGCTGCCGGTGGCCGAGATCACGGAGGACACCTCGCCGCGCGGCGAGGTGGTCTTCGCGCTGTGGGAGCCGCCGCTGACCGAACTCCACGGCGAGCAGGGCGCCCCCGTGCGCCGCACCGCGACCGCCGAGACCGCCGATCTGCTCACCGACCTCGCCGTCCAGGGCGTGCGCACGGTCGCCTTCGTGCGCTCCCGGCGCGGCGCCGAGCTGATCGCCCTGATCGCCCAGGAGCGGCTCGCGGAGGTGGACCGTTCGCTGCCCGGGCGGATCGCCGCGTACCGGGGCGGCTATCTGCCCGAGGAGCGCCGGGCCCTCGAACGCGCCCTGCACAGCGGCGAACTCCTGGGCCTGGCCGCCACCACCGCGCTGGAACTGGGCGTGGACGTCTCCGGCCTCGACGCCGTGGTCATCGCGGGCTATCCGGGTACCCGCGCGTCCCTGTGGCAACAGGCCGGCCGGGCGGGCCGCGCCGGGCAGGGGGCGCTGGCCGTCCTGGTGGCCCGCGACGACCCGCTGGACACCTATCTCGTCCACCACCCCGAGGCGCTGTTCGACCAGCCCGTCGAGTCGACCGTGCTCGACCCGGACAACCCGTACGTGCTCGCCCCGCACCTGTGCGCGGCCGCCTCCGAACTGCCGCTCACCGAGGCCGACTTCGCGCTCTTCGGCCCGGAGACGGAGGCGCTGCTTCCCCAGCTGGAGGCCGCCGCTCTGCTGCGCCGGCGCGCCACGGCCTGGTACTGGACGCGTCGCGAGCGCGCCGCCGACCTCACCGACATCCGCGGCCGGGGCGGCTCGCCCGTCCAGATCGTGGAGGCCGGCACCGGGCGGCTGCTGGGCACCGTCGACGCCGCGGCGGCGCACACCACCGTCCACGAGGGAGCCGTCCACCTCCACCAGGGCCGCAGCTATCTCGTCCGGCACCTGGACCTGGCGGACGACGTCGCCCTCGTGGAGGAGGCCAATCCCCCGTATTCCACGACCGCCCGCGACACCACCGCGATCTCCATCCTGGAGACCGACACCGAGGTGCCCTGGGGCGACGCCCGGCTCTGCTTCGGATCCGTGGAGGTCACCAATCAGGTCGTCTCCTTCCTGCGTCGCAAACTGATCACCGGAGAGGTCCTGGGCGAGACCAAGATCGACCTGCCGCCCCGTACGCTGCGCACCCGCGCGGTGTGGTGGACGGTCACCGAGGACCAGCTCGACGCCGCCCGGGTCAACCCCCAGCAGCTGGGCGGTGCCCTGCACGCCGCCGAGCACGCCTCCATCGGGATGCTGCCGCTCTTCGCCACCTGCGACCGCTGGGACATCGGCGGCGTCTCCGTCCCCCTGCACCCGGACACCCTGCTGCCGACGGTCTTCGTCTACGACGGCCACCCGGGCGGCGCGGGTTTCGCCGAACGCGCCTTCCACACGGCCGCCGACTGGCTCGCCGCCACCCGCAGCGCCATCGCGGCCTGCGAGTGCGAGGCCGGCTGCCCGTCCTGCATCCAGTCCCCCAAGTGCGGCAACGGCAACGACCCGCTCCACAAACGGGGCGCCATCCGGCTGCTGGGCGAGCTGCTGCGCGGGGCGCCAACCGTGGCGCCGGAGAGCTGAGCCCCGGCGGACCGGCGTTCGCACGGATCGGAACCGTGGAGCCCTGGACCGTGGAGCCCTGGACCGTCCGGCACCGGACTGGCCGGACCGCCCGGACGGCCCGGACGGCCGGTATCGCCCGCGCAGTGCCGGGGCTCGGGGTGGCGGGCCGACCCATGCGACCGTCAGGGGCCGCCGGCCGGCGCTCGCACCGGAGCCGGCGGCCGAAGCGGCCCCGGGAACCACGGTCCTCCCGGCGTCCAACGTGCCCGCGGCGGAACCCACGGCCGGGCCCGTCCGGGACCGCACCCGCGCCGCGAACGGCCCGCCACCGGCCTCGGCCGTGACATCGGCGATCAGCCCGGCCACCGCACAGCGCACCAGGCGGGTGTGCTGCCCGACGGCCACCCGGCGCGCCGTGGCGCACGCCGCCGCCGGGCCCCGGAGCACCTCGTCCGCGGCCGCCAGCGCTGCCAGGTCCGCGGCAGCGCCCGCCCGGTGCCGGGCGGCGACCGCCTGCCCGACGGCCATCAGCGCCGCGAAGACCGCGCACAGGGCCGCCGCCGCGAAGACCGTCCACACCGTGGCGGAGCCCGCGTCCCGGCCCCGGCTCCGTTGCCTCACTTTGGCCGAACCCACATCACCGCACCGTTTCCTCCGCAAGGGCCACCGCCTCTCCCCCGACCCGCACCGGAAGCCGCCCCGCTCCGGGCAGCGCGGCCTCGACCCGTACGCGCACCAGGTCGCCCTCACGCGTCACCGTGATCCGCGCGCCCCGGGGCGCCGCCCCACGGGCCGCGGCGAGCGTCTGCGCCGGCGGCTCCTGGCGGGCCGCCGCACGAGCGCCGGCCCGAGCGGCGTCCACACAGGCGATCCGGGCACAGGCGGCCAGCAGCCCCCAGATCAGCGCCGCCGCGACCGCCACCAGCACGGGCAGCACCACCGCCGCCTCCGCCGTCACGAACCCGCCGTCCCGGGCTCCGCGTCCGCCCGGTGGGCCCGCACCGGTACGCGCGGCGCGGGCCCGTCCTCGTCCCTCAGAACTGCACATCGAGCGCCCTCTGGACCAGGGCCCGCAGTGCCGCGGCCACCGGCCCGCTCGTCACGACCTTGTAGAGCACTGCCGCGAACGCGCATGCCGCCAACGTCCCCACCGCGTACTCCGCAGTGCTCATCCCGCGGTCCGTCCCGGCCGCGCGCACCCGTGCCCACCATCGACCGAACATCTCGTGCCTCCTTGGAAATCCCTCAACTTGTGTGTGAAGTCGTGCGTTTGGGTGTGTCTGGCTGTCTGCGTGCGCGCGTGCAAGCTTTTGCGCGCCTGCATGTCTGTGGTGCCTCGTTGTTGGTGCGTGCTTGGTTGCTGGTGTGCGTCCGGCTGTTGGAGTTGCGTCCGGTTGCCTGTTGCCTGCGTGTGTCCGGTCAACTGCACGTGACTGGTCGCCTGTGCGTCCGTGCCTCCATGCCTCCGTGCCGTGATTCCGTTCCTGTTCGTGTCGCGTCCGTCCCTCCCCCCGGCGCCCGCCCGCTCCGCGCCTGTCCGTGTCAACTGCGTCCGAGTCCGGGAGTCCGGTGCGGTGACGCCTCCGTGGAGCCCGTTGCGTGATCGCTCCGGGCCCCAGCAGGCCCCGCCTCTGCGCTCTCCGGTCACCGAGTCGCCACAGGCCCGTCTCCGCATCACCGCACCGCCGTCTCAGCCCATGCCGTCACCTCCCAGCAGTCCGCTCGCCAGCCCGATCAGGACCGGAGCCACCCCGAGCACCAGGAAGGCCGGCAGGAAGCACCCCGACAACGGGAGGGTGACGAACACCCCGGCCCTCCTGGCCCGCGCGGCCGCGGTCCGGCCCCATTCGGCGCGCAGTTCGGCCGCGACCCGGGAGGCCGGCTCGACCGCCGGGGCTCCCGATATGCCCGCGCGCTCCATGCAGCGCGCCAGCGCCTCGGCACCGGGGAGTTCCGCCAACCGTGGCCACACGGCCGCCGGTTCACCGCCCAGGCGCAGCTCCGCCGCGATATGGCGCAGGCGCTCGGCGACCACCCCGTCCAGGGAGCGGCCCACCGCCTCGGCCGCCTCCCGGGGCCCGGCGCCGGCCGCCAGACAGGCCGCCAGCAGGTCTCCGGCCGGGGCGAGTTCGGCGGCGACCCGGGCCGCCGAGGCCCGGTCGGCCGCCCCGGTCCGCTGCCGGCGCAGCCAGCGGTACGTGCCCCAGCCGACGGCCGGCCCCGCCAGCACCCCGGTGACGCCGCCCAGGAGGACGGCCATGCACCCGGCCGCCACCAGGGGGCCGCCCCATTCCTTCAGCCAGCCGTCCCCGCAGCCGCTCCCTTGGACCGCTCCAAGCCCCTTGAACCGGCCGCGGACTGCCAGTCGGTCGCGGACCACCCACCGCACCCGTGCGCGCAAGCCACCCTCGCCGCCGTACGCACTGTCGGCGGCCCCTTCCAGGACGACCGGCACCCGCCGCCGTACGGCGCGCTCCCGGCGCACCAGCCGCCCCAGCGCCACCGCGCACCACACAGCCACGGCGGCCAGCACCGCCATCCCCAACCTGTGGACAACGTCCGGACTCACTACACCCACCCCCTTCTCCTTCGCTTCACTTCCGCACCGTCGACGCGTCGGCGACGATCCGGGCCGTCCAGGCCACCCCGCCCCACTCCAGAAGCCCGCCGACGGCCAGGCAGCCCCAGCCGGCGGGGGTGTGCAGCAGCACCCCGAGGGGATCGGCACCGAGCGCGCCGCCCATCAGGAGCCCGCCCACCGGCAGCAGCGCGAGCATCAGGGCGGTGGCCCGCGGCCCGGCCAACTGGGCTTGCAGTTCCTCCCGTTGGTCCCGCTGCGCGGCCAGCCCGGCGGCGATCCGCTCCAGCCCGCGGGCCAGCCCCGCGCCGCCCTCCACCGCCGCCTGCCAGCAGGCCGCCGCCCCGGCCAGTCCCTCCGCGCCCGGCTGCCGCGCCGCCGCCCGCAGCGCCCCGGGGACGTCCCCGCCGTACCGCGCGGCCGCCAGCAGCGCGGGGCCCGCCTCCCCCAGCCCGGGCGCCCCGGCCGCGACCAGGGCCCGATCCGGCTGGCGGCCGGCGCGCAGCTCGGCCGCCACCGCCCCGCAGAACCGGATCACCACCGCCGAACGCCGCTCCGCCGCTCGCCGCCGCGCCTGCCCGGCCAGCCATCGCCGTACGACGACCAAAGCCACCACCGCGGCCGGCACCGGCAGCACCGACCGCCCCAGCAGCCCCAGCGCGATCCCGGCCGGCAGGCACCAGACCTCCGCACCGACCTCGCACCAGCGCCCGAGCCGCCATCGCCGGCACCCCGCGTCGCCGACCATCCGCCCGGCGCACCACTCCCGCAGCAGCGCGCCGCGCCCCCGGTGCGGCCGTCCGGCCGCGGCGTCCCCCAGGGCCATCGCCATCCGCCGTCGCAGGGCAAGCCCGCGCCGCAGCCGTCGCGCCAGTACCAGCACCACCACGCACCCCGCCGCGGCCACAACCCCGACCGGCCCCGCCATCGGCCCCGCGCCATCCCTCAGCACCGCTCGCCACCCCTCTCGCACAGCCGCGCCAACCGCCCCCAGCCGCAGGCCTCCTGGAAGCCCGCCTGGCTCCACACCGCCGCCGGAACGGTCGCCACGAAGCCGTCGCGATCCCGCTCCAGGACGTGGATCTCGGCGATCCGCCGCCGCCCGGACCGGTCGCGTACGAGGTGCAGCACGACCGAGACCGCGGCCGCCAACTGGCTGTGCAGGGCCGCCCGATCCAGCCCGGCGGTGCACCCGAGCGCCTCCAGACGGGCCGGCACATCGCACGCCGCATTGGCATGGACGGTGCAACAACCCCCCTCATGGCCCGTATTGAGTGCCGACAGCAGGTCGGTGACCTCCGGGCCACGCACCTCGCCGACCACCAGCCGGTCCGGCCGCATCCGCAGCGCCTGCCGTACGAGGTCCCGCAGGGTCACCCGGCCGGCGCCCTCCTGATTGGCGGGCCGGGTCTCCAGCCGCACCACATGGGGGTGGTCCGGCCGCAACTCCGCCGAGTCCTCGGCCAGTACGATCCGCTCCGCCGGTCCGACCAGCCCGAGCAACGTGCTGAGCAACGTGGTCTTGCCGGAGCCCGTACCGCCGCTGACCAGGAACGACAGCCGCGCGGCCAGCAGTGCCCTAAGCAGCCGGTCACCGCCCGGCGGAACGGTCCCGGCCGCCACCAGCTCCGCCAGCGCGAAGGCCCGGGGCCGCAGCACCCGTAAGGACAGACACGTCCCCGCGACCGCCACCGGGGGCAGCACCGCGTGCAGCCGTGTGCCGTCCGGCAGTCGGGCGTCCACCCACGGCCGGGCGTCGTCCAGCCGCCGCCCGGCGACCGCCGCCAGCCGCTGGGCGAGCCTGCGCACCTCGGCGGCGTCCCGGAAGCGGACGTCGGTGCGCTCCAGTCCGCCGCCCCGGTCCACCCACACCGCGTCCGGCCCGGTCACCAGTACGTCCGTCACCGCGGGCTCGGCCAGCAGCGGCTCCAGCGGCCCGCTGCCCACCATTTCCGAGCGCAACGCGCCCACCACGCCCAGCACTTCGGCGTCCCCGAGGAGACGCCCCTCCTCGCGCAGCGCCACCGCGACCCGGGCCGGCGTCGGCTCCGCCCCGGACTCCGCGAGCCGCCGGCGCACCACGTCGAGCAAGTCCCGGCTCATCGCGCATCACCGCCCCAGGCGGCCGTCACAGCCCACCCGCCCCCGAAGGGTCCGACGGCACCCCGGCTCCTACCGGACCACCACCCCGCCCCGCACCGCAGCCCGTCCCGCCACCAGTCCCCGAACCGCGGACCGCGCCGGTCCGGTGCCGCCCGGCCACGGTGCCCGAGCGCTCCCGTCTTCCCTCGCCTCATTCCCACGCACCCCCCGGCTCCGTCTCCGCTCCATGCACCGCACCCGCCGCACCGGCCCCTCCGGCACCCCGGACCCGCTCCCAGAACCCGGCGCAGAACCGCGCCAGCGGCCCCCGCTCCCGCGTGCCGGGCGCCCGCCCTCGCGCCAGGTCCTCCGACAGCCCCGCCTCCCAGGGCAGTTCACCCGCCAACGGCAGCCCCACCAGGCGCGCGACCTCCTCGGCCGTCGGCCCGCCGCCCGACCCCGGCCCGGGGTGCCCGCAGGTCACCACCCGGACGTCGCCGAGCACCGCCCGCACCCCGTCGGCCACCCGGCGCGCCGCCGCCACCGCGCGCAGCTCCGCGGGGACGAGCAGCAGCCCGATGTCCACCTGTGCCAGCGTCTCGGCCGCCGTCCCGTCCACCCGGCGCGGCAGGTCGACGACCACCACACCGCCGCGCCGCCTGGCCGCCGCCAGGACCGCCCGCACAGCCGGCGGCGGAATGGCCACCTCCGCGCCCCGGTCCCAGCTCAGGACCCGTAAGGAGTGCAGCCGGGGCAGCGACTCGGCGAGCGCGCCGCCCGCCACCCGGCCGCGCGACTCGGCGAAGGCAGGCCACCGCAGCCCCTTCTCCTGCTCGCCGCCCAGCAGGACGTCGAGCCCACCGCCCAACGGGTCGCCGTCCACGAGCAGGGTCCGCTCACCCGCGCGGGCGGCGGTGAGCGCCAGCGCCGCCGCGAGGGTGCTCGCCCCGGCGCCGCCGCGGCCGCCGACGACCCCGACCGTCAGGGCCGGCGGCCCGGCCCCCTCGACGGCGTCGGCGATCCGGTCCACCAGCCACCGCTCGCCGTCGGGGAGGGCCAGCACCCGCTCCGCCCCCACCTCCACCGCCTGCCGCAGCACGGCGACGTCGTCCGCGTCCCGGCCCGCGATGATCACGCCCGCGCGGCGGCCCACGACGGACAACCGGCCGGCCGCGTCCGCGCCGACGACCACCAGCGGCGCCGCTTCCCACTCCTCTTTCCCGAGCGGAGGGCGGTGCGCCACTTCGGGCAGCGCGCCGGCCGCCGCACACAGCCGCAGAAGGTCGTCGAGGAGCTCCTCGTCCTCGGTGATCAACAGCGGCCCGTCCCGCTCTTCACCGCTTCGCACCAGCTGGTCGGAACTAGATGATCCGGACACGTTCTGTCCCCCTATCGCTACGCAACTCGCGCTTCCGCGAACTTCGCGGACTTTCACGGTGCAGCGATCGGGAAATCTCTGTGGATCTTGACCCAAAACTGTGGACAACTCTGCGGTTGTGAATATCCCCGTCACCTATTCCAGCGACGCGGGGCAACTCCTGAGGCGCACGAGAAGCCTCCGCAGAGCAGTCCGACGACTACCGTGGGTGATGGCATATGCATGACAGGGACGACGCCCGTCAACGCGCGGAGAACGGCCGGATCAAGAGTTCACGACGGAAAAAGCGTCCGGACATGCGACGACCCCCGCCGGGGGGGAGAGCGGGGGTCGTCTCCACGGCCGGCTCGGGGGGGGGAGGAGCCGGACCGGGTTAGCACGGTCGCGAACGATCCGTGACTTCCATGGTGTACCCGAGTGCCTTCTCAGGCAAACCCACGCGCCACACCTTACGCCGAATGGTGGGCGCCTATGCTCACCCCCGTGGAAAACCACTCCGTGCCTCACTCGACGCCCCGTACTGCCGCGTTCTTCGACTTGGACAAGACCGTCATTGCAAAGTCGAGCACGCTGACCTTCGGCAAGTCCTTCTACCAAGGCGGCCTGATCAATCGGCGGGCCGTACTGCGCACCGCGTACGCCCAGTTCGTGTTCCTCGCGGGCGGCGCCGATCACGACCAGATGGAGCGGATGCGCGAATATCTCTCGTCGCTGTGCCGCGGCTGGGACGTGGCGCAGGTCCGGGAGATCGTCGCCGAAACGCTGCACGATCTGATCGACCCGATCATTTACGACGAGGCCGCCTCGCTCATCGAGGAACACCACGCGGCCGGACGGGACGTCGTGATCGTCTCCACCTCCGGCGCCGAGGTGGTCGAGCCGATCGGCGAACTCCTGGGCGCGGACCGGGTGGTGGCCACCAGAATGGTGGTCGGCGACGACGGCCGCTTCACGGGAGAGGTGGAGTACTACGCCTACGGCCCCACCAAAGCGGAAGCCGTCCGGGAGCTGGCCGCGTCCGAGGGATACGACCTCGAGCGCTGCTACGCGTACAGCGACTCGATCACCGATGTGCCGATGCTGGAAACGGTCGGCAACCCCTGCGCCGTCAATCCGGACCGGGCGCTGCGCCGTGAGGCGAACGCCCGCGGCTGGCCGGTGGTCACCTTCAGCCGCCCGGTCCCGCTCAAGAAGCGCCTGCCCACGCTGACGATGCCCTCCCGCCCGGTGATCACCGCCGTCGCCGCGATCGGCGCGGCCGCCGCCACCGCGACCCTGGTCTGGTACGCCAGCCGCCGCAATACGGGAAAGAAACGCCTCGCCGTATTGCCCGCATTTGCGGGCGATCGTAAAGATCTGCGAGCTGGGGTTCCGCTTGTCCCCCATGAGTAGTACAAAGGACTTGACGGCCCGCGAGACCAAGGACATCCGAGAGGAACGCCTTTAACGCATCAAGGCCCACGGACCGACGCATGAATGCCGAGCACCCACGCGACGCCGACCCGTCGATTACGGGCCAGCCGCACCAGGTAAGCGGACAACGAATCCGACCTGATGGGCAAAAATTCGAGCACGCATGGTAACTCGGCGGACGTGCCAGCGGCGGTACCGAAGGGTTGGTACCGCCGCAACCCGTGTGCGGCCCCGTACGGGCCGCGTGGCCCGCGTCAGAGCCAAGGCACCACGCCGTTACGCCGCGCCGCGCTGGAGCGCCTCGCAGACCGCCGTGCTCTCCCGTGCACCCAGCTCGATCGCCCGCCCGCAGTGGGCGATCCACTGCGCCATGCCTTCCGCGGTGCCCGAGGCATAGCCCTGGAGGGCCGCCGTGTAGTCCTCGCGTCCCTGTTCCGCGTGCCCGACCTCGGCCGGGCAGATCGCCTTCGGGTCCAGTCCGCTGCCCACCAGCACGATCCGCTCGGCCGCCCGCGCGACCAGCCCGTTGTGCGAGCCGAAGGGCCGCAGCGCCAGGAGTTCGCCGTGCACCACCGCGGCCGTCACCAGGGCCGGCGCCGTGGAACCCGCCAGCAGTACCCGCGACAGCCCGTCCAGCCGGCCGGCGACCTCCTCGGCATCCGGGAGCGGCAGCTCGATCAGCGGCTCGTCCACCGGTTCGCCGCCCTGCCGGGGCCGGCCCACGGTGTCGTCGGCCGCGCCGCCGCCGGCCGCGACCAGGTGCAGCCGGGCCAGCACACGCAGCGGCGACTGCCGCCAGACGCTGAGGAGTTGGCCCGCCTCGGCGGTCAGCCGCAGCGCCGCGCCGACCGTGCGCGGCTCGCCGCCCTCGCTGAAGTCGGTGCGCCGCCGGATCTCTTCGAGCGCCCAGTCGGCCCCGGAGAGCGCCGCGGAGCCACGGGACCCGCGCAGCGCCGCCTCGGCGGTGATCTCGGTGCTGCGGCGCCGCATGATGCGGTGCCCGTAGACCCGGTCGACGGACTTGCGGACGGCGTCCACCGCGTCCGCGACCCCCGGGAGCGACGCCAGGGGCGCGAGCGGGTCGTTGCCCCTCCGGGGAGGTTCGGGGGACGTCCCCCGGGAGATTCCAGCCATGAGGACGACCCTACGCACCACCAGGCCGGACCCCTCGAAGGAGTGGTCTTCTTCACGTAAACCACCCGCCGAGAGGTTGGCCACACCTAGCCTGCCGAACATGAAGATCGCTTTCGTAGGCAAGGGCGGCAGCGGCAAGACCACGCTGTCCTCGCTGTTCATCCGGCATCTCGCCGCGTCCCGGATCCCCGTCGTCGCGGTGGACGCCGATATCAACCAGCATCTGGGCGTCGCGCTCGGCATGGACGAGGCGGAGGCCGCCGCGCTGCCCGCGATGGGCGCTCATCTCCCGTTGATCAAGGACTACTTGCGCGGCGGCAACCCCCGTATCCCGTCCGCGGACACGATGATCAAAACGACCCCGCCCGGCGAGGGATCGCGGCTGCTGCGGCTCTGCGAGGACAACCCGGTCTACGAGACCTGCGCGCGGGCCGTGGGCCTGGACGACGGGGCGGTGCGGCTGATGGCCACCGGCCCGTTCACCGAGGCCGACCTGGGCGTGGCCTGCTACCACTCCAAGGTGGGTGCGGTCGAGCTGTGCCTGAACCACCTCGTCGACGGCCGCGGGGAGTACGTCGTCGTCGACATGACCGCCGGATCGGACTCCTTCGCGTCCGGGATGTTCACCCGCTTCGACATGACCTTCCTGGTCGCCGAGCCGACCCGTAAGGGCGTCGCGGTCTACCGCCAGTACAAGGAGTACGCACAGGACTTCGGCGTCCCGTTGAAGGTCGTCGGCAACAAGGTCCAGGGGCCTGACGACCTGGCGTTCCTGCGCGCCGAGGTGGGCGAGGACCTGCTGGTGTGCGTCGGCCACTCCGACTGGGTGCGGGCCATGGAGAAGGGCCGCCCGGCCCCCTTCGCCTTCCTGGAGGAGGCCAACCGCCGCGCCCTGGAGACCCTGTACGACACCGCCGACGCCTCCTATGAGCGCCGCGACTGGGAGCGCTACACACGCCAGATGGTGCACTTCCACCTGAAGAACGCGGAGAGCTGGGGCAACGCCAAGACGGGAGCCGACCTGGCCGCGCAGGTCGACCCCGCCTTCGTGCTCTTCGAGGGGGCCGCTACTCCGCAACCGGCGTGATCCGGGCGGCCGGCGCCGGGCCGGACGCCCCCGGTTTCCCGGAGAGGTACGCCGCCCAGCCGTCCTCCGGCGCCCGGCCCACCGGCAGATCCTGGAGCCTGGCCAGCACCTCGGGGTCCTGCGCGTCCAGCCAGTCGCTCAACTGCTTGAAGCTGACACAGCGCACGCCCGCACGGGGGCAGATCTCCTTGATCGCCTCCTCGACGGCCTTCATGTACGTGCCGCCGTTCCAGGACTCGAAGTGGTCGCCGACGAAGAGCGGGGCGCGGTTGCCCTCGTAGGTGCGCTCGAAGGCGTCCAGGATGCCGTCGCGCATCTGCCGGCCCCAGGTGTCGTACATCGCGCGGTTGCCACGGGTGCCGCCGGACTGGTTGGCCAGGAAGTTGTAGTCCATCGAGAGGGCCTCGAAGCCGCGGCCGGGGAACGGTATCTCCTGGAGCGGGAAGTTCCAGATGCCGTCGATCTTGTGCGGCCAGACCTGGAGCCCGCCCGCCGAACTGGCGTCGTAGCGGAAGCCCATCTCCTTGGCCGCGGGTATCAGGTTGTGCTGCCCCTCCAGACAGGGGGCGCGGCCGCCGACCAGTTCCTTGGCGTAGTCGAAGGGGAGCGGCGGCTCGTTCTTGAGGCCCGAGTTGGTCTTCCAGTTCCGGACGAACCACACGGCCTGCCGTATCTCGCTGCGCCAGTCCTCCGGAGTCCATCTGCCGACCCCGTTGCGGCCGCAGAAGTGGCCGTTGAAGTGGGTGCCTATCTCGTTGCCGTCCTCCCAGGCGCCGCGCATCTGGGCCACGGTGGCCTTGATCCCCCGGATGTCGTTGAAGCCTATGGCCGAGGAGCCGACCGGGTGGCGGGGCGGTGCGTAGAGCCCGGCCTTCTCGCTGGGGAGCAGGTAGATGCCGCTGAGGAAGTACGTCATCGTCGCGCCGTACTTCTTGCCGACGGCACGGAAGTGGGAGAAGAGTTTCTGGCCGTCCTCGCCGGCGCCGTCCCAGGAGAAGACCACGAACTGCGGTGGCCGGCCGCCCGCCTTGAGCCGCGCGGGCCGCGGCTGGTGGGGCTGCGCCCCGGTGTAGGCGGTGGAGCCGTCGCCTATCAGGCGGAGCGGGCGGGCCGCGGGGACTTCTGCGGGCTCCGCGCGTCCCTTGGCCGTGCTCTGCCGCGGCCCGCCCTGGGCCGCCGCGGAGCAGCCGGCTATCGCCGCCAGTGCCACCGCCGCCGCGATGCGGACCGTCGTCTTCGATATGACGGTCATCAGCCACCTCATTCCTGGTGCGCAGTGCACCATGTGGGTTATCAGGACGAACCTGAGGAATCGCCTATATCCATTGACGGGTGGCCAAAAGAGCACGACGAAAGTCGTTTTATTCACTCGATAGGTGGAATGGCTGCGCCATACACCCCAAAAGCCTTCTCACAGCCTTTACGCGTCATTACGATTCATTTACCGATGCTTGAGAGTCACCGGACCGTCACCCACCGCGACGCCCGCCGGCCGGCTCGCTCCCGCCGCAGTACACCGCCGCCCCGCGGTCGCTTTCCGACGCCGACCGCGCCGCCCCGGAGGAGACGGGAATGTCGCAGATCCAGAAGTCGCCGCAGCCGCCGACCGGGCTGCCGCCCGAGCCCGCGCCGCCCCCCGCGGCCGCACCGCTTGAGGCAGCCGGCGCGGCCTGGCGGGGGGACCTCGCCGCCTCGGCCGTGCTCTTCCTGCTGGCCGTGCCGCTGTCCCTGGGCATCGCCCTGGCCACCGGCGCCCCGCTCCAGTCCGGGCTGGTCGCCTCGGCCGTCGGCGGGATCGTCGCCGGGCTGCTGGGCGGCGCGCCGCTCCAGGTGACCGGCGCCGCCACCGGCCTCCTGGTGGTCACCGCCGACCTCGTCCAGCGCTACGGCTGGCGCGCCACCTGCCTGATCACGGTCCTGGCCGGACTCGCCCAACTCGCCCTCGGGGCGCTGCGGGTGGCGCGCGCGGCGCTCGCCGTCAGCCCCGCGATCGTGCACGGCATGCTCGCCGGCATCGGCGTCACCATCGCCATCGGGCAGCTCCATGTGGTGCTCGGCGGCCGTCCCGACAGCTCGGCCGTCGAAAACGCCGCCGCGCTGCCCGGCCAGCTGGCGCACCCGCACACCACCGCGCTGCTGATCGGGGCCGTCACGGTCGCCGTCCTGGTCGGCTGGCCGCGGCTGCCGGGGCGCGCCGGGCGCCTGGCGCGGCTGCTGCCGGCCCCGCTGGCCGCGGTGCTGGCGGCGACGGCGGTCAGTGCGGGGACGGCGGTGCCGCGCGTCGAGCTGCCCTCCTGGCGCCTGCCGGAGCCGCCCGTGCTGCCCGACGCCTCGCTGGCGGCCCTCGCCACGGCGGTGCTGACGGTCACCCTCGTCGCCAGTATGGAGTCGCTGCTGTCCGCGGTGGCCGTGGACCGGCTGGCCGCCGAGCGCCCCGGCACTCCCCCGGGGCGGCCGCAGCTCAACCGCGAACTGGCCGGTCAGGGCCTGGCCAACGTCGTCTCCGGCCTTCTGGGCGGCCTGCCGGTCTCCGGCGGGGCGATCCGCGGTTCGGCCAATGTGCGGGCCGGTGCGGTCACCCGCCGGGCGACCGTGCTGCACGGCGTCTGGGTGCTGCTCTGCGCGGGTCTGCTGGCCGGGGTGCTGGAGCTGATCCCGCTGGCCGCGCTGGCCGCCCTGGTGATGGTCGTCGGCGTCCGGATGGTCAGCTTCGCGCACCTGCGGCATGTGCAGCGGCACCGCGAGTTCCCGGTGTACGCGGCCACGTCGGGCGCCGTGGTGCTCTTCGGGGTGCTGCCGGGCGTCCTGACGGGCATCGCGGTCGGGATCTTCCTGGCGTTGCGGCGGCTGACCCACACCCGTATCCAGGTGACGGAGGAGTCCGGCCGCCATCGAGTGTGCGTCAGCGGGCAGTTGACCTTCCTGGCGGTGCCGCGGCTGACCCGGCACCTGGCGCAGGTCCCGCCGGCCACCGACGCCGTCGTGGAGCTGTGCGGGTCGTTCATGGACCACGCCGCCTACGAGGCGCTGCAGTCCTGGGCGGCCACCCATCGGGCGGCCGGAGGATCGGTGGCCCTCGGGGGCCGCTCGGGCCGGCCGCTCGCCGAGCCGGTCAGTGCGCACTCCTGCCGGCCGTGGACGCCGTGGCGCAACCACCACTGCACCCGTCCTGCCGCGGACCGCACGGCCGGCCACCGGAGCGGCGGCCAACTCCTGGGCGGCGTCAGCGCGTTCCAGCGGTACACCGCCCCGTTGGTGCGCGAGGAGCTGGCCCGGCTGGCACGGGAGGGCCAGCGTCCCACCCAGCTCTTCCTGACCTGCGCCGACTCCCGGCTGGTGACGAGCATGATCACGTCGAGTGGGCCGGGCGACCTGTTCACCGTGCGCAACGTCGGCAATCTGATGCCGCCGCCCGGCTCGGACGCCTCCTGCGACTCCGTGGCCGCCGCGGTCGAGTACGCGGTGGAGGTGCTGCGGGTGGAGTCCATCACCGTCTGCGGGCACTCGGGCTGCGGCGCCATGGCGGCACTGCTCGACGCGGCCGGCTCCCCGCCGCCGTCCGACGAGGCCACCCCGCTCGCCCGCTGGCTGCGGCACGGCCGCCCGAGCCTGGCCCGGATGGCCCGGATCGGGCGGCTGGGCAGGGGCGAAGTCGCCTTCGCCGAGCGGCCGGTGGCCGACGACCAGGAGCGGCTGGCGCTCGTCAACGTCCGGCAGCAGCTCGACCACCTGCGGGCACACCCGTGCGTCGCCCGCCGCACGGCCGAGGGCACGCTCACCCTGCACGGCATGTACTTCCACGTGGCCGAGGCACAGGCGTACCTGCTGGACGAGCGCAGCGGACGGTTCCGCGCGGTGCGCGCCGACGTCCCGGCAGTCGGCGTCTGACCTGCGCGGCAGCACCCGAACAGCGGTACCGGCGACGGGATTCGGACAGGTCTACACCAATAGTTGTCCACAGCCCTTGTCAGGGTCGGCCGCGGGCTGATGAGCTATGGCCCGGGGACACATCGCACGCCCTGGGAATGGGAGATGTCGTGAGCAACGAGAGCCTGGCCAACCTCTTGAAGGAGGAGCGGCGGTTCGCGCCGCCCGCCGAGCTGGCCGCGAACGCCAACGTCACGGCCGCCGCGTACGAAGAGGCCGCGGCGGACCGGCTGGGCTTCTGGGCCGCGCAGGCCAAACGCCTGACCTGGGAGACCGAGCCCACCGAGACCCTCGACTGGTCCAATCCGCCGTTCGCGAAGTGGTTCGCCGACGGCAAGCTCAACGTCGCCTACAACTGCGTGGACCGCCACGTGGAGAACGGCCTCGGCGACCGCGTCGCGATCCACTTCGAGGGCGAGCCGGGCGACAGCCGCGCGATCACCTACGCCGAGCTCCAGCGCGAGGTGTCGAAGGCCGCCAACGCCCTGACGGAGCTGGGCGTCCGGGCCGGCGACCGGGTCGCCATCTATCTGCCGATGATCCCGGAGGCGGTGATCTCCATGCTGGCCTGCGCCCGGCTGGGCGCGCCGCACTCCGTCGTCTTCGGCGGCTTCTCCGCGGACGCGCTGGCGACGCGGATCGACGACGCCGACGCCCGCGTGGTCATCACCGCCGACGGCGGCTACCGCCGCGGCAAGCCCTCCGCCCTCAAGCCGGCGGTGGACGAGGCGCTGACGAAGCCCGGCACGGAGCACGTCCGCAGCGTGCTGGTCGTCCGCCGCACCGGCCAGGAGGTCGGCTGGACCGAGGGCCGCGACGTGTGGTGGCACGACGTCGTCGAGCGGCAGAGCGAGCAGCACACCCCCGAGGCGTTCGACGCCGAGCACCCGCTGTTCATCCTCTACACCTCCGGGACGACGGGTAAGCCCAAGGGCATCCTGCACACCACCGGCGGCTATCTCACCCAGGTCTCGTACACCCACCACGCGGTCTTCGACCTGAAGCCGGAGACGGACGTCTTCTGGTGCACCGCCGACGTCGGCTGGGTGACGGGCCACTCGTACATCACCTACGGCCCGCTCTCCAACGGCGCCACCGAGGTGCTCTACGAAGGCACCCCGGACACCCCGCACCAGGGCCGCTGGTGGGAGATCGTCCAGAAGTACGGCGTGACGATCCTGTACACCGCGCCGACGGCGATCCGGGCCTGCATGAAGTGGGGCGAGGACATCCCGGCGAAGTTCGACCTGTCGTCGCTGCGCCTGCTGGGGTCGGTGGGCGAGCCGATCAACCCCGAGGCGTGGATCTGGTACCGCAAGCACATCGGGGCGGACAAGGCACCGATCGTCGACACCTGGTGGCAGACCGAGACCGGCGCGATGATGCTGACCCCGCTGCCGGGCGTGACGGAGACCAAGCCCGGCTCGGCGCAGCGCCCGCTGCCCGGCATCTCGGCCACGGTGGTGGACGACGAGGCCCACGAGGTGCCCGACGGCGGTGGCGGCTATCTCGTCCTGACCGAGCCCTGGCCGGCGATGCTGCGCACCATCTGGGGCGACGACCAGCGCTACCTGGACACCTACTGGTCCCGTTTCGAGGGCACCTACTTCGCCGGCGACGGCGCGAAGAAGGACGAGGACGGCGACATCTGGCTGCTGGGCCGGGTGGACGACGTGATGCTGGTCTCCGGCCACAACATCTCCACCACCGAGGTGGAGTCCGCGCTGGTCTCCCACCCGAAGGTGGCCGAGGCCGCGGTGGTGGGCGCCACCGACCCGCAGACGACCCAGGCCATCTGCGCCTTCGTCATCCTGCGCGGCGGCGCCGCCGCGACGGCGACATCATCCGCCGAGGCGGAGGGGGGCCTCGTCGACGAGCTGCGCGCCCATGTCGCCCAGCAGCTCGGCCCGATCGCCAAGCCCAAGCGGATCCTGCCGGTCGCGGAGCTGCCCAAGACCCGCTCCGGCAAGATCATGCGGCGCCTGCTGCGCGACGTCGCGGAGAACCGCACCCTCGGGGACGTCACCACGCTCACCGACTCCTCCGTCATGGAGCTGATCCAGTCGAAGCTGCCGAGCGCGCCGAGCGAGGACTGAGGCACCGGGTGGGGCCTGCCGCGACGGCGGCGGGCCCCGCCCCGCGCACGGAACGGAGGGGGCACCGGGCCATCGCGGCCGGGTGCCCCCTCCGGCATGCCCGGGCACCTGCGCCGGCGCCTCCTCCGGCGGCCCGCCGCCCGAAATGCCCGTAAAGTAATGCCCACGCATCAACCGCTTGCACCCACCCGTTAGGGTTAAGGGGACGTCAACAAGACGCCAAGAAACTCTGGGTGCGCCGGGAAGTCTGGTCGGCAACTGCTAAAGCCGTTCTCAGCTGCCGGAGGTCATCGCGTGACTGCGCCCAGCAACCGCCGTTCCATATTCCTCGGCCGGATGCCGCTGCCGGAGCGGAACTTCATCGCCGACGCACTGCGCACCGAAACCGTCGGCGGGGTGCTCCTCCTCGTCGCCGCCATCGCCGCCCTGATCTGGGCCAACACGCTCGGCGGCAGCTACGAGGCGGTCCGCGGCCTGCACCTCGGCCCGGCCTCGCTCGGCCTGGACCTCTCCCTCCAGCACTGGGCCGCCAACGGCCTGCTCGCGGTCTTCTTCTTCGTCGCCGGCATCGAGCTCAAGCGCGAACTGGTCGCCGGCGAACTCCGCGACCCCAAGGCCGCCGCCCTCCCGGTGATCGCCGCGATCTGCGGTATGGCGACCCCCGCCCTCGTCTACTTCGCCGTCAACGCCGCCGGCGGCGGCTCGCTCGGCGGCTGGGCGGTCCCCACCGCCACCGACATCGCCTTCGCCCTCGCCGTCCTCGCGGTCATCGGCACCTCCCTGCCGTCCGCGCTGCGCGCCTTCCTGCTCACCCTCGCCGTCGTCGACGACCTCTTCGCGATCCTGATCATCGCGGTCTTCTTCACCTCGAAGCTGAACTTCCTCGCCCTCGGCCTGGCCGTCGCCGGCCTGGTGCTCTTCTACGTCCTGCTGCGCCTCGGCGTCCGCGGCTGGTACGTCTACGTCCCGCTCGGCGTGGTGATCTGGGCCCTGATGGAGAACAGCGGAGTGCACGCCACCATCGCCGGCGTCGCGATGGGCCTGATGCTGCGCTGCCACCGCCGCGACGGCGAGCGGCAGTCCCCCGGCGAGCACATCGAGCACCTGGTCCGGCCGCTGTCGGCGGGGCTGGCGGTGCCGCTGTTCGCGCTCTTCTCCGCGGGCGTGTCCATATCCGGCGGCGCGGTCCGCGACGTCTTCACCCGGCCGGAGACGCTCGGCGTCGTCCTCGGCCTGATAGTCGGCAAGGCGGTGGGCATCTTCGGCGGCACCTGGTGCACCGCCCGCTTCACCAGGGCCCAGCTCAACCCCGACCTGAAGTGGCCGGACGTCTTCGGCGTCGCCGCCCTGGCCGGCATCGGCTTCACCGTCTCGCTGCTGATCGGTGAACTGGCCTTCGCCGGCGACCCGGTCCTGACCGACGAGATCAAGGCCGCGGTGCTGATCGGCTCGCTGCTCGCCGCCGTCTTCGCCGGCATCCTCCTGAAGGTCCGCAACAACAAGTACCGGCGCCTGTGCGACGAGGAGGAGCGCGACGAGGACCAGGACGGCATCCCCGACGTCTACGAACAGGACCGGCCCGAGTACCACCTGCGGATGGCCGCGATCCACGAGGCGAAGGCCGCGGAACACCGCCGGCTGGCCGAAATGGCCGCCGGGGCCCGGTCCGGGGACGATGGTCCGGCATGATCTGAGAGGCTTTGCATCCAGGCGAAGAGAAGAGGGAGACGGCGATGAGTTCAGCCGACGACGGTGCGGACCGCAGCCTCGGGCAGCTGGTGGCCACGGCGACCGCCGAGATGTCCGCGCTGGTGCACGACGAGATCGCACTGGCCAAGGCGGAACTCCGGCAGGACGCCAAGCGGGCGGGCATCGGCAGTGCCGCGTTCCTCGTAGCGGGCGTACTGGCACTGTTCGCGCTGCCGGTGCTGAGTTTCGCGGCGGCCTACGGCATCCACAACCTCGGCCTCGGGCTGGCCTGGTCCTTCCTGATCGTGGGCGGCGCCTTCCTGGTCGTCGCCGCGCTGCTGATCCTGATCGCGGTGGCCAAGATGAAGAAGATCAAGAAGCCGGAGAAGTCGATCGCCTCCGCCAAGCAGACCGCCGCGGTGCTCCAGAAGGCCAAGCCGCACCCGCGGTCGACCGCGGCTGACCACCCGGTCCTGGAGTCTGTGACACGCTCGTCGGTATGACAGCCCCTGACAGCACCGCCTCGGTCGTGCGGCTCGCTCTCCCGGGCGGGCAAGAGCTCACGCACCGGGACGTCGCGGCCAACGGCGCGCGCTTCCACATCGCCGAGCTGGGCGACGGGCCCCTCGTGCTGCTGCTGCACGGCTTCCCGCAGTTCTGGTGGACCTGGCGGCACCAACTGCCCGCACTGGCCGACGCCGGCTTCCGCGCCGTCGCCATGGACCTGCGCGGGGTCGGCGGCAGCGACCGCACCCCGCGTGGCTACGACCCCGCCAACCTCGCCCTGGACATCACCGGCGTCATCCGCTCCCTGGGCGAGGCGGACGCCGCACTGGTCGGGCACGATCTGGGCGGCTATCTCGCCTGGACGGCGGCGGCGATGCGGCCCAAGCTGGTGCGCCGGCTCGCGGTCTCCTCGATGCCGCACCCGCGGCGCTGGCGGGCCGCGATGCTCGCCGACGGCCGCCGCAGCTCGCACGTCTGGAGCTTCCAGCGGCCCTGGCTGCCGGAGCGCCGGCTCACCGCGGACGACGCGGAGCTGGTGGGCCGCATGATCCGCGACTGGTCCGGGCCCCGGCTCCCCGAGGACGAGACCGTCGAGATCTACCGGCGGGCGATGGCCATCCCGTCGACGGCGCACTGCTCGATCGAACCGTACCGCTGGATGGTGCGCTCGATGGCCCGCCCCGACGGCCTCCAGTTCAACCGCCGGATGAAGAAGCCCGTACGGGTCCCCACCCTGCATCTGCACGGCTCACTGGACCCGGTGATGCGCACCCGCAGCGCCGCCGGCTCCGGCGAGTACGTCGAGGCCCCCTACCGCTGGCGGCTCTTCGACGGCCTGGGCCACTGGCCGCACGAGGAGGACCCCGCGGCCTTCTCCACCGAGCTGATCAACTGGCTCAAGGACCCGGAACCGGACCGCTGAGCGGCGAACGCACCTCGGCCGGGGGTCCGGGGGTCGCCCCCGGGCAGGCACAGTAACTGGCTCAAGGACCCGGAACCGGACCGCTGAGCGACGAACACACCTCGGCCGGGGGTCCGGGGGTCGCCCCCGGGCAGGCACAGTAACTGGCTCAAGGACCCGGAACCGGACCGCTGACACCCCTGCCCCGCCGGCCCCGCGCCACCGGTCCCGCGCCCTCCCCACACGGTCACCGGCCCGCCCCACCGCGCCATGCGAACATCCGTCTACCGAACAGCCAATTGCCTCCCGCATAGGCCAATTGGCCCTCTCCCAGGCGGTTACGGACCTTGGGCCACGGGCAGAGTCGAGGGTATGGGCTGGACGCACGACCACCGTGACGTGGCACGCAACCGCCGCAGCAGTGCCGCTGCAGTGGGGACGCAGGACAGGGGCGCCTCGGATCTCGGATCCGGTGGCTCCACCGACCCGGCGCACCCGATGGGCATCCCCCGCATCCTGCGCCGCAGAGCGCGCTGGATGAGCGCCCGGCTGCGGCATTCCCGCAGCTGACCCCGCGCGCTCCCGGCGCCCGGCCGCCGGGCCGCGTCCCGTCCACAGCGGATCGGTGCGCGGCCCCGCACCCGGCCTCAGATCGCGCACCCCTGGGTGTCGACCTGCCGGCTCGCGGCCCGCCCCCGGACGGCGTCCGTGCGCACCTCGTCCGCCGTCAGCGCGTAGCCGGTGTGGGCGTCGTCCCGCGACTTGGCGAAGACCACGCCGTAGACCTCGCCCTGAGGGGTGAGCAGCGGGCCGCCGGAGTTGCCCTCGCGGACCGTGGCGAAGAGCGAGTAGACGTCGCGGCCGACGGTGCCCCGCTGGTAGATGTCCGCGCCGTCCGCCTGGATGCGGCCGCGGACCCGGGCCGGGCGGACGTCGTAGCCGCCGTTCTCCGGGAAGCCGGCGACGATGGCGCTCTTGCCGCTGACGGCGTCCTTCGGGGCGAACTTCAGCACCGGGGCGCGCAGTTGCGGGACGTCCAGCACCGCGATGTCGCGCTGCCAGTCGTAGAGCACGACCTTGGCGTCCACCGGGAGCCCCTGGCCGCCCACCTGGACGGTGGGGTCGCTGACGCCGCCGACGACATGGGCGTTGGTCATCACCCGGTGCGGCGCGAAGACGAAGCCGGTGCCCTCGAGGATCTTGCCGCAGCTGGGCGCCCGTCCGACGATCTTGACGATGCTGCGCCGGGCTTCCGCGGCGACCGGGCTGTCGGCCAGCGCCGGGTCCGGCGGGCGGACCGGCTTGATCGGTTCGTTGGCGAACGGCGTGAAGACCTGCGGGAAGCCGTTCTGCGCCAGCACCGCGAAGAAGTCCTTGAACCAGGTGTTGGCCTCCTGCGGCATGATCTCGGACACCCCGAGCAGCACCTTGGAGTTGCGGACCTCCTTGCTGAACGTCGGCAGGGACGTCTGCGCCAGGGCGGCGCCGATCAGCCAGGCGACCACCAGCATCGCCAGGACGTTGACCAGCGCCCCGCCGGTCGCGTCCAGCGCCCGCGCCGGGGTCCAGGTGATGTGGCGGCGGAGTTTGTTGCCGAGGTGGGTGGTGAGTGCCTGGCCCACCGAGGCGCAGACGATCACGATGGCGACCGCCGCGATCACCGCGAAGGTGCCCGGTTTGGCATCGTCGGTGACCCCGTTCCAGATCACCGGCAGTACATAGACCGCGATCAGACCTCCCCCGAGGAAGCCGATCACGGACAGGATGCCGACGAGGAAGCCTTGCCGGTAACCGACGATCGCGAACCACACGGCCGCGACCAGCAGCAGGATGTCCAGGACGTTCACGCCGGACACCGTCTCACGAGCGCCAGTCGAGCGGGACCTGCTTGTCGCGGTCCCATGGGATCTCCCAGCCCGCGTAGTGCAGGATCCGGTCGATCACTCCGGCGGTGAAACCCCAGACCAGCGCGTCCTCGACGAGGAAGGCGGGGCCCACGTGGCCGCTGGGGTGACGCGTGGTGACCCGGTGCGCGGGGTCCGTGAGATCCGCCACCGGGACGGTGAAGACCCGGGCGGTCTCCCCCTGATCCACCGCGCCCACCGGGCTCGGCACCCGCCACCACCCCAGCACGGGCGTCACGACGAAACCGCTGACGGGGATGTAGAGCCGCGGCAGCACCCCGAAGACCTGGACGCCGGAGGGATCCAGTCCGGTCTCCTCCTGGGCCTCGCGCAGCGCCGCGCGGACCGGACCCGGCCCCTCCGGATCGCCGTCCTGCGGATCGAGCGAGCCACCGGGGAAGGAGGGCTGGCCGGCGTGCGAGCGCAGGGTGCCGGCGCGCTCCATCAGGAGCAGCTCGGGCCCTCGGGCGCCGTGCCCGAAGAGGATCAGTACGGCGGACTGCCGGCCGCCGTGCTCCGGCGGCAGAAAGCGGCTGAGCTGGCGCGGCTCCACCGTGGCGGCCGCACGGGCCACCGGGCCCAGCCACTCGGGCAGGCCCTCGCTCGTCACCGCGGCCTCCCGCCCGGCCGCCGCCGAGCGGGTGTCCGTCGTCTCGCCGTACTGCTCCCGTGCACTCGTCATCCGCGCCCCCTTGAGGCTTACGTCGATGGTCGGTCCCCCTGGAGTCCTGCGCGCCCCGGGGCCCGTCCGGCGATCAGACCGGACGGGCCCTCGCGGCCCTACGAGGCCGCCAGCGGCGGCGCGGGCCGCCCCGGATAGTCGGCCGGCGGCTTCAGACGCTGCCCGGGCTGACCGCCCAGCTCGTACTTGAGCAACTTCTTCGCCTTCTCCGGGTCGGTCTCGCCCTCGCCGTACGAGGGGCACAGCGGGGCGATCGGGCAGGCGCCGCAGGCGGGCTTGCGGGAGTGGCAGACGCGGCGGCCGTGGAAGACCACGCGGTGCGAGAGCATCGTCCACTCGCTCTTCGGGAAGATCTCGGCGACGTCGGCCTCGACCTTCTCGGCGTCCTGCGCGGTCGTCCAACCGAAGCGGCGGGCCAGCCGCCCGAAGTGGGTGTCCACGGTGATGCCGGGGACACCGAAGGCATTGCCCAGCACCACATTGGCGGTCTTGCGGCCGACGCCGGGGAGGGTGACCAGGTCTTCCAGGCGGCCCGGCACCTCGCCGCCGAAGCGGTCGCGCAGCGCGGTGGACAGGCCGATCAGGGACTTCGCCTTGGCGCGGAAGAAACCGGTGGGGCGGATCAGCTCCTCCAGCTGCTCCGGGGGCATGGCGGCCATGTCCTCGGGCGTGGGGCAGACCGCGAAGAGGCGGGGGGTGGTCTGGTTGACCCGCAGGTCGGTGGTCTGGGCGGAGAGGACCGTGGCGACCAGCAGCTCGAAGGGGTTGGTGAAGTCCAGCTCGGGGTGAGCGTACGGATACAGCTCGGCGAGCTCGCGGTTGATCCGCCGGGCCCGGCGCACCATCGCGACCCGGGACTCGGGCTTACGGGCGGCGGCCTTCTGGACAGCGGTCTTCGCGGCGGTGGCCTTGGTGGTGGCGGCCTTGGTGGCGGCAGCCCTGGCGGGGGTCTTCTTCGCCGCCGTCTCCTTCGCCGCCACTGTCTTCTTCGCCGCAGTCGTCTTCTTCGCCGCCTTCTTGGCCACGGTCTTCTGTACCGCCGGCTTCGCGGGGGTCTCCTTCACGGCCGCCTCCTTCGCCTCGGAGTGCGACGCGCCGGACGCGGGCGCCGTCGGCTGCCGCCCGGTCGTCACCCCAGGGGACGATTTGTTACTTTTGTCGGTATTCGAGGCGCGTGCGGGCGGCTGTTCGCCCACAGCGGAATCGCGCTGTGCGCTCACTCTGTCGGCCCCCAGTCCTCTGCTCTCACCGGCGTATTGGACACTCGGCCAGACTAAGGCCACCCACTGACATCCGACCCGATCACCAGGATTCGTGACCCCAATCGGACCCCTGCCGTATGGCTTGGGCCACGGGTCCGGCAAACTTGTGATTGATCGCACTGTTTTGCATTCCGGCATGATGGGGACCACAGTCCTCCGGAGCATGTCGACAAGGAGAGAACTCGTGGACGACGTTCTGCGGCGCGCCCCGCTCTTCGCGGCGCTCGACGACGAGCAGGCGGCCGAGCTTCGCGCCTCGATGGGAGAGGTCACGCTCGCCCGCGGCGACGCCCTGTTCCACGAAGGGGACCCGGGCGACCGCCTGTACGTGGTCACCGAAGGCAAGGTGAAGCTTCACCGCACCTCCCCCGACGGCCGCGAGAACATGCTGGCCGTCCTCGGTCCCGGCGAGCTCATCGGCGAACTGTCCCTCTTCGACCCCGGACCGCGTACGGCCACGGCCACCGCGCTCACCGAGGTCAAGCTGCTCGGCCTGGGCCACGGCGACCTCCAGCCCTGGCTGAACGCCCGCCCCGAGGTGGCCACCGCCCTGCTGCGCGCGGTCGCCCGCCGGCTGCGCAAGACCAACGACCAGATGTCCGACCTGGTCTTCTCGGACGTACCGGGCCGTGTGGCGCGCGCCCTCCTGGACCTCTCGCGCCGCTTCGGCGTGCAGTCCGAGGAAGGCATCCACGTGGTGCACGACCTCACCCAGGAGGAGCTGGCCCAGCTGGTCGGCGCCTCCCGCGAGACCGTCAACAAGGCCCTCGCGGACTTCGCGGGCCGCGGCTGGCTGCGCCTGGAGGCGCGCGCCGTGATCCTGCTGGACGTCGAACGGCTGGCCAAGCGCTCGCGCTGACCCCCGCGTCCGTCGCGACCACCGCGACCATCCCAAGGGCCCTGCTCCGGCGGGGCCCTTGGGGTATCCGGGGTATCCGGGACACGTCGGCCGACCGCCGGTAATCGGCTCGCGGCCCGCCGCTACGGCGCCCCATAGTGGGCGCCATGACGAGCGGCGGTGAATCCGGAGGCAAGGGCCTCGACCAGGACGGATGTTTCGTACGGGAAGGCTCCCTGGAGCGGGTGCCCGCGCCGTTCGCGCCCGTCGTCGCGGGGCTGACCGACCGGCTGACCGGCCACTTCCCGCCCGGCAGGGTGCTCAGCGCCTACCTCTACGGCAGCATCCCGCGCGGCACCGCCGTCCCCGGGGTCTCCGACCTCGACGCCCTGCTCGTCCTACGGGGCGACGGGCCCGCCGACGCCGACCGGGCCGCCGCCCGCGCCGTCGAGGCGGAGCTGGACGCCGCCTTCCCGCAGATCGACGGCGCCGGCATCCTGCTGATCAGCGAGGACCGGCTGCTCGGCGAGGCGGAGCGGTACGACGGCGCGTGGTTCGTGGCCTGCCTGTGCACACCGCTCAGCGGGCCGGACGTGACCGCGGCGCTGCCCCGTTACCGGCCCACCTCGCTCCTCGCCCGGGAGACCAACGGCGATCTCCACCGCCGGCTGCCCGGCATGCGCGAGCGGGCCGCCGCGGCCACCGCCCCCGAGGAGCGCGCCCGGCTCACCCGTGGGGTCACCCGGCACCTCGTGCGCACCGGATTCACCCTCGTCATGCCGCGCTGGAACGGCTGGACCAGCGATCTCGCCGAGTCCGCCGCGGTATTCGGGCACTACTACCCGGCGCACGCCGAGCAGATGCGCGCCGCGGCCCGCGCCGCCCGCGACCCCGCCGCGTATCCCGGTCTCCTCGATGACCTGCTGACCGGCCTCGCGCCCTGGCTGGCCGACGAATACCTCGCCGTCCACGGGGCGAAGGCCCTCCCGCCACAAGGGGACTGACACACCCGCAGGCCCCCGGGGCCGACGCTGAGGCCGCGCCCTGGCACGCCGGCACGCGCACTCCCACAGACGGCCCCACCGGCCCCATCGAATCCACCGGACCCATCGGACTCAGTAGACCCACCGGACCCACAGCCGAACGCGCCGAACGCGCCGAACAGCAGGCCGGGCCCCGACGACAGGCCCCGGCCCTAGATCAGCCCGTGCTCGCCCAGGTACTCCAGCTGGGCCCGCACCGACAGTTCGGCCGCCGGCCACAGGGAGCGGTCGACGTCCGCGTACACGTTCGCCACGACCTCGGCGGCGCTCCGGTGGCCGGCCTCCACCGCGGTCTCCACCTGGGCGAGCCGGTGCGCCCGGTGCGCCAGATAGAACTCCACCGCCCCCTGGGCGTCGTTCAGCACCGGCCCGTGGCCGGGGAGGACCGTCGCGACCCCGTCGTCCACGGTGAGCGAGCGCAACCGGCGCAGGGAGTCCAGGTAGTCGCCCAGCCGCCCGTCGGGGTGCGCGACCACGGTCGTGCCGCGCCCCAGGATCGTGTCGCCCGTCAGGACGGCCTGGTCGGCGGGCAGATGGAAGCAGAGCGAGTCCGCGGTGTGCCCCGGGGTGGGCACCACCCGCAGCTCCAGGCCCCCGGTGGTGATGACGTCGCCCGCGCCGAGCCCCTCGTCCCCCAGGCGCAGCGCCGGGTCGAGCGCCCGTACGGGGCTGCCGGTCAGCTCGGCGAACCGGACGGCGCCGTCGGCGTGGTCCGGGTGCCCGTGGGTGAGCAGCGTCAACGCGACCCGGTGACCAGCCCGTTCGGCGGTGTCGACGACGGCCCGGAGGTGGCTCTCGTCGAGCGGTCCGGGGTCGATGACGACGGCCAGTCCGGAGTCCGGCTCGGCGACGATCCAGGTGTTGGTGCCGTCCAGCGTCATCGCGGACGGGTTCGGGGCCAGGACGCAGTGCGCGCGGGGGGTGGCCTGTCCCGAGATGACGCCACCGCGGGGCTGTCCGGGGAGAGCGGCTGCGTCGGTCATGCGGAAGGTCCTCCCGAGGGCCCCGCGGGGCCGTCGTCCGTCGTCGCGATGTGCTTGGTGAACTCGTCGTGCCCCGGCCAGCTCAGCACGATCTCGCCGTCCACGAGGCGGGCGCGGGCCAGCACCGGCGTCAGGTCCTGCGCCCCGGCGGCGGCGAGCGCCTCGGCGACGCCTGCGTACGGCTGGAGGGCGCGCAGCGTGGAGATCGTCGGCGGCATCATCAGCAGCTCGCCGCGGTCGTAGCGGGCCGCGGCCTCCTCCGGGCGGATCCACACCGTGCGGTCCGCCTCCGTGGAGACGTCGAGGGTGCGCTGGCCCTCCGGGAGCGCGGCGACGAAGAAGAACGTGTCGTAGCGGCGCGGTTCGAACTCCGGGGTGATCCAGCGCGCCCAGGCGGCCAGCAGGTCGGAGCGGAGCACCAGGCCGCGGCGGGCCAGGAAGTCGGCGAAGGACAGCTCGTGGGCGACCAGCGCGGCGCGGTCGGCGGCCCAGTCGTCGCCGGTGGTGTCCGCGACGACCGTGGTGGCCGAGTCGCCGGCCAGCAGCACCCCGGATTCCTCGAAGGTCTCGCGCACCGCGGCGCAGACGATGGCCTGCGCGGCGGACGGGTCGACGCCCAGCCGCACCGCCCACGCGGCGCGCGAGGGGCCCGCCCACCCCACGGGGCGCTCGTCACGGGGATCGACGGAACCGCCCGGATAGGCGTACGCGCCTCCGGCGAAGGCCATGGAGGCGCGTCTGCGCAGCATGTGGACGACAGGGCCGCCGTGGTCGGTGTCCCGCAGCAGCAGGACCGTCGCGGCCCGCCGGGGGGCGGGCGGCGTCAGTTCGCCGTTCGTCAGGGCCCGGATGCGGGCCGGCCAGTCCGGCGGGAACCACTGGCCGTTCGTCGTCGACGCCATGGCCGGATGCTATGCGCTCGCGTGCGGATGTTCGAGGGGCCCTCCGCAGAGGAGGGCCCGATCCGGACGCGGGCACCGCATGTCCACCGGCCTTCGCGGCCCGTTCAGCCGGCGATCTCGACCTGGATCTCGACCTCGACCGGGGCGTCGATCGGCAGCACCGCCACGCCCACCGCGGAGCGGGCGTGCACGCCCTTGTCGCCCAGGATCTCGCCGAGCAGCTCGCTGGCACCGTTGACTACGCCCGGCTGGCCGGTGAAGTCGGGCGCGGAGGCGACGAAGCCGACGACCTTCACCACCCGGACGATCCTGTCGAGGTCGCCGACGACGGACTTCACGGCGGCCAGCGCGTTGAGCGCGCAGGTCGCGGCGAGTTCCTTGGCCTGCTCGGGGCTGACCTCGGCGCCGACCTTGCCGGTGGCCGGCAGCGCGCCGTCCACCATGGGCAGCTGGCCGGAGGTGAAGACGTACGAGCCGGAGCGCACCGCGGGCTGGTAGGAGGCCAGCGGCGGCACGACCTGCGGCAGTTTCAGGCCGAGCGACGCGATCCGGTCCTCTACGGCACTCACGCCTTCTCCCGCTTCAGGTAGGCCACCAGCTGCTCGGGGTTGTTCGGGCCCGGCACGACCTGGACCAGCTCCCAGCCGTCCTCGCCCCAGGTGTCCAGAATCTGCTTCGTCGCGTGCACGAGGAGCGGCACGGTCGCGTATTCCCACTTGGTCATGGGCCGAGCGTAATGCCTGTCCCGGGGCCTCCGGAGCCGCGACCCCTAGGGCACATCCCCGATCGTTCCCCTGACGGTGCCCGGGCGGATCTCCGGGTGCTCCCAGGCGTATCCCGTGCGTGAGCCGGACGCGGACTGGTTAGGCTCCTTGCCGTGAGCAGGCTCCATGTCGTCAGCGGCAAGGGCGGCACCGGCAAGACCACGGTCGCCGCTGCCCTCGCCCTCGCCCTGGCCACCGAGGGACGACGCACCCTCCTGGTCGAGGTCGAGGGCCGGCAGGGCATTGCCCAGCTGTTCGAGACCGAAGCGCTCCCCTACGAGGAGCGGAAGATCGCGGTGGCCCCCGGGGGCGGCGAGGTGCACGCCCTGGCCATCGACGCCGAGCGCGCCCTGCTGGACTACCTCCAGATGTTCTACAAACTCGGCTCCGCCGGCCGCGCCCTGAAAAAGCTCGGCGCGATCGACTTCGCCACCACCATCGCCCCCGGCCTGCGGGACGTCCTGCTGACCGGCAAGGCGTGCGAGGCCGTCCGCCGCAAGGACCGAAGCGGCGCGTTCGTCTACGACGCGGTCGTGATGGACGCCCCGCCCACCGGCCGCGTCACCCGCTTCCTGAACGTCAACGACGAGGTCGCCGGCCTGGCCAAGATCGGCCCGATCCACAATCAGGCACAGGCCGTGATGCGGGTCCTGAAGTCCCCCGAGACGGCGGTGCACCTGGTGACGCTCCTGGAGGAGATGCCCGTCCAGGAGACCGCCGACGGCATTGCCGAGCTGCGCGAGGCCGGCATCCCGGTCGGCGGCGTCGTGATCAACATGACCCGCCCCGCCCTGCTGGACAACGGCGATCTGGAGGTCGCCGCCCGCGGCGCCCGGACCGGCATCGCCAAGGCCCTCTCCCAGGCCGGCCTGGGCGGCGCCCGCCGCGGCGGCGGCGCGGAGCGCCTGATCGACCCCCTGCTGGAGCAGGCGCGCGAGCACGCCGAGCGGGTCGAGCTGGAGCGCGCCCAGCACGCCGAGCTGACCGCCCTCGGCCTGCCCACCTACGAGCTGGGGCTGCTCCCCGAGGGAGTGGACCTCGCCGGGCTCTACGGCCTGGCCAGAGACCTGCGGAAACAGGGGCCCATATGACCTCCGACGACCATCCGACGCTGGACGCCTCGGCCCCGTGGCTGGAGGTCGACGCCCTGCTCGACGACCCGCGCACCCGCATCGTGGTGTGCTGCGGCTCGGGCGGCGTGGGCAAGACCACCACCGCCGCGGCGCTGGGGGTGCGCGCCGCCGAGCGCGGCCGCAAGGTCGTGGTGCTGACGATCGACCCGGCCCGCCGCCTGGCCCAGTCGATGGGCATCTCCGAGCTCGACAACGTCCCCCGCCGGGTCAAGGGCGTCGACGAGACCGCCGGCGGCGAACTCCACGCGATGATGCTGGACATGAAGCGCACCTTCGACGAGATCGTCGAGGGCCACGCGGACGCCGAGCGGGCCCGCGCCATCCTGGAGAACCCGTTCTACCAGTCCCTGTCGGCCGGTTTCGCCGGTACGCAGGAGTACATGGCGATGGAGAAGCTGGGCCAGCTCCGCGCCGGCGACGAGTGGGATTTGATCGTCGTGGACACCCCGCCCAGTCGCTCCGCGCTGGACTTCCTGGACGCACCCAAGCGGCTGGGCTCCTTCCTGGACGGCAAGTTCATCCGGGTCCTGATGGCGCCGGCGAAGGTCGGCGGCCGGGCCGGCATGAAGTTCCTCAACGTCGGCATGTCGATGATGACCGGCACCCTCAGCAAGCTGATGGGCGGCCAACTCCTCCGCGACGTGCAGACGTTCGTGGCCGCGATGGACACCATGTTCGGCGGTTTCCGCACCCGCGCCGACGCCACCTACCGCCTGCTCCAGGCGCCCGGCACGGCCTTCCTCGTGGTCGCCGCGCCGGAGCGGGACGCGCTGCGCGAGGCGGCGTACTTCGTCGAGCGGCTGGCCGCCGAGCAGATGCCGCTGGCCGGTCTGGTGCTCAACCGCGTGCACGGCAGCGGCGCGGCCCAGCTCAGCGCGGAGCGCGCGCTGGCCGCCGCGGAGGCGCTCACGGAGGACCTCCCCGCCCGCACACCGGACGACGACGCCCCCAACTCCCCGTCCCACGAGGCCGATTCGGCTTCCGTGGAAAATACGGAAAATCTTGGGACGGACGGCATTATGGATCTGTCCGGCGGGAAGACTGCCTCACGTAACCCCGGCGGCCACTCCCCCGCCGCCGCGGCGCATGCGGCATCCCCTTCTGCCCCGGCGGCGCAACTCGCCGCCGGACTCCTGCGCCTGCACGCGGAACGCATGCAGGTCCTGGCGCGCGAACGGCGCACCCGCGACCGCTTCACCGCACTGCACCCGGAGGTGCCGGTGGCGGAGGTCGCCGCGCTGCCCGGCGACGTCCACGACCTCGCGGGCCTGCGCGCGATCGGCGACCGCCTGGCGCTGTGCCCGGGCACGGCCGACGACCGAGCCGGCGACTGAGCCGACGACCGACCTGCGCCGGACCGGCGTTCCACGCACGACGGCCGACGACGTACGGATCCACCCGCCGGGCGGGCCTATCCGACCGCCGCGTACGCGTCGTCGAAGGCGTCGTCCGAGCAGTCCACCGGCAACAGGCCCGTGCTGCGCTCGTATTCCGTCCGCGCCGTCTCCAACAGCCGGCGCCATGACGTGACCGTCGGGCGGCGGCGCAGCAGCGCCCTCCGCTCGCGTTCCGTCATCCCGCCCCACACGCCGAACTCCACCCGGTTGTCCAGGGCGTCGGCGAGGCACTCCGTGCGCACCGGACACCCGGTGCACACCGCCTTGGCGCGGTTCTGCGCCGCCCCCTGCACGAATAGTTCATCCGGATCGGTAGTGCGGCAGGCTGCCTGTGCACTCCAGTCGGTTACCCAGCCCATGCTGGCGCCGTCCTCTCCCGAATCGAGGCTCCCCCACGGCGGCAAACGGCATATTCACCGTTGCCAGTTGAGGACGTTACGGAAGGCGGGCAGGGCGCAACACCCCCTTCGGGCCCAATCTTGAATGGCCCGAACGGACTATGCGTACGCGGCAGATCACCCAACGGAGTGACCGTGCGACATACGTCACTTCCCTCCCAAGCGGGACACTTCGCCGCGACGGCCAGGGATTTCTGGCGCACAGCGGACATGTGGGACAGCGCCCACGCGGGGAGTAGGGGTTGACGAACCGAGGCAGAACCGTTCCGCTGCGACGGATGGGAACAGGCTAAACGAACAGGTGCGCCCCTGTCCGGCGAATGAGAACGTAGGCTTCCCCCATGCCTAAGAAGCGCGAGGGCGGGGGTCGTTCGAGGACCCAGCAGGCCGCCAAGTTCCTCGGTGTCAGCGTCCTTGCCGGAGCCGTCCTCGCCGGTATCGCGCTTCCGGCCGCCGGAGCGCTCGGGCTCGCGGCCAAGTCGTCCGTCGGGGCCTTCGACGACATCCCGGCGAACCTCAAGACCCCGCCGCTGAGCCAGCGCACCACCATCCTCGACTCCGACGGCGGCGAGATCGCCTCGGTCTACTCCCGCGACCGCACCGTCGTCGGCCTCAAGGACATGTCGCCGTACATCCAGCAGGCCATCGTCGCCATCGAGGACGCCCGCTTCTACTCGCACGGCGCCATCGACCTGAAGGGCATCCTGCGCGCGGTCAACAAGAACGCGCAGTCCGGCGGCGTCTCCCAGGGCGCGTCCACCCTGACCCAGCAGTACGTGAAGAACGTCTTCGTCGAGGAGGCCGGCGACGACCCGGACAAGGTCGCGCAGGCCACCCAGCAGACCCTCGGCCGCAAGGTCAAGGAGCTGAAGTACGCGATCAAACTGGAGGAGAAGCTCGGCAAGCGCAAGATCCTCCAGAACTACCTCAACATCACGTTCTTCGGGGAGCAGGCGTACGGCGTCGAGTCCGCCGCCCAGCGCTACTTCAGCAAGCACGCCAAGGACCTCGACGTCGGGGAGGCGGCGCTGCTCGCCGGCATCGTCCAGTCCCCGACCCGCTACGACCCGGTCAACCACCCGCAGGCGGCGACGGCCCGGCGCAACACCGTCCTGCGGCGGATGGCCGACCTCAAGGACATCACCCGCGCCCAGGCCGAGGCGGCCGCCGCCCAGCCCGTCAAGCTGAAGGTCAGCCGCCCGCAGAACGGCTGCATCACCGCCACCGACGGCGCCGGCTTCTTCTGCGACTACGTCCGCGAAGTGCTGCTCAACGACCCGACGTTCGGCAGGACCCGCGAGGTCCGCTCGAAGCGCTGGATGCAGGGCGGCCTGACCATCCGCACCACCCTGGACCGGCAGACCCAGAAGTCGGTCCAGGCGTCGCTGAGCAAGCATGTCTACGCGGACGACCCGGTCGCCGGCGCCGGCGCCGTCGTCCAGCCCGGCACCGGCAAGATCCTCGGCATGGGCCAGTCCCGGCCCTACGGCTTCGGCCCCCACCAGACCCAGATGAACCTCTCGGTCAACCGCAGGATGGGCGGCGGCGCCGGCTACCAGCCCGGCTCGACGTTCAAGCCGATCGTGGCGGCGGCCGCGCTGGAGCAGGGCGTCAGCCCGTATCAGCAGTACTCCTCGCCGTTCCGGATGGCGTATCCCACGCCGATCCAGACCTGCACCGGCGAGTGGAACGGCGGCGGCTCGCTCACCAACGAGGACCCCAAGGAAGTCGGCCCGTACGCCATGAAGGAGGCGACCGCGAAGTCGGTCAACACCTACTACGTGCAGCTGATCAGCGACATCGGCATCTGCCCCGTGGTGACGATGGCCAAGAAGATGGGACTCCAGCGGGCGGACGGCAATCCGCTGGGGCAAGGGCCCTCCATCGCGCTCGGCAGCCAGGAGATGTCCCCGCTGACCATGGCCGCGGCCTACGCCACCTTCGCCGACGAGGGCACCTACTGCTCCCCCGTCGCCATCGAGTCGATCACCGACGACCGGGGCCGGGCGCTCAACGTCCCCAAGAGCAACTGCCACGGCGCGATGTCCAAGAAGACCGCGGACACCGTCAACGCCCTCCTCAAGGGCGTCGTGGAGGACGGCACCGGCAAACAGGCCGGCCTCAAGGGCCGTGACAGCGCCGGCAAGACCGGCACCACGGACAGCCGGTACGCCGCCTGGTTCGTCGGCTACACCCCGAACGCGGCCGGCGCGGTCTGGGTCGGCGACCCGCGGCACCAGCGCCAGATGTACGACATCACCATCGGCGGCGTCGCGCACGACAAGGTCTACGGTGCCGACACCCCCGGCCCCATCTGGCGCGACATGATGGCCGGCGCACTGGCCGGCCGGCCGGCACCGGACCTGCCCGCCGTCACGCTCGACGACCCCAAGAGCAACGGTGACCAGGGGAAGCCGAAGCCCCAGCCCAACCCGAAGCCGAAGCCGGAGCCCGGCGGCGGCGACAACAAGCCCGGCGGCGGCTGGCACATCCCCGGCTTCCCGGACTTCCTCGGCGGCGGGAACGGCGGCTGGTGAGCGGCCGGCCGGTGAACGGCTGATCCGGGCCACGGCCCTTCGCGGTCCGGCCCACCACCGCCGCGGCGCGAGGACACGGCACGAACGCGGCACGAAGGAGGGGCGCCCTCTCGGCGAGGGGCGCCCCTTCGGCGTTTTCACCGCGGCGACCGGCCGGCACCCGGCGGGCCGCCGCCCCCGGCCTCAGCCGGCCAGCAGCTTCTTCACCGTCGCGGCGACCCGGCCGCCGTCGGCCCGGCCCGCCACCTTCGGGTTGACGATCTTCATGACGGCGCCCATGGCCTTGGGGCCCTCGGCCCCGGCGCCGGCGGCCTCCGCCACCGCCTCGGCGACCAGCGACTCCAGCTCGTCGTCCGTCAGCGGCTTGGGCAGATACCCGGCGAGCACCTCGCCCTCGGCCCGCTCGCGCTCGGCCTGCTCGGCCCGGCCGCCCTTGTCGAACGCCTCGGCGGCCTCGCGGCGCTTCTTCGCCTCCCGCGCGATGATCTTCTCGACCTCGCCGTCGGACAGCTCACGCGCCGCGCTGCCCGCCACCTCCTCCTTGTTGATCGCGGTCAGCGTCAGACGGAGGGTGGCGGAACGCAGCTCGTCACGCGCCTTGATCGCGGTGGTGAGGTCGTCCTTGAGCTTGTCCTTGAGCGTGGTCATGGCGTCGAGTATGCCCCCACCCACCGACAACCGCCGCGCCTTTTCCCACCGCGCGCCCCGCCACCCACGCCCCTCCCGACACCGGCGGTCACACCCGCCCCACCAAGATCACCTCTCCCCGGCCCCCGCCCTCTCTGCAACCATGGACCCATGCGCGCGCGATACGGAGTTCCCCTGTCCCTTGCCGCGGTCGGCGCGGCCGGCCTGGCCTACGCCGCCGGCTACGAAGTCCGCTCCTTCCGTCTGCGACGCGTCACCGTGCCCGTACTGCCCCCCGGCATGCGGCCGTTGCGCGTCCTCCAGGTCTCCGACATCCACATGGTCGGCGGACAGCGGAAGAAACAGCGCTGGCTCCAGTCGCTCGCCGGACTCCGCCCCGACTTCGTCGTCAACACCGGCGACAACCTCTCCGACCCCGGCGGCGTCCCCGAGGTCCTCGACGCCCTGGGCCCCCTGATGGAGTTCCCCGGCGCCTACGTCTTCGGCTCCAACGACTACTACGGCCCCCGGCTGCGGAACCCCGCCCGCTACCTCCTGGAGAAGGTCCAGGGCCGGCACGGCCTGAACGGCAACGCCCCCGTCGTCGGCGCCGTCCACAACCCGTGGGAGGACCTCCGCGACGCCTTCGACGCGGCCGGCTGGCTCAACCTCTCCAACACCCGCGGCCACCTCAAGCTGGAGGGCGCCGACATCGCGCTGACCGGCCTGGACGACCCGCACATCAAGCGCGACCGCTACGCCGAGGTCGCCGGCGGCCCCGAACCGGACGCCGACCTCTCCCTGGCCGTCGTCCACGCCCCGTACCTGCGCTCCCTGGACGCCTTCACCGCCGACCGCTACCCGCTGATCCTTGCCGGCCACACCCACGGCGGTCAGCTCTGCGTCCCCTTCTACGGCGCCCTCGTCACCAACTGCGACATCGACACCCAGCGCGCCAAGGGCCTCTCCACCCACACCGCCGACGGCCACACCTCCTACCTCCACGTCTCCGCCGGCTGCGGCACCAACCGCTACACCCCGGTCCGCTTCGCCTGCCCCCCAGAGGCCACCCTCCTGACCCTGACCCCCCACCACTGACACCCACTCCCCAAGACGCCCCACCTGGCGTGACCTCCGTCACTCACCTCTCCCCGCCCACCCTCCCTCGCCCCCACCCCCACCGAACGCGCCCCACGAACCCCCAGCTCAGAGCCGTTTCGACCACCGACCGAAAGCGGATTTCACCTACGGGGATCAGTCCGCTAAAGTAGAGCTCGTTGCTTCGGGGTGTAGCGCAGCTTGGCAGCGCGCTTCGTTCGGGACGAAGAGGTCGTGGGTTCAAATCCCGCCACCCCGACTGAAGGAACAAAAGGTCAGGGGCCTGATCCACTCAGTGGATCAGGCCCCTGACTCGTTCCTGGAGATCGTTTGGGAGGAACCCGGGAGAAGTTCTTGGTCAGGCTCTCCCGGCGCTCGGTCGCCGGGGAGGTGTGGCGTGCGTCTCACGCAGTGGTCTGCGTCTGCGCGTTCGCACATCCGGCCGACCGAATGCACTTGGGTCAGCCGTTCCGCGGCATCGACGGCGACAGCTGGGTATGGCAGAACGAAGCAATCCGCGATCTGGACTCCGACGGCCGGGAGTACACGTGGGAGGCGTGCGAGTGTCCCGCTGAGAAGACCACGCCCATTCTCTGGACCCGGCCTACGCGGCTCGCTCCGCCAGACAGCTGCGTACCGGACGTGCCCGCACCCACTGGGTCTGCAACGTTCGTAAGGGAAATGCGTGGGGGCCTGGCCCCCCAGAGGGGGATGCGACGGGAAGCGATACCGACAACACATTTTCAGGTGAAGGAAGTTGACGGCTGCCAGTACATCAGTCGTGAATTCGCCGCACTGAGCGCGTAGTTCGGAATCCGGCTCTCGGTCGGCCGCACCGGCCAGTGCTGGGACATTGCGCTCGCCGAATCCTTCTTCGCCACGATCAAGCGGGAGTTGCTCGGCACGGACGCCTGGCCCAGCCCGGCACTCGCCCGAACGGCGGTCTTCGACTTCATCGAGGGTTGGTACGACTCGCGTCGTCTGCACAGCAGCCTCGGCTACCGCAGCCCTGCCGCATACGAAGCCGCCCTCGCGGCCTGACCGACACAACCAACGTGTCCGTCAAAACGGAGCAAGCTCAGGGGCGGGCATCGCCCAGTGGCATGGCCAGGATGAGGTTGGCCAGACGGAGCGGGTGTGGCCGGAGCACAGTGCATGGCCGGAGAGCTGATCGATGGCACTGATCGCGTGGTGGCTGACAGGTACGGTTTGGCCATGGATGTATCCGGAACGAGCGCGGGCGAAACGAACACGGAGCTGCCGGAGGCCATCAAGGCCGCCGCACGCCAGCTCCTGGTGAAACTGGGCGTCGGAGGGCTGTCCCTGGAGGCCGTCGCCACCGAGAGTGGTCTTGCTGCCACCGATGTGGCAGCCGTCTTCCCGCATCGGGACGACCTGCTGACCGCGTTGGTCATCGATGCCTACAACACGTCCGGTGCGGCGATGGAGCGCGCCGACCAGGCCGCCAGGGACACCGGTGCGTCGCCGGGTGCGCGACTGCTCGCGGCAGCGCGTGCGTTGCGGACGTGGTCCTTCGACAACACCGCCGAATTCACCCTGATCTACGGGTCGCCGGTGCCTGGCTACCACGCCCCGCAGGAGACGGTGCCGCCCGCCTCGCGCACCCCCGAGGTGCTGGGCGACATCATCCGCACGGCGCTTCAGGCCGGTGAGATCACCCCGCCTCGGCGGCCGCTTCCCGGGCCCACGGTGCTCCTGCCGACGGCCGTGGAGATCTTCGGTGGCCAGCCCGAGGCACCGTTCTCGGACATCATCGAGCGTGGCATCGTGCTGTGGAGCAATCTGATCGGGCTCCTGGTGTTCCAGGTCTTCAGCCGGACCCACGACAGCGTCCAGGACCAGGCGGCGTTCTTCGATCGTGCCATCGCGGTGGCTGCCGAAGGAGTCGGACTCGTGGTTCCCTTGGGCGACGACACCGACTAGACCGTTCGCCGCGTGCGCGGCACCAGCGGGGAATCAGGCCGTGAACACCACTAGAACCCTCTGCTTCGTCATAGCGGCGCTCTCGTCGTATGCCGCGCTCCTCTACCGACTGGCCCAGGTGAGGCGCAGTTGGCGGGACAACGCCTACCGCACCCTGGTGGTCACACTGCTGCTGCAGTGCCTCACCTTCACGATGGGTGCCATCGCGATGGGGAGCGACCGCTTCCTGGGCGTCGGCAACCTCGCCATCCTGGTCATGCACGTCTCGGCGGTCGCCTTCTGCGTCAGCTCGCAGATCATCCTGCTGCGCTGGGCGAGCACCGCCGAGAACGCGGTGCGCAGGACCCGCTACTGGCTGATCACCGGCGTCTGCCTCAACGCGCTGCTGATCGCGCTGTTCCTGATCGCCGGCGGCCCGGGCCGGCCGGCTTCGGACTTCAACAGCGGCAGCGGTCAGCCGCTGGTCCTCACCTACCTCCTGGCCTTCATCGTCTCCCAGGCGGTGCCGTGCGTCACTATCTTCCGCCAGTGCGGACCCATCGCCCGGGTGGCCGGCAACCCCGAGCTGCGGCACGCGCTCCAACTGCTCTCAGTCGCCGCGGTGGTGCTCTTCCTCTACTGCCTGGCCAGGACGGTCAACATCCTCACCTCCGCGGTCGGGATCGACATCGGCGTGTGGCAGCTCGCCTCCAACGTCTTCAGCGCGGTGGGCATCGCCACCCTCTCGCTGGCCCTGACGATCACCTCGTGGGGGCCCTCGGCCGGCAAACTGCTGGAGTGGGCGCGCAGTTACCGCTCCTACCGGGCCCTCTACCCGCTCTGGCGGGACCTGTACGAGTCTTCCCCGGACATCGTCCTGGAGCCGCCGGGGGCCAAGGTCTCCGCGCTCAACGACCTCAACTACCGGCTTCACCGGCGGGTCATCGAAATCCGCGACGGTTGGCGTGATTTGCGCCCCTATATCGACCGTACGGCTCATGGTGCGGACGGTGCGGGCCGGGGGGCGAGTGCGGAGTCCCGGCAGGCGTTCGCCGAAGCGTCCCAGATCAGGCAGGCGCTGGACGCCAAGCGCACCGGCACCATGCCCGATGACAACAAGGACGCCGCCGACTTCGAGGACCAGAATACGGACAACTTCACGGCGGAAGTCGCCTGGCTCACAAAGGTGGCCTCCGCCTACCATAAGCTCAGCAACGCGGGTTGAGATCAACCACGTTCGCGAGGAGAGCTCCCGCCAGGTCTGTCCCCCGTCAAACCTGGCGGGGGCTCTCTCGTTCCCCCGTTCCCCCGTGGTCCCCCGTTGTTTCCCCCGTGTTTTCCGTCGTACCGGGCGGAGTGCACCGCCCGGTCTGGATCGGCCCTTCCCCCGAGGGCCGGCCCAGACCGACACAGCTGGCAACCAACACGGCTACCCCCGTGAGCGAAGTTAGCTGTCAGCTATCGGTGAGAGCCACGTTGACGGAGTCTCGGCCGATTGTCAACTGACGGCTAATCTGCGAAACTGGCAATTAGCCCAGGGCTAATCATGCCGAGGAGGTGACGGGAGGGAGATTCGCGATGTCCGAGACTGAGGACCGGCCCAAGCTGGCAGTGCGTCTGGACAACCTCTTCAAGACGGTTCGTCCCAAGGGAAGACACTGGACCAATGCCGAGGTGGCAGAGGAGCTGAAGCAGGCCAACCCCGAACTCCGGGTCGGGGGCGTGTACTTGTCGCAGTTGCGGACAGGCAAGAGATCCAATCCCTCACCGGACCTCCTGGACGCCCTGGCGCGCTTCTTCGGCGTGTCGGTCGCCTACTTCTTCGACGACGAGGTCGCCGAGTCGGTGCTCAGCCAGGTCGCCGCCATCGAGGCGCTGCGGCAGGCCGGGGTCCGCTCGGTGGCGATGCGGGCGGCCGGGATGAAGAAGGAGAACCTCCAGGCCATCACGGCCATCATGGACCAGTACCGGCAGATGCAGGGCCTGCCGCCCGTCACCGATCCCGCCGAGGGCGAGTGAGGGGCGCCGGGGTGTGAGGGGCACGCGGAAAGGGCGGGCGGCCGATCAGGACCGCCACAGTCAGCTCAAGCGACTGCGGAAGGCCGGCGCACAGCGGATCGCCGAACTCGATCTGCCGGAGGTCGCCGACGTGGCCGAGCTCTGCCACCACCTCAGCGAGACCCGCGACCGCCCGATCACGCTGGTGCCCATGCAGATGCCCGCGTCGCACCCGTGCGGCATGTGGGTCGCCGCACGCGACGAGGACCTGATCTTCTACGACGCCAACACGACCAGCGCGCATCAGGAGCACATCATCTTGCACGAGCTGGGTCACATCATCTGCTGCCATCGCGGGGCAGGTTGGCTGGACGAGGCGAGCGCCCGCCTCCTCTTCCCCAACCTCGACCCCGACCTCGTGCGCGACATGCTCCTGCGCGCGACCTACGACGACGTCCAGGAACAGGAGGCGGAGATCATCGCCTATCTGCTCTCCCAGCGCGTGGGCAGCACGGCCGCCGCAGCCGGGGGCTCCGACTCCGCCGCGGACGCCGGGAAGAACGCCATGCTCAGCCGGATCGAACGCACCCTGATCTGAGGTGCGTTACTCATTCCCCGGCAGCGGCCACCTCCTCGGCCAGGATCGACACCGCCCGACGGATGTCGTCCGTCCGGTGTTCGCTGGTGAGGAAGAACCGCAGCCTGGCGAGCCCCTCCTCCACGGCGGGGTGGAAGATCGGATCGGCGATCACACCCTGGTCGAACAGCCGGTCCGCGACCCGCAGGGTCCGCGCCGAATCGCCGAGGAGACAGGGCACGATCGGCGTATGGGCGCTGGAGCCGGTGGCCAGACCAGCCGCGGTGGCCAGGCCGCGGAAGAGCTCCGCGTTCCGCTGGAGCGTGCGCACCCGGTGCGGTTCCGCGACGATCAGCTCGACGGCGGCCAGGGCCGCGGCCGCGTTGGCCGGCGTCAGACCGACGCTGTAGACGAAGCCCGGCAGCGTATGCCGCAGCCACCGGACCATCCGGGCCGAGCCGCCGAGGTAACCACCGCAACTGGCGAAGGACTTGGAGAGGGTGCCCATCCACAGGTCCACATCGCGGCGGTCCACGCCGTAGAACTCGCCGACGCCACCGCCACGTTCGCCCACGGTGCCGATGCTGTGCGCCTCGTCGACCATCAGCAGGGCGCCGTACCGCTTCTTCAGCTCGACCACGGCGGGCAGGTCGACGAGGTCGCCGTCCATGCTGTAGGCGCCCTCGACGGCGATCAGCACCCGTCGGAAGCGGGACCGGTTGCGCCGCAGTACGTATTCCAGCTGGCCGACGTCGTCATGGGCGAACGGACGGCGGGCCGCTCCGGACAGGGCGCAGCCCTGCAGGATGCTGTCGTGGGCGAGCGCGTCGTGCACCACGAGGTCGCCGGCGCCGACGACGTGACCGATCGCGGTGACGTTGGTGGCGTGGCCGCTGACCAGCGCCAGGCAGTCTTCGACGCCGAGGAAGGCGGCGAGCGTCCGTTCCAGCCGTACGGTCAGGTCCCGTTCGCCGGAGAGCACCCGGCTCGCGGAGACCGAGGTCCCGTACCGGTCCACGGCCTGGTGCACGGCCTCGTTGACCGCCGGGTGTCCGGAGAGCCCCAGGTAGTTGTAGCTGCCGAAGGACAGGTACGGACGGTCGCCGACCACGGTCGTGTCGCGGATGGTGCCCTGATGGACCCGGAAGTACGGGAAGTCGGCACCGGTGTCGGCGATCGAGGTCAGCAGCCCCTCCAACTGCCGCACCTCGGGGAAGTCGTCGACACGTGCGGTGGCGGCGTCCCAGTCGGCCCGGGCCTCCTGGGGCAGTGGCGCGCCGGCGGCCGGCAGCTCGGTGAGGTGCGGATCGACCAGCGCGATCAGCCGCTCGATGGTGAGGCCGGGCGTGAACAGCTCCTCGGTGCGGAAGCCCGGTATCCGCTTGCCGATGTTGACCTCCAGCTCCTGGAGCATCAGGGAGTCGAAGCCGAGGTCGGACACCAGCGCCATCCGCTCGTTCAGATCGCCGGGCGGGAAGACACCGGTCCGCGAGACCTCTTCGAGCACCAGGGCCGCGGCGGAAGCATGGGCGGCGGGGACGCCGGCGGCGGCACCGGTCCGAGCCACGGCGGGCCGTGCCTCGACCGCCGTCTCCGGGGCCTGGGCGGCGTCCTCGGCGTCGCGGGCGGACGCGTCCACCGCCCAGTGGTGGCGCGGGGCGAGCGGGCTCGGTGGCAGGGTACACGGGGATATGCGTTCCCCTGCGGGACGGAGCCCGGCGCCGGTGACCGCGCGCTCGGCGAGCCCGGCCAGCGCGGCGGTACGCGCCTCGGGGGACAGCGCGCCCGGCGCGGGCAGGGTGACCTGCGGCGGCTCGCCGTCCGGCGGCGACACCGTGCCGACGGCCTGCCCGGGCCCAAGCGTCCCGGTACGGCCCGCCACTACGGCATCGGCCGCCGCGGTCAGCTTGCTGACGGCGTCGGCGGCGTCCTCGGCCACCAGGGCGAGGCGTTCCGCGAGGGGGGCCCGGCGGGCCAGGGTGTCCGCCACCCCGGCCAGCGGTGGCCGGTCGGCGACGAGGGTGTGCGCCAGTTCCCGGGCGTAACGGGCCAGCCCGGCCCGGTCGCGGGCGCTGAGGACGAGCAGCTGCGGCCCCTCCTGCGGGGCCGGGGCGACCGGTGCCGTGGCGCACTCCTCCACCACCAGATGGACCCCGGTGCCACCGAACCCGAAGGCGCTCACCCCGGCCCGGCGCGGCTGTCCGGAAACCGGCCATCGGGCCGGCTCCGTCGGGACGGTCAGCCGCGCGGCGTCGAGCCCGGCCCGGTCGGCCAGATCGATCGCCGGCTGCGGCGGTATCACTCCCCGGTGCACGGCCAGCACGGTCTTGATGAGCCCGGCTATCCCCGAGGCGTTGAGCGAGTGCCCGACCACCGCCTTCACCGCGCCGAGGTAGGCGGGCGGACCCTGCTCACCGCGCAGTTCCCGCAGCACCCCGATCTCGACCGGGTCGCCGACCGTGGTCCCGGTGCCGTGCGCCTCCAGGTAACCCACCGAGTCCATGGGCACGCCGGCATCGCGGTAGGCCCGGCGCAGGGTCCGGAGCTGTCCGGACGCCTGGGGGTGCAGACCGCCCTGCACGGTTCCGTCGTTGGCGGTTCCCACGCCCCGGATCACCGCGTAGACCCGGTCGCCGGCGGCCAGCGCGTCGGCCAGCGGCCGCAGCACCAGGACCCCGGCGCCCTCGCCCAGGACGAAGCCGTCGGCCGCCGCGCCGAACGGCAGACACCGGCCGCTGCGCGAGAGGGCGCCGATCCGGCACAGCCCCACCAACAGGTCGGGGGTGAGCACCAGTTGGGCGCCGCCGGCGAGGGCGATCCGGCAGCGGCCCGCGCGCAGCGCGAACACCGCGTTGGCGACGGACATCAGGCCGCCGGAGCACGCCGAGTCCAGCGCATAGCTCTCGCCGTGCAGGTCGAAGACCGAGCTGATGGTGTTCGGCCCCATGTTGAGCAGGAGCCCGGCCACGGACGTGCCGTGCAGCCCGTCGACCGCGCGGGCCGTCTCCAGCCACCGGGGATCGGTCGCCCGTGCCCCGAACTCACCGCCGGCGAGCTGCCGCATCCGGACTTGAAGGGTGCTGATCTCGCGGTAGCCGCTCTCGGTGAGCGACGTGATCACCGCGGTCTCCTCGCGGTCGAAGCCCTCGGTCTCCCACCCCGCATCCTGGATCGCCTCGCGGGCCAGGTCGATCAGCAGCCGGTGCTGGGGATCCATCGACCTGGCCCGCCGCGGCGGGATGCCGTAGTGCGCCGCGTCGAAGTGGCCCACGTCCGGCAGCAGCGCCATGGTGTCCGTATAGGCCGCGGAGCCATCGCGGAAGTTGTCGCTGAAGAAGGCGGCGGAGCGCCAGCGCGCGTCCGGGATGGCGCCGAACTGCGCCTGTGGATCGGTGAGCAGCCGCCAGTACTGGTTGACGTTCCGCGCCCCGGGGAACCGGCAGGCCATCCCCACGATCGCGACGTCTGCGGACCGCGCCTCCGCCGGGCCGGCCGGGAAGGCCGGACCCGACGGGGAGAAGGCTGGGCCCGACGGGGAATCGTGGACTGTCACCGGTCCGGCCCGCTGCCGGCCAGGCGCTCGCGCCACCAGTCCACCGTCGCCTTGATCTGCTCGTCGACGGGGGTGGCCCGTACGGTGAAGGCAGCTTCGTAGGCACTCGCGTCGGCGATGAACGGACGGTCGAACTGGTAGCGGATCTCCTTCATCTCGCGGAGTAGCGGCGAGACGAGCGAGGCGACGCCGAGCACGGCCGGGGAGAGCTTGCGCACCGCGACCGGCCCCGTTCCCGCCTGGGCGGCGAGGTGGTCGACCATCTCCCGGACGGAGAGCGCGGGCTCGGTCGGTACGTGCCAGGCACGTCCCCAGGCCCGCTCCTCCCCCGCGATCTCGACCAGGGCCCTGGCCACGTCGGGGAGGTAGCTCCAGCTGTGCGGGGCGTCCGGATCGCCGAGCGTGGAGACCGGCTTACCGCGCAGCAGTGCCGGCATGACCCGACCTGCCAGGTGCCCGCCGTCGGTCACGCCGGGCCCGAAAAAGTCCGAGGGCCGCAGTTCGACCGCCTTGATGCGGCCCTGCTCGTGCAGTTTCCGAGCCTGCTCCCACACTGCGGCGCGGACCCGGCCCTTGGGGCCGGTCGCCGCGAGCGGCAGCTCCTCGGTCATCGGGCCGTCCACCGGACCGTAGCCGTAGAGGTTGCCCAGCAGGACCAGGACGGCGCCGGTCTCCTCCGCCGCCGCGCAGAGCGACGAGGCCAGCGGCGGCCATTCCGCTTTCCAGCGGTGGTAGGGCGGCCCGGCGCAGTTGATGATCGCAGCCGCGTCCCGCGCGGTCTCGCTCAGTCGCTTGCTGTCGGTCGCGTCCAGCGCAACCTGCTCGATGCCGGGCTCGGGGCTTCGGCCCGACTTGGTGACGACCCGTACGGAATGCCCCTTTTCGACCAGTAGTCGAGCAGTGGCCGCCCCGGCGGGCCCGAATCCTATGACGATGTAAAGGCTCACGCGCGCACCCTAGCGCGGGCGCGCTCCGGCCTTATGTCGGACGAGTCGGGGGCGGGCGGCACGGGGGCGACGGACCGTGGTTTTCGGCCGGCGGGCCGCGAGGGGCGGCGCGGATCAGCGGTCGGCTTCCGCCTGCTCGACGATGCGACGGAGGGTGGCGATGTGTCCGGCGAGGGCCTTCCGGCCGGTCGGGGTGAGCGCGAGCCAAGCGCGCCGGCGGACCTTCGTGACCGAGGCGTACTGCGCCTCCTGGAGGACCTTGACATGCTTGCTCAGCACCGAGTCGCTGACCCCCAGCGCCTCGCGGACGACGGAGAACTCCATGGAGTCGACGGCGGCGAGCATGCTGCAGATCTGCAACCGGTTCGGCGCGTGGATCACCTCGTCGAAGGCCGCGCCGGTCATCGCCCGGCCCGGATGTCGCGTCGGGCGACTGCGTCGACGCGGAACCCCGCGACCACGGTGAGCACTCCGATCACGCCGCCGGCCACGGCGATGGCCCACTGCACGCCGGCACGCGACTCCAGGTACGTGCCGGCGGCGGCCAGCAGGACGAAGGCGAGGACGTACCCACCGAAGATCCTCATGGCGCCGAGCGTGGCGGTGAACCGCTGATAGGAGACGCCGGTCGCACGCCGGGCCGCGTAGTCGAGGCCGAGCACCACGACGACGAACACGGGGACCGCCCAGGATGCCTCCCGCAGGCTCATGGAGCTGAAGAAGAGCGCCACCGCGACGCCCAGGCCGACGTGGTACCACCACGGGGCCGCGATGTGGGTGGCCGCACGGGCCCGGGAGGCGGCGACGGAGTCGAGGGCCGTACGGGCCGAATCCGGGGTGAGAAGTCCGGAGTTGCCCGAGTTGGTTTCCATGACGGAAAGCATGACAGGACACTTGCCGTCATGGCAAGTGTCCTTGATGCGCTCCTGAGGTGACGACGAAACCGGAGGGCAATAATCCGCGCAGACGGAGGGATCGACAGGTAGGACACCTGCCCGAACCTCATTCGGGACGAAGAGGTCCAGGGCGCTTCGTATGAAGGGCTGCCGGCCGAGTGGAGGAGTTCGGTTGTGCGGGATGCCGTCGGCATCAGTGACTCCACGCTGTCCGAACAGGTCGTAGCCAGGCGCGGCCCCCGGGTTGCCTTAGGGACCCCTGCGCGTCATGCGGTGGTGAACTCCGCTATCGCGGAGGGGCTGTTGAGGAGGGAGGTGTATGCCTTGACGGCTTTGGTGGGGTCGGGGCCGCGCCAGGCGATGATGTGGTCGGGGCGGAGGAGTAGGGAGTGGTGGGTGGGGAGGAAGTCGAGGGTGTGGGGGTGGGTGGGAAGGTCGGGGTGGGTGGTGGGTGTGGGGGTGTTGGTGAGGAGGGTCCAGTGGGGGCCGGCCAGGTCGAGGGTGGAGCGGGTGCGGGAGGGGTCGAGCCAGCGGTGGGGGATGCGGGTGCCTATGCGGCCGGTGGGGTTGAAGTCGGTGGTGGGTTCGGGGTCGTCGGGCGTCTGCGGGTCGGTGACGAGGGCGCCGTGGGTGTACTGGTAGCCGCCCGCGGTCAGGACGAAGGGGTGGGCGAGGGTGGGGTCGGGGGCTGACGCCGCCACGCGGAGGTCGAGGGTGCGGCGGCTCGACTGGTCGGCCGCGAACCAGCCGGCCGGGCGGCGTTCGGCGTCGTAGCTGTCCAGGAGGGCCGGTGCCGCGCGGCCGCGCAGGACGGCGGCGAGTTTCCAGCCCAGGTTGTGGGCGTCGGCGATGCCGGTGTTGGCGCCGCTGGCGGCGAACGGCGGCATGACGTGCGCGGCGTCGCCGGCCAGGTGGACGCGGCCGGCGGTGTAGCGGTCGGCGACGAGCATCTCGGCCTGCCACGGCAGGACGCTGCGGACGTCGAGGTCGGGGACGGGCACGCCGAGGACGGTGCGGAGCAGGGCGGGCCAGTCCCGGTCGGCGGTGGTGCCGCCGCTCATGAACACCCAGCGGCGGCGGCCGTCGACGGAGGCCAGGGCGCCGGGTGCGTCGGGGTGCTCGAGCTGGCAGAGGTTGAACTCCCGGCCCCGTACGACCTCGCCGAGGTCGGCGTGGAAATAGACGTTCACGCTCGGCTCACCGATGGTCCCGCGGCCCGAGCGGGCGATGCCCAGGGCCCGGCGTACGGGGCTGCGGGCGCCGTCGGCGGCGACCAGGTAGCGGGCCCGCAGCCGGGTGCGTGCGCCGCTGCCGCGGTCGAGGAGGTCGGCGACCACCTCGTCGTCGTGCTGCTCGAAGGCGAGGAGTTCGGTGTCGAAGCGGACCGTGGCGCCGGCGTCGGCGGCCGCTTCGCGCAGGACCGGCTCCAGGACGTCCTGGGCGATCAGGCAGGGCGCCTCCGGGCTGATGTCGACGGTTCCGGCGGGGCCCGGGGGCCGCCACAGCGGAAGCTGCTCGGCCTCGGCGAGCGTCCGTCCCACGGCCATGTGGTCGTGACCGGCGAGGTCCCGGGCCGCATGGTGGACCAGGCGGGCCAGTCCGAGCTCCCGGAAGATCTCCATGCTGCGCATGTGGAAGCGACGGGCCTTGGGCTGCGGGGAGGTGGTGGCGCGCTTCTCCACCACGGTCACCGCGACACCGTGGTGGCGCAGCACCAGTGCGGTGGTGAGTCCGACGAGTCCGCCGCCCACTACGAGCACCTCGGACGTCGGTGTACGTTGTCCACTCATGGTGGACAACGTACACCACACCTAGAGTGGCCACCATGACTTCTTCCGAGCGCCGGCCCGCTGCCGGTGGGCTGGTGTGGTTCGACGAGCCCGCGCCCCCGCGCGCCACCGAGCAGCTCAGCCGCGAGCGCATCGTGGCCGCCGCGGTGGAACTGGCCGACGACCAGGTGCCCGGCGAGATCACCATGCGGGCGCTGGCGGCCAAGCTGGGCGTCCGCAGCCCGATGGCGCTCTACCGCTACGTCGGCAGCAAGGACGGCCTGGTCGACCTGATGACGGACGAGGTCTACGGCCGGATCACCGTGCCGCGGGGGGAGGGCTGGCGGCCGGCGCTGCAGGGGCTCGGCCGCACCGGCTGGGACGCGGTCCGGCGCCACCCGTGGTTCGCGCGGCTCGCCTTCGCCCGTCCCCCGATGGGGCCCAACGCCCTGCGCCTCTACGAGGCGGCGCTCGCCGAGCTGGCGCCGCTCGGGCTGGATGCGGCGACGCGGATGGGGTTCGTCAAGACCGTGCTCGGTCATGTGCTGGGCTCGGGGCTGGCGCTGCTGGAGGAGCAGACCATGCGGACCCGGGTCGGGCTGCCCGAGGACAGTGATCTGGAAGCCGCCGTGGCGCCTTATTGGGAACGCATCGCGGCGGCGGGTGCGCATCCGCACTTCGTCGGGTGGGCGAGCGATCCGCAGCGGCACGCTCCGGAGCCGCAGTCGTTCGAGCAGGTGCTGGAGTGGCTGCTCGACGGGCTGGCGACGCTGGTGCCGGCGGAACGCGGCGGGTCCGCGGACTGAGCGGGCGGGCGGGGCCCGGCCTGCTCTTCCGGCTGTTCCCGGAGGCGGGCCGGCCGCCCGGCTGCCGCGCGATCGGCCGCCGCGCCGTTCGGCGCCGGTCCCTCCCCTCGTGGGGACCGGTGCCGAGCGGCGCGGGCGGCGTCGATCCGCGCCCCCCGTACAGGCGCGGATCCAGATGGGGCCGGACCCGTGGTCGGCGGGTGGCGGTCCGGAAGGACCGGTTCCACGGGGTCCGGCGCTCGTCCGCCGGGGTCTCACCGCCGGCTCGCGGTTTCGGCGGCGGAGGGCCGAGAACATGTGCCCAGAGGTGCCTTCCGAACGCCGGGCCGGTGGCCGGTCCGGATGTCCGGGTCGTACCGGCTTGCCGCGCCGTTGGGTCGTGATCCTGCCAGCTGGGGCTTCCGCCGAGGAGGTTCCGGTGCCGGGCCGATGCCTTCGTCGCAGGTCAGCCGGTTAAGGTGAGTTTTCCGGTCCGGACGTCCAGGAGCGGGGGGAGTAAGGGGTGGAACCTTGAGTTCCGACTCAGGGGCACGCACAGCCTTCGCCGAACGCCTCGCGCTGCTGTATACGGAGGCCGGCAATCCGCCCCTCAAGAAAGTGGCCGAGGCGGTCGGCCGGCTCCAGCGGGTCGACGAGCGCGGGCGCCCGGTCCGGGTGTCCGTGCAGCGGATCAGCGACTGGCGGCGGGCCAGGAACGTACCGGCGCAGTTCGCCGCCCTCGCCGCGGTGCTGCACGTCCTGATACCCCAGGCCCGGCGGCTGCGGGCCACCCCGGTCTCCCCGGGCCTGTACGACCTCGGCCGGTGGCAGCGCCTCTGGGAGCGCGCGGTCGCCGGTCCGGTCGGCGACCGGTCCGCGGCGGCCGACGGGGAGGAGGTGCGTCCCGCGGCCGAGGCCCCGCCGGTGGCCGGGGTGTGCCCGTACCGGGGGCTGGCCTCGTACCGCCGGCAGGACGCCCGGTGGTTCTTCGGCCGGGAGCGGAGCACCGACGCCCTCGTCGGCCAGCTCCGCGCGGCGGAGGAGACGGGCGGTCTGGTCATGCTCGTGGGCGCCTCGGGGGCGGGCAAGTCGTCGCTGCTGAACGCCGGACTGGTGCCCGCGGTGCGGGACGGCGCGCTGGGCGCCGGGGAGCGGGGCGTGCTCCAGCTCGTGCCGGGCGGCGATCCGCTCACGGAGCTGACCGGCAGCATCCCGGAGCTGGCCGCTGTCCTGGCGGACGGGGCGGAGCCGGCGGCGGAGCGGCCCGGTACGGCGCCCTTCGCGGACGCGGTGCGGGCGGCCCTCGCGGCCTGGGCGCGGCGCGCGGGCACCCCCGACGCCCGTCCGGTCGTGATCGTGGACCAGTTCGAGGAGGCGTTCACCCTCTGCTCCGACGAGGCGGTCCGGCGCACCTTCGTCCAGCTGCTCCACGCGGCGGCCACGCCCGCCGGCCCGGACGCCCCGGCCCCCGTCCTCGTCATCCTGGGCATCCGCGCCGACTTCTACGAGCAGTGCCTGGCCCACCCGGAGCTGGCCGACGCGCTGCAGCACCGGCACATGGTGCTCGGGCCACTTACCACCGCGGAGCTGCGCGAGGCGGTGACCGGCCCGGCCAAGGCCGTCGGCCTGGAGCTCGAACCGGGCCTGGCGGAGCTGATCGTCCGCGAGGTGAGCGCCGACGGCCCCCGCGATGGGGGTACCTCCCATGCCTTTCGGGCTATGGGGGAACACGACGCGGGGGTGCTGCCGCTGCTCTCGCACGCGCTGCTCGCCACCTGGCAGCGGCGGAAGGCGGGACGGCTGACGCTGGCCGGCTACCGCGCCGCGGGCGGGATCCAGGGCGCGGTGGCGGCGACCGCGGAACGCGCCTGGTCCGGCCTGGACCCGACGGCGCGCACCGCCGCGCGGCTGCTGCTGCTCCGGCTGGTGCGGCTGGGCGAGGACACCCAGGCCACCCGCAGGCGGGGGACGCGGCGTCAGCTGGCGGAGGAGTCGGCGGACCCGAACAAGACGCAGGAATCGCTCGAAGCGCTGGTGCACGCCCGTCTGGTGACGCTCGACGCGGACGCCGTGGAGATCACCCACGAGGCGCTGCTGCACGCCTGGCCGCGGCTGCGCGACTGGATCGACGAGGACCGCAACGGCAACCTGCTGCGCCAGCGCCTGGAGGAGGACGGCCGGGCCTGGGACGGCTCGGGCCGCGACCCCTCGCTGCTCTACCGGGGCTCCCGTCTGGAACAGGCCCGCACCTGGGCGCGGTCCGCCGGGGACACCTCGCTGACCCGCAGCGCGGTGGAGTTCCTGACCGCCTCGGTCCGGCTGCGCAAGCGCTCGGTGCGGCTCCGCCGCGGTGCGGTGGCGGCGCTGGTCGTCATGGCGATGCTGGCCGTCGGTTCCGCGGTGGTGGCGTGGCAGCAGCGCGACGACACCGTCTTCCAGGGAGTGCTCGCGGAGGCCGACCGTGCCCAGTACACCGATCCGTCGCTGTCGGCCCAGCTCGACCTGGTGGCGCACCGCCTGCGGCCCGGCGACGAGGGCACCGGCAACCGGCTGAAATCGATCGTGAACGCACCACTGGCCACGCCCCTCCTGGGCCACACCGGCGCCGTCTACCTCACCTCGTTCAGCCCGGACGGGCGGCTGCTGGCCACCGCCTCCTACGACCGGACCGTCCGGCTGTGGGACGTGGCGGACCGCACCCACCCGCGCCCTCTGGGCGAGCCCCTCACCGGCCACACGAGCTGGGTGAGCACCGCCGTCTTCAGCCGCGACGGGCACACCCTCGCCAGCGCCTCGGACGACGGAACGATCCGCCTGTGGGACGTGCGCGACCCGCGCCACCCCCGTCCGCTCGGGTCCCCGCTCGCCCCGCACGCCGGCACGGTCTACCTGCTGGCCTTCAGCCCGGACGGGCGAACGATGGCCTCCGCGGGCGAGGACCACACCGTGCGCCTGTGGGACCTGGCCGACCCGGGCCGGCCGGCGCCGCTGGCGACCCTGACCGGTCACACGGCCCCGGTGCGGTCCGTGGCGTTCAGCCCCGACGGAAAGACGCTGGCCGCCGGCGGCGACACCACGATCCGGCTGTGGGACGTGGCCGACCGCCGCCGGCCCGAGCCGATCGACACGGTGCTGACCGGCCACACCGCCACCGTGCACTCGGTGGCCTTCAGCCCCGACGGCCGCACCCTCGCCAGCGGCGGCGCCGACAACACCCTCCGGCTCTGGAACACCGCCGACCCCCGGCACCCGGCCCCGATCGGCCCGCCGCTCACCGGCCACACCGGCCCCCTGTGGTCGGTGGTGTTCAGCCCCGACGGCAGCATGCTCGCGGCGGGCAGCGCGGACAGCACGGCGACGCTGTGGAACGTCAGCGATCCGGAGTACCCGTCGCAGGTCGGCGAGCCCCTCGCGGGCGGCAGCGGCGAGATGTACGCGGTCGGCTTCAGCCCCGACGGGCACACCCTCGCCACCGGGAGCGGCGACGGCAAGGTGCGGCTGTGGTCGATCCCGGCCGCGGACATGGTCGGCCGGTTCGCCGCGTTCCGCCCCGACGGGCGGGTGCTCGCCACGACCGCCCGCGACGGCCGGATACGGCTGTGGAACGTGGCGGACCCCGACAGACCGGTGCCGCTGAGCGCCCCCTTCATGCCGCGGGACGGCATCGACCGCTCCCTGCGGTTCTCCCCCGACGGCCGCACCCTCGCGGTGCACACGGCCCACCACAAGGTGTTCCTGTGGAACGTCGCCGACCCGGCCCACCCGGTCCGCTACGGCGCGCCCCTCACCCTGATGACGCGCTTCGCGGGCGCCCAGGCCGTGGACTTCAGTCCGGACGGGCGCACCCTGGCGACCGCCATGGACGACCGCACCATCCAGCTGTGGAACGTCACCGACCCCTCCCATGCCGTCCCGCTCGGCCGCCCGCTCACCGGCCACCAGGGCTACGTCAACACCCTCGTCTTCAGCCCGGACGGCCGCACCCTCGTCAGCGGCAGCGCGGACGCCACCCTCCGGCTGTGGAACGTCGCCGACCCCCGGCACGGCACCCCGCTCGGCACGCCGCTGACCGGGCACCTCGGGCCGATCAACGTGCTCGCCTTCAGTCCGGACGGCCGCACCCTGGCCAGCGGCAGCGACGACGACACCGTCCGGCTGTGGAACCTCACCGATCCCCACCGGCCCGCCCGGCTGGGCTCCGCCCTGACCGGGCACACCGAGGCGGTGGTGTCGCTGACGTTCAGCGGGACCGGCCGGACGCTGGCCAGCGGCGGCAGCGACAACACGGTGCGCTTCTGGAACGTCCAGAACCCCGCCCGGGCCACCGCCATCGGGCAGTCGACCAGCCCGCGGGCCAAGGCCGGCAACTTCCTGGCGTTCGCCCCGCACAGCCGCATGCTCGGCGTCTCCAGCGGCGCCGGCACCGTCCGGCTGTGGAACCTCGACACCGGCCAGGCCGTCCGCCGCATCTGTGCGACCACCCGGGGCGTGCTGACGCCGGAGCGGTGGCACGAGTACCTTCCGCAGCTCTCCTACGAGCCGCCGTGCGACGACTGAGGAGGACCGTGGCGCCCCTCATGTCACGACGTCGGGTGAAACCGGTCACAACTCCGCCCTCCGTTTCGGCAGTTGACTCCCACCGCGGGGACAGCCTTGCTAGGCTTGGTCACAGCCCGATCGCTGGTGCATCCCCCGTCGCCAGCGATCGGGCGCTTTCCTGCCCGCCGGCCCCCGGCGCACCCCGGGAACGGGCCGCCGGCCCGGACCGTGTGCCGTCCCGGGAAAGCACCGGACCGCCGGCAGGCGACCCGCGTAGGGTCGGTCCCCGTGACTTCTGCGAAGAGTTCCGAGACGAGTCCGCGCGAGGCGACGGCTGCGGGGGCGAACCCCTTCTTCACGGCGAGTGAACTGCCCTACGGGCTCCCGCCCTTCGCCCGTATCCGGCACGAGCACTTCCTGCCCGCCTTCGAGCGGGGCATCGCCGAGCAGCTGGCCGAGGTGGCCGCCATCGGCGACCGCCCCGGGCCACCGACGTTCGAGAACACCGTGGTGGCGCTGGAGCGCAGCGGCGCGGTGCTGCGGCGGGTCTCCGCGGTGTTCTTCAACAAGGCGAACGCGGACACCGACGAGGCCACGCAGGAACTGGAGGCCGAGATCGTGCCGCGGCTGGCGGCCCACGAGGACGCCCTGCTGCTGGACCCGGCCCTGTTCGCCCGTCTGGAGACGCTCCACGAGGGGCGGGCGGGGCTCGGGCTGGACGGGGAGCAGCTGCGGCTGCTGGAGCGCCAGCACGCCGTGCGGGTGCGGGCCGGGGCGCGGCTGGCCCCGGAGCAGCAGCGGCGGCTGCGGGAGCTGAACGCCGGGATCGCCGCCCTGTGCACCGAGTTCCGGCGCAATCTGCGGGCCGACACGGCGGCGGCCGCGCTGGTCGTGGACCGCGCCGAGGAGCTGGCCGGGCTGCCCGGCGACGCGATCGCCACGGCCGCCGAGAACGCCCGGTCCCTGGGACACCACGGCGCGTTCGCGCTGAGCCTGCTGAACTTCACCAACCAGCCGCAGCTCGCCGCCCTGGAGGACCCGGCGCTGCGCGAACGGCTGCTGGCCGCGTCCATGGGGCGCGGCGCGGCCGCCAACGGGGCCGTCGCGGTCGCCGTGGCCCGGCTGCGGGCCGAGCGTGCCGCCCTCCTCGGCCACCCCAGCCATGCGTCCTGGCAGGTCGCCGACCAGACCGCGCGGACGACCGGCGCCGTGGAGGAGATGTTCGGGAAGCTGATCGGGCCGGCGCTGGCGAACGCCGCGCGGGAGGGCGCGGCGCTGGCGGCGGCCGCCGGCGTCCCGGAGGTCGGCGCGGCCGACTGGCAGTTCCACGCCGAGCGGGTGCGGCGCCAGCGGTTCGACCTCGACGCGGCCGCGCTCCGCCCCTACCTGGAGCTGGAGGCGGTCCTGCGGGACGGCGTCTTCCACGCCGCGACCCTGGTGTACGGGATCACCTTCACCGAGCGGCCCGATCTGGTCGCGTACCACCCGGACGCCCGGGTCTTCGAGGTGCACGACGCCGACGGCGGCCCCCTCGGCCTGTACATCGGCGACTTCCACGCCCGGGAGTCCAAGCGGGGCGGCGCCTGGATGAACGAACTGGTCACCCAGTCGCACCTGTTGGGGGAGCGGCCCGTGGTGGTCAACAACCTCAACATCGCCAAACCGGCGGCAGGCGAGCCGGTGCTCCTGAACTGGAGCGAGGTCACCACGCTCTTCCACGAGTTCGGGCACGCGCTGCACGGGCTCTTCTCCGACGTGCGCTATCCCACGCTGGCCGGTACCGAAGTGCCGCGCGACTTCGTGGAGTTCCCCTCACAGGTCAACGAGATGTGGGCGGAGTGGCCGGAGGTGCTGGCCCGTTATGCCCGGCACCACCGCACCGGGGAGCCGATGCCGCCCGAACTCCCGGCCAGGCTGCGGGAGGCGGAACGATTCGGCGAGGGGTTCGACAGCGTCGAGCATCTCGCCGCGGCCGTACTGGACTGGGCCTGGCACAGCCTGCCCGCCGACGAACTCCCCACGGCGGACGGCGTGGCGGCGTTCGAGACCGCCGCCCTGGAGCGCCACGGCCTGGCCCACCCGGCGATCCCGCCTCGTTACCGGACCGGCTACTTCGCCCATGTCTTCGGCGGCGGCTACGCGGCCGGCTACTACGGGTACCGCTGGGCGGAAGTACTGGACGCGGACACCGTGCGCTGGTTCCACGAGAACGGCCGGACGGTCCGCGAGAGCGGCGAGATCTTCCGGCGGGAACTCCTCAGCCGGGGCAACAGCGTCGACCCGATGGCGGCGTTCCGCGCGGTGGTGGGGCGCGACCCGGACTTCGGGCCGCTGCTGGAGCGGCGCGGGGCGCCGGCCGCGGAGTAGCCGGCGGGGCGCCGGCGGCCCGCGTCCCGGGCGGCCGGCGCCCCGCTGCTCCTACTTCCCGTCGTCCGCCGTCGCCCGCCAGCTGACCGGGCGGGCGCCGTCAGCGCTGCCCTGGAAGGTCAGCGACGCCGGCGGGTCGCCCTTGGGCAGCATGTGGATGGTGCACTCGGTCACCGTGGCGCCCGGCTTGAGCATCTTGTCCGGGACCGCCTCGGGGCACTGCGGGACCCCGGGGCCGCCGATGTCCAGCAGGGTCATCTTCCGCGCCTGCCGCCCGCTGGCACCGGTCAGCGTCAGGCTGTCGTTGAGGCTCGGGAGGAGGTCGTACCGGCCGGTGTTCCGGTAGACCACCGTCACGTAGTACGGGACGAGCTGCTTCTCCTCCGCGCCCAGGTCGAAGCGGCTCAGATCGTCCAGGGAACCGGTGCGGATGCTCTTCGGGGTGGCCAGGACGGTCGCCGTGCGGCGGTCGCTGTCGGTGGTCACCGCGTCGGCGGGCTTGTGCGGGGGCAGCACCCCGGACGCGCCCTGCTGCGCGCCGCCGATCTGCCACAGCAGGGTGCCGCCGCCGTCGTCCTCGTAGGAGACGTTCCCCGGCTTCAGCCCCTTGGGCAGCATGAAGATCTGGCAGACCGCCGAGGTCTCGCCGGCGGCCAGCGTCGCCTTGCCGGACTCCTGGCACTGCGGCGGCAGACCGTTGCCGGTGGCCAGCGGATTGGTCCGGAACAGCGAGACCTGCTCGCCGGCCTGCCCGTCCACCCCGTTGACGGAGAAGTTCCGCTCCGGGTACAGCCCGCTCACCGTCTCCTTCCCGGTGTTGGTGTAGGAGACGGTGAGGTAGTACGGGACCAGCCCCTTGAGGTTGTCGTCCAGCCGGATGTGCGAGAGGTCCGAGGGGTGGCCGGCGGCAAGCCGGGTGGGCTTGAACCGCATCGGGTGCGCCTTGTGGTCGGAGCCGGTCCAGGTGCCGGTGCGGGCCGCGGACTCCATGGGCAGCGGTTTGGCGGGCACCACGGTGGGCGACGCCCCCGGCTTCGCCCTGCCGGCGGACGCCCCGCCGCATCCCGCGGCCAGCAGCATGAGCACGCCCGCGCCCACGGCGCCGGCCATCCGTCCGCGTCGCCGCACGGAACCCCCCGTCGTCGAAAGGGCCGGCACCTCCGGCCCGGCAGGCCGCCACACTAACCGGCCGGACACGGCGCGCCTCCGGCGGGCCCGCGCGGACCCGCCGCCCCCTCAGGCCGGCTTCGTCGCCTTCAGGGAATACATCAGCGGAACGCGCGGCCGGTCGGCCGGGAAACGGTAGTAGCCGTCCCCGCCCCGCCGCAGCACACCGAAGCGCTGGAACAGCGTCATGTCGTGCTCGTGCAGGAACTCGACGCGCAGCCCGGCCCCCGCCACCGCGCTGACCACGTCCCCCAGGGAGTGCTGCCACTCGACGCCCCGGTTGTGGACCGTCGGTGCCTCGAAGTCCGTGTAGCTGCCGGGGGTTTCCTCGTCCCACGCGGCGCTGCGGAAGTAGTCGTGGGCGACGCGCGAACCGGTCTCCTCGTCCAGCACGTCGCCCAGCGGGTGGAATTCGGCGAGATAGAGGAAACCGCCGGGCGCGACCAGCGACGCGGCGGTCTCCGCCCAACCGGCCAGATCCGGGAGCCAGTTCACCGCCCCGATGCCGGTGTAGACGATGTCGTACGCCGGGTCGGGCACCGCCTCGGCCGCGTCGTAGACGTCGGCGGCGACGAAGGCCGCGCGGTCCGGGCCGTAGCCGAGTTCGGCGGCCAGGTCGCGGGCGGCCTCGACGGCCGGTTCGGAGAAGTCGAGGCCGACGACCCGGGCGGCGCCGCGGTGCGCCCACGACAGCGTGTCCTGGCCGAAGTGGCACTGGAGATGGAGCAGGCTCCGGCCGGTGACGTCACCGACCTCCGCCGCCTCGAAGTCGCGGATCACGTCCCGGCTCCGCCGGAAGGCGTCCTGGTCGTAGTAATCGCTGGCGGTGTGGAGGGCGACGCGCTCGTCCCAGCGCGCACGATTCGCCTCGCGCCAGCCGTCGGGCCCGGTCCGTTCTCGCATGGGCCGAAGTTATCCACAGCCCGACGGCCTCGCCAACGGAAATTTCCCCGCCGGGCGCAGAATGGCCCCATGACTGACGAGACCACAGGCCCCGGCCGCACCCCCGCCGACCCCTCCCCCGCCCTCCCCCGCTCCGCCGACGCCGCCATGCCGGACTGGGAGAAGCGCTTCCGCGCCCCGCGGATCGGCCTGCCGGAGTGGGCCGAGTACGCCCCGGACCGCTCCCTGTTCGTCTCGAACGCCACCGGTACCTTCGAGCTCTACGCCTGGGACCGCGCGACCGGCACCCAGCGCCAGGCCACCGACCGCCCGCACGGCACCACCGACGGCACGCTCACGCCGGACGGCGAGTGGATCTGGTGGTTCTCGGACACCGACGGGGACGAGTTCGGCATCTGGATGCGCCAGCCGTTCGCGGGCGGCCCGGATGAGCCCGCCGCACCGGGCCTCGACGCCTCGTACCCGGGCGGCCTGGCCATCAGCCGGGACGGCACGGCCGTGATCGGCCGCTCCACCGACGAGGACGGCTCGACGGTCCACGTCGTACGGCCCGGGGAGAAGCCGGTGGAGATCTACCGCCACCGCGAATCGGCGGGCGTCGGCGATCTCTCCCACGACGGCTCGCTGATCGCCATCGAGCACACCGAGCACGGCGACGCCATGCACTCCGCCATCCGCGTCGTCCGGCCCGACGGCTCGACGGTCGCCGAGCTGGACGACACCAACGGCGGCACAAAGGAGCTGGGCCTGTCGGTGATGGGCTTCGCGCCGGTGGACGGCGACAGCCGGCTGCTGGTGGGGCATCAGCGGCGGGGCCGCTGGGAGCCGATGCTCTGGGACCCGCTGACGGGCGTGGAGACGGCCCTGGAGATCGACCTGCCCGGCGACGTCGGCGCCGACTGGTATCCGGACGGCTCGGCGCTGCTGGTGGAGCACGCCTACCAGGCCCGCAGCGAGCTGTGGCGCTACGACCTCGGCACCGCGGGCTCCGGCACGGACACCGGAGCCGACGCCCCGGCCGGCCCCCTGAGCCGGGTCGGGACCCCCGTGGGCACGGTCTCGGGTGCCACCGCCCGCCCCGACGGGACGGTGGAGTTCCTGTGGTCGTCCGCCGCCCAGCCGCCGGAGGTGCGGTCGACGGACGGCACCGTCGTCCTGGACCCGCCCGGGATGAAGGCCCCCGGCTCGGTCCCGGTGACGGACGCCTGGGTGGACGGCCCCGGCGGCCGCATCCACGCCCTGGTGCAGCAGCCCCCCGGCACGGGCCCCTTCCCCACCGTCTTCGACATCCACGGCGGCCCGACCTGGCACGACAGCGACTCCTTCGCCTCGTCGCCGGCCGCCTGGGTGGACCACGGCTTCGCGGTCGTCCGCGTCAACTACCGCGGCTCGACGGGCTATGGCCGCGCCTGGACGGACGCGCTCAAGCACCGCGTCGGGCTGATCGAGCTGGAGGACATCGCCGCGGTGCGGGAGTGGGCCGTCGCCTCCGGTCTCGCGGACCCGGAGCGGCTGGTGCTCGCCGGCGGCTCCTGGGGCGGCTATCTGACGCTGCTGGGCCTGGGCGTCCAGCCGGACGCCTGGGCGCTCGGGCTGGCCGCGGTCCCGGTGGCGGACTACGTCACGGCGTACCACGACGAGATGGAGGCGCTGAAGGCCATGGACCGCACCCTCCTGGGCGGCACGCCGGAGGAGGTCCCCGAGCGCTTCGAGGCGTCCTCCCCGCTGACGTACGTCGACGCGGTGCGGGCCCCCGTCTACATCTCCGCCGGCGTCAACGACCCGCGCTGCCCGATCCGGCAGGTCGAGAACTACGTCCAGCGCCTCGAACAGCGCGCCCACCCGCACGAGGTCTACCGCTACGACGCCGGCCACGGCTCCCTCGTCGTCGAGGAACGCATCAAGCAGGTCCGCCTGGAACTCGACTTCGCCCAGCGCTACCTGAAGCTGACGGCCGAGCAGCCGGAGAGGAAGAACGGGAAGCCTGAGATCGACGAGAGGGCGGTGAAGAGCGAGTAGCGACGCTGGGGGTGGCGGGGGGCAGGGGGAGGGGAGGGGGAAGCCCCCAGGGCCTACTTCCCCGCCGGGACTTCGCCCCCGGCCACGCCCTCCGGGGCCACCCCCTCGGACGCCACGCCCTCCTGCGCCACACCCCCGTCGGCCGCCGCCCCCGGTGTCCCCTCCGGGAGGATGCCCAGGGCGGCGTCCTTGGCGGCCTCGGCCTCGCGGCGGACCAGGCGGAACCACATGAAGAGCACGAAGCCCGCGAAGACGAACCACTCGCCGGTGTAACCGAGGTTCTGGAACGCCTTCATGTCCAGGCCGCTGCCCTCCGCGGCGGCCGGCGGAACGGCGCGCAGCGGCGCGGGCGGGTCGCTGAGCGTGATCCACGCGTCGTAGACGCCGTACGGCACGAGGTTCACCAGCGACGCCGCGCTGATCATGCCGAGTTGTCCCGCCGGCAGCCCGCCGCCCGCCCGGACCCCGGCCGTGCCCTGGTTCTCCGACGCCTGCAGCGCCCCGGTCACCGTGACCTCGCCCGCCGGCGGCGCCGGCACCCCGGCCGTGTCGGCCTTGGCGTTCGCGTCGCCGGGTAGCCAGCCGCGGACGACCGGGAGGGCCTTGCCGCTGTCCGTGCGCAGCAGGGTCAGGACGTAGAAGCCCTGCTGGTCGCCGTGGTCGCCCTGGAGGGTGCGGCCGGGGACCAGGAGTTGGCGCCCGGCGTCATAACGGCCGCGGGCGGTGGCCTGGTGACCGGAGGTGAGCTGGTCGACCGGAAGCAGACTGTCCAGGGGCCGGGGCGCGGCGGTCTTCGCGTCGGCGGATCGGTTCTCCTGCTGCTGGTGCGAGGCGACCCGGGCGTCGAAACGGCTCAGCTGCCAGCTGCCCATGAAGATGCAGAAGGGGATCGCCAGCACGGCGAAGACGTTGATTCCCCACCACCGCGGGGTCAGCAGGAACCGGTACACCCCATCAACGGTACGGGGCCCGCGCCGCACGGCCGCACCGCCCCCTCCCCGCCGTCGCTCCGGCCCCGGCACCCGCGCCGTCGCCCCACCCACCGAACGCCCACGGGACGCCCACGGCACTCGGAACGCCGACGGAACGACGCGCCCTAAGGAGTCGCGAGCGGGTTCGTGCGGTACACCGTGCCCGCGCAGGCGTCCGTGAGCTTGGCGTCGGCCACGACGGGCTCGCCCGCCTCCGGCGTATGGGTCAGGACCACGCCGCCGGCCGCCGCGCCGCCCTCCGCGGAGCCCTCGGTGCCACCGGCCTGGCCGCCGGTGGTGCTGCCGCTCGTCGACGCCGCGGCGGCCGGCGACGCCGCCGGCGCCTTGGACGGGTCGGGCGTCGGCGACGGCCTCGGGCTGACGCATCCGGACGGGCCGCCGCCCGCCGCCGGAATCCAGGCGAACTTGACCTCGTACGCCTGCCCCGGCTTCAGCACCAGCTGATCGGGCGTGGTCGCCGGGTCCGGCAGCCCGGGGGCGTCGTCACCGGAGGTGTGGTCGACGACATGGATCTTGTCGGTCTTGGTCGTGCCCTGCGGGGTGACGTCCACGGTCCCGCCGCCCTCGACGGAACACGCGGCGTCGGAGGTGTTCACCACCCGGAACGCGCCGTAGACCCGGCCCGCGGAGTCGGCCGGGCCGACCGTCGCGGTCCCCTTGCCGAGCTGGTCGCGTCCGCAGACCGGCGAGGTGACGTCCATGGTCGTGTCGGGAGCGGGCGTACCGGCGCCGGGGACGGGTTCCGCGCCGGGTGTCGCGGCGCCCTTGTCCTCCTTGCCCGACGGCCGCCCCGGGCCCGGCATCCGGCCGTCCCCGCCGGTGGGCCGGGTGCCGGACCGTTCGGTGCCCTCGCCGCGCGCGCCGCTGGTGTCCTGCTGGTCGGCGCTCCGGCTGCTGGCGGCGTTGGCCGGACGGTCGCCGGGGGCGTCGTCCAAGCTCGCGACGTGCACCATGGCCGGGACCGTCGTGCCACCGAGCAGCAGCGCGGCGGCCGCGCCCACCAGGGCATGGCGCCGCCGCTGGCGCCGCGCCGGGACCGCCCGCCGCAGCTGCTCCAGCGCGTCCGGCGCGGGCTCCAGGTCGGCGACGGTGGTCTTCAGCAGCCGCCGCAGCTCGTCCCCGCCGCCGAAACCGGCGTCGTCAAAGCCGTCCGCGCCGGGACCGGCCCCGGACCCGGCCCCGGATTCCTCGCGCGGGCCACCGTCGAAGCCGGCCCCCCGACCGGTCTCGCCGCTCCGTCCGGCCCGGGTGCCCCGGGCTTCCTCCTCGCGCCGGTCGCCCAGGCCGCCCCGGTCGCCCCCGTCGTGCCCGGTGTTTCCCCGGTCGGGTCTTGCCGTACTCACGCCGGAGCCTCCATGGCGACGCGCAGCGCCGCGATCCCCCGCGAGCCGTATGCCTTGACCGAGCCCAGCGATATTCCCAGCGTCTCGGCGACCTGAGCCTCCGTCATATCGGCGAAGTAGCGGAGCACCAGCACCTCGCGCTGGCGGCGCTGCAGTCCGCGCATCGCCTTGATGAGCTGGTCCCGCTCCAGCAGGTCGTACGCACCCTCCTCGGCGCTCGCCATGTCGGGCATGGGCTTGGAGAGCAGCTTCAGCCCGAGGATGCGGCGGCGCAGCGCGGAGCGCGAGAGGTTGACGACCGTCTGTCGCAGGTAGGCCAGGGTCTTCTCGGGGTCGCGCACCCGGCCGCGGGCGGAGTGCACGCGGATGAAGGCTTCCTGTACGACGTCCTCGCAGGAGGCCGTGTCGTCGAGGAGCAGCGCCGCCAGGCCGAGGAGCGAGCGGTAGTGCGCGCGATAGGTCTCGGTGAGGTGGTCGACTGTGGTGCCGGCTGCCATCGCGTCGTCAGTGTCCCCACGCTGCGTCGAGAGCTGCGCGGGGCGCGCGGCGGACCAGGGGGCGATCACCGGCATGCCCCCGGAGACCCGTGGGCGCGGGCGCACTGCCGCGCCTGCCGCTCCCGCCGGGGCGATGGTGAATCCGAGTACCTCTGCCACGCCTGTTGGACACGCTTCCCCCCAAAAGGGTTGTACGCGCAAGGCACCGCTTGTGGCGATGCGTCAAATGCCCTCATGCGTACCAGCTCTTCCCAAATGCCCCAATTGCCCTGATACGACTGCCTTAATGCAATCGTTCCGCCACCCCAGGGCCCCGGAAGCGGTCCGCGCACGCCGCGGGCCACCCCAGGGGACGACCCGGAAAGACGCCGACTACCGCCCGCCGGTTGCAGCACCGCGGGAAGCGAATGATCGAACAGAACGTCAGCCCAGATCAAGTGGTCCGGACCAGCGCTCCACACACGAAATCTTCACACGTCCCACAAATCATCGCGCAGGGGGGCACCCCTCCGCAGCCACTCCCCCAACTTCCGCGCCCCCTACGGAACGAGCCCACCGCACCGCACCCGCCGCCGGCCCGCCGCGTCCCCTTCCCCCCACCGCTCTTCTCCCTACTCCTCCGCGCCCCGCAGCTCCTCCGCCACCGACTCCCCGATCTCGGCCATGTTCAGCGCCGCCCCCTTGCGCAGGTTGTCACCGCACACGAAGAGCTCCAGCGCCCGGGGATCGTCCAGCGACCGCCGGACCCGGCCCACCCACGTCGGATCGGTGCCGGCCACGTCCGACGGGGTCGGATACGCGTCCTCCGCCGGGTCGTCGAACAGCACGACCCCGGGCGCGGCCGCCAGGATCTCGTGCGCCCCGGCGACCGTGACCTCGCTCTCGAAGCGCGCGTGCACGGCCATCGAGTGCGCGGTGAGCACCGGCACCCGCACACAGGTCGCGGTGACCGGCAGCTCGGGCAGCCCCAGCACCTTCCGGCACTCCTCCCGGATCGTCAGCTCCGCCGACGACCAGCCGTCCGCCCGGAGCGCGCCGGCCCACGGCACGACGTTGAGCGCGAGCGGCGCCGGGAACGGCCCGAGGGTGTCGCCGACCGCCCGCCGGACATCGCCCGGCGCGGTGCCCAGCTCCGTACCGGACACCGCCGAGAGCTGCGCCCGCAGCGTGTCGGTGCCGGCCTGCCCGGCCTCCGACGCCGCCTGGTACGAGGAGACGACCAGTTCGCTCAGCCCGTACTCGGCGTGCAGTGCGCCGAGGGCGACGATCATCGACAGCGTGGTGCAGGCCGGGTTGGCGACGATGCCGCGGGGCCGGATCCGCGCCGCGCACGCGTTGACCTCGGGCACCACCAGCGGCACGTCCAGGTCCGCCCGGAACGCGCCCGAATTGTCCACCGCCACCGCGCCCTTGGCGACCGCGACCGGCACCCAGCGCGCGGCGACCTCGTCCGGCACGTCGAACATCGCGACGTCGATGCCGTCGAAGGCTTCCTCGCTCGCGGCGAGGACCTCGACCTCCTCGCCGCGCACCGTCAGCTTGCGGCCGGCGGACCGGGGCGCGGCGATCAAGCGGATCTCGCCCCAGACGTCCGCCCGCTCGGAGAGGATCCCGAGCAGAACGCGGCCGACCGCACCGGTGGCGCCGACGACCGCGAGGTGGGGCCTGGCGGCCGGGCGGGCCCCCGCCCCAGCCGTGTCGGCGAGGGACGGGCGGCCCGCCTCGGCCGGGATCATCGCCCGGTGCCGCCGTAGACGATCGCCTCGTCGCCCTCGCTGTCGAGGCCGAAGGCGCTGTGCACCGCGCGGACCGCCTCGTTGACGTCATCGGCCCGGGTGACGACCGAGATACGGATCTCGGAGGTCGAGATGAGCTCGATGTTCACGCCCGCGTTCGACAACGCCTCGAAGAACGCCGCGGTCACGCCGGGGTTGGTCTTCATGCCGGCGCCGACCAGCGAGATCTTGGCGATCTGGTCGTCGTAGCGGAGCGAGTCGAAGCCGACCGCGGCGCGGGTCTTCTCCAGTGCCGCGACGGCCTTGCGGCCCTCGGCCTTCGGCAGCGTGAAGGAGATGTCCGTCAGGCCGGTGGAGGCCGCCGACACGTTCTGCACGACCATGTCGATGTTGACCTCGGAGTCGGCGATCGCCCGGAAGATCCGCGCGGCCTCGCCCGGCTTGTCCGGGACCCCGACGACCGTGACCTTCGCCTCGGAGGTGTCGTGCGCGACGCCCGAGATGATTGCCTGCTCCATCGGCCTGTCCCCTTGCGGTTCGTTGCTGACCCACGTGCCCTGCAGTCCCGAGAAGGACGAGCGGACGTGGATCGGGATGTTGTAACGGCGTGCGTACTCGACGCACCGGTGCAGCAGCACCTTGGAGCCGGAACTGGCCAGCTCCAGCATGTCCTCGAAGGAGATCCAGTCGATCTTCCGGGCCTTCTTCACGACCCGCGGGTCGGCGGTGAAGACACCGTCCACGTCGGTGTAGATCTCGCAGACATCGGCGTTCAGGGCGGCGGCGAGCGCCACCGCGGTGGTGTCCGAACCGCCGCGCCCCAGCGTCGTGATGTCCTTCTTGTCCTGGGACACACCCTGGAAGCCGGCGACGATGGCGATGTTGCCCTCGTCGACGGAGGTCTGGATCCGGCCCGGGGTGACATCGATGATCCGCGCCTTGTTGTGCACGGAGTCGGTGATCACGCCGGCCTGGCTGCCGGTGAAGGACTGCGCCTCATGGCCGAGGTTTTTGATCGCCATCGCCAGCAGGGCCATGGAGATCCGCTCTCCGGCGGTCAGCAGCATGTCGAACTCGCGCCCCGACGGGATCGGGGACACTTCCTGCGCGAGATCGATCAGCTCGTCCGTCGTGTCGCCCATCGCCGAGACCACCACGACAACCTGGTTGCCGTTCTTCTTGGCCTCGACGATTCGCTTGGCGACGCGCTTGATGCCCTCGGCATCCGCAACGGATGAGCCGCCGTACTTCTGCACGACAAGGCCCACGTGCGCTCCTCGCAACTGTCTCTGCGGGAGGGAGTCCCTCCCGGACCCCCTGACATGGGGGTACTGCGGTCGGCTCAGTCTAACGAGCGGGCGGAAACCACCCCGCTACTACCACATCGTGAGACACCGGACGTGCGTTCCGATCAACGCGCCCACCGTGGATCGGCCTTGCGGAAGGCACCCGATGAGCGCGCCGAACGCGGCCCGTGAACTCCGTGTCCCTCGCCGGTCCAGCGCGGTGCTCCGTCGCACCGGCTCGGCGTGCACCTTCCCGCTCCGACCCAGGGCACACGGAAACGTAACCCAGGTCACACCCTCAGCCCGTTTCCGGGTGCGCGGCACCGCGCCGACGGCGGGGCCGGCGGCAGGCTCACACGCCGTGCAGCCCCAGCGGCCCGGCGATCTCCGCCGCCATGACCTTGCCCGCCTCCTCGGCGAGCCGCTCCTCGTCCCCGGCCGCGTCGCTGTCGGTGTCCAGGCCGTCCAGCGCGTCCAGCGGCTGGTCGAGGCGTACGTGGGCGACCAGCGACTGGAGCGCCCGCAGGGTCGCCGAGGCGGTCGGGCCCCAGTTGGAGAGGTAGGAGAACTGCCACCACCACAGGGCCTCGGTGACCCGGCCCGCCCGGTAGTGCGCCAGTCCGTGCCGCAGGTCGGTGATGATGTCGGCGAGGTCGTCGGAGATCCGGGAGGCCACCGGCTCGCTGCGCGGCACGTACGGGTCGAAGACCTCGGAGTAGACGTCGACCGGGTCGAGCAGCCGCGCGAACCGCTCGCGCAGTTCGTCCACGTCCGGCTCCGGACCGGTGTCCGTCTCGTACCGCTCGTCGGGAACGATGTCCTCGTGCGCGCCCAGCCGGCCCCCCGTGAGCAGCAGCTGGGAGACCTCCAGCAGCAGGAACGGCACCGCACTGTCCGGCTCGTCGCCCTTGGCGACCTCGGTCACCGCGACGATGAAGCTCTCGATCGAGTCGGAGATCGAGACGGCGAAGTCGTCGGGGTTCTGTGTCGTGTCATGGAGCGTCGCGTCAGACATCGAGAAGTCTCCTCCCTTCGAAGGCCCGCCCGAGCGTGACCTCGTCGGCATACTCCAGATCGCCTCCGACCGGCAGTCCACTGGCCAGTCGCGTCACTTTGAGGCCCATCGGCTTGATCATGCGGGCAAGGTACGTGGCCGTGGCCTCGCCCTCCAGATTCGGGTCGGTGGCCAGGATCAGCTCGGTGACCGTGCCGTCCGCGAGCCGGGCCAGGAGTTCCCGTATCCGCAGGTCGTCGGGGCCGACGCCCTCGATCGGACTGATCGCGCCGCCGAGGACGTGGTAGCGGCCGCGGAACTCCCTCGTCCGCTCGATCGCCACGACGTCCTTGGGCTCCTCCACGACGCAGATGACCGCCGGATCGCGCCGCGGGTCGAGGCAGACCCGGCACTGCTCCTCCTGCGCGACATTGCCGCACATGCTGCAGAACCGGACCTTCGCCTTCACCTCCATCAGCGCGTTCGCGAGCCGGCGGACATCGGTCGGCTCGGCCTGAAGAACGTGGAAGGCGATCCGCTGCGCGCTCTTGGGACCGACGCCGGGCAGCCTGCCCAACTCGTCGATCAGGTCCTGGACCACGCCTTCATACACGGAACGTCTTCTCTCTCTTCTGCCGTGCTGCGTACGCTAGTTGGCTACTCCTCAGAAGGGGAGGCCAAAGGCTCCTCAGAAGGGGAGACCGGGGATGCCGCCACCGCCGCCGCCCAGTGCCTGGGCGAGCGGGCCGAGCTTCTGCTGCTGGAGCTTCTGCGCGGTGGCGTTGGCGTCGCGGACCGCCGCGAGGACGAGGTCGGCGAGGGTCTCGGCGGTCTCCTCCGCGGAGTCGGTGTCGACCGCCTTCGGGTCGATCACCAGCCCCTGGAGCTCGCCGGAGCCCGTCACCGTCGCCTTCACCAGGCCGCCTCCCGCGGAACCCTCCACGGGCGTCTCGGCCAGCTCCTGCTGGGCGGCCGCGAGGTCCTGCTGCATCTTCTGGGCCTGCTGCAGCAGCTGCTGCATATTGGGCTGACCACCGGGGATCACGACATGACTCCTGCCGTACGACAACGTTTGTGCGGTAGCCCGAGCCTACGTGTTTCCCGCGCCCGGCGCCCTACACCGCAGGGAGGAGCACTGATGTGCCCCGTACGCCCCCTGGACGGGCCGGCGCCGCCGCTCCGCCCCCGCGCCCGTGCGCAGCGCGTCCCCCCGGTGACGCCCCGCCACCGACCGAACCCTCACGGGCCTTGCCGCCTCCAGGCACACCCGCCGCCCCCTCGCCTGCTACTCGTTGTCGAACTCCTCCAGGACCGTCGCCCCCAGCTCGCGCACGATCAGCTCGTGCCCGCTGAGCGCGGAGTCGACGAGATCCGGGTCGTCCTCCTCCGGCATGTCGTACTCGATCGACATCGAGGACTCCGGCGCGCTGTACGAGGGCTCGGCCGCGGGCCCGCCCTGACCGCCGCCGGTGGACGGCGACGACGCCACCGCCTCGCGCGCCATCCGGGCGCCCTGGCCGCCGCCCCCGCCCGGCCCCTGCTCCGGGGCCGCCGGGGCGCTCTGCCGGGCCGGAGCGGCCTGCGGCGCCGGCTGCTGCGGGGCACCGGAGGCGCCGCCGTATCCGCCGTACCCGCCGCTCGTGCCGCCGAAGCCGCCCCCGCCGCCGCGGGCACCGCCGGCCGGCGGGCCGGCGCCACCGGACGGATCGACGATCGCCTCGACCTGCCACGGGAGCTGGAAGTTCTCGGCGAGGACCTCCTTGAGGACGTCCTCGCTGCCGCCGTTGGCGAAGCTGTCGCGGGCCCCGGCGTTCGGGAAGCCGATCTGGAGGGTGGTGCCGTCGAAGCCGGAGACCTGGGCGTTCTGGCTCAGCAGGATCCAGGTGAAGCGGCGCCGGCTCTTGACCGCGTCCAGGATCTGCGGCCAGAGCTGCCGCACCTGCGCCGCCCCGCCGGCCATCGGCTGCGCGGGCGCTCCGCCCGCCGGACCGGTCCCGGACGCACCGGGCGCCCCGGCCCCGGACTGCCCACCCGGGCCGCCCTGGCCACCGTGGCCGCCCGATCCACCCTGACCGGTCTGCCCGGCCTGACCGGTCTGACCGGCCGGTCCGCCCTGGCCCGGTGCCGCGGCCGACGGCCAGCTCCCGGGCTGCCGCGCGGCGGCGCCCTGCCCGGCGCCGGCCGCACCGGCGGGACCACGGGTGCCACCGGGCCACGCACCCGGCCGCGCCGCCCCGCCCTGCGCAGCGTCCGCGGGCCCGGCCGGCGCTTCCGCACCACCGGAACCCGCCGGGGCAACGGGAGTAGAAGCCACTGGAGCCACAGGAGCGGCGGGCCCTGCGGGGCCACCGGCGCCCGCCTCGGCCCCCGCACCGGGGCCCGGAGCCGGAGCCGGGGCCGCGCCCGTCGTCCCCCGCACCGCGGCACGCGCCGCGGCCGGCCCGGACGCCCCGGAGGCTGGCATCGGCGGATGTGCCTCCGCCCCCGGCGCGTACGCCACCGAGGGGCCACCGGACTCCATCACGGCCCCCGCCGGACCGCCGCCACCGGCCGGCCCCGGCCCGCCGCCCAGCGCCATCGCCGCCGCGCCCGCACCGATGCCGCGCTCCAGACGGTCCAGCCGCGCCTGCACCGACCGCTCGTCGTCGTACGCCGCCGGCAGCAGCACCCGGGCGCAGATCAGCTCCAGCTGGAGCCGCGGGGAGGTCGCCCCGCGCATCTCCGTCAGCCCGGCGTTGACCAGATCGGCGGCGCGGCTCAGCTCGGCCGCGCCGAACACCGACGCCTGCGCCGTCATCCGCTCCACGACGTCGGCGGGAGCGTCGATCAGTCCCTTCTCCCCGGCGTCCGGCACCGCCGCCAGGATCACCAGGTCGCGCAGCCGCTCCAGCAGATCGGCCACGAACCGCCGGGGGTCGTTCCCGCCCTCGATGACGCGGTCGACGACCTCGAAGGCCGCCGCCCCGTCCCCCGCCGCGAACGCCTCGACGACGGCGTCCAGCAGCGAACCGTCGGTGTACCCCAGCAGCGACGTCGCCATGGCATATGTCACACCGTCCGCGCCGGCCCCGGCGAGCAGCTGGTCCATCACCGACATCGAGTCACGCACCGAGCCGGCCCCGGCCCGCACCACCAGCGGCAGCACGCCGTCCTCGACCGGGATGTCCTCCCGGCCGCAGACCTCCGCGAGGTAGTCCCGCAGAGTGCCCGGCGGCACCAACCGGAACGGATAGTGATGCGTCCGCGACCGGATCGTCCCGATGACCTTTTCCGGTTCGGTCGTGGCGAAGATGAACTTCAGATGCTCCGGCGGCTCCTCGACGACCTTCAGCAGGGCGTTGAAGCCCGCCGAGGTCACCATGTGCGCCTCGTCGATGATGTAGATCTTGTACCGGCTGCCGGCCGGCCCGAAGAACGCCTTCTCCCGCAGCTCACGCGCGTCGTCGACGCCACCGTGCGACGCCGCGTCGATCTCGATCACATCGATCGAGCCCCGGCCGTTGCGCGCCAGGTCGACGCACGACTGGCACGTCCCGCACGGAGTGGGAGTGGGACCTTCCTCACAGTTCAAACAGCGCGCCAGGATGCGCGCGCTCGTCGTCTTGCCACAGCCGCGCGGCCCGCTGAACAGATACGCATGGTTGACCCGGTTGTTCCGCAACGCCTGCTGCAGTGGGTCGGTCACGTGCTCTTGCCCGATGACCTCGGCGAAGGTCTCGGGGCGGTAGCGGCGGTACAGCGCAAGGGACGACACGCATACGACGATATCGGGCCCCACCGACAACCGGCCCGCCCCCGAGCTCCCGCCCCCACGGACAGGGAGGGCTCCCCGCCCGGCGAGGCCCCGTTCGAGATCCGCGATCCGAGAACGCAAGCGCCCCCCACGCACCCGCCAGAGCCGACCTACCCTTGCTGCCTTCCGGCCCTGGGGGAGTTCAGTCAGATAGCGCCACGTGAGGGGCTGCGCCCCACATTAGCGGATCCCACCCCCGGAAAACGACCCGCACCCTCTCGGCACCCTCGCCCCGACCCCCTCCCCCGGATCATGTTCGCGAGCACTCCCCAACGTCTTGTATTGTTTGCGGCGGAGGATTCGCCTAGTGGCCTAGGGCGCACGCTTGGAAAGCGTGTTGGGGGCAACCCCTCACGAGTTCGAATCTCGTATCCTCCGCCAGTGCTCTCACCGGGCACGATGTCGAAGGGCCCCACCGCTTGCGGTGGGGCCCTTCGACGTTTCTCAGCCCTCGTTGTCCTGGTCTTTGTCCACAAGAGGGATCTTCTGGGCCACCGATGACCGCCGGGGGTGGGGCTAGCCCCACCGCCACCGTCCGTCGACCGGTGGAGGGCAAGTACAACCGGCCGATGCTGTCGGGCGCGGGGGCGCTCCGGCGAGGGTCTTCGTATGAGAGAGCTACCTGTGCGCGCCGCCCGTTGGAGCGCCCTGCATCCCTGGCGTGCGATCACCGGCTGGCTGGTGTCCGTCGTGCTGTGCCTGGGCCTCGGTGCCGCGGTCGGCACCCACAACGCCACCACCGAGGACTACCGGGTCGGCGAGGCCGGCCGGGCCGAGGCGATGGCCTCCGAAGGGCACCTGGAGCGCAGGCCCACCGAGCAGGTGCTGGTCTCGGCCCGCTCCGGTGTCCTGGACCGGGCGGCCGCCGGGGCCGCCGCGCGGGACGTCGCCGCCCGGATGGCGAAGCTGCCCGAGGTCGAGAGCGTGGCCGCACCGCGCATCGCCCGCGACGGCCAGGTCATCATGGTCGAAGTCGCCATGCAGGGGCCGGAGTTGGAGGCCCGTAAGCATGTCGGTCCGCTGTGGGCGCAGACCGCGGCGGTGCAGCGGAGTCATCCCACTCTGCGGGTGGAGGAGACCGGAGGCCCCTCCATCAGCAAGGGTGTGGATGCGCAGCGCGGCGATGACCTAGCGCTGTCCGAGGCGATCACCCTGCCCGCCACCCTGATCACCCTGCTGCTGGCGTTCGGCTCTCTCGTGATGGCCACCGTGCCGCTGCTGCTGGCGCTTTCGTCGATCGCCGCGGCCATGGGCCTGTCCATGGTGGCCTCGCACCTTTTCGCCGACGCCGGGGTCGGCACCAACGTCATCATTCTGATCGGCCTCGCGGTGGGCGTCGACTACACGCTGTTCTACCTCAAGCGTGAACGGGAGGAACGGGCGCGCTCCGGCGGCCGGCTCGGCCCGGAGGCGGTGGTGGAGCTGGCCGCGGCGACCTCGGGACGCGCGGTCGTGGTCTCCGGGCTCGCGGTGGTCGTCTCCACGGCCACGCTGTATCTGGCCTCCGACGTCATCTTCTCCTCCCTGGCGACCGGCACCATCGTCGTCGTCCTGGTCGCCGTGGCCAGTTCGCTGACGGTACTGCCCGCGCTGCTGGTCAAGTCCGGGCAGCGGGCGGAGCGCAGGGCGGCCCGCCGGGCCGGTGGTACGCGCCGGCCCAGGAGCCGCCGGGCGCGGCGGACGCGGACGGGCGGGACCGGCCGGGTGTGGGCGGTGCTGACCCGTCCCGCGAGCAACCACCCGGTGCTCACGCTGTGCGTCTCCGTGCTGCTCCTGCTGGGTCTGGCCGCCCCGTTGGCGGGGCTGAAGCTGGTCGAGATGAGCCGCGACACCCACTCCCGCGCCGTGCCCGCGATGCGGACGTACGACCGGCTGAACGCGGCCTTCCCCGAGCACCGGGTCCTGCATCAGGTCGCGGTCCGCGCCCGTCCGGACCGCGCCGGTGAAGTGGCCGCGGCGCTCCGGGAACTCGGCCGCCGCACGCAGACCGACCCGCTGTTCACCGGCCGCCCCCGGCTGCGCACGTCGGACGACCACCGCATCAGCGTGCTGGAGCTGTCCGTCCCGTACCTGGGGAACTCCGACCAGGCGCGGCGGTCCCTGGCCCACCTCCGGGACGCCTACCTGCCCGCCACCGTCGGCCGGATACCCGGCGCCGAGGCCGGGGTGACCGGTGACGTCGCCCGGACCACCGACTACCCCGCCCACCAGACCGCCAAGCTGCCGCTGGTCATCGGCGCCCTGCTGCTGGTCACCTTCGTCATGACGACGCTGGCCTTCCGCTCGGTGGTGCTCGGGCTGCTCGGCGTCGTGCTCAACCTGCTGTCGGCCGCCGGCGCGCTGGGGCTGCTGGTCCTGGTCTTCCAGGGCACCTGGGCCGAGGGTCTGCTGGGCTTCCACTCCACCGGATCGATCGGCTCCCGGGTACCGCTGTTCCTGTTCGTGATCCTCTTCGGGCTGTCGATGGACTATCAGGTGTTCGTGGTCAGCCGGATCAGGGAGGCCGTCCTGGGCGGCGTACCGACGCGCAAGGCCGTGCTCGACGGAATCGGCAGCTCCGCCGCGGTGGTGACCAGCGCCGCGGTGGTGATGGTGACGGTCTTCGCCAGCTTCGTCTTCCTGCACATCATCGAGATGAAGCAGATCGGGTTCGTGCTGGCGGCAGCCGTGCTGCTGGACGCCTTCGTCATCCGGATCATGGTGCTGCCGGCGGCCATGACGCTCCTCGGCCAGGCGAGTTGGTGGCCCTCGCGCGGAGTACCGCGCACGCAGCGGCCCGCGGTGGCGGCGGTCCACGTAGGTTGACCACCATGATCCGTTGGTCGAGGGCCGAACGCACCCTGAACCCGTGGCGCCCCGACTCCCTCAGCGGCCCCGCCCCCGGCCACCCCACCGACCCGTTCTGGGCCCGGACCCTGCGCCGGTGGAACGCGGTGTGCTGGGTTCTGTTCGGCGCACTCTTCGCCGGTCTCGCCCTGACCGAGAGCCAGGGCGGGCAGACGTACGCGGCGCTGGCACTGCTGGGCTGCGTGACGCTCAGCTACGCGGTCCTGCACCGCTTCCCCGGCAACCCCGTCCTGCGCCCGTACACCTATCTGTCGGTGCTGGTCCTGGCGCTCGGCGGGAGCGCGTACTTGTGGAGCGGCTATGCGGCGCTGTTCATCGTGACGCTGCCGCACATCTGGCTGTTCGGCCGGACGGTACGGGCCTCGCTGGTCTTCACCGGGCTCGCCACGCTCTCCACACTGACCGGGAGCTGGCTGCGCAAGGGCTGGAGCGCGGAGTTCCTCGGTTCCACGCTCGTCTCCACGCTCATCGTGGTCGCCGCCAGCATCCTGATCGGGCTGTGGATTCACTCGGTCGTGGAGCAGAGCGGTGAACGCGCCCGGCTGATCCAGGAGTTGGAGCGGACCCAGGCCCGGCTGTCCGAGGCCCACCAGCGCCAGGGCGCCGCCGACGAGCGCGAGCGGATGGCGCGGGAGATCCACGACACGCTCGCGCAGGGCTTCGCGTCCATCATCGTCCTGGCCGAAGCGGCCCGGGCGGGACTGGCCACCGATCCGGACCGCAGCGCCCAGCAGCTGCGGTCGATCGAGAGCACGGCGCGCGAGAACCTCGCCGAGGCGCGCGAGCTGGTCGGCTCCGGGCGGCAGAGCCAGGTGGCCGCGGGCTCGGTGGCGCAGACGCTGCGCCGGACCCTGGACCGGTTCGGGGAGGACACCCGGCTCACCGTCGATGCGGAACTGGCCGACCCGGAGTGCGACCAGCGGACCCGGGTCGCCTTGCTGCGCTGCCTGCAGGAGTCGCTGGCCAATGTGCGCAAGCACGCCGCGGCTTCCACGGTGAGCGTGGTGCTGGCGCGGCGGCCGTTCGGCGTCGAGCTGGAAATCACCGATGACGGACGGGGGTTCGTTGTCGGACAGGCACCGGGGTTCGGCCTCGACGGGATGCGCAAGCGCCTCGCCGAGCTGGGCGGACAGCTCACCGTCACCAGCTCGGTCGGCGACGGTACCCGTGTGCTCGCGATGATTCCCGTGGTCGCGGCCGAGTCGATTCCGGCAGAGTCGATTCCGGCCGAGCCGACTCCCGCGGAACCGACTCCCAGGAACGGAAGGTGACGGCATGACCGGCGCAACGACCCGCCCATCCCTTCGCGTCATCGTGGTCGACGACCATACGGTGATGCGCGCCGGCGTCATCGCCCTGCTCGCCGCCGAACCGGGCATCGAGATCGTCGGCGAGGCGGCCGACGGCCGCGCGGCACTGGAACTCGTCGACGCGTACGCGCCCGACGTCGCCCTGGTCGACCTGCGCATGCCGGTACTCGACGGGGTCGCGACCACGACCGAGATCGTCGCCCGGCACCCGCGGACCCGGGTGCTGATCCTGACGACCTACGACACGGACGCCGACATCGAGCGCGGGGTCGAGGCCGGTGCCATCGGATATCTGCTCAAGGACACCACCCGCGAGCAACTGGCCGACGCCATCCGGGCGGCGGCCCGCGGGGAGACGGTGCTCGCCCCGCGGGTGGCCCAAAGGCTCGTCGCCAAGATGCGCCGGCCCGCACCGGTGCCGCTCACCGCCCGGGAGGCCGAAGTGCTGAACGCGGTCGCCGACGGGCTCACCAACGCCGAGATCGGCAAGCGGCTGGTCATCGCCGAGGCCACCGTGAAGACCCATCTGCTGCGGCTCTTCGCCAAGCTCGACGTCAACGACCGCACCCGCGCAGTGGTCGTCGCCCTGGAACGCGGCCTGCTTCACCGCACGCCGTAGCCGGTCTCTTCCACGGGTCCCCGGTCGGACTCACTCATCTAGGGCCGGTCGATGAGGGTTTGGACGCCGTCGAGGATGCGGTCGAGGCCGAACTCCAAGGGGTCGGCGGGGTCGGGGGCGAAGGCGCCCGCGGCGATGGCGCGGGTCAGGGCGGGGAAGCGGTCGGCGTGCCGGTCGAGCAGTTCGCCGGTGAGGTGGTTCCACTGCCGGCTGTGCTCTTCGTCGAAGTCGAGCAGCTGCTGGACGTGGGTGCGTACGAAGCCGGCGACGAGAACGAAGACCCGGTGCTGCTGAGCGGCCGTGAGGCCGGTGGGCTCCAGCGCCGCGAGCGCCGCGTCCAGCCAGCCGAGCTGGTTCGGCCCCATGACCTGGCGGCGCATCGAGGTGGCCGCCAGCAGCCAGGGGTGGGACCGATGGACGCGCGCGGACCGGCGGGCCCACTCGATGATCCGTGGCCGCCAGTCGCTGCCTGCCGCTGACAGATCGGGCGCCTCGGCGAAGACCGACTCGACCATCAGCTCGACCAGTTCGGCCTTGCCCGGCACATAGCGGTACAGCGCCATCGCCGACACACCGAACTCGGCGGCGACCTTGCTCATGGAGACGGCCGCCAGATCCTCGGCGTCGGCGAGGGCCACGGCGGCCTCGGCGATACGCCGGGGCGTCAGGCTCGGCTTGGGGCCGCGGGTCGGCTGCTCCCGCTCCCCCCACAGCAGCGCGATGCTCGCGCGCAGGTCACGCGCCTTCTCCTTGGCCATGCGGCCCTCCCTCTCGACGGCGGTCGGCGGTGCCGTTGACACCGACACCAACTGTATATACCGTAAGCGATATCGGAACTGCTGATGGCATAAACAGTTGGGGGAACCGTCATGCTCACCACTCTTCTCACCGCCTCCGCCTCCGCCGCCGCCCTGGCCGCGCCCGTCGCCGGTCTGCTGGGCTACCGCCGGGTCAAGCGCACCGCGAACGCCGAGCGGCTGCTCATCACCGCCCCGAACGGCATCGACGAGTCCGGGTTCGTCCGCATCGGCGGCATCGACCAGTGGGTCTCCCTCCGCGGGGAGGACCGGCGCAACCCCGTGATCCTGGAGATCCACGGCGGCCCCGGCGCGTCCAACCTGATCTACGCCTCGCGCACCCGGGCCTGGGAGCGGCACTTCACCCTCGTGCGGTGGGACATGCGCGGCGCCGCCAAGACCTTCGGCCACGGCGGCCCGGCCGGGCAGGGCGAGTTGACCCTCGACCGCCTCCACCGGGACGCCGTCGAACTGACCGAGCACGTCCGCGCCCGGCTCGGCGTCGAGAAGGTCCTGCTGGTCGCCAACTCCCTGGGGACTGTGCTCGGACTCCGCCTCGCCCGCAACCACCCCGAGCTCTACTCCGCCTACGTCGGCACCGACCAGAACGTCGTCGCGGGCGGACACGACCACCCCGCCTACCGCTGTCTGCTCGGCCGCCTGCGCAAGGCAGGCAAGCGCAAGGAGCTGGCCGCCGTCACCGCGATGGGGCCCGATGCCTCGGCCTGGAGCGTGCACCAGTGGTCGGAGTACAACAAGCTCGTCGTCACCACCGACCCGCTGACCTTCGACACCATGAAGACCGTGGTGATCCGCTCGTTGTGGTTCTCCCCCCTGCACACGCTGCGCGAGCTCCGGACCTACCTGAAGGGCATGGACTTCTCGGCGCCGCTCGGGCTCCAGGCCGCGACCGTCGACGAGTGGGCCGAGGGCACCGCGTTCCGGATCCCGTTCTTCGTCTTCCAGGGCGACAGCGACGTCCTCACCCCGCCCGAGCCGGCCCGCCGGTTCTTCGACGACGTGACCGCCCCCGTGAAGGACTTCGCGCTCATCCGGAACGCCAGCCACTTCGCGTCCTTCCGCCACCCCGACCAGTTCCTCGACCTGATGCTCACCAAGGTCCGCCCGGCGCTCACCGGCGAGCCGCTCGCCAGGTGAGGCGCCCTGCCCTGGCGTCCGGTCCGGTCCTGCCGGTCCTGGCGGTCCTGGCGGTCCTGGCGGTCCGTGTGGGGTCGGGTCTCAGTTCGCGTCCGGTTGGCATCGGGGGCACCAGACCGTGCCACGGCCGGACATGCGGGTGCGGCGCAGCGGGGCGTCGCAGCGGGGGCAGTGGGGGTCGGGGTCGGCGCGGCGGCCGGTGAGCCAGGAGTTGCGGGCGGGACGCAGCCGGCGGTCACCGACGAGCGCAGGGTGCGGCGCATGTGGGTGCGGAGGTCGCTCAGGTCGGCCTCGGTGAGCTCGCCGGCCCGTGTGGCGGGGTGCAGCCGCGCGCGCCACAGGATCTCGTCGGCGAGCAGATTGCCGAGTCCGGCCAGGACCGACTGGTCGGTGCGGGCGGTCTTGATCCTGCCGCGGCGCGACGAGAGCGCGTCCTGGAACTCCTTCCGTTCCACGGTCATCGCGTCGGGGCCCTGGCGGTCCAGCAGCCGCTCGACCTGGGCCTCGTCGTCGGCCAGCCAGAGGCCCTGGAGCTTGCGCCGGTCGCGGAACCGGAGCTGGCGGCCGCCGGTCACGGTGAACAGGACGCGGTCATGGGCCTCGATCTCGTCGTCGGGGTGGGCGCAGACCAGTTGTCCGGTCATGCCGAAGTGCAGCAGGAGGGTGGGGCCGTCGGCGGCGGTGCGGGCGAGGAGCCATTTGCCGTGCCGCTGCGGGGCGGCGAAGCGACGGCCCTCCAGCGCGTCGCGCAGCCGCCGGGCGCTCGTCCCGTGCAGCACGCCCGCATCGCGCACGTCGATGCGGCGGATCACCCTGCCCTTGACGCAGGATTCCAGCACCTTCCGGAATCCCTCGACGTCCGGCAGCTCGGGCATGGCGGCCTCCTCGGTGTCCTGGCCGGTCTCACGCGTCGCAGCGCCTCCTCACATCCCTACATCCTCACGTCCTCAGGTCCTCATGTCCTCTTGAGGTCGTAGCCTGGGTGGGGAGCCGGTAGTGAGGGCGCGGACCGCCCCGCCGTAGGGCCGGGGCGTTCGGTGGCGCAACGCGGAACGGTAAGCGGTAAGCGGTGGGCGGTGATGGCAGCGGCGTACGAGCGGATCGCGGAGGAGCTTCGCGCGGCCATCCGCGCGGGGCGCCCGGCGCCCGGTGAGCGGCACGGCATCGGCACCTTCGTGCGCCGTCCGCGCACCCTCGCCCGGCGCAGCAACCTCCGCCACCAGTGGGAGAAGGACCGGGCCCGCGCCCCCCGGGAGCAGCGGGCGCGGGCCGGGGCGACCGAGCACGACACCGGCCTGGAGTCCGGGGAACTCGTCTTCCACGCCCGTTACCGCGAGTGCGCGGCCGACGCGGACCTCGCCGGGGTGTTCGGCGTCCCCGAGGGCACCGTGCTCCTCGAACGCCGCTACCGGACGCGGTGCGCCGCCGAGAGCGCCCCCTTCAGCCTGGTGACCTCGTACCTCGTCCGCGAGCTGATCGCGGGGAATCCCGAGCTGCTGGACGCGGCCGAGGAGCCGTGGCCCGGGGGCTCGCAGAGCCAGCTCCATTCCGTCGGCATCGAGCTGGACCGGGTCGAGGAGCGGGTCACCGCCCGTCCACCGACGCACGAGGAGGCCGAGGAGCTGGAGCTGCCGCCCGGCACGTCCGTGCTGGTGCTCCGCAAGGTCTCCTACGACACCGACGGCCGCGCCGTGGACGCCGCCGATCTCGTCCTGCCCGGCGATCGCACGGAGCTACGGTTCACGACTTCCCTGGAAAGGTGGTGAGCCGTGCGCCGGCGCATCCTCGTCGTCACGGCCGTCCATGCCCCCTCCGCGCGATTCCTGCCGGAGGCGTACGCGTCGCTCTGCCGGCAGGAGTTGCCGGACGGGTGGGAGTGGCACTGGGTCGTCCAGGAGGACGGCAGGAGCGCGGAGGTCGCTCCGTACCTTCCGGACGACGACCCGCGGGTGACGTTCGGCCAGGGGCGGCCCGGCGGACCGGCTGTCGCGCGCAACATCGCCCTCGCGCAGACCGCGGGCGAGGCGGACGAGTACGTCAAAGTCCTGGACGCCGACGACCAGTTGGCGCCCGGTGCGCTCGCCCGCGACCTGGCCGCCCTCGAAGGCGACCCCGGCATCGGCTGGGCGACCTCACGCGTCCTCGACCTGCTGCCGGACGGCTCCACCGTGGGTTTCGGCGGGGAACCGGAGGACGGGCCGATCGAGTGCGGCGCCATCCTGGACCACTGGGCGGCGCACGACTTCTATGCGCAGGTCCACCCCGCGTCCCTCTTCGTCCGGCGTGCTCTGCTGCTGGCCCTGGGGGGCTGGATGGCCCTGCCGGCCTCCGAGGACACCGGGCTGCTGCTGGCGCTGAACGCCACCAGCCGTGGCTGGTTCACCTCGGAGGTGGGGCTCCTCTACCGGAAGTGGCCCGGGCAGCTGACCGGTCAGGCGTCGCACCTCGAAGCCGCCGAGCGCGCCGCCCGTATGGCGGTCATCGAGGCCCGGGCCCGGGAACTGTCCCGCCTGGGGTGGAGATACCCGCCGCGGACGGATGACGGATGACGGATGACGAATGGCGGGTGACGGATGACGGATGCGGATGACGGGCGCGGACGGATGTGAAGCCGTCGTCCGGTCGTCCGCCGCACGCGGTCATCCGCCTCACACAGCCGTCCGGTCGCGGTCGAAGGGGAGGTCCAGCATCCGGATGGCGTTCCCGCGGAGCAGTTTGTAGGCGATGTCGGCGGGGAGGTGGCCGACGTGGTCGGCGGCCACGTCCTTGGTGTGCGGCCAGGTCGAATCGACGTGCGGGTAGTCGGTCTCGAAGGTCGCGTTGTCGACGCCCACCGTCTCGATCGCCTCGACCCCGTGCTTGTCCCGGAAGAAGCAGCAGAAGATCTGGCGGTAGTAGTACGTCGACGGCGGCTCGGGGATGAGGCCCTTCACGCCGCCCCACGCCCGGTGCTCCTCCCAGACGTCGTCGGCCCGCTCCAGGGCGTACGGGATCCAGCCCATCTGGCCCTCGCTGTAGGCGAGTTTCAGCCGGGGGAACTTCACCAGTACCCCGCTGAAGAGGAAGTCCATCATCGAAGCCATCGCGTTGTTGAAGCTCAGCGACGCCTGGACGGCCGGCGGCGCGTCCGGGGAGGCCGCCGGCATCTGCGACGACGATCCGATGTGCATGTTCACCACGGTCCCGGTCTCCTCGCAGGCCGCGAAGAACGGGTCCCAGTAACCGGAGTGGATGGACGGCAGGCCCAGGTAGGTGGGGATCTCGCTGAAGGTGACCGCCCGGACGCCGCGCGCGGCATTGCGCCTGATCTCGGCCACGGCGAGGTCGATGTCCCACAGGGGGATCAGGCACAGCGGGATCAGCCGGCCGCCGCTGTCTCCGCACCACTCCTCCACCATCCAGTCGTTGTAGGCGCGGACGCAGGCCAGCCCGACCTCCTTGTCGTCGGCCTCGGCGAAGGTCTGGCCGCAGAACCGCGGGAAGGTCGGGAAGCACAGCGACGCCTCGACGTGGTTGACGTCCATGTCCGCCAGGCGGGCCTTGGGATCCCAGCAGCCGCGCCGCATCTGATCCCGGGTGATGCCGTCGAGCGTCATCTCGTCGCGGGAGAAGCCGACGGCCGCGATGATGCGTTTGTACGGGAAGAGCTGGCCCTCGTACTCCCACCAGTCGGTGATCTGGCCCTCGGGGTCCGTGGTGAAGCGGTACTTCCCGCCGACGTACGCCAGTTCACCGATGCCGGCGGTGAGCGGCTTCGGGCCGCGGTCGCGGTACTTCCGCGGGAGCCAGGTCTCGAAGAGGTGGGCCGGCTCGATCACGTGGTCGTCCACGCTGATGATCCTCGGGAGCTCCGCCGTTCCGCCGTTGCCGCCATTGCCGCCATTGCCGCCATTGCCGCTGGTCATGCTCTACCCCCAACTGCCGTGCTGGTGAGTCGCGTCGGGCTGCGTTCTGACGAGACCTGACGAGATCCGGATGAGATCCGGACGGGATTCCGGGCGAGGTTCCGGAGGAGCGATCTGCCGATCTGACGGTCCGTCAGGTCGGAGGGTAGGAGTTCACCCTCGCAACCACAAGAGACATCGGGAAACTCGACCCCCTTGCACTCTCCGTCGGCTTCCGCTGAACTGACGGGCCATCAGATCCGACTGGCGCGTAACGAGAGGGGGCGGTTCGCATGCGGACGATCTGGCTCAACGGTGCCGAGTGGCTCGCGGTGCTTCGTATCGGCCTCGGCCTGTGGTGGCTGGAGAGCTGGCGCCACAAGGACAAGAAGAGCTGGTTCGCCGGCGGCGGCATCACCTGGGCGGCAGGCATCGCGGCCGAACACCGCTGGCCCGCGGTCCGGAAGGGCTTCGACCGCATCGTCCGGCCCCGCCCGCGGCTGATGGCCTACGTCGTCGCCTACGCGGAACTGGCGCTCGGGCTCGGCCTGATGGCCGGGCTGCTCACACCCGTCGCCCTGGCCGCGGGCCTGCTGCTCAACCTCATCTACCTGGTACTGATGATCCACGACTGGGGCGAGCAGGGACAGAACCTGATGATGGCGCTGATCTCCGCGACCGGGCTCTTCACCATGTGCTGGCAGGACTGGTCGCTGGACAGGGTTCTGGGGCTGTTTGCGTAGCGGTGGCGGGAGGGGCGCCAGAGGGTGAGGGGTGTCAGGAGGTGAGGGGCATCAGGAGGTGAGGGTGATGCGGAAGACGGGGTGCTTGTGCGCGATGCGCAGCAGGACCTCGTCGGAGGAGTCCGGGCCGACCCCGTCGAAGAAGGCGCCGACCTCCGCCTTCCAGCGCTTGAGGTAGGCGCGCAGCAGCGCGGGCTTCTCGGCGTCCGGGACCTCGACGGCGGTGAACGCCTGCGCCGTCCGCCCCAGCCGGAGTTCGCCGCCGCCCGCGGCGCGCATGTTGTGGGTCCACTGGACGTGGCCGCGCGCCGCGACGAGGTACTGCCGGCCGTCCACGGTGAGCGGGTTCACCGGGGTGCGGCGCCACTCCCCGCTCTTGCGGCCGCGGACCGCCAGCTCCTGGGAGCCGAAGACGCTGATGCCGCGCCGGGTGAACCAGGCGACGAGCCGGTTCATCACGTGGACGGTCACCCAGCCCGGCTTGATGACATGCGTCTCGGTGGGTGCGTGCTTGCTCGTGTGGGCGTTCACGGGGAGCCTCCGACGGTGAGTGAGCAGTGCTCTCGATACGGATCAGTGTGCACGCGGCAGACCGGTAAAGCAAGAGCAGCGCTCTCGATATTGGTCGGTGCTTCCGCAGCTGGCAGACTGGGGCGTATGAGCGCCATCCAGGGAGCGCGGGAACGCGCACGCAGGGAAATCACCGCGGCCATCAAGGACGAAGCCCGCCGTCAGCTCGCCACCGAGGGGGCGGCCAAGCTGTCGCTACGGGCCGTGGCCCGCGAACTCGGGATGGTCTCCTCCGCGTTGTACCGGTACTTCCCCAGCCGCGACGAGCTGCTCACGGCGTTGATCATCGACGCCTACGACGCCGTGGGCGAGGCGGCCGAGCGCGCCCTCGCCGAGGCCGGTGCCGCGCCCGTCGCCCGGTGGACGGCGGTCTGCCGCGCGGTCCGCGGCTGGGCGCTCGCGCATCCGCACGAGTACGCACTGATCTACGGATCGCCCGTTCCCGGCTATGCCGCGCCCCAGGACACCACCGCCGCCGCGGCCCGCGTCGGGCTCGCGCTGATCGGGGTGGTCCAGGACGCGCGTCCGGCCGGCGGCGCCCCGGCACCGGCGCCGGCCGGGCCGCCGCCCCCGCAGGAGGTCCTGGACGACGTCGAGCGGCTCCGCAAGAGGCTCGACGTCCGGCTGTCCACGCCCGTCCTGGCGGAGGCCGTCGCGGCCTGGGCCGAGCTCTTCGGGCTGGTGAGTTTCGAGGTCTTCGGCCAGTTCAACCGGGTGGTCGAGGCCCGCGAGGCGTTCTTCGAGCACGCCGTCACCCGGCTCGCCCGGAGTGTCGGCCTCGGGGACGGCGAGGAGTAGCCGCCGCGCCCCACTCCGCACACAGCCCGTTGCACGGGTCCCGCCGGCCGTGACCGTCAGCTGTGTCCGCCCTCGAACAGTTCCGCGTACAAGCCGCCCCGGGCGAGGAGTTCGGGGTGGGTGCCCGATTCGGCGAGGCGGCCCTCGTCGAGGACGAGGATGTGGTCGGCGGTGGCGGCGAGATCGAGATCATGGGTGATCACGAGGGTGGTGCGGCCGGCGGCGAGGCGGTGGAGGGGGCCGAGGATGCGCTGCGCGGCGAGGGTGTCGAGGCCGGTGGTCGGCTCGTCGAGGATGAGGACCGGGGCGTCGCGGAGCATCGCGCGAGCGATGGCGACCCGTTGCAGCTGGCCGCCGGAGAGGGCGGCGGTGGAGGGGGCGATGACCGTTTCGTAGCCGTCCGGAAGGGCGGTGATGAAGGAGTGGGCGTCGGCGGCCTGGGCGGCCAGCACGACCTCGCGGTGGGTCGGGACGGGGTTCTCGCGGCCGCAGGCGATGTTCTGCGCGATGGTGTCGTGGAGGACGAGGGTCTGCTGCGGGAGCAGGGTGATGTTACGGCGCAGGTCGGCGAGGGAGAGGCGGTCGACCGGGATGCCGTCGAGGCGGATGGTGCCGGCGTCCGGGTCGTAGAAGCGCAGCAGGAGGGCGGCGAGAGTGGACTTGCCGGCGCCGCTGGGGCCGGTGACGACGAGGAACGCGCCGGGGTGCGCGGTGAAGGAGAGCGCGGCCAGGGCGTGCTGGTCGGGCGCGGCGTTGGGGTAGCGGAAGGTGACGCCGTGCACGGTGAGTTCGCCGCGGGCGCGGTGCGGGAACGGCGTGGTGCGGGAGGGGGGTGGGTCGGTGACGGCGGGGCGGGCGTCGAGGATCTCGAGCAGGCGGTCGGCGGCGGCGGTGGCCGCGGTGGCGGTCAGTCCGAGCTGGCCCAGGGAGCGGATGGGCGGGTAGAGGTAGCCGATGAAGGCGGCGAAGGCGAGGAGCTGGCCGAGGGTCATCCGGCCGGCCGAGATCTCCCAGGCGCCGAGGCCGATGATGGCCAGCACGCAGAGGGTCTCCAGCACCTCGACGAGCTGCACGTAGAGGGCGTTGAGGCGGGCGCTGACGACGGAGGCGCGCAGCCAGCGGAGGGCTACCTGGCCCAGGCGGGCCTCCTCGTCGCGCTGGCGGTTGTACGCCTGGGTGAGGACGACGTTGACCAGCGTCTCCTCGACGACGGAGGTGAGGGCGCCGTCGGCCGCCCGCAGCCGGCGGGAGACCACGCGCAGCCGGCCGGTGAAGCGGCTGGTCGCGGCGTAGAAGATCGGGGCGGCGACGAAGGTGGCCAGCGCCAGTTCCCAGCGCAGCAAGAGCGCGGCGGCGCCGTAGAAGAGCACGCTGAACAGGGCCGTGCAGGCGCTCACCAGGCCGCTGACGACGAGGCGTTCGATGGCGTCGACGTCGCCGGTCAGCCGTTCCACGAGGTCGCCGCGGCGGTTGCGCTGGAAGAAGTGCGGCGGGAGCGTCTGGAGGTGGGTGAAGACGCGGGCCCGCAGGCGCAGCAGGAAGCGTTCCGCGGTCCAGGCCGCGAGGGAGCTGCCCAGGTAGCCCACCACCGCGCCGGTGACCGCGACGGCGAGCCAGGTGCCGGCCGGGTCCCAGAAGGCGCTGACCGAGCCCTTGGCGAGGGCCTGGTCGGTGAGTTGGGCGAAGAGCAGGATCGTGACCGTTTCGGCGAGGGCCGCGATGACGGCGAACACCCCCACCAGCAGCATCCAGCGACGGTCGCCCCGGGTCAGCGGCCAGAAGCGGTGGAACGCCTCCACGGGCCCGACGTGGCGGGTCAGGATGGGGGCGTCGGTGGGGAGTTGGGGGTGGGGGTGAGCGTGGGGGTGGGGCGCCTGCGGCGGTTCGTGTGCCGGTGCCCGTTCGTGTGCCGGCGCGTGCCCCTGCGCCGGTTCTTTCCTCTCCGTCTCCGATTCCGTCTCCGTTTCCGATTCCGTCTCCGTTTCCGCGTTCCGTCGTGGATGCGGTTGCGGAGGTGGTTGCGGTCGGGGGTGCGGCTCGGGTGCCGACCCGGCGGATTCCGGGGCGGGATACGGGCGTTCTCTGCGCAGATCCATGGTCGCCACGTGCGGTGCGGGCCGCGAAAGAGCGGGGACGGCAGCCCACGAGGCCGGCTCACGTCACACTCGCGAGCCCGCCTCGGGCTGCTCATCAGGCCCGTGGGCCCGAATCACATGTCAGTTGATCGTCAGTGGTCGCCAATGGTCGTCGGCTGCCGTTCAAGCCCGATGAAGGGCCCGCCCGGCGCGACAACGCTGGGGTCACTAAGCGCTATGGCCACTAAACGCTGTGGCCACTAACGCTGTGGTCACTACCTGAAGAAGCCGAAGCCACGGCCGCCACCGCGTCCACCGAATCCGAAGAATCCGTAGTCGCCGCGTCCGTAGCCGCGTCCATAACGGCGTCCGTAGTCGTAGTCGTCGTCGTAGTCCCAGCCTCCGTGGCCGTGGCCGTGACCGCCACCACCGCACGAGCGGTTGCGGGGGAAGAATGCCTTGAAGGTCATCTTCGCCTCCTGAGAATCGGGCTTCGCCGCGACCTTCCCGGACCGTGCTCTGTATGGCGATTCGGCGCGTTCCCGTCGGGGCGTCCCCTGCGGTCCGTTCCGGCTGAACGTTCCAGCCGCGACACCACCGACCCTACGACTCACCCCACATCCCAACAAGGGCATTGTGTGAAAATTCAGGCAAAACAGGCAGGTCACGGTGGGTGGAGCGGCGGTCGCTCATGGTCGCCGGGGTGCGGCGTTCCTCAACCGCAGGCCCAGACCGCCGCCGACGGCGTAGCCCCACGAGGTGTTTCACGTGAAACACCCGCCTTTTCCGGCGAGTTGGCGAATTGACTGCTGGTTGGCCACTGTTTCACGTGAAACCTTCGCCGTTCCATGGGAGTTGTGGCTGTTTCACGTGAAACAGCCCGCGCGCCCGCCTAGATCAACCCGCCGCAGCTGCGCCCGCCCCCGACGGCACCGCCGGCGCCGCCGGCACACCCGGCCCGTCCGTCTCCGTCTCCCCCGGCCCCCCTCCGCGGCCCTCCCCCTCGCCTTCGCCCTGCCCCTGCTCTGCCCAGATGATCTTCCCGTTGGCCGTGTAGCGGGTGCCCCAGCGGCGGGTGAGCTGGGCGACGATCAGCAGTCCGCGGCCGCCCTCGTCCGTGGTGCGGGCGTGCCGCAGATGCGGGGCGGTGCTTCCGGTGTCGGAGACCTCGCAGATCAGGGCGGCGTCCTGGCGGATCAGCCGCAGGGTGATCGGGCCGCTGCCGTGCCGGATGGCGTTGGTGACCAGTTCGCTGACGACCAGCTCGGTGGTGAACCGCAGCGCCTCCAGCCCCCACACCGACAGCTGCCGCCCGACGAGGTTGCGGGCACCGGCGACCGCGGCCGGATCGGTGGCCAGGTCCCAGGAGGCGACCTGGCTGGCGTCCAGGGCGTGCGTCCGGGCCAGCAGCAGCGCGGCGTCGTCGGACGGCGGGCCGGTCAGCAGCGCCGAGACGACGTTTCCGCCGATCTCCTGGAGCGTCGTGCCGGGCTCGGCGAGGGCGCTGCTCAGCCGGGCCATGCCCACCCCGATGTCCCGGTCGGCCGTCTCGACCAGGCCGTTGGTGTAGAGCGCCAGCAGACTGCCCTCGGCCAGCTCCAGTTCGACCGCTTCGAAGGGCAGCGCGCCCAGGCCGAGCGGCGGCCCGGCGGGCAGGTCCGGGAACTGCGCGGTGCCGTCCGGGGCGAGCACGGCGGGCGGCAGATGGCTGGCGCGGGCCATCGTGCAGACCCGGCTGACCGGGTCGTAGACCGCGTACAGGCAGGTGGCGCCCATGAACCCGGCGGAGGGGGCGGCCGCGCCCTCCTCGCCGCCCGCGCCGCCGTCCCGGCGGGTCTCCATCAGTCCGATCACCAAGTCGTCGAGGCGGGCCAGGAGTTCGTCCGGCGGCAGGTCCAGATTGGCCAGGGTGCGGACCGCGGTGCGCAGCCGGCCCATGGTGGCCGCGGCGTCGATGCCGTGCCCGACGACGTCCCCGACGACCAGTGCCACCCGCGCCCCGGACAGCGGGATCACATCGAACCAGTCGCCGCCCACCCCGCTCGGCGCGTCCGCCGGGAAGTACCACGACGCCACGTCCAGTGCCGCCCCGCCGGCCAGCGCGTGCGGCAGCAGGTTGCGCTGCATCAGCCGGGCCGCGGTGCGCTCGCGGGTGAAGCGCCGCGCGTTGTCGAGGCACACCGCGGCGCGGGCGACCAGCTCCTCCGCGAGCCGTACGTCGTCCGCCCCGAAGGGCCCCAGGCGCCGGGACCGGACGAAGGTCGCCGCGCCGAGCGTGATGCCGCGGGCCCGCACCGGGGCCACCATCACCGACCGGTACCCGAACCTCCGCACCACCTCGGCCCGCCGGGGGTCCTCGGCCACCCAAGTGCTGTCGGCGCTCAGCAGCCGCTCCACCACCGACTCGCCGGAGAGCAGACAGCGCGCGACCGCCGACCACGGCGCCCGCCGGACCGCCTCGCCCACCGCCAGCGCGGCCTCCGGGCACCCCTCGTGGACCGACCGCTGCCCGGCCCGCCGCATCGTCGGGGTGCTGTCGACCGGCCCGGGGACGGGCTCCTCACCGCGCAGTACGGAGTCCAGCAGATCGACCGCCACGAAGTCGGCCAGCGGCGGCACCGCCACGTCGGCCAGTTCCTGCGCGGTCCGGGTGACGTCGAGGGTGCTGCCGATCCGGGCGCTGGCGTCGTTCAGCAGCGCCAGTCCTTCCTGGGCCCGCCAGCGCTCGGTGACGTCGATGACCATGTACCAGATCCCCACGCCGCCGCCGTGCGGGCCGACCAGCCGGAAGAACGACGCCGAGTAGGCCCGTTCCTGGGTGGGGTCGGCGTAGGTGGGGCTGCGGAACTCGTAGTCCATCACCGGCTTGCCGGTCGCCAGCACCCGCGTCATCAGCTCCTCGAACGCCTCGGCCTCCAGCCGCGGCAGCACCTCGTGCACGGTGCGGCCCAGCCGGCGCTCCAGCGGGATCAGGCGCTCCAGTACGGCGTTCACCCAGACGTAGCGCAGGTCGGTGTCGAGCACGGCCAGGCCGACCGGGGCATGCGCCAGGAACGGCTCCAGCATCAGCTGGTTCACCCCGCCGCCGGGGACCCGCCACTCCTCCAGCGCGATCACCGACCACCGCTCGGCGCCGGAGGTGCCGCCGGCCGCCGCGGTGATCACCGGCGACACCTGCACCGCGAGCTGGATCGCGGGCCCGTCCCGGTGCCGGACCGCCACCGACCCGCTCCACCCGTGCCCCGCCCAGCGCGCCACCGCCGCGACCCGCGCCGCGTCCCCCGGCACGGCCAGCAGCTCCACGGCGGGACGTCCCAGAACCTCCGCGGCCGGGTACCCCAGCAGCCGCTCGGCGGCCGGCGTCCAGGAGATCACCACGCCGCGCCCGTCCAGCTCGGCGGCGGCCGCGCTGGCGATGTCGCAGGCCCGGCCCGGTCCCTCGCCCGACCCGTCGCCCGGCCGCTCCGGCCGGTCATTCTCCGAGGTCATCACATCGCCAGTCCGGTTCTCTCCGGGGCGCTGCCGCCGCCGCGCGAAGGCGGGCGCCGCAGCGGACGGCCCACCGGTGTCCCCGGCGGCGTCCCGGCGGTGTCGAAAGCGCCCGCATCACGCCCATTTTAGAAGCAATCCGGCATCCGGGATCGGTCGTCACCGGCCCCGACTCGCCGGACTCGCCGCACCGACCGCGGCCCGCTACCCGACAGCGCCGACCCCCCTCACCCCCGCCAGCCGTGCCGCCGACGTGCCCAACCCGCTCGGGCCCAGGGTCCAGCCGGGCGTGCCGGGCCGGTGGCGGAGGTACTCGGTGCGGTAGCGGCGGCATGCGCGGTGCCAGGTGAGGATGGCGGCGAGCCAGTTCTCCAGTTCCCGGACGTAGCCGTCGAGGGTGGCACGGGCCTCGGCCGAGAGCGCGAAGTCGTCGTAGAGGATCGGGAGTTGATGGGCCGCGACGTGCTGGAACTCGCGCATGCGGGAGGTCATCAGGTCGTGCACGATGGCCAGCGCGCTCGGGTAGTCGCAGTCGAAGAAGTTCTGGACGACCAGGATGCCGTTGTGGACCTCGCCCTCGTACTCGATCTCCTTCTGGTACGAGAAGACGTCGTTGACCAGGCAGGCGTAGTCGGCGGCGGCGTTCTCCAGGGAGCGCATCGGGCCGCTGCGGTAGATCTCCGGCGGCACCTGACGGCCGTGGCCGAGCCGGCACAGGCTCATGGTGAGGTCGGAGCCGAAGGTGGCCCGGCGCATCTCGATGTAGTCGACCGGGTCCGGGATGCGGTGCAGCACCATGTTGTCCAGCTCCCAGAGCCAGCTGGCCGTCATCGCGTCGACGGTGGCCTTGAAGGCGCGCCGCGCGTCGACGGTCAGCGGCCCGGCGGTGCGCCCCCAGAGGTCGGCGAGGCCGCGTTCGAGGGCGTTGGCCGGTGCGGGGGCGGGGTCGGACTCCTCGACGGGCATCAGGGCGGAGAGCCGCTTGGTGGTGACCGTGGCGCCGGCGACGTCGCGGGTCCGGCCGAAGACCGCGGGGTAGTAGTCGTCGGCGTAGGTGCCCCAGGTCAGCCACTGAGTGTCGAGGTCGAGCTCGTCGGGGGTGGCGTCGGGGTGCAGGCCGGCCGCGCAGAGGGCGAAGTCGAAACGGTTCAGCGCGTCCTCGTCCCAGATGCCGGAGAGCGGCACGCCGGGCTGCGGCCGCAGCAGCCCCGTCCGGTGCGCCCAGGTGACGACATTGCGCCGGGACGTCTCCAGGTGAGGGCTGAGGGTGGTGGTGAACGGCATGTGGAAGTCGGGGAGTTGGGAGGGCCCGACCTTCTGGTGGGGGGTGTGGGTGCGGCGGCGGAGCCGCTGGACGGCGGCGGTGCGGAGGGCGGCCGGCAGACCGGCGGCCGGGCCGCCCGGGCCGAGCGCCCCGGCGGCCGGCGAGCCCAGCCCCTCGGTGCCCAGCCCGCCGAAGACCAGCGGCGACCAGGAAGCCGCGGTGCCGCCCGGCTCGCCCGCCCCGCCGCCGTTCATGTAGCGGCTGGAGCGCAGATGCCACTCGTGGCCGCCGGACTGCCAGTCCTGCAGGCCCTTGGCGTACGCGAGGACGGCGGCGCAGCCGGCCGGGTCCAGGCCCCGGTCGGCGAAGAGCGCCGGCAGTTCGGTGAAGACGGTGTCCTCGAACTGCTGCAACCGGGAGGTGATCATGTCGTTGACCGTGTCCGCGGCCTCCTGGGTGGTGCAGTCCAGAAACGTCTCCAGCACCAGGACGCCATTGCTCAGCTCCCCCTCGTCCTCGGTCTCGCGCTGGTACGAGAAGAGGTCGTTCCGCAGGTGGACGCCGTCGGCGAAGGTGTCCTTGAGGACGCGCAGGGGCCGCGAGCCGGCGACCGCCGCCGGGACCTCGGCACCGGTCGCGTACTCCACCAGCCCCGCGGACCAGGGGGCGCCACCCACCTTCCGGCGCATCTCGATGTACTCGACGGGGTTCGGGATCCGGTTGATGTCGATGTTGGAGAGTTCCCAGAGGGACTCGTTCAGCAGGTGTTCGGTGCTCTCGGCGAACCGGCGGCGCCAGTCCGGCGACATCGCGGGCACGGTCCGCGCCCACAGGTCCGCCAGCCCCGCCTCGACCTGGTTGGTCGGCTCCGGGACGGGCGTGTTCAGATCCCTCGGCATGAACGCCGGCAGCCGGTCCAGGTACGCCTTGCCGCCCTCGCGGTCCAGGGTGCGTTTGAACCTCTCCAGGAAGTGGTCGTCGAAGAAGAAGACCCAGACGTACCAGTCGGTGACGAGGTTGAGCGCCTCCGCCGAGCACTCCGGGTGGGTGTAGGCACACAGCAGGGCGTAGTCGTGGGCGTCGAGATCCCGCTGGTCCCAGATGCCGGAACCCTCCAGCATGTTCATCTCCCGCGCCCACCGCCTGGAGTGCGCCCGCGCGGCCTCCAGGTGCGGGTTCAGGCGGGCCGGATGCGGCAGGTAGAAGTGCGGCAGGGTGAACGGCTGCCCCTTGGGCGCTGTGCACTGCACCGCGGTCCGCGACGACGTGGTCCGTGCCGCGGTCTGCGACGGCGTGGTCTGCGACTGTGACTGCGTCACCGTTGGTGGCCTCTCCCGATACCGGTGCCCCTCCGTACGAATGGTGTGCACGGAAGGAGGGCGCGCCGAAGCACCCCCTTGACGGGCGCAGCACTACCCCGGCGGCCGCCGCCGTAGGCTCGTCCGGTCGCGCCCACGCCGAACTGGCACTCTTTCGGGTTGAGTTCGGCGGGAAGGACCCCGATACGCGAGGCTGCTGCGTTATGCGGAGCCGCTCACCGCCCGGCGCAGGGCCAGTGCCGCCAGCGCCTCCGGGGCGCCCACCTGGCCTCGGATGCCCGGGAAGGCGTTGATGTCGACGATCAACGGGGCACCGGCACCCGCGTCCAGCACATCCACGCCGTACACCTCCAGGCCGAAGACCTCGCCGACGTGCAGCGCACCCTCGATCCAGGCGGCGGGGAGGGCGGCGGGCGGCAGCGGCAGGTTCGGGCCGCGGCCGCCGGGCGCCAGCTCGGAGCGGCGGCGGGCGGCGAACGGCTGGCCGCCGACGAACCACAGCTTGAGGTCCCAGCCGCTGTTGGCGGTGAACTCCTGGACGATCACCGGCTCCTCGCGCCAGGCGGCCGCCAGTTCCGCCAGCTCGGCGGCGGTGTCGACGCGCGCCACGAGGTCGCCCCGGCGGCTGTGGCGGCTCTTGAGGACGAGCGGGAAGCGGAGGTCCGGCGCGGCGGCCGCCAGCGCGCCGACCGTCGCCGTCCGCACCGTCTCCGCGAACGGCAGTCCGGCCGCGCGGGCCAGCTCGGCCATCGTGACGCGGTCCTGGCAACGGGCGGTCGCCGCAGCGGAGTTGACGACCGGAGCGCCCCGCTCCTCCAGCCTGGCGGCGAGGGCCAGCGCGTCCGGCGTCCGCGCCTTCAGCAGATAGACGTCGGCGAGCGGCCCGGGGGCGGCCTCGGCCCCCGGATGACCAGGCTCCGGGACGGGCGCGCCGTCCGGGCCGACGAACGCCACCCGGTGGCCGCCCCCGCGCAGCACCTCCGCCGTCGCCGACAGCAGCGGATGGCCGGAATCCGCGCTGATCACCCCGACCTTCATCGCACGCCCCCGACCCTCATCGCACGCCCCCGAACGCCTCGGCCGCCTCCGCCGCCCACGGACCGGCCTGGCGCCCGATGAGGGGCAGGGCCGGCGCCGGCGCGTGGTCGCTGCCGTGACGGGCCAGCCGCAGCACCGCCGCGGAGACCCGGGCGACCGCGTCCGGCACCTTCCGGAAGCTCGGGAAGTCGTTGATGTCGACCACCACCGGCCCCTCCGGCCCCAGCAGCACATCGACCCCGTACAGGTCGAGCCCGAAGACCGTGCCGACCTCGGCGGCGATCCGGGCGACCTCGGCCGGCAGCGGAACCTGCCGTTCCGTCATGGGCTGCCCGGGATGCAGCGGGGAGCGGCGCTCGGTCGCGTAGAGGTCGCCGGCGACGCAGTAGACCTTCAGATCGACCCCGGAGTTGGGGACGTAGGGCTGCGCGATCAGCATGCCGCCGCCGGCCTCCGCGCCGCAGCCCGGCTCCGTGCCACCGCCCGCCGCCGCGCCGCCGGGCAGCGCCTCGACCGCCCCGGACGTCAGCTGCTCGGGCCGTTCCACCAGCCGCACCGCGCGCCCCGAACTGCCGTCGGCCGGCTTCACCACCAGCGGGAACTCCGCCTCGGGCAGCTCCGCGAACTCCTCGGCCCGCACCGCCGCGTACGTCATGGGCACCGGCAGCCCGCCGGCCCGTGCGATCACCGCGGCAAGTGCCTTGTCCCGAACGCCCCGTATGGCCCGTACGTCGTTCACCGTGGTCAGCCCGGTGGTCGCGGCGGCCTCCAGCAGGGTCAGCCCCGGCCCGCCGGAAACGGTCTTGAGCACCCAGGCGTCATGCCGACCATCGGCCACCACCCCGGACAACTCGGACATCCGGATCAGCGAGCGGCCCGGCCAGAGGACGTCCACCCGGTGACCCCAGGCGCGGAGTTGGGCGATCACGTCCCGGGGCATGCCGTCGTGGCGGTACTGCTCCTCCACCAGGAAGCAGAGTCTCATCGATGCACCCATGTATCGCCGCATGTCCACTCGTATCGCCAACCGCCCGCCACCGTCGGCGGACGTCTCCCCGTGTCGCCGTACGCACACCGTCCGCCCGGCGGAAACATGACGCACCAGGATCGCATGCGGTGATCGAACGGTCGGCCGTGGCACCGGCCGCCGTCCTGGATGCCGCGTTTCGGCGACGTTCCGCCAGGGGTTTGTGTGGGGCGGGGGTCGCCCAACAAACCACCCTCCGCCGGCCCCGTTACCGTGACTGCACTCCCACGACCCGGGGGGACGGAGCAGACACGCCCCAGGGGGAGAGGAAGAAAGGGCCGCACCATGAGCACCAAGTCCGCGCCGTTCGACGAGCTGGACCGCAAGATCGTCGCCGCGCTGATCGAGAACGGCCGGGCCAGCTTCGCCGAGATCGGCTCGGCCATCGGCCTCTCCCCCACCGCCGTCAAACGCCGGGTCGACCGCCTCCGCGACAACGACGTCATCACCGGTTTCTCCGCCACCGTCCGCCCCGCCGCCCTCGGCTGGCTCACCGAGGCGTACGTGGAGGTCTACTGCGACAGCGCCGCCCCGCCCCGGCGACTGGCCGAGGTCGTCCGCAACCACCCCGAGATCGCCGCCGCGATGACCGTCACCGGCGGCGCCGACGCCCTGCTGCACGTCCGCGCCACCGACGTCGGGCACTTCGAGGAGGTCCTCGAACGCATCCGTACGGAACCGTTCATCCGGAAGACCATCAGCTACATGGTGCTCTCGCACCTCCTCCCCGACAGCCCCGAGGCCGGCGCCCGCCGCCCCTCCGACCCGGCCGAACCATCCGGGCCCACCGACGCCCGGTCCGCGGGACGGGCCACCGACCGGACCGCGGAACGGACCTCGCAACGGACCACGGGACGAGCCACCGACCGGGCCGCCGTCCCCGCCGCCCGCGCTCGGGTCCGTCCCCAGCCGCCGAGCGGCGCAGCAAACCAGCGGTGATGCCGCCACACAAGCAGCATTCCTGCGCACCCTCGCAGCATTCCTTTCTTGTGACCGGAATCCGCCGCTCCCTACCGTGGATGCCCCAGGTGACGATCGCTGACAGACCGTCACAGCAGGAAGCGGAGGCCCTTTCTGTGCCCATCACCCAGCCCGGCGGCGCGCCCCTGACGGAAGCGCGCCGCACCGCCCGCCCGCGGCGCTATCTCGCCTGCCGGCCCACGCACTTCACGGTCGAGTACGCCATCAACCCCTGGATGCGCGAAGACGCCGAAGTCGACACCGCCCTCGCCCTCCAGCAGTGGGAGAACCTGGTCCGCGCCTACCGCGACCACGGCCACACCGTCGAGACCATCCAGCCGGTCGCCGGCCTCCCCGACATGGTGTTCGCCGCCAACTCCGCCGTCGTCGTGGGCGGTCGCGCCTTCGGCTCGCTCTTCCACGCCCCGCAGCGCCGCCCGGAGTCCCGGGAGTACGAGATCTGGTTCAAGGCGGCCGGCTACGACCTCTACCGGCCCGAGTCGGCCTGCGAGGGCGAGGGCGATCTCGCCCCCGTCGGCCGCTACCTCCTCGCCGGCACCGGCTTTCGCACCACCCGCGACGCCCACGCCGCGGTCCAGGAGTTCTTCGGCCGTCCGGTGATCAGCCTCCAGCTGACCGACCCGTACTTCTACCACCTGGACACCGCCCTCTTCGTCCTCGACGACGGCCTCCCGACCACGACCGGGTCCGGCACCGGGACCGGCACCGGGACCGGCACCGCCGAAGGCCACAGCATCGCCGGGGCCGGCGGGACCGGCGGGACCGGCGGGGACGAAGAAGGCGGCCACGCAACCATCGCCTACTACCCCGAAGCCTTCTCCCCCGGCAGCCGCGAGGTGCTCCGCCACCTCTTCCCCGACGCCGTCCTCGCCACCCGCGACGACGCCCTGGCCTTTGGTCTCAACTCGGTCTCCGACGGCCGCCACGTCTTCATCGCACCCCAGGCCACGCACCTCATCGAGCAGCTCACCGCCCGTGGCTACGTCCCCGTCCCCGTCGACCTCTCCGAGTTCCACAAGGCCGGCGGCGGCATCAAGTGCTGCACCCAGGAGCTTCGCCCATGACGACCGCGCCCACCGAAAACCGCACCGCCACGGCCCGTTCCTCCGCCTCCCTCATCAAGGCCGAGGCCCCGGTCCTGGCCCACAACTACCACCCCCTCCCCGTCGTCATCTCCCGCGCCGAGGGCGTCTGGGTCGAGGACGTCGAGGGCCGCCGCTACCTCGACATGCTGGCCGGCTACTCCGCGCTCAATTTCGGCCACCGGCACCCGGTCCTCATCGAGGCCGCCCACCGCCAGCTGGACGCCCTCACCCTCACCTCCCGCGCCTTCCACCACGACCGCCTCGGGGACTTCGCCGCCGCGCTGGCCGACCTCACCGGCCTCGACATGGTCCTCCCCATGAACACCGGCGCCGAGGCCGTCGAAAGCGGTATCAAGCTCGCCCGCAAATGGGCCTACGAGGTCAAGGGTGTCCCCGCCGACCAGGCCACCATCGTCGTCGCCGGCGGCAACTTCCACGGCCGCACCACGACCATCATCAGCTTCTCCGACGACGAAGAGGCCCGCGCCGGCTTCGGCCCCTACACCCCCGGCTTCCGCACCGTCCCCTACAACGACCTGCCCGCCCTCGAAGCCGCCATCGACGACACCACCGCCGCCGTCCTCATCGAACCCATCCAGGGCGAGGCCGGCGTCCTCATCCCCGACGACGGCTACCTCGCCGGCGTCCGCGCCGCGACCACCCGCGCCAACTGCCTCTTCATCGCCGACGAAATCCAGTCCGGCCTCGGCCGCACCGGCACCACCCTGGCCGTCGAGCACGAACACGTCCGCCCCGACGTCGTCCTCCTCGGCAAGGCCCTCGGCGGCGGCATCATCCCCGTCTCCGCCGTCGTCGCCCGCCGCGAGGTCATGTCCGTCCTCGGCCCGGGCCAACACGGCTCCACCTTCGGCGGCAACCCGCTCGCCGCGGCCGTCGGCTCAGCGGTGATCGGCCTCCTCGCCACCGGCGAGTACCAGTCCCGCGCCACCGACCTGGGCAAGGTCCTGCACTCCGGCCTCAGCGACCTCCTCGGCAAGGGCGTCACCGCATTCCGCTCCCGCGGCCTCTGGGCCGGCGTCGACATCGACCCCGCCCTGGGCACCGGCCGCACCATCAGCGAACGCCTCATGTCAGAAGGCGTACTGGTCAAGGACACCCACGGCTCCACCATCCGCCTGGCCCCACCCCTGACCATCACCGAACCCGAACTGACCTCGGCAATCCGGACGTTGGGCCGCGTACTCAACTAACGCCCACCGACCGCATCACCCTTCACCCTTCACCCTTCACCGCGGCAACGAACGCGCTCCAAGCCCCCGCCGGTACGACAACCACCGGCCCGCGCGGGGCCTTGGAGCCCCGAACGGGGGACGCCGAGGACCCGCTCCTCCCTACGTCTCGATGAGCGAGGCATACAGCACGAACAACCCGACAAGGGCGAGCGGGGCCAGGATCGCGCAGGTAACCCGCCCCGCGGTGTAACGCCGCCGACGCGGCAGGGCCCAACTGGCCACCAGCAACCCGACCGGCACGACCAACCCCAAGCCGCACACGACAACGGCGAACTTCAGGCTCGCCACAAAACGCTCAAGCCGTTCGCCCCCGCACGATCCACACACCGCCGGCGTCAGCGCCACAAGCCACCCGAGCCCGAACCCCACGTGCAGCGTCAGGGTCGTCGCAAGAGCCGGAGCCACCAACGCCCGCGGCACCGGCTGTTCCTTCTCCCACTCCCACCTCACGGCCAATCCACAAGCGCCATACAGACCACAAACAACAACACCACCGCCAACGGAGCCGTCAACGCAAGCATCGCCCGGCGCCCAGCCTGCCGCGGCTCCCACGAACCCCAAGCCACCACCAACATCCCCGCCGGCACCAAGAACCCAACCTTCAGAACCGTCAAGGCAGTCGAGATGCCGGCATCAAACCCATGTGCCTTCTCACTACTGCACGCATCACAGGCCATAGCCGAGAACCCAAGCACCACAAGCGCAAAGAACCCCGCCACCACCGTGACCACCGTGGAAACCAACGGCCCCACCCATGTCTGCGAGTCCCGCTCTTCACCCACGGGCAATGACACATCTTCCATACCCACCAGCCAACCCCCACCCCCACCCGCCCGCATGAGTAGCCGTACTCAGACCAGGCAACAGCTAACGCTCGGCAGGGCTCAGACACAGCCGCAACGTCACCAGACTCCCTCGGGTCTTCTCATACTCACTGAAGCCGTCGGGGCACCTGCCGCCGGCAGGGTATCGGAGGGCCACCTTGTAATTAGCTTTGCTGCTGGCGCATCCGACGACTTCAAGCACCACACCGTCACCCGATCCCGACTTCTCCACGCAGTCGCCGACCTGCGCTTCGTCAGCAAACTTCGCGTGAGGCGCATGAGGTCCACGGCTCAGCAACCAGAAGGCAACTCCGAGAACGACAATCGCCACAACCGCGACGATGCGCGCCCTCGTCGTGTTTGTCGGACGCCTGCTCGGCGGCAACGCACCCGGCACTCCGGCGACACCACCCTGTGGAGGCTGCACCTGCCCATACGGCTGCGGCGCCGGAGGATACGGAACCGCCCCATACGAAACCTGAGCCGGCGCTCCGTAAGATCCCTGGCCAGCCTGACCGTACGAGCCCTGATGAGGCGGGGGCGGACCATAGGGCCCAGGACCGCCAGGCTGACCGTAGGGCTGAGGGCCGCTCACCGGCGGCACTTGCGCAGACAAGAAATCCCCTACCTATCATTCCCGATTAGCGAAAACACCATCCCCAACTAACCACCTAGCGAACGCTGGTCGAGCACATCCATCCAGAAAAATGATTCGAGACCGATCAGCACCGACCAAGAAAGCATGAAAGCGACCGCCGCTCGGGCTGAAGATAATGAGCGTCGACTCGAACGGAATTCCGCCGCCACCGCCTTCCCTACGAAGCCGCCCCATGACACCTGGCGCGATTCCATATCATTTCAAAATCAGCCGCCGAGATGACGAATGCGGAGAATTCGGACTGAGAAGCAACATCTTCGATATCCCCGACAGGGATTTCACTTAGCCCAATTTCTGCAGTCTCGTTAGTCCCATCGGTATACAGAAGGCGCCCATCACGGTACTCTTGAACCTTGCGAATCTCGTAACCATCATCCCCGATTTCGCTAAACAGGATAACCGGCTCTTCGTCGAATTCGTGATGCCAGATGACTTTCCAGTGCTGCATAGTCAGTTCTTTCCGTGACTTATTATTCGTCCCGCTACATCCAAGGGTTGCTGGCCAGGTATAAGATACACGTCCGGCCGATCCAGGGAGCGCCACACATCGAGCCCTCGGACGTCGATCTCCAGAAAGTGGCTGAACTTGTGTCCGGCCCACGGCACACGCAAAAAAGCATGCGACAACTGTCCAGCCGTTTTTGTCCCTGGCCGTACATCCGAGAGATATTGACCATCACCGTACCGGGCATCCTTCGGATTGTTGGCCTTCAGTGACGGCCGAAGTTCCCCGCTCTCCGTGATCCCCCGGTACCCCTTTTCGTTGGTGTAGTGAAAAAGCGAACCGAGGTCATCCCCGCGGACAACCTCCACTCCCTCCGGAGTGCATGGAGTTAGACCGAGCGGGTCTGCCCAGGTATGCGGATTCTCGACATATGCACTCGGGTTGGGTGCGGGGGCCAGACCGAGGGGATCCTTTGAAAGATATCGCCCACACTCCGCGTCGTAGTAGCGGTGGACGTTGTAGTGCAGACCCGTTTCAGCGTCAAAATATTGGCCTGGAAAGCGCAAGGGTGTGTACGCAGTCGCAGTACGGTTCCAAGCCGTGGATCCCCAAAGGGTGGTGCGGGCACGCCAGGAAACGTCACCGGACTCGTCGACCAAGTCGGTTGGGGTCCCAACGAGGTCCGCAACAATGGCGAAAAAGCGGTGATCTATTTCTTTCTGAGACGCATCGGCAAGAGTCTTACGCTCGGTCTGGGCAATGGGGCGCAAGCCGTCGTAGTCCCAGGTGAGGGTGATCAGGTTGGGCGAGTTAGGGCAACTCGTGGTCTCTTCGGCGAGAGTGGCGCCGTCCCAGGAGCAGTCGACCTGCTCGGTGGCCGATCCATCATCCGCGAGGCGTCGCTTCCCGATTCGGCGGCCCAGGCCGTCGTATACGTAACGCCATGGCTGGCCATCGGGGGGCTCGACCGCGGTGAGGCGGTCTTCGGCATCCCAGGTGTAGCGCCAGGTGACCGGCTTGCGGGACAGCCGGATCTTCTGGCGGAGGATGATCCGGCCTTGGGCATCATGTTCGTAGCGGACGTGGCCCGCGTTGGCTATTCGTGTGCCGGTGTAAGTGCGGGAGCCGCGAGCTTCCGGGTTCGGGTGTTGTGAGGGCCACTCGGCAGTGGTTTGGTTACCTGCCTGGTCGTATGCGTAGGTTTCCGTCCATCCGCGGGCGCTCACGGCCGTGACACGGCCTGCCGCATCAAGGTCGAAGGTGCACGAGCCGTTGAGGTGGTCGTCGATGCTGACGAGGTTGCCGTCAGGACGATAGGCGTAGTTCCGACGGTGCAGGGTGCTGGCGTCGGCACCGACGAGCGTCTGTCCTGTGAGGCGGCCAGTTGGGTCCCACGTGCTCGTGAGCGTGAGTGCTTCGCCGATGCGCCGGGTGATCTCGCGCCCTGCTGCGTCGCGTTCGAAGTCCAGGGTGTGGCCGGAAGCCGTAAGCGTTGTGCGGTTCCCTGCCGCGTCGTAGGTCCAGGTGCTGGTGGCCCCAGACGGGGTGGTGCGGGAGGTGCGGCGGCCCAGGATGTCGTATGTGTACGTCATGGTGCGGCCGTTGACCGTTTCGGTCAGTACGCGGCCCAGGGCGTCGCGGGTGTAGGTGACGGTGGCGTCGGGGTTGGTGGCCTGGTGGAGGTTGCCGGCGGGGTCGTGCGTGTAGGTGGTGACCAGTCCGGCGGCGTTCTTCTCGGTGATGCGGCCGAGGGCGTCGCGGGTGTAGGTGGTGACCTCGCCCAGGGCGTTGGTGCGGGTGGCCAGTTGGCCGGCTGCGTCGTGGACGTAGGACAGGACGCGGCCGTCGAAGTCGGATTCGGATATCAGGCGGCCGGCGCCGTCGTAGGTGTAGTTCCAGGTGAGGCCCTGGGGGTTGGTGACCTGGGTGAGGCGGAGTTCGGTGTCGTGGGTGAACTCGTAACGGACGCCGTCGGGGTCGGTGCGAGCGGAGAGGAGGTCGAAGTGGGTGTATTCGAAGCTCGTGGTCTGGCCGATGGCGTCGGTGTGGGTGAGGCGGTTGCCCTCGCCGTCGTAGGTCCATCTCTCCGTGGCGCCGGTGGGGTCGGTGCGGGCGGCGAGTTTGCCTTCGACGGTCCACTGGAGGTGGGTGGTTGCGCCGAGCGGGTCCGTTATGGCGGTGGTGCGGCCGAAGGCGTCGCGGGTGTAGTGGGTGGTGTGGCCCAGGGGGTCGGTGACCGAGAGGGGGAGACCGGCGGCGTTGCAGGTGATGTGGGTGGTGTTGCCGAGGGCGTCGGTGACGGAGGCGAGGTTGCCGCGGGCGTCGTGGGTGTAGGTGGTGGTGGCGCCGAGGGGGTCGGTGGTGGCGACGCGGTGGCCGTGGGAGTCGTAGGTGTGGGCCCAGGTGGTGCCGTCCGGGCCGGTGACGGTGCGGGGGTTGCCGTGGGCGTCGTAGACCGTGGTGGAGGTGGTGCCGTCGGGCAGAGTGACCGTCACCGGGCGGCCCGCGTCGTCGTAGGTGAAGTGGGTGGTGCGGCCGAGGGCGTCGGTGGTGGAGAGGATGCAGTGCTTGGTGTCGCGGGTGGTGCGGGTGGTGGCGCCGGTCGGGTCGGTGGTCGCGACGATCTGATGGCGATCGTTGACCTGGTAAGTGGTCAGCTGATCCTGGGAGTTGAAGAAGCGGTGGGTGCACCGGCCCGTCTCCGGGTCCGGGTCGCCCCAGATGTAGCGGGCGCGGAGGTGGCCGGCGATACCGCCCTGTGACGTGCAGCGGTCGGCCTCGTCGTAGGCGTAGATGTAGCTGCTGCCGTTGGTGTCGGTCCAGGAGGTGATGCGGCCGGCGTCGTCGTAGGTGAAGCGGAGGGGGCGGTCGGAGGCGGGCTTGGTGACGGTGGCGAGGTGGCCGAAGGCGTCGTAGCCGTAGGTGACGAGGAGTTGGTCGCTGCCGTCGGGGGCGGCGCCGGCCAGGTGGAGGGCGGTGATGCGGGCGCCCTCGGTGCTCCCGTCGGCGGTCCTCTCGGTCGTCAGGAGGAGGCGGTAGCCCGCGCTGTGGGTGATCGCGGTGGGCGTGCCGTCTTCGGTGTAGTCGAAGGTCTGGTGATTGCCGTGGCGGTCGGAGATCTCGTCGAGGAGGGCGAGGTTCTCGGTGTAGGTGGTGAAGTAGCGGCGGATTCCGGTTTGCGGGTCGACGAGGAAGTAGTCGCCGTCCGGGGTGCGGGCGAGTGGGGCGCCGTCGCCTTCGAGGGGGAGCGTCGGGACGCCTACGGCCGGGTGCGGGTAGAGGAGGAAGTTGCCCTCCTCGCCGATGAGGATGACGCCCTCGGAGTCGATCTCCAGGCGCTGGTCGAGGGTGGACATCCATGTGCGGCCGAACCAGCGACCGGTGCGGTAGGACGACTCGAAGGTGCGGGTGAAGGAGAGCGGGAGGCTGCCGGGCAGACTGATGTCGGTCTGCGGAAGGATCATGCGCCCGGTGGCCATGTCGATGGGGTCGCTGCCGAAGGTCTTGCACCAGCGCGTACGCAGACGGTCGCGAATCGTTCGCTTGCCGCCCTCCTTGACGGCGTTACGGGCGGCGCCTTTGAAGGCGTCCTTCGCGCCCGCCTTCAGCGCCCCCTTGGCCAGTCCGCCCGCCCCCTTGCCACCGATGAGGTTGCCGAGGAACTTCCCGGATGCCTCCGCCGGGTCGCTGCCCCAGCCGGAGCCGAGCATTCCCTTGGTCATCTCGACGGGGTGCAGGGACGACTGCCCCAGACCGAGGAGGGTGGTGGAGAGGTTCGAGCCGAACTGGATGGGGTGGGCGATGTTGTACGGGTCGAGGGGGTTGACCGTGCGGGCCAGATTGACGGTCTCGATGCCGGCTTTCGCGACGCCGCCGAGCAGATGCATGCCCTCGGCGGGGACGGCATCGAAGCCGTCCTTGACGGCCGCGCCCGCCAGCTCCGTGAACTGCGGCTTGTCGGGGGCGTGCGCCAGGGCGCCCTGGACGGCGTTGCGCGCCCGCTCGGCGGACTCGTCCCGCTGACTGCGGGCGTTCTTGAGCATGTCCTGGGCGGCCTCGCGGCCCTCGGTGCCCGGGTCCACGAAGTCGCCGGGCGGGGTGGGCTGTGTGCCGGGGTCCTCACCTCGCTCGACGGCGGAGTTGTAGCGCTCGGCCTGCGCCACGTACGCGTTGGCCTTCGACTTCCATGATTCCAGGGCGTTTTCGCGGGCCTGCTCCGCCTGGCGGTACTTCTCGATCGCGTCGGACGCCTTCCCCTGCGCCCAGGAGACCGTCTCCGCGTACGACTTCAGCGCCTTGTACGCGTCGTCGCAGGCATCGGCGGCGTGCATCCACTGCTTGGGGTGCATGTCGAACGCCTCACGGAAGGCGTCGGCGGCCTGGCCGCTCCAGTTCTGGCCGGAGCCCAGCTTGCGCATCCCGTCGGCCACGCGGTTGAACGCCACCGCGAAGTCCTTCAGATGGGAGGCGGTTTCGTTGAGCTTCTCGACGTCACCATGGATGAGCTGTTTGGGATCGTCGGTCTCGCCCAGCCGGCGCTCGTCGACCTGGGCGCCCAGCGCGCCCGCGATCTTGTCGCCCCCCGCGCGGACCTTCTCCGCGGCGCCGTCCGCGCCGATCGCCTCCAGGCCGTCGCCGAGCTTGTCGGCACCGAACTCGGCGATCTCGCCGACGCCGCGCTCCGCGGCATCCGTGAGCTCGCCCACCCCGTCGGCGACCTTGTTGACGCCTTCCTCGAACCAGTTCACTTGTCGCCGCCCCCGTGTGTCTGCTCCGCCTCCACGATCTTCTTCGAGGCGTCGGCCAGGTCATTGCCCACGTTCAGCGCGCGGCCCGCGGCGGCGGACGCATCGTGCCCAAACCGCCGGAAGGCGCCGTCCACACGCTGGTACGACTCCCGGGAAGCCTTCGAGTTCGGGTCGTAGTCGAAGTCCGTGTTGGCGTCGATCACGTCGTCCTTGAGCTTGCTCCAGGACGTCTTGTGCAGGTCCTCCGCCGACCTGGTCGGATCGCCGACCGCGGCGTTCACGCCCTGCTTGAGGAGGTCGGAGGCGTACTGCTCCTGCTCGTAGTAGTTCCCGGCGGTGAGGCCCAGCTTCTCGGAGAACGTGTTGGCGTCCTGCATCAGAGTGCGGACGCCCCAGCCCCAGCGGTCGCAGAACGAGGAGAAGACCGTCGCCAGCCCGCCGTCGCCGCATTCCACGGAATCCAACGACAACCTGTCGAAACCCCGGCCGAGTTGGGCCTCGATATCGAAACCCAGCTCCTTGAGTTCGCTCATCGCGGCATTTATGCCTTGGGTGAGCTGCTCAAAAGCCTCCGGGTCGGTGCGGTAGCCGTCGCCCTCCATGAGCCCCATGGACGTTTCCCCCCTAGACGTGCGTGGTGCTGCCCTGTGCCTCGGCAGGCGAGGGCGCGGATATGCCGTTGTCCACGTCCACCGCGACGTGGTCCGGGACGATTCCCGACACTGGCGGGAAAAGCATGCCCTGAGCGCTGCCGGCGTCCAGGGCCACGCCCGCCGGGCCCTCGACGGCGGGTATCAGCACGTCAAGGATCCGGGCGCCGGTCACGGTGGCGTACTGCCACTCCGTCGCCGGGTCGCTCCCTCGGCCAGCGGCAAAACGGGACAAGGAATCTTCGTCACTGAATGCGTAAAGCCAGCGGATACCGTCCAAATCGGTGGCCAGAAAGGCTTCGTCGGCGATCGGAAGTATGACGACTGTGCGCCGGAATTCACCGATGAGGGCGGCCGGATTCGGCCGTCCTTCGTGGAACGCCACCACCTCGTCTGCCAACGGCATGGCGAGCCCCTCCCCCCGTTGCTGTTCAGCTCAGTTCACTTCACTTCAGCTCATCTGCTGGATCCACTTTCGCATACGGCACTGACAACGCCGCCGAGCATGCCTCTGGCGCTCCATAAACCGGCCGACGGTTCTTTTTGTGTTCAAGCATTAGGGGGTGTCAGCTGAGCGTTCGTCCTCTGCCATGGGTTCATCGTTCGGCCTCGCCGTCCCGGGGTGGCTCGCGGCGTGCAGTGCGTCCGACAGGATGGCGACGCCCTCCGTCAACTCGCCGGGTGTGCGCGCCGCGTAGCCCAGTACGAGGCCCGGTCGGCCGTAGGGGCGCTGACTGTGCCAGGACAGCGGGTGGAGCTTGACGCCGCGGGCGAGGGCGGTGGCGGCCAGTTCGGTGTCGGGCGGGACGGCGGGCGGGAAGGTGAGCGTCAGGTGGAGGCCGGCCGCGGCGCCGTGCACGACCGCCTCCGGGAGGTGGGCGCGGACCGCTGCGATGACCGCGTCCCGGCGCGCCCGGTGGCGGCGGCGCAACTGACGTGTCAGGCGCTCCAGTTCACCGGTTTCCATCAGGCGGGCCAGCACCAGTTGCGGCAGTGTGGCATTGCCGAGGTCGGCGAACCGTTTGGCGTCCGCCAGCGCCTCCCGGTAACGGGGCGGGGCGAGGAGCCAGCCGACCCGTAGGGCGGGGGCCAGGAGCTTGGAGACGCTGCCCGCGTAACAGACGTGGTCGGCGAGGAGGGAGTGCAGGGCGGGGACCGGCGGGCGGTCGTAACGGTGCTCGGCGTCGTAGTCGTCCTCGATGATCAGGCCACCGGTGTCGCGCGCCCAGCGGAGCAGATCGCGGCGCCGGGCCCCGTCGAGCACCACGCCGGTCGGGAACTGATGGGCCGGGGTCAGCAGGGCGGCCCGTACACCGCTCGCGCGCAGCGCGTCGACCCGTACACCGTCCTCGTCCACCGGGACGGGCGGGGTCGCCGCGCCCCAGTGGTGGAGGTGCTGGCGAGCACCGAGGGAACCGGGGTCCTCCACGGCGATGGCGTCGATGCCGTCGGCACGGAGGACCTGGGTGACCAGCCCGAGTGCCTGCGCCGTACCGGAGACGATCAGGACGTCGGCGGGGTCGGCCCGTATACCGCGGTTGCGGGCCAGCCAGTGGACGACGGCGCGGCGGAGTTCGGGGGCGCCCCGGGGGTCGCCGTAGCCGAAGGCCGAAGACGGGAGCGCGGTGAGTACCGCGCGCTCGGCGCGCAGCCAGGCGGCGCGGGGGAACGAGGCCAGGTCGGGCACGCCGGGCGTGAGGTCGATCCGCGCGGGAGTCGCGCGGAGGGCGTCGAAGATGTCGCTGCGGGGCGGGGCGGCGAAGGGGGCGGCGAACGGAGTGCCCCTGGGGGCCGTCGCACCCGTGTGCGTCGCCGGTGGCGCGCCGGCCAGTGCGGGCACGCCTGTGGGGCCGTCGCCGGTCGTGAGAGGGGCGGCGACCACCACCGTGCCGCCGCGGCCCCGTCCGGCCACCTGGCCGTCCTCCCGCAGCCGTTGGTACGCCTCGGTGACCAACCCGCGCGAGACCCGCAGCTCGGCGGCGAGCACCCGGGTCGCGGGCAGCCTGCTCCCGACCGGCAGCCGGCCGTCGGCGATCGCCCGCCGCAGCTCTCCCGCCAGCCAGTCCGCCCGGCCCCCTACGGGCACCCCGGCGATCCTCAACTGGAGGAAGTCGGAGCCGGAGTCCGGACCAGAGCCGGAGCCGGAGCCGGAGCCAGCCCCGTCCCTGGGCAGTTGCTCAGCTATGGCCCCGTCAACCGCACCCTCTTTGGACCTGTCCATCGGACCATTCTCCAGCGACCGTTGCTCCATGAACGCGCAAGCCCAAGCCCAAGCCGAGGCCCAGGAGCCCCAGGCCCAGGCTCAGCCCCACGCCCTGTCCCCCTCCACATCCCCATCCACAGCCCCATCCGCAGCCCCAACCCCAGCCGCACCCCCAACCGTCACCCCAGCCACCCCCCTGGCCACCTCCCCCGCCTACGTCCACGGCTACTCCGACCAGGAGGCGCGCCGCCTCGGCGACCAGGCCGACACGCTGGCCCAACTCCTGCACGCCGGAACGGCCTACCCGGCCGGGAGCCACGTCCTGGAGGTGGGCTGCGGCGTCGGCGCGCAGACCGTGCACCTGGTCGGCAACAGCCCGGGCGCCCGTATAGCCGCCCTCGACCGCTCCGCGTCCTCCCTGGACCAGGCCCGCGCCCACCTGGCCGCGCACGCCCCACACGCCTCGGCTCATGTGACCTGGCACCGCGCCGACCTGCATCAACTCCATTTCCCCGACGCCTCCTTCGATCACGTCTTCCTCTGCTTCGTCCTGGAACACCTCTCCGACCCCGTACGCGCGCTGACCGAGCTGCGCCGCGTACTGCGCCCGGGCGGCACCCTCACCGCCATCGAGGGGGACCACGGCACGGTCGTCTTCCATCCCGACAGCCCGGCCGCCCGCCGGGTGATCGGCCACCAGGTCCGCCTCCAGGCGGCGGCCGGCGGAAACGCGCTGCTCGGGCGGCAGTTGCATCCCCTCCTCCGCGCGGCCGGCTTCGAGGACGTCGCCGTCCGGCCGCGTACCGTCTACGCGGACGCGAGCCGGCCCGGCCTCGTCCACGGCTTCACCCTCCGGACCTTCATCGCCATGATCGAGTCCGTACGGGACGAGGCCCTCGCCGCGGGGCTGACGACGCCCGCCGAATGGGACCGTGGCATCGCCGACCTACGGCGCGCCGCGGAGCCCGGCGGCAGCTTCCACTACACGTTTTTCAAGGCCCTGGCCGTCCAGCCGACCGGCCGGGGCTGACCAGCGACGACCTCAGCACTCCAGCAACCGGGGCAGCTTCTCCCCCGTCGCCTCGTCGTGCGGCATGCACACGAACAGCTTGACCCCGGGTGCCTCCAGCGCCGCCAGTTTCACGTAATCGAAGATCAGCGCCCCGACCCGCGGATGCCGGAAGGTGCGCCGGGTGCTTCCCAGGTCCGCGAGGTGATGCGCCTGCCACCACTGTGTGAACTCCGGGCTCAGCGCGGAGAGTTCCCGGACCAGCCGATCGCATCGCGGATCGCCGAACCGCTCGCCGGCGTCCGCCCGGAACTGGGCGACGAGGTCCCGCGCCTGCTCCTCCCAGTCGCCCAGGAGCGTCCGCATCGTCGGGTCGACGAAGACCACCCGGAGCAAGTTGCGCTCCTCGGGGGGCAGTCGGCCCGGGTCGCCGATCAGCCCGGCCTCGGCGCGGTTCCAGGCGACCAGGTCCCAGTTGGCGTCGAGCAGATATGCCGGGTGCGGGTCCAGGGCGTCCACCAGGCGCTGCAGGGCGGGGCCGGGGCCGGAGCGGTCGGGCTGCTCCGGGGGGAGTTCGCCGGCCAGCGCGTACAAGTGGCGCTCCTCGACCGAACTGAGCATCAGGGCACGCGCCAGACTGGCCAGGACCTGGCGGCTGACGCCGATGTCCCGAGCCTGTTCCAACCAGGTGTACCAGGTGACACTGACACCGGACAGCTGGGCGACCTCCTCGCGCCGCAGCCCTGGCGTCCGCCGCCGGGGCCCGGCCAGGATGCCCGCGTCCTGCGGAGTGATCCGCTCCCGGCGCGCACGCAGGAACTCCGCGAGGGCGCGCCGCCGGTCCTCGTCGGCCATGGACTCTCCCGGGGGGCGACACCCGGCCGCCGACGGGCCGTCGGCCGGCCGTCCGCACACGGTCGGTGGTAGCGAAAACACCAGCATAATCGGTCTCTGTACGGGCGTTCGGGGCTGCGCGAGCGTTGCGCCATGGCTCAGACATCCCGTCCTGCCGAGGCTGCGCACGCCGCCCCGGCCCCTCTTCCCGCGCCCCCGGTGACGGCCTCCCGGGGCGCCCTCGCGCTCATTCTCACCGGTGCCTTCGTGGCCGTCCTCGACACCTTCATCGTGATGGTCGCGGCGCCCGCCATACAGGCGGACCTGCACGCCTCCGACGCCGACGTCCAGCTGATCCTGGCCGGCTACCAACTCACCTACGCCATCGCCCTGATCACCGGCGCCCGGCTCGGCGACCGCTTCGGCCGCAAGCGGCTGTTCCAGTGGGGCATGGCGCTGTTCACGCTCTCCTCGGTGGGCTGTGCGCTGGCACCCGGCGCGGGTGTGCTGATCGCCGCCCGGCTCGCCCAGGGGTTCTCGGCGGCCGCGATGTTCCCGCAGGTCTTCGCGATGCTGCAGGTGCTGGTGCCGGCCGAGCGGCGGGCCCGGGCGTTCGGGGCGCTGGGGGCGGTGATCGGCATCGCCGGCGCCGTCGGCCAGCTGCTCGGCGGCGTCCTGGTCTCCGCCGACCTCTTCGGCTCCTCCTGGCGCCCCATCTTCTGGGTCAATGTGCCGGTGGGCCTGGTGGCGCTGGTGCTCACCGCGCGCCACGTGCCCGAGACCCGCGCCCCGGAGGCGCGCCGTCTCGACCTGCCGGGGGCCGGCGTACTGACCCTGGCGCTGGGCCTGTTGATCGTCCCGCTGGTCGAGGGGCGGGCCGCCGGCTGGCCCCGGTGGGCGTGGTGCAGCCTGGCCGCCAGTGTGCTGGCGTTCGTGGCCTTCGCCTTCGTGGAGCGCCGGGTGGACGCGTCCGGCGGGGCCCCGCTGGTACGGCTGCGGCTGTTCCGGGAGCGGCCCTTCGCGGTCGGCATGACCCTGGTGCTCCTCACCTACGCGGGCATCAACTCCTTCTTCCTGATCTTCTCGCTGACCCTCCAGGACGGACTGGGGCAGAACGCACTCGGCGCCGGACTGTTCTATCTGCCGTTCGCGGTGGTCTTCTTCGCCGCCAGCCTGCTCGCCGGGCGGCTGGCCCGCTTCGGACGGCGCGTCCTCCAGGCCGGCGCGCTGCTGGTCTTCCTCGGTTTCGCCGGCACCGTCGCGATGACCACCCTGGCCGGCCCCGAACTGACCGCCTGGTACCTGGTCCCGACCCTGGCCCTGGTCGGCGCCGGGAACGGCCTGCTGGTCACCCCGCTGCTGAGCGCGGTCCTCGCCGGCGTCCGCCCCGAGGAGACCGGGATGGCCTCCGGCGTCCTCTCCACCGGGCAGCAGGTCGGCGGCGCGGTGGGCGTCGCCGTCATCGGCGTCCTCTTCTACGGCGCGCTCGGCCCCGCCGCCCACCAGGACGCCGTCGCCTACGGCCACGCGCTGCGGTGGGCCCTCACCGCCAACGCCGCCCTCGCCGCACTGGTCTCGCTCCTGCTCCCGCTCCTCCCCGCCCCGGCAACCCGCCGCGGCTAGAACCGGCCGGACCGGGACGCCGCGCCCCCGCGAAGCCCCCGCCGCGCCCCTCCCCCACCACCCCGACACTCCGCCTGAGCGCTCCACCTAAACGGCGCACCAACTCGCCGACCTCCCGCCATAGGCCGCCGCGCACGGGGGCGCTATGGTCAGATCACAGAGAACGAAACGGGGGAGGGCAGCCATCGATGGCCCGGGACGAAGCCGTGATCGGCTGTACCGGAGTGCTGCTGATCGGCACGCGCGGAGCTGCCGGACCCGGTGAGGTTCTGGTGCGGGTCCGGGGCGGCTCCGAAACGTTTCTCGCCTGGTCCGCCGAGCCCCTGCCCGTAGGGGCGGCCGTGCTCGTGATCGAGTCCCGTGGCCATCGCCAGGTCAACGTCATGGAGTGGGTCGATCCGTTGGACGCGTCGGCCGGTGATCCCGGCGACGCTGGTTGAGGAGACGAGTGATGTTCGGTTACCGCGTTCCTGCCCCTGATCAAGCCATGCTGATCTCCGGTGGCAGGCGGGGGCAGGGCGGTGCGCCATTCCGGGTGGTGACCGGCCACGGCAAGTTCGTGCTGCCGGTCTTCCGCAAGGTCCGCTTCCTGACGCTGGCGCTGTGCGAGTCCGAGGTCGCCGAGAAGTGCGTGACCAGGCAGGGCATCGCGCTCACGGTGCGCGCCGTGATCGCGTTCAAGGTCGGCAACGACACCGAGAGCATCGTCAACGCCGGCCAGCGCTTCCTGTCCGACCAGGAGCAGATGTCGATCCTGACCGGCCGGATCTTCGCCGGTCATCTGCGTTCCATCATCGGCTCGATGACGGTCGAGGAGATCGTCACCGAACGGCAGAAACTGGCCACCGAGGTCCTGGAGACGTCCAAGACCGAAATGGCCAAGATCGGCCTGATCGTCGACTCGTTGCAGATCCAGTCGATCGACGACGGCGACACCGGCTACATCGAGGCGATGTCCGCCCCGCACAAGGCGGCCATCCAGCGCCAGGCACAGATCGCCCAGGCCCAGGCCACCCAGGCATCCGTCGAGGCGCAGCAGGAGGCGGCGCGCAATCAGGCCGAGTACTCCCGCCAGACCGCGGTGGTCCAGGCCGAGTACTCCGCCGAGGTGGACCGCGCGCAGGCCCAGGCCGCGCAGGCCGGCCCGCTCGCCCAGGCCCACGCCCAGCAGGAGGTCCTGGCGGCCCAGACCGAGCTGGCCGAGCGCCGCGCCCGGCTGCGCCAGCAGGAACTGGTCGCCGAGGTCGTCAAGCCCGCCGAGGCGGAGGCCGAGCGCATCAAGCTGCTGGCCATGGCCGAGGCCGAGCGGATGAAGATCCAGGCCGAGGCCGCCGCCTCGTACGACCGGGTGGCGCTGGACCGGATGCTGATCGACCAGCTCCCACAGATCGTCAAGGAGGCGTCCGCGGGCCTCGCCAACGCCAACGTCAACGTCCTCAACGGCACCGACGGCCTCGGCGAGATCGCCGCCGGCCTGGTCGGCCAGGGCCTGACCATCCTGGACTCGGTCCGCCGCAACCTCGGCACCCCGTCCCCGTCCGACAGCACCGGGAACTCCGGCGCCGCTAACGGGAACGGCACCGGGACCGGCACCGGCCACAGCGGCCGCGTCGAGATCGAGTAGCGCCACCGGCCGGCGGTCGGGGGTCGGTGGCGTCCGGCCGACGCCCCCGACCGCCGGCCATCCGGCCCCGGCCCGGCCCAGCCCGAAACGCCCTACGCCTCCCGCGCGTCCTGCCCCCGCCCCCCGGGCCCCTCCTCCCCGCCGTGCTTGTCGCGGACGTAGTCGACGAGGCGCTCCAGAACGGCCTTGGTGGTGTCCAGTTCCGCGGGGTCGAAATCGCTGAGCGCCTGGCGCAATCCGGCCAGCCGGGCCTGCCGGAAGCTCTCCAGGACGGCCCGGCCGCGCGGCGTGATCGCGATCCGGCGGGCCCGCCGGTCCAGTTCGTCCGGGGTGCGCTCGACGAGGTCCTGCGCCTCCAACTGCCGGATCTGCCGGGTGACATGCGGCGGCTCGACCATCATCTGCACCGCGAGATCGCCGACCCGGCTGACCCCTCCGCTGTCCTCCAGCGCCATCAGCAGATAGAGGTCGGAGCGGCCGGCCGTGACCCCCGCCTGGCTCGCCTGCCGCTCGTGCGCCTGCGAGCGGGTGAGCAGATAGGACAGCGTGGCCAGCACTTTTTGCAGTGCGGCGGTGGAGTCCTGGTGGGTCGCGGGGTCCGGCATGGGGGAACTGTAGCGGGCGTTGGTCCCCCGATCCGTAGCGCTCCGTACCAGGATCCGGCCGACCCCGGACCACGCGGATCGGATGCGGACCGCTGTGCCGATCGCTACGAGGATCGCTATGCGGATCGGTATGCGGACGGGTATGTCGGCACGACCGGAACCGCACCGGAGCCCCGGCTGCCGGGCCACCAGGCCGCCCGTCGCACCCCGAACCGGCCGACGTGCCAGCCAGTTTGAGCCAACATCGTTCCTGCCGCGATACGGCCTTCCCTCCCCCGCCCGGCCTGAGTTAGCGTGACGACAACTTAGTTACCTAAGTTAGGTAACTAAACCCACGCGGAAGGACCGGCCGCATGACGACCGCAGAACGCACCGCTCCCCCCGACGCCCTCACCGTCCCGGCCAGCCGCGCCCCGGGCTGCCCCTTCGACCCCGCCCCCGGCATCACCGACGCGACCCGCACCGAACCGATCACCCGGGCCACGCTCTGGGACGGCTCCCCCTGCTGGCTGGTGACGGGCCATCAGGAGGTCCGGGAGGTGCTCGGCGACCCGCGCTTCAGCGCCGACGCCCACCGCCCCGGTTTCCCGTTCCTCACCGCCGGTGCCCGTGAAATCGTCGGCAACAGCCGGACGTTCATCCGCATGGACGATCCGGAGCACGCCCGGCTGCGCCGGATGCTCACCGCCGACTTCATGGTCAAGAAGGTCGAGGCGATGCGCCCCGAGGTGCAGCGCCTCGCCGACGAGCTGCTCGACCGGATGACCGACGGGCGCACCACCGCCGATCTCGTCACCGACTTCGCGCTGCCGCTGCCGTCCCTGGTGATCTGCCTGCTGCTCGGCGTCCCCTACGAGGACCACGAGTTCTTCCAGGAGCGGAGCCGCATCCTGCTCTCGCTGCGCTCGACGCCCGCGGAGGTCCGGGCGGCCCAGGACGAGCTGGTCGAGTACCTGGCCCGGCTCGCCCGGGCCAAACGGGAGCGGCCGGACGACGCCATCGTCAGCCGCCTGGTCGCCCGCGGCGAACTCTCCGACGCGGACATCGCGACCATGGGCCGACTGCTGCTGGTCGCCGGCCATGAGACGACCGCCAACATGACCGCGCTGTCCACCCTCGCCCTGTTGCGCAATCCCGACCAGCTCGCCCGTCTGCGCGCCGAGCCCGCGCTCGTCAAGGGTGCCGTCGAGGAGCTGCTGCGGTATCTGACGATCGTCCACAACGGCGTTCCGCGGATCGCCACCGAGGACGTCGTCATCGGCGGCCGCACCATCCGCGCCGGCGAGGGCGTCCTGTGCATGATCAACTCGGCCAACCGGGACGCCGAGGTCTTTCCCGGCGGCGACACCCTCGACGTGTCCCGGGACGCCCGGCGCCATGTCGCCTTCGGCTTCGGCGTCCACCAGTGCCTGGGTCAGCCGCTGGCCAGGGTGGAGCTCCAGATCGCACTGGAAACCCTGATCCACCGGCTGCCGGGCCTGCGGCTGGCCGTTCCCTACGAGGAGATCCCGTTCCGCAGCGACATGGCGATCTACGGGGTGCACTCGCTGCCGATCGCCTGGTAGGCGCGTCACCCCCGCCCGCCGCCACGAAACCCCTACCTACCCGGCAACCACTCTCAGGCCACCCCTTACCCTCAACTGCCAGCCACCACCCACCACTTGGGAGCACCATGCGCATCCATGCCGACCAGGAGAAGTGCTGCGGCGCCGGCAGCTGCGTCCTCGCCGCGCCGGACGTCTTCGACCAGCGGGAGGAGGACGGCATCGTGGTCGTCCTCGACGCCGAGCCGCCCGCCGCGCTCCACGACGCGGTCCGCGAGGCGGCGGCCGTCTGCCCGGCCGCGGCGATCACGGTGACCGACTGACCGACCGATCACGGTGACCGACTGACCGACAGGCAGACGACCGACGGGCGGGCGACCGGCAGGCCGCCCCACGGCCCCGCGCCCCAACGCCCCGGCTCCCGCCTCCCCGCGGGGCCGGGGCGCCGCCGTACCCACCCTGCCGCGCTACCCACCCCACCGAAACCCGCCCCCGCCGACGGATCGATTCGGCGGCCCCCCTTCGAGTGACGGCGCGCATCACCGGACGCCCGCGTGGGAAGCGAACAGCCCGCAGCCCGCATGACGCCAACTCCCGTGGCCCGAAAGGACGTTCCGCATGCGCCGCCTCCGCCGCGCACCGGCCGCCGGCACCGGCTCCCCGGTCCTCGCCCTGGCCCTCGCCCTGGCCCCGGTCCTCGCACTGGCCCTGCCCGCCGCCTCGGCCCACGCCGCCACCGGCGTCTTCACCTACGTCTACAAGGACCCGTACGGCAGGGTGCGGACGGGGCTCCTCGTCGACCCGGAGAGCAGGAGGTGCCACCCCCTCCCGGGGGCCATCCAGGAGTACCTGCCGCCCGCGCACTCGCCGCACAACGGCACTTCGTCCGCCGCCACGGTCTTCACCGGACCCGACTGCACGGGCGACCACTTCACCCTGCGGCCGGAGGGCGGCCACGGCTCGGAGCGCCTCAAGCTCCGCTCCGTGCGCTTCGCCTGAGGGCCTGAGGTCCCGAGGTCCTGAGGCCCCCCCCAATTCCCCATCCCCCGCCCGTTCGAGGGGCGTACAGCCGCCGCGCCCCTCGAACGGGCCCTACTGGCCCTCCTCCCCCACGCCCGCCGCGAGCCTCCGCAGCGCCGCCTCCGACGGTGTGCCGGCCTCGGCGTGATGGGTCACCAGGACCTGTTCCGGGTCGGCGGCGACCAGCAGGGACTCGTAGGAGAGCGTCAGCGGGCCCGCCACCGGGTGGTTCAGCTGCTTCACGCCGAAGCTCTTGTCCCTGATGTCGTGCCGGGCCCAGAACCGCCGGAACTCCTCGCTCCGCCCGGTCAGTTCGGTGATCAGCCCGATCAGCGCGGGATCGTCCGGGTACCGCCCGAGCTCGCGCCGGAGCAGCGAGACCGTCATCTCGGCCTTGCCCTCCCAGTTCACGTACAGCGCGCGGGTGGCGGGGTCCAGGAAGACCTGCCAGGCCATGTTGCGGTGCTCGGCGGGCAGGGCGGCGAAGTCGCCGAAGAGGGCGCGGCCGAGCCCGTTCCAGCCGATGACGTCCAGCCGCCGGCCCAGTACGAAGGCGGGCACCAGCTCCATCGCGTCCAGCAGCTGCCGGCACGCGGGACCCACCCGCTGCGGGCTGGCCGGGGCCTCCTCGGGTCCGGACGGGCGAGCCGGGAGCGGGCGGGCGGCCCGGATGCGCCGGGCGCGCGGGCGGACCAGGTGCCGGAGGTGGTCGCGCTCGGCGGGCGTCAGCCGCAGCGCGGCGCCCAGCGCCTCCAGCACCGCGTCCGAGACATTGCTGACATGGCCCTGCTCCAGCCGGATGTAGTACGCCACACTGACCCCGGTCAGCTGCGCCAGCTCCTCGCGGCGCAGGCCCGGCACCCGGCGCAGTCCGCTGCCCTCCGGCAGCCCGACGTCCCCGGGCCGCAGCCGGGCCCGCCGGGAGCGCAGGAACTCGCTCAGCTCGGTGCGCCGGTCGACGACCGCGGGCGCCGGCGGCTTCCCGGGCCGCCCGGGCCGCCCGCCCCGCAAGGTGGTTCCGTCAGTGGTAGGCACGGCATTCATACGTTCAAGAGTGCACTGGTTGGGGCCCGCGGAACGACGCACGCTCGATGGCATGACCCACACCTCTGTCGCCGCGTACGCCGCACCCGCACCGAAGGCACCGCTGGAGCGGACCACGATCCCGCGCCGCGAGCTGGGTGCCCACGACATCCTGATCGACATCAAGTTCGCCGGTATCTGCCACTCCGACATCCACACCGTGCGCGCCGAATGGGGCGACGGCGGGAACTTCCCGATCGTCCCCGGCCACGAGATAGCCGGCGTGGTGGCCGCGACCGGCCCCGAGGTCACCCGCTACCAGGTGGGCGACCGGGTGGGCGTCGGCTGCTTCGTCGACTCCTGCCGTACCTGCGAGAACTGCCTGGCCGGCCTGGAGCAGTACTGCACCGGCGAGCTCGGCACCGTCAACACCTACAACGACACCGACCGGAACGGCGAGGTCACCTACGGCGGCTACGCCACCCACCTGGTCGTCGACGAGAACTACGCGCTGCGCATCCCCGACGCGCTCCCGCTGGACGCCGCGGCCCCGCTGCTGTGCGCCGGCATCACCCTCTACTCCCCGCTCGCCCACTGGAAGGCGGGCCCGGGCAAGAAGGTCGCGGTGGTCGGCCTGGGCGGCCTGGGGCACATGGGCGTGAAGATCGCGCACGCCATGGGCGCGGAGGTCACCGTCCTGAGCCAGTCGCTCCGCAAGAAGGACGACGGGCTGCGGCTGGGCGCCGACCACTACTACGCGACCAGCGACCCGGCCACCTTCGAGGCGCTGGCCGGCACCTTCGACCTGATCGTCAACACCGTCTCGGCCAACCTGGACCTCAACGCCTACCTCGGCCTGCTGCGCACCGACGGCACCCTGGTCCAGCTCGGCGTCCCGGAGAACCCGCTGCCGCTGGCGCCGTTCGCCCTGATCGGCGGCCGGCGGTCGGTCGCCGGCTCGCTGATCGGCGGCCTCGCGGAGACCCAGGAGATGCTCGACTTCTGCGCCGAGCACGGTCTGACCTCGGAGATCGAGGTGATCGGCGCGGACCGGATCAACGAGGCGTACGAGCGGGTGCTGGCGAGCGACGTCCGCTACCGCTTCGTGATCGACACCTCGACGATCTGAGCCGACGCACCGATCCGAGCCGACGCACCGATCCGTCGCACCCGTGCGAGGTGAGCGCCCGGGGCCGCCCCCACTGGCCGCCCCGGGCGCTCCGCGTGCCGTGACCCCTGGCACCGCCCGCACAGCATAATTGGAAACGATGCCCATTTCCATATAGCCTCCGTCGCGATCGGTACCCGCTGTCGGTACCGCGACCGGTACCCACCCGACTCCCCGACCCACGGAGGCCCGCCACCATGGCCGTACCGAAGCGCAAGCTCTCCCGCAGCAACACCCGGCACCGCCGCGCCCAGTGGAAGGCCAGCACCCCCAAGCTGGTGCCCCTCACCCTCGACGGCTCCGTCCACCGCGTCCCGCAGCACCTGGTGAAGGCGTACCAGCGCGGCCTGCTCGTCCCGGAGGACTGACCCGGCCGTGACGCGCCCCGGCTGCGGAAAGTTTTTCGCGCCGGGCGGCAACCCCGCCCGGCGCCGCACGTCGTCTCGGGTGAGGGCGCCCTCCGGCGCCCCCCGTTGACGAACTGGAGCAGCCGACCGTGAACCCGTCCCGTACCGCGCGCACCTCCCGTACCGTCCGCCACCGCCTGAGCCGTTCGGCCGGTGCCGGACTGCTCGCCGCGACAGCGCTCACCACCGTCGCGACAGCCGGCACCGCCCAGGCCGCGCCCGCCTCGGGCCCGGCCGCCGCCCACCCGTCGCACACCCCCACCAACCCCCCGAGCCACCGCGCCACCCCGACCCCGGCCCCCACCCAGCCGCCCGGCCACAGCGCCTCGCCCTCGCCGGCGCCCACCGACCCCCCGGGCCACAGCGCCACCCCGTCGCCGGTCCCGACGCTGCCGCCGGGCCACAGCGCCACTCCCGCGCCCGCCCCCAGCCACCCCGCCCCGGCCCAGGACGGCGGCGACCGCAAGCAGCTCGCCAAGACCGGTTCTTCCTCCGGCGCCACCCTCGCGCTGGGCGGCGGCGCGGCCGCCCTGATCGCCGCGGGCGGCGGCGCGCTCTACGCGGTCCGCCGGAAGCGCGCCTGACCCCGCCCGGGCGAGCCCGAGGGAACGATGGCCCACTACGCACCGCACCCGGCCCCGGCACGGTTCGCCCTGCCGGGGCCCCGGCCTGCCGCCTGGCGCCGCCTGCTGCGCGCCGTCCGCCGCGGGTCCCCACCCCACCCGGCCGCGCCGGTCCGTCAACTGTCGCCCACCGCAGGCCAGTTGACGTACGAACGAGCCGACGCGCCGCCGTCGGAACCGCACCGCCCGACCATCACCGAGCTGTACCACGCGCACCGGCTGAACATGGTCCGGCTGGCCGTCCTCCTCGTCGACGACCGCGCCACCGCCGAGGACGTCGTCCAGGACGCCTTCGCCGCCCTCTACAAGCGCCACGGCGAACGGCTCGGCGAGGTCGACAACGCCCTGGCCTATCTGCGGACCGCGGTGGTCAACGCCGCCCGCTCGGTGCTGCGCCGCCGCCGCACCGCCCGCGACTACACCCCGCCGCACGAGACCGCCGCGCCGTCCGCAGAGGAGCGGGTGGTCCTCGACGAGGAGCACCGTGAGGTCCTCGCCGCGCTCGGCGGGCTCACCGCGCGCCGCCGCGAGGTGCTGGTCCTGCGCTACTGGGGCGAACTGACCGAGGCGGAGATCGCGGCGACCCTGGGCATCAGCCGCGGCGCGGTGAAGTCCCTGGCCAGCCGCGCCCTGGACGCCCTGGAGAAGATCCTGGAGGAACGGTCTTGACCACCCGCGACACCGCCCCCGGGGAGGCCGCCGCGGAACGGCCCGTCGAGGACCGCCTGCGCCGGGCCCTCGCGGCCCGCGCCGACGCCGTCGGCATCCACGACCTCCGCCCGGCGGCGCCCCCGGGCCCGCACCTGCGCCGCACCCGCCTCCCCCGCCCCGCCTTCCTCGACCGGCTCCGGCCGCGCCGCCTCGCCCTGCCGCTGGCCGCCGCGGCGGGCGCCGCCGCCCTCGCCCTCGCCGCCCACCTCGCCACCGCCCCCGAACGCCCCGCGCCCCCGCCGCTGCCGGCCTCCCCGCCGACGCCGGCCCCGGCCACCCCGCCCCCGGGCACCGCCACCCCGTCGCCGTCCCCGTCCTCCCCGGTCCCGTCCACGGAGCCCGGCCACGGCGCCGTCCGCACCTCCCCGCCCCGCCCCGGCGCCCGCCCGACGCCCGACGCCACCCCGACCGTCCCGCCCGTCCCGAGCCACCGGCCCTCCGGCCGCCCCACCGGCAACCCGGCACGCAGCGCCACCCCCACCCCCGCCCCGCCCGGCGCCTCCTCGCCGCCGCCCACCGGAAGCGCGACGCCGGGCCGCTGACCGACCCGCCCCTTGCCCGCCCCGTCCCCCCTTGCCCGAGAATCGTGCCCATGCCTTTCCGGCCCGCACCCGTGTCCCCGTCCCCGCCCCGGTGCGCCCCCGCCACCCGCCGCGCCCGCGCCGTCGCCGCCGCGCTGACCGCAGCGGCCGCCCTCGCCCTCACGGCCTGCCACGACGGCACCGGCTACCGCGCCGAGGCCGGCGGCCGGACCGCCCCCGTCCCGGCCCTCTCGCCCGCCCCCGGCACCGGCGACTCCTGTACGCCCGACATGCTGCGGTTCCACGCCGGCGCCGAGCCGCACCACCCCCGCCGCATGCTGCTCACCGTCACCAACATCTCCGACCGCCGCTGCACCTTCGCCGACCAGCCCTACCCCCTGCTGCACTTCGGCGACCGCCACCCGGGCCCGCTGCCGCCGCTCCCGTACAGCCGGCCGCCCGCCCCGGTCGCCCTGCCGCCCGACGGCACCGCCTACGCCGCGGTGATCACCGCCGCTGCGCCCGGCGGCCCCGGCGGGCGCAGCGCCCCGCACAGCACGGCCGAAAAGATGTCCCAGTTCGGCGTCGCACTGGCCGCCCGCGCCACCCCCGCGCAGGTCGGCGTCGACGGCCGCGCCCCGGTCCGGGTGGCCCCGGAGGCCGCCGCGGTCACCTACTGGCAGCCGAGCCCGGCCGCGGCCGGGAGGTGGTGACCCGGCCGCCGCCGCGGCCCCGCGCACTCGTCGCGGCCGGACGAACGAGCGATAGCCCGTTCGTGCCGTATCGGCCAGCGCATCACCCACCAATGATCCGAGTTTGCCGCTATTGATCTCCTTTGCTCCGCCGCCTCGCGGCTGCGCCCGGTGCCTCCAGCCCGGTAGGCTTTCCGTGTGATCTTCAAGCGCATCGGAAATGGGCGGCCGTACCCCGACCACGGCCGGGAGAGCACCCGCCAGTGGGCGGACGTCGCCCCGCGCCCGGTACGCCTCGACCAGTTGGTGACCACCAAGCAGCAGCTCGACCTGGAGACGCTGCTCGCCGAGGACTCCACGTTCTACGGCGACCTCTTCGCGCACGTCGTGAAGTGGGAGGGCGACCTCTATCTGGAGGACGGCCTGCACCGCGCGGTCCGCGCGGCGCTCCAGCAGCGCCAGGTGCTGCACGCCCGCGTCCTCGAACTCGACAACTGACGGCCGTCCGCCGCAGACCCGACATCCCGGCACCATCCCGGCCAATGACGCCACTCGAATTGGCCCACTCGGGTTTCCCTCACACAACGCACTGATCATCTAGTAGGCACGGCAGACGCCCCGCACTACGCTGCGGCCATGAGCATGCTGACGCCTCCAGGCATGGGCGGTAAGTACCGCATCACAGGCGACAGGTACCCGCGGATGCGCCGCCCCCGTCATCGCCGCCGCATCGTCCTCGGCATCGTGGCCGGCGCCTGCGTCCTCGGGCTGATCGGCTGGGGAACCCTGCAGCTCATCGACGTCTTCGGCGGCAAGGGCAGTACGGCCCAGGCCGCGCAGGACAAGAGACATTGCCCGCCCGGCGGCACGGCCGGCCATGCCCAGGCCGCCCCGCCGGCCGCGAAACCGCCCGCCCCGGCGTCCCTCACCGTGAACGTCTACAACGCCACCGACCGCGCCGGACTCGCCAGGCGCACCGCCGACGAGCTCCAGAAGCGCGGCTTCAAGATCGGAAAGGTGGGCAACGCCCCGGCCGCCTACGACAAGAAGGTCAAGGGCACCGGCATACTCCTGGGCCCCGGCTCTGCCACCGCCGGCCCGCTGCGGGTCCTGGCCACCCAGCTCGCCGGCGCCCAGCAGAAGACCGACGGCCGGCAGACGCCCGACCTCGACCTGGTCATCGGCGAAGGCTTCCAGGCGCTCGCCACCCCGCAGGAGGCCGCCAAGGCCCTCGCCCGGCTGAACCGCCCGGCCCCGGGCCGGTCCCCGGCCGCCACCACCTGCTGATCACCCCGGCCGATCACCACAAGGGCCCCGCACCGTCACCCGATGCGGGGCCCTTGTGTCATGCCTTCCTCAGCCGGCCGTGCCGTACATCCGGTCGCCGGCGTCGCCCAGGCCCGGGACGATGTAGCGGTCCTCGTTCAGCCGCTCGTCGACGGCGGCGGTGACCACCGTCACCGGCGTGCCGGCCAGCTCGCGCTCCATGACCTCGACGCCCTCGGGCGCGGCCAGCAGGCAGATCGCGGTGACGTCGTCCGCGCCGCGCTTGATCAGTTCCCGGATCGCCGCGACCAGCGTGCCGCCGGTGGCCAGCATCGGGTCGACGACGTAGACCTGGCGCCCCGACAGGTCGTCGGGCATCCGGGTGGCGTAGGTGTGCGCCTCGTAGGTCTCCTCGTTGCGGACCATGCCCATGAAGCCGACCTCGGCGGTGGGCAGCAGCCGGACCATGCCGTCCAGCATGCCCAGTCCGGCCCGCAGGATCGGCACGACCATGGGCCTGGGGTGCGACAGCCGCACGCCGGTGGTCGCCGTCACCGGCGTCTCGATGTCGACCTGCTCGGTACGCACATCACGGGTGGCCTCGTAGGCGAGCAGGGTGACCAGCTCGTCGGCGAGCCGCCGGAAGGTGGGGGAGTCGGTGCGCTTGTCGCGCAGAGTGGTGAGTTTGTGCGCCACCAGCGGGTGGTCGACGACGTGGATCCGCATGACATCGACACTAACCGAGCCGCGCGGCCCCAGCGCCCGCCGTGCGCCGCCCACGCTCCGGCACGTGAGCGACATCTCTCACAACGTCCGCACGACGCAGCGTCGAAGACGGCGCGCGGACGCGATGTTTCTGCCACGATTCCGAAGGGGCGGGAAGCAGCGGCGTGCAGCGCCGCCCCGCCCGGCCCGGCACGCCTCTGACCAGTGGGAGAGTCACGGTGTACTTCGCCGCACTGCTCGCGCGCACCGAAGACGGGTGGGAAGCGAGCGATACAGAGCTCGACGATGTGGAAGCGCTGACCGATCTGGCCGACCTGGCCCGAGAGGCAGCGGTCGAAGACGACACGGTGGTGGTCCTCATCGAGCAGGAGGACGCCTGGTTCGGCATCATCCGCGTCGACGGCGAGGAGGACCCGCGGGTCTTCGTCTCCAACGCCGCGGTGGCCGCCAGGAGCTCGTACGGCGCGATGCTGACCGACGAGCTCCTCGGCCGCGACGACAGCGCTGCCGACGACCTCGACAGCCTCGACCTGGACGGCACCGAGGACGGCGAACCCGAAGCGGAGCACGACGTGGACGACGAGGCCGAGGTCACCACGGTGAGCGGTCCGCTCGGCGACCGGGGTCTGCTGAGCGACCTCGGCGTCACCGAGAAGGAACTCCTCACCCTCGACGGCGACGCCCTCGGCGCGATCGCCGACGCCCTGGGCTGCACGGACCTCCTGGAAGCCGTGCGCTGAGCCCTCCCCGCCGGGCCCGTGTCCCGCCCCTGGGCCCGGCCCCGGCCGTGTCCCCGACACTGGGGGCATGACCGTCCCCCCTTCCGCCCCTCTGCCCCCCGCCGCGCCCGACCCGCTGCGCGACCCCTGGATCGCGCCGATGCGCCAGGCGCTGGCGGAGGCCGCCCACGCCCCCGGGACCGGTGACGTCCCGGTGGGTGCCGTCGTGCTGTCCGCCGACGGCACGGTCCTGGGCTCCGGCCGCAACGAACGCGAGGCCACCGGCGACCCCACCGCGCACGCCGAGGTCCTGGCCCTGCGCGCGGCGGCGGCGGCCGTGGGCGCATGGCGGCTCACCGGCTGCACCCTCGTCGTCACCCTCGAACCCTGCACGATGTGCGCCGGCGCGATCGTCCTGTCCCGCGTCGACCGGGTCGTCTACGGCGCCCGCGACGCCAAGGCCGGGGCCGTCGGCTCCCTGTGGGACGTGGTCCGCGACCGCCGGCTGAACCATCGCCCCGAGGTCGTCACCGGCGTCCTGGAGGCCGACTGCGCGGCGCTGCTCACCGCGTTCTTCCGCGACCTCTGACCCCGCGCGGGCCTCCGCACGGCAATCCGATTTCGGCGCACGGGGCCCTTTGGGCTAAGCTCTCTCTCGGTAGCGTGTCCGAGCGGCCGAAGGAGCTCGCCTCGAAAGCGAGTGTGGCGCAAGTCACCGAGGGTTCAAATCCCTCCGCTACCGCCAGAGACACCCCCCTGATCTACGGAAACGCAGATCAGGGGGGTGTTGTGCGTGTTGCTGCGGGCTGCCCCGTGTGCTGCGTGTTGCCGTACCGAGGCGTCGGCTGACGGTGAGTCAGGCGTCAAGGGGCGAGGGGGGTGACCTCGGGGGCGGTCAACGGGCTTGTGGGGAGGCCGAGGGCCATGTTGCCGACGTGGGTGAGCGGGGCGTGGCGGGGCGGCGGGAGGAAGGGGGCGGTGAACGGGGCCTCCATGCGGCCGGTGAGGCAGGAGGCCAGGCCCAGGTCCGTGGCGGTCAGGGAGAGGGTCTGCATCAGGCAGCCGGTGTCGCGGTAGATGAGGCTCAGGGCCATGCCCTCGTATTTCCAGGTGGTGCGGGCCGCCACGGAGGCGAGGCAGAGGCTGGCCGGGGGCGCGGCCTCCAGCAGCGCGGGGTCGGTGACGGTGCGCTGCTGGAAGGCGGCCAGTTCGTCGGTCCAGGGAGCGAGCCGGTGCAGGGCGTGGGTGAACGGGTCGTAGTGGTAGGCGCCGGCGGCCAGGCCGTCGACGGTCCGGGCCAGGAGGTAGATCTCCAGGCTGTGGCGGGCGCCGCCGGAGGGCGCCGGGCGCTGGGTCTGCTGGTACGCCCGCGGCGCCAGGTGGCCGCGGACCCGTGCGGCGCGGGCCAGCAGGGCGGCGAGCAGGGGCAGCGGAACGGGGTCGGGCGCGTAGCCGCGGACGCTGCGGCGCGCGGCCAGGACGTCGGCCAGCGGGCGGCTGGGGGCGTCCGCGCCGTCGGGCAGGGCGATCACCGCGTCGGCTTCGGGGTGGTGCAGGCGGGCCGGCGGCGGGGTGCCCCGGCCGGCCGTGGCCACCGGGCCGAGGCCCGATCGGGCGTGGACGGCGCGCTCGTACGGGGTCCAGCCGGGAGCGTCGGAGTCGGCGGGGCCGGAGTCGGCCGCGCTCTCCTCCGGGGTCTCCGGGCCGCTGCGGCGGAGGATGCCGGCCGCGGTGAGCCGGGTCAGCAGCCGGCGGATGTCGCCGCCGGGGGCCGAGTCCCGCCAGCGGTCGCGGAGTTGGGCCGCGGTCTGCGGGTGGTCGAGCTGGTTGAGGAGGTCGACGAGGGCGGGCTTGGCGGCGAACTTCCGCCGGCTGCCGCAGTCCACGAGCACCGGGCCGCCGCCGTCGGCCCACTCCAGCAGCAGGTCGGGGTTGCGGCGGTAGCGGCACAGGTCGTCCTCGGGGGCGGCATGCGGGGCGTGCGGGGTGTGTGGACCCTGCGGAGCATTCGGGGCGTTGCGGACCGTGGTCTCGTCCATGGGCTGGTTCCCGCCCTCCGGGTGGTCGTCGGCGGTCGAGGGGTGGTCGGCGGCGGTCGGGGGATGCCGGCGGGCGTCACAGGAACGGCAGCGGCCACGGGTTGAGTTGGTCCTCCGTCAGAGCCGTCGCGCGGACGCCCATCGCGACCGGGGCCTGGAAGACCCGGGGGCCGCCGCGCCGGTGGAAGTCGCTGCGGAGGGTGAGCGGGCACAGGCCGGGGACCACCGTGCGGACCACGCTGACCCCGCATTCGGCGACGTCGATGGGGGTGAGGTCGACGGCGATCGCCTCGTGGCCGCGGGCGGCGAGCCGGCGGACCGCCTCGCCGACGTCGTCCCGGAGGCCGCCGGCCGGCCGGGCCGCGGGCAGCGGGTGCCGCGGTCCGTCGTTCCAGAAGGCAAGGTGGTGCTGCCGCTCGGGCGCGCAGTAGTAGAGGCAGAATTCGCTCAGGCTGCTCAACGCGGCGTCCGCGGGCGGCACTTCGCCCTCTTGGAGCCAGATGCCGGCGCCGGTCCGGCACAGACACGCCTCCTCCAGGGCGCCCAGCAGCGCGGTGTGCGGGTCGAGGTCGGCGCGGGCGGCGTGGACGACGACGGGCCGCCGGGCGGTGCCCTCGGCGATGCGTACCGCGACGGCCGGGATGCCCAGGTCGGTGGTGAGGTCCTTGCAGGTGACGGTGGCGCCCTCGGCGGTGAGCCGGTCGACGATGCGGCGGGCGGGCCCGTCGGGGAGGCCCGAGAGGTCGAGGCTGGGCAGGGTGAGCCGGTTCTCCCAGAAGACCAGGGTGGCGTCGCGTTCGACGCTCTCCATCAGGCCGCCGAGGACGGCGTGGTGGTACGAGCCGCCGGCCGCCAGCCCGGTGGAGATCGGGTCGAACCACGGCTTGTGGGCGCGCGGGAAGCGGTAGGGCAGGTAGACGGCGCAGGCCGGGACGTACCGCGGGTGGCCGGTGGTCAGGGACGTCCCCGCCACCCAGTCGATCGCCACGTCGGGGTCGAAGGGCGCGTAACGGCGCTGTGCGGCGTACTCGTCGGCGGAGCCCAGCGGCAGGTCGCGCGGGTCGACGGCCGCGTCGCCGAGGTCCGCGAGGGTGGCGCGGACGAGCCGGTCGGGGTCGTACACCCCGGCCGCGTACCGCTCCATGGTCTCGCCCACCGCGCAGACCCGGGCGTTGACGGGATCGCTCTTCACCGCCCCGCCGCGGGCCTCGGCGGCCACCGGGGAGAACCACGTGGTGGTGATCGTTCCGGCGGTCCGCGCGTAGGTGGTGCCGCCGGCCGGCTCGTCCACCCGCAGTTCGGGCACCAGCCCGGTCAGCGGGTCGACCGCGCCGCGCATCAGCCGCCAGCTCTCCCGGGGGTCGACGGCGGCTGTCTCGTCCCGTTTGGGCGGTACGGCGGCGGTGCCGCACGCGGGGCAGCCGGGGGTGTGGAACAGGGTGTGCGAGGTGCGTTCCCAGGTGGCGTGGTCGAGTTCGGTCAGTTCGGGGAGCCCGGTGGGCGCCTCGGGGGCGGCGAGCGCGGTGAGCACCGCGTGGGCCACCGCTCCGGCCGCGACGGCCGTGGTCGGCCATGCCTCGCTCTCCGCCGCGCCCAGCAACAGGTCCAGCGGCAGGCCGGCCACCGGCTGCCAGGTGTGGTTGGCCCGGATTCGGCGCACCAGGCAGACGGGGCAGGGGGTGCGCGGTGGGGTGAGGGTGGCGAGCAGCAGCCGGTTCGGGGTGCTCAGATACGTCACCAGGGGCGTGCCGCGGTCGAGGACCAGGGCAGTCCAGCGCCGCAGTTCGTCCTCGGGCAGGCCCAACGGGAGGACAGCGGCGGCGGGTTGGCCGGACCCGTCGGCCGGTGTGGTCCGCAGCCCCGCCCGGGTGAGGAGGTTGACGACCTCGGTGGCGAGCGGGCCGGTCCCGGCGACCGCGACCGGACGGTGGGACCGGTCGGCGCCGTCCCCGTAGAGCGGGTGCGGCAGTCGCCCGTCCCCGGGGTGGGCCAGGCCGCGGGCGCGCAGCCCCTTGGCCACCCGCTCGGGCACCGCGTCGAGGGCCACCGTCCCGTGTTCCGCGTCGTCGGTGGGCAGCTGGACGGGGACCCGCAGGGTGCCGGTGCCGGCGCAGACGTAGAGGTGCGCGCCGCGGGCGACGAGCCGGACGTCGCGGCGGAGGGTGAGCGGGGAGGTGGGCCGGGAGGTTTCCAATGCTGTCCGCCTTCTCGGAGCCGTGGGCCGTGGGTGGGGCGCGGAAGTGCCTCCCGGCCGGCTCGTCAGACCCGGCCGGGAGGCACGCCGTGTCGTTACTCCGCCGACTCCGACTCGTCGTATTCGGTGACGAAACAGAGGCAGCTGTGGCCGGCGAAAGCCGTCTCCGACTCCGGAATGGCCATCTCCTCGAACAGCTCGTCTTCCTCGGTCATGCGGATTCCCCTTTCCGTGGATTTCTCGGTTACCCGTGAGGCACACGCCCGCCAACGCTTCGGGCGAGCACTCGGAATCCATTGCGACGGATTACCGCAATCCCCGTCAAGAAAAAGCCTACGAAATGACTCGATGCCTTGTTAGCACGGCAGTGCGACGGAATCCCCGACGTCCGGTTTTCACTGCTGATCTGCGGCTTCCCGAAACAGACGGAACGGCTCACGGCGGCCCCGGCCGACGCAAGCGCGCGAACCGGCCCCGGGTCACCGACCAGCCCTTTCCGGTCACCGCGGAATCGCCGGGGGATTCCGAACGGAAAACGAAAACGGGGCGGCCGGAGCCTTTGCAGGCCCCGGCCGCCCCGCAGAGCACGGACGGCACGGACGGAATTGGCGCGATCCGTCAGCCCCGGCGGCGGAAAGCCTTCCGGATGAAGTGCACGATCAGCCAGATCAGCAGGATCACGATGGCGATGATCACCACGATGATCACGATCAGGAAGATGCCGAGCTTCTTGAAGAAGCCCATCTTCTTTTTCTTCGGCTTGTCGTGGGACGTGAAGGACGTCTGGTGCGTGAGGTGGTGGTGGCTGCTGCTGTGCCGCAGCTTCATGGCGGCCGCGGGGGCCGCCTCGGTGCGCACGGCGGCGGTGTCCGCGGCGGCCGTCCGGGCGCCCGGCGCGGACTGCGCGGCGGCCACGGCGGCGGGGCGGCCCGCGGCGGCGTCGGCCAGGCCGGCGGCGGCCGCCGGACCGGCCGCGGCGGCCAACAGGCCGAACAGCAGCGCCAGCACGACCGCCGGACGGCGGCGCGCGACGGCCCGGCGGCCGGACGCCTGCGGCGAACCGGACTGCCGGTGCGCGGAGTTCATGAGTGTGGAGCGCATGGGTCGCTTTCCCCCTTGTACGGTGCGTTCAGCCATTATGGGCGGCTGCGGGTACCCCGGCGGACGTCTCGACCTCCAGCAGGGAGGCGCTCTGCCGCTCCTCCTCGAAGGCCGCCCGGCCGCCCCGCAGCCCGAACAGCCGCTTGGCGACCGCGATATAGAGGACCGCGAGGATGTTCACGACCAGGGTGGCGATCTTGAGCCAGCTGACCTTCTCGGTGAGCTCGTAGATCTCCAGCGGCAGGAACGCGGCGGTCGCCACCACCGTCAGGTACTCCGCCCAGCGCTTGGCCCGCCACAGGCCGACGCCCTCGACGATCTCCACCAGTGCGTACAGCAGCAGCGCCCCGGCCACCAGCATCAGGGTGGAGTGCTGGTAGCCGAAGGTCTTGCGGATGGTGTCGACGACCGGAGAGTGGTCCAGGTCGTAGTGGAAGTGGGCGGCCACCGGGCGGACCACGTCCAGGTTCTTGTCGAAGAACTGGCGGACCGCGTCCTGGCTGTTGCTGAACTGCCACACGGCGATCGCCGCCAGCACGATGAAGACGCCGCGCACCGCCCGCTCCACGGCCAGGAACCGCAGGAGGAACAGGTCCCGCAGGACCTTGCCGCGCGGGACCAGCGGGGCCTCGGCCGCCGGGCCGGAGCCGTGCGGCTCGCCGAGCACGAAGTCGCCGCAGCGCAGACAGCGCCAGGCCGTGCCGAGGGCCGTCCCGGCGTGCAGTTTCGCCCGGAGGTGCTCCTCGTCCGGAAGGTAGGTGATGTGCCCGCGCCGCGCGCAGGTGCGCCGGTTCCAGTCGATTTTCATCGTTGGAGCCCTGTTTTCCTCTCGTCGTCCCGCGCGGGCCGTTCCGTCGCGGCGGTCGCCGCCGCGGCGTGGACCCACGCTCCGTGCCGGCTGATTGTCGCGTACATGCGCAATCCGTCGGCGGACGGGGATGCCTTACGAGGAGAGGGACGAGAAGAAGAGGCCCGAGGTTGCCGGAAGTCGGCACGGAGCGGTGGCGCGCGCCCGGCGCACGGGGCACGGCGGCGCAAAACGGGGGAATTGGACGAGGGAGGCGGGCCCGGGGGACGGACCGCCTCCCCCGATGAGAACCGGGCCTCGACGCCCACGGCGCGCGGCCAGGGGGAGCACGCGGCGCGGACCCGCAGTGAGGCCCTGTTCCGGGGCCCCGCGGATTCCTGCCAGATCCGCCGGGCCTCGTGCCTCCATCCTGCCGCCCGCGGACCGCCCCAACGGCCAGGCGAAGGGCCCTCCTTGGCGGGCCTTTGGTCCATAAACCCCGTGTGAAGGGCAGGGCCTGACGGGCCGCGACACCTCCCCGCTCGAACACCTGTGGTTACACTCGCCCGACCGCACCGGGAGCCGGGGCGGCCGCCGGGCCCGCGCGCCCGGGGATGCCACACGGACGCTGGAAACCTGCCGCAGGGGGAGACGGAACTGATGGCGACAGCGAAGAAAGTCGCGTTGTACGCGATCGTCGTCTTCGTGCTCTGGACGATCATCGCCACCCCCAAGCGGGCCGCCGGGCTCGTCCAGATAGGCTTCGAGGGCATCTCGACCGCCGCGCAGAGCGTCGGCGAGTTCATGACCCAGCTGATCAGCTAGGGCGCTCCTTCCTCCACGGGGATCCGTCAGAAGCGCCCTAGGTCCCAGTCGGCCCACCGGACCGGCTGCGCATCGTCCCGCCGCACGGAGGCCGCAGTGATCCGCCACCTGGTCCTGTTCAAGCTCAACGACGGCGTCTCGCGCGACGAGGAGAGGGTGCAGGCCGGCGTCCGCGCCTTCGCCGCACTGGAGAAGGAGATCCCGGAACTGGCGTTCTGGGAATGCGCCTGGAACATCACCGACCGCCCGATCGCCTACGACTTCGCGATCAACTCCGCCGTCGCCGACACCGACGCCCTCCAGCGGTACCTCGAGCACCCGGCCCACCAGGCGGCTGCCGCCCAGTGGCGCGAATTCGCCACCTGGGTGATCGCCGACTACGAGGTCTGACGGACGGCGCCGGCCGCGCCCCCGCAGCCACTCCAGCCCCCCGCCGCGCAGGCGGGGGCTTCGCCATGCGCCCGCGCCCCCGCCGCGCCCCCTCCCGGACAAGCCCCGTACGCCGCCAACTCTCTCTTCAACACGGCGTTATGAGGTGCTTGCACACAGTGCACATGTCTTGTGATGCTATGACCGCTTTTGCCGGATACATGCGATACGCGAAACATGCTGCGACAAATGCACTGTGAAGGGTGGCGTGACCGTGACGGCCCGTACTGCGCCCAAGGCCCCTGGCCGCGAGAGCCGTAGCGCGGACACCCGGGCGCTGACGCAGGTGCTCTTCGCCGAGCTGGCGGGCCTGGAACCCGGAACCCCCGAGCACTCCCGCGTCCGTGCCGCACTGATCGAGGCCAACCTCCCGCTGGTCCGCTACGCGGCCGCCCGCTTCCGCAGCCGCAACGAGCCGATGGAGGACGTGATCCAGGTCGGCACCATCGGCCTGATCAACGCCATCGACCGGTTCGACCCGGAGCGCGGCGTCCAGTTCCCGACCTTCGCCATGCCCACCGTCGTCGGCGAGATCAAGCGCTACTTCCGGGACAACGTCCGCACCGTCCACGTCCCGCGCCGCCTCCACGAACTGTGGGTGCAGGTCAACGGCGCCACCGAGGACCTCACGGTGCTGCACGGCCGCTCCCCCACCACCGCGGAGATCGCCGAGCGGCTGAAGATCGGCGAGGACGAGGTGCTGGCCTGTCTGGAGGCCGGCCGCTCCTACCACGCCACTTCCCTGGAGGCCGCACAGGAGGGCGACGGCCTGCCCGGCCTGCTGGACCGCCTCGGCTACGAGGACCCCGAGCTGGCCGGCGTCGAGCACCGGGACCTCGTCCGGCACCTGCTCGTCCAGCTCCCGGAACGCGAGCAACGCATCCTTCTGCTCCGTTACTACAGCAATCTGACGCAGTCCCAGATCAGTGCGGAGCTCGGGGTTTCGCAGATGCACGTCTCGCGGCTACTGTCGCGGAGCTTCGCCCGGCTGCGATCCGCAAACAGGATCGACGCCTAACCGGCACGGGCGACTCGTTCCTGCACAGATATGTCGACAAGGCGCTACAGCGCGTTGCCGACATGTGACATTCTGCAGGAACCGCGTTTGCCGTGGTGCTGCCTCCGGTATTCAGGTGGAGGTATACCTCCTCGGTCCGCCCTGGGCCGGGGACGCCGCAGCGACCCGTCCGCGACCTCAAGGGGGTGGCATGTCCGTAGAACTGGGCAGCTCGAAGGTGCTTCCCGCGATTCCCGCGCCGGCACCACACGTGCATGACGACGTCGACGCCATCAACACCCGCTCGCTCTCCCGGTCCCTGTTCCTGCGGCTCGCCACGCTCGACAAGGACTCCACGGAGCGCGCGTACGTGCGCGACACACTCATCGAACTCAACCTCCCGCTCGTGCGGTACGCCGCCGCGCGCTTCCGCAGCCGCAACGAGCCGATGGAGGACATCGTCCAGGTCGGCACCATCGGCCTGATCAAGGCCATCGACCGTTTCGACTGCGAACGCGGGGTGGAATTCCCGACGTTCGCGATGCCGACGGTGGTCGGCGAGATCAAGCGCTTCTTCCGCGACACGTCCTGGTCCGTGCGCGTCCCGCGCCGCCTCCAGGAGCTCCGGCTGGCCCTCACCAAGGCCAGCGACGAGCTCTCCCAGAAGCTCGACCGCTCCCCGACGGTGCCCGAACTCGCCCTGTGCCTCGGGGTGTCGGAGGAGGACGTCGTCGACGGCCTGGCGGTGGGCAACGCCTACACCGCCTCCTCGCTCGACTCCCCCTCCCCGGAGGACGACGGCGGCGAGGGCTCCCTCGCGGACCGCCTCGGCTACGAGGACAGCGCCCTGGAGGGCGTCGAGTACCGCGAGTCCCTCAAGCCGCTTCTGGCCAAACTCCCGCCCCGCGAGCGCCAGATCATCATGCTCCGGTTCTTCGCCAACATGACGCAGTCCCAGATCGGCGAGGAGGTCGGCATCTCCCAGATGCACGTCTCCCGACTGCTCACCCGCACACTGGCACAACTCCGGGAAGGGCTGATCTCGGACTGAGGAACGGTCCGCCGAGGGACAGCCGTTCCGGGTCGCTCGGCGGACAGCAAAGAGAGACGGCCCCGCACTGCCGTGACCCCCTCGCCCGGCCACCGGCCGGCCCACACCCCCCCGCACCACCCTTCACACTTGACGTTCCGTCAGCAACACTGGCCCCCGGCTACCGCTGGAGGTGCTCCACGATGCGACGGACGACGACTGCGGTCTCCGCCTCGGCGGCCGTACTCTGCCTGGGCGTTCTCCTCACCGGCTGCGGCAACGCACCCCGATCGGGCTACGCAGCGGTGGGCCCGGCGGGCCCTTCCGACGGCACCGCCCCGACCAGATCCGCGACCCCGCCGGGCACCGTCGAACTGAGCCCCTTGGACGGCGACGGCACCGGAAACGGCCCTCCCGGCACCTCCGACGGCTCCGGCCCCTCCGGTGCGCCCGGCACGGGCCCTTCCGGGGGCACAACCGGCAGCGCCGCCTCCGGCACCGGCACCGCCACCCCACCGGCCTCGTCCACCCAACCCGGCTCATCCGGCGCGTCCGACTCATCCGGCTCGTCCGCAGGGTCCTCCACGGGGTCCTCAGCGGGGTCCTCCGCGGGCCAGGACGGCGGAGTGCCGGATCCCAACGCCCCGTCCGCGCCCGGTGGTTCGCCCGGCCCGCGACCCGGCGGAGGCGCCACGCCCGAGCCGCCCTCCCCCACCATCCCCGCCGGTCCGCACGCCCCCACCGGCCTCGTCGTCGGCAAGCCCGTCCTCGCCGGCACCGACGTCCGCTGGTGCCAGCGGATCACCATCGCTTTCCTCAACACCGGCAACCACCCGGTCACCACCGGCACCGTCACCTTCGGCACCCACGTCATAGGCGCCCTCGGCATCGACTGGGCGACCCTCGAGTCCACCCACCCCCTCCCGCTCCCCCTCACCCCCGGCAAACCGGCTACGGGCCACTGGCGCATATGCGTGGACGCCTGGCGCGTGCCGCTGGGGATGCACCTCGATACACGGGACGCGACGTTCAAGTGGAAATGACGGGGCGAGCGCAGGCACCGCCGAGGCCGCGTCCGTCAGCGGCGAACACCTCCCGGACGCTCACCGCCTCCGCTACGCCTCGACGTCGTATTCGAGTACGTACGCAGCCGAGTCCAGGATCATCTCGTTGACTTCCACGGGACGTCCGCCGTCCGCAAAAGCGGTGCGGGCGATCACGATTACGGGCGTGCCCATGCCGAGGCCGAGCCCGTCCGCCTCGTCGTGCGAGGGCATCCGGCAGCGGATCTCTTCCCGGAAGTGAACGGGCTCGTAGCCGAGTTCAGCCAGGCGTGCGTAGATTCCGCCGGGTCCGGTGTCCTCTTGAGTGATCGCCGAGCCTGCCACCAGGCCGGCGGGAAGGAAGCTCGTGGCCAGCAGCACCGGCTTGCCTTCGAGGACAAACCGGCGACTGCGCACGCAAGCCGGTTCGTCCGGATCGATACCGAGCACGTTCGCGATGGCCGCGGACGCCGGCGCTTCGGTGACGGCGACCTCATCGACGACCAGTTCCCGGTCGCCGGTGTCAGCCGACCAGATGGAGCGGCCCATTCCCCACTGCTCTTGGGCGAGCCGCTGAACGCCCCGCCGCCGCAACGGCTGGAAGTTGTCCTTGGCTGTCATACGCCCTCCTCTCGCTCACCGCGGCCCGCTACGACAGCGCCTCGTCCAGATGCTCGCGGGCATTGACCAGGGGCGGCCACCGCCTCATCCCTGGGCCCCGAAGCGAACGGTTCCGTGGTTACGGAGCCGCTCGCCTCAGCGGTCCGCACGCGGGTCAGCCCGAGGGGAACTCCCCACGGCGCACGGCGGACACAAACGGCGACCAGCCGTCCGCGGAGAAGGTCAGAGCAGGTCCGCCGGCGTCCTTGGAGTCCCGGACCGCGATCCTGCCGAGGGTCACACGCAGGTCTGCGACCTGCACGCACTGGCTCTCATTGGCGACGCTGTATGAGGACTTGACCCACTGGGCACCTGCAATGTCGGTGGCGCACCCTACGTGCCGCACGTTGGTCACTTGCGCATTCCTTCCAGGTATTCCTCCAGTTTGTCCCGCGTCTCCTCTGCGGGAAGTGCGAGATCGACGCCCTGCTGGAAGACGCTTTCCATGGACGTGATCTGTTCCGGCCCTTCCAGGTGGTTGCCGCCCAGAGGGTTATCAAGGGAGGCGACCGGCGTCCAGGGGTGCCGAAAGGCCAAGATTGTGACAGCGCCGCTGCCACTCAGCGCAGGGTGGACGGTCAGGGGCACGAGTTGAAGCGTGATGTTCGGTGCTTCGGCCAGGTCCAAGAGGCGGCGGACCTGATCACGCATCACGGCCGGCCCGCCATCGCACTCCGCGTGGAGAGCCGATTCCGGAATCAGTGCATGGACGGTCACCGGCGGGTCCGTGCGGGCCAGCACTTCCTGACGTGCTATCCGCACGTTGACAAGCATTTCGGCTCGTTCGCGCGAGAACGTTGGCAGCGACTTCGCCATGAGTTCACGAACGTAGCCGGGGGACTGGAAGAGCCCGGGAATGACGGCTGGGTGATACATCTTGATCGCCGTGGCCTCGGCCTCCAACTCGATGTAGTCCAAGTATGCCTGGCTGAACCTTCCGATGTACGGCGCCCACCAGCCAGTACCGGGCGGCGTCTCCGCCGCGCGGGCCAGCTCGTCCACGGCTGCGGCATCGTCGACGGCGTACGCGTCGGCCAGTTTGTGGACCTCGTCGGCGGACACCCGATACAGACCGCGTTCAACTCGGCTCAGGCGTGTCGCATCCCATCCCATGAGGCGTGCAGCGGCCTGGGTTTGGAGTCCACGAGCCATCCGGTATCGACGCAGGAGACCGCCAACTCTGCGCCGCGCAACAGTCGGTGTCGCTCGCTTCTGCGTCATGGGCGCAGTCTGGCACGCCCCCAACGCGTCGCGCGATCGAACAACTATCTAGTCTTTTGGCACCCCTTGGCTTCTCTTGCGCGAGTACCGCCAATAGGAGCATGCTCTGGTGTGACGCAGCGCACCATCGCGATGACTGAGCGATGCGGCGTGGCATGGCATGCCCGCCTCTGCTGCCACAAACAAGACCCCCGCGACGTCGGTTGGTAGCCGGGACGTCCGGGGGCATGGCCGTATCCCTGGGAGGACAACGACATGAGCGAGCCTATCCGACGGCTCTTCGAACTGCTGCTGTGCCGGTTACTGCCCGGACGGGGCTGCCATCGGGCGGCAGGGCCCTTTCCCGTCGCAGGGCGGGAAGTCGCAACGACCGTACGCCCGGCGTGCGTACGCGAGCGCGTACCTGTCCGCATGCTGCGCGGCGAGGACACCCCGCTCGTGCGCCCGTACGTCCTTACGCCGGCGGAACGGCGGGAGCGGCGCTTGCGGCGGGAGCGGCGGCGGGTGCTGTGGCTGGCAGTGCACGGCATCGACGTGGGCCCGCGCTGGATCCACGGGATGAAGGTGGCGGCGTGACGAACCCCATGGACGGAGCGCGGCTGCTGCCGTGGACCAGCTGGGAGGGGAAGCCGTGCTACCTCCTCAACGGAGACGGGAGCGGGACCGGGAGCGGATACGTTTCCCGTCTCGCCGACCGGGTCGAGGCAGAGCAGATTTCCTCGGCGGCCGAACTCATCGAGGATTCGGGCCGCATCCTGGCGGACCGGACGTGGACTCCCGGCGAAATCCACCTGCTGGCCGTCGAGTTGCACCATCACCTGGGCCAGGTGCATCGGGTAGCGAAGAGTCGGGGAGCCCGCCTGCGGCTACTGGAGGGCGACCTCGACGTGGCCGACAGCGAGGGCGACGGCCCGTCCGTCACGTAGAGCGGGGTGGGGCTCTGTGTAGCTCCCCACCCGAATGGCGATGATTCCGGGGCCGCGCGACGGTCGATACAGAGAGTCGACGAGGAGAACGGCCGCGCTGCCCGTTCGGACCGGCCGCCACGACCGACGACCGCCGACCGCCGTCCGGCCATCCGGCCCCACCACCAGGAGTGCGCCATGCCGAAAATCACCCCCAACCTCTGGTTCGACACCCAGGGTGTGGAGGCCGCCGAGTTCTACTGCTCGGTCTTCCCCAACTCGAAGATCAGGAACATCACGCACTACACCGAGGCCGGCCCGCGCCCGGCCGGCACCGTGCTGACCGTCGAGTTCGAGCTGGACGGTCAGGAATTCGTCGCGATCAACGGCGGCCCGCAGTTCACCTTCGACGAGGCGATCTCGCTCGCCGTCACCTGCGCCGATCAGAAGGAGATCGACTACTACTGGGCCAGGCTCTCCGAGGGCGGCGAGGAGGGCCCGTGCGGCTGGCTCAAGGACAGGTTCGGTCTGTCCTGGCAGATCGTCCCGGAGGGGATGGCCGATTTCCTCCAGGATGCGGACCAGGCCCGCGCGACCCGCGCGATGCAGGCCGTGCTGGGGATGAAGAAGCTGGATCTGGCCGCGCTGCGGGCCGCTGCCGACGGCAAGGCGTAAGAGGGCTGTAGGGCCATGGCGTCATAGCGCCGTAGCGCCGTAGCGCCGTAGCGCCGTAGCGCCGTAGCGCCGTAGCGCCGTAGCGCCGTTGGGCTGGATATCCGGAGATCCAGCGCGCGTTGCCCCGCCCTCGGAGGTCCGCTCCCATGTGGGGCGGCGGGGCAGGGCGATGCCGCGCATGGCGTGTGCCGTCGTGCGGCAGCCGTGCGGTAGCCGTGCGCGCTCTTGTGCAGGTGCTGGTGCTGATGCAGGTGCGGGCGGCTGACGGGTAGTCAGGCGATGTTTGCCGGACGGCCGGCATGCGGCGTCCACCGGGCCGGGTCCAGCGAGCGGCGCCCGCCGGGCGGCGCCGGCCCGAAGGATCGTCGAGCGTCCGACAGCCGCGGACGACCCGTCGCCCGCCCCCGGCGGCTCGTCAGCCCAGGGCCAGCCAGGCGGCGCCGGCGACCACCACGAGGGCGACTATCACGCCGACGATCAGGCCGACGCGCGGGCCGCTCGACGCCTGCTGGGGCGCGGGGGCGCGGCCGGCGCTTTGCCGGGTGCCGCGTTCGTCGACGAAGGCTTGGAACATCTGCGTGCTGCCCGCCGGGTCGTAGTTGCCCTCGGCCTGGTTCTGCGGGTTGGTCGCCATGGGGAAGGACCCTAGCGAAACCCGGGCCGGGTGGCATCCCTGGGGCGCGTATCCTCCGCGGGCGTGCGCGGGCGCGCGGCAGAAGCGGTCCGTACGGAGCAGATACAGAGCACCTGCGGAGTGCCTACGGGGTGCCCACGGAGTGCCATGCGCCGGCCACTGAACGCAGCTGCGGCGCCTACGGAATGCGGAGTGACGCGTACATGGCGTGAAGGGCAGGGTGGGCACGAGGGGTGGGGCGGCACAAAGGCCGCGTACGTCAGCACGTCAGCATGTCTGCGCTTCCGCCTGCCCGCGCGTCGCGGGGTGCTCTTCGTCGAGCCTGCGTCACCTACCGCATTGACCGGCGTCTTTACGCGGCGAGGCGGCGGTATTGGATTAGTCGTGACTCAGACTTTGCGGTCTCCATACCATGGGCGTCGCCAAATCGTTTGCCTTCAGCAACCAACTTTGCTTATGGTTGCCCCAAGCAACAAAACAACCGCGTAGGTTGCGCAGGTGAAGAGGCGTGGAGGAGCCGGTGGCCGCTCACAGTCAGTACGAAGAGCTGGCCCGGCAACTCAGCGCCATCGGGGCCGTCAAGCGGGAGATGGGGCGGATGCTGCCCCAGGACTGCCCGCCGGCGTCGGCCGGGGTGCTCACGCTCCTCGACCGGCACGGCGAGATGCGGATGAGCCAGCTGGCCGAGCTGCTCGCGATCGACATGTCGGTGACCAGCCGGCATGTCGCCCATGTCGCTGAGCGCGGCTGGATCGCGCGCGAGCCCGATCCGGTGGACAAGCGGTCGCGGCTGCTGCGGCTGACCCCGAGCGGCCGGGCGGTCCTGGCGGAGCTCGCCGAGCGCTACACCCAGACGCTCGCCCGGTACTTGGACGACTGGACCGACACCGACGTCGGGCACCTCATCGAGCTGCTCGCCAGGCTCCGTACGAGCTTCGGCGACTGCCGTATCCGGGCGGCACATCACGAATCCCCCGCCGCCACCCGCACCCACGCGGCCGGGTGAGAAGCGAAGCAAGTGAAGCAAGTGAAGCAAGCGAGCGAAGGAAGTTAAGAACCACATGGCTACGACCTCACCAGCAGGTGTGCGGGGCGGGCATGCCAAGCATGGGGGCGGCCACGGCGCTTCCCATGACGGCCCTATGACGCACCGTCAGATCATGGAGGCGCTGTCCGGGCTGCTGCTCGGCATGTTCGTCGCCATCCTGTCGTCGACGATCGTCTCCAACGCGCTGCCGCACATCATCCATGACCTGGGCGGCGGCCAGAGCGCGTACACCTGGGTCGTCACCGCGGCGCTGCTGGCGATGACCGCGACCACGCCGCTGTGGGGCAAGCTCTCCGACCTGTTCAGCAAGAAGCTGCTGGTGCAGGTGGCGCTCGTCATCTATGTCGGTGGGTCGGTCGTCGCCGGGCTGTCGCAGAACACCGGGATGCTGATCGCCTGCCGCGTGGTGCAGGGCATCGGCGTGGGCGGTCTGTCCGCACTGGCCCAGATCGTCATGGCCGCGATGATCTCCCCGCGGGAGCGCGGGCGTTACAGCGGCTACCTGGGTGCGACCTTCGCGGTCGCGACCGTCGGCGGGCCGCTGCTCGGCGGCGTCATCACCGACACCAGCTGGCTCGGCTGGCGCTGGTGCTTCTACGTCGGTGTGCCGTTCGCGGTGATCGCGCTGATCGTGCTGCAGAAGACCCTGAAGCTCCCGGTGGTCAAGCGCGAGGGCGTCAAGGTCGACTGGGCCGGCTCGTTCTTCATCGCCGCCGCGGTGACCCTGCTGCTGGTGTGGGTCACGCTGGCCGGCAAGAACTACGACTGGATCTCCTGGCAGACCTTCGCCATGGTCGGCGGCGCGGTGCTGCTCGCGGTCGTCTTCGTGATCGTGGAGACCAAGGCCGAGGAGCCGCTGATCCCGCTGCGGCTGTTCCGCAACAAGACGATCACCCTGGCGACCATCGCCTCGATGTTCGTCGGCGTCGGGATGTACAGCGGCACGGTCTTCTTCTCGCAGTACTTCCAGCTGGCCGAGGGCAAGACCCCGACGATGTCCGGCGTCATGACCATTCCGATGGTGATGGGCCTGTTCCTGTCGTCGATGGTCTCCGGCCAGATCATCACCCGCACCGGGCGCTGGAAGGTCTTCCTCGTCAGCGGCGGTGTGCTGCTCACCGCGGGCCTCGGCCTGCTGGGCACGCTGCGCGCGGACACCCCGTACTGGCATGCCGCGATCTACATGGCGCTGATGGGCCTCGGCGTCGGCATGATGATGCAGAACCTCGTCCTGGCGACCCAGAACCAGGTGGCGCCCCAGGACATCGGCTCCGCCAGTTCGCTGGTGACCTTCTTCCGTACCCTCGGTGGTGCGGTGGGCGTCTCGGCGCTCGGCGCGGCGCTCGCCAACCGCGTCACGCACTATGTGACCGACGGTCTGACGGCCCTCGGCCCGAAGGCCGCCGCGGCGGCGAGCCACGGCGGCAGCAGCGACGGCATTCCCGACCTGTCGACGCTGCCGGCCCCGATCCGGTCGATCATGGAGGACGCGTACGGGCACGGTGTCGGTGATGTCTTCCTCTACGCGGCTCCGTTCGCCCTTCTCGCCCTGATCATCACCCTGTTCATCAAGGAGGTCGCCTTGCGCAGCAAGTCCGGTTCGGAGCGCGCCCTCGCCGGAGACGGCGACGGCGCGGCGTCCCAGGCCCCCGCGGCCGCCCCGGCCCCGGCGGCCGCCGCTTCCGTCGAGGAGCGCGAACCCGCCCTGGTCGGTGCCGCCCCCTCCATATCCGACGACGACGATCTGCACACCCCCTCCTGGGCCAAGGCGGCCCCGGCGGCCCAGCCCCTGGCGGCGTACGCGTCGGCCGGCGGCGGGGACGCCACCCCGACCGGTTCCGCGGTCCACGGCTTCGTCCGCAACGCCGACGGCCACCCGGTGGCCCGCTCCGCGGTCACGCTGATCTCGCTCGGCGGGCGGCAGTTGGGCCGCTCGGTCGCCCAGGCCGACGGCTCGTACGCGCTGCAGGCCCCCGGTGCCGGCTCCTACGTCCTGATCGCGGCGGCCGACGGCCACCAGCCGCAGGCGTCCACGGTCGTCGTCGGCGACCAGCCGCTCGGCTACGACATCCTGCTCAGCGGCACCAGCGGCCTGACCGGCCTGGTCCGCAGCGCGGTCACCGGCGAGCCGGTGGGCGGCGCGATGGTCGTCGTCACCGACGTCCGCGGCGAGGTGCTGGCCACCGGCCTGACCGGCCCGGAAGGTGCCTTCTCCTTCGGTGAACTGGCCCCTGGCGCCTACACCGTGGCGGTCAACGCGGCCGACTACCGGCCCGCCGCCCAGCCCGTCGAGATCGGCGGCCAGGGCACCACCCGGACCGAGATCGAGCTGCTGTCCGGCGCCCGGGTGCAGGGTGTCGTGCGGGCCGGGGCCGACCGCGCCCCGCTGGCCGACGCCCGGGTCACCCTGGTCGACGCGGCGGGCAACGTGGTGGCCACCGCCACCACCGGTACGGACGGCGCCTACGCCTTCACCGACCTGGACGCCGGCGACTACACGGTCATCGCCAGCGGCTACCCGCCGGTCGCCGCCGGCCTGGCCATCGACGCCACCGGCGTGGACGGCTACGACGTCCAGCTCGCCCACCCCGGGGACTGAGCCGGACGGAAGACCCCGGGCCGGGGCGCGCGTTGAGCGGAGACGCGCCCCGGCCCGGCCCCCGGACTCCGGCAGCGGCGCTGCGCACAGGCAGGGGACGGCCTGCACGCCGCCGCCGGAGTCCGACACCTCCGCCGGCCGGCCGGGGAACGGTACGCACCAGGGCCGGACCGGGGGCATCGGGCGCACCGGGCCCGCGCGGCCCGACGGACCACACGCTCACACGGACACACGCACGGACAGGCCCGGCACCCACCCCACCACTCGGGCGGGCGCCGGCACTGAACGGGAGAGGCACGTACATGACTTCGACGGGCGCGGCAGCTGCGGGAGTACGGGCGCAGGTCCGCACGCGGGACGGCTGGGCGGTACAGCACGCCGTGCTGACCGTCACCGACATGACGGGCGCGCAGGTGCTGCGCGCGGCCGCCGACGAGGACGGGGCGGTGCGCAGCGCGGAGCCGCTGGCCGCCGGCCCCTACACGGTCATCGTGACCGCCGTCGGCTACGCACCGGTCGCCTCCAGCGCGATCGTCACGGCCAGCGGGCGGATGGACGTCGGCACCGTCGTCCTGGCGCGCCAGGGCGGGGTGGAGCTCCCGCCGCCCGGGCCCTGGACCATCGACCCCATGCACTCCACGGTGGCGGCGGTCGCCCAGCACCTGGGCATCTCCAGCGTGCACGGCCGCTTCACCGAGTTCAGCGGCCGGATCGACATCTCCGAGGACCTGGCGAAGTCCCGGGTGGAGGCGGTCATCAAGGCCGCGTCGATCGACACCGGCAACGGCATGCGCGACGGGCACCTGCGCAACGAGGACTTCCTCAACGTCGAGGTCTACCCGCAGATCACCTACCGCAGCACCGGTCTCGCACCGGCCGGCCCGGACCGCTGGACGGTGCACGGCGACCTCTCCCTGCACGGCGTGGTCCGCCCGGTCGACCTCGACCTCAGCTACCTCGGCACCGGCCCGGACCCGTGGGGCGGGGTCCGCGCCGCGTTCCGCGCCACCGCCGAACTGCGGCGCGAGGACTTCAAGATGAACTACAACCAGGTGGTGGCCGCCGGCATCGCGGCCATCGGCACCACCCTCAAGGTCGAACTGGACATCCAGGCCGTCCAGGGCGACAGCCTGCCCATGGCGTGAGCGTGCGCGTGACCGCGTGAAGGGGCGGGCCCGGCGACCTCGTGCGCCGAGCCCGCCCCTTTCCGCTGCCCGAGGACTGCCCGGGGCTGCCCGGGATCGCCCGCGCTACCGCCTACGGCTGCAGGACCTCGCGCGGCTCCGGGGCCGTGGCCGCGCTCTCCCAGACCGTCAGGAAGGCCAGCCGCAGACACGCCGCGAGGGCCGGGTGCTCGATGACCAGCGCGGTGGTGGAGTCGGCGCCGGCCACCGGGTCGGGCATGTCGCACAGCACCAACGACGCGTCGGCGATGACGAGTTTGAGCGGCAGGTCGGCGGTGAAACGGGCCTCCTCGCCGGCCGCCGCGAAGCTGCGGACGTTGGCGAGCATGCCGGCGTCCTCCAGGGCGCCGGAGCTGTAGATGGCGCGGACGGTGCCGCCGGCCCGGTGCAGCCGGCGGGCGGCCTCGATGCCCTCGGCGTTCTCGGCCGGGGCGACGAACGGCGGTTTGCAGAAGCTCAGCAGCTCCCGGCGGGCCTGCCGCTGGATGTCGGCGAACCGCTCGGCGATGGCCGTCGGGTCGCGCAGGATCTCCACGTAGTCGAGCGGGTCGTCGTGCCGGCGCCCGTCCGCCCACAGCGGCTGCAGCGCCGTGGCCAGGCTGCCGGAGGCGCGCTCCAGCCGTTCCAGGGACTCGCGTTGCAGTGACACCAGCCGGGCGACGGCGAGTTCGGGGGCGACGGCCGAGTACGTCGCCACCCGTCCGGGACGCGCCTGGGCGAGCCGGCGCCGTACGAGCGCGTCCAGTACGTCGTAGACGCGCTGGCGCGGCACGTCCGCCTCGCGGGCGACCTCGGCGGCCGTGTACGACTCCCGCCTGATCAGGGCGAGATAGACCCGCGCCTCGTAACGGGCGAGTCCCAGCGCGACGAGATTGCCGACCGCGTCCTCTTCCAACTCCATGAGGCAAGAAGGTAGCGGGCCGGGAGGACGGCCGGACCGGCGCCCCGGGGGGCCACTGTGCGGGGACCAGAAGAAGGCTTTGCCGTAACCCGGTGTCCATTTGACGGAGCGTTCACTACTTTCAAAGAGTCACCACTGACCGGGGTGGCACTCATCGAGCGCACGTGCGCGACGCACCGCCGGAGCCCTGCGAAGTCCACGGGGGGCCGGACGTCTTGCCCGTGACATGCATGTTCGCCCTGCGGGGGCAGAACCACCAGAACCGTCCCGCGCTCGGCGAGATGACATGTCCTTGACATTGACGCCCGGGCCGCGCGGCTCCGCGCTCCGCTCCCGGAACCACCCGGCACCACGGCACCACCGCACCCCCCACATCCATCCCCACACCCCACTCCCCACACCCCACAACCGGCGCTCGCGGTACGCCGGCGCCGGCTTCCCCCTCTCCCCCACGGAGGTCACTTCCTTGTCTTCCCTGCGCAAGAGCACCGTGGACGGCCAAAGAGCAGACCGCACCGGAGGGTTGGCGCGCCGCGGCGTCCCGGCCCTGCTCTCGGCGGCCACCCTCGTCATCGGCGGCCTGATCGCCGCCGTCCCGGCGGGCGCCGCCCCGGCCCCGGCCGCCGCCCCGCACGCGTCCGGCTCCGCCGCCGTCCCTACCCACCGCCTGTGCGCCGAGCCGGCCAAGCCCGGCTACATGGCCTGCAACGCGGTGGCCCGTACGGACGTCAAGCAGAGCCTGGCCCTCGGTCGCCATATCAAGCCGTCCGGCCTCGGCCCCGCGGACCTGCAGAGCGCCTACAAGCTGCCCAAGACCGGCGGCTCCGGCCAGACCGTCGCGATCGTCGACGCCAACGACGACCCCAACGCCGAGAAGGACCTGGCCACCTACCGCAAGCAGTACGGCCTGCCGGAGTGCACCACCGCCAACGGCTGCTTCAAGAAGGTCGACCAGAACGGCGGCACCAAGTACCCGGCGCCGGACTCCGGTTGGGCCGGTGAGATATCCCTCGACGTCGACATGGTCAGCGCCGCCTGCCCGCAGTGCCACATCCTGCTGGTCGAGGCGAACAGCGCCAACATGGACGACCTGGGCGCGGCGGTGAACCGCGCGGTCACCATGGGCGCCAAGTTCGTCTCCAACAGCTACGGCGGCTCCGAGGAGTCGGCCGACACCACCTCGGACGCGAAGTACTTCAAGCACCCGGGCGTGGCGATCACCGTCAGCTCCGGTGACAGCGGCTACGGCGTCGAGTACCCGGCGGCCTCGCAGTACGTCACCGCGGTCGGCGGCACCTCACTGAAGAAGGACAGCAGCACGCGCGGCTGGAGCGAGTCGGTCTGGGGCACCAAGGCGGGCGGCGAGGGCGCCGGCTCCGGCTGCTCCCAGTACGACGCCAAGCCGTCCTGGCAGAAGGACACCGGCTGCGCCAAGCGCGCCGTGGCGGACGTCGCCGCGGTCGCCGACCCGGCCACCGGCCTCGCGGTCTACGACAGTTACCAGGCCAGCGGCTGGAACGTCTACGGCGGCACCAGCGCCTCGTCCCCGTTCATCGCCGGCGTCTACGCCCTCGCGGGCGCCCCGGGTTCGTCCGACACCCCGGCCTCGTACCCGTACACCCACGCCTCCGCGCTGAACGACATCACCAGCGGCGCCAACGGCTCCTGCTCGCCGTCGTACCTGTGCACCGCGGGCAAGGGCTACGACGGCCCGACCGGCCTCGGCACCCCGAACGGCACCGCGGCCTTCACCAAGTAACCACCCCGACGGGCACCCGCCCACCGTGACCGTCGCAGCCCGGCAACCACCCCACGGAGCCGCCCTGCGACACCCATCAGCGGGCCCGGACCGTTTCCCGACGGTCCGGGCCCGTTGGTGTCGCCCGACAAGCGACCGCCTGCCGACCGGCCGCCTGTCAGCCGCCCGCCTGCCAACGGGCCGTCGTAGTACGGACCGTGGAGTCGGCGGCCTCGTGGCGCTCTTCGCGTGCTTCAGGCAGCGCCGGTGAGGCGTCGGCTCCCGCCGCCGGTCGGGACCCCTCAGTGCTCCCGTGCGGGGTGCCGGCCGTCGGCCGAGGTCTTGTACGGCGCCGCGGCCTGTTGCGCGGCGGCCAGCAGGGCGGGCTTCAGTTTGGGCCAGAAGTAGCTGTCCTGGCAGGAGAAGGCGGGCGTGAAGCCGTCGCAGTTGCGGCCGTCGACGTCGCCTATCTCGATGGTGAGGCTGGCCAGGCCCAGCTTGTCGTAGGTCCAGTCGTCGGTGCCGCCGGACGCGTCGTAGAGGATCTCGCCGGCCTGTCCGGACTGGTAGCCGGTGAGCTTGGCAAGCCGCCCGGCGAGGGTGCGCAGTGCGGCGTCGTTACCGGTGTGGAGGGTGTGGTCGGCCTCCCAGGGGAGCAGGACCATGCTGGCGTCGCTGTGGAGGCTGATCATCAGGCCCTTGGCGGTGTCCGGCGCGGGGTCGCTGTCCCCGGTGCCCTTGCGCACCGCCGGGTACAGCTTGCGGAACAGGCCCTCCAGCGCGGTGTTCTCCGGTTCGGAGTCGGCGGCGGGGCCGAGGTAGATCTCGCTGCACGGCTGCTTGGAGGTGCCCGCGCCGCCCCAGTGGGTACCCGCGTTGCGGTTGAGGTCCACGCCGGTCTGGCCGTCCCCGCCGCAGCCGCCGCCCTGGGCGTCGTCGGCGTTCTTGCGCTGGAGGATGGGGTTGTCGCCGCCCTGGGCGACGATGTCGACGCCGTCCGGGTTGGTGATCGGGACGACCCACATCTCGGTGGAGTCCATCAGGGCGGTGATCTGGGGGTCCTTGCCGTAGTCCTTGGTCAGGGTGTCGATCCAGCGCCAGGAGACCTCGCCGGTGGTGAGCTCCCGTGCGTGGATCTGGCTCATCAGGAAGAAGCGCGGCTTGGGCGCTTTGGGGTCGAGCGCGCAGTCGCCCTGCTTCATCTTGGTGAGGCAGATGGCCTTCAGGTCGTGGCCGCCGCGGCCCTTCTGCTTGAGCCAGGACTGCCCGTAGGGGACGACCTTGGCCAGGTCCGGGTGCTGGGCGGCGACCTGGTCGAGGTGTGCGTAGTGCGCGTCCACGGTGTGGTAGCCGCCGTCGTAGGTGTCGTCGACGCCGCCCGACGTGCGGGCCGGGCGGGGCTGGTGGGGCTGCGGCTTGTGCAGCGTCTCGTCGACCGTGGGGGCGAAGCCGAGCCGGCGCAGTCCGGCGGCCGTCGACGGGTCGCCCATGACGAAGAGGTCGTTGCCCTGGCGGCGCTCGATCAGGTCGTAGCCGGCGGAGATCAGCTTCTGTGCGTCGCCGCGGTCGTGGGTGGGGACGCGGTAGACGACGACGGTGTGCTCGCCGGACGCGCCGGCCGTGCGCTGCGTATGGGCGAGGGCCGGTGGGGAGAGTGGGGAGAGGGCCGTGAGCGCCGCGACGGTCGCCGCCGCAGCCGTGGCCAGAAGGGTTTTCCGGGGCATGGCATGGCCTTCCGTGGGGGGTGGCGGCACCGGCCTGCGCACGGAGGCGGCCGGCACGCGCCTCGTCCGCGGCGGCTGCCGAGGACGGCGGCTGCCGGGACGGGGGCCATGCGGCGCGCCGGGCGCGTCGGCCGCTGCCATGGAGCCGATCGCAAGGCATAGTGCCATGCTCATGCCATGCCGGGAAGGGGAGTTTCCGGGCATCCTGGGGGTGAAGTCGCCGGAGGCGCAGGGGAGTTCGGGGTAGCGGCGGCCTCGTCCCGGCGCGGGGCCGTCCGTCGCCACCCCCGGGCAACGGCACCCGGCGTTCACCCGGCCCACGAGCGGGCCGCCGGGCGTCGGGGCGCACGACGCCGGGCCGTGCGGCATCGGGCCGCATACACGTGCGCGGACATATGCCAATGGGTCTCGCCCCCGGTTCACTCCCCAGAGGTACAGACGAGTCCGGCTGGACCACCTGAACTGCGGGACCCGGCGATCACTGCTCTCGTGGAACGCAGTGATCACTACTGCACCGGGAGAGCCATGGAACGCCACATTCCGTCCACCGCGCCCTCCGACAAGAGACCCTCTCGGCACCGGACCGCACCACCGCCCTCCCGGCGCCGCCGTCTCTTCCTGGGCGTGACCTGCGCACTCGCGCTGAGCGGCGCGCTGGTCGCGGCCGGCGCGCCGTCGCACGCCCCTACCCGGCTCGCGGCCGGCTATCCCGTCCGCGTCAGCGCCTACGTGGCCAACAGCGCCTCGGAGATCGTCTCGGTCTACGACACCCGCCTGGAGCACAAGTACGGCGCCGTCCAGGTCGGCTACGGCCCGACCGGCGTGGGGGCGTCCCCGGACGGCGACCGGGTCTACGTCGCCAACGGACGCTCCAACACCGTCTCCTGCATCAACACCGGCCCCCGGCTGGTCACCGCCACGGTGCGGGTGGGGCGCCGGCCCTTCGCGGCGATGCCGAGCCGGAACGGCCGCCGGGTGCTGGTGGCCAACTTCGGCTCGGACACGGTGACGGTCCTCAGCGCACCCGACTGCCATGTGATCGGCACCGTGCCGGCGGGGCCGCTGCCGCACAGCATCACCACCATCCCGGACGGCCGCGCCTACGTGACGGACAACGGCGGTAGCGCGGTGACCGTGCTCGACCCGAACGCGCACCCGATCCGGCGTATCCCGGTCGGCGACTTCCCCAGCGGCATCAGCTCACCGCCGTCCGGGCGCCTGGTGTACGTCTCCAACACCGGCTCCGGCTCTATCTCGGTCATCGACCCCAGCCGCGACACCGTGGTGGGCCGGCTGCCCGGCGGCCAGGCGCCACTGGGCAACGCGGTCAGCCCCGACGGCCGGCTCCTCTACGTCGCCGACTCGGCCCAGGACTGCCTGCTGATCATCGACATCTCCGGCCACCGGATCATCGGCCACGTCCACGTCGGCGCCCAGCCGCAGGGCGTCGCGGTGACCCCGGACGGCCGCCGGGTGTGGGTGACCAACGAGCAGTCCGACACCGTGTCCGTCGTCGACCCCTACGCCCGGCGGGTGCGCGCCACCCTGCCCACCGGACACGAGCCCGAGGGCATCGCCATCACCCCGCGCTGAGCCCGGACGACGAGGCGGCGGCCTCCCCTCACCGCAGTGCCGTTCCCACCAGGCAGAGTGGGAACGTTCTCCGTGAATCCCCGCACACGCGTACAACGCTGCGCGCAAGCGTGACAGTGACCCGAACGGCCGGTCCCGGACCCGCACGTTGCCACACACTGGTGCCCACGGCCTCGGTCCGGCCAGGGAGCCCTGGGTCGGTGCGGATCGACGGCCACGCCGGCCGCGTGTCCCGGCGCCCCGGCAGACGACCCGGTCCACGTCACGTTTCGCCCGCCACGGGAGATCCGGAGATCTCATGCGCATCCAGAACCTCGCCACGGCACTCGGTCCCCTGGTCGCCGCGGCCGCCCTCACCCTGGCCGCCACCGTCCCCGCGGCCGCCGAAGCCGGCGCCGCCTCGGCCCCTCCCGCCCGCGCCCTCGCGGACTGCCCCATGGGCTCCGTCTGCTTCTGGTCGCAGCCCGACTTCACCGGCAAGATGCGGGCCGCGCAGTACCCGCAACACGACTGCGAGGCCGCGCCGTTCGGTACCGCCCGGTCGGTCTACAACAACGGCTACGAGACCCGGACGTTCTACGCGGCAGCGGACTGCAAGGTCCACATCGGCGCCCTGGAACCGGGCGGCTCGGTCCGCTCGGTCTCGGTCGCCAGCTGGCAGTGAGAAGGGGCGCCCACGGCTGCGCCCACGACCGCGTACGCGGCCGCCTCCCCGGCCGTGCCCCGGTCCCGTCGTCCCCGCGGGCGGGTCAGCGGGCCCCGTGGTGCTCCCGCTCCTGGCGCGCCCGCATCGCGTCGATGCCCGCGATCTGGAGGTCGAGGGCGAAGCGGAAGTCGCGGTCGAGCATGTCGAGGGCGCTGGCGTCGGGCTTGGCGTAGCCGGCGCGTGCGGAGAGCTCCATCGTCTCGGCGAAGTCGGGGCGGTTCGAGATCGCGGCGACGACCTGGGCGAAGTAGTCGTCGATGCTGAGGCCGGCGGCGCGGCAGCGGGCCTCGTGGAGGCTGCGGATGGTGGAGAAGCCGTAGACGAAGTGGAAGAGGGAGGCCAGGGCGCCGGAGATGCCCTCCGGGTCCAGGCCGCTGCGGGCCATCACCCGCAGGGTGGTGTTGGCGAACGCCGTGGAGTGCGGGCCGATGTTGGGGAACTCGCCGAGCAGGCGGGGCGCCCAGGGGTGGCGCAGCAGGACGTCACGGTAGGTGGTGGCCAGGCCGCGGAGCTGGTCGCGCCAGTCGGCGGCGGGGCCGGGCTCGTCGGGCAGCACCATCTCACCGGCCACCGCGTCCACGGCGAGTTCGAGGAGGTCGTCCTTGGTGTCGACGTACCAGTAGAGGGACATGGCGGTGACGCCGAGTTCGGCGGCGAGGCGGCGCATGGAGAACTTGGCCAGGCCGTCGGCGTCGAGCAGCCGGACGGTGCTGACGACGATCTTGTCCAGGCCGAGCCCGGCGGGCTGTTCCGCCTTCCTCCGGAGCGGCGGCCGGTCGGTCAGCCAAACGCTGTGCGGCTGCGGCTCGGCGCGCCCGTTCGTCGCTGCTGCCATGGCGCCCTTCCTTCGGTCGTGCGGGAGTGCGGGACCCGCGGCCGCGCCCCTCGGGACGGCCGCCGGCCCGGACGGGACGAGCGGAGCCGTCCCGTCCGGAAACGATGCTATTCCGCCGGGGCGGGGGCCGGGTTGGCGCCCGCGGGCGCGGCGGGAGCGCCGGCCGCCGCCTGGTCCGCGCCCTGGGGCGCGCCACCCGCCCCGTCGCGCTCGCTCCCGGCGCGTTCCGCGCGGCGCAGCAGGACCGCGGCGAGCAGCCCGCCGAGGAAGACGGCCGCCGCACCGACCAGCTGGCTGGTGCCGATGCCGGCCGCGAAGGCGTCGTGCACGGCGGTGCGCTGCTCGGCCGTGTGCGTACGCTCCAGGGCCGCGGAGAGCGAGCCGGCGCCCGCGGCGACCATCGGGAGCAGCGCGGCGAAACGGGAGTTGAGGACCGCGCCGAGCACCGCGACGCCCAGGCCCTGGCCGAACTCCATCAGGGTGCCGTTGACGCCGGCGCCGACGCCGGCCTTGGCGGGCGGGATCGCGGACATGATGGCGTTGGCCATCGTCGGCATCGCGATCGACACCCCGACGCCCATGACGATCAGGCCGACCAGCATGCCGCCGTAGCTGTGGCCGCCGAGCAGCGAGATCGCCGCCAGGCCGCCGGCCAGCAGGGTCATCCCGGAGACGATCATGCCGGGGGTGCCGAAGCGCGGCATCAGGCGAGCGCCCAGCCCGGTGAAGTTGAGCACCACGACGGTGAGCGCGAGCGGCGCCATCCGCAGACCGGCGTCCAACGGGCCGTAGCCGAGCACCAGTTGGATGTGCTGGGTGAGCAGGAACATCGAACCGCCCAGCCCGAAGGCGACGAGGATGCCGCCGGAGACCGCGCCGATGAACCGGCGGTTGCGGAAGAAGTGCATGTCCAGCATGGGGTACGGAATCCGCAGCTCCCAGAGGGTGAAGAGCGCCAGGCCGACGACCCCGACCGCGGCCGAGAGCAGCACCTGCTGCGACAGCCAGCCGTCCACCGGCCCGGAGATGATCGCGAAGACCACCCCGACCATGCCGACCATCGACAGCAGGGCGCCCAGCACGTCCGGTCGCTCACCGCCGCGGCTCTTGGACTCGGGGACGAGGGCGAGGACGGCCACCAGGGCGATCCCCACGACCGGGAGGTTGACCAGGAACAGCGAGCCCCACCAGAAGTGGTCGAGCAGCGTGCCGCCGATCAGCGGTCCGGCGGCGAAGCCCAGGGAGTTGACCGAGCTCCAGATGCCGATGGCCTTGGGGCGCTCCTCGTCGTCGAAGATCTGCATCACGACGGCGAGGGTGGTGGTCACCAGCAGCGCGCCGCCGATGCCCATGCCGGCGCGGGCGCCGATCAGTTGGCCGGGCGACTGGGCGAGGGTGGCGCCGAGCGACGCGACACCGAACAGCGCCAGACCGACGGCGAGCATCTTCTTGCGGCCGTAGCGGTCGGCGGAGTTGCCGGCTATCAGCAGCAGTCCGGACTGAACCAGGGAATAGGCGTTGAGCATCCACTGGACGTCGGCGGTGGTCGCACCCAGTTCCTCGGTGAGGGACGGGACGGCGACGTTGAGCACGGTGTTGTCGAGGACGACGGTGAGTTGTGCGATGCAGATGACGGCCAGGATCAGCCAGCGGGTGGCCGGCCGGCCCGGTGGCCGGAGGCTGGTGGCGTGGGCGTCGGGCGCCACGGTGGGCATACGAGCTCCCTGTACGGTGCGAGCGGAGACATACACCGTACAGGGGCCCTTATACGCTGTAAATTTGTTTCCCGTCGAGGGCTACCGGAGCAGCGGGCTACCGGGCAGCGTCACCGTGAACACCGTCCGCCCCGGCACGCTCGCCACCGCGACCGTCCCGCCGTGCGCGGCCACCACCGCCTGCACGATCGCCAGCCCCAGCCCCGTACTGCCCCCGCTCCGGCCGCTCCCCGTGGCGCGCGACCGGGACGCGTCGCCCCGCGCGAACCGTTCGAAGACATGCGGCAGCAGCCCGGCCGGAATCCCCGGCCCGTCGTCCTCGACCTCCAGCCGGATCGCGTTGCCCGCACCACCGCCGCCGTCCTGGACACCCGGGCCACTCGGCCCGGGCCGTCCCAGGGGCCGCACCCGGGCGGTCACCGTCGTCCCCTCGGGTGTGTGCGTACGCGCGTTGGCCAGCAGGTTGACCAGGATCTGGTGCAGCCGGTCGGCGTCCCCGTGCACCAGCGCGGGGTGGTCCGCGTCCGGGAGTTCCAGGCGCCAACGGTGGTCGGGCCCGGCCGCCCGCGCGTCGCTCACCGCGTCCACCACCAGCGGCGCGAGGTCCACCGTGGCGTACGAGAGCGGGCGCCCGGAGTCGAGCCGGGCGAGCAGCAGCAGGTCCTCCACCAGGCCGGTCATCCGCTCCGCCTCGGACTCGATCCGCCCCAGCGCATGCCGGGTCGCCGGGCCGGGCCGCTCCTCGCCCCGCCGGGTCAGCTCGGCGTAGCCCCGTATCGACGCCAGCGGCGTCCGCAGCTCATGGCTGGCATCGGCGACGAACCGCCGTACCCGCGTCTCGCTCTCCTGACGCGCCGAGAGCGCCGAACCGACGTGCCCCAGCATGCGGTTGAGCGCCGCCCCGACCTGTCCCACCTCCGTACGGGCGTCGGCCTCGGCGGCGGGGACGCGGACGTGCAGGGCCACCTCGCCCTGGTGCAGCGGGAGTTCGGACACCCGGGTCGCGGTCGCGGCGACCCGCCGCAGCGGGCGCAGCGCGATCCCGACCATGGCCGAACCGGCGATTCCGGCCGCGACCAACCCGGCGACCGTCACACAGCACTCGATCAGCACCAGCCGACCGACCGTGTCGTTCACCTCGTTGAGCGGAATCCCCAGCACCAGCGCACCGTTCTTGGCGTACTGCACCCGGTACGGGCCGAGGCCGGGCAGGTCCGCGCTGTGCTGACGGCCGTCCCGGGGCACCGCGGCCAGCGCCGCGAGCTGGTCGTCGTCGAGCGGCGTCAGCCGGTCCGACGGCAGCCGGCTCGTCGAGTGGTTCATCCGCGCGCCGCCGTCGAACCGGCCGTCCGGCCCGACCCGGGCCCCCACCGTCCCCGGCACCTGGCCGGGCAGCGCCACGAACTCCAGCCGCTCGTCCCGCGACGGATCGTGCGGCCGCGGCCCCACCGCGCGCCCGATGCCGTCGCGCAACCGGCCGTCCAACTGCCCCTGCAGATACGCATGCAGCGCGATCGCGGTCACCGTGCTGATCACCGCCGCCACGACGGCGATCAACGCCACCGCCGAGACCACGAGCCGCGTCCGCAACGTCCAACGCCTGCGCCCGCCCCGGCCCCGCGCCCCGCTCCGGGCCCCGTTCCCGCTCCTGAAGCCACGGAAACGGGCTCCGGGGCGGGGGCCGGTGGCGGGCCCCGAAGAGCCCGGAGGCCCCATGGCCCGCTACCCGGCCGGCTTGATCAGATAGCCCGCGCCCCGCCTGGTGTGGATCATCGGCTCCCGACCGGCGTCGATCTTCCGCCTCAGGTACGAGATATACAGTTCGACGACATTGGCCTGCCCTCCGAAGTCATAGCTCCACACCCGGTCCAGAATCTGCGTCTTGCTCAGCACCCGCCGCGGATTGCGCATCAGGTACCGCAGCAGCTCGAACTCCGTGGCCGTCAGGTGGATGTCCTGGCCGTCCCGCCACACCTCGTGGCTGTCCTCGTCCAGCACCAGATCGCCCACGGTCAGCAGCGACTCACTGCGCACCGCGGCCGCGCCCGCCCGCCGCAGCAGCCCGCGCAGCCGGGCCACCACCTCCTCCAGGCTGAACGGCTTGGTGACGTAGTCGTCGCCCCCCGCCGTCAGTCCGGCGATCCGGTCCTCGACCGCGTCCTTGGCGGTCAGGAACAGCACCGGTACGTCCGGCAGCTCGTTCCGCAGCCGGCCGAGGACCGTCAGCCCGTCCATGTCCGGCAGCATCACATCGAGCACCACCGCGTCCGGCCGCCAGCTCCGGGCGCACCGCAGCGCACCCGCGCCGTCGCCCTTCGACTTGATGTCCCAGCCCTCGTACCGCAGCGCCAGCGACAACAGGTCCGCGAGCGAGGACTCGTCGTCCACCACGAGCACCCGCAGGGGGCTGCCGTCGGCCCGCCACAGCTCCGGCCGCTTGCCGGGGACCTGCCCGGGCGCCTTGCCGGCTGCCTTACCGGCCGCGCCCCTGGCGGACGAGCCCGGGGCCGCCACACGGTTCAAAGCTGAGGACGTCGACGAAGTCACGGTCATGGCAGGGAGCCTGACCCGGCCCTCTGAAAGCTCCCTTGCCGGTTCCTGTGAATCTCCTGAGAATCTCCCCTCCCTTCGGTCAAGCCCGCAGAACACACGTGCCCCGCAGACGTGCCCCACCCCGTCACAACCGACCTGGGCCGCCCCCCGCGCGGCCCACGCCGATCACTCTTCCCTCAGCATGACACCCCCCACTGACAATCCCCCTGACCTGCACGTTCCCCCCAACCGACGGCTCCGGTAGGCCCACCGGGCCCCACAAGACCAACTGCCCCACCCCGGCCCGTCCCCGGCCCGCCCCCGGTCCGGCCCCCGGTCCGCCCCAACTCCCCGTAACGTCCTCCCCATGACCCGCCTCCTGGCCCTCCCCGGCAGCCTCCGCGCCCGCTCCTCCAACGGCGCCGTCCTCCGCTCCGCCCTGGAACTCTTCGACGGCCCGACCGCCACCGCGGACATCGGCGCGCTCCCGCACTTCAACCCCGACCTGGACGGCGAGGACGCCACCCCGCCCGCCCCCGTCGCCGCCCTGCGCGCCGCCGTCGCCCGGGCCGACGCACTGCTGATCGTCAGCCCGGAGTACGCGCACGGCGTCCCCGGCGTCCTCAAGAACGCCCTCGACTGGCTGGTCAGCAGCGGCGAGTGCGTCGACAAGCCGGTCGCCGTGATCACCGCCTCGCCGTTCCCCACCGGCGGCGAGCACGCCAACGCCCAACTCCGCGAAATCCTCCGCATGATGACCGGCAACGTCGTCGCGGACGCCTGCCGCGAGATCCCCGCCATCGGCCCGAAGATCGACCCCGTGACCGAGCGCGTCACCGACGAGCCCACGCTCATCGACCTCCGCACGGCCATGACCCACCTGTCCGCCGCCATCGTCACGCCCCCCGCCCCCACCTCCACCCCCGCCGCATAACCGCCACCGGGACCGGGCCGGAACCTCGTTCAGCACGAGGCCCGAGGCAGAGGCCGAGGCCGATACCGGCACGGGCACCGGCACCGGCACCGGCACAAGGGCCCCACCCGGGCCACCGTCCCCTCCGCTCCCCGCCCCGCCCTCAGAACAACCCTTCCTGCTCCCCTCCCCGCGCGCCCTCACGCGCCCCAACCCACCACACCGGCACCGTCGTCACCCGCCCCCGCGCCGCCCCCAGCACCCACCCCGCCAACAACCGCCCATCCATGACAGCAACCACCCCACCCACGGCACCCCCACCCGAGCCACCACCAGCACCCCCGACCTCTCCCCCACCCGCATCCACACCCTCACCCACCAACCGCAGATACACATCCGCCCCCACCCCGGCCACGACCTCCCCCACGATCTCCGCCCCGGCCGTCAACCCGCCCAGCTCCGCCACGCCGCCCGCCACCGCGATCCGCTCCAGCCCGAACAGCTCCGTGTGATCCGTACACGAGAAAGCAACCGGCTCCAACGTCTCCGGCCAGCCCACCAACTCCCGTGCCCTCCCGTGCATTTCGGCCAGCTCCGCGACCCGCTCCGCGACCGGCGGCAACGCCCCGCGCGCCGCCCGCTTCGCCTCCTTCCCGAACCGGTCCGGAACCCCCAGCGCGCTCCCCAACAGCGCCTCCGCCCGCCGCGCCGCCATCAACGGCCCGCGCCCCAGCCAGGCGTACGCCACCGCCCCCTGCTCCACCAGCCGCGCCGCCCCGCGCTCCACGGCCGTGATCCCCACCTTCACCAGTCCGGGCCCGAAGTACGCCAGATAGACGCCGTACGGACGCGGATCATCGGCCATGGTGTCCGCCGCCACCGACCGCGAACGGTCCAGCTGCGCACACCGCGGACACTGGTCCTTCACCCCCTCGTTCTCCAGCACCGCGTCGTACGGGCAGACGATCCACCGCCCGGCCCGCCGCACCCCCAGGCACCGCCGCTCGCCCACCGCCGCGAACGCCAGCTCCTTCCCCGGCGGCAGCAGGCTCACCCGCTCGGCGCCCCGCTCCGCGCAGTACCAACCGAGCCGCTGCCCGAACCGCCCCGCCGGCCCGGTCCCCGGCCCGCCTCCCGACCACCGCGGTCCCGTACATCGCCACACACAGTCAGCGTACGACCGCCCACTGACAACGCCCCCGCCGCACACCCACCGCCCCAACCTCAGGCCCCTCCGCCTCCTCCGTCGCCTCCCCCATCCCCCCGAAACGTCGCCCGATAGGCCCGCGGCGACACCCCCAGCGCCGCCTGGAAGTGCTGCCGCAGCGACGCCGCCGTCCCGAAGCCCGACTCCGCCGCGACCCGGTCCACCGTCAGCTCCGTCTCCTCCAGCAACTGCCGGGCCCGCTCGATGCGTTGCCGGGTGAGCCACTGCACCGGCGACAGCCCCACCTCCTCCCGGAACCGCCGGGTGAAGGTCCGTACGCTCATCGCCTCCCGCGCCGCCAGCTCCCGAAGGCTCAGCGGCCGGTCCAGGTGCTCCAGCGCCCAGGCCCGCGCCGCACCCGTCGACGCCACCTGCGGCTCCGGCACCGGCCGCTGCACGTACTGCGCCTGCCCGCCCTCCCGGTGCGGCGGCACCACCGTCCGCCGCGCCACGTCGTTGGCGACCGCCGCCCCGTGATCGCACCGCACCATGTGCAGGCACAGATCGATCCCCGAGGCCACCCCGGCCGCCGTCAGCACCTCCCCCTCGTCCGTATAGAGCACCTCGGCATCCAGCTCCACCTGCGGAAACATCCGCCGGAAGGCGTCCACCGACCGCCAGTGCGTGGTCGCCCGCCGCCCGTCCAGCAGCCCCGCCGCCGCCAGCACGAACGCCCCCGTGCAGATCGACGCGATCCGCGTCCCCGGCCGGATCCGCGCCAGCGCGTCGGCCATCGACGGGCTCAGCCGCCCCTCCCGTTGCTCCGCCCCCGCGTCGTAGTCCCCCGAGGACGCCGGCAGAACCACGGTGTCCGCGGTCGCCAACACCTCCGGCCCGTGCGCCACGTTGACCGTGAAGTCCGTGTCCGTGCTCACCTCTCCCGGCTCCAGCGCACACGTCACCAGCTCGTACAGCGGCTCCCCGGCCGCGGACCTGGCCTCCCCGAAGACCCGGTGCACGATCCCCACCTCTATGGGCAGCATCCCCGGCCGCACCAGCACTGCCACCCGATGCCGCCGCCCGCTCCCCGACTCACCGTTCATCCCCATGGCCCGATCCTTGCACTCCATGGCCATCCGGCCACTCGTCCGCGGCACCCCCGCAGCAGAGGGTGGACGCCATGAAGGTCCTCTGGCTGTTCGCCCACCCCGACCACCGCTCCCTGAACGGCGCGCTCAAAACGGAAGGGCTGCGCACCCTCGAAGCCCACGGCCACCAGCACCAGGTCTCCGACCTCTACGCCATGAAGTGGAACCCGCTGGTCGACGCCGCTGACTACGACCACGACCCGAACGACCGCCTCCTGGTGGGCGAAGCCTCCGAACGCGCCCACACCACCGGCCGGTTGAGCCCCGACATCGTGGCCGAACATCAGAAACTCGCCTGGGCGGACACCCTCGTCCTGCAGTTCCCCCTGTGGTGGTACGGCATGCCCGCCATCCTCAAGGGCTGGTTCGACCGGGTCTTCGTCAAGGGCTTCGCCTTCGGCCTCACCGACCCCGCCACCGGCCGCCCGCGGCGTTACGGCGACGGCCCACTGACCGGCAAACGCGCCCTGGTCCTCGTCACCGCCGGCGCCCGCGCCGCCACCCTCGGCCCCCGAGGGGTCAACGGCGACCTCAACGACCTCCTCTTCCCCCTCCAGCACGGCACGCTCTGGTACACCGGCATGTCCGTCGTCCCGCCCCTGTTGATCCCCGGCGCGGACCGCACCACCCCGGACACCTACGCCACCGCCGCCGCCCGTCTACGCGACCGCCTGCTCACCCTCCCCACCACCGACCCCCTCCCCTTCCGCCACCAGAACACCGGCGACTACGACGACAACCTCCTCCTCCACCCCCACCTCACCCCCACACCCCCCACCGGCCCCTCGGCCCACTACACCGCCCCGCCCCCACCCACACACCCGTGAACACACCGGCCAACACACCCGTGAACGAACCCGCCCAAAGCGGGAGAACCGAACGTCAGGGCACGCGCCCCGACCGAGGAGGGCCACCGGCGCCTCGCCGAAGTCCAGTCCGCCGTCTACGCCATCGAACAGCGCATGCTCGACGCGATCCCACCCCACCGCCTGCCGGCGCTCCTCACCGACCTCAACCACCTGGCGACAGCGCTGGAGGAATAGCCCGTCAGCTTTTCGAGGAAGCCCCCATGGAGCCGTAGCGCGGACCCGACCGCGGCTCAGGCCGGCGGCGGGCTCCCGCCGCGCCGTCCGCCGTCGGCTCGGTCGCGCGCACCGGGAGTGGGAGACCTGGGAGGTACGCCACGACAAAGCCCCCGCCCGGAGAACCCGGCGGGGGCTTTGATCTGCTGTGCGCTCGGCAGGATTCGAACCTGCAACCTTCTGATCCGTAGGCGGGTGCCGCACGTTGACTACATGCGCCAGTCAGGGGCTCCGCG
>NZ_KB891854.1:0-286948 GCF_000373585.1 Streptomyces sp. MspMP-M5
GGCAAGATGCTGGACGAGCGGCTGGGCAAGATCACGTTCTGGACGCTGTTCATCGGCTTCCACGGCACGTTCCTCGTCCAGCACTGGCTCGGCGCGGAGGGCATGCCCCGCCGCTACGCGGACTACCTCGCCGCCGACGGCTTCACCACGCTCAACACGATCTCCACGATCAGCTCGTTCCTGCTCGGCCTGTCGATCCTGCCGTTCTTCTACAACGTCTGGAAGACCGCCAAGTACGGCCAGAAGGTCGGCGTGGACGACCCGTGGGGCTACGGCCGCTCGCTGGAGTGGGCGACCTCCTGCCCGCCGCCGCGGCACAACTTCCTCACCCTGCCGCGCATTCGCTCCGAATCGCCGGCGTTCGATCTGCACCACCCCGAGATCGCCGCGCTGGACGCGCTGCACAACGGTCACGAGGGTGACAAGGCGCTGGCCGGCGGCAAGGAGGCGGGCAAGTGAAGATCCAGGGCAAGATGTTCATCTGGCTGAGCGTCTTCATCCTCGCCATGGCCGTGGTCTACGGCGTGTGGTCGAAGGAGCCGGCCGGTACCACGGCGCTCTTCCTGGCCTTCGGCCTGTGCATCATGGTCGGCTACTACCTGGCCTTCACGGCCCGGCGGGTCGACGCGGGCGCGCAGGACAACGAGGACGCCGAGGTCGCGGACGACGCCGGTGAGCTGGGCTTCTTCAGCCCGCACAGCTGGCAGCCGCTCTCCCTGGCGATCGGTGGCGCACTCGCCTTCCTGGGTGTCGTCTTCGGTTTCTGGCTGCTGTACTTCTCCCTGCCGGTGATCCTCGTGGGTCTCTTCGGCTGGGTCTTCGAGTACTACCACGGCGAGAACCGCACCCAGTAGTACGCGGTAACGCGACAACGCGGCAGACCCGCCGCACGGCCGGGCCCGGACACTCCAACAGGTGTCCGGGCCCGACCCGTTTGCAGTCATCCAGCGCGCCGCCGAACGGGATCCTTCGTACGTTTGGGGCATGAGTCACAGACCTCGAACCCGGACGGTGCTGAGCTGCGGCCTTCTGCTCGTGCCCCTCGCGGTGAGCACCACCGCGTGCGGTGGCTCGTCGTCGGAACCCCTCTCGGCCAATCCCTACGACGCGTCCGACCAGATATCGGCGAACATCCCGGCGGACGGCAGGCACAAGGCGGACCCCGACAAGCCGCTTGAGGTCACCCTCAACGGCGACGACTCCCGGATCACGGATGTGACCGCCACCGACGCGGCCGGCCGCCACGTCCGCGGCGAACTGAGCGCCGACGGCCGGCACTGGCGCACCACCGTGCCGCTGGCCGCCGGCACCCGCTACACGGTGCAGGTCAGCACCGAGGAGGAGGACGGCACCCCCGGCGCCAAGACCCTGGTGGTCGACACCAAGGACGCGGACGACCGGCTGACCGTCAAGTTCGGCCCGCAGAGCGGTGTCTACGGCGTCGGCCAGCCGATCACCGCCGAGCTCAGCAAGCCGGTCAACGACCCGAAGGCCCGGGCCGTCGTCGAGAGCGCCCTGAAGGTCGACTCCTCGCCCCGTGTGGAGGGCGCCTGGCACTGGGTGGACGGCAAGAAGCTGCACTTCCGCCCCAAGGACTACTGGCCCGCGCACGCCACCGTCGCCGTCCACAGCAACCTCGACGGCCTGAAGATCGCCGGCGGGCTCTACGGCGGCCCGGCCAAGCCGGTCCGGCTCACCACCGGCGACCGGCTGGAGGCCGTCACCGACGCCGCCGCGCACCGGATGACCGTGCTGCGCAACGGCAAGGCGATCAACACCATCCCGGTCACCACCGGCAAACCCGGCTTCTCCACCCGCAACGGCGTCAAGGTCGTGCTCGGCAAGGAGAGCTTCGTACGGATGCGCAGCTCCACCGTCGGCATCGCCGCCGGGAGTTCGGACGCCTACGACCTGCCCGTCTACTGGGCGACCCGGGTCACCTGGAGCGGCGAGTACGTGCACGCCGCGCCCTGGTCGGTCGGCTCCCAGGGCGCCGCCAACGTCAGCCACGGCTGCACCGGCATGTCCACGGGCAACGCCCAGTGGTTCTTCAACACCGTGCGGGTCGGCGACATCGTCAAGGTCGTCAACAGCGGCGGCGCCACCATGACGCCGTTCGACAACGGCTTCGGCGACTGGAACATGCCCTGGAAGGACTGGCGCGCCGGCAGCGCGCTCAGGAACCAGGCCCCCACGACCACAGGCGCGGCCGAGTGGGAGCAGGACCCCGCCGCCGACGCCCGGCTGCGCCCGCAGGTCTGAGGACCGCTCAGCGCCCCCGTGAGGGCCCCAGGGCGCTTGTGACCTAGGCCGGCACCGTGTCCTGGGCGAGCGGCCGGCGGCGCAGCAGTCCGGCGAGTGCCCCGGCGAACGCCACCGGGTCCAGCGGATGGGTCACCGCGGCGTCCGCGCGGCTCCAGGTGGCCAGCCAGGCGTCCTGCGGGCGGCCGATCAGCAGCAGCACCGGCGGGCACCGGAAGACCTCGTCCTTGATCTGCCGGCAGACGCCCATACCGCCCGCCGGCGCGGTCTCGCCGTCCAGCACGCAGACATCGATCCCGCCCTGCTCCAGGGCCTCCAGGACGGCCGGGGCGGTGGCGCACTCCAGGATCTCGATCTGCGGGGCGTCGGGGGCCGGGCGGCGTCCGGCCGCCAGCCGGACCTGCTCGCGGGTGTTGGCGTTGTCGCTGTAGACCAGCACCGTGGCAGTCGCCTGCATCGTTCCTCCACCTTTGTCGCGGCACGTTCATAGCGGCACGGTTCCGGATCAAACCGTTGCGCGATGCTACTCCCGGACGGGGCCCCGGCAGGAGAGGCCGTACGGCCCCCGGATGCGGCCGATGGCCCGTCAGGACCGGCCTTCCCAGGGGCTGCGACCGGCCCCGGGGTGCGCGTGTCCCCCCATCGGGCGACCGTCGTGACCGTCCGGACGAGCAGCGCATATGGCCTTGACACACCGAACGGCACCCCCCGGAGTGAGGGCGGGATAAGCGACCGACATAATGTCGGTCGTGGCGACAGCAACGACAGTAGAAACCGGGCACGCGCACCCGTCGGTCAATCGGCCGAACCTCACCAGCGTCGGAACCATCATCTGGCTGAGTTCCGAGCTGATGTTCTTCGCGGCCCTCTTCGCGATGTACTTCACCCTTCGATCGGTGACGGGCGAGGCGTATTGGAAGGAATCCGCCGATGCGCTGAATCTTCCGTTCTCCGCAACCAACACCACGATCCTGGTGCTCAGCTCCCTGACGTGTCAGCTCGGCGTTTTCGCCGCCGAGCGGGGCGACGTCAAGAAGCTCCGCGCGTGGTTCATGGTCACCTTCGTCATGGGTGCGATCTTCATCGGCGGTCAGGTCTTCGAGTACACGGAGCTGGTCAAGCACGAGGGCCTCTCGCTCTCGTCCGGCCCCTACGGCTCGGTGTTCTACCTGACCACCGGTTTCCACGGACTGCACGTGACGGGCGGTCTGATCGCCTTCCTGCTGGTCCTGGGCAGGACGTACGCGGCCAAGAGGTTCACCCACACGCAGGCCACCGCGGCCATCGTCGTGTCCTACTACTGGCACTTCGTCGATGTCGTCTGGATCGGCCTCTTCGCCACGATCTACCTGATTCGGTAACAGGTCCGACCGGGATCGGACCGGAACCGCATATCGGACAGACATAGCCAAAGCATCGACGCAGAAGATCCTGACACCGGGGTAATCCGTGAAAAAGCTCTCCGCACGACGGCGCCATCCACTGGCGGCGCTCGTCGTCCTACTCTTCGCGCTGGCGGTCACTGGGGGGCTGTACGCCGCGTTCGCGCCGGCGGACAAGGCTCAAGCCGATGACACCGCCCAGTCTCTTGCCATCAAGGAGGGCAAGAAGCTCTTCGCCGTGGGCTGCGCAAGCTGCCACGGCACCGGCGGTCAGGGCACCTCCGACGGCCCGAGCCTGGTCGGCGTGGGCGCCGCCGCCGTCGACTTCCAGGTGGGCACCGGCCGTATGCCGGCCCAGCAGCCCGGCGCCCAGGTGCCGCGGAAGCGGAACATCTACAACAACGCCCAGATCGACCAGCTCGCGGCCTACGTCGCGTCGCTGGGCCCGGGCCCGTCCGTGCCCGACAAGTCGCAGTACAGCGCGGACGGCGCCAACGTCGCCAACGGCGGCGAGCTGTTCCGCACCAACTGCGCCCAGTGCCACAACTTCACCGGTAAGGGCGGCGCCCTCACCAACGGCAAGTTCGCACCGACGCTCGAGGGCGTGGACCCCAAGCACATCTACGAGGCCATGCAGACCGGCCCGCAGAACATGCCCTCCTTCGGTGACGGCACGCTGAGCCCGCAGAACAAGAAGGACATCGTCGCGTACCTCGGTGCCGTCAACGGCGACAAGACCGCGAGCCCCGGCGGTATGGAACTCGGTGGTCTGGGCCCGGTGACCGAAGGTCTCTTCGGCTACATCTTCGGCCTGGGTGCGTGTGTCGCGGTCGCCATCTGGGTCGCAGCCCGGACTACGAAGGCCAAGAAGTCATGAGTGAGACAGAAGAAAACCTTCCCAGTGAGCGGGAGACGGCTCACGAGGGCGCGGTGGGGAAGGCGGACAACCCCTTCGCCGACCCCGGGCTGCCGCCCCACGAGCACCGCATCCAGGACATCGACGAGCGGGCCGCCAAGCGCTCCGAGCGCACCGTCGCCCTGCTCTTCCTGGTCTCCATGCTCGCCACCGTCGCGTTCATCGCGTCGTACGTGGCCATTCCGATCGACAAGATCGTCTACATCTTCCCGATCGGCCACATCAGCGGCCTGAACTTCGCGCTCGGTCTGACGCTGGGCGTGGCGCTCTTCTGCATCGGCGCCGGCGCGGTCCACTGGGCCCGCACGCTGATGTCGGACGAGGAGGTCGCCGACGACCGGCATCCGATCGAGGCCACCCCCGAGGTCAAGGCCAAGGTCCTGGCGGACTTCGCGCAGGGCGCCAAGGAGTCGCAGTTCGGCAGGCGGAAGCTGATCCGCAACACGATGTTCGGCGCGCTGGCCCTGGTGCCGCTCTCCGGCGTCGTCCTGCTGCGCGACCTCGGCCCGCTGCCCGAGAAGAAGCTGCGGACCACCGGCTGGAAGAAGGGCATCCGCCTGGTCAACCAGTCGACGAACCTCCCGCTGCGTCCCGAGGACATCGCGGTCGGCTCCCTCACGTTCGCCAAGCCCGAGGGCCTGGAGGAGAGCGACGAGAACTTCGCCAACAAGATCGCCAAGGACGCCCTGATGCTCGTGCGGATCCAGCCGCAGAACATCAAGGACAAGCAGGAACTCGCCTGGTCGCACGAGGGCATCGTGGCCTACTCGAAGATCTGCACCCACGTGGGTTGCCCGATCAGCCTGTACGAGCAGCAGACGCACCACGTGCTCTGCCCCTGCCACCAGTCGACCTTCGACCTTTCCGACGGCGGTCGCGTCATCTTCGGTCCGGCCGGACACGCCCTGCCGCAGCTGCACATCACGGTGAAGGACGGCTACCTCGAGGCCGTCAGCGACTTCGCGGAGCCCGTCGGCCCGAGCTTCTGGGAGCGCGGATGAGTAACGAGACAACCGCGACCACTGCGCGCCGTGGCCAGGCGCCACGGGGTGAGCGGATCGCCGACTGGGCCGACGGCCGGCTGGGCATCTACAGCCTCGCCAAGGCCAACATGCGCAAGATCTTCCCGGACCACTGGTCCTTCATGCTGGGCGAGGTCGCGCTCTACAGCTTCGTCATCATCATCCTGACCGGTGTCTACCTGACGCTGTTCTTCCACCCGAGCATGGCCGAGGTCACCTACCACGGTTCCTACGTGCCGATGCACGGGATCAAGATGACCCAGGCGTTCGAGTCGACGCTGAACATCAGCTTCGACGTGCGCGGCGGTCTGCTGATCCGGCAGATCCACCACTGGGCGGCGCTGGTCTTCCTGGCCGCGATGATGGTCCACATGATGCGGGTGTTCTTCACCGGCGCGTTCCGCAAGCCGCGTGAGGTCAACTGGCTCTTCGGCTTCCTGCTGTTCGTCCTGGGCATGTTCACCGGCTTCACCGGTTACTCCCTCCCGGACGACCTGCTCTCCGGCACCGGCGTCCGCTTCATCGAGGGCGTCATCCTGGCGATGCCGCTGGTCGGCTCGTACCTGCAGATGTTCATCTTCGGCGGCGAGTTCCCCGGGCACGACATCATCCCGCGGTTCTTCACGGTGCACGTGCTGCTGCTGCCGGGCATCATGCTGGGCCTGCTGGTGGCGCACCTGATCCTGGTCTTCTACCACAAGCACACGCAGTTCCCGGGTGCCGGCAAGACCAACAACAACGTGGTCGGCATGCCGCTGCTGCCGGTCTACATGGCCAAGGCCGGAGGCTTCTTCTTCCTGGTCTTCGGTGTGATCTCGGTGATCGCCGCGGTCGCCAGCATCAACCCCGTGTGGGCCATCGGCCCGTACCGGCCGGACCAGGTGTCCACCGGTGCGCAGCCAGACTGGTACATGGGCTTCGCCGAGGGCCTGGTGCGTGTCATGCCGGGCTGGGAGTGGAACTTCTGGGGCCACACCATCAACTTCGGTGTGCTGATCCCGATCCTGGTCTTCCCGCTGGTCCTGATCGCCATCGCGGTCTACCCGTTCATCGAGTCCTGGGTCCGCGGCGACAAGCGCGAGCACCACATCCTGGACCGCCCGCGCAACGTGCCCAACCGCACCGGCTTCGGTGTGGCCTGGCTCGTCGCCTACTTCGTGATGCTGATCGGTGGCGGCAACGACCTGTGGGCCACCCACTTCCACCTGTCGATCAACTCGATCACCTGGTTCGTCCGGATCGCGTTCTTCGTCGGGCCGGTGCTGGCCTTCATCGCCACCAAGCGGATCTGCCTGGGTCTCCAGCGCCGCGACAAGGACAAGGTGCTGCACGGACGCGAGTCCGGCATCATCAAGCGCCTGCCGCACGGTGAGTTCATCGAGGTCCACGAGCCGCTCGACCAGGAGCAGCTGCACGTCCTCACCCAGCACGAGCAGCCCGAGCCGTTCGAGCTCGGTCCCGAGGTCGACGAGAACGGTGTCCGGCGCAAGTTCAAGCGCTCGCAGAAGCTGCGCGCCAAGCTCTCCAAGAGCTACTACGGCGAGGACAGCGTCATCCCCAAGCCGACCGTCGAGGAGTACAAGGAGATCACCAGCGGCCACGGCCACCACTGATCTGCGCGGGCGCGGCGACGCGCACCGCTGGTAGTACGCCACCCAGAGGGCCCCGTCCACGAAGAGGACGGGGCCCTCCGGCATGCCCGGGGGTCGATAGGGTGACGACACAGGCAGGAGACGAACCAGGAGCGTGCACCATGAACGTCGTGACCCCGGCAGGCGGCGGCAACGTGGCGGCCCGCACCTGGCCGGCCGTACTCAACGCCCTCCTCGACGGCCGGGACCTCACCGCCGACGACACCGCCTGGGTCATGGACCGGATCATGCGCGGCGAGGCCACCGACGCGCAGATCGCCGGCTTCGCGGTGGCGCTGCGGGCCAAGGGCGAGACCGTCGCGGAGATCTCCGGCCTGGTCCGGACGATGTACGCGCACGCCAGCCTGATCGAGGTGCCGGGCCCCAGCGTCGACATCGTCGGCACCGGCGGCGACGGCGCGAACACCGTCAACATCTCCACCATGTCGGCCATCGTGGTCGCCGGCACCGGCGCCAAGGTCGTCAAGCACGGCAGCCGCGCCGCGTCCTCGGCCAGCGGCGCCACGGACGTCCTGGAAAAGCTCGGCATCAATCTGGACCTGTCGCCGCGGCGGGTGGTGGAGGTCGCGGAGGAGGCCGGGATCACCTTCTGCTTCGCCGCCAAGTTCCACCCCGCGCTGCGGCACGTCGCGGCCGCCCGCGGCCAGCTGGGCATCCGGACGACCTTCAACGTCCTGGGGCCGCTGACCAACCCGGCCCGGGTCAGGGCCCAGGCCACCGGCGTCGCCGACGCCCGGATGGCGCCGATCCTGGCCGGTGTGCTGGCCGAACGCGGCTCCTCGGCCCTGGTCTTCCGCGGCGACGACGGCCTGGACGAGCTGACCACCACCGCCACCTCCCGGGTGTGGATCGTCCGCGACGGCGCGGTCCGTGAGGAGCCCTTCGACCCGCGGGACGTCGGCATCGGGCTGGTTCCGGTGGAGGCGCTGCGCGGCGGCGACGCGTCGTACAACGCGGAGGTGGCCCGGCGGCTGCTGGACGGCGAGACCGGCCCGGTCCGGGAGGCGGTGCTGCTGAACTCGGCGGCCGCGCTGGCCGCGCTGGAGCCCTCCGCCGCCCCGCTGACCGACCGGATCCGGGACGGTCTGCGCAAGGCCGCCGAGGCGATCGACTCGGGCGCGGCCCGGCGGACGCTGGAGCGCTGGGTGGCGGCCAGCAACGCCTGACGCCCGTCGGATGTGACGCGGCTCCCGGTCCGGAATGCGGACCGGGGCTTGCGCCCCGATGATCGTGTGGCATGATTCAGCGCAGGTCACGAGTGACAGCGACACAGGCCCCGGCCCGCTGTCCGGCAACCCTCCTTCCGTGGCGGGGTGCCCCGGGTGATGACCAGGCCGCAGGCAGCGAGGTCTGCGGCAAGCGCGGATCCCTCGCCAGGGATCCTGGTCCCCGAGGGAGTCCCCCCGTGATGAAGCGAATGCGCTAGGGCCCAACGGCCCCTTTCCACGCCTCCTTTCTCTTTCCCTTTCACGCTGCGACGCCGCGTCCGCCGCGCCTTGACGTTTCCCGTGCCGGAGACATCCGCCGCACCTTTCACGTCCCGCGCGACGCCCCCGCCGCAGCGAACTCGCCTACTTCTCACGGGAGTTCGCCATGTCTGTCTCCACCGCTGCCGCCGACCGCTCCGTCTGTGCCCCACTGCCGGTTCTGGGCCGGGATGTCCTCGTCCCGCTGGTGACCGGCGGCGAGGCCGTCTACGCCGCGCTGGACTACGCCGCCAGCGCCCCCGCCCTCCAGCGCGTCTGGGACGACGTCGCCGCCTACGCCCCGTACTACGGCAGCGTCCACCGCGGCGCCGGCTACCTCTCCCAGCTCTCCACCGACCTCTTCGAGAACGCCCGCAGGACCGTCGCCGACTTCCTCGGCTGCCGCGCCGAGGACCAGGTGGTCTTCACGCGGTCGACCACCGACTCGCTGAACCTGCTGGCCACCGCGCTCCCGCAGGGCACCCGGGTGTTCGTCTTCGAGACCGAGCACCACGCCTCGCTGCTGCCCTGGGAGCACCGCGCGGACCTGAAGGTGACCTACCTCGACGCCCCGCGCACCCCGCGGCAGGCGGTCGACACCCTGGAGAAGGCGCTGGCCGCCCGCGAGCCCTACGGGCCGGCGCTGCTCTGCGTCACCGGCGCCTCCAACGTCACCGGCGAACTGTGGCCGGTACGCGAACTGGCCGCCGCGGCCCACGCCCACGGCGCCCGGATCGTCCTGGACGCCGCCCAACTCGCCCCGCACCACCCCGTGGACCTCGCCGACCTCGACGTCGACTGGGTCGCCTTCTCCGGCCACAAGCTCTACGCCCCGTTCGGCGCCGGGGTGTTGGCCGGCCGCGCCGACTGGCTCCGGGCGGCCGAGCCGTACCTGGCCGGCGGCGGTGCCAGCCGGAAGGTCGCCCGCCGGACCGACGGCGGCGTGGACGTCGAGTGGCACGAGAGCGCCGCGCGGCACGAAGCGGGATCGCCCAACGTGATCGGCGCCTACGCCATCGCGTCGGCCTGCAAGGCGCTCACGGAGGCCGGTTGGGACACCCTGGTCGCCCGTGAACGGGAACTGATCGCCCGCGTCCAGGAGGGCCTGTCCGACATCCCGGAGGTCCGCGTGCTCTCCCTCTTCGGCGACGACGCACCGCGGGTCGGCGTCCTCTCCTTCGTCGTCGACGGCTGGAACAGCTCGCACTTCGCCGCCGCCCTCTCCGCGGAGTACGGCATCGGCGTCCGCGACGGCCTCTTCTGCGCCCACCCGCTCGTCCGCACGCTGCTGGGCTCCGCCCCCCAGGCCCAGGGCGAATGCGGCGCCCCGGAGGCCGCGCCGGGGGAGCGGTCCCTCAACGCGATCCGCGTCTCCTTCGGCGCCGGCACGCCCGACGAGCACGTCGACCGCTTCCTGCGCGCGGTCCGCGAACTTGTCTCCGACGGGGCTCGCTGGAACTACCGCGTCGAGGACGGGCGTTGCGTGCCGGCGCGAAGCGCCGTCTGATTCCCACGTTGTCGGCCGCCCCGCCGTAGGGGTTCGCCTTGTTGCGCCCGGCGGCGCTTGCCGTTCCGCTTCGCGGGATTGTTGTCCGCTGCGCGGGGCGATGCCGCTGCGCTTGGCTGGCTTCCCACGTTGCCGGGTGCGGCGCCGTGTCGCCTGGCGGCGGGCGTTGTCCGCTGCGCGGGGCTGTTGGGTGCGGTGACGGGCCTGCGGGGGTGGTGTGCCGGACTGCTTCGCTTTACGTCCGGCACACCACCCCCTCCGGCCCGTCCCCTCCCGTTGAGGGTCATAAAGACGGTGAGTGGGGGCCGATCCGGCTGGTCCGCTGACGGTCGCTTGTCGATGGCTGACGGCCAGTCGTTGAGGGGCGGTCGCCCATCAGTCCAGAGCCTGCAGAGACCCGGCAACAGGCGCTCCGTCTACGGGTTTTTCTGACCCACAACGGGAGGGGACGGGTCGGAGGGGCAGGGGGTGTGTCCGGACGTAAAGCGAAGCAGTCCGGACACACCCCCTGCCCCGGAGGCCCGGCACCGCACCCAACAGCCCCGCGCAGCGGAATCGCACCGCGGCCGAACAGCCCCGCGCAGCGGACAAAGCAAAGCGCCGCAGGCGCACAAGCCAAGCGCCGCAGGCGCAAAGCAGCGGCGAACCCTACGGCGGGGAAGCCGACAATGTGGGAAGCCAGCCAAGCGCAGCGCTACGCTACGCGTCTAGCCCGATGGAAAACGCGGCCTCAAGGTCGTGTTGTGAATACGTCCGGAACGCGATATGCGTCTCCGTCGACGCGACGCCCGGCACCTTGCTGATGCGGCCGGGGATGACGTCGGCCAGATCGTCGTGTTGGGCGACCCGCACCATCGCGATGAGGTCATAGGCGCCGGTGACGGAGTAGACCTCGCTGACGCCGTTCAGAGCGGCGATCCGCTCGGCGATCTCGGGGATCTGATCCACGCTGGTCTTGATCAGCACGATCGACGTGATCACGGCTGGCTCTCTCCCTCGGCCGACGGTCCGTTGTCCCTGGTGGCACCCACAGTATCCCGCCGTCCGTAGCGGGCCCACGCGTAGAGGAAGCCCAGGGCGAAGCCGACGACGTGGGCGAGGTAGGCGACGCCGGGGCCGGCCGGGTCGTGGCCGGCCGCCTGCCACTGGAGGCAGAACCAGAACGGCAGGACGAGCCAGGCCGGGAACCGCAGCGGCAGGAAGAACAGGAACGGGAAGAGGCTGGTGACCCGGGCCCGCGGAAAGAGGAAGAGGCAGGCGCCGAGGACGCCGGAGATGGCGCCGGAGGCGCCGACCAGGGTCTGCGCCGAGGAGGCGTGCGCGGTCGCGTAGCCCAGCAGCGCCAGGTAGCCGACGGTCAGGTAGAAGACGGTGAATGGGAGCCGGCCCATCCGTGTCTCGACCATGCCGCCGAAAACGTACAGAAACAGCACGTTGCCGAGCAGATGCAGCCAGTTGGCGTGCACGAACAGCGCGGTGAGCGGGGTGAGCAGGGCGCGTGGCGAGCCGCTCCACACATCGAGCGGAATCACGCCCCAGCGCGCGAAGTACTTGTTCTGGACGTGGACCAGCGCGTCCCCCGTGCCGTACGTCCGGTTCAGGCCGGAGACCGGGCCGAGCGCGAAGAGTGCGCAGCACAGCCCGATCAGCAGGTTCGTCATACGGGAGAACACCGCGCGCAGCGAGCGGACGGGGTGGACGGGCGCCGTCATGAAGTGATCATGGCGTAATGCGGGCACACGGGACAGACCGCCTCGCCGCGTCCCGCCTTCCGGGCGGGCCCGCGCCGGCCTGCCGTCAGGCCGTAGGGTTACAAGCAGTACGTTGCGTATTTCCGCAGTCCGACGGCGCACCGCGTGAGCCGCAGCGCAGCACGAGCACGAAAGAGGACGACACGATGGCTGTTCCCCTGCCGACGGCGGAAACCCGGTGGCGTTGCACGCTGTGCGGGAACCTCACCCGGTTCGACGTGACCCGCCGGTCCAAGGTCGTGGAGTACGTCCACCTCGACCTCGCCGGGGAGCCGCGGGTGGAGGAGCGCGAGGTCGTCAGCGAGACCGTCGAGTCCGTGCGCTGCCGCTGGTGCAATGCGGTCGACCAGATCGAGCTGGTGGACCGTCCGGGCGCGAGCGCCTGAGATCGGAGCGATGCAGCCGTGGTGGAACGTCCAGAAGGGGATCCGGGGGCCGAGTGTGCGGACGCGCCCGGAGGGGTGGCCGACGAGGTGCTCGACCAGCCGCTGCCCGAGGGCGTACGGCGCCGTGTCGTGGCGCTCACCGCGGAGTGGTTCGGGGCGCTGACGGTCGCCGAACTGCCGCCGCCCTTGCGGCAGTACGCCCGGTTCACCCCGAGTCGTCGGGCCAAGTTCGCCGGCAACGCGATGGCCGCGGCGCTGGAGAGCGACGCGGCCTTCCGGCAGCGGATCGCCGGCAAGTTCAGGGAGGCCCAGCCGGAGCTCGCCGAGGCACTGGAGCAGGGGACCCCGCCGGCCGCCGCCGACCCGCTGGACGTCGCGGCCGCGGCGTATGTGCTGCGTCCCGAGGGCTGGGTGAAGCTGGTCGCGGCGGCCGGCGAGGAGGCGCAGCGGGCGCGGGCCGAGCGGGCCGGCGAGGAGGCCGAGCGGGAGCTGGCCCGGCTGCGCGAGGAGCTGGCGCGGGCGCGCGGTGAGGCCCGTACGGAGGCGGACCGGGTCCGGGCGGACCTGGATGCGGCCCGCAAGGAGAACGAGTCGTTGCAGCGCCGGCTGCGCAGCGCGCTCAGCGACGTCAAGCGCGGTGAGGCGGCGGCCCGCAAGGCCGAGGCCGCGCTGGCCGAGGTGCGGGAGCGGGCGGCGACGGAGAAGACCGCGGCCGACAGTGAACTGCGCCGCCTCAAGGGCCGGATCGCGGAGGCGGAGGCGGCCTTGGAGGCCAGCCGGCGGTCCGTCCGCGAGGGCCGCAGCGTCGAGGACATGCGGCTGCGGCTGCTGCTCGACACGGTGCTGGACGCGGCCCAGGGGCTGCGCCGCGAGCTGGCGCTGCCGCCCGCCGCGGGCCGCCCGGCGGACACCGTCGACGCGGTCGCGCCGGGCCGCATGACGCCCAGGGACATCGCCGCCCGGGCGCTGTCGGAGACCGATCCGGCGCTGCTGGACCAACTCCTGGCGCTGCCCCAGGCGCACCTGGTGGTGGACGGCTACAACGTCACCAAGACCGGCTATCCGACCATGCCGTTGGAGAAGCAGCGGCTGCGGCTGCTGGGCGGCCTGGCGGTGCTGGCGGCGCAGACCGGTGCGGAGATGACGTGTGTCTTCGACGGGGCGGAGCTGGCCGCGCCGGTGCTGCTGGCGCCGCCGCGCGGGGTGCGGGTGCTGTTCAGCAAACCGGGCGTGACGGCGGACGAGTTGATCCGCCAGCTGGTCCGGGCCGAGCCGGCCGGCCGGCCCGTGGTGGTGGTCTCCTCGGACCGCGAGGTCGCCGACGGGGTGGCCAAGGCGGGGGCCCGGCCGGTCGCATCGGCCTTGCTGCTCAAGCGACTTGCCCGAACCTGACATATCCCCTGTTGACCGGAATGGTGCCGGGGTGCTGCGCCTGTGCTCCGTACCAGAGTGTCAGTTGACGCTCACGGGCCGTGTGATGTTGGTAAAAGTTGGGGCTCCCGATGCACATTTTCCCCGGGAGGATTTGAAGCGATCACAACTCGGTTACTAAGGTCGGGCCTCGAACCTTCATACAGGTGATTATCCAACCGGGATGGTCAGTGGAGGTACCGCCGAGTCCGCGGCGTTCGCGCGGAGCCGGGGCCATGCTCCCCCCACTCCCGGTAGGCGGCTGGAGGAAGAAGGAGCTCGCCCCCGTGGCGTCCCACCGTCGACCCAAGCAGCCGAGCCGTACTCGTGTGACCGTGCTCACCGCGACCGCCGCCGCGGCCGTCGCCCTCTCGGCCCAGGCGGCGCACGCCGACCCGGGCCAGTCGAAGCAGGACGTCAAGTCCGAGGTCGACAAGCTCTACAACGACGCGGAGCAGGCCACCGAGAAGTACAACGGCGTCAAGGAGCAGCAGGACAAGCTCCAGAAAGAGGTCGACGACCTCCAGGACAAGGTCGCCCGCGGCCAGGGCGAGCTGAACCAGCTGCGCAAGGGGTTGGGCGCCATCGCCTCCGGCCAGTACCGCAGCGGCAGCATCGACCCCTCGGTCCAGCTGTTCCTCTCCGGCGACCCGGACACCTACCTCGAAAAGGCCGCCACCCTCGACCAGTTGAGCGGCAAGCAGGCCGAGCAGCTCAGGACGATCGCGGACAAGCAGCGCCAGCTCGCGCAGGAGCGCGCCGAGGCCGCGAGCAAGATCCAGGACCTCTCCGAGACCCGCAAGTCGCTGGGCGACAAGAAGGACGAGATCAAGGGCAAGCTCGCCAAGGCGCAGGAGCTGCTCAACACGCTGACCGCCAAGGAGCGGGCGGCCGTGGAGGGCGCGAACGACCGCGCCAACCGCAGCAACGACCGGGTCGACCTCGGCAACGACGTGCCCGCCTCGCAGCGCGGTGCGGCCGCCCTGGCCGCCGCCCAGTCGAAGATAGGGTCCCCCTACGTCTGGGGCGCGACCGGCCCGTCCTCCTTCGACTGCTCGGGCCTGACGTCCTGGGCGTACGCGCAGGCCGGCCAGTCGCTGCCGCGGACCTCGCAGGAGCAGGCCAACGCCGGCACCCGGATCGGTTCCGAGAGCGCCCTCAAGCCCGGCGACCTGGTGCTCTTCTACGGCGACCTGCACCACATCGGCCTCTACGCCGGCAACGGCACTGTGCTGCACGCCCCGAAGCCGGGCGCCGCGGTCCGCTACGAGTCGATCAACAACATGCCGTTCCAGTTCGGCGTGCGGGTCTGAAAAGCCTCACAACACCCGCAACCCCCCGCCCGTTCGGGCGAATTGCGGCCTGCGCCGCTGACCTGCCGCTCCGCCGGTGACCTGCGAAGTCACCGGCGGAGCGGCTTTTCGGGCAGGCGAAGCGGTCTTTGGCCGGTGTGCCGGGACGCGGTTACTGTCTGCCCTCGCAGCTGCCGGATCACCGACCGTCCCACCCGGGCGGCAGGGGCTGCACACGGAAGGAGTTGCGGCCCTCGTGGTGTCCCATCGCCGTACCTCGCAGCGCGGTCAGACCACCCTCGCCTCGGTCACCGTCCTGTCCGCCGCCCTGGCGACCGCGGCCGCCGCCCTGTCGGCCCAGCCCGCCAGCGCGGACCCGGCAGAGCATCCGCCGGCCGGCCGGGAGGGCGCCGCCGCACAGGTCGGCAAGCTCTACGAGGAGGCCGAGCGGGCCACCGAGAAGTACAACGGCGCCACCGCCCGCACCGACGCGCTGCGTGACGAGGTGTCGGCCCTCCAGGACGGCGCCGCCCGCACCCTGGCGCGGGTCAACCGCATGCGGGCCCGGCTCGGCGCGCTGGCCGCCGCCCAGTACCGCTCCGGCGGGATCGACCCCACCGTCCGGCTGATGCTCTCCGAACGGCCCGAGAGCTACCTGGAGAAGGCGTCCGCGCTGGACCGGCTCAGCGGCACCGAGGCCCGCGAGCTGCACCGGCTCCGGGCCGCGATCCGGCAGCTGGAGCAGCAGCGCCACGAGGCGGCCGGGAAGCTGGCCGTGCTGGAGGTCGGCCGGGCCGAGGTGGCCCGCCACAAGAAGGAGGTCCAGCGGAAGCTGGCCAGTGCGCGGCGGCTGCTCGCATCCCTTCCCGCACCGGCCCGGGCGGCCTACGACCGGGCCACCCGCAGCGACGGCCAGGACGAGTTCATCCCGGACCTCACGGGGATCGTGCCGGACTCGGACCGGGCCTCGGCGGCGGTCGCCGCGGTGCGCGCTGCGGTCGGCTCCCCGTACGCCTGGGGCAGCGCCGGTCCCGGGGCGTTCGACTGCTCCGGTCTCACCCAATGGGCCTACGGCAAGGCCGGCGTCTCGCTGCCGCGCACCTCGCAGGCCCAGCGCGGCGCCGGCGCGCGGGTCCCGCTGTCCCAGGCCCGCCCCGGCGACCTGGTCATCTACCGCTCGGACGCCAGCCATGTCGGGATGTACGTCGGCAACGGGCAGGTCGTGCACGCGCCCTACCCGGGCGCCCGGGTGCGCTACGACCCGGTCGGCATGATGCCGATCGCGGCGATCACCCGGCCCTGAGCCGTCCCCGGCCGCGACCCCTGCGGTTTTGCCCCGGCCGGGCCGCGCTTACGATCGGCCGCATGCCGGACCACAGGGCGCGACGCAAGGGGCCGTGGCGGGCCGCACGGGCGGCCGGCTGCGCGGCGTCGCTGCTGGCGCTGCTCGTCCAGCTCACCGGTTGCGCCCCCGCGGACGGGCCCACCGACCAGTACCCCGGCGCCCAGCAGATGCTCGACGCGCGGGCTGACGCCGTCCGACGGCACGACGCCGCGGCCTTCCTGGCCTCCGTCGATCCCCGAGCCACCGCCTTCCGCGGCCGGCAGCGCGCGGTCTTCGACCACCTCGCCGCCGTCCCGCTCGCCGACTGGCGCTACGACCTGGTGTCCACCGGCGCCTTCCCGCTGCCGCTCGGCGCCGGGAAGACACTGGCCGCGCAGGTGCGGCTGCGCTACCGCCTCAAGGGCTTCGACACCGCGCCGGTCACCAGCGTCCAGTACCTCACCCTCACCGAGCGCGGCGGCCGCTGGCTGGTCAGCTCCGACTCCGACGGCGCGGGCGGCGGCAAGGGCGGGACCCGCCAGCTGTGGGACCAGGGCCCGGTCCGGGTGGTCCGCGGGCGGTACAGCCTGGTCCTGGGCGGGGCCGCGGACCTGTCGCGGCTGCGCGACCTGGCGTCCCGGGTGGACGCGGCGGTGCCCCGGGTCTCCGCGGCCTGGAAGGGGACCTGGGCGCGGAAGGTGGTGGTGGAGGCGCCGGACAGCGTCGAGCGGATGGCGCAGCTGATGGGCGGTGACGATCCGTCCGGGTACGCCGGGATCGCGGCGGTCACCACCGGCGAGGCGGGCGCGTCGGCCGCGGCCCCCGCGGACCGGGTGATCGTCAACCCGGACGCGTACGAGGAACTCAACGACCTGGGCCGCTCGGTGGTCCTCACCCACGAGACCACCCATGTCGCCACCCGTGCGCTCACCACGTCCGCCACCCCGCTGTGGCTCTCCGAGGGGTTCGCGGACTGGGTCGCCTATCGGGAGGTGCACCGGCGGCCCGCCGTCACCGCGCCGGAGCTCTCCCGGGCGGTCGCGGCCGGGCGGGAGCCGGGGAGCCTGCCGGGCGACGCCGACTTCGGCTTCCGGGCCGGCGCGGAACGGCTGGCCAAGGCGTACGAGGGCGGCTGGCTGGCCTGCCGGCTGATCGCGGAGAAGTGGGGCGCGGACCGGCTGATCGCCTTCTACCGGGACACCGGGCGGCGCGGGCTCCGCGACGCGGCGGCCGGCCCGGCGACGGCACCCATGGAGGCCCGTACCGCCGCCCCGACGGCCCCGGCCGGCCCGGCCGCCCCCGCGGTGGGCGGCACCCCCCGGAGCGGCCGCAGCGGCCTGGTGGAGCGCGCCTTGCGCGCCCAACTCGGCGTCGGGCTGGCGGAGTTCACCACGATGTGGCGCACCTACGTGCGCCGCGAACTGGGCTGAGGGAGGGGCGGGCGCCCCGGTCGTCAGACTCGCGTCGTCCGCCCGGCAGACGGGAGTTCGGCGGCAGGGCCGGGCAGCCCGGACGGTTGCCGGGGCCGGCCGGGGGCGGTGGCGGTCCGCAGCCGGCGGCAGGCGAGCAGGGACGCGGCCACCAGCAGGCCGTTGCGCAGCACCAGCAGGGCGATGCCCCGGGCGTCGCTCGCCACCACGTTGGCGAAGCCGACCGGGAACTCCAGCAGGGTCAGCCCGGCGGCCGGCAGCACCAGCACGGCCGGCAGGACCTGCCGGCTCGCCCGTACGGTCAGGCAGACCGCGGCCAGCCCGACCAGCCACAGCAGGTACTGCGGGCTGATCACCCGGCTGGTGGTGGTGAGGAGGAGGACGGCGGTGAAGGCGGCGTCGCAGAGCACCGCGGGACCGCCGGGCGTCCCGGCGCGCAGCCGCCAGTGGACCAGCCAGGCCAGCGCGGCGCCGGTCAGCGCCAACGAGAGGGCGCTGACGAGGGACACGCCGGGGCCGAGGAACTCCAGCGAGCCGTAGTGGAGTTGCACCTCGCCGGGCCAGCCGGCGTGCCGGGCGAGGTGCAGGACCAGCGCGCCCAGCGACTCGATCTCCGTGCCGCGGTCGCGCTGGAAGGTGAGGAAGGCCAGTGCGCCCGGCGCCGCCACGACCGCGGTCAGCGTCAGCCCGGCGGCCCAGCCGCCCGCACTCCGCCACAGGGCGCGGGCCCGGCGGCCGCGCAGCGGCGCCCCGGCCAGCAGCAGCGCCGGCCAGACCTTCAGCAGGGTGCCGCAGGCGATCAGCGCGCCCGCGGTGCGCGGCCGTCGGGCCGCCGCGAACAGCGCCGCCGCGGCCACCGCCGCCACCAGCAGGTCGTAGCGCGCGTAGGCGGTCGGGCCGAGCAGGGCGACGCCCGCGATCCATGCCCAGGCCCCGGCCCGGCGGTGCCCCGGCGTGCCGCCGACCCGCAGGAAGAGCGCCAGCGCGGCCGCGTCCACGGCCAGCACCAGCACGAAGAACGCGGTGGCGTAGGGGAGGAACGGCAGCAGGCCGGGGGCCAGGACGGGCAGCGCGGCGGCCGGCGGGTACTGCCAGGTGACGTCGTCCAGGGGGAAGGCGCCGGAGCGCAGGACCTCGGCCCAGCCGTGGTAGATCACCGAGACGTCGGTGGTGACGTCCGGGCCGGGCAGCACCAGCACCCGCAGGACGCACAGCAGGAGCAGCGCCCGGGTGGCGGCCCAGGCCGTCCAGGCGGCGGCTGCGGCACCGGCGGCCCGGGTGGCGCGGGCGGAGGTGCCGGGCGGCGCGGGCCGGGTGGGCCGGCCCGTCGTGTCCGTCCTGCTGTCGGTGCTGGTCATCGTCACCCCGTCGGTCGTCCTGCGTGCATGATGCCGGGAGGGGCGGTGCGCGCCGCCGAACGCGGCCGGGCGCCCCGGGCGCGGGGCGTGGCGGGGCGCGCCGCCCGGCCCCGGCCGGCCGCCGCCCGGACCCGCCCACCCGGTACTGTCGGCCCCGGACCCCGCGGGGCGCGCCGCGCCCCGCCCGCCGGGCGACCGCCGCTCACCGAGAGACCACCGACCGCTGAAGAGACCACCGTGCACAAGACCCTCATCGTCACCAACGACTTCCCGCCCCGGCCCGGCGGAATCCAGGCGTTTCTGCACAGCATGGCGCTGCGGCTGGATCCCGACCGGGTCGTGGTCTACGCGTCCACCTGGAAGCGGACCGAGGAGGGCCGGGCGGCCACCGCCGCCTTCGACGCCGAGCAGCCCTTCCCGGTGGTCCGGGACGCCACGACGATGCTGCTGCCCACGCCCCGGGTGACCCGGCGGGCGGTCTCGCTGCTGCGCGAGCACGGCTGCTCGTCGGTGTGGTTCGGGGCCGCCGCGCCGCTGGGGCTGATGGCGCCGGCGCTCCGCGCGGCCGGCGCCCGCCGGATCGTGGCCACCACCCACGGCCACGAGGCCGGCTGGGCGCAGCTGCCGGCCGCCCGGCAGCTGCTGCGGCGGATCGGCGAGGGCACCGACACCCTCACCTACCTCGGCGAGTACACCCGCACGCGGATCGCCGCCGCGCTCACCCCGGACGCCGCCGCCCGGATGGCCCAACTCCCGCCCGGCGTCGACGAGAAGACCTTCCACCCGGACTCCGGCGGCGACGCGGTACGGGCCCGGCTCGGGCTCGCCGGCCAGCCGGTGGTGGTCTGCGTCTCCCGGCTCGTCCCGCGCAAGGGGCAGGACACCCTCATCGAGGCGCTGCCGGCGGTCCGCGCCGCGGTGCCGGACGCGGTGCTGCTGATCGTCGGCGGCGGCCCGTACGAGGCGCAGCTGCACCGGCTGGCCCTGGAGAAGGGCGTCGCCGACGCGGTCCGCTTCACCGGTGCCGTCCCGTGGGAGCAGCTGCCCGCCCACTACGGCGCGGGCGACGTCTTCGCGATGCCCTGCCGCACCCGCCGCGGCGGGCTGGACGTCGAGGGGCTGGGCATCGTCTACCTGGAGGCGTCCGCCACCGGGCTCCCGGTCGTCGCGGGCGACTCGGGCGGTGCCCCGGACGCGGTGCTGGAGGGCGAGACCGGCTGGGTGGTCCCCGGCGGCTCCCCGGAGGCCGTCGCCGACCGCCTCGTCACGCTCCTGAAGGACCCCGGGCTGCGCCGCACGATGGGGGCCCGCGGCCGCGCCTGGGTGGAGGAGAAGTGGCGCTGGGACCTGCTCGCGGAGCGGCTCAAGGAGCTTTTGTAGTCCGGTCGTTGTGGCCGCACGGCGCGGGCCGGTGAGCGGTCACCCTGCTCACCGGCCCGCGGCACCGGCGTCCCCGCGTCAGCCGCGGTAGATCGCCTCGATCTCCTCCGCGAAGTCCTTCGCGACGACGTTCCGCTTCAGCTTCAGCGACGGGGTCACATGCCCCGACTCCTCGGTGAACTGGGTCGGCAGGATACGGAACTTGCGGACCGACTCGGCCTTGGAGACCGCCGCGTTGCCGTCGTCGACCGCGCGCTGCACGGCGGCCAGCAGCTCGGGGTCGTCGGCCAGCTGGACGGGCGTCGCGTCGGCCGGGCGGCCGTGCTCCTCGGCCCAGCGGGGCAGGAACTCCTCGTCCAGGGTGATCAGCGCGCCGATGAACGGGCGGCCGTCGCCGACCACCATGCACTCGGCGATCAGCGCGTGGGCGCGGATCCGGTCCTCGATGACGGCCGGGGCGACGTTCTTGCCGCCCGCGGTCACCAGGATCTCCTTCTTGCGGCCGGTGATGGCGAGGTAGCCGTCCTCGTCGAGGGTGCCGAGGTCGCCGGTGTGGAACCAGCCGTCGGAGAGCGCCTCCTGGGTGGCCGTCGGGTTGTTCCAGTACTCGCTGAAGAGGTGCTCGCCGTGCAGCAGCACCTCGCCGTCGTCGGCGATCCGGACCACCGAGCCGGGCAGCGGCTGGCCGACCGTGCCGATCTTCTGCCGGTCCCAGGGGTTGAACGCGGTGGCCGCACAGGACTCCGTCAGGCCGTAGCCCTCCAGGGCGGTGAAGCCGATGCCGCGGTAGAAGTGGCCCAGCCGCTCGCCGAGCGGGGCGCCGCCGGAGATGGCGTGGGTGGCCCGGCCGCCGAGCACCGCCCGCAGCTTGCCGTAGACCAGCCGGTCGAAGACCTTGTACTTCACCTTCAGGCCGAAGGACGGCCCGCCCGGGGTGTCCAGCGCCCGGCTGTAGGCCATCGCGGTCTCCGCCGCCTTGTCGAAGATCTTGCCCTTGCCGTCGGCCTGCGCCTTGGCCCGCGCGGAGTTGTAGACCTTCTCGAAGACCCGGGGGACGCCCAGGATCATCGTCGGCCGGAAGGAGGCCAGGTCGTCGGTGAGGTTCTTGATGTCCGGCGCGAGGCCCAGCTTGATGGGCGCCATGACGGAGGCGACCTGCACCAGCCGGCCGAAGACGTGCGCGACGGGGAGGAAGAGCAGCACCGAGGAGTCGCCGGTGCGGAAGAGGGGCTTCAGCCGCTCGACGACGTTGCCGCACTCGGCGAAGAAGCTGCGGTGGCTGAGCACGCAGCCCTTGGGGCGGCCGGTGGTGCCGGAGGTGTAGACGATGGTGGCGGGGGAGTCGGCGACGGCCAGCGCGCTGCGCTCGTCGACCTCCTCGTCGGTGATGCCGTCGCCGGCGGCCCGCAGCCGGGCGATGGCGTCCCGCTCGATCTGCCAGATGTTCGCCAGGTCCGGCAGCCGGTCGCGGACCGACTCCACCGTCGCCTCGTGGTCGGGCGTCTCCACCAGGCAGGCCGCCGCGCCGGAGTCACCGAGGATCCATTGGATCTGCTCGGCGGAGCTGGTCTCGTAGACGGGGACGGTGATGGCGCCCGCGCTCCAGATGGCGAAGTCCAGCAGCGTCCACTCGTAACGGGTGCGCGACATCAGGCCGATCCGGTCGCCCGGCTCGATCCCGGCGGCCATCAGGCCCTTGGCGACCGCCCGGACCTCGGCGAGGAAGGCGGCGGCGGTGACGTCCTGCCAGACGCCGTTCACCTTTCGTCCCAGGACCGCGACATCCGGGTACTGCGCGGCATTGCGGCGGATCAGGTCCGTCAGATTGCCGTCCGCGGGGACCTCGTACAGGGCCGGAAGGCTGAACTCGCGCAAGACTGCTGCTCCTCGAAAGCGCCGGCGCCACGACTGTGTGCGCACCGGCTGCGGTCCATGATCATGCGGGGGGATTGGACGGGCCGGACGTTACCCACCGGTATTGCCATTGGGATAGGGGTGCGCGGCCAGATGTTCGATGCGTCACATGCTGCGGACACGTCATGGGGACTGCACGCGCAGACTAGTCCAGCCCTGAGGTGACCCGAAAGTAACCGCCCAGCCGCCCCGCCTCCTCGCGGCGGCCCGCGCGCTCGTAGGGTGACGCCATGCGCGTGCATGTGGTGAGTGACGTCCATGGGAACAGCCGGGACCTGGCGACGGCCGGGGACGGGGCCGACGCCCTGGTCTGCCTCGGCGACCTGGTCCTCTTCCTCGACTACGCGGACCACTCGCGCGGCATCTTCCCCGAGCTCTTCGGCGCCGAGAACGCCGCCGCCCTGGTCGCACTGCGCACCGCCCGCCGCTTCGCCGAGGCCCGCGAGCTGGGCCGCCGCCTCTGGGCCGGGCTGGACCGCGACGGCGCGAGCCGCGAGGAGGTCATCGAGGCCGCCGTCCGCCGCCAGTACGCCGACCTCTTCGCCGCGTTCCCCGCCCCCACCTACGCCACCTACGGCAACGTCGACATCCCGCGTCTGTGGCCGGAATACGCCCGGCCCGGCACCACCGTCCTCGACGGGCAGCGGGTGGAGATCGGCGGCCGGGTCTTCGGCTTCGTCGGCGGCGGCCTGACCTCCCCGATGCGCACGCCCTACGAGATCGGCGACGAGGAGTACGCCGCCAAGATCGAGGCGGTCGGCGAGGTCGACGTGCTGTGCACCCACATCCCGCCGGACGTCCCCGAACTCTGCTACGACACCGTCGCCCGCCGCTTCGAGCGCGGCAGTTCGGCCCTGCTGGACGCCCTCCGCACCACCCGGCCGCGCTACGCCCTCTTCGGCCACGTCCACCAGCCGCTGGCCCGCCGGATGCGGATCGGCGGTACGGAATGCGTCAATGTCGGGCACTTCAACGCGACCGGCAGGCCGTACGTGCTGGAGTGGTGAGGCCCGGCACCGGGCCGCGCGGCCGGCCCGTCGCGGTGGGCCCGCTGGTGTCGGCCCGGGTTGCGCCGCGCGGTAGCCTTCAGCAGCACAGACACCGCGCAACGGGGTCGCCCCGGCTCGGAGTGGAGAGCCCGGGGAAGGGTCGGCGGACCGGCATGGATCGGCATGGAGGAGTCACGGCGATGGCCGAACACACCAGCTCGAACATCACGATCGAGGCGGCACCGGCCGAGGTGATGGGAGTGATCGCCGACTTCGCCCGCTATCCGGAGTGGACCGGAGAGGTCAAGGAGGCCGAGATCCTGGCCACCGACGACCGGGGCCGCGCGGAGAAGGTGCGCCTGGTGCTGGACGCCGGCGCCATCAAGGACGACCACACCCTCGCCTACACCTGGACCGGCGAGAACGAGGTCAGCTGGTCGCTGGTCAAGTCACAGATGCTGCGCGTCCTCGACGGCTCCTACCGGCTCGCCGCACTGTCCGGCGGCACCCGCACCGAGGTCACCTACCAGCTCACCGTCGACGTGAAGATCCCGATGCTCGGGATGATCAAGCGCAAGGCCGAGAAGGTCATCATCGACCGCGCGCTGGCCGGGCTGAAGAAGCGCGTCGAGGGCGGCCCCAAGGCGTCCGGCACGACCGCCGCCGACGAGGCCGAGAAGCACTGAGCGTGCGCACCGTCCTCGTCACCGGCCCCGGCGGCGCGGGCCGCACCACGCTCGCCGCCGCGACCGCCCTGGCCGGGGCCCGGCAGGGCGCGCGGACCCTCCTGCTCACCACCCAGAGCAGCGCCCCGGAGGCGGTCCTCGGCGTCCGCCCCGGCGTCGCCGAACCCGCGCCGATAGCGGCGGCCCCCGGCCTGCACGCCCACCGCATCGACCCCGCCGACCGCTTCCGCCAGGAGTTCCTCGCCTTCCAGGAGCGCGCCGGCGCCGCCCTCGACCTGCTCGGCGCGGCCCCGCTCGACGAGGACGAACTCACCGAACTCCCCGGCTCCGAGTCCTTCGCGCTGCTGCACGCGCTGCGCGCCGCACACGCCTCGGACGCCTGGGACCTCGTGGTCGTCGACATGCCGCCGGCCGCCGAAACGATCCGGCTGCTCGCCCTGCCCGCGCAGGTCCGCCGCTACCTCCGCCGCCTGCTGCCGCCCGAGCGGCAGGCCGCCCGCGCGCTGCGCCCGGTGCTCGCCCAGCTCGCCGGCGTCCCCATGCCGGCCCAGAAGCTGTACGAGGCCGCCGAGCGCTGGGGGCACGAACTCGCCGCCGTCCAGCGGGTGGTGGACGCCCCCGGCACCACCGTCCGGCTGGTCACCGACGCCGGCCCGGTCGCCACCGCCGCGCTGCGCACCCTCCGCGCCGGCCTGGCGCTGCACGGCCGCCGCACCGACGCCGTCCTCGTCAACCGGCTGCTGCCCACCGGCTCCGCCGACCCCTTCCTCGCCGGGCTCTCCGGCAGCCAGCAGACCGCCCTGAAGGCGCTGCGCGAGGAGTTCCCCGACGTCCCGGTGCACGAGGTGCCGCACCTGGGCCGCGACCCCCAGGGCGTCGAGGAGCTCGGCGCGCTGCTCGACGGCGCCGCCGACGCCCCGGCCCCCGCGGCCGCGCCCGCCGACCCCTGGACCGTCGAGGACCGGCTGGCGTCCGAGGGCCTGCTCGTCTGGCGGGTGCCGCTGCCCGGCGCCCGGCGGGACGGCCTCGGCCTGGTGCGCCGCGGCGACGAGATCGTGGTGACCGTCGGCCGCTTCCGGCGGATCCGCACCCTGCCCTCCGCGCTGCGCCGCTGCACCGTCTCCGGCGCCTCCCTGCGCGACGGCGCCCTGGAGATCCGCTTCACCCCCGACCCGGGGCTCTGGCCGCGGACCGCGCCGAGCGACTGATCCCGGCACCCCCGTTCGGGTAACGTCGTAAGACGTCACCGTCGTGCGTCCGCGCACGGCACCCGTACGGTCCGTACCGCCCGCAGGAGTCCACGGAGTCCGCCATGAGTGATGCCACCGAGCGCCCCGCCGACCGCCGCGCCGAGCCGGACGCCGACGCCTGGAAGACGGCCTGCGCCGAGGACCTCGCCGCGGAACAGGCCCGCCGCCGGGCCGAGTACGGCCCCCAGCCGGGCACCGCCGCCGAGGAGCTGCGCCGGCTCGCCGAGGCGGTGACCGACAAGCTCGCCGCCATCCAACTGCCCGGCGCGCTCGGCGGGATCGCCGCCGGCGGCGGCGAGCTGCTGCGGCAGGCCAAGGCCGCCGTCGAGCCGGTCATCGAGCGCAACCCCGACGTCTTCGACCACCTCGCCGCGGCCGGCTCCGAGCTGCTCGCCGCCTACCGCTCCGCCGTGGCGGGCAGCGAGCGCCGCTGGACCCGCGACACCGGCCCGGCCGACCGCCCCGAGGGCCCGGCCGCCGACCCGCGCGACGACGGCCCGGCCGGCACCGAGCGCATCGACCTCGACTGACGCCCGCCGCCCGCGGCCGGCGTCAGATCCCCCGCGATCCCCCGCCCCGGCGGCCCTGACCGGCGGGGAAGCTCCCGCTGCCTCCGGTACGGTGGGTCCCGGCGGGGTTCGAGCGAAAACTGAGGGACACATGGGACTCACCATCGGCGTCGACATCGGCGGCACGAAGATCGCGGCCGGCGTGGTCGACGAAGAGGGTTCGATCCTTGAGACGTGCAAGGTAGCGACCCCGCAAGGCCCCGATGCGCTGACCGAGGCCATCGCGGACGCCGTCCGCACCGTCGGAGCCGGCCACCACGTCGAGGCCGTCGGCATCGGCGCCGCCGGCTACGTCGACGAGAAGCGGGCCACGGTGCTGTTCGCCCCGAACATCAACTGGCGCCACGAGCCGCTCAAGGACAAGGTCGAGCAGCGCGTCGGCCTCCCCGTCGTCGTCGAGAACGACGCCAACGCCGCGGCCTGGGGCGAGTACCGCTTCGGCGCCGGCCAGGGCCACAGCGACGTCATCTGCATCACCCTCGGCACGGGCCTGGGCGGCGGCATCATCATCGGCAACAAGCTCCGCCGCGGCCGCTTCGGCGTCGCCGCCGAGTTCGGCCACATCCGGGTCGTCCCCGACGGCCTGCTCTGTGGCTGCGGCAGCCAGGGCTGCTGGGAGCAGTACGCCTCCGGCCGCGCCCTGCTGCGCTATGCCCGGCAGCGCGCCTTCGCCACCCCCGAGAACGCCGAGATCCTGCTGGCGCTCGGCGACGGCACCCCCGAGGGCGTCGAGGGCCGGCACATCAGCGCCGCCGCCCGCCAGGGCGACCTGGTCGCCATCGACTCCTTCCGCGAACTGGCCCGCTGGGCCGGCGCCGGCCTCGCCGACCTGGCCTCGCTCTTCGACCCCTCGGCCTTCATCGTCGGCGGCGGCGTCTCGGACGAGGGCGAGCTGGTCCTCGACCCGATCCGCAAGTCCTTCCGGCGCTGGCTCGTCGGCAGCCAGTGGCGGCCGCACGCCCAGGTGCTCGCCGCCCAACTCGGCGGCAAGGCCGGGCTGGTCGGCGCCGCCGACCTGGCGCGCCAGGGCTGACGCGGATGGCGGCGGAGCGCTCCGGACTCGCGCCCTCGGCCACGGAGGCCGACGGCAGCGCGGTCGTCCGGGTGCTCAGCTACAACATCCGCTCCCTGCGCGACGATCGGGCGGCGCTGGCCCGGGTCATCCGGGCCTGCGCCCCCGATCTCGTCCTCGTCCAGGAGGCGCCGCGCTTCTTCCGCTGGCGCAAGGCCGCCGAGCGCCTGGCCCGGGCGAGCGGCCTGATGTACGTCACCGGTGGCGCCACCACCGCGGGCCCGATGATCCTCGCCCGGCTCCGCGCCCACGTGGAGCGCACCGAGGACGTCCTGCTGCCCCGTACCCCCGGCCTGCACCAGCGGGGCCTGGCCACCGCCGTGCTGCGCTTCGCCGGGGCCCGGCTCGGGGTCGTCAGCTGCCACCTCAGCCTCGACGCCCGGGAGCGGTACGGCCAGGCCGGGCTGCTGCTGGAGCGGGTCGCCGGGCTGGGCGTGCCGCACGCGGTGGTCGGCGGCGACCTCAACGAGCGGCCGGACGGCCGGAGTTTCCGGCGGATCGCCGGGGCGCTCCGGGACGGCTGGGCGGCCGAGCCGTGGGGCGGGGAGTTCACCTCCACGCCGCACGCACCGCGGCAGCGGATCGACGCGCTGTTCACCACTGGTGGCGTCGAGGTGCTCGGCTGCGGTGTGCCGTACGACCTGCCGGGCCTGCGGGCGGCCGATCTGCTGGCCGCCTCGGACCATCTGCCGGTGCTGGCGGCCCTGCGGGTGCCGGCCGGCGGCTGACCGGCCGGCAGTCCTCAGACCACCGCGCCGCCGCCCGGCAGGTCCTCGTCGTCGTCCCGGTCGTTGCCCATCCGCGCGAAGAGGGTGGCCAGGCCGCCCAGGAAGCCGCCGATGCCCGGCACCGCGATCCACCAGGTGACCGGCTGCTGGAGGACGACCGCGCCGACCAGCAGCAGCGGACCGCCCAGGGCCGCGATCCAGGCGAACTTGGTGGTGGTGTCGGCGCTCGGCAGCGGCGGCGGCTCGGGCGGGGTGAAGTGGCCCTCGTCGGTCTCGTCGAAGTCGTCGTCGGAGGGCTTCTCGGGGGCCCAGTCGCGCGGCCCCACGCCGGGGGCGTAGACCACGAAGCTGCCGGGGCGCGGCGGCGGACCGTCGCCGGGCGTGCCGTCACCGGGGCGCGCGGCGGGGGCCTCCGGGGCGTCGCCGTCCGCCGGCGCGCGGTCCGGGCGCTCCCCGGTCGCCGGGAACTCCGGCCGCTCGCCGTACCCCGCGACGATCTCGGCCCACGCGGCCTCCTCGTCCAGCGGGTCCCGGGGATCGCGGGGGCTACGCTCCGCCACGGGCCGCCGCCCCCTCCTCGGCCGCCTCCGGCCGGGCCTCCGGGGCGAGCCGGGTGATGAAGTCGTGGGTGTCCTGGAAGATCCGCTCCGCGTCGTGGTCGAGCGTGGCGACGTGGTAGCTGCGCTCCAGCAGGACGTGCCGGACGTCGGTGGAGGAGACCCGGCCGAGGATGCGCTCGGAGTCGACGGGCGGGACGACGTGGTCCTGCCGGCTGGTCAGCACCAGCAACGGCTGGGTGACGCGCGGGAGTTCGGCGTCGACCAGCTGGAAGAACCGCCGCAGCGAGTGCGCGGCGTGCAGCGGCACCCGGTCATAACCCACCTCCGCCGCACCGGGCTTGGCGATGTCGCTGGCGATGCCCTTCGTCGAGCGGACGACGTGCCGCAGCGCCGGCAGCAGCGGCGCCGCCCTGTCGTGGACCCTGTTGCCCGGGTTGACCAGGGCGACGCCGCTGAGGGTGTCGCCGTGCCGGGCGGCCAGCCGCAGGGCCAGCGCGCCGCCCATGGACAGTCCGCAGACGAAGACCTTGGCGCAGCGCCCGGCCAGTGCGCGCAGCTCGCGGTCGACCTCGGCGTACCAGTCCTGCCAGGTGGTGAGCTGCATGTCCTCCCAGCGCGTGCCGTGGCCGGGCAGCAGCGGGACGGTGACGCTCAGGCCCCGGTCGGCCAGATACTCGGCCCAGGGGCGGACGGACTGCGGGGAGCCGGTGAAGCCGTGGCAGACGAGGACGCCGACGTCTCCGCCGTCGCGGCGGAACGGCTCGGCTCCGGGGAGGAGCGGCACCGGGGGACTCCGATCGGTGAGAGGGCTCGCGGGTTACCTCAGGGTACGCGGAGTGACCGCGGCGGGGGTAGGGCCATGGCCCGGCCGGGGGCGCGGACGCCCATGGAGACCGCCCCGCGCACGGCCTCCGGCGGGCCCGTACGCCGTCGCGTGGCTCGCCGCGGCCCCCGGCGCGCCGCGCGGGGGTTAAGGTCAGTGCGTCAGACACAGGAGGCAGTCGGTTGATCTACGGCGCAATGAAGTTTTCCATCGGCGGTCCGCTGAGGCTCGCGTTCCGTCCCTGGGTGGAAGGCATCGAGAACGTTCCCGCCGAGGGCCCGGCGATCCTCGCGAGCAACCATCTGTCCTTCTCGGACTCGTTCTTCCTGCCCGCGGTGCTCGACCGCAAGGTCACCTTCATCGCCAAGGCCGAGTACTTCACCTCCCCGGGCGTGAAGGGGAAGCTCACCGCCGCGTTCTTCAAGGGCGTGGGGCAGCTCCCGGTCGACCGCTCGGGCGCCCGCGGCGCCGGCGAGGCCGCCATCAAGAGCGGTATCGAGGTGCTGGAGCGCGGCGAGCTGTTCGGCATCTACCCGGAGGGCACCCGCTCCCCGGACGGGCGGCTCTACCGCGGCAAGCCGGGCGGCCTGGCGCGGGTGGCGCTGGCCACCGGGGCACCGGTCATCCCGGTGGCGATGATCGACACCGAGAAGGTGCAGCCGCCCGGCAAGGTCCTGCCCAAGATGGTCCGGCCCGGCATCCGGATCGGCAAGCCGCTGGACTTCAGCCGCTACCAGGGCATGGAGGGCGACCGCTACATCCTGCGCTCGATCACCGACGAGGTGATGTACGAGATCATGAAGCTCTCCGGCCAGGAGTACGTCGACATCTACGCGACCGCGGCCAAGCGGCAGATCGCCGAGGCGGCCAAGGCCGCGGAGGCGCAGAAGAAGGCCGGGGCGTAGGCCCTCTCGCGCGGCGCGGGGTCGTTCGGGCCACCGCCGGGGAAACGGGACGGACGAGCCGAGACCGGGGCGGGGCGGCCCCGTTGAGGGGTGGGGCCGGCATGACGGATGCCGACACGGACGACATACGGACGACGGGCGACGGCGCCGGGGGCGGCCGCGGCGCACGGCCGGGCGGCCCCCCGAAGGCGCTGCGGATGTCCGTCGAGCTGCCGCTGTGGCGGGCGCTCACCGGCTACCGCATCCTGACCCTGGTCTACGTCCTGGGCCTGTTCGCGGTCGCCTACCCGCGCTACGCGCACCCGCTGGGCGGCGCCGCCTACATGGCCGCGCTCACCCTCTGGACGGCGCTGACCTGGCGCCGGACGACGTCCGCCGAGCGCTGCACCCGGCAGTTCCTCCTCGGCGACCTTGGTTTCGCGGTCGGCGGCATCCTGCTGACGTCGCTGATCGACACCCAGGCCCGCATCATGGGCGGCGCCCCGACGCTGCCGTCCATCTGGGCGGCGGGGGCGGTACTGGGCTTCGCCATCAAGGGCGGCTGGCGGTGGGCCGCGGTGGCCTCCAGCATCGTGGCGGCGGCCAACCTCGTCGAGCGCCAGGCGCTGGCCCGGGACACCGTCCACAACGTGGTGCTGGTGTGGGTGGCCAGCGTCGCCATCGGCTATGTCGTCGAGGTGGCCCGGGCCAGTGAGCGCACCCTGGCCCGCGCCCTCCAGATCGAGGCCGCCACCCGCGAGCGGGAGCGGCTGGCCCGCGACATCCACGACAGCGTGCTGCAGGTGCTCGCCATGGTGCAGCGGCGCGGCGCCGCGATCGGCGGCGAGGCGGCCGAGCTGGGCCGGATGGCCGGCGAACAGGAGGTGGCGCTGCGCACCCTGGTCGCCGGCGGACCGGTGCCCCGGCAGCGGACGGCGGCCGACGCCGCGGAGGGCGCCGCGGTCCCGGCCGGCCCGGCGGTCCCCGGCCCGCCGCCGGGCGGCCCCTGCGACCTGATGGCGCTGCTCGCCCCGCACGCCGGGGCCGGGGTGGCGCTCTCCGGCCCGGGCACCCCGGTCGGGCTGCCGGCCGCCGCCGCGGGGGAGCTGGCCGCCGCTGTCGGTGCCGCGTTGGACAATGTCCGGGTGCACGTGGGGGCCGACGCCCGCGCGTGGATCCTGGTGGAGGACGAACCGGACGCGGTGCTGGTGACGGTGCGCGACGAGGGCCCCGGCATCCCCGAGGGGCGGCTCGCCGCGGCCGAGCGCGAGGGCCGCCTCGGGGTGGCCCTGTCGATCCGCGGCCGGCTGCGGGAGCTGGGCGGCAGCGCCGAGTGGATCTCGGTCCCCGGCCAGGGCACGGAAGTGGAGCTGAAGGTTCCCAAGGGCCGCGCGCCCGAGGGCGGACGACGGGGGAGGCACGGACATGAGTGACGAGACGGGCCTGCGGGTCATGGTGGTCGACGACCACCCGATGTGGCGGGACGCGGTCGCCCGGGATCTGGCGGAGGCCGGGTTCGACGTGGTGGCGACGGCCGGGGACGGGCTCCAGGCGGTGCGCCGGGCGCAGGCCGCGGCGCCCGACGTACTGGTCCTGGACCTCAATCTGCCGGGCCTGCCCGGCGTCCAGGTGTGCAAGCAGCTGGTCGGCGGCGATCCGTCGCTGCGGGTGCTGGTGCTCTCCGCCAGCGGCGAGCACGCCGACGTCCTGGAGGCGGTGAAGTCCGGTGCCACCGGCTATCTGCTGAAGTCCGCCAGCACCGAGGAACTGCTCGACGCGGTCCGCCGCACCGCCGCCGGCGACCCGGTCTTCACCCCGGGCCTGGCCGGCCTGGTCCTCGGCGAGTACCGCCGGCTGGCGACGGAGCCGTCCCCCGCGACCGCCGACGACCCGGGTGCCCCCCGGTTGACGGAGCGGGAGACGGAGGTGCTGCGCCTGGTCGCCAAGGGGCTCTCGTACAAGCAGATCGCCGAGCGGCTGGTCATCTCGCACCGCACGGTGCAGAACCACGTCCAGAACACCCTCGGCAAGCTCCAGTTGCACAACCGCGTCGAGCTGGTGCGCTACGCGATAGAGCGCGGCCTCGACGGCGTCTGAGGCGTCGGGCGTCCCCGCCGGGGCCGCGGCCGTCCGCTCGTAAGGGTGAACGCCGTGCGTCAACTCCCGTGCAGCGGACGGGATTCGGCCGCCCGCACCATCCCTGAGTGAGCCAGGTCACCATTAGCGTGGCCGACGTTAACGCTCACGGACGGCCGTACGCGGCCACGGACGGGATGAAGGTGAAGCGATGCGGGTCGGAGTACTGACCGGCGGCGGCGACTGCCCGGGTCTGAACGCGGTGATCAGGGGCATCGTCCGCAAGGGCACCCAGGAGCACGGATACGAGTTCGTCGGCTTCCGGGACGGCTGGCGCGGTCCCCTGGAGGGCCACACCGTGCGGCTGGACATCCCGGCGGTGCGCGGCATCCTGCCGCGCGGCGGCACCATCCTCGGCTCGTCGCGGACCAACCCCTTCAAGCAGGAGGACGGGGTCCGCCGGATCACGGAGACGCTCGCCAAGCAGGAGGTCGAGGCGCTGATCGCGATCGGCGGCGAGGACACCCTCGGCGTCGCCTCGCGGCTCTTCACGGAGCACGGCATCCCCTGCGTCGGCGTGCCCAAGACCATCGACAACGACCTGTCGGCCACGGACTACACCTTCGGCTTCGACACCGCGGTCGGGGTCGCCACCGAGGCCATCGACCGGCTGCACACCACCGCCGAGTCCCACATGCGGGTCCTGGTCGTGGAGGTGATGGGCCGGCACGCCGGCTGGATCGCGCTCCACTCCGGCCTGGCCGGCGGCGCCAACGTCATCCTCATCCCGGAGCAGCGCTTCGACGTCGGCGACGTCTGCCGCTGGATCGAGTCCCGCTTCAAGGCCAGCTACGCGCCGATCGTGGTGGTCGCCGAGGGTGCCATGCCCAAGGACGGCGAGATGGTGCTCAAGGACGGCAGCACCGACTCCTTCGGGCACGTCCGGCTGTCCGGCGTCGGCGAGTGGCTGGCCAAGGAGATCGAGCAGCGCACCGGCAAGGAGGCCCGGACCACCGTCCTCGGTCACACCCAGCGCGGCGGCACCCCCAGCGCCTTCGACCGCTGGCTGGCCACCCGCTTCGGGCTGCACGCCATCGACGCGGTGCGGGACGCCGACTACGGCACGATGGTCGCGCTGCGTGGCACGGACATCGTCCGGGTGCCGCTGGCGGAGGCGACCGCCAAGCTGAAGACCGTCGATCCGGCGCTCTACGCCGAGGCCGGCGTCTTCTTCGGCTGAACTCGGCGCGCACGGTGCCGCCCGCGCCCCGGGCGGCACCGCACGACGAGCGGCCGTATATTCGCCATGACGCGACATTTCCGGCCCACCGCGGGGGAGAACGGGGAGAAGACCGTGGAGATCGTCGCCTTCGGCGTGCAGGCGGACGAGCGGCCGCTCCTGGAGCAGGCGTTCGCGGGCCGCCATCAGGTCCGCTGCCTGGACGTCCCCCTCAACCGCGACACCGCCCCCATCGCGCACGGCTACGAGGTCGTCTCCACCAGCGTCAACGACGACCTGCGCGCCGAGGTGCTGCAGACCCTCGCGGCCGGCGGCACCAAGATGCTCGCCCAGCGCTCCACCGGCTTCAACAACATCGACCTGGAGGCCGCGGCCGATCTCGCCCTGACCGTCGGCCGGGTCTCCGCCTACTCGCCGTACGCGGTCGCCGAGTTCGCCTGGCTGCTGGCGCTGGCGGTGAACCGGCGGCTGGTCCCGGCCGCCCACCGCACCCGCAACTTCGACTTCCGGCTGGACGGCCTGATGGGCCGCGATCTGCACGGCCGCACGGCCGGGGTGCTCGGCACCGGCCGGATCGGCACCGCCTTCGCCCGGATCGCCCACGGCTTCGGGATGCGGCTGCTGGGCTGGGACCTCACCGAGAACCCGGAGTGCCGGGCGCTGGGCATGCACTACGTCTCCCGGGAGCGGCTGTTCGCCGAGGCGGACCTCGTCACCCTGCACGTCCCGCTGACCGGCGACACCCGGCACCTGGTCGACGCCGCCGCGCTGGCCGCCATGAAGGACGACGCCATCCTGGTCAACTCCAGCCGCGGCGGGCTGATCGACACCGCCGCCCTGGTCGACACGCTCAAGACCGGCCGGCTCACCGGCGTCGGCCTGGACGTCTACGAGGAGGAGGCCGGGCTGTTCTTCCAGGACAAGTCCCTGGACGTCATCGGCGACGACGTCCTGGCCCGGCTGATGACCTTCGCGAACGTGCTGGTCACCTCGCACCAGGCGTACTTCACCGAGGAGGCGGTCGGCCAGATCATCGCGGCCACCGTGGCCAACGTGGAGGACCATCTGGCCGGCCGCGCCAGCGAGAACCTCCTGGTCACACGAGGACAGCTGCCAGCAGCTGCGCGGTGACCCCGGCACCGTCCAGGGTCAGCACCGACTCGGGGTGGAACTGCACCCCGGCGAAGCCCGGGCCGCGCAGCGCGTGCACCTCGCCGGTGGTCTCGTCCCGGCTCAACTCCACGCGGTGCATGGCGAGTTCGGCCGCGGTCCGGTCGTCGCAGCGGGCCGTGAAGGTGTTGTAGAAGCCCACCGTCTCGGCCCGCCCGAAGAAGTCGATCCGCTCCTGGGCGCCCTGGAACGGCACCTCCTTGCGGACGATCTCCAACCCCAGCTCCGCGGCGAGGAGTTCGTGGCCCAGGCACACGCCGAGCAGCCGGTGGCGGTGGCCGGCCACCAGGTCGGCGGTGAGGGACCGCAGGAAGCGCATCTTGGGGTCGGCGGTGTCGGACGGGTCGCCTGGGCCCGGGCCCAGCACCACCGGTCCCTCGTGTGCCAGGGCGGCCGCCCGCAGCCCCGGCTCGTCGTAGCGGTGGACCGTCACCGTCAGCCCCGAGGTGCGCAGCAGGTGCGCCAGCATCGCGGTGAAGGTGTCCTCGGCGTCGACGACCAGGGCGTGGCCGTGCAGCCCGGCGACCGGGGCGGTGGTCTGCATCCGGAGCCAGAAGGGGGCCAGGTCGGCGCGGCGGGCGTCCAGCGCGGCCCGCACCCGCGGGTCGTCGGCCAGCCGCGGCGCCGGCCCGGCCGCGGGCCGCGCGGGCGCCGGCCGGACCCCCAGCGCGGTGAGCACCCCGGCCGCCTTGGCGTGCGTCTCGGCGACCTCGCCGGCCGGGTCGGACGCGCGCACCAGGGTGGCGCCGACCGGCACCCGCAGCCGGCCGCCCGCACCGTCGATGTCCGCGGTGCGGATCAGGATCGGCGAGTCCAGGGTCTGCGTCCCGCTCGCGTCCCGGCCGATCAGCGCCAGCGCGCCCGCGTAGTAGCCGCGGCCCCGCCCGTCCGGGCTGGCCGGCTCGTGCCGCGCGATGACCCGGCAGGCGTTCTGCACCGGCGACCCGGTGACCGTCGCCGCGAACATCGTCTCCTTGAGGACCTCCCGCACGTCCAGGCTCGAGCGGCCGCGCAGTTCGTACTCGGTGTGCGCGAGGTGCGCCATCTCCTTGAGCCGCGGCCCGACCACCACCCCGCCCTGGTCGCCGACGGTGCACATCATCTTCAGTTCCTCGTCGACCACCATCGACAGCTCCTCGACCTCCTTGCGGTCGCCGAGGAACGCCAGCAGGCTCTCCGCGGAGGGCCCCTCCGCGGGGTAGCGGTAGGTCCCGCTGATGGGGTTCATCACGACGGTGCCGCCGGCCATCCGGACGTGCACCTCCGGGCTGGCGCCGACCAGCGTGCGCACCCCCGGCCGGTGCACCACGAACGTCCAGTACGCGCCGCGCTCGCCGGCCAGCAGCCGCCGGAACAGCGCCAGCGCGTCGGCCGCCGAGAAGCCGGGGATCTCCCCCTCGAACGTCCGGCGGACGACGAAGTTGGCGCCCTCGCCGGTGCCGATCTCCTCCCGCACCACCCGCTCGACGATCTCCGCGTAGGCCGCGTCGTCGACGTCGAAGGCCCCGCCGTCCACCCGTACGGCGTGCGCCGGGAGCGCGGCCAGCAGCGCGTCCATCGGCAGCTCGTGGCGCTCGGCGGGGCGCAGCACGGCCAGCGGGGTGCCGTCGTCGTGCGCCCGGAAGCCGCGCTCGCGGATCTGCCGGAACGGGATCAGGGCCAGCGCGTCGGTGACCGGCGCGGCCGGCGCCCCTTCGCCGAGTGGGATGTCGGCCAGCCGCTCGACCTCGGTCACCTCGCCGATCAGCACCTCGACGAGGGTGCCGTCCCGGCCCGGTGCGCGGCGGCGGAGCAGGGCGAACGGCGGGCAGGCGGGGTCCAGCAGCCGCTGGACCAGCGCGACGGCGTCGGGCCGGGTCTGGGGATCGGGGTGCATGGCGGTTCCTTCCGGGAGTGCTTCCGGTACGGAGGGAACGGCCGCGGGAACACCGAAGGCCGCCCCTCGGGCGGCCTTCGCGGTCTGTGGGATGCGTACGCGAATCAGTGGGCCGCCGGCTGGGCGGTCCACCACCAGTACATGTTCATGGTCGGTCGCGTCTGCATGGCCGGCACCCTACCGGATCTCCGGTGCGGCGGTGTCTCACAGTCCGGATGGCGGACGGACACCCCGGCCGGACCCCGTAATGTGGGGGTGTGACCGTGAACGCTGAAACCCACGCCGGTGGCAACACCTGGCGAGACCTGCCCGCGGCGCAGCAGCCTGACTGGCCGGACCAAGAGGCTCTGCGCGATGTGATCGCCGAGCTCGAGTCCTATCCGCCGCTCGTCTTCGCCGGCGAGTGCGACCAGCTGCGCGAGCGCCTGGGCGCGGTCGCCCGAGGCGAGGCGTTCCTGCTGCAGGGCGGCGACTGCGCGGAGGCGTTCGACGCCGTCTCCGCGGAGCACATCCGCAACAAGCTCAAGACGCTCCTCCAGATGGGCGCCGTGCTGACGTACGCCGGGTCCGTCCCGGTGGTCAAGGTCGGCCGGATCGCCGGCCAGTACAGCAAGCCGCGCTCCAAGCCGACCGAGACCCGCGACGGGGTCACCCTGCCGACCTACCGCGGCGACTCCGTCAACGGCTTCGAGTTCACCCCCGAGGCCCGCATCCCGGACCCGAAGCGGCTCCAGCGGATGTACCACGCCTCCGCGGCGACCCTGAACCTCGTCCGCGCCTTCACCACCGGCGGCTACGCCGACCTGCGCCAGGTGCACGCCTGGAACCAGGACTTCGTGAAGTCCTCGCCCTCCGGCCAGCGGTACGAGGCGCTGGCCCGCGAGATCGACCGGGCGCTGAACTTCATGAACGCCTGCGGGGTGGAGCCGGAGGAGTTCCGGACCGTCGAGTTCTTCGCCTCGCACGAGGCGCTGATCCTGGACTACGAGTCGGCGCTGACCCGCGTGGACTCCCGCACCGGGAAGCTCTACGACGTCTCCGGCCACATGGTCTGGATCGGCGAGCGCACCCGTCAACTCGACGGCGCGCACATCGAGTTCGCCTCCCGGATCCGCAACCCGATCGGTGTGAAGCTCGGCCCGACGACGACGCCGGAGGACGCGCTCACCCTCATCGACCGGCTCGACCCGGACCGCGAGCCCGGCCGGCTCACCTTCATCACCCGCATGGGCGCGGACAAGATCCGCGAGAAGCTGCCGTCCCTGGTGGAGAAGGTCACCGCCTCCGGCGCCCAGGTCGTGTGGATCTGCGACCCGATGCACGGCAACACCTTCGAGGCGGCCTCGGGCCACAAGACCCGCCGCTTCGACGACGTGCTGGACGAGGTCAAGGGCTTCTTCGAGGTCCACAAGAGCCTCGGCACGCACCCGGGCGGCATCCACGTCGAGCTGACCGGTGACGACGTCACCGAGTGCGTGGGCGGCGGCGACGAGATCTTCGTCGACGACCTGCACCAGCGCTACGAGACCGCCTGCGACCCGCGGCTGAACCGCAGCCAGTCGCTGGACCTGGCCTTCCTGGTGGCGGAGATGTACCGCGACCAGTAGCGAGCGGCGTACGACGAGTGGGGCGCGGATCCTGTGATCCGCGCCCCACTGCGTTGCCCCGCGTTGTTCCCCGCCCGCCGCCGCAGGTAAGGTAAGGGTTACCTCACTGACGATCACCGGGATCGGACGAGGCGCCCTTACGGAGGTGAACCCGCGTGTACGTCTGCTCCTGCTTCGGCATCACCGAGCAGCAGGTCCGCGAGCACGCGGACCGGGGCGCCTGCACGCCCCGGCAGGTCGCCTCCGCCTGCAAGGCCGGCACCGACTGCGGCAGCTGCGTGCGCCGCATCCAGGCGCTGCTGGGCCGGGGCGCGTGCCCCCGCCGGGAGCTGATCGACAGCGGTGCCCCCGACGCGCTGCGGCCGGAGTCCGAGCCGTCGGACCCTGAGCAGGCGCCCGGTGAGCCGGCTGTGCCGTCCGTGCCCGCTGTGCCGCTGGCCGCGGAGGCGGCCGCACCGGCGCCCGCGGGCCTCCGGGCGGTCGCGTGACCCCCTGGGGCGCCCCGCCGGTGTGCGTCATGCCGGGCCGTCAGCTCGGCTGCTCGATCACCTGGGCGAGGTAGAGCGCCTCCCCGAGCTTCTCGACCAGTTCCAGCTGGGTGTCGAGGTAGTCGATGTGGTGCTCCTCGTCGGCGAGGATGTCCTCGAAGATGTTGGCCGAGGTGACGTCCCCCTTGGCCCGCATGATCTCGATGCCGCGCTTGAGCCGGTCGATCGCCTCCACCTCGATCTGCCGGTCGGCCTGGAACATCTCGGTGACGGTCTGGCCGACCCGGACGTGGAACAGCCGCTGGTAGTTCGGCAGCCCTTCGAGGAAGAGGATGCGGTCGGTCAGCACCTCCGCGTGCTTCATCTCGTCGAAGGATTCCGAGCGGGTGTACTTGGCGAGCTTGTACCAGCCGAAGTTCTCCTGCATCTTCGCGTGCAGGAAGTACTGGTTGATCGCGGTCAGCTCGGCGGTCAGCTGCTCGTTGAGGAATTCGATGACCTCGGGGTCGCCCTGCATGGCTGCGGGCCCCTTTCACGCGAGTTCTGGGCAGGTGCCGCGCATCCTCGCACCGCGCCGAGCAAGCCGTCCAGTAAGTTCACACTTAGCACGAGTTGCCCGATTCCATACCGCCCTGGTCATCGGCACCCTCCGGGGTCTGACACCATGGGGGCATGGGTCAGCCGGAACGTCGCGACGAGGAGCCTGTGCTGCCTCCGGGACAGCGGCTGCAGCGCGGCTGGCCGGTGACGCACTACGGGCCGGTCCCGAAGTTCCGCCCCGAGCGCTGGGAGTTCCGGGTCTTCGGCGCCACCGCCGACGGGGCCAAGCACTGCTGGACGCACGAGGAGTTCACGGCGCTGCCGTACACCACCGTCGTCGCCGACATGCACTGCGTCACCAAGTTCAGCATGCTGGGCGCCGAGTGGGGCGGGGTGCTGACCCGCACGATCCTGGAGCTGGCGCCGCCCGCGCCCGAGGCCACCCATGTGATGGTGTGGGCCGAGTACGGCTTCAGCTCCAACCTCCGGCTCGGCGACTTCGGCGCCGAGAACTGCCTCTTCGCCACCCACCGCTCCGGTGAACTGCTCACCGCCGAGCACGGCTTCCCGGTCCGGCTGATCGTGCCGCACCTCTACGCCTGGAAGGGCCCCAAGTGGGTCCGCGGCGTCGAGTACATGACGGCCGACCGCCGCGGCTTCTGGGAGGAGCGCGGCTACCACAACCTCGGCGACCCCTGGCGCGAGCAGCGCTACACCTACCAGGAGGAGCCGGGCGAGGGCCCGGAGATCTGAACCCCGGGCCGGCCCGCCCGCTCAGGCCGTCCGCAGTTCCTTCAGCCGCGCCACGTCCGCGGCGTGGCCCTCCTCGCCGCCCGGGGTCTCGATCACCAGCGGGACGCCGCTGGTCGCGGGGTGGGTGAACAGCTCGGCGAACGGCTGCGCGCCGATGTGGCCCGCGCCGATGTTCGCGTGCCGGTCCTTGTGCGCGCCGACCACGTCCTTGGAGTCGTTGGCGTGGATCAGCTTCAGCCGGCCCTCGCCGGTGACCTCCACCAGCTCGTCCAGCAGCGCCTTCGTCCCGCCGGGCGCCGCCATGTCGTGCCCGGCGGCGAAGGCGTGGCAGGTGTCCAGGCACACCCCGAGCCGCGGATGGCGGTCCAGCGCGTCGAAGTACGGCCCCAGGTCCTCCGCCAGCGCGCACAGCGAGGCGCCCTGGCCGGCCGTGGGCTCCAGCAGCAGCCACGGGTCGTCGTCGTGCGTCAGCTCGTCCAGCAGCGGCCGCACCTGCTCCCTGACCTGCGCCAGCGCCGTCTCCCGGGGCCGTCCGCCGGTCGCCGAACCGGTGTGCACCACCACTCCGAGCGCGCCGATCTCCCGGCCGCGGCGCAGCGAGTGGCGCAGTGACGCCACGGACCTCTCGACCGTCGCCGCGGTGTGCGAGCCGAAGTTGATCAGATAGGGCGCGTGCACATACGCCGGGATGCCCTCGTCGGCGCACGCCGCGCGGAACGCCGCGTCCTGCTCGGGGCTGCCGGGCGGCGTCGCCCAGCCGCGCGGGTTGGCGACGAAGACCTGGACGGCCTCGCAGCCGATCTGCCGGGCGTACGACAGGCCCACCTTGGCCAGGCCGCCGGCCACCGGCACATGGCCGCCGACCGGATTGCGTGCGCGGGCGCGCTGCGCGGCGCCCTCGGGGGACAGGGGAGTACTCACCCTCCCAGGGTGCCAGGTGCCCCACGACCACCCGTGGGGCACCCGGGACGACAGAACTACAGCGCGCCCTTGAGCCGGATCGTGATCGTGCTGCCCTTGGGGGCCTGGTCGCCGGCCGCGACCGACTGGGAGGCGACGCTGTCCTGGGGGAACAGGAACGGCTTGTCCACCGTGACCGCGAAGCCGAGGTCGGTCAGCGCCTTGGTGGCGTCCGCGGTGTTCTTGCCGCCGACGTCCGGCACCGTGACCATCTCCGGGCCCTTGGACAGCGTCAGGGTGACCGTGTCGCCCTTGCCCAGGGTGCCGCCGGCGCCGGGCGACTGGCGGGCCACCGCGTCCTTGTCCTGCGGCGCGAACACCGGCTGGTCGGCGAAGCGCACCTGGAAGCCGGCCTGGCGCAGCGCCGACGCGGCATCCTCCCGCGCCTTGCCGACCACGTCCGGCACGTCGACCGGCGCGCCCCGGCTGACGGTGAGTGCCACCGCGGTGTCCGGCCGCCGGCTGCTGCCCGCGGCCGGGTCCGTACGGATCACCGACCCCTTGGCGACCTCGTCGCTGAACGTCCGGGTCTCGGTGCCGGGCACCAGGCCCAGGTCGCGCAGCTTGCGCCGGGCGTCGGCGAGCGGGGTGCCGGCCAGATCGGGGACGGCGACCCGCTCCGGGCCGCGGGAGACGACCAGGGTGACCGTGCCGTTGCCGCGGATCCGCTCGCCCGTCCCCGGCTTGGTGGCCATCACGTGGCCGCGCTGGACGTTGGCGCTGAAGCCGCGCTCCACCTTCACGCCCAGCCCCTCGTCGCGCAGGGTCTGCTGCGCCTTGGCCTGCGTCATGTCCAGCACCGCGGGGACGTGGGTGAACCGGCCGACGTTGACGTACCAGACGCCGGTGCCGATGCCGAGGACCAGCAGCACGGCCGCCACGATGGTGGTGATCCGCCGCTGCCGGAGCCGTCGGTCGGCCGGCGCCGCGCCGGGCTCGGGGCGCACCGGCCGCAGCCGGGTGGTCCGGCCGTCCGCGGGCGGCGGGTCCGCCGGCGGCATCTCCAGCCGGCTGGTGCGGTCCAGCGGCGCCTCGTCCTCGGCCGGCAGCGGGAGCTGCACACCGGCCGGGCGCGGTATCACGTCCGTCCGCTCCTCGTCCGCGGCCGCCGCCTCCCTGGCCTGCGGCGGGACGACGTCCAGCTGTGCGTCGGTGAGCAGCGCGCGGGCCGAGCGGGCCCGGGCCAGCAGCGCCACCGCGTCCTGCGGGCGGGCCTCCGGGGCGCGGGCGGTGGCTGCCGCGACCAGCTCGTCCAGCTCCGGGGCCAGGCCCGGCACCAGCTGGGAGGGCGGGGTGATGTCGTCGTGCAGGTGGCTGTAGAGGATCTGCGCGGCGGAGCCGCCGGTGTGCGGCTTGCCGCCGGTGAGCATCTCGTAGAGCACCACACCGCAGGCGTAGACGTCGACCCGGGCGTCCGCGGTGCCGTGCTCCATCTGCTCGGGGGCCAGATACGAGACCGTGCCCAGGACCGAGCCGGTGGAGGCGGTGGTGTGCGTGTCGACCGCGCGCACCAGGCCGAAGTCGGCGACCTTGACCCGGCCGTCGTCGCCGATCAGGACGTTCTCCGGCTTCATGTCGCGGTGCACCAGGCCGGCGCGGTGCGCGGCCCCCAGCGCGGCCAGGATCGGCTCCAGGATGTCCAGCGCGGCCCGCGGCTGCAGGGCACCGCGCTCGCGCAGCACGTCGCGCAGGGTGCAGCCGGCGACGTACTCCATCGCCAGATAGACGTAGGTGCCGTCGGTGCCCTGGTCGAAGACGCCGACCACATTGGGATGCGAGAGGCGCGCGACGGACTTGGCCTCCCGGATGAAGCGGTCGACGAACGCCCCGTCCACGGCCAGGCTCGGATGCATCACCTTCAGCGCGAGCACGCGGTCCAGCCGGGTGTCCACGGCACGGTAGACGGTGGCCATGCCTCCGGCGGCGATGCGCCCCTCGACGCGATAGCGGCCGTCGAGCAGCCGGCCCACGAGCGGGTCCTGCAGCGTCGTATCCACGGCAGACGAGTCTACGAGCCCGCACCGACACGCCGGACGCCCCGGCCACTCTCCCGGGCGACCGCAGCGGAACCGTGACAAGGAGGGCGGCCGGGCGCGGCCCGGTCCGGGCCCGGAATAATCCGGCCCCGGACGTGGTCGCACCCCAGGGGACGGGGCGCGCCGCCCCCACCGCACCACCCGCACCAGAAGAGGGGAAGCCGATGACGACGCTGCTGATCGGTGAGCTGGCCCGGCGGACCGACACCACCGAGCGGCTGCTGCGCTACTACGAGGAGCAGGGACTGCTGAGCCCCGGGCGGACGGCCGCCGGCTACCGCCTCTACGAGGAGGCCGACGTCGCCCAGGTCCGCCGCATCCGCACCCTGCTCACCTCCGGGCTGAACACCGCGACCATCGCGCAGGTGCTGCCCTGCCTGCGCGACGACGACGGGCGCCTGGTGCCGACCTGTCCACAGCTGGTCGGTGAGCTGCACCGGGAGCGGGCGCGGCTCACCGACTCCATCGAGGCGCTGCGGGCCTCCCGGGACCTGCTCGACGAGGTGATCACCGCCGCCCCGGCAGAGTTCGCGGACCGGGCCGGGACGGCGGCGGACCGCGTGGCCTAGGGCGCTGCTGACGGATCTCCGCGGCGTCGGAGGTCCGTCAGCAGCGCCCTAGAACGCCGGCCGCTCCGGGTCCAGCTCCGGTACGCCCTCGGTCGGCGAGGACGCCAGTGCGAAGTGGCGGCGCGGGATCCGGCCCGCGCGGTGCGCCAGCCGGCCCGCCGCCACCGCGTGCCGCATCGCCGACGCCATCAGCTCCGGCTCCTGCGCACGGGTCACCGCCGACGCCAGCATCACCGCCGCACAGCCCAGCTCCATGGCCAGCGCGGCGTCCGAGGCGGTGCCCGCGCCGGCGTCCAGGATGACCGGGACGCCCGCGCGCTCGGTGATCAGCTGGAAGTTGTGCGGATTGCGGATGCCCAGGCCGGAGCCGATCGGCGAACCGAGCGGCATGATCGCCGCACAGCCCACGTCCTCCAGCTTCCGGGCCAGGACCGGATCGTCGTTGGTGTACGGGAGCACGGTGAACCCGTCGTCCACGAGGGTCTCGGCGGCGTCCAGCAGCTCCACCGGGTCCGGCAGCAGGGTCCGCTCGTCGGCGACGACCTCCAGCTTGACCCAGTCCGTGCCGAGCGCCTCCCGGGCGAGCCGGGCGGTGAGCACCGCCTCGCCCGCGGTGAAGCAGCCCGCGGTGTTCGGCAGCACCCGGATTCCGTTGCGGGTGAGGACGGAGAGCACCGAGCCCTGCACGGTCGGGTCCAGCCGCCGCATGGCGACGGTCGTCAGCTCCGTGCCGGAGGCCAGCAGGGCGCGCTCCAGGATGCCGAGGCTGGGCGCGCCACCGGTGCCCATGATGAGCCGGGACCGGAAGGAGGTCCCGGCGATGGTGAGCGGGTCGTCGCCGGCGGGGTCGGTGCCGGGCGCCGCGGGGGCGGCGCCCCGTTCGACTGCGGTGTCGGTCATGACGGCGATCAGCCTCCCTGGACGGCGGTCAGCACCTCGACGCGGTCGCCGTCGCCGAGTGCGGTGGTGGGCCACTGGGTGCGCGGCACCACGGTCTCGTTGACCGCGGCCGCCACCCCGGTCGGTGCCTGGGCCAGCGTGGCGACCAGTCGGTCGAGGGTCAGCCCGCCGGGAATGCGGCGGGCCTCCCCGTTGACGGAGACGGACACCGTGGAGCCGTCGGGGGCACCGGAGTTGACGGTGATGTCGGTGCGGTCAGTGGGGTCGGTGATGTCGGGGGTACCGGGTGTACCGGCGGCGCTCATACGGGCTGCTCCTCTGAGGCGCGGGTGCGCTGCTCCTCCTGGACGGCGGGGGAGAAGCGCGCGGGGGAGAAGGGGCGGGCCGCTTCCGGAACGGTCCCGGTGGACAGCAGCTCGGCCATCACGTCCCCGGTGACCGGCGTCAGCAGGACGCCGTTGCGGAAGTGGCCGGTGGCCAGGTGGAGGCCGGGCAGCGCGGTCGGCCCGAGCAGCGGCGCGTTGTCGGGCGAGCCGGGGCGCAGCCCGGCCAGGCTCTCGGTCAGCGGCAGTTCGGTGAGGCCCGGGACCAGTTCGTGGGCGTCCCGCAGCAGCTCGTAGACCCCGCCCGCGGTGACCGTGGTGTCCCAGCCCAGCTCCTCGGTGGTGGCGCCGAGGACCAGTTCACCGCTTTCCCGGGGCACCAGGTAGACGGGATTGCCCCGGACCACGGCCCGTACGGTGCGGGAGAGGAACGGCGGGCCGCCCGGCGGCGGATCCGGCAGCCGCAGCCGCAGCACCTGGCCCTTGACGGGGCGCACCGGCGGCCGCACGGCCTCCGGGACGCCCGCCAGCCGCCCGCTGAGGCTGCCCCCGGCCAGCACGACCTGGCCGGCCGACAGCCGTGTCCCGTCGGCGAGTTCGGCGCCCGAGGCGCGCCCGCCGGCGGTCGTCAGGCGCTCCGCCCGCGTGCGGTGGAAGGCCACCCCGGCCCGCTCGCAGGCGGCCAGCAGGGCGCCCGCCAGCCGGCGCGGATCGACCTGGTGGTCGCCGTCCACCCGGAGGCCGCCGCGCACCCCGGGGGCGAGCATCGGCTCCAGCCGACGGCACTCGCGGCCGGTCAGCCACTGCGGGTCCAGCCCGCAGCGGACCTGGAGGGCGTGCAGTTCCCGCAGGTGGGCGCGGTCGTCGGCGTCCAGCGCGACCTGAAGGGTGCCGCTCCGCCGGTAGCCGATCCGCTGCCCGCTCGCCTCCTCCAGTTCCCGGGTGAACTCCGGATACCGTTGCGCCGAGGCCAGGTTGAGCCCCAGCAGCGTCTCCTCGCCGTAGTGCAGCTCGGTGACCGCGGCCAGCATGCCGGCCGCGACCTGTGCCGCGCCGCCGCCGGGCGCGGGGTCGGCGAGTGCGACCCGCAGGCCGCGGCCGGCCGCCCGCCAGGCGGTGACCAGCCCGATGATGCCGCCGCCGACGACCAGCACATCGGGGTGCCGGTCCGCCGCCCGCGGCGGGTCCGATGGTGTGGCGGATGGATGCATGGGCGTCCAGCCCCTCCCTTCGCCGGCATGACCCGGATCAGGTTCGTACGGTCGGAGGCCGGCCAGCCTCCCTCTCAGCCCGGTGCGTCCGGGCTCCCGCGAGTGCGTGCACCGGCCACCCTAATACGGGCCGCGGGCCGCCGTAAGGGAGCGCCCGGGCCACGGACCGCGCCGCCTCAGGGCCGTGCGCCGGTGCCACGGCGTGTGACGCTGTGTCAGAGATCTCCTTGCGCGGTGCTGCGGGCCGCGTCCCCCGCCGTCCTAAAGTGAGCGGGTGAGCGAGCAGAGCAAGTCTCCCCAGGCCCCTGACCGCACGCCGCGCGTGGTGATCGCCGGCGCGGGGATGGCGGGTGTGCAGACCGCCGTGGCCCTGCGCGAACAAGGCTGGCGCGGCGCGATCACGCTCCTCGGCGACGAGCCCCACCAGCCCTACGACCGCCCCCCGCTCTCCAAGGCGGTGCTGCTCGGCAAGGCCGACGGCTCCGCGTTCGACATCGACTTCGCCGGCCTCGGCATCGACCTCCACCTCGGCCGCCCGGTCACCGCGCTGCGCCCCGAGGAGCACGTCGTGGAGACCGCCGAGGGCCCGGTCCGCTACGACTACGCGGTCCTCGCCACCGGCGCCGAACCGGTCCGGCTGCCCGGCAGCGAGGGCCTCCCCGGCGTCCACCTGCTGCGCACCCTGGACGACGCCGAGCGGCTGCGCCCGGTGCTCGCCGCCCAGCACCGGATCGTGGTGGTGGGGGCCGGCTGGATCGGCGCCGAGTTCGCCACCGCCGCCCGCGAGGCCGGCTGCGAGGTCACCGTCGTCGAGGCCGCCGACCACCCGCTGGCCGGGGCACTGCCCGCCGAGGTCGCCGCGTACATGACCGGCTGGTACGCGGACGCCGGCGCCGAGCTGCGCACCGGCGCCAGGGTCGCCTCCGTCACGGGCGACGCGGTGACCCTCGCCGACGGCACCGTGCTGCCCGCGGACGCCGTGGTCGTCGGGGTCGGCGCCCGCCCCGCCACCGCCTGGCTGGCCGGCTCCGGCGTCGCGCTCTCGCCCGAGGACGGCTCGGTGCTGGCCGACGAGCGGCTGCGCACCTCCGTTCCCGGGGTCTACGCGGTCGGCGACTGCGCCTCCTTCCCGTCGGCCCGTTACGGCACCCGGCTGCTGGTCCACCACTGGGACAACGCCCTCCAGGGCCCCCGCACGGTGGCCGAGAACATCGCCCGTGGCGAGGCGGAGGGGGTCGTCTACGACCCGGTGCCGTACTTCTGGTCCGAGCAGTTCGGGCGGTTCGTGCAGTACGCCGGCCACCACGTGGACGCCGACGAACTGGTCTGGCGCGGCGATCCGGCCGGCGCCGCCTGGTCGGTGATCTGGCTCCGGGGCACCCGGGAGCCGGGCGCGGGCCGGTCGGCGGGCCGGCTGGTCGCGCTGCTGGCCGTGGGGCGGCCGCGGGACCTGGCTCAGGGGCGGCGGCTCATCGAGAAGGGCGCGCTGCTCGACCGGGAGCGGGCCGCGGACGCGACCGTTCCGCTCAAGTCCGCGGTCCTGTAGGGCGGTCCGGCCCCGGGCCGCCGGACGGGGCGGCGCGCGCCCCGGCCCGCCCGGCTCACCCGGCGGTGTGCACGCGCGCCCCGACGGCGATGCCCGGCTACCGGCTGTCAGTGGGAGGTGGCACGCTTGTCCTGTGACCGAGATTGACGCAAACATCGATGGACTCGTCCCCGCCTGGCTCACCCTCCCCGACATCGCCGAGGAACTCGGCGTCGAGGTGACCCGCGTGCGGCAGCTGGTGAAGGAGGGCCAGCTGATCGCGGTGCGCCGCGGCGAGAACCACGTCCTCCAGGTGCCCGCCGAATTCATCAAGGACGGCAAGGTCGTCAAGGGCCTCGCCGGCACGCTGACGCTCCTGCGGGACGACGGCTTCGCCGACGAGGAGATGCTGGAGTGGCTCTTCACCGCCGATGACACCCTGCCCGGCACCCCGGCGCAGGCGCTGCGCGAGAATCGCGGCACGGAGGTCAAGCGCCGGGCCCAGGCACTGGCCGTCTGACGCCACCCGCGTCCCGCAGCAACCGCACCACACCACCGCATCCACGCGGCGTACGGACCGGCCCGCCCGGTCCGTACGCCGCCGACGAGGGGGAAGCCGCCCGATGACCACCGCCCGACAGGCCCTGGCCGACGCCCGGCTCTATCTGTGCACCGACGCGCGCACCCGCCAGGGCGACCTCCCGCAGTTCCTGGACGCGGTGCTGTCCTCGGGCGTGGACATCGTCCAGCTGCGCGACAAGGGCATGGAGGCCGGCGAGGAGCTGCGCCACCTGGAGGTCTTCGCGGACGCCTGCCGCCGCCACGGCACCCTGCTCGCGGTCAACGACCGCGCGGACGTCGCTCACGCCGCCGGCGCCGACGTCCTCCACCTCGGCCAGGGGGACCTGCCGGTCCCGGCCGCCCGCGCCCTGCTCGGCCCGGAGCCCCTGATAGGCCGCTCCACCCACGCCGAGGCGGAGGTGGACGCCGCGCTCACCGAGCCCGGCGTGGACTACTTCTGCACCGGCCCCTGCTGGCCCACCCCGACCAAGCCCGGCCGGCACGCCCCCGGGCTGGACCTCGTCCGGTACGCCGCCGCGCGCAAGCCCGAGCGCCCCTGGTTCGCCATCGGCGGGATCGACGCCGGCAACCTCGACGAGGTGCTGGCCGCCGGCGCCCGCCGGGTGGTGGTGGTCCGCGCGATCACCGAGGCCGACGACCCGGGCGCGGCCGCCGCGGAGCTCGCCAAGCGCATCCGGACCTGGTCCGCCTGAGCGGCGGCCGGTGCCCCGGGGCAGCCCAGGGATGGCCACGAGATGTCCACGGAGTGGACAGGAACCGCACCAACCAGGCATTACGCCGATGCCGGTTGGTGTCCGTCCGGGGTGTGGTTAACCTGCCGGTATGGCCCTAGGTACAGCTTCCACCAGGACTGATCGCGCACGAACCGTGCGCGACCTGCTTGCCTCCGGCAAGCGCTCCTACTCGTTCGAGTTCGCCGCCCCGAAGACGGAGAAGGGCGAGCGGACGCTGTGGAACGCCATTCGCCGCATCGAGGCCGTCGCCCCGACCTTCGTGTCGGTGACCTACGGAGCCGGTGGCACCTCCCGCGACGGCACGGTCCGCGCCACCGAGCGGATCGCCACCGACACCACCCTCACCCCGGTCGCCCACCTGACCGCGGTCAACCACTCCACCGCCGAGCTGCGCAACGTCATCGGCCAGTACGCCGACGCCGGGATCCGCAACATGCTCGCGCTGCGCGGCGACCCGCCCGGCGACCCCATGGGCGAGTGGATCAAGCACCCCGACGGCGTCGTGCACGCCGCCGAGCTGGTCCGGCTGATCAAGGAGTCCGGCGACTTCTGCGTCGGCGTGGCCGCCTTCCCTGAGATGCACCCGCGCTCGTCGGACTGGGACACCGACATCCGGCACTTCGTCGACAAGTGCCGCGCGGGCGCCGACTTCGCCATCACGCAGATGTTCTTCTACCCGGAGGACTACCTCCGGCTGCGCGACCGGGTCCACGCCGCGGGTTGCCCGACGCCCATCATTCCGGAGATCATGCCGGTCACCAACGTGCGCCAGATCGAGCGGTTCGCGCAGCTCAGCAATGCCGCCTTCCCGCCCGAGCTCGCAGCGCGCATCCTCGCCGTCAAGGACGACCCGGCGGCGGTACGCTCCATTGGCATCGAGTACGCGACGGACCTGTGTGCGCGCTTGATGGCCGAGGACGTGCCCGGGTTGCACTTCATCACCCTGAACCACTCCACGGCGACGCTGGAAATCTACGAGAATCTGGGGCTGCACCAGCGGCCCTGAGCACGGCGGCCGGAATCCGGCGGAAGAGGGGCGCATATGGGCTGGACGATCCTCTACATCGCGTTCGGCCTGGTCGCCCTGTGGCTGCTCGGCGAGGTGCTGTTCCAGAACAAGGCACCGCTGCGCTGGCGGTCGCTGGCGCTGGGCGGCTTCCTCGGCGTGGTGACCGGCGTGCTCCTGCCGTCGGTCATAGTGATCGCGCTGGGGGCGGTCGCCTTCGCCGTCGGGCAGACGTATGTCACGCTCTCCGTCCGCCGCGGCTACACCGAGGGCTGGACGATCGGCGGCCGGCCCAAGCCGGGCCGCCGGCGCCGCGCCCGCCCCTCCCGCGGCGCCGCCGCCGGGCCGAACCTCCAGGTCTCCGGGCTGACGGAGGAGACGGCGCCGGACGCCGCCGGGAGCGCCGCGGAGCCGGCGGCCGGCGGCCACGACGCGGACGGCACCGGGACCGGTGACCCCTACGCGCCGCCGCAGGACCCGGCCGCCACCGGTGAACAGCCCGCCGCCGCCCCGGACTTCGGCTACGCCTATGCCTACGCCGACGCCCCCACCGTCTACGCCCCCCAGCCCATGCCGGACGAGACCGGGACCTACGGCGTCTACAGCCCCGACGCCCGCCCCGACCAGCCTGCCGGCCCCTCCTACGACCTCTTCGGAAACGTCACTGCAGAAGACGACGGCCACGGCTACGGCGAGGGCAACGGCCATGGCTACGGCGGCGGTTACGGCCAGCCGGCCGGCCAGCCCGCAGGTCAGCCCGCCGGCCAGGACGGCTACGCCGACCCCTACCCGTCCTACGACGACGGCTCCTACCACCACGGCGCCCAGGCGCCCTACTCCGACCCGTACATCGGCGCCCAGCAGTACGCCGCGCACTACGACCCGTACGCGGAGCCCGATCCGTTCACCGGGGCGCCGTACCAGGCCGGGGCCTACGACGCCTTCGGCGGGCAGCCGGGCCATCAGGGCCAGCAGGCAGAACAGGGCCAGCCGTACAGCCAGGAGCAGTACTCCCAGACGCCGCCGGACGGGATGTGGGTGCCGCAGCAGCGCGACACCGGGCACCCGGCGGAGCAGCCGCCCTACCCGCCCCATGAGCCGGGGTACGGCGAGCAGCGGTACCACTACTGAGGGGCGGGAACGGGGCGGGGTGGTCCAGCCGGGCCTGGTGGCCGGTCGCCGGTGAGGGGCGATTCGGCGGGTGAACTCCGGGTGCCACGGCGCTAGTTGCGTGCAGCCCGGCCGTTGGCGCCGCCTCGGCCCCCTGGCCCCGCCTCCGGCGCCCCCGGCGCTCCGGGCGCCCCGGGCTCACTCCGAGCCGTGCCAGTCGTCGCCGTTCACGATCAGGCCGGCGACGAGCGCGCCGGACATCCCCGCGTGTGCCAGCCCGCCGCCCGGGTGGGACCAGCCGCCGACGGCGTAGAGCCCCGGTATCCGGGTGCGGTTGCCGGGCCGCAGGAAGCGCCCCTCCTGGCCCGGCAGTGCCGGACCGGGCACCGGGCCGCTGTCGGCCGGCGAGCGGACCTCCCGCCACAGCACCCGCTCCCGCAGGCCCGGTATCGCCGCCCCGGCGGTCTCGACCAGGCTGTCCGCGGCCCGTTCCAGGGCCTCGGGGGCGAGCCGGTCCACGGGGCCGTGCGGGGCGACGGCGGCGCTGAGGGTCACCGCCTCATGGTCGTCGTCGGGCCGGGTCGCGGGGTCGTCGGGACGCAGCACCGTCACCGTCGGCCGGGCGCACGGCTCCCGGAGGCCGGGTCCGCCGCCGAAGACGCCGGCCAGCTCCGCGGCGCGGTCGGCGGCGTGGACGACCGTGCGGTGCACCGCGTCCGCCGGGCGCGCGCCGCGCAGTGCCAGGCAGACCGTCAGCCGTGCGGCGGCCCCCTCGACCGGCCCGGGAGCGGGGCGGACGTCGCCCTCGCCCCACAGTGCGCGGCCGGCGCACAGCTCCGCCAGCCGGACCGGGGCGACGCCCGCGACCACGAACTCGGCGTCGGCGAGCCGCCCGTCGGCCAGCTCCACACCGGCGGCCCGGCCGCCCTTCTCCATGATCCCGGTCACCTCGGCGCCGAAGGTGAACTCCACCTTGCGGGCCCGGCAGCGCGCGTACAGCGCGTCGGCCAGCGCCCGCATGCCGCCGCCGACGTACCAGCTGCCGAAGGTCTGCTCCATGTACGGCAGCACGGCCGCGCTCGCCGGGGCGGTGCGCGGGTCGAAGCCGTACGCCAGGGCGTGGCTCTCCAGGAGGGCGGTCAGCCGGGGGTCGGCCAGCTCGCGGCGGGCGACCTCGGCAAGGGTGGCGGTCGTCGGGCCCCTGCCGCCGCCCAGCCCGAACAGGCGGCGGCGCACCGCCGGATACGGATCGCGGCCCAGCACGCGCCAGTCGGCCCACAGCGGCTCCTCCAGGAGCGGCCGGCGGGTGGCGTCCCACGCCTCCCGGGCGCGGACCATCAGGTCGCTCCAGCGCTCGCCGCGGCCGGTGCCGAGGGCCTCGTCGAGGGCGGCGAGGACGCCGGCCCGCGAGGCGTTCGGCAGCGTGGCGACGGTGCCGTCGGGGAAGACATGCCGGCTCGCCGGGTCGACCTGGGTCAGCTCGACGCACTGCTCCAGCGGCTCACGGCCGGTCTTGACGAACAGATCGCGGTAGACCGCCGGCAGATGCAGCAGGCCGGGCCCCGTATCGAAGGCGAAGCCGTCCCGCTCGAACCGCCCCACCGCGCCGCCGTACGTCGCACCGCGCTCGAACACCGCCACCCGGTGGCCCGCGACGGCCAGCCGGGCGGCGGCCGCCATGGCGCCCATCCCGGCGCCGATCACCGCAATCCCTGCCATGCCTGCGACTGTATCCGGCGGCACTGACAACGCCGACGGTCGCCGCCGGCCCGGCAGCGGGCTCAGCCGGCCGGTGGCGCGGCGTCGGCGTCCGCCGCGGCGAGCCGCTTCTCCGCGCGCCGCGCGCGCCGGCGCCGCAGGTACCGGCGGATCCGCGACCACAGCAGGACCACCACCGCGATCCCCGCGACGAGCAGCGCCGCCGCGATGCCCGCCGCGAGCCACGGGTGGAACAGCGCGAACGAGACGAGCCCGGCGACGCCCAGGTCCTCGGCCAGGCTCACCACGATGTTGCTGGCCGGCTCCGGGGAGGTGTTGACCGCGATCCGGGTGCCCGCCTTGACCAGGTGGCTGACCAGCGCCGTGGAGCCGCCCACGGCACCGGCCGCCAGCTGGGGCAGCGACCCGTCGTGCCCGGCCAGCAGCGCCGCCACCACCCCGCCGGCGATCGGCCGGATCACGGTGTGCACGGCGTCCCAGACGGAGTCCACGTACGGGACCTTGTCGGCGATCGCCTCGGCCACGAAGAGCACCGCCGCGACGATCAGCACATCCGGCCGCTCCAGTGCGGCGGGGACCTCGTCGGAGACCCCGGTCACGCCGAGGAGGCCGAGGAGCAGGACGACGGCGTAGGCGTTGATCCCGCTCGCCCAGCCGCTGGTGAAGACCAAGGGAAGTACGGACACCCGGCAGATCGTAGGCGCTGCGCGGGCCCCGCCGCGCGGCTCATGGCGCCGGGTGCTCAGCTTTGAGTATCCGTACTCAGACGGCGAGATGAGTAGGTACGCGGATGGGCCGGCGCCCGCCCGGACGGAAGAGTGGGGGCCACGGACGGGAAGCGGCGCCGCACCGCCGACACGGGGCGGCGGAACGGCGCGGCTCCCGGACGGAACGGGGGAACGACGGGGGAGTACGGGGGAACGACGGGGGACGGTGCTGCCCTGGTCGGATCGGTCGGGGGAACGATCCGTGCCAGGGCAGCACCCATATGCCCGCACGGGCCCGTGCGGCGCTCCGGGAGCGGGGGCTCCAGGCAGGGGCTCTAGGCAGGGCGGCCGCTGACCCGGCCCTGGAGGAGCCGCGACAGTGCCGCGTGCACGTCGTCGATCGACCGGTCCGGCTGGTACGACTGCCAGTCCAGGGCGGCCACCAGGACCATCCCGAACAGGGCCGAGGCGGTCAGCGGGATGTCGATCTCCTCGCTCAGCTCCCCGCCGGCCACGGCCTCCCGCAGGACGTCCTCCACCACCGTGATGGCCCGCTCCCGCACCACCATCAGCGTGGACTGCCACGCCCGGTTGGTGCGCCACAGTTCGGCGACGTAGAGCTGGGTGAGCGCCGGGTAGCGGGCGATGAAGTCCAGGCCCGCCCGGATCATCGCGTCCAGGGCGTCGACCCGGGTGCCGCCCCCGTCGGCGACCTTCTCGGCGGCCGTCTGCAGGGACGTCGCCAGCAACTCGATGCCGTGCCGCAGCAGCTCCTCGAAGAGGACGTTCTTGCTCGCGAAGTTGTAGTACACCGTGCCCTTCGCGACCCCCGCCCGCTCGGCGATCTCGTCCACCGTGGTGGAGGAGAAGCCCTGTTCGGCGATGAGTGTGACCGCGGCCTCGAAGAGCTTGCGCCGGGTGGCGTCGCGGCGTGTGTGGGAGCTGTCCATAGGGGCGATTCTGCCGGTATCCACGGTGCGCGCGCTCACAGGCTCAGTTCCGGGTGGAGGTCCTTCATCCGCACCACCTGGCGGCCAGGGCGGCAGCGCGAGCCCCCCGAGGGTGAAGCCCAGCAGCACCGCGCCGCCCTGCCGTACGGGCGCCAGGCCGCCGCCCGTGATGAGCCGACGCAGCCCCTCGACGACGTAACTCATCGGCAGGAAGGGGTGGATGGCCCCGAAGAAGCCCGGGCTGGTCTCCACCGGACAGGTGCCGCCCGCCGACGTCAGCTGGAGCATCAGCAGCGCCAGGACGAGAAGCCGGCCGACCCGAACTTCGCGTTCAGCCACTGCACGAGCGCCGAGAAGCAGCCCGTGACCAGGACCAGGAAGCCGATCGTGCCGGCCGCCCGGGCCATCTGGAGGCCGAGCGCGAAGTGCAGCACGGCCATCGGCGCGGCCGTCTGGAGCACCCCGATGCCGAACACCGGCAGCCAACCGGACAGCGCCACCCGCCAGGAGGGCGCGCCCATCGCCGGCGCCCTCCGGTTGAGCGGCGGGATCAGCATGTACGCCACCATCGCGCCGACCCACAGGGACAGCGGGATGAAATACGGGGCGAACCCGGTGCCGTAGTGGGCGCCTTGTGGGCCGAACCGGACGCCGGCCGCACCGGGTCGGACATGACCAGGGTGCGCGCGTCGCGGTCCTTCCTGCCGTAGTCAGGGATCTGCCGCGCCCCGTCGTGCAGTCCGCCGGCCAGCTGCGCGGAGCCGTCGGAGAGCTTGAACATCCCGCCGTCCAGCGTCTGCGCGCCGTCCTTGAGGCGGCCGACGCCGGCATCCAGGTCGGTCATCCCGGAGGCGGCGCGGCCGGTGCCGTCGTGCAGCTGCCGGGCCCCGGCGCCCAGCCGGTCCGCCCTGGCCGCCAACTGGGCGTTGCCCGCGGCCGGTTGGCGGGCTCCCGCGGATACCTTGTGCGCGCCTTCGTTGAGGTCGTTGATCTTCCGCGCCGCGGCGTCCATGTCGGCGCCGAGGGTCGGGCCGTGCGCGGCCAGTTCGGAGGCGAGGGAGTGCAGGGCGTCCAGGTCCCGGCTGAACCGCCCGGCGCTGGACAGCGGCAGCCCGCCGACCTCGGCGGTGCCCGCGGCGGGCCGCATCGCCCGGTGAGCGCCGGCAGCAGGCGCGTCCGCCCGGAGCCCGACGGGCCGTGCACGGCGATCAGCGCGGCCGGCTGCGCGGCCACGTCGATGTCCCGGAAAGCCCATCCGCGGGGGCCTCGACCCCGAATCCCGCGGCCGTGACCGCCGCCCCCGTGCGGGGTGCTGTCCACGAACCCCTCTTGTGCTGACTGGTCAGTGCAAAGTAGGGAGCCCCTCCCGCCCTCCGCAAAGGGTTCCCCGGAATTGCGCGAAAACCCGTTCCGGTTCCCTGCCCGATGTCCGCTTTTCCGGCAAAACCGCAGGTCAGGGCCGATTGTCAGTGGTGTGCCGCACGATGGGTGCATACGGTCCGCATCGGCACGCCGGTCCCAACCGCCGTGCGACGACAGGAGGTTCGTCATGGCAGCTCGTCCCGCCGCGGGCAGCTCCGCTGCGTACGGTCCCCCGAGCGATGTCCACCCCGTCCTGCGCCGGGCGGCCGCGCCGCCCCCCGCCCTCGACCTGCTCGCCAAGGCCCAGCACGGTCTCGACGAGGCCGCGACCCTGCAATCCGCCAACGAACGCTTCGCCACCGCCCATCTGGCCGCGCTGCGCGCCGCGGCCGCGGTCCTCGCCGTGCGCGGCCGGCCGGAGCCCACCGCGCGCCGCCGGAAGACCATCCGGAGCGCCTGGGAGGTGCTCCCCGAGGTCGCTCCCGAACTCGCCGAGTGGAGCGCCCTGTTCGCCTCCGGCGCCGACCGCCGACCGCCGGGCCCGGGCCGAGGCCGGCATGGCCGGCGCGGCAAGCCGGCGCGGCAAGCCGGCGCGACGCCGACGACCTCCTGCGGGACGCCGGGATGTTCCTCCGCCTCGTCGAGCGGATACTCCGGCTCCAGCCGGTGCTGCCGCCGCAGCGGGTCGAGCGGGCCGGCTGACGGCCCGCACCTCCGGCGGCGCGCGGGCCGGGCGAGGCACCCGGCGGAATACGGAATAGGGTGGTGAACGACTGGATGTTCTTGCCCCGCCGAGGAGCCACCCACCGTGTCTGACCCGCTGCGCCCGCGCGCCTCCCTTCGTACCGCCGTGGTCTGGGACGTCCTCAAGGACGCCCTGGAGCGCCGGGTCAAGGCCGCCGGGCGCGACGCCCTGGACGTCCTCGACACCGGCGGCGGCAGCGGCAACTTCGCCGTCCCGGTGGCCCGCCTCGGCCACCGCGTCACCGTCGTCGACCCCAGCCCCAACGCCCTCTTCGCCCTGGAGCGCCGGGCCGCCGAGGCCGGGGTCGCCGACCGCATCCGCGGCGTCCAGGGCGACGCCCACGGCCTGTTCCAGGTCGTCGAGCGCGGCGGCTACGACGCGGTGCTCTGCCACGGCGTGCTGGAGTACGTCGACGACCCCGCCGAGGGCCTGCGCAACGCCGTCGGCGCCCTGCGCCCCGCCGGCACCCTCAGCCTGCTCGCCGCCGGCCTGGGCGGGGCGGTCCTCGCCCGCGCCCTGGCGGGCCACTTCACCGAGGCCCGCCGGGCCCTCACCGACCCGGCCGGCCGCTGGGGCGAGGGCGACCCGGTGCCCCGCCGGTTCACCGCCGAGCAGCTCACCGACCTGGTCACCGCCAGCGGCCTCCAGGTCGGCGCGGTGCACGGCGTACGGATCTTCGCCGACCTGGTCCCCGGCGTCCTGGTCGACACCGAGCCCGGCGCCATGGACGCTCTGCTGAAGCTGGAGACCGCCGCGGCGGAACAACCCGCGTTCCACTCCGTCGCCACCCAGCTGCACGTCCTCGCCGAGCGCGACTGACCGGCCGCGCGGCCGCCCGCCCCCGGCGCGACCGCTCCCGACCGCACCCGACTCCGTACCGCCCGTGGGCCCCGCCTCGGCGGGCCGTGCGGTGCAGCCGCACCGGCGCGCCCAGGAGCACGGCCGTCGCGGACGGGGGCGGCGGGCCGCGCGGGAGCACCGTCGAGGCGACCGGGCGATGCCCGCGAGCACCGCGTGCGGTCGGCCACAGGCCACCCGAACAGCCGCTTCGCCCCGTATGATCGGGGTACCACGTTCCGGCATGACGGACAGGCGGGTGGGGAATGCAGCCAGCATCACCACCGCGCAGCCGCGGCGGTGCGGACGGTGAAGTGGCGTAGAGGGGCGGGTTTCACGGGGGCGATTCCCTGCCTATCCTGAAAGGGCCGCACCCGGTCGCCCCCCGCGACCGACGAGTAGGAGGACTCCGTGCCGCTCTCGGAGCACGAGCAGCGCATGCTCGAGCAAATGGAGCGAGCGCTGTACGCCGAAGATCCCAAGTTCGCGACAGCGCTTGAGGGAAGCGGGCTGCGTACGTACACCCGGCGACGGGTCTACCAAGCGGTCGCGGGCTTCCTGGTGGGTATCGGCCTGCTCATGGCCGGCATGGTCGCGCAGCAGATCTGGTGGGTCAGCATCGTCGGCTTCCTCGTCATGCTGGGCTGCGCCGTCCTGGCCGTCACCGGCTGGCGCAAGGCCCCCAAGCCCGGTGAGCGCGCTGCGCGCCCGGCCGAGACGCAGGCCCGCCGCCAGGTCAGGCCGCGCCGTTCGATGATGGACCGCATCGAGGACCGCTGGCAGCGCCGCCGCGACGAGCAGCAGGGCCACTGACCGGCGCCCCCGAAGCCCCCGCTCCGGTGCCCGACGCGTTTTCCTTCTCCGATTCCGCGGCATGGATCCGGCCAATTTTTTCGGCCTCGGCGACGGGCTGACGGCTGCTTGGTGATCGCTTGATGGCCGATTTCGGGGGTCTCGGACGCGGGGTCTCAGGGCGCGGGCCGCGGGTCTGGGCCGTGGGCCTGGGTCTGGCTCCGGTGATCGACTTACGGCTGTCGTGCCTTGCGAGGTGCGAGGTTGCGGGGTGCGGGGTGCCCGGCGTCCCTTCGTCTGACGTGCCCCGAATCCGTGATGCGGCCTCGCATGTCCGTGGGCGGCCCCCGAGGGTTCGGGGACCGCACCGTCATTCCGTGTCGTGCCTCTCACGTTCTTCCAGGCATCCCGCTTGCGTTCTTCCAGGCACCCCGCGCCCCCATGCCGCCGCAGGCACCCGCCTCGCCTACGTCCGTTCGCCGCGCCGCCACCCCGCCGTGCGCAGTGCGGCCGTCGCGCGCCGGGCCATGACCGCCGGGCGGCTGTTCCGGCAGCGCAGGCGGAGGGCCGACGTTCGTGCCGCCCAGGCGTGGCGGAGTCGGGCCGCCGAGCGCGGGGCGAACTGCGCCCGGAGTCGCAGGGACCGCGGCGCCCCGTCCCGGAGGCCGGCCTGGACCTGCCGGACGTCGGCGGCGAGCCCGGCCGCCGGGGCCGGTCGCGGGGCGTACAGGACCTGTTCGACCGCCGTGGCGACGCGTCGGGCGGCGGCCGCGGCGTCGGGTCGCAGTTCCCCGATGCGAATGATCCGGGCCGCGGCCGTGCGCGGTGTCAGCGACTCGTCCGGGAAGATCCCGAAGTCCCAACCGGTGTCCAGCAGCTCCTGCCAGGCGGCGAGGGTGCCCGCCGCGGCGTCACCGCCCGGGCCGCCGGCCAGCCGGCGGGCGCGGACCCGGCTCCGCCACAGCACCGGCGCCGCGGGCAGTGCCACGATCAGCAGCGCGGCGAGGACGACGGCCGCGAGCGTCCAGGGCGAGGGCCCGCCGCCCGGCGAACCGGCCGTCGGCACTGGGGGAGCGGCCGCGCAGTCCGCCCCCGAGTCCGCCCGGTGGTCGCCGGCGCCGCAGGACGGGATCGCGGACGGGCCGGTGGAGGGCACCGCGGACGGCGCCGGTGCGTGCTCGGGGCCGGTGGAGCCCGGCGTCTGCGAGGTGTCCGGGTAGGCGTAGTCCGGGACGCTGCCGCGGCTCGGGGTCGGCTCGAAGCGCGTCCAGCCGACGCCCTGGAAGTACAGCTCGGGCCAGGCGTGCGCGTCCTTCAGGCCCACCGACGTGGTGCCGTCGGGCTGCCGGGTGCCGGGGGTGAAGCCGACCGCCACCCGGGCGGGGATGCCCAGCGTGCGGGCCATCGCCGCCATGGAGAACGAGAAGTGGACGCAGAAGCCCTCCTTGTCGTGCAGGAAGCGGGCGATCGCCTCGGTGCCGCTGCCGGCCCGGACCTCGGTGTTGTAGGTGAAGCCGCCGTAGAGCGCGAACCAGTCCTGGAGCTTGACCGCCTTGTCGTAGGCGGTGCGGGCGCCGCGGGTGACCTGGCGGGCGGTGGTGCGGACGACCGGGGGGAGCGAGGCCGGCACCTTGGTGTACTCGCGCTGCAGCGCGGCGGGCGGCGGCGGGGCCGAGGCCAGCTGGCGGGCGGTGGGCCGGACCTGGAGGCTCTCGGCCTGGTACTGGAGGCCGTGGGTGTTCTGCCCGCGGTCGCCGACCAGGGTGCGGCCCTCGGGCTCGAACCGCCAGCGGCCGGGGATGTCCACCTTGGCCGCCGGATAGGGGAGCGGCAGCCAGTTCTGCGCGTACCACTGGGCGGTGGACAGGGAGGTGTTGATCCGGGTGACGGGCACGTCGGGACTGAGGCCGGGCGGTCGCGGCAGCTCGGTGGGGACATCGGTGACGGTGCGCTCGGAGGGTTTCCACGCCGTGCCGTCGAACTGGTCCAGGGCGACGATCCGCAGATACATCTCACGGGTGTCGAGGGCGGTCGTGCGGTAGTTGAGGACCTCGCGGTCCTCGGGTTGGTTGAGGCTGTCCTGGAGCGAGACCAGGGGGTTGACCGCCGAGATGGTGCCGCCCCCGCCGGCCGGGCCCTCGCCGGCGGCGTTCGGGCCGAGCAGCCCGCCGTCCAGGGACGGCAGCACGGCGGGCACCAGCAGCGCGACGCCCAGCGACAGCGCGCCGATCCGGCGGCCCCGGCGGATCGGCACCGGACCGTCGCGGCGCTCTCCCGGCCGGCCCGCGCCCGCGGACGGACTGCCGAACACCCGGCCCCACTGGGTGAGCCGGTCGCGGCCCTCGGCGAGCAGGAGCAGCAGATAGCCGGCGGCCGCCACGACGAACCACAGCCAGCCCGAGCCGCCCTGGGACAGCCCCGCCGCCACGGAGTACAGCGCGAGCAGCGGCAGCCCCGCGGGCGCGGCGCTGCGGTAGGTGACCGCCAGCGCGTCCACGACCAGGCCGATCAGCAGTACCCCGGAGACCAGCAGCAGCCGGATGCCGGGGGTGACCGGGGCCGGGACGGCGTACCGGCCGACGTCCCGGACGCCGGCGTGCGCCAGGTCGGCGAGGGCGGTGACGGCGTCCGGGCCCGGCAGCAGCCCGACGATCGCCTGGCCGCGGGCGAACACCACGGTGAGCAGCAGGACGGCGGCCAGCGCCTGGACGCCGACGGTCAGCGGCCGGGCCAGCGGGATCCGCCGGGCCAGCGCGCCCACCCCCGTCACCAGCGCCAGCAGCAGCGCCGCCTGGAACATCCAGGTGACCGGGTCCACCAGCGGCAGCAGCGCACCCCCGGCGCACAGCGTCGCCACCATCGCGCACAGCGCAAGCCGCGCCCGCCCGCTCATGCCGAGCCCCCGTTTCGTCCGGGGCCGCCGTCTCCGCTGCGGCCCGGGGCCGCCCCGGCCGTGGCGGCCGGCGTAGCCCCCGCCCGGTCAGCGGCCCGCCACAGATCGGCCAGCGCGGCGCCGGGCGCCACCGGCAGCGCCGTCCAGCCGGCCTCGCGCAGCATCCGCAGCCGCTCGCCGACCGGCGCCCCGCCGCGGGAGAGGTGGATACCGCCCGGCCCCCGGGACCAGGCGTCGGCGTCCAGCACGAAGGCGACCGCGGTGGCGCTGCGCCGGCGGATCCGTCCGGCCAGCGCCGCCTGTTCCTCGTCCAGCTCGCCGAAGAAGGCGACCAGCAGTCCTTCCGTGCCGCCGCGCAGCGCGTCGTACGCCGCGGCGAGGCCCTCCTCGGCGGAGTGCTCCACTACGGCCAGCGCGTCCAGCAGCAGGCCCCCCGCGTCGGCGGCCTCGCCGGCGCCCGCGAAGCCGCCGCCCTCCGGGCCGGGCACCGTGCGGCCGGTGTCCGTCAGCAGCCGCACCGAGAAGCCCCGCTCCAGCAGGTGCAGGGCGACCGAGGCGGCGCCGGCCACCGCCCACTCGAAGCCGGAGTCGGGGCCCGTGCCCTCGTGGGCGACGGCCCGGGTGTCGAGCAGGACGGTGCAGCGCGTCTTCTGCGGCTGCTCCTCGCGACGGACCATCAGTTCGCCGTGGCGCGCGGTGGAGCGCCAGTGGACCCGGCGCAGGTCGTCGCCGTGGCGGTAGCCGCGCGGGATGATGTCGTCCTCGCCGGCCAGCGCGAGCGACCGCCGGTGGCCGTCGCCGTACCCGGCGGCCTCGCCGGCCAGTCGGACCGGCGGCAGCGGCTCGACGCGGGGCACCACCGTCAGGGTGTCGAACGTGCTGAAGGACCGGGTCAGCTCGCACATCCCGAACGGGTCGGAAAGGCGCAGCTGCAGCGGCCCCAGCGGATAGCGGCCGCGCAGGTCGGAGCGGACGCGGTAGGACACCTCGCGGTGCCCGCCGGGCTCGACGCGGTCCAGGACGAAGCGCGGCCGGGGCCCGAGGACGTAGGGGACCCGGTCCTGGAGCATCAGCACGCCGGTCGGCAGCCGGGCCACGTTCTCCACCCGGAGCCGGACCCGGGCCTCGGCCGCGGCCGGCACCCGGGCGGGCGCGAGTGTGCGGCTGCCCGCGACGCGGTAACGGGTGCGGTACAGCACCAGGACGCACACCAGCGGCAGCGCCGCCAGCAGCAGCCCGACCCGCAGCAGATCCGCCTGCCCCAGGAGATACGCGCAGGCCGCGGCGGCCACTCCGGCCGCCAGGAACGACCGGCCGCGGGTCGTCAGTCCCGCGAGCGCGGCGCGCAGCCCGCCCGGCTCGGGCGTCCCGGTGCTCCCCCCGCCGGACATCACAACCCCCGGGCGCCGGGCGGCTGCTGGCCGCGAACGGGCTGCCGCCACTGCGGGGCGGACGGGTCGGGCACCGGTGTGCGCTGCACGATCTCCAGCACCACCTGCTCGGCCGTGCGGCGGCTCAACTGGGCCTGCGCGGTGGGCAGCAGACGGTGCGCGAGCACCGCCACCGCCAGCGACTGGACGTCGTCCGGGAGCGCGAACTCCCGCCCGGCCATGGCCGCCGCGGCCTTCGCCGCGCGCAGCAGATGCAGGGTGGCCCGCGGTGAGGCGCCGAGCCGCAGATCGGGGTGGCTGCGGGTGGCCGCGACGAGGTCGACGGCGTACCGGCGGACGGCCTCGGCGACGTGGACGGTGCGCACCGCCTCGGTCAGCCGCACGATCTCGTGGGCGTGCGCCACCGGACGCAGATCGTCCAACGGGGAGGTGCCGCCGTGCACGTCGAGCATCCGCAGCTCGGCCGCCGGGCTGGGGTAGCCGATCGACACCCGGGCCATGAAGCGGTCCCGCTGGGCCTCCGGGAGCGGGTAGGTGCCCTCCATCTCGACCGGGTTCTGCGTCGCGACGACCATGAAGGGGCGGGGCAGGTCGTAGGTCTGCCCGTCCATGGTGACCTGGTGCTCCTCCATGGACTCCAGGAGCGCGGACTGGGTCTTGGGGGAGGCGCGGTTGATCTCGTCGCCGATCACGATCTGGGCGAAGATCGCGCCGGGCTTGAACTCGAAGTCCTGCCGCTGCTGGTCGTAGACGCTGACGCCGGTGATGTCGGACGGCAGCAGATCGGGGGTGAACTGGATGCGCCGCACCGAGCAGTCGACGGACCGGGCCAGCGCCTTGGCGAGCATCGTCTTGCCGACGCCGGGCACGTCCTCGATGAGCAGGTGCCCCTCTGCCAGCAGGACGGTCAGCGCGAGCCGTACGACCTCCGGCTTGCCCTCGATCACGCCCTCCACGGACCGGTGCACCCGCCCGGCGGTGGTGGTCAGATCGGCAAGGCTCGCTCGTTCGTCATACGTCGTCACTCGGCCCTCCTCGGCCCGTCGACGGGTGGCCGACGCCCCCTCGACGGACCCGGTCCTCCCCGCGCGCATCCCGCCCGGCTCGGGCCGGGGCGATGTCACGTAGGCATTCTGGCCGCCCGCGCGGCCTCGCGTCATGGCCTGTGGACAACTCACACCCTTCGAGTCCGACAAACCAGAAGAATCCGGCGAAGCGGTCGCAGGGGAGGAGAAGCAAACGGGACCCGCCGCCCATCGCGGCAGGTCCCGTCCCAGGTCAGTGCCGCGGGTCGATCTCCCGCAGCAGGCCCGTCGTCACGTCGAAGACAAAGCCGCGGACGTCGTCGGTGTGCGGCAGGAACGGCGAGGTGCGCACCCGCTGCATGGACTGCCGGACGTCCTCGTCCAGGTCCTTGAACGCCTCGACCGCCCAGGTGGGCCGCTGGCCGACCTCGGCCGCCAGCTCGTGCCGGAAGTCCTCGGTCAGGCCGAGCAGACCGCATCCGGTGTGGTGGATGAGGACCACCGACCGGGTGCCGAGTGCGCGCTGGCTGATCGTCAGGGAGCGGATGATGTCGTCGGTCACCACGCCGCCGGCGTTGCGGATGGTGTGGCAGTCGCCGAGCTGCAGGCCCAGCGCGGCGTGCAGGTCGATCCGGGCGTCCATGCAGGCCACGACGGCGACCTTGCGGACCGGCCGGGCGTCCATGCCCGGGTCGGTGAAGGCGGCGGCGTAGCGACGGTTCGCCTCGACGAGCTGGTCGGTGACCGTGCCCTCGGAGGCGGCGGACGTGCTGTCGGCGGACGGGGGCAGCGGCTGCGACGCAGGTATGGACATGGATTCACGGTAATCGTTCAGGGCTTGAACGGCCCCTCCGGAAAGCAGGGCGTAGGGGGCAACGTCACACCTTGTGAGGTAATCCACAGGGTGGGACGTCCCCACCCAAAGCCGCCGGAAAACCTTCGGACACACCCTGCGGGGGACGCGCGGAACCGGTTGATTGACCGGGGCGGCAGGTGGACTAAAGTGGCGCGAAGTGGGAGGCGTGACGCTCTCCTTGGATCCCGGATCCCTCGTGTGCGTGACCGTACGTACGGTTCGGCCTCCTCCCGCTCCACCGGTCATCCGACGTCACTTCCCCGTCGCCGGAGGGCCACTTCCCCTTCAGAGCGGGCGGGGACCAAGCGGTACGTGCGGCATCCCCCAGCCAACGGCCGGGGACCCACCTGCCGCCCACCATCGGAAGGCGCATGAGTAGCAACACTCGCCACGTACCGGTCATGCTCCAGCGCTGTCTGGACATGCTCGCCCCCGCGCTCGCCGAGCCCGGCGCGGTCGTCGTCGACTGCACCCTCGGCCTCGGCGGGCACAGCGAGGCGCTGCTCGAACGGTTCCCGGAGGCCCGGCTCGTCGCCCTCGACCGCGACCCGTCCGCGCTCCGGCTCGCCGGTGAACGGCTGGCCCCCTACGGCGACCGCGCCACCCTCGTGCACGCGGTCTACGACGAGCTGCCCCAGGTACTCGACCGGCTCGGGCTGCCCCACGTCCAGGCCGTCCTGTTCGACCTCGGGGTCTCCTCCATGCAGCTCGACGAGGCCGACCGCGGCTTCGCCTATGCCCAGGACGCCCCGCTCGACATGCGGATGGACCAGACGACCGGCATCAGCGCCGCCGAGGTCCTCAACACCTACCCGCCCGGTGAACTGGTCCGGATCCTGCGCTCCTACGGCGAGGAGAAGCAGGCCAAGCGGATCGTCGCGGCGGTGGTCCGGGAGCGGGAGAAGGAGCCGTTCAGCACCAGCGCCCGGCTGGTCGAGCTGATCCGCGACGCGCTGCCGCAGGCCGCCAAGCGCACCGGCGGCAATCCGGCCAAGCGCACCTTCCAGGCGCTGCGCATCGAGGTCAACGGCGAGCTGGCCTGCGTCGAGCGCGCCGTCCCGGCCGCCGTCAAGGCGCTCGCGGTGGGCGGCCGGATCGCCGTGCTCTCCTACCACTCGCTGGAGGACCGGCTGGTCAAGCAGGTCTTCGCGGCCGGCGCGAGCAACACCGCGCCGCCCGGCCTGCCGGTCGTCCCCGAGCGCTACCAGCCGCGCCTGAAGCTGCTCACCCGCGGCGCCGAGCTGCCCACCGAGGAGGAGGTCGCCGAGAACCGGCGGGCGGCCCCCGCCCGGCTGCGCGGCGCCGAGCGCATCCGTGAGGACATCGCGTGACAGGGCAGGGGAGCCGCCCGCGCGGCCGGCAGCGGCTGGCCGCGCTGCTGCCCTCCCCGCCCCGCGGCGGCACCGCCGCGCGCACCCCCTTCGTCCTGCTCGTCGTCGTGCTCCTGGGCTCCGGGCTGATCACCCTGCTGCTGCTCAACTCCGCGCTGAACCAAGGCTCGTTCGAGCTGAGCCGACTGGAGCGGAAGACCGGCGAGCTGACGGACGAGCAGCAGGAGCTCCAGCAGGAGGTCAATGGCTACTCCGCGCCCGACGAGCTGGCGCGGCGGGCCCACAAACTGGGTATGGTGCCGGGCGGCAACCCGGCCTTCCTGATGCCGGACGGCACCGTCCGCGGCGCGCCGGGCCCGGTCTCGTCCTCCGGCACTCCGTCGGCCGCGTCCGCCGCGCCGCTGCCGCTCGGCCCGGTGCTCCCGCGGCCGGCGCCCCAGGAGACCCCGCCGGCGTCCGTGGTCCCCCCGCCGGCCCCCGCCGTCCGCGCCGCTTTCGGGCCGCTCGCCCCCAGCACCCCGGGCGTCCCGCCGTCCCCGGGCCCGCTGGCCACCCCCGCGGCCCCGGCGTCCGTCCTCACGGCCGACGCGCCCGCCCCGGCCGCCGCCGTCCGCCTGTCCGAGCCGCCGGCCGGGCCCACCCCGTCGGCCCCCGGCAGGTGACCGCGTGACGCCCGCCGCCCGCCGCTGCCGCGGTCCCGCCGCCCCGGACCCCGGGGCGCACGGCGCCGCGCCGCTCCCCGCCACCCCCGTGCCCGACCCGGAGACCGCGGTATGACCGAGCCCAGGGACCCCCGTCGCGTTCCGCGCCCCGCCCGGACCGGCGGCCGCCCGTCCGCCGGCCGGTCCGGCGCGTCCCGGACGCCCGCCGCCCGCCGCCCCGCCGCGGGCCCGCTGCGGCCGGTCAGCCCGCGCCCCCGGCTGCGGCTGGTGGCCCTGGCGCTGACGCTGGTGATGCTGGCGTTCGTCTTCCGGCTCGTGCAGGTGCAGGCCGTGGACGCCGCGGCCTACGCCGCCAGGGCCAACGAGAACCGCTACGTCCCGGTCAAACTGGCCGCCGAACGCGGCGCGATCACCGACCGCAACGGCGTGGCGCTGGCCACCACCGTGGACGCGTACGACATCACCGCCGACCCGAGCCTGCTGGCGCCCGCCAAGATCAAGGTCAAGGACGCCCCGCGGCAGGCCGCCGCGCTGCTCGCGCCGATCCTCGGCGAGTCCGAGAAGACGCTCGCCGCCAAGCTCGACCAGCCCGCCTCCCGCTACGTCCTGCTCGCCCGCCAGCGCACCCCCCAGGTCTGGAAGCGGATCAAGGACCTCCGCAAGGAGCTGGACGCGAAGGCGGCCGCCGCCCCCAAGCGCGCCCCCCGTCCCAACGTCCTGGTCGGGATCTTCGCCGACAAGCACAGCAAGCGGGTCTACCCGGGCGGCGACCTCGCGGCCGGCCTCCTCGGCTTCGTCAACGGCGCGGGCAAGGGCGCCGGCGGCCTGGAGGCCCAGCTCGACAAGCAGCTGGCCGGCAAGGACGGCAAGCTGGTCTACGCCCAGTCCGGCGGCCGCCGGGTCCCCACCGCCGACACCCAGGAGCACCCCGCCGTCCCCGGCACCGACGTCCAGCTGACGATCGACCGCGACATCCAGTGGGCGGCCCAGCAGGCCATCTCGCGGCAGGTGGAGAAGTCCGACGCCGACCGCGGCTACGTCGTCGTCCAGGACACCCGCACCGGCCAGATCCTGGCCCTCGCCAACGCCCCCGGCTTCGACCCCAACGACCTCTCCAAGGCCGGCCGCGACACGCTCGGCAACCCCGCCCTCACCGACGCCTACGAACCCGGCTCCACCAGCAAGCTGATGTCGATGGCGGCCGTCCTGGAGGAGGGCGCCGCGACCCCGTACACCCGGGTCACCGTGCCCAACCGGCTGCACCGCGGCGACCGGCTCTTCTCGGACGACGTCGACCACGCCACCTGGAACCTGACGCTCAACGGCGTGCTCGCCAAGTCCAGCAACATCGGCACCATCCTGGCCACCGGCCAGCTGGGCACCACCCAGCCCCAGGCCAACCAGGTCCTCTACTCCTACCTGCGGAAATTCGGCATCGGCCGGCCGACCGGACTCAACTTCCCGGGCGAGACCGACGGCATCCTGGCCAAGCCGCAGGACTGGAACACCTCGCAGCAGTACACCATCCCGTTCGGCCAGGGCCTGTCCCTCAACGCCGTCCAGGCCGCCTCCGTCTACTCCACCATCGCCAACGGCGGTGAGCGGATCGCCCCCACCCTCGTCCGCGGCACCACCGGGCCGGACGGCCGCTACGCCCCGATCCCCGCGCCCGCCCGGAGCCGGGTGGTGAGCCCGAAGACCGCCACCACGCTCTCCACCATGCTGGAGTCGGTGGTCGACGACGAGGAGGGCACCGGCGCGAAGGCGAAGATCGACGGGTACCGGGTCGGCGGCAAGACCGGCACGTCCAACCGGGTGGACCCGAAGACCGGCCGCTACCACGGCTACACCGCCTCCTTCGCCGGCTTCGCGCCCGCCGACAAGCCCCGCGTCACCGTCTACTGCGCCGTACAGAACCCCAAGCGGGGCAGCTATTTCGGAGGCCAGGTCTGCGGCCCGATCTTCCAGCAGGTCATGGCGTTCGCACTGAAGACCCTCCAGGTCCCCCCGACCGGCGCGCAGCCGCCGCGGCTGCCGGTCACCTTCAAGCCAGGCGAATGAAATCGAGGCACAACCGCCGTGACGACCATCACCCCCGACGGCCCGCAGCTGCCCGGCGACGGCCCCCCGGCGAAGCCCTCACTTCGCCCCGGGCCCGTTCTGCCCGGTACGCTCACCGCCGTGTCACAAGCTGATCAGTCCCCCAAAGCCCAGCACGCGGAGAAGGGCGGCCCCGGCAGATATCCGGGTGCGCCGCGCCCCGACGAGGTCCGCCCCACCCCTCTGGCCGACCTCGCCCAGCAGCTGGCGATCCCCGTCCCGGACGGTGCCGCAGCCGTCCAGGTCACCGGCATCACCCACGACTCCCGGGCGGTGCGGCCCGGTGACGTCTACGCCGCGCTGCCCGGCGCCCGTCTGCACGGCGCCGACTTCGTCGCCCAGGCCGCCGACCTCGGCGCCGCCGCGATCCTGACCGACCCGTCGGGCGCCGAGCGGGCCGCCGCGACCGGCCTGCCGGTCCTGGCCGTCGACGACCCGCGCGGCCGGATGGGCGCCCTGGCCGTCTCGATCTACGGGGCGCCGGGCGACGACCTCCTCCAGATCGGCATCACCGGCACCTCCGGCAAGACCACCACCGCGTACCTCATCGACGGCGGTCTGCGGGCCGCGGCCGCCAAGGAGATCGAGCGGGGCCTGCACGAAGCGCAGCCGGCCGGGGGCGCCGCCGGGCGACGGGTCGGCGGACCGACCGGACTGATCGGCACGGTCGAGTCGCGGATCGGCGACGAGCGCCTGAAGTCCGAGCGGACCACCCCCGAGGCCACCGACCTCCAGGCGCTGTTCGCGGTGATGCGCGAGCGCGGCGTCCGCTCGGTCACCATGGAGGTCTCCAGCCACGCGCTGGTGCTCGGCCGGGTCGACGGCTGCGTCTTCGACGTCGCGGTCTTCAACAACCTCAGCCCGGAGCACATGGAGTTCCACTCCGGCATGGAGGACTACTTCCACGCCAAGGCGCAGCTGTTCACCAAGGCGCGCAGCAAGGCCGGTGTGGTCAACCTCGACGACGAGTACGGCCGCCGGCTGGCCGCCGGCGAGTCCGAGGTCCCGGTCACCACGTTCTCCGCCGAGGGCCACCCGGACGCGGACTGGCGCGCCGCCGACGTCGAGGTCGGCACGCTCGGCTCGACGTTCACCGTGCACGGCCCCGGGGGCGTGACGGTGCGTGCCGCCTGCCCGATCGCCGGTCCGTTCAACGTCTCCAACGCGCTCGCCGCCATCACGGCCCTGGCCGTCGCCGGCGTGGACCCGCAGACCGCGGCCGACGGCGTCGCCGCGGTCCCCGGCGTCCCCGGCCGCCTGGAGCGCGTGGACGCCGGCCAGCCCTATCTGGCGGTCGTCGACTACGCCCACAAGACCGACGCCGTCGAATCGGTTCTGCGCGCCCTGCGCAAGGTCACCACCGGGAAGGTGCACGCCGTCCTCGGTTGCGGTGGCGACCGCGACCGGCAGAAGCGGATGCCGATGGGCGCCGCGGTCGCCCGGCTCGCCGACACCGCCGTGCTGACCTCCGACAACCCCCGCTCCGAGGACCCGCTCGCGATCCTCGCCACCATGCTCGCGGGCGCCGCCGAGGTGCCCGTCCACGAGCGCGGCACCGTCCTGGTCGAGGAGGACCGGGCCGCCGCGGTCGCCGCCGCCGTCGCCCGCGCCGAGCCCGGGGACACCGTGATCGTCGCGGGCAAGGGCCACGAACAGGGTCAGGACATCGCCGGAGTGGTACGCCCCTTCGACGACCGTCAGGTGCTGCGCGCCGCGATCGAGTCCGCCATGGCATCGCAGCCGCCGCAGCAGTCACAGCAGCCGAACCACCAGGGATGACACACCGCCATGCGCGCACAATCCTCTTGTTGGCACCTCCTGCACGGCCCCGGGGGTGACCTGTGATCTCCCTGTCCCTCGCCGAGATCGCGAGCATCGTCGGCGGGCAGCAGCACGACATACCGGACCCGGGCCGCGAGGTCACCGGGCCGGTCGTCTCGGACTCCCGGGCGGTCCGCCCGGGTGGCCTGTTCGTCGCGTTCGCCGGTGAGCGGGTGGACGGCCACGACTTCGCCGCCGGCGCCGTGGCAGCCGGCGCGGCGGCCGTCCTCGCGTCCCGCCCGGTCGGCGTCCCGGCGATCGTCGTCGACGACGTCGTCGCAGCCCTCGGCGCCCTCGCCCGGGCCGTCGTGGAGAAGCTGGGCGCCACCGTCGTCGCGCTGACCGGCTCGGCCGGCAAGACCAGCACCAAGGACCTGATCGCCCAGCTGCTCCAGCGGCACGGTCCGACGGTGTGGCCGGAAGGCAACCTCAACAACGAGATCGGGCTGCCGCTCACCGCGCTGCGCGCCGACGCCACCACCCGCCACCTCGTGCTGGAGATGGGCGCCCGCGGCGTCGGCCACATCCGCTACCTCGCCGGGCTGACCCCGCCCCGGATCGGGGTGGTCCTCAACGTCGGCACCGCGCACCTCGGCGAGTTCGGCGGCCGCGAACAGATCGCCCAGGCCAAGGGTGAACTGGTGGAGGCGCTGCCCGCGGCCGAGGACGGCGGGGTGGCCGTGCTCAACGCCGACGACCCGTATGTCCGGGCCATGGCGTCCCGTACGAAGGCCCGCACGATCCTCTACGGCGAGTCCGCGGAGGCCGCCGTGCGTGCCGAGAATGTCCGGCTCAACGCTCTCGGACAGCCCGCTTTCACGCTTCACACACCCTCCGGGTGCAGTGATGTGACCATGCGGCTGTACGGTGAGCACCACGTGTCGAACGCGCTCGCCGCGGCCGCCGTCGCCCATGAGTTGGGCATGCCCGCAGACGAGATCGCCAGCGCGCTCTCCGAAGCCGGCACGCTCTCCCGCTGGCGTATGGAGGTCACCGAGCGCGCGGACGGCGTGACGGTCGTCAACGACGCCTACAACGCGAACCCCGAGTCCATGCGAGCGGCGCTGCGTGCGCTGGTCGCCATGGGCACCGCCGCCAGGGCGAAGGGGGGCCGGACGTGGGCGGTGCTCGGTGAGATGGCCGAGCTGGGCGAGGAGTCGCTCGCCGAACACGACGCGGTCGGGCGGCTGGTCGTCCGGCTCAACGTCAGCAAGCTCGTGGCGGTCGGCGGCAGGGAAGCGGCCTGGCTCGACATGGGCGCCAAGAACGAGGGTTCGTGGGGTGAGGAGTCGGTGCACGTGTCCGACACGCGGGCGGCGGTGGACCTGTTGCGCAGCGAGCTGCGACCGGGAGACGTCGTGCTGGTGAAGGCGTCCAGGTCGGTGGGTCTGGAGCGGGTGGCCGCGGCATTGCTGGCCGGGGACGGCCAAGACGCCGATGGCTGCTCCGGCGCCGAGGGCGGAGCCGCGTCCCGATGAACTCCATGAAGCAGATCCTCTTCTCCGGGACGATCGGGCTCTTCCTGACCCTGATCGGCACCCCCCTGCTGATCAAACTGCTGGCCAAGAAGGGCTACGGGCAGTTCATCCGCGATGACGGCCCCCGCACCCACGGCAGCAAGAAGGGCACGCCCACCATGGGCGGCATCTCCTTCATCCTGGCCACGATCATCGCCTACGCCCTGACGAAGGTGATCACCTCCAGCGACCCGACCTTCTCGGGTGTGCTGGTGCTCTTCCTCTTCGCGGGCATGGGCCTGGTCGGCTTCCTCGACGACTACATCAAGATCGTCAAGCAGCGGTCGCTGGGCCTGCGGGCCAAGGCGAAGATGGCCGGCCAGCTGATCGTCGGCATCGCCTTCGCGGTGCTCTCGCTGCAGTTCGCTGACCTGCGGGGCGCCACCCCGGCCTCCGACCGGCTCTCCTTCACCCAGGACTTCGGCTGGCAGATCGGCCCGGTGCTCTTCGTCATCTGGGCGCTGTTCATGATCCTGGCGATGTCCAACGGCGTGAACCTCACCGACGGCCTGGACGGCCTGGCCACCGGCGCCTCGGTGATGGTCTTCGGCGCGTACACCTTCATCGGCATCTGGCAGCACCAGGAGTCCTGCGCCAACCTGGTCACCGCCGGCCCCGGCTGCTACGAGGTCCGCGACCCGCTCGACCTGGCGGTGGTGGCCTCCGCCCTGATGGGCGCGTGCTTCGGCTTCCTGTGGTGGAACACCTCGCCCGCCAAGATCTTCATGGGCGACACCGGCTCGCTGGCACTGGGCGGCGCGCTCGCCGGCCTGGCGATCTGCTCCCGCACGGAGATGCTGCTGGCGGTCCTGGGCGGTCTGTTCGTCCTGATCACCATGTCCGTGGTCATCCAGGTCGGCTCGTTCCGGATGACCGGCAAGCGGGTCTTCCGGATGGCGCCACTCCAGCACCACTTCGAACTCAAGGGGTGGTCCGAGGTCCTTGTGGTGGTCCGGTTCTGGATCATCCAGGGCATGTGCGTGATCGTCGGTCTGGGCATCTTCTACGGCGGCTGGCAGGCGGCGAAGTGACCGTGTACGACCCGAAGGCTCCCGAGGACTTCGCCGGCAGGCACGTCACCGTGGCCGGTCTCGGCGTGAGCGGCGTCCCCGCCGCCCGCGCCCTGGCCGGCCTCGGCGCCCGCGTCACCGTCGTCAACGGCAGTGACGGCGAGGGCGAACGGGCCCAGGCGGCCGAGCTGGAGAAGCTCGGGATCACCGTCCGGCTCGGCGACGGCGAGACCCTCCCCGAGGGCACCGAGGTGGTGGTGACCTCCCCCGGGTGGAAGCCCACCAGCCCGCTCTTCCTGGCGGCCGAGAAGGCCGGCGTCCCGGTCTGGGGCGACGTCGAGCTGGCCTGGCGGCTGCGCGGTCCCGACGCGGCGCCCTGGCTTGCGGTCACCGGCACCAACGGCAAGACCACCACCGTCCGGATGCTCGCCTCGATCCTCGCCGCGGCCGGTCTGCGCACCGCCGCGGTCGGCAACATCGGCGTCCCGCTGGTGGACGTGGTGCTCGGCGAGGGCCGGACCGACGAGACGGCCTACGACGTCCTGGCCGTCGAGCTCTCCAGCTACCAGCTGCACTGGGCGCCGTCGGTGCGGGCGCACTCCGCGGCCGTCCTCAACCTCGCCCCGGACCACCTCGACTGGCACGGCTCCATGGCCGCCTACGCCGCCGACAAGGGCCGGATCTACGAGGGCAACACCGTCGCCTGCGTCTACAACGCCGCCGACCCCGCGACCGAGGAACTGGTCCGCGAGGCCGACGTCGTGGAGGGCTGCCGGGCCATCGGCTTCACCCTCGGCACCCCCGGCCCCTCCCAACTCGGCGTCGTCGACGGCATCCTCGTCGACCGCGCCTTCGTGGAGAACCGGCAGCAGCAGGCCCAGGAGCTCGCCGAGATCGCGGACATCGCCCCCGCCTCCGGCAAGGCCGCCCCGCACAACATCGCCAACGCGCTGGCCGCCGCGGCGCTGGCCCGCGCCTTCGGCGTCCCGGCCACCGCGGTCCGCGACGGGCTGCGGGCCTTCCACCCGGACGCCCACCGCATCCAGCACATCGCGGACGTCGCCGGGGTCTCCTACATCGACGACTCCAAGGCCACCAACACCCACGCCGCCGAGGCGTCGTTGGCGGCGTACGAGCACATCGTGTGGCTCGCCGGCGGGCTGGCGAAGGGCGCCACCTTCGACGACCTGGTGCGCACGGCCGCCGGCCGGCTGCGCGGGGTGGTCCTGATCGGTGCCGACCGGGCGCTGATCAGGGAAGCACTGGCGCGACACGCCCCGGATGTCCCGGTTGTCGACCTCGACCGGACCGACACTGGGGCGATGTCCGAGGCGGTCCGGGAGGCGGCCCGGCTGGCCGAGCCGGGCGACACCGTGCTGCTGGCCCCGGCCTGTGCCTCGATGGACATGTTCGTCAATTACAACAAGCGGGGCGAGGCGTTCGCCGACGCGGTGGGCGAGCTGGCCGCCGCGGGTCACTAGCCCGGTTCTCCCCGCTGCCGTCGTCGCCGGCGGCGAGCGCACCTGTGGAGGGGACGAGGATGACCGCCCGATCGGCGAAGCCGGCGCAGCCGCGCCCGGCCCGCCGGACCCCCGCCAAGGTGCGCCCGCCGCGGGTCGTCCGCACACCGCCCGGCCCGCGCGGGCTCTACACCCGCGCCAGGCGCGCCTGGGACCGCCCGCTCACGGCGTACTACCTCATCCTCGGCGCCCCCCTGCTGATCACCGTGCTGGGCCTGGTGATGGTCTACTCGGCCTCCCAGATCAAGGCCCTGCAGTCTGGTCTGGCGCCGTCGTACTTCTTCCGCAAGCAGCTGCTGGCGGCCGCCATCGGCGGCGGGCTGCTGCTGCTCGCCTCCCGTATGCCGGTGCGCCGGCACCGGTCGCTGGCCTATCCGCTGCTCGCCGGCTCGGTCTTCCTGCTTGGCATGGTGCAGATCCCGGGCATCGGCGTCTCGGTCAACGGCAACCAGAACTGGCTCAGCCTGGGCGGCCCTTTCCAGGTGCAACCGAGCGAGTTCGCCAAGCTCGCGCTCGTCCTGTGGGCCGCCGACCTGCTGGCCCGCAAAGAGGAGAAGAAACTCCTGACGCAGTGGAAGCACTTGCTGGTTCCCCTGACGCCGGTGACATTTCTCGTACTCGGGCTGATCATGCTCGGCGGGGACATGGGCACCACGATCATCCTGACCGCGATCCTCTTCGGTCTGCTGTGGCTGGCCGGCGCCCCGACCCGGCTGTTCGCCGGGGTGCTGGGCGCCGCGACCGTGCTCAGCCTGCTGCTGATCAAGACCAGCGCCCACCGGATGTCCCGCCTCGCCTGCATCGGCGCGACCGATCCGGGCCCCGGCGACCAGTGCTGGCAGGCCGTGCACGGCATCTACGCGCTGGCCTCCGGCGGCCTCTTCGGTTCCGGCCTCGGGGCGAGTATGGAAAAATGGGGAGAACTCCCCGAACCGCACACCGACTTCATCTTCGCCATCACCGGGGAGGAACTGGGCCTGGCGGGGACGCTGTCGGTGCTCGCCCTCTTCGCGGCTCTAGGCTATGCGGGTATCCGCGTGGCCGGACGCACGGAGGACCCCTTCGTACGGTACGCAGCGGGTGGTGTGACCACCTGGATCATGGCTCAGGCCGTGATCAACATCGGTGCGGTGCTCGGCCTCCTGCCGATCGCCGGTGTCCCGCTCCCGCTGTTCTCCTACGGGGGCTCCGCCCTGCTGCCGACGATGTTCGCCGTCGGGCTGCTGATCGCCTTCGCGCGTGACGAGCCCGCCGCACGGGCGGCGTTGACGGCACGGTCGGCGCGGAAGCCTGCTCCCGGCAGGAAACCGGCTGGGGTGAGATGGAAGACGATGAGACGGCGCGTTAAGAGGCGGCCGTCCGGAGAGCGGTGAATTTCGGTGCATGTCGTACTCGCCGGTGGGGGGACCGCCGGCCACATCGAGCCCGCGCTCGCCCTCGCGGACGCCCTGCGCAGGCAGGACCCGACCGTGGGGATCACGGCACTGGGCACGGAGCGCGGCCTGGAGACCCGGCTGGTCCCCGAGCGCGGCTACGAACTGGGCCTGATCCCGGCGGTACCGCTGCCCCGCAAGCCCACCCCCGAGCTGATCACCGTCCCCGGACGGCTGCGCGGCACGATCAAGGCCGCCGAGCAGATCCTGGAGCGCACCAAGGCGGACTGCGTCGTCGGCTTCGGCGGCTATGTGGCGCTGCCCGGCTATCTGGCCGCCAAGCGGCTCGGTGTGCCGATCGTCGTCCACGAGGCCAACGCCCGCCCCGGCCTGGCCAACAAGATCGGCTCGCGCTACGCCACGTACGTCGCCGTCAGCACCCCGGACAGCAAGCTGCGCGGCGCCCGCTATGTGGGCATTCCGCTGCGCCGCTCCATCGCCACCCTGGACCGCGCCGCGGTGCGCCCCGAGGCGCGCGCCGCGTTCGGCCTCGACCCCAACCTGCCGACCCTGCTGGTGTCCGGCGGTTCCCAGGGCGCCCGCCGGCTGAACGAGGTCGTCCAGGCCGCGGTCCCGGTGCTGCAGCGCTCCGGCATCCAGGTACTGCACGCGGTCGGCCCGAAGAACGAACTGCCGCACGTGGACAACATGCCGGGAATGCCGCCCTATGTCCCGGTACCGTACGTGGACCGGATGGATCTCGCGTACGCCGCGGCCGACATGATGCTCTGCCGCGCGGGCGCGATGACCGTCGCCGAGTTGTCCGCCGTCGGGCTCCCGGCCGCCTTCGTCCCGCTGCCCATCGGCAACGGCGAGCAGCGGCTCAACGCCCAGCCGCTGGTCAACGCCGGCGGCGGCCTGCTGGTCGACGACGCCCAGCTGACCCCGGACTGGGTGCAGGACAACGTGCTCCCGGTCCTGGGCGATCCGCACCGGCTGTACGAGATGTCCCGCGCGGCCGCCGAGTTCGGCCGCCGGGACGCCGACGAGCTGCTGGTCGGCATGGTCTACGACGCGATCGAGCAGCGCCGCAAGTAGCGGACGAGAGAAGGCGGAGAGCGTGGCCGGACCGACCACCGCCAGGCGCGGAGCGAAGAAGTCGCGGTCCGGCCCGCCCCCTTCGCCGCGGTCCGGCGTCCTGCGCCTCCGGCTGCCGCGCCCGCCGCTGCGCCGCCCGGGCCGCCGCGGTGTGATCATCGTTGCGGTTCTCGCGGCGCTGCTGGGCGGGTTCGGCGCCTGGGCGCTCTACGGTTCGGACTGGCTCCGGCTGGAGAAGGTCCGGGCCTCCGGCACCGACGTGCTCACCCCGGAGCAGGTGGTCGCCGCCGCGTCCGCGCCGATGGACGCGCCGCTCGCCTCCGTGGACACCGGCGCGGTGCGCCGCCGGCTGCTGGCCCGGCTCCCGCGCCTCAAGAGTGTTGACATCACCCGTTCCTGGCCGCACACCCTCGGACTGGAAGTGACCGAAAGGACGCCGGAACTGCTGCTGCGAGCGAACGGGAAGTTCGTGGAAGTGGACGGCGAGGGCGTCCGTTTCGCCACGGTGAGCCACCCGCCCCGCGGTATCCCCCTTCTGGAAATGACTGTTTCCGACTCTCCGAGCCTGCACCGTTTCGGAACCGGCCGTTTGCTGCGCGCCGCGGTCACCGTCGCCCGGGACCTCCCGGCTGCCGTCCGCAAGGACATCCGCACTCTCCGGATGCGCTCCTACGACTCCGTCACCCTCGAACTCGCAGGTGGCCGCACGGTGATGTGGGGCAGCTGCGAACAGGGCGCCGAAAAGGCGAAGGTGCTGGCCGAGCTGATGAAGGCTGCGCGTGACGCGCGCCACCTCGACATCTCGGTGCCCAGCGCGCCCGCGGTGTCCGGGAGTTGACGTACCGCGGCGCAGGCCAGCACCCTGGATGGCTACGACTATGGGTGATCACATAGGGTGAAAAGAAAAACGGGAGGTTCGGCGTGTTCGTTGAACGCGCGCACCTTGTCGACTTAGTGTCTCGTTCCAAAGGGACCGTGGAACCAGGAACACAGGCACAGTAACCCTAAACTTCAGGGTTAGGGTTCGGGTCGGCAGAGCGGACCATCCCTTCGGCATCAGTCGGCGTCCACACGCAATGTGCGGCGACGACACGTAAATCGAGGCGAGAGGCCTTCGACGTGGCAGCACCGCAGAACTACCTCGCAGTCATCAAGGTCGTCGGCATCGGCGGCGGTGGCGTGAACGCCATCAACCGGATGATCGAGGTCGGGCTCAAGGGCGTCGAGTTCATCGCGATCAACACCGATGCGCAGGCGTTGCTGATGAGCGACGCCGACGTCAAGCTCGACGTCGGCCGCGAGATGACGCGCGGACTCGGCGCCGGCGCCAACCCGGACGTGGGCCGCAAGGCGGCCGAGGACCACCGCGAGGAGATCGAGGAGGTCCTCAAGGGGGCCGACATGGTCTTCGTGACCGCGGGTGAGGGCGGCGGGACGGGCACCGGCGGTGCTCCGGTCGTCGCCAACATCGCCCGCTCGCTGGGCGCCCTGACGATCGGCGTGGTCACCCGGCCGTTCACCTTCGAGGGTCGCCGTCGCGCCAACCAGGCCGAGGACGGCATCGCCCAGCTGCGCGAAGAGGTCGACACCCTCATCGTGATCCCCAACGACCGTCTGCTGTCCATCTCGGACCGCCAGGTGAGCGTGCTCGACGCGTTCAAGTCCGCGGACCAGGTGCTGCTGTCGGGCGTCCAGGGCATCACCGACCTCATCACCACCCCGGGTCTGATCAACCTCGACTTCGCCGACGTCAAGTCCGTGATGTCCGAGGCCGGCTCGGCGCTCATGGGCATCGGTTCGGCGCGCGGCGACGACCGCGCGGTCGCCGCCGCGGAGATGGCGATCTCCTCGCCGCTCCTGGAGGCGTCCATCGACGGCGCCCGCGGCGTGCTGCTCTCCATCTCCGGCGGCTCCGACCTCGGCCTCTTCGAGATCAACGAGGCCGCGCAGCTGGTCAGCGAGGCCGCGCACCCCGAGGCCAACATCATCTTCGGCGCGGTCATCGACGACGCGCTGGGCGACGAGGTCCGGGTCACGGTCATCGCCGCGGGCTTCGACGGCGGTCAGCCGCCGGCCCGCCGGGACGTCCAGCAGGCCGGCATGCCCTCCCCGAAGCGCGACGAGCCCGCCCCGGCGCCGGTCCGCCCGACCGCGCCCCCGGTCGAGCCGCCCCGCCCGGCACCGTCGTTCGGCGGCCTGGGCGCGGTCCCGCCGGTCCGGGACGAGGCCCCGACGTCCGAGTCCCCGTCGCTGGGCGAGGTGTCCACCCCGCCGGCCGGCGGCCCCTCGGTTCCCCCGGCCCGTCCGTACTCGGACTCCGCGGCCGAGGAACTGGACGTTCCCGACTTCCTGAAGTGACGTAAGCACCGACGTGATAGGGCAACAGCACCACGTGAGCGGCGCGCACTTCGCCTTCACCGACAGGTGGGGCGGGGTGAGCGCCGCTCCGTATGAGCAGCTCAATCTGGGCGGCGCGGTGGGCGACGACCCCGCCGCCGTCCGCGCCAACCGCGACCTGGTGGCCCGGGACCTGGGCCTGGACCCGGCCGCGGTGGTCTGGATGAACCAGGTCCACGGCCGGGACGTGGCCGTGGTCGACGGACCCTGGGGGGAGGGCGAGATCCCGTCCGTGGACGCGGTGGTGACCGCCCGCCGGGGCCTGGCCCTGGCCGTGCTCACCGCCGACTGCACCCCGGTCCTGCTCGCCGACCCGGTCGCCGGGGTGGCGGGCGCCGCGCACGCCGGCCGGCCGGGGCTGGTCGCCGGGGTCGTCCCGGCGGTCCTCGCCGCCATGGCCGAGCTGGGCGCGGAGCCGTCCCGGATCCTCGCGTACACCGGCCCCGCGGTCTGCGGACGCTGCTACGAGGTGCCCGAGGAGATGCGCGCCGAGGTCGCCACGGTGGTGCCGGAGTCCTGGGCGACCACTTCCTGGGGCACCCCGTCGGTGGACGTCACCGCGGGGGTGCGCGCCCAACTCGCCGCGAAGGGCGTGCAGTTGCGGGCGCAATCGCCGGTCTGCACCCGGGAGTCGGCGGACCACTACTCGTACCGGCGCGACCGCACGACCGGGCGGCTCGCGAGTTACGTATGGCTCGGGGGCGGCCCCGGAGAGGCTGAGCTGTGACCGACGACCGCAGAACGCAACTGGCCGACAACCTGGCGCGGGTGGAGGATCGTATCTCCACAGCCTGCGCCAAGGCCGGCCGGTCACGGGACGAGGTCACGCTGATCGTCGTCACCAAGACCTACCCCGCGAGCGACGTCCGGCTGCTCGCGGAGCTGGGGGTGCGCCAGGTCGCGGAGAACCGCGATCAGGAAGCGGCACCCAAAGCGGCCGAATGCGCCGATTTGCCGCTGACTTGGCACTTCGTCGGTCAATTGCAGACCAACAAGGTGCGGTCGGTGGCCGGTTACGCCGGTGTCGTCCAGTCGGTCGACCGGCCCCGGCTCGTCACTGCGCTCTCCAAGGAAGCGGTCCGTGCCGAGCGGGAGCTGGGCTGTCTGATCCAGGTGGCATTTGACGTCGAGTCAGGACAGAACGGACACATCACGGGGGATCGCGGCGGGGTGGCGCCGGAGGGTGTCGCGGAACTCGCCGAGGTGATCGCCGCCGCACAAGGGCTGCGTCTGGACGGTCTCATGACGGTCGCGCCGCTGGTCGGACCGTACGCGGGACGTCAACGCGCCGCTTTCGAGCGGCTCATGGAAATCTCATCCGACCTGCGCGTGACCCATCCTGCTGCCACCATGGTGTCGGCAGGCATGAGTGCGGACCTCGAAGACGCGGTGGCGGCCGGGGCGACACATGTGCGCATCGGTACCGCGGTACTCGGAGTCCGACCACGGCTCGGGTAACGTCGCCAAGCAAGTCGGACCACAGCACAAAATATGGTCATTCCCGCAGGAGGCGGGCAGGCCGAGTGGATCCAAGGGCCCCGGTGACGGAGCCGATCCACCACAGAGCGGAGGACGCAGAGAATGGCCGGCGCGATGCGCAAGATGGCGGTCTACCTCGGCCTCGTGGAGGACGATGGGTACGACGGCCGGGGGTTCGACCCCGACGACGAGTTCGAGCCCGAGCTGGACCCGGAGCCCGATCGGGGACGGCGTCAACAGCACCAAGTCCCGGCCGAAACACGCCCGGAACGGGAGGAACCGGTCCGTGCCGTGACGCCTCCCGCGCCGCGTGAACCCGCCCCGCTCGCCGCGGAAAGCGGACGACCCGCGCGTATCGCCCCCGTGGCATCCATCACACCCGAACGCCCGAACCTGGAGAAGAACGCACCGGTGATCATGCCCAAAGTTGTGTCCGAGCGGGAGCCTTACCGCATCACCACACTGCACCCCCGGACCTACAACGAAGCCCGTACCATCGGGGAACACTTCCGTGAGGGCACTCCGGTGATCATGAATCTCACGGAGATGGACGACACCGATGCGAAGCGACTTGTCGACTTTGCGGCCGGTCTGGTCTTCGGACTGCACGGGAGCATTGAGCGGGTGACGCAGAAGGTGTTCCTGTTGTCGCCTGCTAACGTCGATGTCACGGCGGAGGACAAGGCCCGTATCGCAGAGGGCGGATTCTTCAACCAGAGCTGAGACGCAACACCGGGCACACCAGGGCCGTAAGGTCGGCACAGGAACAAGGGGAGAGGGCAGCGCGAGATGAGTGTCGCTGGTCAGGTGATCTACATCGCGCTGTACTGCTTCCTGATCCTGCTGATCTTCCGCCTGGTGATGGACTATGTCTTCCAGTTCGCCCGTTCATGGCAACCCGGCAAGGCGATGGTGGTGGTTCTTGAGGCCACCTACACTGTCACCGATCCGCCACTCAAGCTTCTGCGGCGGGTCATCCCGCCGCTGCGTCTCGGGGGCGTGGCGCTCGACCTGTCCTTCTTCGTATTGATGATCATCGTCTACATCCTGATCACCGTCGTGAGGTCGGTGTTGTTGGTGTGAACGATACGGTCTTGCCGATTGCCGACGACTACGTTGAGGTGAAGTAGAGATGCCGTTGACCCCCGAGGATGTGCGGAACAAGCAGTTCACGACCGTCCGCCTCCGAGAAGGCTATGACGAGGACGAGGTCGATGCCTTTCTCGACGAGGTCGAGGCCGAACTGACCCGCCTGCTCCGGGAGAACGAGGACCTGCGCGCCAAGCTGGCCGCCGCCACTCGTGCCGCCGCGCAGAACCAGCAGCAGGGTCTGCGCAAGGGTCCCGACCAGCAGCAGGAGCAGCCGCAGCGGCCGGGGCCCCCGGTGCCCGCCGCCATATCCGGTCCGCAGCCGGTTCCGCCGCAGCAGCAGGGGATGGGTGGCCCGCCCCAACTGCCCGGTGGTGCACCGCAGCTGCCTCCCGGTCCTGGTGGCCACGGTCCGGGTCCGCAGGGTCCGCACGGTCCCGGCCCGATGGGCCAGGGCGGCCCACTGGGCGGTCCGATGGGCGGCCCCGGACAGCAACTGCCGCAGCCGGCCCAGCAGCAGGGCGGCCCCGGCGGTGACAGCGCGGCCCGCGTGCTGTCGCTGGCACAGCAGACCGCCGACCAGGCGATCGCGGAGGCCCGTTCCGAGGCCAACAAGATCGTCGGCGAGGCGCGCAGCCGTGCCGAGGGCCTGGAGCGGGACGCCCGCGCCAAGGCCGACGCGCTGGAGCGGGACGCGCAGGAGAAGCACCGCGTGGCGATGGGCTCGCTGGAGTCGGCCCGCGCGACGCTGGAGCGCAAGGTCGAGGACCTGCGCGGCTTCGAGCGCGAGTACCGCACCCGTCTGAAGTCGTACCTGGAGAGCCAGCTGCGTCAGCTGGAGAACCAGTCCGACGACTCGCTGGCCCCGCCGCGGACCCCGGCTGCCCCCTCGCTGCCGCCGTCGCCGTCGATGGCGTCGGCCGGTGCGGGCACCATGGGCGGCAACCACACCATGGGTGGCGGCCAGTCGATGGGCGGCAACCACTCCATGAGCAGCCCGTCCAGCGGTGGCCCGTCCTACGGCGGCCAGCAGCAGATGTCGCCGGCGATGACCCAGCCGATGGCACCGGTGCGGCCGCAGGGTCCGTCGCCGATGCAGCAGACGCCGTCGCCGATGCGTGGCTTCCTCATCGACGAGGACGACAACTGACGGACGGCTGACGCCGGTACGGCGCGCAGAGTCGGCAATCAGGGCCGGGCCCCGAGGGAGAGATCCCTCGGGGCCCGGCCCTGTTCGTGCCACCGTGCGGGTGCCGGGCGTCCGCCGTCGTCCGTGCGGGGGGCGCGGCGGTGGTACGCGGGGGCGGACAAGAGCGAGGGCCCCGGCGCGCAGTGCGCCGGGGCCCGGTCGTGCTCTGCCGTGCTTCCGTGCTCCGTTATGCCTTGCGGAGGTGGAAGGTCAGGGACAGCGCCTCGTCGGTGAAGGCCGGGCCGTAGGAACCGTCCGGCTCACCGGCGGCGAAGTCGGTGGCCAGCACCTCGTCGGCGATCAGCGTGGCGTGGTCCGCCAGTGCCGTGCGCACGTCGTCGTCGGCGGCGGCCCAGCGGAGCGCGATCCGGTCGGCGACGTCCAGGCCGCTGTTCTTGCGGGCCTCCTGGATCAGCCGGATCGCGTCGCGGGCCAGGCCGGCGCGGCGCAGCTCCGGGGTGATCTCCAGATCGAGGGCGACCGTCGCGCCCTGGTCGGAGGCGACCGACCAGCCCTCGCGCGGGGTTTCGGTGATGATGACCTCTTCGGGAGTGAGGCCGACCGTCTCGCCGTCCACCTCGACGCTCGCCGTGCCCGCGCGCAGCGCGAGCGAGAGGGCGGCGGCGTCCGCGCCGGCGATCGCCTTGGCGACCGCCTGGACGCCCTTGCCGAACCGCTTGCCCAGGGCACGGAAGTTGGCCTTGGCGGTGGTGTCGACGAGGGAGCCGCCCACCTCGGAGAGGGAAGCCAGCGAGCTGACGTTCAGCTCCTCGGCGATCTGGGCGCGCAGCTCCTCGGAGAGGTCCGCGAAGCCGTGCGCGCCGACCAGGGCGCGGGACAGCGGCTGGCGGGTCTTGACGCCGGACTCGGCGCGGGTGGCGCGGCCCAGTTCGACCAGCCGGCGCACCAGCTGCATCTGCGCGGAGAGCGCCGGGTCGATCAGTGCGCGGTCGGCCGCCGGCCAGGTGGTGAGGTGGACCGAATCCGGGGCGTCGGGGGTGACCGGGACGACCAGGTCCTGCCAGACCCGCTCGGTGATGAACGGGACGAGCGGGGCCATCAGCCGGGTGACCGTCTCGACGACGTCGTGCAGGGTGCGCAGCGCGGCCGCGTCGCCCTGCCAGAAGCGGCGGCGGGAGCGGCGGACGTACCAGTTGGAGAGGTCGTCGACGAAGGCGGAGAGCAGCTTGCCGGCGCGCTGGGTGTCGTAGCTCTCCAGGGCCTCGGTCACGCCCTCGACCAGGGTGTTGAGCTCGCCGAGCAGCCAGCGGTCCAGCAGCGGGCGGTCGGCCGGGGCCGGGTCGGCGGCGGACGGCGCCCAGCCGGAGGTGCGGGCGTAGAGCGCCTGGAAGGCGACGGTGTTCCAGTACGTCAGCAGGGTCTTGCGGACGACTTCCTGGATGGTGCCATGGCCGACGCGGCGGGCCGCCCAGGGGGAGCCGCCGGCCGCCATGAACCAGCGGACCGCGTCGGCGCCGTGCTGGTCCATGAGCGGGATCGGCTGGAGGGTGTTGCCCAGGTGCTTGGACATCTTCCGGCCGTCCTCGGCGAGGATGTGGCCCAGGCAGACCACGTTCTCGTAGGACGACTTGTCGAAGACGAGTGTGCCGACGGCCATCAGCGTGTAGAACCAGCCGCGGGTCTGGTCGATGGCCTCGGAGATGAACTGCGCCGGGTACCGCTTCTCGAAGAGTTCCTTGTTGCGGTACGGGTAGCCCCACTGTGCGAAGGGCATCGAGCCGGAGTCGTACCAGGCGTCGATGACCTCGGGGACGCGGACCGCGGTCAGCGTGCAGCCCTCGTGGGTGCAGCCGAAGGTGACCGCGTCGATGAAGGGGCGGTGCGGGTCCAGGCCGGACTGGTCGGTGCCGGTCAGCTCGGTCAGCTCGGCGAGCGAGCCGACGCAGGTCAGGTGGCCCTCCTCGCAGCGCCAGATGGGCAGCGGGGTGCCCCAGTAGCGGTTGCGGGAGAGCGCCCAGTCGATGTTGTTGTTCAGCCAGTCGCCGAAGCGGCCGTGCTTGACCGACTCCGGGAACCAGTTGGTGTTCTCGTTCTCCCGCAGCAGGGCGTCCTTGACCGCGGTGGTGCGGATGTACCAGGACGGCTGGGCGTAGTAGAGCAGCGCGGTGTGGCAGCGCCAGCAGTGCGGGTAGCTGTGCTCGTAGGCGAGGTGGCGGAAGAGCAGGCCGCGGGAGTCGAGGTCGGCGACCAGCGCCTCGTCGGCCTTCTTGAAGAACTGGCCGCCGACGAGCGGGAGTTGATCCTCGAAGGTGCCGTCCGGGCGGACCGGGTTGACCACCGGGAGGCCGTAGGCGCGGCAGGTGCGGAGGTCGTCCTCACCGAAGGCGGGGGCCTGGTGGACGAGGCCGGTGCCGTCGTCGGTGGTGACGTACTCGGCGTTGACGACGAAGTTGGCGCCGTCGAGGTCGACGAGGTGGAACGGGCGGTCGTAGGCCCAGCGCTCCATCTCACGGCCGGTGAAGGACTCCCCGGTGGTCGTCCAGCCCTCGCCCAGCGCCTTCTCCAGCAGCGGCTCGGCGACGATCAGCTGCTCGCTGCCGTCGGTGGCGACGACGTAGGTGACGTCGGGGTGGGCGGCGACGGCGGTGTTGGAGACCAGGGTCCAGGGGGTGGTCGTCCAGACCAGGAGGGCGGCCCGGCCGGCCAGCGGGCCGGAGGTCAGCGGCAGGCGGACGAAGACCGAGGGGTCGACGACCGTCTCGTAGCCCTGCGCCAGCTCGTGGTCCGACAGGCCGGTGCCGCAGCGCGGGCACCAGGGGGCGACGCGGTGGTCCTGGACCAGCAGGCCCTTGTTGAAGATCTCCTTCAGGGACCACCAGACCGACTCGATGTAGTCGGGGTCCATGGTGCGGTAGGGGGTGTCCAGGTCCGTCCAGTAGCCCATGCGCGTGGTGAGCTCGGAGAAGGCGTCGGTGTGCCGGGTCACCGACTCGCGGCACTTGGCGTTGAACTCGGCGATGCCGTACGCCTCGATGTCCTTCTTGCCGCTGAAGCCCAGCTCCTTCTCCACGGCCAGCTCGACCGGGAGGCCGTGGCAGTCCCAGCCGGCCTTGCGGTCGACGTGGTAGCCCTGCATGGTGCGGAACCGGGGGAAGACGTCCTTGAAGACGCGGGCCTCGATGTGGTGGGCGCCGGGCATGCCGTTGGCGGTCGGCGGGCCCTCGTAGAAGACCCACTCGGGGCGGCCCTCGGACTGCTGGAGGCTGCGGGCGAAGACCTTCCGCTCCTGCCAGAAGTCGAGCACCGCGTGTTCCAGGGCGGGCAGGTCTACCTGGGCGGGTACCGGTCGGTACTGGGGTGTGGGGCTCATCGGTTCCTCCGGCGGACACCTGGGTGCGTTCTCCGACCGGAGGGACGAGAGCGCTGGCTCCCGCGGTACCACCCTCCTTGGCGGTGCGCGCCGCACCGCCCCCTCATTGGGGTCGCGCTGCCGGTTCTAGTCGCCTGTGGATCCGCGGCCCGTGGGCGGGGCCCGCTGTCCGGAGGCTTTCTTCCGGCGGCTCCGGGGTGATCTTCACGTCATGCACGCCTCCGGGCTCGCACCGTCCCCGGATCGCTGCAGGCTGCGTATGACGCTACTCGTCCCATCGACGCCTTTCGCTGGGCCCCAGTGTAAAGGGCCGCGCCGACACCGGCCGACCGGATTTCGGTCCGCCGGCCGTCGCCCGGCGGCTGACCCGAATGCCGGGCCCCGCGGAGCCGGTCGTCCGGGGCGGATTACCGCGCGGACAGCGGGGCACAAACGAGGCAGACCGGACGTACGGTCCCGGTGGCGGGGTGGCCGGGCGGTGCGTCCCGTTGCCGCGTGCCGTGAGGCGATTTATCGTTCCGGTCACGATTCGCGAACAAGATCACATATGTGAAGGGGTCGCGGCCATGGTGGCGAAGAAGACCGCCGCGGAGAAGACCACGACGTCCGCCGGGCCCACTGACGAGGACGTCGCGCAGCAGTCCGTGCGCGAGGAGGCGACCGGGCCCGCGCCGGAGAAGGCCGCCGGGAAGAAGGCGGCCGCGAAGAAGACGCCGGCCAAGAAGGCGGCGCCCGCCAAGGCCGCGGCCAAGAAGACGGCGGCGAAGAAGACCGCCACGAAGAAGGCGGCTGCGAAGAAGACGACTGCCGCGAAGAAACCTGCGGCGAAGAAGGCGAGCGCCGTGAAGGCGGTGGCCGGGGAGACGGCCGGGCCGGCGGAGGAGACGGGAGCCAGGACGGTGGCGAAGAGGACGGCGGCCGCGTCGGCCACGGACGGCGCGGACTCCGGGGCGCCCCCGGCCCGTACGGCCGCGGCACCCGGCGAACTCGCGGTACGGCCCGGTGAGGAGCCCTGGACGCCGGCGGAGGTGGCCGAGGCGCGGTCCGGCCTGATGGGGGAGGTGGTCCGGCTGCGGGCGGAGATCACCTCGGCCGAGGACGCCATCGCCGGGCTGATGCGGGACTCCGGGGACGGCGCGGGCGACGACGAGGCCGACACCGGCAGCAAGAACATCACCCGCGAGCACGAGCTGGCGCTGGCCTCCAACGCCCGCGAGATGCTGCACCAGACCGAGCGGGCGCTCGGCCGCCTCGACGCCGGCACCTACGGCCTGTGCGAGAACTGCGGCAAACCGATCGGCAAGGCGCGGATGCAGGCGTTCCCGCGGGCGACGCTCTGTGTGGAGTGCAAGCAGAAGCAGGAGCGCCGCTGAGCCGTGCGCCGCCGCGCCGGGCGAGCCGGCCGGCCCCCGTCCGGCCCGTTCCCGCAGGCGGGTGCCGTACTCTCGTGGGCAGCCGGGCTGGGCCTGGTGAAGGACTCGACGGGCTGAGGGACGCACACGTGGCAGAGGCGGAACGCATCACCGGTACGCCGGAATCCGAACCGGGTTCCGGGGCGGAGACCGCGGCGGGATCCGAGGGGGGCCGGCCGGCGGAGGGCGAGCGGCCGACCGGGCGCGGCAAGCGGCGGATCGCCGCGCTGCTGCTGGTGGCCGCGGTCGTCTACCTCCTCGACCTGGGCAGCAAGCTCGCGGTGGTCGCCAAGCTGGAGCACCACGCGCCGGTCGAGGTCGTCGGGACGCTGCTGCAGTTCAGCGTGATCCGCAACCGCGGGGCCGCCTTCGGGTTCGGCGAGGCGCTGACGGTGTTCCTGACCATCATCGCCGCGGTGGTGATCGTGGTGATCGCCCGGATCGCCCGCAAGCTCCACAGCCTGCCCTGGGCGATCGCGCTGGGCCTGCTGCTGGGCGGTGCGTTCGGCAACCTCACCGACCGGATCTTCCGCTCGCCGGGCGTCTTCCAGGGCGCGGTGGTGGACTTCATCGCCCCGGCCCACTTCGCGGTCTTCAACCTCGCCGACTCCGCGATCGTCTGCGGCGGCGTGCTGATCGTGCTGCTGTCCTTCCGGGGCCTGGACCCGGACGGCACGGTCCACAAGGACTGACGGCCGGCCCGCGTCCCGGCCGGGTGGCCGGGGCCCTCCGCCGGGCGGGGCAGTGCCGGGGGACTGCCATACTCGTGGGGTGAGCACCTTCCCCGAGATCCGCACCCTGCCCGTACCGGACGGCCTGGAGGGCGAGCGCGTGGACGCCGCGCTGGCCCGCATGTTCGGCTTCTCCCGGACGAAGGCCGCCGAGCTGGCCTCGGCCGGCAAGGTCCGGGTCGACGGCTCCGAGGTGATGAAGTCCGAGCGGGTGCACGGGGGCGCCTGGCTGGAGGTCGAGATGCCGCCGGCGGCCGCGCCGGTGGAGATCGTGGCCGAGCCCGTCGAGGGCATGGAGATCGTGCACGACGACGAGGACGTCGTGGTGATCGGCAAGCCGGTGGGGGTCGCCGCGCACCCCAGCCCCGGCTGGAGCGGCACCACCGTCATCGGCGGTCTGGCCGCGGCCGGGTACCGGATCTCCACCTCCGGGGCGGCCGAGCGGCAGGGCATCGTGCACCGCCTCGACGTCGGCACCTCCGGACTGATGGTGGTCGCCAAGTCGGAGCGGGCGTACACCTCGCTGAAGCGGCAGTTCAAGGAGCGGGTGCCGGACAAGCGCTACCACGCGCTGGTGCAGGGCCACCCCGACCCGCTGAGCGGCACCATCGACGCCCCCATCGGGCGGCACCCGAACCACGACTACAAGTGGGCGGTGACCGCCGACGGCAAGCCCTCGGTCACCCACTACGACCTGATCGAGGCGTTCCGGGCGGCCAGCCTGCTGGACATCAAGCTGGAGACCGGCCGGACGCACCAGATCCGGGTGCACATGTCCGCGCACCGGCACCCCTGCGTCGGCGACCTGACCTACGGCGCGGACCCCACTCTCGCCAAGCGGCTGGGTGTCGCCCGGCAGTGGCTGCACGCGGTGCGGCTGGGTTTCGAGCACCCTTCGGACGGGCGCTGGGTGGAGTTCGAGAGCGCCTACCCGGCGGATCTCCAGCACGCGCTGGACACCGTCCGGGAGGAGAGCCACTGACGCCGGGGCGCGGCACGGGAGCCGGGCCGGCGCGGATCGGCCCGGATCGGTTCGGAGCGACCCGGTCGGCGAAAGCGGGCATCTGATCACTTCGTGGCACGCTTGGGGCGGAATGTGATCGAAATCGACCGCCCCGGAGCGTAGCCACCGTGGATCAGTTGGCCCTGCTGTTCGTCCTCCTCCTCGGAGCGGTGGTGATGGTGCCGCTCGGCGACCGGCTGGGCCTGCCCTCGCCGGTACTGATGACGCTCGCGGGCGCGGTGCTGGCACTGCTCCCGTTCGTGCCCAACGTCCAGGTGCCGCCGGAGTACATCCTGCCGATCGTGCTGCCGCCGCTGCTCTACGCGGCCGTCCAGCGCACTTCCTGGCGGCAGTTCACGGCCAACCTCCGGCCGATCTTCCTGCTCGCCGTGCTGCTGGTGTTCGCCACTACGGCGGCGGTCGCGGCGGTGGCCCAGGCGGTGGTGCCCGGGATGCCGGTGGCCGCCGCGGTCGTCCTGGGGGCGCTGGTCGCCCCGCCCGACCCGGTGGCCGCCACCGCGGTGGCCGGCAAACTCGGGCTGCCCCGCCGCATGGTCTCCATCCTGGAGGGCGAGGGGCTGTTCAACGACGTCACCGCGATCGTGCTGTACCACGTCGCACTGGCCGCGGTGGTCAGCGGCAGCTTCTCGGTGCCCGGCGCGGTGGGCTCGCTGGTGCTCTCCGCCGTCGTCGCCATAGCGGTCGGCCTGGCGCTCGGCTGGGTCACCAACCAGCTGATGGGGCGGCTGGGCGATCCGACGCTGCAGATCGGGCTGACGCTGCTGGTGCCGTTCGTGTCGTACGTGCTGGCCGAGGAGTTCAAGGGGTCGGGCGTGCTCGCGGTACTGACCTGCGGGCTGTTCCTGGCCGAGTACGCGGTCGACGCGGACGACGTGCTGGGCCGGCTGGCCGGCTACACCTTCTGGGAGGTCGTCGACACCCTCGTCACCGGCGTCGCCTTCGGGCTGATCGGCCTGGAGCTGCACAACATCATCGGCGCCGCCGCCGGCCGTTGGGGCCCGATGCTGGCCGCCGGCGCCGCGGTGGTGGGGGTGGTCGTCGCGGTACGGCTGGTGTGGCTGCTGCCCGCGGCCTGGCTCGCCAAGCGGATGCACAAGCGCCGGGACTACGACGAGGACATCCCGATGAGCTGGCGCGAGACGGTCATCATGTGGTGGTCCGGGATGCGCGGGGTGGCCTCGGTGGCGCTGGCGCTGGCCATCCCGTTCGGCGTGGACGGCGGGCCCTTCCCGGCCCGCGACGAGATCCTCTTCATCGCCTTCGCGGTGGTGCTCTCCACCCTGGTCGTCCAGGGGCTGACGCTGCCGTGGCTGGTGCGCAGGCTGCGGGTGCGGGCCGACACCGACGCGGCGGACGCGCTGGAGCGGGAGCTGGCGCTGCGGGTGATCAAGGCGTCCAAGCGGCGGCTGAAGGAGGTCCTGGAGGTCGAGGAGGTGTCCGACGAGGTCGCCGACCAACTGGCCCGCCGGGCCTACGACATCGGGGCCCGGATCGCGCCGGACATCGTCGACGACGAGCGGCGCGAGCTGTTCGAGAAGCGCATCTCGCGGCTGAAGAAGGTCCAGCGGATCCAGAACGAGATGCTCTCGGCCGCCCGGCACGAGGTGCTGGCGGCGCGCAGCGAACCGGGCGCCGACCCGGAGATCGTCGACCGGGTGCTGCGCCATCTGGACATGCGGAGCCTGCGGGCGGCCCCGTAGGGCCGGCGGGCCCGGGCGCGGCCCTCGGGGCGGTGGCCGGTCAGCGGCCCCCGGTGGCGCCCGGGCCGTGCCGGTCGTGCGGGGCGTCCCGGCCGTGCGGGCCGTCCGCCGGGCCGGACGGCAGGCCGCGCCGGTGCTCCTCGGCGGACGGCGCCGGCGCGGTGGCGATCCGCGGCAGCGCGTAGGCGTGCTCGGTGCGCAGCCACTCGATCATCCGCTCGCGGACCTGGCAGCGCACCGTCCACAGCGCGTCCGAGTCCCGGGCGGTGACCAGGGCGCGCACCACGATGGTGGACGGGGTGGTGTCGGTGACCACCAGGCTCCAGGACCGGGCGTCCCACTCCGGGCTCTCCTGGAGCAGCTCGTGCAGATGCTGCCGCATCTTCTCCACCGGGGCGGAGTGGTCGAGGTGGAAGAAGACCGCGCCGGTCATCTGGGCGCCGCCGCGCGACCAGTTCTCGAACGGCTTGCTGGTGAAGTACGACACCGGCATGGTGATCCGGCGCTCGTCCCAGGTCCGCACGCTCAGGAACGTCAGGGTGATCTCCTCGACGGTGCCCCACTGGCCGTCCACGACCACGGTGTCCCCGATGCGGACCATGTCGCCGAACGCGATCTGGAGTCCGGCGAAGAGATTGCCCAGCGTGGACTGGGCGGCGATACCGGCGACGATGCCCACCAGCCCGGCGGACGCCAGCACGGACGTGCCCACCGCCCTCATCTGCGGGAACGTCAGCAGCATCGAGGCCGCCGCGATCAGTATCACGGCCGCGGTCACCACCCGCTGGATCAGCGTCACCTGCGTCCGCACCCGCCGCACCCGCGCCGCGTCCCGGGCGCCGGCCGCATAGCGGGTGTACGACGACTCCACGATCGCCGCCGCGGCCCGCACCAGCAGCCAGGCGGTGGCGGCTATCAGCACCAGCGTCAGTGCCTGGCCGATGCCCACCGCGTGGTGCACCACGACCGGGATCTCGGTCTGGTCGAAGGTGCCGAGCAACAGGGCGGCGGCGAGCATGAGTTGGAGCGGTATCCGGCAGCGCCGCAGCAGCCCCCACAGCGGGGTCTCCGGGTGCCGGGTGTCGATTCGCGCAAGGGCCCGGTCGATCAGCCAGACCAGGACGGTCGTGACCACCAGCGAGCCCCCGACGACGGCGATCGGGCGCAGCACGGCCTCCAGGGACACGGTCTCCTCCTCGGTGCGGTGTGCTCCTTCGGGTTCTCCCGACCGTAGCTGGCACGATGGGGGCAAGCGATCCAACCCCAGGGAAGTGATGTCAGTGCCCGCCTCCGCCGAGCCCGCGACCAGCGGTTCCTCCACCATCGTGCTGTTTCATTCGGTGTGCGGGCTGCGCCCCGCGGTGCACGCCGGCGCGGACCGGTTGCGCGCCGCGGGCCACGAGGTGATCGTCCCCGACCTGTTCGGCGGCCGGACCGCCGACTCGGTCGCCGACGGCATCGTGATCAAGGACGAGATCGGCAAGGACGAACTGCTCCGCCGCGCCGTCGCGGCCGCCGCCCCGTATTCCGACCGCGGACTGGTCTACGCCGGCTTCTCCTTCGGCGGCGCGGTCGCGCAGAACCTCGCCCTCGCCGACGAGAAGGCCCGCGGGCTGCTCCTGCTGCACGGCACCTCCGACCTCCCCGACGGCGCCGTCGCCGACGAGCTGCCGGTGCAGCTGCACGTCGCCGACCCCGACCCGTACGAGCCGCACGACTGGCTGAACGCCTGGTACCTGCGGATGCGCCGGGCCGGCGCCGACGTCGAGGTGTTCCGCTACGCCGGCGCCGGCCACCTCTTCACCGACCCCGACCTGCCGGACTACGACGCCTCCGCGGCGGAGAGCGCCTGGAAGGTGGCGCTGGGGTTCCTGGCCGATCTGCCCGAGCGGGGCTGAGCCGGGGCCGGTCGAGGCCGGGCACGGCGTTACAGGGCGGGGCCCCAACCGCCGTGCCGCGGCGGTCAGTTGCCGCCGGTCGGGTCCTTCTCGCCCTTGGCGATGCCCTGGCCGCCGCCGTCCTTGCCGGCGTCCCCGCCCTTGTCCGCGCCGCCCTTCGCCGGGCCGAACTCCGCGTCGATCATCTTGCGGAAGTTGGCCTGCGCGAGCGCCTCGTACTGCTGCTGCGTCATCTGCCGCTGCGGGATCTCCGCCATCGTCAGCTTCTTGTCGCCGTGCATGAAGGTGGGGGTGCCGCGCACGCCCTTGCGGCCGAAGAGCGCGGTCATCTCCATCGCCCAGCGGTCGTAGGTCCCGTCCTTCACCTGCTTCTCGAACGCCTTGTTGCCCTTCAGCTCCGGCACGTCGGCGGCCACCTTCAGCAGCTCGGCGTCCTTCGCGTAGAGGTCCTCGCGCTCGTCGGGGTGGTACTTGGCCGAGTACAGCGCCGACTTGTACTTCAGGAACACCTCGGGGCTGATGTTCAGGGCCGCGCCGAGCGCGCTCAGCGCGTTCTTGGAGCCCTCGCCGCCCTGCGCGTCGTCGATGAAGGAGTACATCGTGAAGCGGACCTTGAAGCGGCCGTCGTGGATGTCCTTGAGCAGTTCCCTGCCGGTGGTCTGCTCGAAGGCCGCGCACGCCGGGCAGCGGACGTCCTCGAAGACCTCCAGCGTCTGCGTGGCCTTCTTGTCGCCGATGAGGATCTCGGTGCCGTTCTTGCCCTGGGTGTGTGCCGGGGTGACCAACTTGGCCTCCTTGGCGGCCTCCCAGCCGGTCGGCTCGTTCGCCTTCATCACGGCGTAGCCGATGCCGCCGGCGACCGCCAGGACGCCGACGACGGAGACCGCCACGATCAGCTGCCGGCGCAGCCGCTCCTTCTTCTTCTCCTTCTCGCGCTGGGCGCGGATCCGCTCGCGGGCGGCCTGCTTGCTGGCCTGGGTGTTCCGGTTGCTCATGGGGGGTGTCCGATCCTTCGGTGCTGCCTGGCTGGTGCGGTACGGGCGTCAGACGGCGGCCGGGACGGGCGGGCCGCGGCGGCGTACGCAGTGCGCGGGCGGCGGGAGCGGGCGAGCGGCGTGCGGACAGGCGGGGGTGCGGGCCCCCGCGCGGCTCCCGGGCGAGGCCCCGGGCCGGGCCGCCGGGCCAACTCCCCTCCCCTGCATGGCCGGGAGTCTGCCATGGGCACGACGGAAAACCGGGTCAAGATTTGGCATCGGCCGGCGTGCGCGCAGCACGCCGGCCGATGCCGGTGCCGGGGCGGAGCCCGGCGTCAGGACCCGGGGGTCACTTCTTGAGGTTCTTGTCCACCTGGGCGGTGAAGTCCGCGACCGAGGACGGCGCGACCGGGCCCTGCGCGGTCTGGGTGCCCAGCTCCGCGCCGTTCATCTTCACCGTCGGGGTGCTGCGGACGTCCTTGTGCGAGTCGAACTCCTTGGACATCGCCATCGCCCAGGCGTCGAAGGTGCCGCTCTTGACGGCCTTCTGGAAGGCGGCGTTGCCCTTCAGGGCCGGGACGGTGTCGGCCACCTTGAGCAGGTAGCCGTCGTCGGCGAACTTGTCCGGGCCGGTCTCGTCCGGGTGGTACTGCTTGGAGTACAGCGCGTACTTGTACTTCAGGAAGGCGTCCGGGGAGACGTTCAGCGCGGCGCCCAGCGCGCTCAGCGCGTTCTTGGAGCCGGTGCCCTGGAGGTTGCCGTCCAGGAACGTGCCGATGTGGTACTCCGCCTTGTACTTGCCGTCGCTGATGTCCTTCTCGACCGTCGCGCCGACGGTCTCCTCGAAGGCGGCGCAGCCGGGGCAGCGCGGGTCCTCGAAGAGCTGCAGGGTGTTCTTGGCGTCGGCCTTGCCGACGACGACGGTGGTGCCGTCGGGGCCGCTGGTGTGGGCGGGCGGGACGGGCTTGGCCTTGGCGGCCTTCGCCCAGACGTCGGCGCCGGAGCCGCTGCCGCCGCCGCTGCCGCCGGAGTTGGCGACCGCGAGGCCGATGCCGCCGGCCACCGCCAGCACCGCGACGACCGAGCCGGCGACGATCAACTGCCGGCGGGTGCGTTCCTTCTTGGCCTGCCGTTCGCGCTCGGCGCGCAGCCGCTCGCGGGCTGCCTGCTTGTTGGCCTGGCTGTTGCGGTTGCTCATGACTGTTCTGCTCCGTGGTTTCCGTGGACCGTGGGACGGGATGCGCGCTACCGGGGGCGTACGCGCCGTACCTGCCGTACGGGCGTGCGCCGGCCGCCGGGCCCGGAGGCCGTCAGGCGGCGAGCGCGCAGGGCGGTCCGCGGCGCACCACGGAGTGCACGAGCAGGGGCCGGGACCGGGGGGTCGGCGCGGTCCGTACGGGGGCGGGCACCGCGCGGCGCGGCGTCAGGACGCGGCCCAGGACCGCGGCCGCCAGCAGCAGCGGGCGGAAGGCGAAGCCGGCCACCGCGCCCAGCAGCCGCACCAGCGCGGCCTCGCCGCGGCGCAGCCAGCCGGCCGCCAGCAGCCCGACGGCCAGGTGCGCGGCGAGCAGCAGCAGCCAGGCCGGGGCCGGGGCGCCGCCCTCCCGGGTCAGCTGGGCCAGCGGTCCGCCGACCGGTCCGCCGCCGCAGAGCAGCATCGTGCTCAGCGAGTGGGACGGTCCGGCCGGGGCTCCGTCCGCGCCGTAGCAGGTGTGCTGGCCGAGGCTGAAGACCGCGTCGGCGGCCAGCTCCAGGGGGAGCAGCAGCCCGGCGATCCGCCAGTAGCCGCGCTCGCGGCCGGCCAGCGCGTAGGCCAGCGCGAACACCGCGGCGCCGGTCACGGCGACGGTGACCGGCGGCAGCGGCATACGGGAGAGCAGCACATGGGACGCCGACGACAGCGCGACGCACAGCGCCGTGAAGAGCGCCGCGCGCAGTGCCCGCAGGTGTGCCGCCGAGATGTCCATCGCCAGCGAGTGTGCCATGGGGCCGGCTAAAGGGGTACTAAGGGGGCACGCCCGTGTGGTCGGACTCGCTCGTCTAGACGACCGGGAACCGGCCGTCGCGGAGCAGGTCGACGAAGATCCGGTGGTCGGCGCGGGCGCGGGCCGCGCCGGCGTGCGCGAAGTCCGCCAGCAGCGGTCCAAATCCGTCCTCGTCGGCCGCGAGGGCGGCGTCGACGGCCCGCTCGGGCCGGAACGGCACCAGCGGATGCCGCTGCTTGCCGTCGCCCGCGGCGTGCGCGGCCGCGGTGACCCGGCCGAGCCCGGCGACGGCCGCGGCGATCTCCTCCGGGTCGTCGAGCGCGGACCAGTCCAGCCCGGCCGTGTACGGGGCGACCTCGCCCACCAGGAGGCCCACGCCGTCCAGCGCGGTCCAGCCCAGCCACGGATCGGCGTGCGCCTGGAGGGCCCGCCGGGCCAGCGCCGCCCGGTGCCCGTCGTGCCGGACGTGCTCCGCGACGTCCGGGACCGGGCGGTACCGGGCGAGCGACGAGGCCGGCGCCGGCCGCACGGTCAGCACCACATCGCTCTCCAGGACGTCGCTGGCGCCCTCCAGCAGCAGGTCGTAGGCGGCCGCGCCGTCCGTGCCGGGGCCGCGCCGGCCCACCACGTCCTTGATCCGGTACGCCTCGGGGCGGGCCGGGCCGGTCTCCGGCAGCGTCTCCAGATAGCCGTCGAACGCCGCCAGGACCGTGTAGCGGGCCGCCGCGTCCAGCTCGACGACGCCGCGGCCGCCGGTGAACCGCCGCTCCCCGTCGGACAGCTCGGTCAGCGGCGCCAGCAGCCCGGCCCGGGTCCGGCCGCGGGCCGCGCGCAGCACCGCGAGCAGCGGGCCGTCGGCGGTGTCCAGGGTGCACGGCGGCGCCGCGTCCGCGCCGGAGGCCAGCGCGTGGACGTGCTCCCGGTAGGACGCGGCGAAGGCCCGCACCAGTTCGGTGATCCGCGCATCGCTCAGCCCCCGGGCGTGGCCGAGCAGCGCCACCGAGGTCGCGCACCGCTTCAGGTCCCAGGTGAACGGGCCGACGTATCCCTCATCCGATCCGGTGACGCCGAACACCAGACGGCCCGTGGCGTCCAGGTAGGCGCCGAAGCTCCCGGCGTGCAGATCGCCGTGGATCCACACCCGGCTGGTCCGCTCGTCCAGATACGGCGCTCCCTGTGCACCCGCGCCGGAGGCCGCCAGGTCGTGGTGGAACAGGGCCGCGGCGCCCCGGAAGAACGCGGTGGGGGAGCCGGCCATCCGGCGCAGGGCCGGCCCGGGGACGGCGTCGAGGGCGGCGAGGATCGCCCCGTCGCGACGGTCGGTGTCCTGGCCGGGGTGCGTGCTGTGCCGGGCCGGGGCATGGGGGATCGGCATCGCTGGTGCCTCCTGGAGTGCCGGGAAAGCTGACGGAAAACGGACGGAAAGCGGACGGAGATCAGACCGGAGAACGCACGAGGGCGCCCGGGAGTGCCCGGCGGTCCGCCCGGCGGGGCCCCGGCGGCGTCCCCGGCGGACTCCGGGCGGGCGCGGCGCGGGACGCCGCCCGTCGCGGCGGCCGTCGCCCCGGAGGGTCGCCGGGTGCCCCGGATCCGGCCGCCGCTGTCAGTCCCGGGTCGTAGACTTCAACACCGTCCCACCCATCCCTCCCGACCTCTCCGCCCGCCCCTTCCGACCGCTCCCGACGACCCTGACGACTGTCACCACCGGAGGTTCAGCGCCGTGGCCAAGCCGCCCTTCACGCACCTGCATGTCCACACCCAGTACTCGCTGCTGGACGGTGCGGCGCGGCTCTCCGACATGTTCAAGGCGTGCCAGGACATGGGGATGACGCACATCGCCATGTCCGACCACGGCAACCTCCACGGTGCCTACGACTTCTTCCACTCCGCGAAGAAGGCCGGGATCACCCCGATCATCGGGATCGAGGCGTACGTCGCCCCCGAGTCGCGGCGCAACAAGCGCAAGATCCAGTGGGGCCAGCCGCACCAGAAGCGCGACGACGTCTCCGGCTCGGGTGGTTACACCCACAAGACGATCTGGGCGGCGAACAGCACCGGTCTGCACAACCTCTTCCGCCTCTCCTCCGACGCCTACAAGGAGGGCTGGCTCCAGAAGTGGCCCCGGATGGACAAGGAGACCCTCTCCCAGTGGTCCGAGGGCCTGATCGCCTCCACCGGCTGCCCCTCGGGCGAGCTCCAGACCCGGCTGCGCCTGGGCCAGTACGACGAGGCCCTGAAGTCCGCCGCCGAGTACCAGGACATCTTCGGCAAGGACCGGTACTTCCTGGAGCTGATGGACCACGGCATCGAGATCGAGCGCCGGGTGCGCGACGGCCTGTTGGAGATCGGCAAGAAGCTCGGCATCCCCCCGCTGGTCACCAACGACTCGCACTACACCTACGCCCACGAGGCGACCGCGCACGACGCGCTGCTGTGCATCCAGACCGGCAAGAACCTCTCCGACCCCGACCGCTTCAAGTTCGACGGCACCGGCTACTACCTCAAGTCCACCGACGAGATGTACGCCATCGACTCCTCGGACGCCTGGCAGGAGGGCTGCCGCAACACCCTGCTGGTCGCCGAGCAGGTCGACACCACCGGCATGTTCGAGAAGCGCGACCTGATGCCGCGGTTCGACATCCCGGAGGGCTTCACCGAGGTCACCTGGTTCCAGGAGGAGGTCCGGCGCGGCATGGAGCGCCGGTACCCGGCCGGCGTCCCCGAGGACCGCATGAAGCAGGCCGAGTACGAGATGGACGTCATCATCCAGATGGGGTTCCCCGGCTACTTCCTCGTGGTCGCCGACTTCATCATGTGGGCGAAGAACAACGGCATCGCGGTCGGCCCCGGCCGTGGCTCCGCGGCCGGCTCGATCGTCGCCTACGCCATGGGCATCACCGACCTCGACCCGATCGAGCACGGCCTGATCTTCGAGCGGTTCCTCAACCCCGAGCGCGTCTCCATGCCCGACGTCGACATCGACTTCGACGAGCGCAGGCGCGTCGAGGTGATCAGGTACGTCACGGAGAAGTACGGCGCCGACAAGGTCGCCATGATCGGTACCTACGGCAAGATCAAGGCCAAGAACGCCATCAAGGACTCCGCCCGCGTCCTCGGCTACCCGTACGCCATGGGCGACCGCCTCACCAAGGCCATGCCCGCCGACGTCCTCGGCAAGGGCATCGACCTCGACGGCATCACCAACCCCTCGCACCCGCGCTACAACGAAGCCGGCGAGATCCGGGGGATGTACGAGAACGAGCCGGACGTCAAGAAGGTCATCGACACCGCCAAGGGCGTCGAGGGCCTGGTCCGGCAGATGGGCGTGCACGCGGCCGGCGTGATCATGTCCAGCGAGCCCATCATCGACCACGCCCCGGTCTGGGTGCGGCACACCGACGGCGTCACCATCACGCAGTGGGACTACCCGCAGTGCGAGTCGCTCGGCCTGCTGAAGATGGACTTCCTGGGCCTGCGCAACCTCACCATCATGGACGACGCCCTGAAGATGGTGAAGGCCAACAAGGGCATCGACCTGGAGCTGCTCTCCGTCCCGCTCGACGACCCCAAGACCTTCGAACTCCTCTGCCGCGGCGACACCCTCGGCGTCTTCCAGTTCGACGGCGGCCCGATGCGCTCGCTGCTGCGCCAGATGCAGCCCGACAACTTCGAGGACATCTCCGCCGTCTCGGCCCTGTACCGCCCGGGCCCGATGGGCATGAACTCGCACATCAACTACGCCGAGCGCAAGAACGGCCGCCAGGAGATCACCCCGATCCACCCGGAGCTGGAAGAGCCGCTCAAGGAGACCCTGGGTCTGACCTACGGCCTGATCGTCTATCAGGAGCAGGTGCAGAAGGCCGCCCAGATCATCGCCGGCTACTCCCTCGGCGAGGCCGACATCCTCCGCCGCGTGATGGGCAAGAAGAAGCCCGAGGAACTGGCCAAGAACTTCACCATCTTCCAGGCCGGCGCCAAGAAGAACGGCTACTCCGACGAGGCCATCCAGGCCCTGTGGGACGTCCTGGTCCCGTTCGCCGGCTACGCCTTCAACAAGGCGCACTCCTCCGCGTACGGCCTGGTCACCTACTGGACCGCCTACCTCAAGGCCAACTACCCGGCCGAGTACATGTCCGCGCTGCTGACGTCCGTGCGCGACGACAAGGACAAGTCCGCGGTCTATCTGAACGAGTGCCGCCGGATGGGCATCAAGGTCCTCCCGCCGAACGTCAACGAGTCCGAGGCCAACTTCGCCGCCCAGGGCGACGACGTCATCCTCTTCGGCCTCACCGCCGTGCGGAACGTCGGCCAGAACGTCGTCGACTCGATCATCCGCTGCCGCAAGGCCAAGGGGAAGTACTCCTCCTTCCCCGACTACCTCGACAAGGTCGACGCGGTGGTCTGCAACAAGCGCACCACCGAATCGCTGATCAAGGCCGGCGCCTTCGACGAGATGGGCCACACCCGCAAGGGCCTGACGGCGCACTACGAGTCGATGATCGACAACGTCGTCCAGGTCAAGCGCAAGGAGGCGGAGGGCCAGTTCGACCTCTTCGGCGGGATGGGCGACGCCGGCGACGGCACCGCCGACGGCCCCGGCTTCGGGCTGGACGTGCAGTTCTCCGAGGAGGAGTGGGACAAGACGTATCTGCTCGCCCAGGAGCGCGAGATGCTCGGTCTCTACGTCTCCGACCACCCGCTTTTCGGCCTGGAGCACGTGCTGAGCGACAAGGCGGACGCCGCCATCGCCCAGTTGACCGGCGGCGACTACTCCGACGGCTCGATCGTCACCATCGGCGGCATCATCTCCGGCCTCCAGCGCAAGATGACCAAGCAGGGCAACGCCTGGGCCATCGCCACCGTCGAGGACCTCGCCGGCTCCCTCGACTGCATGTTCTTCCCGGCCACGTACCAGCTGGTGTCGACCCAACTCGTCGAGGACACCGTGGTGTTCGTCAAGGGCCGCCTCGACAAGCGGGAGGACGTGCCGCGGCTGGTCGCCATGGAGATGATGGTCCCCGACCTCTCGGAGGCCGGCGCCAACGCCCCGGTGACGATCACCATTCCGGCGGTGAAGGTGACCCCGCCGATGGTCGAGAAGCTCGGCGAGGTGCTCAGCAGCCACCGCGGCTCCACCGAGGTCCGCATCCGGCTGCAGGGCGTGCGGAAGACCACGGTGCTCCGCCTGGACCGCCACCGGGTCACCGCCGACCCGTCGTTGTTCGGTGATCTGAAGGTGCTGCTCGGCCCGTCCTGCCTGGCCGGCTGAGGCATCCGGCCGGGGCGCCGCCCCGGCCCGGTACGACGAGGGGCGCGCCCGCACGGTTCGGGCGCGCCCCTCTCAAGTCATCAGTGGCGCACGTCGGTTGGGGGACCGCACGGCGGCCCGGCCGGACCGTCAGTTGTGGCCGAAGCGGCGCTGCTGCTTGCGTGCGACGTCCGCCGGGCTGCCCTGGGCCTGCGAGTGCGAGATCGCTTCGAGGGTCGACTTCTCGGACTGCTGCTGACCGCGCTGGGGCTGACTCTCCTTGGACTGCTTCCGGTCCTTCTTGTTCTTGGCCATGATCGTGCCTCCTGAGGGGGATCTTGGGATCGGCCGGAATCAGACTTACACGGCGGACAGATCCCTGCATTTCGGGCAATTACCCTGGGTGACAACGGCAGTTACGCGCCGTGCGGACGGCCGAACGTGAATCCGCCACGCCGAAGATCGAGTTCGCGCAGATAACCCCCGTTCGGTCGGGCAGACTCGAAGGAAGCCGAAGAGCACTCGTGCCACGGGCCGAGCCGGGGGGCGACCGGACTTCAGCACCTCAGGGAAGAGGGTGGAACGTGGACCGCTGCGTCGTCCTGGTGGACGCCGGGTATCTGCTCGGTGCCGCCGCCAGCCTGCTCGCCGGAGAACCCGCCCGTTCCCGGATCACCGTCGACCACGCCGCCCTCATCCAGGGACTGCGCCGGCGCGCCGAGGCCGACACCGAACGGCCGCTGCTGCGCATCTACTGGTTCGACGGCGCCCCCGACCGCGTCCCGCAGCCCGAGCACCGCCGGCTGCGGGTGATGCCCCGGGTCACCGTCCGGCTGGGCGCCCTGACCCGCAGCGACGGGCGCTGGGCGCAGAAGGGCGTGGACGCCGCCATGCACGCCGAGCTGACCGAACTCGCCCGCAACCGCGCCTGCTCCGACATCGTGCTGGTCACCGGCGACGGCGATCTGCTGCCCGGCCTGATGTCCGCCAAGGAGCACGGCGTCGCCGTCCACCTCTGGGCCGTCCAGGCCGCCGACGGCGACTACAACCAGTCCGAGGACCTGGTCGCCGAGGCCGACGAACGGCGGGTGCTGGACCGCGCCTGGATCACCGGCGCGGTCCGCGCCAAGGAGCTGGGCGGCCCCTGCGCCCCGCCGCCCGCCCCGCGCCCCGAGATCGCCGCGATCCTCTCCGCCCCGCTCCCGGAGACCGCGGTCGCCGCCGCGGCGGCCGCCGCCTCCGGCCCCGACGCGGTGGACGGCCACGACGGACCGTCGGGCCCGGCCTCGGCCGCCGACGACGGCGGGCCGGTCGGCGAGAGCGGCCCCGGCGGCTCCCGCGGCGTCCCCACCCCCAAGGACCTCGCCGGCCTCGGCCGGCCCGCGCTGCAGAACTCCGCCCCCGGCCCCGCGCAGAACGGCAGCCAGCCCGCCGCCACCCTCCGCTGGTCCTCCGACAAGGGCTGGATCGAGCGCAGCGGCCCGCTCGGCGAACCGGCCGAGACCGCCTCGCTGCCCACCCTCGCCCAGCTCACCAGCGCCGAACAGCGCTGGGCCGACCGCGAGGAGGACATCACCGCCGTCGGCGGCGACCCCTTCGAGGTCGGCCAGGTCTTCGCCCGCCGCTGGACCGAGCGGCTCTCCGACGCCGTCCACCTCCAGCAGCTCTCCACTGAGTACCCCCGCATCCCGCACCGCATCGACGGGGAACTCCTCCGCTACGCCGCCCGCTTCGGCCTGCTCGCCCACAAGGACGACCAGATCGACGAGCACGACCGCTACGCCATCCGGGCCGGCTTCTGGCGCGAGGTCGACCTCCGCACCGCCGCCGAACACGCCCCGGCCGGCGACTGACCGCCCGGCCCGAAGCTGTGCGCCGGCTGTGCGCGCCGGTCCCGGGCGGCCCCCGGGACCGGCGGCCGCCCCGGGCCGCGTACCCTCGTAGCTCGTGAAGACGGGCGCAAAACAGGTGGAGCACGGCGCGCCGGTGTGCGTCGTGCGGGACCTGGTCAAGACCTATCCCGCGCCGCGCGGGCGGCGCGGGGCGGAACGCGCGCCGGCGGTACGCGCCAGCGACGGCATCAGCCTCGACGTCCGCCGCGGCGAGATCTTCGGGCTGCTCGGCCCCAACGGCGCCGGCAAGTCCACCCTGGTCCGCCAGCTGACCGGACTGCTCCGGCCGGACGCCGGCAGCATCGTCGTCCTCGGCCACGACCTGGTGCGGCACCCGGAGCGGGCCGCGCGGCTGCTGGGCTATCTCGGCCAGGAGTCGACCGCGCTGGACGAGCTGACCGTCTCCCTGGCCGTGGAGACCACCGGCCGGCTGCGCGGCCTGGACGCCGCCGCGGCCCGCGCCGAACGCGACGCGGTCCTCGACGAGCTGGGCCTCGGGCCGCTCGCCGGCCGGGCGCTGAAGAAGCTCTCCGGCGGCCAGCGGCGGCTGGCCTGCTTCGCCACCGCGCTGATCGGCGAGCGCCCGCTGCTGGTGCTGGACGAGCCGACCACCGGCATGGACCCGGTCGCCCGGCGGGCGGTGTGGGCCGCGGTGGACCGCCGCCGCGCCGAGCGGGGCGTGACCGTCGTCCTGGTCACCCACAACGTCCTGGAGGCCGAGAGCGTGCTCGACCGGGTCGCGGTGATCGACCGGGGGCGGGTGATCGCCTGCGACACGCCCGGCCGGCTGAAGGAACTGGTGGGAGAGGAGGTCCGGCTGGAGCTGGTCTGGCGGGACCGGCCGCCGCTCGACGTCCCCGAGGTCGCCGCGCTGGCCGCCGAGGCCCGTGCCACCGGCCGCCGCTGGACCCTGCGGCTCCCCGCCGACCGGGCCCGCTCCGCGGTCACCGCGGTCACCGCGGGCCCCGCCTTCGCGGCCCTGGACGACTTCACCCTGGCCACGCCGAGCCTGGAGGACGTCTACGTCTGTCTGGGCGGGCGCGCGGAGGGGCTGGTGAAGGCGTGAGCACGGCGGCGCCCCCGGCCCGGGGCCGGACGAGCAGGAACGCGGGCGGGCGGCCGCTCGTGCGCACGACGGACCGACCGCGTGTCGAGGAAAGCCGGGTGGCGGCATGAGTGTGATGTCCGCGCGGACAGCGACCGGACCGGCCGGCGGAGCGGGACCGGACGACGGGACCGGACCGGACGACGGGGCCGGCGCCGCCGCCCCGCTCGCGCCCCGGGCCCGGCTGCTGCCCGCCCTCGGTGCCGTCTACCGCGCCCAGCTCTCCCGGGCCCGGGTCGCCCGGATACCGCTGCTGTTCGTCGCCACCTTCCAGTCCGTCGGGATCATGGTCCTGCTGCGCGGGGTGGTCAGCGGCGGCGACCCGGCCTGGTCGGTGGTCTCCGGCTCCGCCGTGCTGGTCGTCGCCTTCGTCGCGCTGAACCTCCTGGCCCAGTACTTCGGTCAGCTGCGGGCCGGCGGCGGCCTCGACCACTACGCGACGCTGCCGGTGCCGCCGGCCGCCGTGGTGCTCGGTGCGGCCGCCGCCTACGCCTCCTTCACCGTGCCGGGCACGGCGGTCACCGCGGTCGTCGGCTGTCTGCTGTTCCAGCTGCCGATGGCCCACCTGTGGGTGCTGGTCGCGGTGGTGCCGCTGGCCGGCGCGGCGCTGTCCGGGCTCGGCGCGGCCCTCGGGCTGCTCGCCCCGCGCCAGGAACTCGCCACCCTCGGCGGCCAGTTGGGCATGTCGGCGGCGCTGCTGCTGGGGGTGCTGCCGGCCGGGCGGATGCCCGAGCCGATCGGCTGGGCCCGCGATCTGCTGCCCTCCACCTACGGGGTGGAGGCGCTGGCGCGCACCTTCGCCCCGCACCCGGACTGGCCCGCGGTCGCCGGCGACCTCGGCATCTGCGCGGCCGTCGGGGTGCTCTCGCTGGCCGTGGCCACCTGGGCGTACCGCCGGGCGGCGGTCCGGTGAACGACGGCACCGGCGCGGCAGGCGCACACGGGGCACGCGGGCGTCCTGCTGCCGGGACCACGGCGCCGGCCTGGCACGATGACGGGGTGACCGCAGCGCAGACGCCCCACGAGAACCAACCGCCCGAAGAGCCCCACCGGCACCCGTCGGCCGCCGGCGGGGAACCCGGCGACTCAGCCGGCCCCGACTCCGGCGCACCCGCCGCATCGGCCGCGGCCGGCGAATCCACCGCACCCGGCACCTCCGCCGGTCGCCCCGAGCTGGCCCGCGAACTGCGCGAAGGCGTGCTGATCGCGCTGGCCGTCGCGGTGAGCGGGGTGCTGCTGGGCGTGCTGTGGGCCTGGCTGGCGCCGCGCGTCCCGCTGATCGCGGACACCCGCAACGTCTACCTCAAGAACACCGAGGGCGAGGAGGCGATCGGCGCCGACGGCACCTTCTTCCTGCTGGCGTTCGGCTTCGGCGTGGTCACCGCGGCCGTGGTCTTCCTCCTCCGGCGCCGCGGCGGCATCCCGCTCGTGGTGTCGCTGGCCGCCGGCGGGCTGCTGGGCGCGGTGCTGGGCTGGCTGACCGGCATGTGGCTGGGCCCCACGCCGGACGTGGTCGCGCACGCCAAGCAGGTCGGCGCCGGGGTCGTCTTCGACGGCCCGCTGCGGCTCCAGGCCAAGGGCGCCCTGCTGGCCTGGCCGATCGCCGGGATGATCACCCAGATCGCGCTGACTGGGCTCTTCGGGCCGCGCGATCCGGAGGCCGACGCGCTGATGGTGCCGGACTGGTCCGGACACCACCAGCAGCCGCCGACGGCCGGCTGAACCGCCCCGCCGGCCGCCCCTCAGGACGGCCGGCGGCCGTGGTTGGCGCGCCCCTTCCGGACGCGCCACTTCCGCTTACGGGTCCTCTTCGACATGGCGTACCTCCTCCCCGGTCGTAACCGAGGACGGGTGCCCGCGGAAGCCCCACCGCGGCGCCGGCGGCGACACCCGGGGGCGCGCGGCGGCACCGACGGGGCTTACGGACCTGCCCGGCGGATCAAGGGCGCGGGCCCGGACCCCGGCTCACTTATCTAGCCCCGTGCGATCGGCGCGACCCGGGCGTCCGTCAGGGCGACCAGGTCGCCGGGGGAGAGCTCGACCTCCAGGCCGCGCCGGCCCGCCGAGACGCACACCGTCGGCCGGCCCTCCGCCGAGGCGTCCACGACCGTCCGCAGCCGCTTGCGCTGCCCCAGCGGCGAGATCCCGCCCCGCACATAGCCGGTGCTGCGCTCGGCCGCCGCCGGATCGGCCATCGCGGCCCGCTTGCCGCCCACCGCGGAGGCCAGCGCCTTCAGATCCAGCGAGCCGGAGACCGGGACCACGGCCACCGTCAGGGCACCGTCCACGTCCGCCAGCAGCGTCTTGAAGACCTGGTCGGGGGAGACGCCGAGCGCCTCGGCGGCCTCCTCGCCGTACGAGGCCGCCGCCGGGTCGTGGTCGTAGGCGTGCACCGTGAACGGGACACCGGCCGCGGTCAGCGCCACCGTCGCGGGCGTGCCCCCGGCCTGCGCGGCGCCCTTCTTCCCCTGCTTCGGTTTCTTCGGCTGCTTCGTCAACGTGTCTCGCCTCGTTCGAACGCGGAGCCGGCGGCCCCGGGACCGTATCTCGTGCTGCCGGTGCGTCAGTTGGGACTGGTCGGCTGCCGGGTCAGCTCCACGGCCGGCAGCGACGGGAGCTTACCGATCACCGCCGCCTCCCGGCGAAGGAGTTCCAGCTCCTGACGCAGCCGGTCCGCGGTGTCCGGCGCCGCCAGCAACTGCTGCTTGGCGGGCACGTCCAGCACGGCCGCCGCGGCGACCAGGTACGACAGCACCGACGGGTCGGCGGGCAGCTCCTGGTCGCCGGTCAGGGTCCGCTCGTTCGCCCAGGCCAGCCGCTTCTGATAGGTGCGGAAGGCCCGCACCACACCGGACGCCAGGGCGCCCGCGCCCTCCCCGTGGTCCTCCTCCAACGGCTCCAGCTCGCCCGTCAGATACGGCCCGGAGGCGTCCACCGACAGTAGCCGGAAGCGGGTGGTGCCGGTGGCCAGGACCTCGTAGCCGCCGGCCGCCTTCTGCTGGATGGTCGCCGCGTCCGCGACGCAGCCGACCGTGTGGAAGGCCACGATCGGGTCGTCGCCGAAGCCCGCGGCCGGGCCGGTGGCGGTCGGCGCGGTGGCGTCCGGCAGGCCCGGCGCGGTGAACGCGACCTCCCGGCCGTCCCGGATGGCGACCACCGCGAACCGGCGGTCGTCCTCGGGCCGCTCCAGCAGATCGCGCATCATGGCCCGATATCGCGCCTCGAAGACGTTCAGCGGCAGCACCAGGCCCGGGAACAGCACCGAATTGAGCGGGAACAGGGGCAGACGCACGGAGGACACAGTCCGTAAGCCTACGGCCTGTCCGGCGCGTCCCGACCGGGGCCGCCCCTACTGCCGCCGCAGCAACCGGGAGGCGCCGGTCGCGATCGTCGTCGCCAGGACCCACCCCGCCATGATCATCACCGCCGCCACCCACTGGGCGGCACCGCCCGGTTTCCACGCGCCGCCCTGGTAGAGGTCTATGACCGGCAGCAGCAGGTCCAGGGAGTAGAGGTACGGGTTCCACGGCGGCGCCTCGTCGTGCTTGAGGGGCGGCGGCGGGTACGCGGCGAAGTACGCCGTGCCGAGCGCCCACAGGATCGCCATCCACACCGCGGCCCGCCCCGGGCGGTAGCCGTACGCCACCGTCCAGTCCTGGAGGAAGCCCCACGCCTTCGCCGCCAGCGGCAGCGTCTCGCGCCGCCGCCGCTGCTTGGCCAGCAGCACCTCCCGGGCGTCCGCGTCCTCCCCCATCGCGCGCAGCGAGGCGGCCAGCATCTCGTACGGCTCGGGCGCGTACTCCGGGGTCGCCGCGGCCACCCACTGGAGCCGCAGCGCCAGCGGGAAGTGGCCGCGCGGGATCAGCGTCTCGTAGGCGAAGCCGGCCATCATCAGCCCGCCCAGCCCCGGCCAGCTCGCCGACTTGTCGACGAGGTTGACGACCCGGGCGCCGGAGAGGATCACCCGGCCGCGCTGCGGGCGCTCGCCCAGGAACCGCAGCTCCGGCGTCTGGATGCGGCGCAGCGACAGCTCCTGGTCGGACTCCATGATGAACCGCGCGTGCTCCAGGTCCACCGCGTCCCCGAACCGCCCGTCGTCCAGCCGCACCCCGCCCTCGCACTCGAAGCGCTGCATCCGGGTGCCCCGGGCCGGGGTGTGGGTGATGCCGTACGGGGGCGTGGCGCCGCTGGAGAACGGGGAGTTGGCCAGGCCCGCGGCGGTCAGATAGAGGGTGCGCTCGACGGTCAGCTGGGGGGCGTTCAGCGCCCGGCGGCCGAACGGATTGCTCAGGTGGCTGCCGCGCAGGCTCAGCGACACCCCGACGGTGGCGCCGCGCAGCGACAGCTCACCGTAGGACTCCAGCATCTCGGCCTGGAGGTCCTGGGCGACGGTCATCCCGTCCGCCATGACCGAGCGGCCCTGCCGGTCCTTGTGCACCACGACCTGATTGAGCATCAGGTCGGTGCCGATGTGGGCGTCGGTCAGCCGGATGCCCGAGTGGACCACGCACCGCGGCAGATGCAGATCGCCCTCGGTGTGCAGCCGGGCCGCCTCCAGCCTGGGTATCGCGCAGTTCACCATCCGCAGGGTGGTGAACCGGCTCTCCGGCAGCAGCACCTCGGCCTCGAAGCGGCAGTCCCGCAGCTCCACGAATGGCTTGATCGTGCCGCCCGCAAGGTCGAGAGTGTCCGTGATGTACGCACCGGTCAGGTGCAGCCCGGACACCCGGCCCGGCTGCGCCGGCGGCCCGTCGAGCAGCAGCAGCGCCACCACCCGGGCCCGGACCCGGCGCTCCGGGCCCCACAGGTGCTGCCCGTGCGGATCGTCCCGGGACGGGTCGCCGCTGTGGAGGTTGCAGGTGCTGCCGTTGCGGAACGCCTGCCACATGCTCCATTCCGCGGACGTCAGTCGCAGGTCGGCAGGCGCGTCGCCGTCCCTGGCTCCGGTCACTGTGGCTCCCCCTCGCTCTCGCGGTGCCTGCCGGCAGGCCGTCTGTGGTGGTCGCTCGTTCGTCGTCTCGTGTTCGCCGTGCCGCGCGCGGTGCCCCGGACACCGGCCGGGGGCGGTGCCCCGGTGGCCGGGACCCTGGCCCCGGCGGTGCGGTATCCGGTCCCGATACCTGTTCGGACGCGTCCCGGCGGGCGCCGTTCCGCCCGCCCCGCGGGGCTCCCCGTGGGCCCGCACCGACCCCTTGCCCGCCCGGTGACGGGTTGAACACGCGTGGTCAGGGCCAACTCCGGTCAACTTCGCGGTCCGGTCCGGCGGTCGTCCGGCCCGTCCGCACTACGTATCACTCACTGATACGGGCGCTCGGGCCCGGCGGCGGGTCTGAGACACTGGGGGAGTGATCTCCCGAATCGATCTGCGTGGTGCCGCCCTCCCCGAGGGCGCCGCCCTGCGCGACCTGCTGCCCCGTGCCGAGTTCGACGTGGAAGCCGCCCTGGAGAAGGTCCGGCCGATCTGCGAGGACGTACGCCATCGCGGCACCGCGGCGCTGATCGAGTACGCGCGGCGGTTCGACGGTGTCGAGATCGAGCGGGTCCGGGTCCCGGCCGAGGCCCTCACCCAGGCGCTCGACGCGCTGGACCCGAAGGTCCGCGCCGCCCTGGAGGAGTCCATCCGGCGCGCCCGGATCGTCCACCGCGAGCAGCGCCGCACCGACGTCACCACCACGGTCGTGCCCGGCGGCACGGTCACCGAGCGCTGGGTCCCCGTCGAACGGGTCGGCCTCTACGTCCCCGGCGGCCGGTCGGTCTACCCCTCCTCCGTCGTCATGAACGTCGTCCCCGCCCAGGAGGCCGGCGTCGGCTCGCTCGCCGTCGCCTCCCCGCCGCAGCGTGACTTCGGCGGCCTGCCGCACCCGACGATCCTCGCCGCCTGCGCCCTGCTCGGCGTCGACGAGGTCTACGCCGCGGGCGGCGCCCAGGCCGTCGCGATGTTCGCCTACGGCACCGACGAGTGCGCCCCGGCCAACCTCGTCACCGGCCCCGGCAACATCTACGTCGCCGCCGCCAAGCGCCTGCTCAAGGGCCGGATCGGCATCGACTCCGAGGCCGGGCCCACCGAGATCGCGGTCCTCGCCGACGCGACCGCCGACCCGGTCCACGTCGCCGCCGACCTGATCAGCCAAGCCGAGCACGACCCGATGGCCGCCGCGGTCCTGGTCACCGACTCCGAGGAGCTGGCCGACCGCACCGAGAAGGAGCTGGCCCCGCAGATCGAGGCCACCAAGCACGTCGAGGACCGCATCGTGCCGGCGCTGTCCGGCCGGCAGTCCGCGATCGTCCTGGTCGACGGCCTCGACGAGGGCCTCGCGGTGGTGGACGCCTACGGCGCCGAGCACCTGGAGATCCAGACCGCGGACGCCGCCGCGGTCGCCGCCCGGGTCCGCAACGCCGGCGCGATCTTCGTCGGCCCCTACGCCCCGGTCTCCCTCGGCGACTACTGCGCCGGCTCCAACCACGTCCTGCCCACCGGCGGCTGCGCCTGCCACTCCTCCGGCCTGTCCGTCCAGTCGTTCCTGCGCGGCATCCACGTCGTGGACTACTCGCGGGACGCGCTGGCCGACGTCGCCCACCATGTGGTGACCCTCGCCGAGGCCGAGGACCTCCCGGCCCACGGCGCGGCGATCAAGGCAAGGTTCGGCTGGACGGTACCCCCGAGCAAGTGAGCAGGCACGTGACCAGGATCGACGATCTCCCCATCCGGGACGAGCTGCGCGGCAAGTCCCCTTACGGCGCGCCGCAGTTGGACGTCCCGGTGCGCCTCAACACCAACGAGAACCCCTACCCGCTCCCCGAACCGCTGGTCCGGCGGATCGCCGAGCGGGTCACCGAGGCAGCCCGGCACCTCAACCGCTACCCCGACCGGGACGCGGTCGAGCTGCGCACGGAGCTGGCCGCCTACCTCACCCGCACCGCCGGCCACCCGGTCACCACCGGCCAGGTCTGGGCCGCCAACGGCTCCAACGAGGTCATCCAGCAGCTGCTCCAGACCTTCGGTGGCCCCGGCCGCACCGCCCTCGGCTTCGAGCCGTCGTACTCCATGCACGCGCTGATCTCGCGCGGCACCGGCACCGGCTGGATCTCCGGCCCGCGCAACGACGACTTCACCATCGACGTGGCGGCCGCCCGCGCTGCCATCGCCGAGCACCGGCCCGACGTGGTCTTCGTCTGCTCGCCCAACAACCCCACCGGCAGCGCCGTCGGGGCCGACACCGTCCTCGCGCTGTACGAGGCCGCACAGGCCGCCCGGGCGGGCAGCGGGGGCGCGCTGGTGGTGGTCGACGAGGCGTACGTCGAGTTCAGCCACCGCCCGTCGCTGCTGCCGCTGATCGAGGGCCGGCCGAACCTGGTCCTCTCCCGGACGATGTCCAAGGCGTTCGGCGCCGCCGGGCTCCGGCTGGGCTACCTCGCCGCCGACCCCGCCGTGGTCGACGCCGTCCAGCTGGTCCGGCTGCCGTACCACCTCTCGGCGGTCACCCAGGCCACCGCGCTCGCTGCCCTGGAGCACACCGATACCCTGCTGTCGTACGTCGAGCAGCTCAAGGGCGAGCGGGACCGCCTGGTCACCGAACTGCGTGCGAGCGGCTGCCAGGTCGTCGACTCGGACGCCAACTTCGTCCAGTTCGGCCTCTTCGACGACGCGCACGCCGCCTGGCAGGCGATCCTCGACCACGGCGTGCTGGTCCGCGACAACGGCGTACCGGGCTGGCTGCGGGTCACCGCCGGCACCCCGGCCGAGAACGACGCGTTCCTCGACGCGGTGCGCGCGGTGCTGAAAGAACGCAGCCTGAAGGAGAACAAGCGATGAGCGGGGCGACCGCCCGCGTGGGGCGCGTGGAGCGCACCACCAAGGAGACGACGGTGCTGGTCGAGATCGATCTCGACGGCACCGGCCAGGTCGACGTCTCGACCGGCGTCGGCTTCTACGACCACATGCTCGACCAGCTCGGCCGGCACGGCCTCTTCGACCTCAAGGTCAAGACCGACGGCGATCTGCACATCGACACCCACCACACGATCGAGGACACCGCCCTCGCGCTGGGCGCCGCCTTCAAGCAGGCGCTCGGCGACAAGGTCGGCATCTACCGCTTCGGCAACTGCACCGTCCCGCTGGACGAGTCGCTGGCCCAGGTGACCGTCGACCTCTCCGGCCGCCCGTACCTGGTGCACACCGAGCCGGAGAACATGGCGCCGATGATCGGCACCTACGACACCACGATGACCCGGCACATACTCGAGTCCTTCGTGGCCCAGGCCCAGATCGCGCTGCACGTCCATGTCCCGTACGGGCGCAACGCCCACCACATCGTGGAGTGCCAGTTCAAGGCGCTCGCCCGGGCCCTGCGCTACGCCAGCGAGCGCGACCCGCGGGCGGCCGGCATCCTCCCCTCCACGAAGGGCGCGCTCTAGTGAACGGCCTGTCCACCGTCTTCATCCTCGTGGGCCTCTTCCTCCTCGGCGGGGTCTACTCGTTCTGGAAGCAGAAGATCCCCAAGTCCGTGATCACCCTGATGGCCATCGCCTCGGCGATGTGCCTGGTGGCCGGGGTGATGCGGCTGGAGGTATGGAATTGAGCGCCGCACAGCAGACCGCGCCGCAGTCGGCGACGGCCGCCAAGAAGGTCGTGGTCCTCGACTACGGCTTCGGCAACGTCCGCTCCGCCGAGCGGGCCCTGGCGCACGTCGGCGCCGACGTGGAGATCACCCGCGACTACGACGCCGCGATGAACGCCGACGGGCTGCTGGTGCCCGGCGTCGGTGCGTTCGCCGCGTGCATGCGCGGGCTGAAGGAGGTCCGCGGCGACTGGATCATCGGTCGCCGGCTGGCCGGCGGCCGCCCGGTGATGGGCATCTGCGTCGGTATGCAGATCCTCTTCGGGCGCGGCATCGAGCACGGTGTGGAGACCGAGGGCCTCGACGAGTGGCCCGGCACGGTCGGCCCGCTCAAGGCCGAGGTCGTCCCGCACATGGGCTGGAACACCGTCCGCGCCGCCGAGGGCTCGCGGCTCTTCGCCGGGCTGCCCGCCGACGCCCGCTACTACTTCGTGCACTCCTACGCGGTCCACGACTGGGAGCTGGAGATCGGCAACGTCCAGATGGCCGCGCCGAAGGTCACCTGGGCCACGCACGGCGAGCCGTTCGTCGCCGCGGTCGAGAACGGCCCGCTGTGGGCCACCCAGTTCCACCCCGAGAAGTCCGGCGACGCCGGTGCCCAGCTCCTCTCCAACTGGATCAGAACCCTGTGAACCCCGTGAACGCTGTGAAGAAGCTTGAACTGCTGCCCGCCGTCGACGTCCGCGACGGCCAGGCCGTCCGCCTGGTGCACGGCGAGTCCGGCTCGGAGACCTCCTACGGCGATCCGCTGCAGGCCGCCCTGGCCTGGCAGTCGGCCGGCGCCGAGTGGCTGCACCTGGTCGACCTGGACGCCGCCTTCGGCACCGGCGACAACCGCGCGCAGATCGCCGAGGTCGCCCGCTCCATGGACATCAAGGTCGAGCTGTCCGGCGGCATCCGCGACGACGACTCGCTGGCCGCCGCCCTGGCCACCGGCTGCACCCGGGTCAACATCGGCACCGCGGCGCTGGAGGACCCCGAGTGGGTCGCCAAGATCATCGCCGAGCACGGCGAGAAGATCGCGGTGGGCCTGGACGTCCGCGGCACGACCCTGCGCGGCCGCGGCTGGACCCGTGACGGCGGCGACCTCTACGAGACGCTGGCCCGCCTGGACTCCGAGGGCTGTGCCCGCTACGTCGTCACCGACATCAACAAGGACGGCACCCTCCAGGGCCCCAACCTGGAGCTGCTGAAGAACGTCTGCGCGGCCACCGAGCGCCCGGTCGTCGCCTCCGGCGGCGTCTCCTCCCTCGACGACCTGCGGGCGATCGCCGCGCTGGTGCCGGCGGGTGTCGAGGGCTCCATCGTGGGCAAGGCGCTCTACGCGAAGGCGTTCACCCTCGAAGAGGCACTGGCGGCGGTGTCGTAGGCCGCGGGTGCCGCAACCGGCCCCACAGGAAGGCGGCGTGATGAGCATCGAGCGGGTTCGGACCGACAGTCCCTGGGAAGAGTCGATCGGCTTCGCACGCGCGGTGGCCGCCGGTGACCGGGTCCTGGTCGCCGGCACCATGCCGCTGGTCGGCGGCGTCCTCCAGGGCGAGGGCGATCCCTACGTCCAGACCAAAGTGGCCTTCGGCAACGCGCTGGCGGCGCTCAAACCCTTCGGGCTGGGCGCCGCCGACGTCCTGCGCACCCGGATGTACCTGACCCACCTGCGGGACGCGGACGCCGCCGCCCGCGCCCACCGCGAGCTGTTCGAGGCCGCGCCGCCCGCCACCACCCTGGTGGTGGTCTCCGGCTTCGTCGACTCCCGGGTCCTGGTGGAAGTAGAACTAGAAGCGTTCCGGGACACCTCCCGGGACACCGAACGAGAGGGCTAACCCGTCATGACCCTGGCGGTCCGCGTCATTCCCTGCCTGGACGTCGACAACGGCCGCGTCGTCAAGGGCGTCAACTTCCAGAACCTCCGCGACGCCGGGGACCCGGTCGAGATGGCGAAGGTCTACGGCGAGGAGGGCGCCGACGAGCTGACCTTCCTCGACATCACCGCGTCCTCCGGCAACCGCGAGACCACCTACGACGTGGTCCGCCGCACCGCCGAGCAGGTCTTCATCCCGCTGACCGTCGGCGGCGGGGTGCGCACCGCGGAGGACGTCGACAAGCTGCTGCGGGCCGGCGCCGACAAGGTCGGGGTCAACACCGCCGCGATCGCCCGCCCGGAGCTGATCGAGGAGATCGCCGAACGCTTCGGCAGCCAGGTCCTGGTCCTCTCCGTCGACGCCCGCCGCACCGCGTCAGGGTCCTTCGAGGTCACCACGCACGGCGGTCGCCGCTCGGCCGGGATCGACGCCGTGGAGTGGGCGCACCGCGCCGCGGAGCTGGGCGCCGGGGAGATCCTGCTGAACTCCATGGACGCCGACGGCACCAAGGACGGCTACGACGTGGAGATGATCGAGGCGGTCCGCCGGCACGTCTCCGTCCCGGTCATCGCCTCCGGCGGCGCCGGCCGCCTCGGCCACTTCGCGCCCGCGGTGGCGGCCGGCGCCGACGCCGTACTGGCCGCCTCCGTCTTCCACTTCGGCGATCTGCGCATCGGCCAGGTCAAGGACGCGCTGCGGGCGGCCGGCCACCCGGTGCGGTGACCGGCCCGCCCGGTCAGCGCTGCCGGCGCGCCGCCCGGACGAACTCCCGGTTCATCCGCGTGATGCTGAACAGCGGGATGCCCTTGGGGCAGGCGGTGGCGCACTCGCCCGCCAGCGTGCAGCCGCCGAACCCCTCCGCGTCCATCTGGGCCACCATGTCCAGCACCCGGGACTCGCGCTCCGGCGCGCCCTGCGGCAGCACGTTGAGGTGGTTGACCTTCGCGGACGTGAAGAGCATCGCCGCGCCGTTGGGGCAGGCCGCGACGCAGGCGCCGCAGCCGATGCACTCGGCGTGCTCGAAGGCGGCGTCGGCGTCCGGCTTCGGCACCGGCGTGGCGTGCGCCTCCGGTGCGGAGCCGGTCGGCGCGGTGATGTAGCCGCCGGCCTGGATGATCCGGTCGAAGGCCGAGCGGTCGACGACCAGGTCCTTCACGACCGGGAAGGCCGCCGCCCGCCAGGGCTCCACGTCGATGGTGTCGCCGTCCTTGAAGGACCGCATGTGGAGCTGGCAGGTGGTGGTCCGCTCCGGGCCGTGCGCGTCGCCGTTGATGACGAGCGAGCAGGCCCCGCAGATGCCCTCGCGGCAGTCGTGGTCGAAGGCGACCGGGTCCTCGCCCTTGAGGATCAGCTCCTCGTTGAGGGTGTCGAGCATCTCCAGGAAGGACATGTCCGGGGATATGTCGTCCACCTCGTAGGTGGACATGGCGCCGTCGGCGCCGGCGTTCCGCTGCCGCCAGACGCGCAGGGTGAGCCTCATGCGTAGCTCCGCTGGGTGGGGTGGACGTACTCGAAGACCAGGTCTTCCTTGTGCAGGACGGGGGCCGTGCCGGTGCCGGTGAACTCCCAGGCCGCCGCGTAGCCGAACTCCTCGTCCCGGCGGGCGGCCTCGCCGTCCGGGGTCTGCGACTCCTCGCGGAAGTGGCCGCCGCAGGACTCGGCGCGGTGCAGCGCGTCGAGGCACATCAGCTCGGCGAGCTCCAGGTAGTCGACGATGCGGTTGGCCTTCTCCAGCGACTGGTTGAACTCTTCGCCGGTGCCCGGCACCTTGATGCGCCGCCAGAACTCCTCGCGGATCTGCGGGATGCGCTCCAGGGCCTTGCGCAGGCCCGCGTCGGTGCGGGCCATCCCGCAGTACTCCCACATGAGTGCGCCGATCTCGCGGTGGAAGGAGTCGGGGGTGCGGTCGCCGTCGACGGCCAGCAGCAGGTTCAGCCGGTCCTCGGTGTCGGCCAGCACCTCCTGGACGACGGGGTGTTCGCAGGTGACCGGGTCCTGGTGCGGGTTGCGCGCCAGGTAGTCGTTGATCGTGGACGGCAGGACGAAGTAGCCGTCGGCCAGGCCCTGCATCAGCGCGCTGGCGCCGAGCCGGTTGGCGCCGTGGTCGGAGAAGTTGGCCTCGCCGATCGCGAACAGCCCCGGGACGGTGGTCTGCAGGTCGTAGTCGACCCACAGGCCGCCCATCGTGTAGTGCACGGCCGGATAGATCCGCATCGGCACCCGGTACGGATCCTCGTCGGTGATCCGCTGGTACATGTCGAAGAGGTTGCCGTACTTCGCCTCGACGGCCGCACGGCCCATCCGCCGGATCGCGTCGGCGAAGTCCAGGTAGACGCCCTGCCCGCCGGGGCCGACGCCGCGGCCCTCGTCGCAGACGTTCTTGGCGGCCCGGGAGGCGATGTCGCGCGGGACCAGGTTGCCGAAGGAGGGGTAGATGCGCTCCAGGTAGTAGTCGCGCTCGTCCTCGGGGATCAGGTGCGGCGGGCGGGTGTCGCCCTTGGCCTTGGGCACCCAGATCCGGCCGTCGTTGCGCAGCGACTCGCTCATCAGCGTCAGCTTCGACTGGTGGTCGCCGGTGCGCGGGATGCAGGTCGGGTGGATCTGGGTGAAGCAGGGGTTGGCGAAGTGCGCGCCGCGGCGGTGGGCCCGCCACACCGCGGTGGCGTTGGAGTTCATGGCGTTCGTCGACAGGTAGAAGACGTTGCCGTAGCCGCCGGAGGCGAGCACCACCGCGTCCGCGAAGTGGGCGGAGATCTTCCCGGTGACGAGATCCCGCGCCACGATGCCGCGGGCCCGCCCGCCGACGACGATCAGGTCCAGCATCTCGGTACGCGGATGCAGCTCCACGTTCCCCGCGGCGATTTGCCGGGACAGCGCCTGGTAGGCGCCGAGCAGCAGCTGCTGGCCCGTCTGGCCGCGGGCGTAGAAGGTGCGGGACACCTGGACGCCGCCGAAGGACCGGGTGTCGAGCAGACCGCCGTACTCGCGGGCGAACGGCACGCCCTGCGCCACGCACTGGTCGATGATCTCGACCGAGATCTGCGCCAGCCGGTGGACGTTGGACTCCCGGGCCCGGAAGTCGCCGCCCTTGACGGTGTCGTAGAAGAGGCGGTGGACGGAGTCGCCGTCGTTGCGGTAGTTCTTCGCGGCGTTGATGCCGCCCTGCGCGGCGATCGAGTGGGCCCGGCGCGGCGAGTCCTGATAGCAGAACTGGACGACGTGGTAGCCCTGTTCGGCGAGGGTGGCGCCGGCCGAGCCGCCGGCGAGCCCGGTGCCGACGACGATGACCGTGTGCTTGCGCCGGTTGGCGGGGTTGACGAGCTTCGCCTCGAAGCGGCGGGTGTCCCAGCGCTCGTGGATCGGGCCGGCGGGGGCCTTGGTGTCGGCGGCCGGTTCCCCGGTCGTGTAGTCGGTGTAGGGGGTCATCTCAGCTCACCACTCCGGTCATGACGCCCACGGGGACGGCGATGAAGCCGGCCGTGAGCAGCAGCGCGAGGACGTTGGCGACGGTCTTCAGGGCCCGGTCGCGGGCCCGGCTGCCGACGCCGAGGGTCTGGGCGGCGCTCCAGAAGCCGTGCCGGATGTGCAGCCCGAGGGCGAGCATCGCCACGAGGTAGATGACGTTGCCGTACCAGGTGGAGAAGGTGTCCACGACGTTCTGGTACGGGTGGCCCTCCTGGAATCCGCCCGGGTGCACGGTGCCGGTCGTCAGGTCGAGGACGTGCCAGACGATGAACAGGCCGAGGATGACCCCGCCCCACCGCATGGTGCGCGTCGCATAGCTCGCCCGCCGCTTGCGGTGCACGTACTTGCTGGGCCGCGCCCTGATGTCGCGCCGGCTGAGCTGGTACGCGGACGTGGCGTGGGCGACCACCGCGACGACGAGGACGGCCCGGATCAGCCAGAGCGTCCACTCGTAGTGCATGAAGGGCTCGCCGACGGTGCGCAGCCAGTGCCCGTAGTGGTTGAACTCCGCGGGCCCGAAGAAGATCTTCAGGTTCCCGATCACATGGGCGACCAGGTACAGCAGCATGATCAGGCCGCTGACGGCCATCACCGTCTTCTTGCCGACGGAGCTGTCCCACATCGTGCGCCCGCCCGTCGCCCGACCACCGCCCCTCACGGAGCGCTGCCGCGCGCTGTGCTGATTCGACGACCGCCGGTCCGTCCGCGTTGCCAATGCCATGAGGCCGACGGTAGGGATGCGGCCCGCCATCAGTCCAAGACATGGTGGAGCTGATCTCCATAGGCTGGACCTATCGTTGATCTATATTCGCCCCATGCAGCTGCAGCAGCTCCGCTATTTCACGGCCGTGGCCGACACCCGCCACTTCACCCGCGCCGCCGAGCGCGAACACGTCGCCCAGCCCTCGCTCTCCCAGCAGATCCGCGCCCTGGAACGGGAGTTGGGCGCCGAACTCTTCCACCGCGCCCGCGGCCACATCACCCTCACCGACGCCGGCGAGACGCTGCTGCCGCTGGCCCGCCGGATCCTCGCCGACACCGAGACCGCCCGCCGCGAGGTCCAGGAGGTCGCCCAGCTGCGCCGCGGCCGGCTCCGCCTCGGCGCCCCGCCCAGCCTCTGCGCCAGCCTCGTCCCCGACGTGCTCAGCGCCTTCCACGCCGGCTATCCGGGCGTCGAGCTGATCGTCACCGAGGACGGCTCCCAGGACCTCGTCCGGGCCCTGGCCGACGGCGAACTGGACCTGGCGCTGATCATCACCCCGCTGCCCGGCCAGGCCCCGGCACTGGCCACCGCCGAGCTGCTGCGCGAGGAACTGGTCGTGGTCTCCGCCCCCGGCCGCCCGGCCCCGGTGACCGGCCGGCGCACCCGGATCCGCGTCGAGGACCTCCGCGGCCGCCCGCTGGCGATGTTCCGCCGCGGCTACGACCTGCGGGAATTCACCACCGCGGCCTGCCGTGCGGCCGGTTTCGAACCCACCTTCACCGTCGAGGGCGGCGAGATGGACGCCGTGCTCGGCTTCGTCCGGGCCGGGCTCGGCATCGCCGTCGTCCCCAGCATGGTCGCCGAACGCTCCGGCCTGCGCGTCACCCCGTTCGCCACCCCCGGCATGCACCGGGTGGTCTCGGTCGCGCACCGCGGCGACGTCTCACCGCCGCGCGCCGCCCGCGAACTCGACCGCATCCTGCGGGCCCACCTGGCGAAGGGCACGCCCTGAGGCCCGCGTGCGCCGGGCGCCGGGGCCGAGGCGCCCCGGTCACACCCCCAGCTCCGCCTCCAGCGCCCGCGCCACCGCGTCCTTGTCCCCGTCCAGCTCGACCTGTGCCGCCTCCTGCCGCCCGAACGCGAACAGCGTCAGCTCGCCCGGCTCGCCGGTGACCGTCACCACCGGAGTGCCCCGATGCGCCACCGCCGTCTGCCCGTCCGGCCGCCGCAGCACCAGCCCCACCGGCGCCTTGCGGCCCAGCACCCGGGCCGCCCGCTCCAGCCGCGCCCACAGCGCGTCCGCGAAGACCGGGTCCGGCTCGCGCGGCGCCCAGTCCGGCTGGGCCCGCCGCACGTCCTCGGCGTGGACGTAGAACTCCACGGTGTTGGACGCCTCGTCGATCGGCTTCAGCGCGAACGGCGACATCCTCGGCGGGCCGGTCCTGATCAGCCGGAGCAGCTCCTCGTACGGCTTCGCCGCGAACTCCGCCTGCACCCGCTCCAGCCGTGCCGCCAGCGGCTTGACCAGGAGGCCCGCCGACGCGTCGGCGCGCCGCTCGCGCACCACCACGTGCGCGGCCAGCTCCCGCGTCGTCCAGCCCTCGCACAGCGTCGGCGCCTCGGGGCCCGCGCTCTCCAACAGGTCGGCCAGAAGGAGCCGTTCACGCTTCGCATGGGTCGACATACGGCCAGCCTACGACCGCCCCGCCCCGCCTGCCACGGCGCATACGCCGGCCCCGCAGGCCCGTCAGCCCCGCAGCACCAGCACCCCCACCACCACCGCGGCCACCAGCGCCGCCGCGAAGACCGCGACCAGCACCCGCACCGCCACCTTCGCCACCCGGTCCGGGTCCGGCGGCGGTGGCGCGTCAGGGGAGGGCGACTGGTCCATGGCAGCAGGATGCCGCACGGCACAATGGACCCATGAGCAGCAGCCGCGTCACCGCATCCGCGCTGGACCCCGCCGTCGCCGCCCGCCTCAAGCGCGGCGCCGACGGTCTGTTTCCGGCCATCGCCCAGCAGTACGACACCGGCGAGGTGCTGATGCTCGGCTGGATGGACGACGAGGCGCTGCACCGCACCCTCACCACCGGCCGCTGCACCTACTGGTCCCGCAGCCGCCAGGAGTACTGGGTCAAGGGCGACACCTCCGGGCACGTCCAGCACGTCCGGTCCGTCGCCCTCGACTGCGACGCCGACACCGTCCTCGTCAAGGTCGACCAGGTCGGCGCCGCCTGCCACACCGGCGCCCGCACCTGCTTCGATTCGGACGTCCTCGTGAGTGCGCCCACCGCCGGCCAGTAGGCTCCGCTCCCATGACCTCGGGAACCACCGGCACCGCCACACCGGACCTCGACACCTTCCGCACGCTCGCCGCGGACCGGCGGGTCATCCCCGTCACCCGGCGCCTCCTCGCGGACGGCGACACCCCGGTCGGCCTCTACCGCAAGCTCGCCGGCGAGCGCCCCGGCACCTTCCTCCTCGAATCCGCCGAGAACGGCCGCACCTGGTCGCGGTATTCGTTCATCGGCGTCCGCAGCGCCGCGACGCTCACCACCCGCGACGGACGGGCGCACTGGCTCGGCACCCCGCCGGTCGGCGTCCCCACCGGAGGCGACCCGCTCGCCGCGCTGCGCGCCACCGTCGAGGCCCTGCACACTCCCCGTGACCTCGTCGAGGGCGAGGGACTGCCCCCGTTCACCGGCGGCATGGTCGGCTACCTCGGCTACGACATCGTGCGCCGCCTGGAGCGGGTCGGCGACCACACCACCGACGACCTCGGCCTGCCCGAGCTGACCATGCTGCTCACCTCCGACCTCGCCGTCCTGGACCACTGGAGCGGCACGGTCCTGCTGATCGCCAACGCCATCAACCACAACGACCTGGCGACCGGCGTCGACGAGGCGTACGCGGACGCGGTGGCCCGCCTCGACGCCATGGCCGACGACCTCGCCCGCCCCGCGCCCGCGAGCGCCGCCGCGCTCCCGCCGACCGCCCTGCCCCCGTACACCGGCGAGTGGGGCGCCGACTCCTTTAAGGCCGCCGTCGAGGACGTCAAGGAGCGCATCCGGGCCGGCGAGGCGTTCCAGGTGGTGCCCTCGCAGCGGTTCGAAACCCCCTGCACGGCAAGCGCGTTGGACGTCTACCGTGTACTGCGGGCCACCAACCCCAGCCCCTACATGTACCTCTTCCGCTTCGAGGGCAACGGGGGCCCCGAGGGGGCGCCCTTCGACGTCGTCGGCTCCAGCCCCGAGGCGCTGGTCAAGGTCGAGAACGGCCGGGCCATGGTGCACCCGATCGCCGGCACCCGCCCGCGCGGCGCATCCGTCCAGGAGGACCAGGCGCTCGCCGACGAGCTGATGGCCGACCCCAAGGAGCGCGCCGAGCACCTGATGCTGGTCGACCTGGGCCGCAACGACCTGGGCCGGGTCTGCGAGCCGGGCAGCGTCGAGGTCGTCGACTTCATGTCCGTCGAGCGCTACAGCCACGTCATGCACATCGTCTCCACCGTCACCGGCACGGTCGCCGCCGACCGCACCGCCTTCGACGTGCTCACCGCCTGCTTCCCCGCCGGCACCCTCTCCGGCGCCCCCAAGCCGCGCGCCCTGCAGATCATCGAGGAGCTGGAGCCGACCCGGCGCGGCCTCTACGGCGGCTGCGTGGGCTATCTGGACTTCGCCGGCGACTCCGACACCGCCATCGCCATCCGCACCGCCCTGCTGCGGGACGGCACCGCCTACGTCCAGGCCGGCGCCGGCATCGTCGCCGACTCCGACCCGGACGCCGAGGACACCGAGTGCCGCAACAAGGCCGCCGCCGTCCTCCGCGCCGTCCACACCGCCAACCACCTCGGGAAATGACCTGCCGCACCCCCGCGCGGCGGCCCGCCGGGGCCGGTAGGCGATAGTGGTACGCGTGAGTGCCGCACCCCAGTCCCGTACCGACACCGAGCCGGCCCCCGCCCCGGCCCGGCCCCGCAGCAGCGCCAAGCGCTCCCTCGCCCTGGCGCTGCTGCTCGGCGCCGCCGGCGCGGGCCTGGCGCTGCTCGCCTCCGGCCGCACCTGGGCCCAGGGCACCGCGGCGCTGGCCCAGGGCGAGCTGCCGCGCACCGTGACCGGCGCCGACGTGACCGGCGTGCCCGGCGCGCTGGCGGTGGTCGGCCTGGCCGCCCTGGTCGCCGTCTTCGCGGTCCGCCGGGCCGGCCGGATCGTGGTCGCCGCGCTGCTGGCCCTCAGCGGCCTGGGCGTCACCGCCGCCGCCGCCCTCGGCTACGCCGACACCTCGGCGCTGCGCGAGAAGGCCGCCGACGCGGTCGGCCTGAACGGCGCCGACGTGCATCACGTCACCCACACCGGCTGGCCCTGGGTGGCCGCCGCCGGCGGCCTGCTGCTGCTCCTCGCCGGGGTGCTGGCCCTGGTCTTCGGCCGCCGCTGGCCCGCGATGTCGGGCCGGTACGAGCGCACCCCCGGCGGCGCCCGCGGCCCGCGGCGCGCCGCCGCGCCGCCGGACCTGGAGCGCCCCGAGGAGATCTGGAAGTCCCTGGACCGCGGCGAGGACCCCACCCGGTAAAAGGGCTCCGCCCGGCATCGGTGACAATGGACGACGACATTCGCGCGCTCGGACCCCGGCGCGACTTCAGTAACGAGGAGCACTCCATGTCGAGCAGTGGCCACGGACACACCCCCGCCGCCTGGACCGGCAGCATCATCGCGTTCATCGGCTTCTGCGTGGCCGGTGCCTTCATCGTGATGGCCAACGTGGCCGGCTTCTGGGCGGGCATGGTGCTGATCGGCGCCGGTGCCGTCGTCGGTGGCGTGATGCGGGCGGCCGGCCTCGGCCAGGAGCCCAAGCGCTCCGCCGCGCCCGCCGCCGCCAAGGCCCAGCCGCAGGAGAGCTGAGCCCCGCTCGGCAACACCCCGAAGGCGCCGCTTCCCGCTCCGTACGGCCCGCGCCCCGTACGGCGGCGAAGAAGCTGCGCCTTCTCGCGTCCGGTAGCACCATCGGCACCGTGAGTGAGCAAGTGGTCCGGCCGCGGCCGGACGCCTCCCGCGGCCCGCTGCGCCGGCTCGCCGCGCCGGCCGGCACCCTGGCGGCGGTGGCCGCCGCCTTCACCTGGGTCGGCACCGTCGACCCCAACGAACCGGGCCACTACCCGGTCTGCCCGCTGCGGCACCTCACCGGCCTGCTCTGCCCGGCCTGCGGCGGGCTGCGCAGCGCGCACGCCGTCGCGCACGGCGACCTCCTCGCGGCGCTCGCCGCCAACGCCCCCGCGATGGCCGGATACGCCGCGTTCGCGCTCTTCTGGCTGGTCTGGGTCGCCCGCGCGGTGCGCGGACTGCCCACCGCGGGCCCGCGGCCCCGGGCGGCCCACTGGTGGGCGCTGGGCGGGCTGCTGCTGGTCTTCACGCTCGTCCGCAACCTCCCCCTCGGCGCCGGACTGCGCCCGTGACACGCACCGGTCCGCGGCCCGCCGCGGCCCCCGGGGCGAACCGCCGGGAAACCCGGAGTTGTCCAGGTTGTGGGACCACGGTCAACCGGATGCGGGACCTGCCCCTCGCGGCGGATACCATCGGAGGACCGGCCGGGACAACGGTTTCCGTCCCACGGGCCGCTGTCCACCTCCACCGTTCAAGAAGGAGGCCGCTCGCGTGAGCGTGCTCGATGAGATCATCGACGGAGTCCGCGCCGACCTCGCAGAGCGGCAGGCGCGCGTCGGCCTCGACGAGCTCAAGGAGCGGGCCCGCAAGGCGCGCCCGGCCAAGGACGGCGTCGCCGCCCTGAAGGGCGAGGGCGTCCGGGTGATCTGCGAGGTCAAGCGCTCCAGCCCGTCCAAGGGCGCGCTGGCCGCGATCGCCGACCCCGCGGGCCTGGCCGCCGACTACGAGGCGGGCGGCGCCGCGGTGATCTCCGTCCTCACCGAGCAGCGCCGCTTCGGCGGCTCGCTGGCCGACCTGGAGGCCGTCCGCGCCAAGGTCGACATCCCCGTCCTGCGCAAGGACTTCATCGTCACCGCCTACCAGCTGTGGGAGGCCCGGGCCTACGGCGCCGACCTCGCGCTGCTGATCGTCGCCGCGCTGGAGCAGGAGGCGCTGGTCTCGCTGATCGAGCGGGCCGAGTCGATCGGGCTGACGCCGCTGGTCGAGGCGCACGACGAGGAGGAGGTCGCCCGCGCGGTGGACGCCGGCGCCCGGATCATCGGGATCAACGCCCGCAACCTCAAGACCCTGGAGGTCGACCGCGGCACCTTCGCCCGGGTCGCCCCCGAGATCCCCGACCACATCGTCAAGGTCGCCGAGTCCGGCGTGCGCGGTCCGCACGACCTGATCGCCTACGCCAACGACGGCGCCGACGCCGTCCTGGTCGGCGAGTCCCTGGTCACCGGCAAGGACCCCAAGGCCGCGGTCGCCGACCTGGTCGCGGCCGGCTCCCACCCGGCGATCCGGCACGGCCGGGACTGACCGGGCCAGGGAAGACAGGCACCCCGAGATGACCGCCGCCCCCCTCCGCCCCGAAGCGAAGTTCTCGGCACTCCCCTCGTGGCACCGTGGCTGCCGGGCGCCCGCCCGGCGGGTCCGGGGGCGCCGCGTGCGGTACCACATCGGCTCCGAGCCGGGGCAGATCAACGGGCGGCGATGGCGCCCGGGGACCGCGCACTGATGCGTCCGTCCCCGTAGGCCCTGTCGTCGGACTCCCGCCCACCTGCCGGGCGGACGACGGGAGTCGGCCGACGGGACCCGGCGGCGCGGCAGTGCGCGGAGCAGCCGTCACGTCATCCCGACATACCGGACCTCCGGGGCGCCGCGCCCCGGTCGAGGAGTGCTCAGATGTCCTCCGACAGTTCCCGTTTCTTCCTTCCCGATCCGGAAGGCCAAGTCCCCAGCGCCGAGGGCTACTTCGGCGCCTTCGGCGGCAAGTTCATCCCCGAGGCGCTGGTCGCCGCGGTGGACGAGGTCGCCGCCGAGTACGAGAAGGCCAAGGCCGACCCGGCCTTCGCCGCCGAGCTCGACGACCTGATGGTCAACTACACCGGCCGGCCCAGTGCCCTCACCGAGGTGCCGCGGTTCGCCGAACACGCCGGCGGGGCCCGGGTGTTCCTCAAGCGCGAGGACCTCAACCACACCGGCTCACACAAGATCAACAACGTGCTGGGCCAGGCCCTGCTCACCAAGCGCATGGGCAAGACCCGGGTCATCGCCGAGACCGGAGCCGGCCAGCACGGCGTCGCCACCGCCACCGCCTGCGCCCTCTTCGGCCTCGAATGCACCATCTACATGGGCGAGATCGACACCCGGCGGCAGGCCCTGAACGTCGCCCGGATGCGGATGCTCGGCGCCGAGGTCGTCGCCGTGAAGTCCGGCAGCCGCACCCTCAAGGACGCCATCAACGAGGCGTTCCGCGACTGGGTCGCCAACGTCGACCGCACCCACTACCTCTTCGGCACGGTCGCCGGCCCGCACCCCTTCCCGGCCCTGGTCCGCGACTTCCACCGGGTCATCGGCGTCGAGGCCCGCCGGCAGATCCTCCAGCGCGCCGGCCGCCTGCCGGACGCCGCGCTGGCCTGCGTCGGCGGCGGCTCCAACGCCATCGGCCTGTTCCACGCCTTCCTGCCCGACACCGGCGTCCGGCTGATCGGCTGTGAGCCCGGCGGCCACGGCATCGAGACCGGCGAGCACGCCGCCACCCTCACCGAGGGCACCCCCGGCATCCTGCACGGCTCCCGCAGCTACGTCCTGCAGGACGAGGACGGCCAGATCACCGAGCCGTACTCGATCTCGGCCGGCCTGGACTACCCGGGCATCGGCCCCGAGCACGCCTACCTCAAGGACGCCGGCCGCGCCGAGTACCGCGCGGTCACCGACGACGCGGCGATGCAGGCCCTGCGGCTGCTGTCCCGCACCGAGGGCATCATCCCGGCCATCGAGAGCGCCCACGCGCTGGCCGGCGCCCTGGAGGTCGGCCGGGAGCTGGGCCCCGACGGCCTGCTGCTGGTGAACCTCTCCGGGCGCGGCGACAAGGACATGGACACCGCCGCCCGCTACTTCGGGCTCTACGACAACGACGCGGACGAAGCGGCCCGCACCGGCGAGGGGGACAAGTGATGGCGGGCAACATCGAACTCCTGACGTCCGTCCTGGCGCAGGCCAGGGCGGAGGACCGGGCGGCGCTGGTCGGCTACCTCCCGGCCGGCTTCCCCACCGTCGACGGCGGCATCCGGGCGCTGACCGAGATGCTCGACGGCGGCTGCGACATCGTCGAGGTCGGGCTGCCGCACAGCGACCCGGTCCTGGACGGCCCGGTGATCCAGACCGCCGACGACATCGCGCTGCGCGCCGGCATCAAGATCGTCGACGTCATCCGCACGGTCCGCGACGTGCACGCCGCCACCGGCGCACCGGTGCTCTGCATGACGTACTGGAACCCCGTCGACCGCTACGGCGTCGAGCGGTTCGCCGCCGACCTCGCCGAGGCGGGCAGCGCCGGCTGCATCCTGCCGGACCTCCCGGTCGAGGAGTCCGAGGTCTGGCGGAAGGCCGCCGAGCAGCACGGCCTGGCCACCGTCTTCGTGGTCGCGCCGAGCAGCCGGGACGAGCGGCTGGCCAGGATCACCGAGGCCGGCAGCGGCTTCGTCTACGCCGCGTCCCTGATGGGCGTCACCGGCACCCGCGAGTCCGTCGGCCGGGAGGCCGAGGACCTGGTGGCCCGCACCCGCGCCACAGCGGGCGCCCGCCGCGGGCTCCCGGTCTGCGTCGGCCTCGGCGTCTCCAACGCCGAGCAGGCCGCCGAGGTGGCCCGCTTCGCCGACGGTGTGATCGTCGGCTCGGCGTTCGTCAAGTGCCTGCTGGCGGCGGACGGCGACCTTGACGCCGGACTGGCCGCCGTCCGGACCCTGGCCGGGCAGCTCGGCGACGGCGTGCGCCGCAACGGCGCGGCCCGGGACTGACCCCGGCGGACCATCCGATCGGGTGAACCTCGGAGCGGAGGGGTGCGGCTGCGCCCCTCCGCTTCGTTGTCCACGGGCGTGAACCAGAAGAACCATGACGGCCCGAAGCGTGACGGAACGAGCAGCGCCCGCGAGCGGCTCCAGGCCCAGCGTGACAAGGAGAGGACGCGCGCCCGGCGGGTCCGCCAGTCGGCCGTCGCCGGCGCGGTGGTGGCGGTGCTCGCGGTGGCCGGCGGCATCGCCGTGTGGGTGTCCTCCGGGGGCGGCAGCGGCAGCACCGCCGACAACGCCTTCGCCCTCCCCAGACAGACCAGCGACGGCGACAAGCCCGCCGTCCCGGTGGGCTCGGCCCGCGCCCGTTCCACCCTCACCGTCTGGGAGGACTTCCGCTGCCCAGCCTGCCAGCAGTTCGAGACCGGCTTCCGCCCGGTGATCCACCATCTCCAGGACTCCGGCAAGCTCAAGGTGGAGTACCACCTCGCCACCCTCATCGACGGCAACGCCGGCGGTACCGGCTCGCTGAACGCGGCCAACGCCGCCCTGTGCGCCCAGGACGCCGGAAAGTTCCGTGACTACCACGACGTCCTCTACTCCCACCAGCCGCCCGAGCAGCAGGACCGCTTCGGCGACAAGAAGTACCTGCTCCAGCTGGCCGGGAAGGTCCCGGGCCTGACCTCGGCCGCGTTCACCAAGTGCGTCCGCGACGGCCGGTACGACGGTTTCGTCCGCAAGTCCAACGAGGCGTTCGCCAGTGGCGGCTTCCGCGGCACCCCGACCGTCCTGCTCAACGGCAAGGACCTCTCCCAGGTCAAGGGCGGCCGGGTCACGCCCGCGGACCTGAAGAAGATGGTCCTGGAGGCCGACAAGGGCAAGTAGCCCGGCCGCGGCCGTCCGGCCGGGGTGCCGGTACGGACCGCCGTGCCGCCGCGGCCGTTACGCAGCCGTTGCCGGGCGGGTTGTCGCCGACCCCGCCCGGCGCGGTAGCGTCGGTCCTGCCATGGACCTCGCATTCATTCCCAGCCCGTCGACCGGTGTCGTCCATCTCGGGCCGATCCCGCTGCGCGGCTACGCGTTCTGCATCATCATCGGCGTGTTCGTCGGCGTCTGGCTCGGCAACCGGCGCTGGGTGCAGCGCGGCGGCCGCTCCGGCACGGTCGCCGACATCGCCGTGTGGGCGGTGCCCTTCGGCCTGGTCGGCGGGCGTCTGTACCACGTCATCACGACCTACGAGCCGTACTTCGGCAAGAACGGCCACCCGCTCGACGCCTTCAAGGTCTGGCAGGGCGGCCTCGGCATCTGGGGCGCGGTCGCGCTGGGCGCGCTCGGTGCCTGGATCGGCTGCCGCCGCCGGGGCATCCCGATGCCCGCGTACGCCGACGCGCTGGCGCCGGGCCTCGCCATCGGCCAGGCGATCGGCCGCTGGGGCAACTGGTTCAACCAGGAGCTGTACGGCAAGCCGACCGACGTCCCGTGGGCGCTGAAGATCGACCCGGACCCGGCGATCGGCCGCATCGGCGGCACCTACCACCCGACGTTCCTCTACGAGTGCCTGTGGTGCCTGGGCGTCGCGGCGCTGGTGATCTGGGCGGACAAGCGCTTCCGGCTCGGCCACGGGCGGGTCTTCGCGCTCTACGTCGCCGCGTACTGCGTGGGCCGCGCCTGGATCGAGTACATGCGCGTCGACGAGGCGCACCACATCCTCGGCCTGCGGCTGAACGACTGGACCTCGCTGGTGGTCTTCGTCCTGGCCGTCGTCTACATGATCGTCTCCGCGAAGAAGGCCCCGGGCCGTGAGGAGATCGTCGAGCCGGAGTGGCAGCTCGCCGAGGGCGGCCAGGGCGGCCAGGACGCCGGGAAGCCTGTCGACCTCGCCAAGGGCGAGAAGAGCGAGCGGGGCGCCGGGACCGCCGAGGAAGCCGGGGCGCAGCCCGCGGCGAAGAAGAAGGACGCCAAGGGCGCCGCCGACGGCTCCGCGTCCGGATCCGGCAAGGCCGCCGGGAGCCCGGGCGGCACGACGTCCTGAGGCCGGCCGCGGACGGCCCGCATCCGACCGGAGCGCCGGGCGGACCCGCTCACCGCGGGACCGCCCGGCGCTCCGCCGTACCGGCCGGTCGTCACCGTCCGCTGGCCTCGGTCATCACCGTCCCCGCCAGCAGGGCGCCGAAGGACTGCTCGTGGCGCCGCCGGCGGGCCCGGTCGCGGGCGAAGACCTCGCGGGCGACGGCGGCCAGCGCGGCGGCCGGGGCGTGCAGGTCGAGCCGGCTGGCCCGGGCGACCTCGGCGCTCCACTCGTCGGGCACCGCCGCCGCGCCGTTCAGGGCGCCGGCGAGCGCACCGGCCATCGTGGCGATCGCGGCGCAGTCGCGCCCGTAGTTGACCGCGCCGAGCACGGTGGCCCGGTAGTCGCCGTCGGCGACCAGCAACATGCCCAGGGCGATGGGGAGTTCCTCGACGGCGTGCACACGGGAGGGCCGGCGGGCGCCCAGCGACGGTTCGCGGTGGTCCGGGCCGACGGTGTCGTACGGGGCGACCGCCGCCCGCAGCGGCACCAGCGCGGACTCGTAGTCGGTGTGCGGCGCGGCGACGTCGCAGACCGCCTCGATCGCCGCCCGGGTGCCGTCCTTCGCCAGCCGCAGGGCGTGCCCGGCGACCGTGGCCGGGGTGGCGTCCGGCAGGAACGCGGCGGCCACCGCGGCGGCGAACACCCCGGCCGCCTCCCGCCCGTAGGAGGACTGGTGGGCGGCGGAGATGTCCAGCGCCTCGGCGTAGGCCCGGTCCGGATTGCCGGCGTTGACGATGCCGACCGGCGTCATGTACATCGCCGCACCGGAGTTGACGATGTTTCCGACACCGGCCTCGCGCGGATCGGCGTGGCCGTAGTGCAGCCGCGCCACGATCCACTTCTCGGCGAGGAAGATCCGCTGCAACGGCAGCGCCTCGGCTTCCAGTTCGGGGATCCAGCGGGGCGTGCCGATCAGGTCGGGGACGAGGTGGTCGGCGACGGCGTAGGCGTCGAGGTGGTCGCGGACCGTTTCGTAGACGCGGACCAGCGCATGGGTCATCAGGGTGTCGTCGGTGATGTGGCCGTCGCCCTTGTGGTACGGCGCGAGCGGCCGGGCGGTGCGCCAGTCGGCGTGGAACGGCCCGACGATGCCCTCGATGCGGCCGCCGTGCCGGGCCACGATCTGCTCTGGGGTCAGGCCCTCGGCCGGCCCGCCGAGCGCGTCGCCGACCGCGGCCCCGACGAGCGCGCCGGCCGCCCGGTCCTCCAGGGGGGAGACCTCGGGCGGCGGGCCGGCCGCGCCGGGCGCCGGGCCGGTGACGCGGGGTGCCGGGGGCCCCTCGGGGTCGGGGGGCTCCGGGTCGGGCCGGGCCGGGCCGGCGGTGGTGGTGGCGGCGTCCGTCATCGGAAGTCCTTTCGCGGGCTGAGCGGGCTGAGGGGGCCGTCGGGGCGGACGGCGGGACGGGGTGTGCGCAGGTCCGTGTCCCGCCCGGTATCCGTCCCCCGCGGCGGCCCGGGTCTCCTGTCCGGGGCCGCAGGGTCACCCGGTCGACCGCCCCGGACGGGTGCCGACGGCCGCCGGCGGCCTTGTGATCCGGATCACAAGCTCGCCGTCCCGGTAAAGCCGCAGGTCAGCGAGGTAAGTTCGGCCTTCCTTGCTAGCGGAGGAGGGTAATCCGCGCATAACTTCGAGGTGTTGGAGGGGGAAGCGCCGTCATCGGCCCACGCCTCGCAAGCAGAGAGCAGGTCTCGATATGTCGGTCATGGAGATCATGGACGCCGCCGCGCCGACCCATGCGGCGCACCGCGACAACCACACCCACCGCGATGTGAACGGCGGCTGGCTGCGCCCCGCCGTCTTCGGCGCGATGGACGGCCTGGTGTCCAATCTCGCCCTGATGACGGGCGTGGCCGGCGGTGCGGTGTCGCAGCAGACGATCGTGATCACCGGCCTGGCGGGGCTGGCGGCCGGCGCGTTCTCGATGGCCGCGGGGGAGTACACCTCGGTGGCTTCGCAGCGTGAACTGGTGGTCGCGGAGCTGGACATCGAGCGGGCCGAGCTGCGCAAGCACCCCAAGGACGAGCAGGAGGAGCTGGCGGCGCTCTACGAGTCCCGCGGGGTGGAGCCGGAGCTGGCCCGCAAGGTCGCCGAGCAGCTCTCCCGCGACCCCGAGCAGGCACTGGAGATCCACGCCCGCGAGGAGTTGGGCATCGATCCGTCGGACCTTCCTTCGCCGACCGTTGCCGCGGTTTCCTCCTTTGCATCCTTTGCGCTGGGGGCGCTTTTGCCTCTGCTTCCTTATCTGTTGGGGGCCGGCGTGCTGTGGCCCGCGGTGCTGCTGGCGCTGCTCGGACTCTTCGGCTGCGGCGCGGTGGTGGCGCGCGTGACGGCCCGTTCGTGGTGGTTCAGCGGGCTGCGTCAGCTGGCGCTGGGCGGTGCCGCGGCGGCGGTGACGTACGGCCTCGGCGCGCTGTTCGGGACGGCGGTGGGTTGACGTCCCATTCGGGTGACCGCATGATGGCCGCGTTACCCAGCGGTTTCGGTTTGTTGACGACCGGGCATAAGGCCCTGGCGTCGCCGGGCAATGTCGCTCGCCGAACGCCGCCGCAGAGGGCGGCTCCCAGTCCGAGAAAGCAGTCGTCCGCATCCCCGTGAATCCCCGAATTCCCGGCGCACCGCCGGTGCGGTGTCCGGATGTTGGAAGGCATCTTTCGCTTTTCGAGAAGCGAGCCATCCTGTAACCTGCACGAAATTTCGCGGAGGGCCAACGTCGTCCCTCGGCAAAGCCTATTGCCACGACGACGTTGGGAGAGCCGATGCGCCACGCGTCCACGCACTCCGCGACCACCAGCAGCGCCGCCGCCGCTTGGTCGCCCATGGACGGCCGCCCCGCCCAGCAGGGTATGTACGACCCGCGCAACGAGCACGACGCCTGCGGTGTCGGCTTCGTGGCCACCCTCACCGGCGAGGCCAGCCACGCCCTGGTCGAGCAGGCCCTGACCGTGCTGACCAATCTGGAGCACCGCGGTGCCACCGGCTCCGAGCCCGACTCGGGCGACGGCGCGGGCATCCTGCTCCAGATCCCGGACGCGTTCCTCCGCGCGGAGACCACCTTCGAGCTCCCCGCGGCCGGCTCCTACGCCGTCGGCATCGCCTTCCTGCCCTCCGACGCCCACGAAGCGGCCGCGGCCGTCTCACGGATCGAGACGCTGGCGGACGAGGAGGGCCTCACCGTCCTCGGCTGGCGGGTCGTCCCGGTCGCCCCGCAGCTGCTGGGCAACGGCGCCCGCGCCACCATGCCGGCCTTCTCCCAGCTGTTCGTTTCGGACCGGCACAGCGCCGCCGACGGCGAGAACACCGGCCTGGCGCTGGACCGCAAGGCGTTCGCGCTGCGCAAGCGCGCCGAGCGGGAGGCCGGGGTCTACTTCCCCTCGCTGTCCGCCCGGACCATCGTCTACAAGGGCATGCTGACCACCGGCCAGCTGGAGCCCTTCTTCCCGGACCTCTCCGACCGCCGGTTCGCCACCGCCATCGCCCTGGTCCACTCGCGGTTCTCCACCAACACCTTCCCGAGCTGGCCGCTGGCCCACCCGTACCGCTTCGTCGCGCACAACGGCGAGATCAACACGGTCCAGGGCAACCGCAACTGGATGCGGGCCCGCGAGTCCCAGCTGGCGTCGAAGCTGTTCGGCAGTGAGGACCTGGAGCGGCTCTTCCCGGTCTGCACCCCGGACGCCTCCGACTCCGCCTCCTTCGACGAGGTCCTGGAGCTGCTCCACCTCGGCGGGCGCTCGCTGCCGCACGCGGTGCTGATGATGGTCCCCGAGGCGTGGGAGAACGCCCCCGCCATGGACCCGGCCCGGCGGGCCTTCTACCAGTACCACTCCACGATGATGGAGCCCTGGGACGGCCCGGCCTGCGTCACCTTCACCGACGGCACCCAGGTCGGCGCGGTACTGGACCGCAACGGTCTGCGCCCGGGCCGCTACTGGGTCACCGACGACGGCCTGGTCGTGCTCTCCTCCGAGGTCGGCGTCCTGGACATCGACCCGGCGAAGGTCGTCCGCAAGGGCCGCCTCCAGCCCGGCCGGATGTTCCTCGTGGACACCGCCGAGCACCGCATCATCGAGGACGACGAGATCAAGGCCCAGCTCGCCGCCGAGCACCCCTACCAGGAGTGGCTGGACGCCGGCCTGATCGACCTGGCCGACCTGCCCGAGCGCGAGCACATCGTGCACACCCACGCCTCGGTCACCCGCCGCCAGCAGACCTTCGGCTACACCGAGGAGGAGCTGCGGGTCATCCTCGCCCCGATGGCCAAGGCCGGCGCCGAGCCGATCGGCTCGATGGGCACCGACTCGCCGATCGCCGCGCTCTCCGAGCGCCCCCGGCTGCTCTTCGACTACTTCACCCAGCTCTTCGCGCAGGTCACCAACCCGCCGCTGGACGCCATCCGGGAGGAGCTGGTCACCTCCCTGATCTCCTCCCTCGGCCCCCAGGGCAACCTCCTGGAGCCCACCGCGGCCTCCTGCCGCAGCGTGACCCTGCCGTTCCCGGTGATCGACAACGACGAGCTGGCCAAGCTCGTCCACATCAACGCCGACGGCGACATGCCCGGCATGAAGTCGGTGACCCTCTCCGGCCTCTACCGCGTCTCCGGCGGCGGCGAGACGCTGGCCGCCCGGATCGAGGAGATCTGCGCCGAGGCCGACGCCGCCATCGCCGACGGCGCCCGGCTGATCGTGCTCTCCGACCGGCACTCGGACGCCGAGCACGCGCCGATCCCGTCGCTGCTGCTCACCGCCGCCGTCCACCACCACCTCATCGCCACCAGGACCCGCACCCAGGTCGGGCTGCTGGTCGAGGCCGGCGACGTCCGCGAGGTGCACCACGTCGCGCTGCTGATCGGCTACGGCGCCGCCGCGGTCAACCCGTACCTGGCGATGGAGTCCGTCGAGGACCTCGTCCGGGCCGGCACCTTCCTGCCGGGCGTGGAGACCGAGACGGCCATCCGGAACCTCATCAAGGCGCTCGGCAAGGGCGTCCTGAAGGTCATGTCCAAGATGGGCATCTCCACCGTCGCCTCCTACCGCGGCGCGCAGGTCTTCGAGGCCATCGGCCTGGACGAGGAGTTCGTCGCCAAGTACTTCCACGGCACCGCCACCAAGATCGGCGGCGCCGGCCTGGACGTCATCGCCAAGGAGGTCGCGGCCCGGCACGCCAAGGCGTACCCGGCCACCGGCATCGCCGCCACCCACCGCGCCCTGGAGATCGGCGGCGAGTACCAGTGGCGCCGCGAGGGCGAGCCGCACCTCTTCGACCCGGAGACCGTCTTCCGGCTCCAGCACTCCACCCGCTCGCGCCGCTACGACATCTTCAAGCAGTACACCCAGCGGGTGAACGAGCAGGCGGAGCGGCTGATGACGCTGCGCGGCCTGTTCTCCTTCGCCTCCGGCCGCCCGTCGGTCCCGCTGGACGAGGTCGAGCCGGCCGCCGAGATCGTCAAGCGGTTCTCCACCGGCGCGATGTCCTACGGCTCGATCTCCCGCGAGGCCCACGAGACCCTCGCCATCGCCATGAACCAGCTCGGCGGCAAGTCCAACACCGGCGAGGGCGGCGAGGACCCGGAGCGCCTGTACGACCCGGCGCGCCGCTCCAGCATCAAGCAGGTCGCCTCAGGCCGCTTCGGCGTGACCTCCGAGTACCTCGTCAACGCCGACGACATCCAGATCAAGATGGCCCAGGGCGCCAAGCCCGGCGAGGGCGGCCAGCTGCCCGGCCACAAGGTCTACCCGTGGGTCGCCAAGACGCGGCACTCGACGCCGGGCGTCGGCCTGATCTCCCCGCCGCCGCACCACGACATCTACTCCATCGAGGACCTCGCCCAGCTCATCCACGACCTGAAGAACGCCAACCCGGCGGCCCGCATCCACGTGAAGCTGGTCTCCGAGGTCGGTGTCGGCACGGTCGCCGCGGGCGTCTCCAAGGCACACGCGGACGTCGTCCTGATCTCCGGCCACGACGGCGGTACGGGCGCCTCGCCGCTCACCTCGCTCAAGCACGCCGGCGGCCCCTGGGAGCTGGGCCTGGCCGAGACCCAGCAGACGCTGCTGCTCAACGGCCTGCGCGACCGCATCGTGGTGCAGACCGACGGCCAGCTCAAGACCGGCCGCGACGTGGTCATCGCCGCGCTGCTGGGCGCCGAGGAGTTCGGTTTCGCGACCGCGCCGCTGGTCGTCTCCGGCTGCGTCATGATGCGCGTCTGCCACCTGGACACCTGCCCGGTCGGCATCGCCACCCAGAACCCGGTGCTGCGCGAACGGTTCAACGGCAAGGCCGAGTTCGTCGTCAACTTCTTCCAGTTCATCGCCGAGGAGGTGCGCGAGCTCCTCGCCGAGCTGGGCTTCCGCACCCTGGACGAGGCGATCGGCCACGCCGAGGTCCTCGACGTCGCCCGGGCGGTGGACCACTGGAAGGCCCAGGGCCTGGACCTCGCCCCGCTGCTGCACGTCCCCGACCTGGCCGACGGCGCGGTCCGCCACCAGATCACCGCCCAGGACCACGGCCTGGAGAAGGCGCTGGACAACGAGCTGATCAGGCTCGCCGCCGACGCGCTGGCCGCGGACACCGCCGAGGCCGCCCAGCCGGTCCGCGCCCAGGTCGCGATCCGCAACATCAACCGCACCGTCGGCACCATGCTCGGCCACGAGGTCACCAAGAAGTTCGGTGGCGCGGGCCTGCCCGACGACACCATCGATCTCACCTTCACCGGCTCCGCCGGCCAGTCGTTCGGCGCGTTCCTGCCCCGCGGCATCACCCTCCGCCTGGAGGGCGACGCCAACGACTACGTCGGCAAGGGCCTCTCCGGCGGCCGCATCATCGTCCGCCCGGACCGCGGCGCGGACCACCTCGCCGAGTACTCCACCATTGCCGGCAACACCCTCGCCTACGGCGCCACCGGCGGCGAGCTGTTCCTGCGCGGCAGGGTCGGCGAGCGGTTCTGCGTCCGCAACTCCGGTGCCACGGTGGTCTCCGAGGGCGTCGGCGACCACGGCTGCGAGTACATGACCGGCGGCAACGCCGTCGTCCTGGGCGCGACCGGACGCAACTTCGCGGCCGGTATGTCCGGCGGCTTCGCCTACGTCGTCGACCTCGACCCGGCCAACGTCAACGGTGAACTGGCCGGCGCGGTCCGCCCGTTGGACGAGAACGACAAGCAGTGGCTGCACGACGTGGTGCGCCGCCACCAGGAGGAGACCGGCTCCACCGTGGCCGCGAAGCTCCTCGCCGACTGGGATGCCGCGGCCGCGCGCTTCAGCAAGGTCGTCCCGCCCACGTACCAGGCAGTGCTCGCCGCCAAGGAAGCCGCCGAGCAGGCCGGGCTCTCCGAGTCCGAGACCCACGAGAAGATGATGGAGGCGGCGACCAATGGCTGACCCCAAGGGCTTCCTGACCCACGAGCGCGAGCACGCCAAGACCCGCCCCGTCGAGGAGCGCGTCAAGGACTGGAACGAGGTCTACCAGCCCGGCTCCCTGCTGCCGATCATCACCAAGCAGGCGTCGCGCTGCATGGACTGCGGCATCCCGTTCTGCCACAACGGCTGTCCGCTCGGAAACCTCATCCCCGAGTGGAACGACTACGCCTACCGCGAGGACTGGAGCGCGGCCAGCGAGCGGCTGCACGCCACCAACAACTTCCCGGAGTTCACCGGCCGGCTGTGCCCCGCGCCCTGCGAGGCGGCCTGTGTGCTGGGCATCAACCAGCAGCCGGTCACCATCAAGAACGTCGAGGTCTCCATCATCGACCGGGCGTGGGACAGCGGCGACGTCACCCCGCAGCCGCCCGAGCGGCTGTCCGGCAAGACCGTCGCCGTCATCGGCTCCGGACCGGCCGGCCTGGCCGCCGCCCAGCAGCTGACCCGGGCCGGCCACACCGTCGCGGTGTACGAGCGCGCGGACCGCATCGGCGGCCTGCTCCGCTACGGCATCCCCGAGTTCAAGATGGAGAAGCGGCACATCAACCGCCGCATCGAGCAGATGCGCGCGGAGGGCACCAAGTTCCGCACGGAGGTGGAGATCGGCCGCGACATCGACGCGAAGAAGCTGCGCAAGCGCTACGACGCCGTCGTCATCGCCGCGGGCGCCACCACCTCCCGCGACCTGCCGGTGCCCGGCCGGGAGCTCAAGGGCATCCACTTCGCGATGGAGTACCTGCCGCTGGCCAACAAGGTGCAGGAGGGCGACCTGACGGTCACCCCGATCAGCGCCGAGGGCAAGCACGTGGTCGTCATCGGCGGCGGTGACACCGGCGCGGACTGCGTCGGCACCGCGCACCGCCAGGGCGCCCTGTCGGTGACCCAGCTGGAGATCATGCCCAGGCCCGGCGAGGAGCGGAACGCCGGCCAGCCCTGGCCGACCTTCCCCATGCTCTACAAGGTCACCTCCGCGCACGAGGAGGGCGGCGAGCGGGTCTACTCCGTCTCCACCACCCACTTCGAGGGCGACGAGGACGGCAACGTCCAGTGGCTGCACCTGATCGAGGTGGAGTTCAAGGACGGCAAGCTGGAGCAGAAGCCCGGCACCGAGCGGAAGATCCCCGCCCAGCTGGTCACCCTCGCGATGGGCTTCACCGGCACCGACCAGAAGAACGGCCTGGTCGAGCAGTTCGGCCTGGAGCTGGACGCCCGCGGCAACATCGCCCGCGACGCGGACTTCGCCACCAACGTCCCCGGCGTGTTCGTCGCCGGGGACGCCGGCCGGGGCCAGTCGTTGATCGTGTGGGCCATCGCCGAGGGCCGCTCCGCCGCCCGCGGCGTGGACCGCCACCTCACGGGAGCCAGCGCCCTGCCGGCCCCGATCAAGCCGACGGACCGCGCACTGACCGTGTGACGCGCCGTCATCCGATGTCCCGTACAGCGTCGTACGGAGGCACGAGGACCGGGTGAGAGCCCGGTCCTCGTACGGCGGCGCCTGTCCCCTCCCCCGACCGGAGGGCAGGCGCCGCGCTGTCTTCCCCGGCCGGACCGCCGCCGGGCTCAGCCGTCCCGCTGGGCGGGGAAACGCCGCCCCAACTGCCGGGCCAGTTCCCGCGCGGGCGCCGGGACGGGTTCCGGCGGGGGAGTGACCGGCGGCCGGAAATCGTGCACCGGGGCGCGCCAGGCCGACACGTCGATGCTGCCGTCGCCCAGCGGCAGCACCCAGCGCGGGTCCGCGTGCACCCGCAGCACCTGCGCCTCGATCTGGGTCCAGGCGCCGTCCGTCATCGTCCGCTCGCCGACCCGGCGGGCCTCCAACTGCACCGGGCAGTGCGCCAGTCGGGGCGGCCGGACCAGCTCGGACGGCTCCGTCCACGGCTCCGCCGGCTCGGTGCCGCAGTCCGTCCCCTCCTGTGCCGCGTCCTCTTGGGGCGGCAGGTTGAAGACAACGTCGGGGCGTACCGCGAGATTCTGCGCGGTGCGCCCCCGGGCGGGCAGCCAGACGCTCACCACCGGCCCGAGGTCCCACCGGATCCGCAGTGCGACCAGCACGAACGTCCCGTCGTCGTTCTCCGTGGACAGCAGCGCCGGCACCACCGAACTGCTCTTCTCCAGCGCGGATTTCATGCTCCCGAGGATAGGAGCCGGACGATTCGGTGCTCACCGAAGTGTTATATGCGATTACGCTCTGCACATGATTCGATGGGACGCCGATCATGAAAACACCGCGGAAACCCCCGATCTGGCCGCCCTCGCGGCGCTGCTCGCGGACCGTACCCGCGCCGCCATCTGCATCGCCCTGCTCGACGGCGGCACCTGGACCGCCGGCGAGCTGGCCGAGTACGCCGGGGTGGCCCCGTCCACCGCGACCGAGCACCTCAACCTCCTGGTCGCCGGCGGCCTGCTGGCCGAGGAGCGGCAGGGCCGGCGGCGCTACGTCAGACTGGCCGGCCCCGACACCGCCGAGACCCTGGAGAACCTCGCCGGCCTCGCCCCCTACCGCCGGGTGCGGATCCGCTCGCTGGCCGAGGCAAACCACCGCCGGGCCCTGCACCACGCCCGCACCTGCTACGACCACATCGCCGGTGCCCTCGGGGTGGCCCTCGCCGAGACGATGACCGAACGCGGGCTGCTGGTAAGGGAGTACGGACTGGAGCTGACCGCCGCCGGCGCAGAGTGGCTGGCCGCGCTCGGCATCCCGCACACCGGCCACTCGCCGGCCCACCGGGCGCATGTGCGCACCTGCCTGGACTGGACCTCGCGCCGCCAGCACCTCTCCGGCGCGGTCGGCGCGGCCCTGTACCGGCACGCGCTGGAGCACCGCTGGATCATCAAGGCCCCCGCCAGCCGCATCCTCGCCATCACCGAGGCCGGCCGGGTCGCCTTCCGCGGCCGGCTGGGGCTGCCCGACGAGGTGCTGACGCCCACGCCGGCGGCGCCGCCGGCGCGCGATCGGACGGAGGTCAGTCCGCGCCGACCTGGGTGATCCGGTCGTCGCCCAGGCGGCGCTGGACGTCCTGGAAGAGGATCCGCAGCAGCCCGGCCAGCTGCTCCTGCTGCTCCGGGTCGAGCGCCTGGAGCAACTCCGCCTCGCGGACGAGCACTTGGTCCACCGTCGACTCGACGAGGTCGTGGCCGGCCGGGGTCAGCTCGACCAGGACGCTGCGCGGGCGGCCCTCGCCCGGCCGGCGGGTGACCAGGCCCTCGCGTTCGGCGCGGGCCACCCGCTGGGACACCGCCCCGGCGGTGACCATCGAACGCCGGCTCAGCTCCCGGGTGCTCAGGGTGTACGGGGAGCCGCTGCGGCGCAGCACGCTCAGCAGGTCGAGGGTGGCGATGTCCACGCCGGCGCGGTGGAGCACCCGGCGCCGGTCGTCGCCCAGCAGCTTCGCCAGCCGCCAGATGGGCGTGACGATCCCGATGGAGGAGACCGGTGTGCCGGGGCGCTCGCGCTGCCAGGCGGCGGCGATCTCGTCCACCGGGTAGGGGGACGGGCCGGCCGTCGTGCCGTCGTCCCGTGCCTCGAAGTCGCTTGCCACCGGTCCTCCTGGAGGTGTTATGTTCAGACCTAAATTTAGCACTGAACGGCGGCCGCTCTGCGCTCCGTACGTTTAGACCTAAAAGTTGGAGGGTTTCCGCACATGGCACGCACCATCCTCGTCACCGGCGGCGGCACCGGCATCGGCCGTGCCCTCGCCGAGCACTTCGCGGCCGTCGGCGACCACGTCGTCCTCACCGGCCGGCGCCCCGGCCCCCTCAAGGAGGCCGCGGACGCGCTCCCCGGGGCGACCGGCCTGGTCTGCGACCACGCCGACCCCGCCGCGCTGCTCCGGCTCGCCGCGGAACTGCCCGAGCGCCTGGACATCCTGGTCAACAACGCCGGCGGCCAGACCGACTTCGATGCCGACGGCGCCACCGACCTGGCCTCCTACGCCCGGGACTTCCGCGCCAACCTCGACGCCAACCTGCTCAGCGCCGCGCTGACCACCCGCGCCGTGGACGACCGGCTGGCGGCCGGCGGCGCCGTGATCCACATCGGGTCCATCGCCGCCGACCAGGGCTCCGGCTCCTACGGGGCGGCCAAGGCCGGTCTGGCCTCCTGGAACATCGACCTGGCCCGGACCCTCGGCCCCCGCGGTATCACCGCCAACGTGGTCTCGCCCGGCTACATCACCGACACCGAGTTCTTCCGCGACCAGCTCGCCGACGAGCGCCGGGAACGGCTGATCGCGGACACCGCCACCGGCTGCCCCGGCAGCCCGGACGACATCATCGGCGCGGTGGCCTTCCTGGCCTCGCCGGGGGCCCGGCACATCACCGGCCAGGTGCTGAACGTCAACGGCGGTGCGCACCCCACCCGTTGACACCGGGAACGGCGTGCCGGCCCGCGCCCGTCAGGTGGTGTCGCCCGCCACCAGCCGGGCCGGGAAACCGCCGGTCGCGATCGGCCCCCAGCGGCGCGGCGTCACCCGGATCAGGGACTTGCCCTGCTTGCGCATCGCGGCGCGGTACTCGTCCCAGTCCGGGTGCTCGCCGGCGATGTTGCGGTAGTACTCCACCAGCGGCTCGATGGAGTCCGGGGCGTCGATCACCTCGGCCTCGCCGTCGACCTGCACCCAGGGCCCCGTCCACTCGTCGGACAGCACCAGCACGTTGACCGACGGGATCCGGCGGGCGTTGCGGACCTTGGCCCGCTCCGGGTACGTCGACATCACCAGCCGGCCCGATTCGTCCACCCCGCAGGTCAGCGGCGAGCCCTGCGGGGTGCCGTCGGAACGGCGGGTGAGCAGGATCGCGCGGTGCCGCGGACGGACGAACTCCAGCAGCCCGGGCAGGTCGACACGGGTGGTACTCGCAAGGGAAGGGCTCATGCCGTGAGCCTAGGGCTTGGAGCGCACTCCAGGAGGAACGCTCGGATGCGGGCCGGCCCGGGCGGGGTGTGGGTGGGCGGGGGCGGTCGTCAACCCTTCAGCAACTGCTTGCCGGTGGCGGCGTCCACCACCTTGCGGCCCGCCAGCGGACTGCTCAGCCGCACCTTCGTCTTCTGCGTGGCCAGCTGCTCGGTGCAGATCCCCTTCGGGTTCTTCTTCCGGCCCCAACCGGAGACCACCACCAGCTCCTTGGACTCCATGACCCGGGCGCCGTAGCCGGCGTCGCAGGCGCTGTGGCCCACGGTCACCGTCAGCTCCCGGACGTCCCGGCTCGCGGGGCGATCGGCGCCGGCCAGCGGCAGCAGCGCCTCGTGCCGGCCGGGCACGGGGGAGACCTTCGGCCAGTCCTGGACGATCTGCGTGGCGCGCTGCGTGAAGGCGTCGCCGGTGCGCTGCGGCGGCGAGCTGTGCACCGTCTGCGTGGCCTGGCCGCAACCGGCGAGCGCGACGGCACCGGCCGCGGCGAGCGGGACGGCCCAGGCGGTCACACGGGTGCGCGGACGGGTGCGGTGGACGGTGTGCGGCATGACGTGCCTCCTCGGTCGGTCGCGGATGGGACGTGCCCGGGACACGACGGGTTCCGCCCGGCGGGGGAGGCGGCGCCGGACTGCTCTTCCGACGGCGTGCACGCGTAACTTCGGCTCCGGTGCGCGGTGCACCGGCGCCCGGACGGGCGGAGGCGAGCGGAGGAGTGAGGTACGCATGCAGCTGCACACCCACGAGTGGGGCACGGGCGACCGGATCGCGGTGCTGATCCACGGGATCATGTCCGACCACCGCACCTGGCACCGGGTCGGCCCGGCCCTCGCCGCCCGGGGCTACCGCGTCCTCGCCGTCGACCTGCGCGGCCACGGCCGCAGCCCGCGCGGCGAGTACGCCCCGGAACTCTTCGCCGACGACCTGGTGGACACCCTGCCGGCCGGTGTCGAGGTGGCCCTGGGGCACTCGCTGGGCGGGCTGGCGCTGGCCCTGGCGGTCGAGCGGCTGCGGCCGCGGCGCGCGGTCTACAGCGATCCGGCGTGGTCGACGGGGCCGAGGAGGGACGTCGACCCGGCGGCGTTCGTGACGTTCAAGAAGGCCGACCCGGGCGTGGTGCGGTACTTCAACCCGCGCTGGGACGACGCCGATGTGGAGATCGAGCTGGCCACCCTCGCGGACTGGGACACCGGGACGGCGCTGGCGCTGTCCGAGGGCCGGCTGCGGGACCGGACGCCGGAGCGTCCGGTGGTGCCGTCGCTGGTGCAGCTCGCGGGGGAGGGGTTCCTCTTCACCGAGGAGGCGGGGAAGGAGCTCGCCGGCCGGGGTTTCGAGGTGCGTACGGTGCACGGCGCCGGGTACACCATCCACCGGGACGACCTGACGGGTTTCCTGGCCGGGCTGGAGGGATGGATCTGACCAGGGAGGTGATCCCTCGTCAGGTGTCGCAGTCCAGCAGGGACTTGCACAGGGCGCAGCGGGCCTGGAGGCGGCCGCGGACCGGGACGCGGATCCGCTGCCAGCAGGTCGGGCAGGGGAAGGACACCCGCAGGGGCGCGTCGCCGGCTGCGGGTTCAAAGGCGTAGCCGTCGCCCGGGCCGGTGGCCGGCGGCCGGGGGTGCGGTGCGGTGCCGTGCCGGCCCTGGGCCGCGCGGCGGTCCTTGGCGTAGCGGAGCCGGGCGGCCCAGCCGGCGGCGGCGAGCGGCGGCCGCCGGGCGTCCTGGCGGGCCCGCGCCCGGCCGGCGGTGTACGCGTCGTACGCCTGCGGGCTGGTGAACCACGGCGCGGGGTCCTCGGCGAAGAAGTCGGCGCGCTTGGCCAGGACGTAGCCGAACTCCTCGGGCGTCAGATAGCCCAGCTTCTGGGAGAACGGGCCGTGCTCGCGGTAGGCGTCCAGCAGCAGCCAGCCCGCGCCGAGATAGGCGGCGGCGGTGTCGGTGAGGATCTCGTTGTCGCGGGTGCCGGGGAAGGACAGGTCCAGCCGGTGCAGCCAGACGTGGGTCACCTCGTGGGCGAGGGCGGCGCCGATGTCCTTGCGGTGGCGCCGGAAGCGGTCGTTGAGCTCGACGAAGTACTCGGGCCCGGCGGTCAGTTCGACCGTCGCGGCGTGCTCCATCTCGCGGAAGGTGAGCACGATCCGGGCGTCCGGCAGATGCAGTTGGCGGACCATGGCGTGCGCGACCCGCTGGGCGCCGAGGTGGAGGTCCTCCTCGTCGTCGAAGGCGACGTCGACCGGCAGCACGCTGGTGGGAAAGGTGCTCACGGTGTCGTGGGACAGGCGCCGGAAGAGCGCCGTGAGGGCGGCGCGGACCGTGTCGAGATGGGGGAAGCCGTGCGCGATCGCGCTGCCGCCGGTCGTCATCCGCACACTGTACGGCTGGGGCGCCGGGCCCGGCACCGGGCGTACGGGGCGTACGAGGCGTACGGAGTACGGGAGTTGGCCGGATGTTGACCCTTGTCACTCTTATCCCGCAGTCCACATAATCGCAGGGCGCTTTACGGGTTCATTGCCTGGATGTCCCGAGGCTTTGCGGTGTGCTGCCGTCGTTCACACGGACTTTGCGGTCGGCATGCCCGGCCCTGGGGTTGGCATGGGCCTGACATGGCGCACTCGACCCCCCACGAAAGGAAGCCCGTTGCGCAGCTCCCTGAAGCACCTCAAGAGATCCACCGCCGCCGGCGCCGTCGCCCTGGCCGCCCTCAGCCTCCAGCCGGCCGCCGCGCACGCCGCCTCCGCCCCCGGCGGCTCCACGCACCCCCACGTCGTCGGCGGCACCCGCGCCGGCCAGGGTGAATTCCCCTTCATGGTCCGGCTGTCGATGGGCTGCGGTGGCGCCCTCTACACCAAGGACATCGTGCTCACCGCCGCCCACTGCGTCGACCGCAGCGGACCCGACACCTCCATCACCGCCACCGCCGGCGCCGTCGACCTGGAGGACGCGGCCGCCGTCAAGGTCAACTCCACCCAGGTCCTCCAGGCCCCCGGCTACAACGGCAAGGGCAAGGACTGGGCTCTCATCAAGCTCGCCAAGCCCCTCGACCAGCCCACCCTGAAGATCGCCGAGAACGACACCTTCAACAAGGGCGACTTCACCATCGCCGGCTGGGGCGCCGACAAGGAAGGCGGCGACCAGCAGCGCTACCTCCTCAAGGCCACCGTCCCGTTCGTCGACGACGCCACCTGCCAGAAGGCATACGGCGACTCCCTCACGCCCGGCGAGGAGATATGCGCCGGCAAGCTCGACACCGGTGGCACCGACACCTGCCAGGGCGACTCCGGCGGCCCGATGTTCCGCAAGGACGACGGCGGCCAGTGGCTCCAGGTCGGCATCGTCTCCTGGGGCGAGGGCTGCGCCCGGCCCGGCAAACCCGGCGTCTACACCGAGGTGAGCACCTTCGCGGCCGACATCAAGAAGGCCGCCGGCCAACTCGGCGGCTGACCCGCCCTGCAGCACCCGCGACGGCCGGGGCCCGGGGGTGTGCCCGGGCCCCGGCCCGTTCCGCCATCCGCCACCGCGGCTTGCGGGGCCCGCCCGCCGTGGTTCCGATGGAACCATGCCGATCAGCGTGGTCATCGCCGACGACCAGGAGATGGTCCGGACAGGCTTCCGGATGATCCTGGAGAGCCAGCCCGACATCGAGGTCCTCGACGACGTCACCGACGGCGCCGCCGCCCTGGAAGCCGTCGAACGGCTCCAGCCCGACGTGCTCCTGCTCGACATCCGGATGCCGCACGTGGACGGCCTGGAGGTCACCCGCCGGCTCGCCGAGCGCGCCGCCGGCCACCCCGAATTCCACGACCGCCCCCGGATCGTCATCGTCACCACCTTCGACCTCGACGAATACGTGCAGGCCGCCCTGCACGGCGGCGCCTGCGGCTTCCTCCTCAAGGACGCCAGCCCCGCCCTGCTCGTCGAAGGCGTACGCGCCGCGGCCGCCGGCGACGCCCTCGTCTCACCCGCCCTCACCCTGCGACTGCTGCGCACCATGAGCCCCGACCCCGGCCGCGCCCCCGCAAGGACCCCCTCCGAACCGCTCACCGAACGCGAGGAACAGGTCGTCCGCGCCCTGGCCACCGGCCGCACCAACGCCGAGATCGCCGACGAACTCTTCGTCTCGCTCTCCACCGTCAAGACCCACCTCGCCAACGTCCAGGCCAAACTCGCCGCCCGCAACCGCGTGGAGATCGCCGCCTGGGCCTGGGAAACCGGGCTGGCCACCGGCGCATGAGCCCGATGACCGGGTGGGCCCGCGCCCACCCCCACAAGGCCGCCGCGGCCAAGACCGGACTCGCCGCCGTCCTGCTCTTCCTCGTCGCCGTCGAGACCGTCGTCCTCGCCCGGCAGCCCACCCGGCCGCACGCCATCGTCGTGGCCGCCGCCGTCGTGGTCTGCCTGTGCGCCGTCCCCTACCGCCGGCTCCCGCTCGTCACCCGCGCCCGGATCGCCCTCGCGGTCTCCCTCACCGCCTCCGTCGTCCTGATCGCCGGCCAGCACGCCCTGCGCGTCTGGGGCCTGGGCGAAGGCATCGCCCTGCTCGTCCTGCTCACCGCCGTGGTGCGCGGCGCCCCCGGCCGCACCGCCGCCGTCCTCGGCCCCCTCCTCGGCCTGGCCTGCGTCCTGGCCCCCATGCGCGACATCCGGATGGGCGCCTTCACCGTCGTCTACGGCGTCCTCACCGTCGTCGTCACCGCCTACTCGCTGATCCTGCGCTGGCAGGACGCCCAGCGGCTGCGCGACCTGGCCGCCGTCCGCGACGCCGAACGCCTCGAACTGGCCAGGGAACTGCACGACGTCATCGCCCACCACGTCACCGGCATCGTCGTCCAGGCCCGCGCCGCCCGCTTCACCGCCCTCGACGGACCACGGGCCGGCGCCGCCTTCACCCGCATCGAGACCTCCGGCGACGAGGCACTCGCCGCCATGCGCCGCCTGGTGCGGGTACTGCGCGAGGGCGAGGCCCGCACCACGCCGGTCGCCGGGCTCGCCGAGGTCCGCGCCCTCGCCGACGCGTTCGCCCGCACCGGCCCGCCGGTCACCCTCGACCTCGAACCCGGCCTGGACCGCACCCTGCCCCCGGAGGCGGCCGCCGCCGTCCACCGCATCGTCCGCGAGGCCCTCACCAACGTCGGCAAGCACGCCGCCGACGCCACCGCCGTCCGGATCACCCTGCGCACCGTCCCCCGCGGCGCCGAACTCCGCATCGCCAACGACGGCGGCCACCCCGCCCGCCTCTCCGAACAGGCCCGCGGCGGAGGCTTCGGCCTGGCCGGCCTCACCGAACGCGCCGAGGCCCTCGGCGGCACCCTCACCGCCGGCCCCGCCCCCGAAGGCGGCTGGGAGGTCACCGCCGTCCTCCCCCTCACCGGCCCCGACGGCGACTGACCGCGGAACCGGCCCTTCAGGAGCCTTCCGCACCCACCGCGCCGGCCCCCGCGAAACCCCCCGCACCACCGCCGAACGGCCGTGGCAAGCTGCACCCCATGCCCGTACTGCAGCGTCCCGAAGCCGAAGCCCGCGCCCGCCGGCTCCACGTCGACCGCTACGAGATCGCCCTCGACCTCACCCACGGCGACGAGGAGTTCACCTCCCGCACCGTCATCCACTTCACCGCCCGCGAACCGGGCGACACCTTCGCCGAGATCCGGCCCGCCGCACTCCACACCGCCACCCTCGACGGCCGGCCCCTCGACCCCGCCACCCTCGACGACAACCGCCTGCCCCTCACCGGCCTCACCGCCGGCCCCCACCAACTCCGCCTCGACGCCACCATGCGCTACTCCCGCACCGGCGAGGGCATGCACCGCTTCACCGACCCCGCCGACGGCGAGAGCTACGTCTACACCCAGCTCTTCATGGACGACGTCCAGCGAGTCTTCGGCGCCTTCGACCAACCCGACCTCAAGGCCGCCTTCGACCTGACCGTCACCGCCCCGCCCACCTGGACCGTCCTCGCCAACGGCCGCACCGCACAACTCCCCGACGGCACCTGGAAAGCCGCCACCACCCCCCGCATCAGCACCTACCTCCTCGCCGTCGCCGCCGGCCCCTGGCACTCCGTCCGCACCGAACACGCCGGCCTGCCCTTCGGCATCCACTGCCGCCGCAGCCTCGCCCCCCACCTCGACACCGACGCCGAGGAAATCCTCGACCTCACCCGCCGCTGCTACGACCGCTACCACCAGATCTTCGACGAGCCCTACCCCTTCGACTCCTACGACCAGGCATTTGTGCCCGAATTCAACGCCGGCGCCATGGAGAACCCCGGCCTGGTCACCTTCCGCGACGAATTCGTCTTCCGCTCCGCCGTCACCGACACCGAACGCCAGACCCGCGGCATCGTCATCGCCCACGAAATGGCCCACATGTGGTTCGGCGACCTCGTCACCCTCCAGTGGTGGGACGACATCTGGCTCAACGAGTCCTTCGCCGAATACATGGGCTACCAGGTCCTCTCGGAAGCCACGCGCTTCCGCGACACCTGGACCGACTTCGCCGTCGCCCGCAAGGGCTGGGGCTACGACGCCGACCAGCGCCCCTCCACCCACCCCGTCGCCCCCGCCCCCCACGACGTCCCCGACACCGCCTCCGCCCTCCTCAACTTCGACGGCATCTCCTACGCCAAGGGCGCCTCCGCCCTGCGCCAACTCGTCGCGTGGATGGGCGAGAAGGACTTCCTCGCCGGCATCAACGACCACTTCGCCCGGCACCGCTTCGGCAACGCCACCCTCGCCGACTTCCTCGACTCCCTCGCCCGCGCCACCGACCGCGACGTCCACACCTGGGCCGAACGCTGGCTGCGCACCACCGGCGTCGACACCCTCACCCCCGCCGTCACCGAGCAACCCGGCACCTGGCACCTCGACATCACCCACACCGGCAGCCGCCCGCACCGCATCGCCGTCGGCACCTACGACCCCGACCCCCACCACCCCGGCCGGCTCACCCCGCGCGACCGCTTCGACGTCGACATCCCCACCGACGGCCACCCCACCCGCCACACCTTCCCCCAGGCCGCCCCCGCCCTCGTCGTCCTCAACGACGGCGACCTCACCTACGCCAAGGTCCGCTTCGACCCCGCCTCCTGGCAGACCGCCGCCCGCAGCCTCTCCGCACTGCCCGACCCCCTCACCCGCGCCGTCGTCTGGAACGCCGCCCGCGACCTCGTCCGCGACGGCCAACTCCCGCCCACCGCCTACCTCGACGCCGCCCGCGACCACCTCCCGCACGAGACCGACCTCGCCATCGTCCAGGGCGTCCTCGCCTTCGCCCGCACCCAGATCGCCGACCGCTACCTCACCCCCACCGACCGCCACACCGCCCTGACCACCCTCACCGCCCTCAGCCGCGACCTGCTGCGCCGCACCGAAGGCCCCGGCCACGGCCCCACCGCCGGACTGCGCCTGACCGCGGTCCGCACCCTCATCGACAGCGCCACCACCCCCGAAGGCATCCAGGACTGGCTCGACGACGGCAGCGTCCCCGGCGGCCCCGCCCTCGACCACGAACTGCGCTGGCGCATCCTCGGCCGGCTCGCCACCCTCGGCGCCGCACCCACCGACGCACTCCACGCCGCCATCGACGCCGAACTCGCCCGCGACCAGAGCGCCACCGGCCGCGAGGGCGCCGCCCGCTGCCGCGCCGCCCTCCCCGACCCGGCCGCCAAACAGGCCGCCTGGGACGCCCTGTTCACCACCGACGAGGAGACCGCCCTCTCCAACTACCTCTTCACCGCCACCGCCGACGGCTTCTGGGCCCCCGAACAGACGGACCTGCTCCGCCCCTACGTCACCCGCTACTTCACCGAGGTCCCCGCCCTCGCCGCCCGCCGCGGCCCCGCCCTCGCCCGGGCCGCCGGCCGCAACGCCTTCCCCACCCCCTTCGTCGAGGACACCACCCTCCGCCTCGGCGAGACCTGCCTGGCCGAGAGCGACCCGACACCGGCCCTGCGGCGCACCCTCGCCGACCAACTCGACGACCTGCGCCGGGCGTTGCACGTCCGCGCCGCCGACACCGAGCGTTAGGGCGCTGGCGGCGCGGGGCGCGGGTGCCACCCGGCGGAAGCCGCCGGTGGCACCCGCGTCGCGTCCGCGCCACCCCCGGCGCCCGCTCCTCGACGGTTCGCAATACCACAGGCAACCGAACATCTGCGGGACGCCCATCCCACGAACGGGTGATACCGGCGCAACGGGTGGATACCCGTCGTACCGGACCAGTAACTTAGGGCGGCCTAAGACCCGGTGCCAGAGCACCCAACTCCCTTTGAAGAAGAGCCCCTTGATGCCAGTCGCCCCTGCCGGCACCGCCCTCGCAGGCGGCACCGACGGCCCCCGCGCGCTCCGCCCCCTCCTCGACACCGTCCTCGACGCCCTCACCACCGGCGCCCAGGACCGCTCCGGCCCCCTCCCGCCCGGCGGCCCCGACGCCGTCGCCCGCGCCGTCCGCGACGCCTGCCTCCCCCTCCTCCCCGAAGAGGGCACCGGCCCGCACACCGCCCTGCGCACCCTCGTCCACACCCTCACCGCCGGCGCCGCCGACCCCGCCGACCCGCACTGCGCCGCCCACCTGCACTGCCCCCCACTGGCCCTGGCCGCCGCCGCCGACCTCGCCGCCAGCGCCCTCAACCCCTCCATGGACTCCTGGGACCAGGCCCCCGCCGCCTCCGAACTCGAAACCCTCACCGCCCGCACCCTCGCCGCCCTCGTCTACCCCGAGGCCACCGCACCCGACGCCCTCGTCACCACCGGCGGCACCGAGTCCAACCAACTCGCCCTCCTCCTCGCCCGCGAAGCCCACCGCACCGCCGGCCCCCTCCGCATCGTCTGCGGCGCCAACGCCCACCACAGCATCCACCGCGCCGCCTGGCTCCTCGGCCTCCCCGAACCCCTCACCCTCCCCACCCCCGACGGCACCCTCGACCCCGCCACCGTCCACACCTGCCTCACCGAACTCACCGGCCGCAGCAGCGCTGTTCTGCTCACCGCCACCGCAGGCACCACCGACGCCGGCGCCATCGACCCCCTCCCGGCCCTCGCCGACCTCGCCGACCAACACGGCGCCCGCCTCCACATCGACGCCTCCTACGGCGGCCCCCTCCTCTTCAGCACCACCCACCGCACCACCCTCACCGGCCTCGCCCGCGCCCACACCGTCACCCTCGACCTGCACAAACTCGGCTGGCAACCGGTCGCCGCCGGCCTCCTCGCCGTCCCCGGCCCCGCCACCCTCACCCCCCTCGCCCACCAGGCCGACTACCTCAACCCCGACGACGACACCGAAGCCGGCCTCCCCGACCTCCTCGGCCGCTCCCTGCGCACCACCCGCCGCCCCGACATCCTCAAGATCGCCGTCACCCTCAAGGCCCTCGGCCGCCAGGGCCTCGGCGACCTCGTCGACCGCACCCTCACCGCCGCCCGCACCCTCGCCGACCTCATCGACGCCCACCCCCGCTACGAACTCCACTCCCGCCCCACCCTCACCACCGTCCTCTTCCGCCCCACCGGCGCCGACGACACCACCCTCGCCACCATCCGCCGCACCCTCCTCACCGAAGGCCACGCCGTCCTCGGCCGCGCCACCACACCCACCGGCCTCTGGCTCAAAGCCACCCTCCTCAACCCCCACACCCAACCCGGAGACCTCACCACCCTCCTCAAACTCGTGGAAGGCCACACCCCGCGATGAACACCCCACCGCACACCGAGCCCGACACCCCCACCGACACCCCCGGCCCCGAAGAGCCCCTCGACCTCATCGGCATCGGCATCGGCCCCTTCAACCTCTCCCTCGCCGCCCTCGCCCACCCCCTCACCCAACTCCGCACCGCCTTCTACGACCAGCGCCCCGCCTTCCACTGGCACCCCGGCCTCCTCATCGACGGCACCACCCTCCAAGTCCCCTTCCTCGCCGACCTCGTCACCCTCGCCGACCCCGCCAGCCCCTGGACCTTCCTCAACTACCTCAAGACCCGCGAACGCCTCTACCCCTTCTACTTCGCCGAGCGCCTCCACATCCACCGCGCCGAATACGACGCCTACTGCCGCTGGGTCAGCGAAAACCTCCCCACCCTCCACTTCGGCCACCACATCGACGCCGTCCGCTGGAACCACGAACGCCGCCTCTTCGAAGTCGACTACACCCAACTCGACGCCGACGGCGAAGCCGAAGCCCTCGGCCGCACCCACGCCCGCAACATCGTCCTCGGCATCGGCACCGCCCCCCACATCCCCATCCCCCTCCGCCCCCTCGCCGAGGCCCCCACCGTCCCCGTCATCCACTCCGCCGACTACCTCGACCACCGCGAACGCCTCCTCGCCGCAGACCACCTCACCGTCATCGGCGCCGGCCAGTCAGGCGCCGAGATCTTCCTCGACCAGCTCCGCGCCCGCCCCGCCGGCCACGAGAACCTCCACTGGCTCGCCCGCACCCCGGCCTTCGCCCCCATGGAATACAGCAAACTCGGCCTGGAACACTTCACCCCCGACTACACCCGCTACTTCCACGCCCTCCCCGAACGCACCCGCGACGAACTCCTCCCCGCCCAATGGCAGCTCTACAAGGGCATCGACCACGACACCCTCGCCGCCATCCACGACGAGCTCTACCGCCGCACCCTCGACGGCGGCTGGCCCAACGCCGTCCTCACCCCCGGCGTCCAGGTCCGCACCGCCGGCCGCGTCGGCACCACCAAAGTCGAACTCCACCTCGAACACGCCCAACAAGGCAGCCGCTCCCGCCTCACCACCGACGCCGTCGTCCTCGCCACCGGCTACCGCGAACGCCGCCTCGACACCCTCCTCGCCGCCCTCGACCCCTACCTCCGCCACGACGCCTCCGAACGCCCCCGCATCGACGAACACCACCGCCTCGTCCTCGACCCCGCCATCACCGGCTCCGTCTACGTCCAGAACGCCGAACGCCACACCCACGGCGTAGGCACCCCCGACCTCGGCCTCGCCGCCTGGCGCAGCGCCACCATCCTCAACTCCCTCACCGCCACCCCCACTTACCCCCTCCCCACCCGCACCTCCTTCACCACCTTCGGCCTCGCCCAACCCCCGACCCGCCGCACCGGCACCGTCCCCCGCCAGGGCTCCACCCTCGTCCCGCAGAGCCGGCGCTGAGGCGCCAGCCCCGCAGAACACGCACCTACTCGATCAGCAGCATCACGGGGAACGCCACGGCACCCACCGCGAAGCAGCCAAGGCCCCAACGCACGCAACGGTGTTTGGTCATGGCGATGACACTCAGTTCGTCGAGCAGGGAGAGCAGGCCCGGCAGCGGGTCTCTCTCCGTGCGGTGCAGCGCCGCCTCGAGTTGCCCGCACACCACGGCACACTGGATGTCACGGAAGTACGTCAGCCCACGCTCCACCGACCACGGCCCGCGCTCGTAACGCGGCACCACCGCCAGCAGCAGCAACCCCAGCGCCGCACCCCAGGCGACACAGCCGAACCACCACGCGACACCCGCCGCGACCGACAGACGCCAGGGCCGCCACTCCGTGGCGGACAGCGCGCCCGTGAGGGCCCCCACCGTCACCCCCAGCCCGGCGACCAGCACCGCCGCCTTGTTGTCGGCCCGGGCGATCTCGGCGCGCAGATCGGCGATGAGCCGCTCCGCGGTACGCAACCCGGGAACCACCGACTCCGTCATCGTCCTCTCCCACCGCTCGTCAGCCCAGGAACGGGCAGGTCGTCAGACCCGCCACCGCCACACTCACGACGGCCGCCCCTACATGGTTCAGCCGTGCCAGCACCGACTGCGCCGCCGTCGAGACGACCTCCACGCACGCATGGGCGCCGAGCGCCGCCCCGCACACCGCGTCACCGTAGACGTAGGCGAACGGCGCCGCCCGGCCCGAAGTGCGCCGCATCGCGGACGTGCACAAGAACTCCGGGTACAAGAAGCCCGCCGCGACCACGTCCACCACATGACCGCCCGCACGGGCCAGGTGCAGCACCGCCAACGGCGCCGTCCACCGCAGCAGCACGTAGCACAGCGCGGTCACGATGACGAACCCGATCAGCCATCGCCAGTCGGTCACTCCAACTCCCGCTTCCCGGCGTCGTCCACGTCGCCGAACGCCTCCGGCTTCTCACGACCGATGGCATGCCTCCGCAGCTTTCCCTGCGCGGCACTGCCGAGCTGCGACTCGAGCATCTCCACCGCCTTGTGCAGCAACTGCTCCTGTACATGGTCCTCGGGCGGACTGGACGCCAGGACCTCCTTGATCAGCTGAAGCTGGTTGCGGTTCGCCTCCCGGCTGTCGTCACGGATCCCGGCCAGCACCAGCGGCAGATCCGCTTCGTTGGCGGCCAGCTGCATCGCCCACCGGTGGACGTCGCCCTGCTCCAGCATGTCCCGGAACGCCTGGCTCTTCTCCTCGATCAACTGGTGATGACCGCGCGCCCGCTGCAGCTCCAACTCGTGCTGACTGCGCGTGGTGTCCTTGGCGTAGTCGATCCGGCGCAGCGCGACGAAGTGCTCACGCGCCGCCTCGTCCAGACTGAGCCGCACCGTGCACACGATGCGCAGCCCCTCGTCCGCACCGAACTCCGCCTCGGACAGGGCCCGGCGCACGGCGTCCTCCGCCTGCGCGCTCTGCTCGATCGGGAACTGCCGCGTCACCGACCGCAACAACTGCTGCAACTGCGGATCCAGCAGCGCCCGCACATCGCGCAGCTGCCGCTCCACCACCCGCTCCGGGAGGGTCACCTCCCACCGCACGTCCGTCTCCGCCAGGAAGAAGAACGCATCCCCCTGCGCCGGCACCCGGTGCTCCAGCGTCATGTGCTGAATCCCGGCCTGCACCTCATAGAGCACCCGCAGGTTGCGGTTGACCAACTCACCCCGGGTCGGCTGGCGCTGCGGCGGATATACCACACAACAGCCGTCCGCGGCGAGGAACACCATCGACCGGTCCGCCGCCACCGGCGGCCGGCGCCTGATGAACTCGAAACGCTGCAGGGGACGTTCGGCGCGCACCGGATCGTTCACGACCCAGTTCCCCCCGTCCCGCACGACGGGGACCGGATCGTCCCACCCCGCCCGCATACCGTCGCTCACCACTTCTGACTCTCCTTCACACAAGAGGGAACAAGGGACTTCGACGCGGTCGCGGCGCCGTCCAGCACCGCACGCAACCGCTGGGCCACCGGCAGGATCCGGCCCTCCTCGTCGACCGTTTTGCGCAGCAGGTGGTCCAGCCGCCCACGCTCCATGTCCGTGCCGGCCAGCGCCGGCAGCAGATCCGCCAGGGCACGCTCCTCCGACGGCGACGTCTGCGCGGCCCGCACCCACCAGCCCAGAACCCGCAGCGCAGCCCGCTGCGTCTCCCGATGGCCCAGAGCACGACGCCACAACGCCACCAGCGCCCGCCGCAGCCGCGGGTCCTCCGACGGCGCCGCCAGCCACGAGGACAGTGCCAGACCACCCGCCGAGACCTCGTCGACATGCGAGATCGCCCGCAGGAACGCGGTCAGCGCGAGATCCTTGCGGCTGCTGGCGGACAGCCACTCCGCCAGCTCCACCAGCACCGCCGCCGACGCGCCGCCCACCAGAAGCGTCTCCAGCGTCTGCACCACGGCGCGAGCCAGCGCCGTGTCGGGGTCGATCCCACGGTCGACGACCGCACCCAGGTCCCGCATCGCCGCCCCCGGAGCCCGATTGCCCAACACCGCGTGCGCCCGGATCGCGGTCCACCGCCGCCGCTCACCACCCGACCGGCACCACTCCCGCAGCAACCGGTGGACAGCGGTGCCCGCCCCGCCCTCGACGGCCGCCACCAGCGCCCACGCCGCCAACTGGCGATCGGCGAGCCTCTCCGCCCCCGACCAAGGCACCAGAAAACGGTCGTAAACCTCCGCGAAGTCACTGCAGGCCAGCGTTCCCACCGCTACAGCCGCCCGCACCCGCACCTCACCACGGACACTCCGCCCCAGCTCCTGCAACCACGCGACCAGCGAACGCCGCACCACCGGATGCTCCGCCCACACGTGCGCCAACACCGCCGACCACATCTCGGTGTCCTGGAACGCCAGCCCCGGCGGCTTCGGCGCACCCCACCGGTCAACCTCCGACGACACCGGCTCGTACGCCCGAGCCGCCTTCATCCGCGCGGCCCGGGAGACCCCGAACACCTCCACCACGGGCGACGCGTCCGGAGCCTCGACCTGACGCAGCATCCGATACAGGGCATCACCGGACTCCGAGATCAACGGATACCCGAAACCGTCGAACACGGACAGGGACAACAGAAACGCCTGCTCGCGCAGCTGCCCCCCGCCCGGCGAGAACCACTGCTCCAACGTCGAACGCCGCGCCGCCCGGCCGTAGTGCGCCAACTGCTCCGCATCCACCTCCTGCCGGCCGTACAGGGCGAGCAATCGGGCGAATCCCGCGGCCTCCCGCGGAGTCGGCCGCCCACTCAGGAACGACCGCACCTCCTGGAGCGCCAGCAACTCCGCCCCGGCGACCGCCGTACCCGACGGCTGCGCCAGGTGCGCCCTGACCACGTCCTCCGCCCGCGGCGCCTCCCACTCCACCGGATCCGCCCCGTCCACAACCGTGCCCGCGTCCACCGTGATCACCAGGTAGCCCTCACCCAGCTCACGCAACTGGTCACCGGCGGCATGCAGATGGACATCGCGCAACTCGCCCCTGACATTCAACGGATCGCACTGGAGATGCCCATGGCCCGCACGCAGCAGACCCCGCAACGTGACCGGATCCGCCGCCGGATCGACGCACACCACGGGACGCCGCTCCCCGCACACCTGGTGCAGCAGGCGCAGCCCCGCCATACGGCGGCCCGAATCGGGCACACCACGGAGCACCAGAACCCGATCCCGCTCCAACCGCCGCAGCGCCTCGTCGTACCGGCGCGACGCGGCGAAGACGCGGGCGAGCGACCGGCGCTCCCGGAACGGAACCGGCCCGACCACATGCTGGGCCGCCACCGCACCGTGGAAATGCAGTCCCACGTTCTTGTCGCCGCCGACCATGTCGCCCGACACCGCGGCGTCCCGCATCACGTTCACACTGCGCGCCCACAGGTGCGGCGCCTGCGAATAGAGCTGCCGCACGGCCTCGAGCGCGTCCGGAAGCTCCTCGTCCGGGGCCGCGCCGTCCGCTCCCGCTCCCGCTTCCGGCCCGCCGCCCGCCTTCTCGTCGACCGGCTGCTCCGCCACCCCACTCACCCGCGGTCCCGGTACGTGACGTTCTTGTCCCCGGCGACCATGTCCTGCACCGACTGCGGCCCCGCACCGAAGAAGAAATTGCCCGACCCGATGTGCCCGATCCCCGGCACCGCGGTCGAACCCGGCCCCGCCTCCGCGGCCCGCCCCGGCGGCTCCGCCTCCGCCTCCGCGGCCGTGCCCCGCCCCGCATCGCCCCGACCGGAAGCCGCCTGCACATGGACCCGGCCGCCGTCGTACAGCCAACCGGTGAGCGCCCCCTCCTTGCTGTCGGCCACGAACGGATGGAAGTGCTCCGGATCGATCCCCGGATGGCCGTACTCCACCACCGAACGATGGATCAGCTCCGACACCGCCAGCACACTCGGCTGCGAAGAACTCCGCAACGCCCCCCGGAGCTCCGCGGTGTCGAGCAGCCGGAACGCCTCCACCACCTCCTTGCCCAGCGTCCCCTGCGCATCCTGCGCCACCTCCCCGGCATGCAGCACGACCCGCAGGCGCACCTGCGTACCCGCACTCGCCAACCGGTTCGCATGGAGCAACTGCGTCGGCGTCTCCGTCAGCGCCGCCCGCAGCAACTGCGGCTTCGGAACGGCACCACCGACGATCACAAGGACGGCATCACCACGGTCCTCCGTGCGGTACTCCGTCGGCTCCACCTGCGCCGCCCGCAAGGTGTCGTGCACCACCGAATAGAGCATCCGGCGGATCATCGCCTGCTCCGCTCCCGACCGACGGCCGAAGCCCTCGACATCGAACAGCACAAGGGACTTGTGCACCGGTTCAGTCATCGTGTTCCCCCAACAAACGGGTCCTCATATGCGTCGCCGACCAGCTTTCCGCCGCGACGCCGGGACCAACAGGAACACCGACACACACCCAATGTGACCGATTACCCAGAACCGATCGCCTCGCCCAGCTCCTTCGGCCGCACCAGACACAACGTCTTCCGCCCCGTGATCAGGATCCCCCGCTTCCGCGGTTCCGCCAGCAGACGCGTGACCGCCTCCCGCGAGGCCCCCACCGAACCCGCCAACTCCTGCTGCGTCAAAGGCACACGGATGACAATGCCCTCATCCGTCCGCTCCCCGTGATAGCGCGCCAACTCCAACAGGAGATCGGCCAACCGCTCTCCCACCGTGTGCGCCGCGTACTGCAGGCGCCGGCGATCCGCCGCCCGCAGCCGACCCCCCACCAACAGCAGCAACTGACGCGAAGCACGCGGTGCACCATCCAGGAACGCCAGGAACTCCTCGGCTCGGACCGCCACTGCCGACACCCGCTCCAAAGTCGACACGGTGGCCGACCGCGGTCCGCCCTCCAAAGCCGACATCTCGCCGACGATGTCACCGGGCCCCCGTAACCCCAACAGCGCCTCATAGCCCGAGCGGGCGCCCGCACTGACCTTCAACCAGCCCTGGGTGATCACCAGGACGTGCGACGACGGCTCGCCCTGACGGATCACCTCCGTCCGCGCCGGATACCTCATCGGCACCCCGAGGCCCATCAACTTCGCGCGATCGGCCTCATCGAGCCGCGCGAGATACGGCACCCCGTCGGCCAACCACCCCCTGCCGCCCTGTGCCATGCCTGACACACCGCCACCCGGTTCCTGTCGCGTCATTGCCACCCCACGCTCTGTCCAGAACGCCATTGTCGCGTTCCGAACCGCCGTCGGGAGGACGAACAACATGATCCGCACAGGCGCCCGCACGCCGGCCGTGCGGGCGCCGCCGCCTCAGAACACCGGCACCCCGGCCCGCGTCAGCCGCCACCCCGCCGAAGCGAACACCGCCGGATCGATGACCTTCTTCGCCTTCACCCACGCGATGATCGTGTTACGGATCTCCTCCGAACTCGACCACACCGACGCCGCCTTCGCCACATGCGGGAAACCACCACCGCCGTTCGCCCGGTAGTTGTTCACCGCCAGCACGAACTGCGCCTTGTCATCCAACGGCTTGCCCTGATACCGCAGGTTCGTGATCCGCGAACCCGCCGACTTCGCGATGTCGATGTCATACGTGAGCCCGCCGACCACGTCATAGTTGAAGTCAGGCGTGTTGTCCGCGTTCGTCAGCTTCGCCGGATCCACCGGCACACCCGGCGCCGTCTGCACGAAATACCGCGCCGAGAACTCCAGATAATCCCGCAGCTGCGCACCTGTCATCAGCCGCGCATCCAGCGTGTTCTCGTACACATACAGCCCCGCCACATCACGCAGCGACACCCGGCCCGCCGGAATCGCCGCCGACCGCGAGAAACACGCCGCCTGCGACAGCACCGGAAGCGCCGCGTACTTCGTACCGGCCAGCGCCGACCTCACCGTGTCCACCTGCACGAAATTGATGAAGTCGATGATCGGCGTGTCCTTGTACGGAGCCTCGGCCGCCGACATCGCCGCCTTGCACGTCCCGACCACCTGGTTCACATACGCCACGACCGCCCGGTGCTCACGCCGCACCAGCCGCGCGATCTCCGGATCCTCCGCCGCCGTATTGGCGTTGCGCACCTCCGCCTTCACCGACACCACCTCCCAGCGACCCCGGCACCACTCCACCTCGAAATCGAAGACACTCAGCCGCATCCCCCACATCAGCGGCTCGGACAGCACCACGCTCCGGCCGGTTTCCTTGTTCACCACCGTCCGGGACGCCACCTCCTTGTGCGTATGACCCACCAGAATCGCGTCGATACCCGGCACCTGCTCGGCCACCAGCGACGACGCATTCTCCGGATACGGCACCGCATCCCCGTACGACGTCCCACCGTCCAGACCCGAATGATCCGTACAGACCACCACATCACAGCCGAGCGAGCGCAGCTTCGGCACATACACCTTCGCCTGCTCCACCAGCCCCGGGAACGTCAACTTCCCCTGCACATGGGCCTTGTCCCACACCGCGATACCAGGATTCGTCAGCCCCAGAACGCCCACCCGGATATCCCGGTGACCCGGCACCTTGATCCGCTTCACCACATACGGCGGAAACGCCGGCTTCAACGTCCGCGCATCCAGCGCGTTCGCCGCCAGCAACGGGAAATCACACTGCTCCTGGAACTTCCGCAGCACCGGAATCCCGTAATTGAACTCGTGATTGCCGAGCGCCGCCGCGTCGTACCCCATCCTGTTCATCGCCAGCGCCATCGGATGCTTCGGCCCGTGCGGCGCGGTGATCGGATCGACCCGCGCGTAGTAATACGACAGCTGAGTGCCCTGAATGATGTCACCCGCGTCGATCAGCAACGTACGATGCCGCCCCGCCTCCCTGCGGGCCGCCGCCACCAACGTCGAGATCTTCGCCAACCCGACATCATTGTGCGCCGCGTCGTCATACTCCTTGTCGGTGAAATAGTCCCAGTTCAACACGTGCCCGTGCACATCCGTCGTGCCCAGCACCCGGAACGGGACCCGCCTGCCCCGCCCGCGCCCCGGCCGCAGCTCCGGCTCCCGCGCCTCCGCGCCCTGCGGCAGCGCCCCCGTGAGCGCCACCCCCGCACCGGCCGCGGCCGAACGCCCCAGAAACTTCCGGCGGTTGAACGACATAGCAAATCCCCCAAGAGGTCAAAAACGGTCCGCATGCGCCCGGTGGTACACCACCTCGGAACAACGCGCGTAGATTGTGGCCCCGACCACCCCCCTCGCAACAGCCCCACAACATTGCGAACAGGTGACTCCCCGGTGACCAGTTGACCGAAAGACCGACACCGACTGGCAAGCTGACACCATGACCGACCCCACCCTCCCCGCCCTCCCCTACGGCACCCCCGACGCCCCCCGCGTCGCCGTCCGCGGCGAAGCCCACCTCGAAGTCGACCCCGAAATCGCCCGCATCACCGTCACCGTCAGCACCCGCGGAACCGACCGCACCACCGCCCTCACCGACCTCACCCGCCGCAACGAACACGCCCTCACCCTCATCAAGAGCTACGGCGACGCCGTCGAACAACTGGAAACAGGCAGCTTCACCCTCACCCCCCAACTCACCGACAAAGGCCGCCACGAACGCATCCGCGCCTACCACGGCCGCGTCACCCTCACCGCCACCCTCAACGACTTCACCGCCCTCGGCGAACTCACCACCCGCCTCGCCGACCTCGAACTCACCCGCGTCGACGGCCCCTGGTGGGCCCTCCGCCCCGACTCGCCCGCCCACCGCAGCGCCCGCACCCAGGCCGTCCACGAAGCCGTCCAACGCGCCCGCGAATACGCCGAAGCCCTCGGCGCCACCCTCGACGCCGTCCTCGAAATCGCCGACATCGGTGCCGAAGGACAGGCCCAGCAGCAGGGCTACGGCTTCGCCGCCCCCGCCGGCGCCCGCAGCGCCGCCCTCGAAACCGCCCCCGCCCTCGACCTCGAACCCCGCCGCCAGACCGTCCACGCCAGCGTCAACGCCCGCTTCACCATGACCCGTCCCGCACTGTGAGACCACCCCGCGCGAAGCCGTAATTCCGCTCATCGGAGCGGCTTCGCGCCCATTCCAAAACTTGTCAACAGGCTTTCACCAAGCGGTCGTTGAGCGGTCACGTCGCCACACTTCCCTACCGCCCGGTAAGTCATAGGGTCGAAGCATGCGCCGAGCAAAAATCGTCTGCACACTGGGCCCCGCCACCGACTCGTACGAGCAGATCAAAGCCCTCGTCGACGCCGGAATGGACATCGCCCGCTTCAACCTCAGCCACGGCACCTATGCCGACCACGAAGCCCGCTTCGACCGGGTCCGCAAAGCATCCGAGGAATCCCACCGCAGCATCGGAATCCTCGCCGACCTTCAAGGCCCGAAGATCCGCCTGGGCCGATTCCGCGAAGGCCCCGTACTCCTTGAACGCGACGACACCTTCACCATCACCGTCGAAAACGGCGTCGAAGGCGACCGCCACCTCTGCGGCACCACCTACTCCGGCCTCGCCGGCGACGTCACCCCCGGCGAACGCATCCTCGTCGACGACGGCAAGGTCACCCTCGAAGTGACCGCCGTCGAAGGCCCCCGCGTCCGCACCAGGGTCATCGAAGGCGGCATGGTCTCCGACCACAAGGGCCTCAACCTCCCCGGCGTCGCCGTCTCCGTCCCCGCCCTCTCCACAAAGGACCAGGACGACCTCCGCTGGGCCCTGCGCTACGGCGCCGACGTCATCGCCCTCTCCTTCGTCCGCAGCGGCCGCGACATCCAGGACGTCCACCGCATCATGCGCGAGGAGAACCGCTTCCTCCCCGTCATCGCCAAGGTCGAAAAGCCCCAGGCCGTCGAGAACATCGACGACATCGTCGCCGCCTTCGACGGCATCATGGTCGCCCGCGGCGACCTCGGCGTCGAAATGCCCCTGGAAACCGTCCCGATCGTCCAGAAGCGCGCCATCAAACTCGCCAAGCGCAACGCCAAACCGGTCATCGTCGCCACCCAGATGCTCGACTCGATGATCGACAACTCCCGCCCGACCAGGGCCGAGGCCAGCGACGTCGCCAACGCCGTCATCGACGGCACCGACGCCGTGATGCTCTCCGGCGAGACCAGCGTCGGCAAGTTCCCGTTCGAGACGGTCCGCACGATGTCCCGCATCGTCGAAGCCGCCGAGGAAGACCTGCTCGCCAAGGGGCTCCCACCGCTCACCGAGGCCAACAAACCCCGCACCCAGGGCGGCGCCGTCGCCCGCGCCGCCGCGGACATGGGCGACTTCCTCGGCGCCAAGTTCCTCGTCGCCTTCACCCAGTCCGGCGACACCGTCCGTCGCCTCTCCCGCTACCGCTCGCCCATCCCCCTCCTCGCCTTCACCCCCGACCCGGCCACCCGCTCCCAACTCAACCTCACCTGGGGCGTGGAGACCTTCCTCGGCCCCACCGTCAACTCCACCGACGAGATGGTCGCCCAGGTCGACGAGCAGCTCCTGAAGATCGGCCGCTGCAAGAAGGGCGACGTCGTCATCATCACCGCCGGCTCCCCGCCCGGGGTCCCCGGCTCCACCAACCTCGTCCGCGTCCACCACATCGGCGAGGACGAGATCCAGCACTAGCCCCACCCGCACACCCCCGAACCCGCTGGGCCGAGGAACTGACCGCCGTCCCTGTCAGTACTTCGGCCCGATGTGTTGATCCATGAGGGAGACGGAGGCGCGCTTGGCGACGGAGATGTTGTAGGTCTCGCTGCCGCGTCGGGTCGCTTTCCACTCAACGCCGACTCTGTCCAGCGTTTCCGAGTAAAGCCGGCGGATGTCCGCGGACTTGTTCGTGAAGAAGTACCTCGGGTACTCGTAGCGCTTGCGTTTGCCCGCCACGACTCTTGTTGTCCAGTTGATGATGCGGCACCCGTCCGAGTGGACGAGGCCGCGGATGAACTCCCACGGGTGGGCGTCCATAATCGCCCGTTGCCATGTCTCCGGGTGGATACGGCGGTCGTGCTTCTTGCCGGGCCCGTGCTGGGGGACCAGGCACTTCCAGTGAACCGAGAACGACTTGACGTCGGTGCAGCCCTGTTTCTGGCTTCGGCTGACGCTAGCCGACGGCAGCACTCGACGCATGGCGGCCTCGGCTTCGTCGATCAGACCGGGCCAGGCGTCGGCGCATGTGATGGTCAGGTGGTGCTGTCTTGGCTTGGACATGACGTGGCCATCACCGAGATAGAGCCCGAACAGGTAGCTGTAGGCGGCAGCGTCGTGCGGTGCGCGGGGGATCGGAGTGCAGCGCACGCAAGCCGGCGAACGTGGGATTGGTTGGATGCGGGTCAGCCAGGTCCTGATGGCATGCCGCGAAATGCCCATCTCGCGGCTAACGGAATTGAGGCTGCGCCCTTGTGACACGAGTTTGGGAGCTCGCTTGCGCGTTTCTAATGCATACATGGCCACGAGCCTGGCGGGAACTGTGCCCACCGCGATCGATTCGAAGGAGTGTTCACCGCTACGAGTGAAGATCTCCAACGAGCGAGTGGCCTTCGAATTGAAGGTGAAGTGCCCTGGGTGGGATTCGAACCCACGCTGTCGGTGGTTTGAGCACCGTGCCTCTCCCGCTGGGCTACCAGGGCCTACCTTGGAAACCAAGGCTAGCGGAGACCCGCCGTGCATCAAACATACAGGAGATAGGTAGGCTCATGGGGCACCACCTGCCTGGAACGAGGAGTCCCCTTGAGCGCCGCCGAGCCCCAGCAGCCTGTCGCCGATGGCGACCAGTCGCACGTACCGCCGCTGACCACGCGCGTCGTGATCGCCGAGGACGAGGCCCTCATCCGCCTCGACCTCAAGGAGATGCTGGAGGAGGAGGGGTACACCGTCGTCGGCGAGGCCGGAGACGGACAGAAAGCCGTGGAGCTGGCCCGGGAGCACCGCCCCGATCTGGTGATCCTTGACGTGAAGATGCCGATCCTTGACGGGATCTCGGCGGCCGAGAAGATCGCCGAGGAGAGCATCGCGCCGGTCCTGATGCTGACCGCGTTCTCGCAGCGCGAACTCGTGGAGCGGGCCCGGGACGCGGGCGCCATGGCGTATCTGGTGAAGCCGTTCAGCAAGACCGACGTCGTGCCCGCGATCGAGATGGCGGTGTCGCGGTTCACCGAGCTGCGGGCGCTGGAGCAGGAGGTCGCGGACCTCACCCAGCGGTTGGAGACGCGGAAGCTGGTGGACCGGGCGAAGAGCATTCTGCAGACGCAGTACGGGCTGACGGAGCCGGCCGCGTTCCGGTGGATCCAGAAGACGTCGATGGACCGTCGGCTGTCGATGCACCAGGTGGCCGAGGCGGTCATCGAGGACGCGGCGGAGCGTCAGCAGCAGAAGGACCAGTCGAAGAAGGAGCAGGGGAAGGGCCAGTAGGGCCCAGGACCTGTTCCGGGGTTGAACGCCGGCGGTGCCTGTGGGCGCCGCCGGCGTTTTCTGTGGGCGGGCGAGACCGGGGGGCTGGTGCAGGGGCCGGCCGGGTCGCCGATGTGCGACGTCAGGCGCGGTACATGCCGGGGTCGGCGTCGCGCAGCAGGCAGGTCAGGCGGGCGGTGCAGACCCGCTTGCCCTGGTCGTCGGTGATGACGATCTCGTAGGTGGCGGTGGTGCGGCCGCGGTGTACGGGGGTGGCGACGCCGGTGACGAGTCCGGAGCGGATGCCGCGGTGGTGGGTGCAGTTGAGGTCGACGCCGACGGCCGCCTTGGCGGGGCCGCCGTGCAGCATGGCGCCGACGGAGCCGAGGGTCTCGGCCAGGACGGCGGAGGCGCCGCCGTGCAGGAGTCCGTAGGGCTGGGTGTTGCCCTCTACGGGCATGGTGCCGACGACGCGTTCCGGGGCGGCCTCGGTGACCTGGACGCTCATGCGCTCGCCGAGGTGTCCGGCGGAGAAGAGGGCGGGCAGGTCGACGCCGATGCCGGCCCACTGGTCGAGGATCTCCTGCGGGAACGTGGTCGTGCTCTGCTCACCCATGGACTGCTCCGTTTCGCTCGCCCTTGAACGTGGCCGTGGATCCGCTGTTGATCGTGGCGGGTCCGTGCCTGTTCCTATCAGGCCGCCGGGCGGGTGCCCGCCGCGGGGTGCCCGTCGGCGGGGTCAGTCGTTCCGTGCGGTCTCCAGTCGGATGACCACGGACTTCGAGGCCGGGGTGTTGCTGGTGTCGGCGGTGTGGTCCAGGGGTACCAGGACGTTGGTCTCGGGGTAGTAGGCGGCGGCGCAGCCGCGGGCGGTGGGGTAGTGCACCACTCGGAAGCCGGGGGCGCGGCGTTCGCTGCCGTCGGTCCACTCGCTGACGAGGTCGGCGTAGGAGCCGTCGGGGAAGCCGAGGCGGTGGGCGTCGTCGGGGTGGACGAGGACGACGCGGCGGCCGTTGGTGATGCCGCGGTAGCGGTCGTCGAGGCCGTAGATGGTGGTGTTGTACTGGTCGTGGGAGCGGAGGGTCTGGAGGAGGAGTCGTCCTTCGGGGGCGGTGGGGTATTGCACGGGGGCGGCGGTGAAGTTGGCTTTCCCGGTGGCGGTGGGGAAGCTGCGGCTGTCGCGGGGGGCGTGGGGGAGGGTGAAGCCTCCTGGGCGGGCGATCTTGGTGTTGAAGTCTTCGAAGCCGGGGATGACGCGGGCGATGCGGTCGCGGATGTGGGCGTAGTCCGTTTCGAAGGTTTCCCAGGGGGTGGTGCTGGTGGGGCCGAGGGTGCGGCGGGCGAGGCGGGCGACGATGGCGGGTTCGGACAGGAGTTGGGGGCTTGCGGGTTCCAGGCGGCCGCGGGAGGCGTGGACCATGCCCATGGAGTCTTCGACGGTGACGAATTGGTCGGCGCTCGTCCCGTCGGGGCGGACTTGGCGGTCGCGTTCGGTGCGGCCGAGGGTGGGCAGGATCAGGGCGCGGGCGCCGGTGACGGCGTGGGAGCGGTTGAGTTTGGTGGAGACGTGCACGGTGAGGCGGGCGCGTCGGACGGCGGCTTCGGTGACGTCGGTGTCGGGGGTGGCGGAGACGAAGTTGCCGCCCATGGCGAAGAAGACCTTGGCGTCGCCGTCGCGCAGGGCGCGGATGGCGCGGACGACGTCGTAGCCGTGTTCGCGGGGCGGGGTGAAGCCGAATTCCTTCTCCAGGGCGTCGAGGAAGGCGGGTGCGGGGCGTTCGAAGATGCCCATGGTGCGGTCGCCTTGGACGTTGCTGTGGCCGCGTACGGGGCAGACGCCGGCTCCGGGGCGGCCGATGTTGCCGCGGAGCAGGAGGAAGTTGACGACTTCCTGGATGGTGGGGACGGAGTGTTTGTGCTGGGTCAGGCCCATTGCCCAGCACACGATGGTGCGTTGTGAGGCGAGGACCATGGTGAGGGCGCGTTCGATCTCGTCGCGGGTGAGGCCGGTGGCGCGCAGGGTCTCGTCCCAGCCTTCGTCGGCGGTGGCGAGGGCGGCGAAGTCGTCGAAGCCGTGGGTGTGGTCGCGGATGAAGTCGTCGTCCAGGATGCCGGGGGTGGTCTTGGCTTCTTCGAGGATGCGGCGGTTGAGGGCGCGGAAGAGGGCTTGGTCGCCGCCGATGCGTACTTGGAGGAAGAGGTCGGTGAGGGCGGTGCCGCCGCCGGCGAGGCCGCGTGGGGTCTGGGGGTTCTTGAAGCGTTCGAGGCCGGCTTCGGGCAGTGGGTTGATCGAGATGATCTTGGCGCCGTTGGTCTTGGCCTTTTCCAGGGCGGTGAGCATGCGGGGGTGGTTGGTGCCGGGGTTCTGGCCGGCGACGATGATCAGGTCGGCTTTGTAGAGGTCTTCCAGGAGGACGCTGCCCTTGCCGACGCCGAGGGTGTCGGTGAGTGCCGAGCCGGAGGATTCGTGGCACATGTTGGAGCAGTCGGGGAGGTTGTTGGTGCCGAATTCGCGGGCGAAGAGCTGGTAGAGGAAGGCGGCTTCGTTGCTCGTGCGGCCGGAGGTGTAGAAGACGGCTTCGTCGGGGGAGGTGAGGGCGGTGAGTTCCTCGGCGATGAGGTCGAAGGCGCGGTCCCAGGTGACGGGTTGGTAGTGGTCGGCGCCTTCGGGGAGGTACATGGGGTGGGTGAGGCGGCCTTGCTGGCCGAGCCAGTAGCCGCTGCGGTCGGCGAGGTCCGCGACGGAGTGGGCGGCGAAGAAGTCCGGGGTGACCCGGCGCAGGGTGGCTTCCTCGGCGACGGCCTTGGCGCCGTTCTCGCAGAATTCCGCGGTGTGGCGTTTGTCGTCCTCGGGCCAGGCGCAGCCGGGGCAGTCGAAGCCGTTCTTCTGGTTGACCCGGAGCAGGGTGAGGGCGGTGCGGCGGACGCCCATCTGCTGCTGGGAGATCTTCAGGGCGTGGGTGATGGCCGGGATGCCGACCGCGGAGTGCTGGGGCGCGCCGACCTCGGGCGCGTCCTGGACGGGGTCCGACGCGGGCGGCTTGCCTGCCATGGCGCTCTCCCTGGGGTCGTGTGCCGGGCCGCCGGGTCGCGGCGGGTTGTTGCCGGCACCTCTGAGTGGTGCGTTTTCCGATCCTGTCATGGACGCGTGGCGGGCAGTAAGGGGACGGCGGGCGGTGCGGTGCCGGCGGTCGCGGCGGGGATTGTCAGTGGGCCGTGGCAGGATCGGGGGCGTGGCAGGAAAGGCAGTGAAGATGAGCGAAGCGACCGGCGGCGAGGCGGCGGGCGGCCGTCCGCGTCTGCTCCTGATGGACGGGCATTCCATGGCGTACCGGGCGTTCTTCGCCCTGCCTGTGGAGAATTTCACCACCGCGACCGGGCAACCGACCAATGCGATCTACGGCTTCGCGTCGATGCTCGCGAACACCCTGCGTGATGAGGCGCCCACGCATTTCGCGGTGGCGTTCGACGTCTCCCGCAAGACGTGGCGGTCGGAGGAGTTCCCCGATTACAAGGCGAACCGTTCCAAGACGCCCGACGAGTTCAGGGGCCAGGTCGAGCTGATCGGTGAGCTGCTGGACGCGATGCACGTCAAGCGTTTCGCGGTGGACGGCTTCGAGGCCGACGATGTCATCGCGACCCTTGCCACCCAGGCCACGGCCCAGGGTTTCGAGGTGTCGATCGTCACCGGCGACCGGGACTCCTTCCAGCTGGTCTCGGAGGACGTCACGGTCCTGTACCCGACCAAGGGCGTCTCCGAGCTGACGCGCTTCACTCCGGAGAAGGTCGCTGAGAAGTACGGCCTGACCCCGGCCCAGTACCCGGACTTCGCCGCCTTGCGCGGCGACCCGTCGGACAACCTCCCTGGTATCCCCGGTGTCGGGGAGAAGACGGCCACGAAGTGGATCAACCAGTTCGGTTCGTTCGCCGAGCTGGTGGCGCGGGTCGATGAGGTCAAGGGCAAGGCGGGGCAGAATCTCCGCGATCACCTGGAGTCGGTGAAGCTCAACCGCCGCCTGACGGAGATGGTCCGCGACGTGGAGCTGCCGTGTGGCCCCGCCGAGCTGACCCGCCTCCCCTATGACCGCGAGGCCCTCAAGGTCTTTCTGAACGCCCTGGAGATCCGCAATCAGGGCCTGCGGGACCGCCTCCTGGCGGTGGATCCGGGTGCTGCCGAGAGTGCGGAGCCGGTCACGCCGGCGGCCGGCGTGGAGGTGGACGGCACGGTTCTGGGTACCGGTGAGCTCGCTCCGTGGCTGGTCGAGCACGGTGCCGGCCCGCTGGGCGTGGCCACCGTCGACGTGTGGACGCTGGGCAGCGGCAGTGTCGCCGAGGTGGCGCTGGCCACCGCGGACGGCCCGGCCGCCTGGTTCGATCCGGCGCAGCTGGACGAGGCCGACGAGCGGGCCTTCGCTGCCTGGAGTGCCGATGCCGCCCGTCCCAAGGTGATGCACAACGCCAAGGGTCTGATGCGGGTCTTCGGTGAGCACGGCTGGCGCATCGACGGCGTTGCCATGGACACGGCGCTGGCCGCCTATCTGGTCAAGCCCGGTCGCCGTTCCTTCGCGCTGGACGCGCTGTCCATCGAGTATCTGGGCCGTGATCTGGCCCCGGCTGCCGCCGGTGACGGGCAGCTGGCGTTCGGCGTGGACGAGCAGGCCGAGGCGGAGGCCCTGATGGCGCAGGCCCGCACGGTGCTGGATCTGGGGACGGCGTTCGGCGCCAAGCTGGCCGAGGTGGGCGCGGCCGATCTGCTGCGTGAGGTGGAGCTGCCCACCAGTGAGCTGCTGGCCCGGATGGAGCGGGCGGGTATCGCCGCCGACCGGGGCTGGCTGGAGCGTATGGAGCAGCAGTTCGCCGGCGCCGTCCAGCAGGCCGTGAAGGAGGCGCATGCCGCGGCGGGTCACGAGTTCAATCTCGGCTCGCCCAAGCAGCTCCAGGAAGTCCTCTTCGGCGAGCTGGGTCTGCCGAAGACCAAGAAGACCAAGACCGGCTACACCACTGACGCCGACGCCCTGGCCTGGCTGGCCGCGCAGACCGACAACGAACTCCCGGTGATCATGCTCCGTCACCGGGAGCAGGCGAAGCTGCGGACCACGGTCGAGGGTCTGATCAAGACCATCGCCGCGGACGGCCGGATCCACACCACGTTCAACCAGACTGTCGCGGCCACCGGCCGGCTCTCCTCCACCGACCCCAATCTGCAGAACATCCCGGTGCGGACGGACGAGGGCCGGGCGATCCGCCGCGGCTTCGTCGTCGGTGAGGGTTTCGACTCGCTGCTGACCGCCGACTACAGCCAGATCGAGCTGCGGGTGATGGCCCACCTCTCCGAGGACGAGGGTCTGATCGAGGCGTTCACCTCCGGTGAGGACCTGCACACCACTGTTGCCTCGCAGGTGTTCTCGGTCGCCAAGACCGAGGTCGACCCGGAGATGCGCCGCAAGATCAAGGCGATGTCCTACGGTCTGGCCTACGGGCTGTCCGCGTTCGGTCTCTCCCAGCAGTTGGGTATCCAGCCCGACGAGGCCCGCAAGCTGATGGACACCTTCTTCGAGCGGTTCGGCGGGGTGCGGGACTATCTCCAGCGCGTCGTCGAGGAGGCCCGCGCGACCGGCTACACCGAGACGATCCTCGGCCGCCGCCGCTATCTGCCCGATCTCAACAGCGACAACCGCCAGCGTCGCGAGATGGCCGAGCGGATGGCGCTGAACGCCCCGATCCAGGGCACCGCCGCCGACATCGTCAAGATCGCGATGCTGCGGGTGGACGCGGCGTTGCGTGCGGCGGAGCTGTCCTCGCGGATGCTGCTCCAGGTCCACGACGAAATCGTGGTCGAGGTGGCGCCCGGCGAGCGTGCCCGGCTGGAGGAGCTGGTCCGGAAGGAGATGGCCGCCGCCGTGGAGCTCCGTGCCCCGCTGGACGTCTCGATCGGTTCGGGCGGGGACTGGGAGTCGGCGGCGCACTGACGCCGTCCCGGGGTGCGTACGGTGTCCGCGCGTCCGCACCCCGGCAGCTCCGTCCCCGTCGGCCGGCGTCAGGCGGGCCCGGCCTCGGCGCCCGCCGGGCGGCCCGGTGCGCTCCCGTCCGCCGTGGCCGTGCCGCGCCGTGCCCGCCGGTTTCGCAGCCGGAGCGCCGCCGCGCAGACGAGCAGTCCCGGTACGAGCCCGGCGCCGGCACCGAAGAGCAGGTCCGGCAGGTAGTCGAACCACCCCACCGCCGCGCCGTGGAGGGCGTACGCCCGCAGCGTGCGGTATCCGCCGCCGAGCAGCATCCCCAGGGCCGCTACCGCGGTGAGCGACAGCCGCAGTCGTAGCGGCAGTTCGGGTGGCGCGAGCCCGGCCCCACCGGTCCCGGTCGCGCGGCGGGCCCGCGACGCCGCCCACAGGAACCACCCGACCACCGCCAGGCCGAGCGCCGAGGTCGTGTACTGCAGGTACATCGCCAGCGGTCGGCCGGCCACGACGGTGTCGAGGACCGGCAGCAGTCGGGCGCCCCAGCGGCCGGGGTGGGTGAAGGCGTCCCAGCCGACGTGCGTCGCCGCGCCGAGCACCGCCGACACCACGAACCAGCTCGCCGCCAGGGCCCGTTCGCGGGCCGTGTGCGGCAGCCGGGGCCGGCCCCGGGCGACGGCCGCCGGCTGCGTCCACCCGGCCCGCGGCAGCAGCGCGCGCAGCGGCTCGCGCACCAGGAGCCAGCCGCCGGCCAGCACGGCGCTGAGCAGCACGTCCACCGTCACCACACCGGCCGGGGAGTGGGTGACGGTGCCGAATTCCATGCCGCCGGGAACGACGGTGGCCGCGTAGTACGTCACATCCGGTGCGAACGACCCGGCGACCAGTGCCGAGGCGACCAGGGGGCCGCGGGCCGTGCCGGTGCGGCGGAGGAACGGCAGGACGGCGGCGGCGTGGCTCAGGGTGAACGGCATCGGCTTCTCCTTGATCGATTCGGATCATTATGTGGCCGATGGGAGTGGTGGCTGTGCGGCCCGAGTTGTCGTAGTGTCACCGGAGTTGGGCGCCGGGGAGCGCGATACGGCGTCACACCCGGGAAGCCGGACTGCGGCGACCGGTGGGCACGCGCCAGGTCGACACGGAGGGGACACCACGTATGGCAGCCACATTCCGGCGGCGGCTCCAAAGAGGAGTGGCCTCCACGGCCGTGGCGGCGGCCGCGCTGGCCGCGCTCACCGCCTCCCAGGCGCCCGGTGCCGCCGAGCGTGCGGCCGCCCGCGCCGATCGCACGCCGCCGCCCGCCGACACTCCCATCGACGGCGGCTCGTCCTACTTCACCGACCTGCCGCCCCGCAAGACCCCCGCCCCACCGAAAGGTTCCGGCCACTCCGGAGACACCGGCGGCGTGCTCCACGGCCCCTCCCAGGCGGGCATTCCGGCCACCGTCCTGGCCGCCTACAAGAAGGCCGAGGACCGACTCCGCGCCTCGGACCCGGGCTGCCGGCTGCCCTGGCAACTGCTCGCCGGGATCGGCGAGGTGGAGTCCGGCCACGCCCGCGGCGGCGCGGTCGACGCCGCGGGCACCACCCTCTCGCCGATCCTCGGGCCCCGGCTCGACGGCCACGGCTTCGCCCTGATATCCGACACCGACGGCGGCCGCTACGACGGCGACACCACCCTCGACCGCGCCGTCGGCCCGATGCAGTTCATCCCCTCCACCTGGTCCCGGGGCGGCCCGCACGGCGCGGGCTGGGGCGCCGACGGCAACGGCGACGGCATCAAGGACCCCAACAACGTCTTCGACGCCGCCCTCGCCGCCGGCCGCTACCTCTGCGCCGCCGGCCGGAACCTCTCCGACCAGGCCGACCTCGACCGGGCCGTCCTCGGCTACAACGACTCCACCGAGTATCTGCGCCTGGTGCTGTCCTGGTACACGTTCTACCGGAAGGGCACGTTCGAGGTGCCGGATGGCAAGGGCGCGCTCCCGGTCCACCGCGGCGGCGGCACGCCCGCCACCCAGGGCGGTCCCGGAAGGCGCCCAGGTGGCGAGCAGACCGCACCCCCGGCGCGCGGCGGCACGGCGGGCCGGACGAAGCCCACCACCCCGGCGGTTCCGGGCGGTTCGCCCCGCCCCGGCGGTTCCACCGGCCCGACCCACGGCGGCGGCACGCCGGTCCCCGCCCCGTCGCCGAAGCCCAAGCCGGTCCCGCACCCGAAGCCCACCCCGACGCCCACCCCCACCCCGAAGCCGCCCACGAAGCCCGCCCCGCCCACCGCCCTCGAAGCGGTCGCCGACAAGGACGGCAAGGCCCTGACGGCCACCGTGGGCACCGACTTCGCCACCACGCCCCGGGTGCGCGCCAAGGACGCCGAGGGCAGGCCGGTGGCCGGCGCCACCGTCCGCTTCACCCTCACCCCCGGCACCACCGGCACCCGGCTCCCCGGCGGCGCCACCGAGGTCACCGTCACCACCGGCAAGGACGGCCTGGCGACCGCCCCGACGCTGCACGCCGGCGACACCGCCGGCCCGTTCACCGTCCGCGCCACCGCTGCCACAACCGGCCGCGCCGTGCCGCCCGTCGACTTCACCGGAACCGTCACCGCCAGGCCCGCTCCCCGGGCCGACGCGCTCGTCCGGACCTCCGACAAGGAGCTGACCGCGGCGGCCGGCGGCGCGTTCGCCGACGACGCGGTCCGGATCGAGGCGACCTACCGCGGCAAGGCCGCCGCCGGAGTGCCGGTCACCGCCACCCTGGTCACCGACGACCCCAAGAAGCCCGTCGAGAACGACCGCGGCCCCTACTTCAAGGACCCCAAGGCCACCGGCGCCGGCAAGAACAAGCCCGTCCGCACCCTGACCGGCCTCACCACCGGCGCCGACGGCCTGCTCACCCTCCCGAAGCTCTACACCGACGCCCACCCGGGCACCTTCCGGCTCCGGCTGACCACCGCCGACGGCGCCGTGCTGACCGTCACCCTCACTGTGACGGCACCGGCCGCCACCTCCTGACCACCGGCCCCCGGCCGGAGCCACCGTCACCGCCGTGCCGCCCGTCCACCGGGACGGCACGGCGGTGAAACGTGTTCTCATCTCGGCCACCCGTTGCTACCGTGCCCCCGCCCTGACGCTGCATCAGACAGTTCTCCGGGAGGACGGCCATGCGCGCCCTGACAGCAGCCGCGATCGGACTGGCCGCGGCGCTCGCCCTCGTCTTCACCGTCACCGCGATCGGCGCCCCCGAGGGCCCAACGTCCCCCGAGCCGCTGCTGACCACCGTCCCCGCACACCCCTGAGGGAGGGACGTCACCGCCATGCGCCGAACCCCGCCCGGCCCCGGGGCGCACCCGGCGAAGCCGCCGAGAGGGATGCGCCGCCCCGCGAGCCTCGTCCTGCTCGGCCTCGCCGCCTTCTTCGCCGCCCTGTCCCCGCTGATGCGGTGGTACGCCTTCCCCCGCCTCGCCAAGATCCCGCCCAGCCAGTACCAGGACATGGTCCTGGAGGCCCGGCCCGCCACCCTCCTCGACTACGGCACCATGAAGGCCCGGCAGGTCCCCAAGGTCACCATCGTGCAGACCCTCAAGGGCAACGTTGCCGAGGCCCACCGGGTCGAGCGGACCGCCGGCCGCGACGTCGTGGTCTGGGACACCCTCTCGTTCGTCGCCGGACCCGACGGCAAGATGGTCTCCGAGATCCCCGAGCGCTACATCTTCGACGCGCACTCCCAGGAACCCGTCCACGCCGCCGGGGAGATGGTCGACGGCGACCCCGTCCGCCGCTCCGGCATCGAGTACAAGTGGCCGTTCCTCACCGAGAAGCGGGACTACGCCTACTTCGACGCCCAGACCCGCACCTCCGCCCCCATCCACTACGAGGGGACCCGCACCTTCCACGGCCTGGAGGTCTACTACTTCGAGCAGACCATCCCCTGGACCAGGGTCCCGCTGCCCAAGAAGATGCCGGTCCAGGGCATCACCCCGCAGACCGTCGCGAAGGCGGGCACCACCCGCTGGTACTCGACCAAGCGGATGTTCTGGGTCGACCCGGTCACCGGCGCCCCGGTCGACGGCGAGGAGATCCACCAGGAGGAGCTGCGCGGCGGCCAACTGGTGCCCGGCGGCGGCAAGGTCACCGCCTTCGCCGGCCATGTGAAGATGCGTGCCGACTACGTCGCCTCCACCCTCGCCCTCGTGACGTCCCAGCGCACCCTCGTCCTGCTGCTCACCAGCTACCTCCCCTGGGGCTTCCTGGCCCTCGGCGCCGCCCTCCTCGCCGCCGGCCTGCTTCTCGAAGCCCGCGGCCGTCGCCCCCGCCCGCGGCCGGCGCGGTCGGCGTCCGAGGGCGTTGTCAGTGGCGGGCCGTAGCGTGGAGGCATGACATCGACGAAGCGGCCGAAGCGACCACGCATCCTCCAAAACGCCAGGCCGAGAAGGGAGTTGACGTTCCCCGGCGCCCCCGGGGAGCCGGGCGCGCGGGGCCGTCCGCCCCGCGGCGGGACGGCCCCGCCCGGCGGGCTCTCACCCCCGCCGCAGCCGCGCCGTGGTGTGCCGGGTCGGCTCGGCCGTCGAAGGGTCCTCCGGCCAGGGGTGCTTGGGGTAGCGGCCGCGCAGTTCCGCCCGCACGGCCCGGTAGCCGTCCCGCCAGAAGGACGCCAGATCCGCCGTGACGGCCGCCGGCCGCCCGGCGGGCGAGAGCAGGTGCACCAGCACCGGCACCCGCCCGTCCGCGACCCGCGGCGACTCCCGCAGACCGAAGAGCTCCTGCAGTTTGACGGCCAGTACGGGCTGCTCGCCCCCGTAGTCCACGCGCACCCGGGAACCGCTCGGCACCTCGATCCGCTCCGGTGCCAGCTCCTCGAAGCGCACCGCCTCACCGGTCGCCCACGGCAGCAGCCGGGTCAGCGCCTGCCCCGCGTCCACCCGCGCCAGATCGGCCCGCCGCCGGGCCCGCCCCAGCTCGGTCCCCAGCCACTCCTCGACGCGCTCCAGCAGCGCCGCGTCGGAGACGTCCGGCCACGGCGCGCCCAACTCCCGGTGCAGAAAGGCCATCCGCTGCCGCACCGCGGTCGCCCCGGCCGTCCACCGCAGCAGCCCGAGGCCCTCCCGTCGCAGACCGTCCACGACGGCATCCCGCAGCAGTCCGGCATCCGGTGCGGTCAGGGGGCGGGCCGCCAGCTCGATCGCGCCCAGCCGGGTCACCCGCCGGGCCACCACCTCGCCGTCCGCCCAGCACACCTCCTCCCCGGAGGAGTACAGCGCCGCTGCCGCGGTGCGGGCGGTCTCCTCGTCGATCACCGCCGCGAGCCGGATCCGCGCGGACGCCGCGGTGACGGGCCGGTCCGCCACCGCGACCGCCAGCCAGGCCGCGTCCCGCAACCGCGAACCGTCCCCGGCCCGGCCCCCGGCCTCCGCCCCGGCCAGTTCGGCGCCGGTCCCGGACGCCATCAGATAGCTGCCGGCCGCGCGCGCCCGGGCCACCCGCTCCGGGAAGGCCAGCGCCGCGATCAGCCCGGCCGCCGCGTCCTCCGGGAGCGGGCCCGCGCCCGCCCCTTGCCGGTCTTCGGGGGCGCGTTCGGGCTCCCCGGCCGCCGAGGCCAGCCGCCGTGCCTCCTGGCGCCACCGCGCGGCGTAGGCGTCGCCGCCCCGGCGCGCGGTGCGCCAGGCGGTCGCCAGGTCGTCCCCGTAGGACCGCGGCGGCTCCTCGCTCAGCAGCGCCACCACCTCCGCGGCGCGCCGCACGCCGATCTCGGGTGCGCCGTCCAGCAGCGCGCGGGCCAGCCGCGGGTGCAGCCCCAGCCGCGCCATCCGGACGCCCCGCCCGGTCGCCCGGCCCTCGGCGTTCACCGCGCCGATCGCCGTCAGCACCTCCCGGGCGGCGGCCAGCGCCCCGGCCGGCGGCGCGTCGAGCAGCGCCAGCCCGCTCGCGGACGGATCGCCCCAACAGGCCGTCTGCAGGGCGAACGCGGTCAGGTCGGCGACCTTGATCTCCGGATCCGGGAAGCGCGGCAGCCGCCCGTCCTCCCCCTCGGCCCAGCAGCGGTAGACCACCCCGGGGCCCTGCCGGCCGGCGCGCCCGGCCCGCTGCCGGGCCGCCGCCCGGGAGGCGCGCACGGTCGCCAGCGCGCTGAGCCCCCGCGCATGATCCATCCGCGGCACCCGGGCCAGCCCGCCGTCCACCACGACCCGTACCCCGGGCACGGTCAGGCTGGACTCCGCCACCGAGGTGGCCAGCACGACCCGGCGGGCCCCGCCCGTACTGCCCGCCAGCACCGCGTCCTGCACCTCGGCCGGCGCCCGCCCGTGCACCTGCAGCACCTCGGCCCCGACCCCGGCCAGCTGCCCGGCCACCCGTGCGATCTCGCCGACCCCGGGCAGGAAACACAGCACATCGCCGGACCGCTCGCGCAGTGCCCGCCGCACCACGGCCGCGACATGCGCCAGCAGCGCCGGATCCACCCGCATCCCGTGCGGTGGCGCCACCGGCCGCTCCGGCGGCGCCCACACGACCTCCACCGGGTGCGAGACGCCCTCCGCCGCCACCACGGGCGCCGGCTCCCCGGCGCCGCCCAGCAGCCGCGCCCACCCCTCCGCATCCGTCGTCGCAGAGGCGGCGAGCAACTGCAACTCCGGGCGCAGGGCCGCCCGTACGTCCAGCAGGAAGGCCGCGCAGGTGTCGGCGTCCAGATGCCGCTCGTGGCACTCGTCCAGCACCACGACGTCCACCCCGGCCAGCTCCGGATCGCGCTGCAGGCGCTGCAGCAGCACCCCGGTGGTCACCACCTCCACCGCCGTGCGGGGCCCGGCCCGCCGCTCCCCGCGCACCGTGAAGCCGACGCGGTCGCCGACCCGCTCGCCGAGCAGCCACGCCATCCGCCGCGCCGCCGCCCGGGCCGCGATCCGGCGCGGTTCGGCGACGAGCACCCGCCGCCGCGGCCCCGCGCCGGTCAGCCCGGCGAGTTCCAGCGGCACCAGCGTCGTCTTGCCGGTGCCAGGCGGCGCGCACAGTACCGCGGCACCGGTCGTGTCGAGGGCGGTCCGCAGCGCGGGCAGCGCACTGCGCACGGGCAGCTGGGCGAGGGCGGCGCCGGGCGTACCGGCGGCCGGGGAAGGGGTGCGGCTCACCGCTCCAGTCTGCCGCCCGGGCGCCGGCCGCCGGCCGCCCACCCCGGCGCGATCCGCCGCAGGAGCGCTACGCCCCGTCCGCCGCGCACACGAAGATCGCCGTCCCCGGGATCAGATGCCCCCGCAGCGGCGACCAGCCGCCCCACTCCTGGGTGTTCCACTCCGGCCACTCCGGTTCGACGAGGTCCACCAGCCGGAAGCCGGCCGCCACCACGTCGCGCACCCGGTCGCCCAGCGTCCGGTGGTGCTCCACGTACACCGCCCGGCCCTCCTCGTCCTGCTCGACGTACGGCGTGCGGTCGAAGTACGAGGCCGCCACCGACAGGCCCGCCGGCCCCGGCTCGTCCGGGAATGCCCAGCGGATCGGATGGGTCACCGAGAAGACGAACCGCCCGCCCGGCCGCAGCACCCGCCGGACCTCCCGCAGCACCCGAACCGGATCGGCCACGAACGGCAGCGCCCCGTAGGCGGAGCACGCCAGGTCGAAGCAGCCGTCGCGGAACGGCAGCGCGCCCGCGTCCGCCTCCACCAGGCCGACGGGCCCGCCGGTGTCCGCGCCGGCGATCCGCAGCGCGTGCTGGAGCTGCCGGTGGGAGAGATCCAGAGCCACTGGCAGCGCACCCTGGGCCGCCAGCCAGCGGGAGCACTGCGCCGCGCCGGCCCCGATCTCCAGGACCCGCCGGCCCGGCAGCTCCGCGGCCGGCCCCAGCAGCGCGGCCTCCGCCTCGTCGAGCCCTTCGGGACCCCACACGAACCGGTCGTCCCCGAGGAAGGCGCCGTGCTCCCTCTGGTACTCGTCCGCGTTGCGGTCCCACCAGCCGCGGCTGGCCCGGCTGCTCTCGGCGTCCGACGCGTCACGGCGCGTCGCCTCCGGCTCGCTGTCCATCACGTGTTGGCTCATCGCGCCCGTCGTCGTAGTCTTCGCTGTGCTTGTCGCAGCGGGGGACTGCGAGGCCGTCCAGCCTCGCGGAACAATCGCGTGCGCCGGTTATGGGGCGTTCCGCCCCGGCTGTGCGCCTTTGGCGCATTGACCCTGTCCGGCTGCCCCCGTATGCTACAAGTTGCGCTGCGGGCCTGCGCGCCTCGGACGGAGCAGGCCGCGCTCGCATCTGTATGAATGTCCCCTCGGTATTGAGGCGTTTCGGTCGGCTCCCGTTTTCTACGGGGCTCCGGAGGGTGCGCCTTAGACGCTGTCCGGTCTGATGCAGAGGCGATACGGGCTCTCGGCGTAGCAGTACCTACGACTTCAATGTCCGTACCGGAGCCCTTTCCCACATGACGAGCAGCACCGAGACCACCGCCACCACCCCGCAGGTTGCGGTCAACGACATCGGTAACGAGGAAGCTTTCCTCGCCGCGATCGACGAGACGATCAAGTACTTCAACGACGGCGACATCGTCGACGGCGTCATCGTGAAGGTCGACCGGGACGAGGTCCTGCTCGACATCGGTTACAAGACCGAAGGCGTCATCCCGAGCCGTGAGCTCTCGATCAAGCACGACGTCGACCCCAACGAGGTCGTCGCCGTCGGTGACGAGATCGAGGCGCTTGTTCTCCAGAAGGAGGACAAGGAAGGCCGCCTGATCCTCTCGAAGAAGCGCGCCCAGTACGAGCGTGCCTGGGGCACCATCGAGAAGATCAAGGAAGAGGACGGGATCGTCACCGGTACCGTCATCGAGGTCGTCAAGGGTGGTCTCATCCTCGACATCGGCCTCCGTGGCTTCCTCCCGGCCTCCCTGGTCGAGATGCGCCGCGTCCGCGACCTTCAGCCCTACGTGGGCAAGGAGCTCGAGGCCAAGATCATCGAGCTGGACAAGAACCGCAACAACGTGGTCCTGTCCCGCCGTGCCTGGCTGGAGCAGACCCAGAGCGAGGTCCGCCAGACCTTCCTCACCACCCTGCAGAAGGGCCAGGTGCGCTCCGGCGTCGTCTCCTCCATCGTCAACTTCGGTGCCTTCGTGGACCTGGGCGGCGTCGACGGTCTCGTCCACGTCTCCGAGCTGTCCTGGAAGCACATCGACCACCCGTCCGAGGTCGTCGAGGTCGGCCAGGAGGTCACGGTCGAGGTCCTGGACGTCGACATGGACCGCGAGCGCGTCTCCCTGTCGCTCAAGGCGACCCAGGAAGACCCGTGGCAGCAGTTCGCCCGGACCCACCAGATCGGTCAGGTCGTCCCGGGTAAGGTCACCAAGCTCGTTCCGTTCGGTGCGTTCGTCCGCGTGGACGAGGGCATCGAGGGTCTGGTCCACATCTCCGAGCTGGCCGAGCGCCACGTGGAGATCCCGGAGCAGGTCGTCCAGGTCAACGACGAGATCTTCGTCAAGGTCATCGACATCGACCTGGAGCGCCGCCGCATCAGCCTCTCGCTGAAGCAGGCCAACGAGTCCTTCGGCGCCGACCCGTCGGCGGTCGAGTTCGACCCGACCCTGTACGGCATGGCCGCGTCCTACGACGACCAGGGCAACTACATCTACCCCGAGGGCTTCGACCCGGAGACCAACGACTGGCTGGAGGGCTACGAGGCCCAGCGCGAGGCGTGGGAGCAGCAGTACGCCGAGGCGCAGCAGCGCTTCGAGCAGCACCAGGCCCAGGTCATCAAGTCCCGCGAGGCCGACGAGCAGGCCGCGGCCGAGGGCGCTGCCGCTCCGGCGGCCGGCGGCCAGGGCGGCGGCAACGTCTCCGGTGGCTCGTACTCCTCGGAGTCGGCGGACAACTCCGGCGCCCTGGCGTCGGACGAGGCCCTCGCCGCGCTCCGCGAGAAGCTGGCCGGCGGCCAGAGCTGAACGGTCCCACCGTCAGCGCTAGCCGGTTGAGGTAGCTGAAGACGCGAGGCCCGCTCCCTTCGGGGAGCGGGCCTTCGTCATGTGCGGGCCTGAGGCCCGAGGGCTGCGGGTGGCGGCCGGGGAGAGGGCTGGGCGGGGCGTGAGGACGGCCCCGGCCGCCGGTGACCGAGTTGTCGCCTGTGATGGTGAGGGGCAGCTGCCACAACCCCGGCCGGCTGCCGGGTGTGGTCTCGTTCGTAGCCGTTGTCCGTGGTGTGGGTCCTCCGGGCGCCGGTGGCGCCCTCCTTGATGTCGGCGTTCTCCCCGCTGACACACGGGCCGATCGTGTTGTCCAAGATCCGCACGTGGCCACTCTTGCTTGTCGTTCGTGCCCCCGCGCTGCCGACGCAGACGCCCTTGCCCATTCCCCGGCCGTCCTTGCCGGTGTCCCGGATGGCCCAGTAGGACGCCCCGTCCAGATGCAGGCCGTACCCGCCGCTCGCAGTGAGCACGGCCTTCGAGGGGCCGGTCAGGGGGATGCGGGACGCAGCGGTGCCGGCTGTGGCGGCGGAGAAGTTGCCGCGGTGACTGCCGTCGTCGGCGAGGCGGATGGTGTCGCCGGGTGCGGCGGCGGTCAGAACGCCGGCCGTGGCCAAGAGCGCGGCGACGAAGAAGACCGAAGGGCCCCGTACGCATCCAACTGCCGTCCCATATATGAACATTGGGTGGGACAGTGAATCGCTGGAGCGTGGTGAAGGTAGAGGGTAAGGGCGAAGCGGCGTCCAGGGATCGCCTCGGGGTGGGGGCAAGGCGGGCCGAGCGCCGTGTGGCGGGGGAGCGGAACAACCGGGCTGGGAGGTATGAGGGGTTCATCGACGTGAACGCTGGGTGATGTGGAGGAGGACGGAGGGGGGCGCGCGGCGGCCGTGGTGTGGGGACCGGGGCGGCGGGATGGGAATGCCGGGGGCTGCTCGGGACGTTGTCACTCATGGACACGAGGAGGAGCGGTCACTGTGTTGGATCCGCAGGGGTTGTACGAATGGGAACCGAGCGGGCTGGCGGCGGTCGAGGCGATCACCGCCAGGGACTCCGCCGGTCTGGTGCTGCTGTACCACTTCGAGGGCTACATCGACGCCGGTGAGACCGGTGAGCAGATCGTGGAGCGGCTGCTGGACGGCCTGTCGCACCGGGTCGTGGCGCGCTTCGACCACGACCGGCTGGTCGACTACCGCGCCCGCCGGCCGCTGCTCACCTTCGAACGGCACCGCTGGACGGCGTACGAGGCCCCGAGCATCGAACTCCACCTGGTCGAGGACGCCACCGGCGCGCCCTTCCTGCTGCTGTCCGGGCCCGAACCGGACGTGGAGTGGGAGCGGTTCGCGGTGGCGATTCGGCAGATAGTGGAGCGGCTCGGTGTCCGGCTTTCGGTCAACTTCCACGGCATCCCGATGGGCGTGCCGCACACCCGGCCCGTGGGCCTCACCCCGCACGGCAACCGCACGGACCTGATGCCGGGCCACAGCAGCTTCTTCGACGAGGCGCAGGTGCCGGGCAGTGCGGAGTCCCTGGTCGAGTTCCGGCTCGCCGAGGCCGGGCACGACGTCCTGGGCGTGGCGGCGCATGTGCCGCACTACCTCGCCCGGTCCGCGTATCCGGACGCCGCGCTGACCGCGCTGGAGGCGGTGACGGCCGCCACCGGCCTGGTGCTGCCCAACGCCGCGCACGCGCTGCGCACGGAGGCGCTGCGGACGCAGGAGGAGATCGAGCGGCAGATCTCCGAGGGCGACGAGGAATTGGTCGCCATGGTGACCGGCCTTGAGCACCAGTACGACGCGGTGGCCGGGGCGGAGACCCGGGGCAACCTCGTTGCCGAGCCGGTGGAGCTCCCGTCGGCCGACGAGATCGGCCGGCAATTCGAACGCTTCCTGGCGGAGCGCGAGGCCGAGGGCGGCGGGGGCGCGATCTGACGCCGGCCGGACGGGGGCTAGGGCAGTTGGTGTCGGGTTGGTTGGCGTCCGGGCGGGGGAGGCGTCGGCCGTGTGCGGGATGCCACCCGGGCGTTCTCCGGCAACGTCCGCCGTATAGCGTGGGGTCATGGTGAAGGTGGGGCTGACCGGCGGGATCGGTGCCGGCAAGAGCGAAGTGTCGCGGCTGCTGGCGTCGTACGGCGCGGTGATCGTGGACGCGGACAAGATCGCACGCGAGGTCGTCGAGCCCGGTACGCCCGGACTGGCCGCGGTGGTCGAGGAGTTCGGGGAGGACATCCTCGCCGCGGACGGCACCCTGGACCGGCCGAAGCTGGGCGCGCTGGTCTTCTCCGACCAGGAGAAGCTGAAGGCGCTCAACGCGATCGTGCACCCGCTCGTGGGCGCGCGGTCGGCCGAACTCGAGGCGTCGGCCGGACCGGACGCCGTGGTGGTCCACGATGTGCCGCTCCTGACGGAGAACGGCCTGGCGCCGCTCTACGACCTGGTCGTGGTCGTCGACGCGGCACCCCAGACCCAACTGGACCGGCTGGTACGGCTGCGGGGCATGGCGGAGGACGAGGCGGCACGGCGGATGGCAGCACAGGCCACCCGCGAGGAGCGGCTGGCCATCGCCGATCTGGTGATCGACAACGACGGTCCGCTGGAAGCGCTGGAGCCCCAGGTCCGCAAGGTCTGGGAGCGCCTGCGGGACGCCTGAGACCGGGCGGTAGCCTCACCGCCATGGCATCTACCACACCTACCGACCTCGACCCCAAGGCCGTCGGTACCGGGCCCGGCTCCGCCGCCGCGGAGCCCTTTCCGGCGGCCGGCCCCGCCGATGCTGCTCCTGCCTCCTTCGTGGTGAACGTCCCCGGACTCGCCGACACCGACCTGGAGCCGGAACCCCTCGACCCCGAACAGATCGTCTCCGGTGACCCGGTGGTGACCGGCAAGGTGCTGTGGGAGTCACCGGACGGCCGCCAGATCCGCGGCATCTGGCAGATCACACCGGGCGTGGTGACGGACACGGAGGCGAACGAGCTCTTCGTGGTCGTCGGCGGGCGCGCCACCATCGAGGTCGAGGGCGGCCAGGTCCTGGAGGTCGGGCCGGGCGACGCCTGCGTCCTGCGCGAGGGCGACCGCACACGCTGGACGGTGCACGAGACCTTGCGTAAGGCGTACCACATCAGCCTCTAGCCACGGATGCATCGGCGTCAGCGTGAGGGGCTGACGTCGGTGCGGGACGCGCCTCGGCAACGGGGCACCCGACGGCCGAGATCGCCGGACCGGGAATGCGGCACCGCACTCGAGTGTTCACGACGTGGTTGTTGCACCGCACAGACCGCGGTGCGGAGCATGGCCGTCCACGGCCTGCCCCGACGACCCCCGGAGAGGAGACGGTCCGTGCCCGAGCGCAGTCCCGAGACGCATGTCATCGACTACCGTGCCGCCGAGCAACTGCTGGCCGCCCGTGACCCGGGCGGTGCGATCCGGCTGTTGGATTCGGTCATCACCGCACACCCCGAGAACACCGCGGCGCGACTGCTGCGGGCCCGTGCCTTCTTTCTCTCCGCCCAACTCCGCCCCGCGGAGCTGGAGTTCCAGATCGTCCTGGAGCGCGAACCGGACAACGCTTTCGCGCACTTCGCCCTCGCCCGCACGCTGGAACGCGCCAGCCGTCCCGATGAGGCACTGCGGCACTTCCGCCTGGCGGCGGCCTTGGAACCCCGTCCGGAATTCCTGGAAGCCGCCCGCTTCGGCCCCGAGCGGGGAAACGGTGACCGCGCCGCCGGCCCGAACGACGGTGCTCCGTGACCGGGACGACCAGTGCCGGTGAGGCCGTCACCGCCCACCGCTGGTGACCGGCTGCGGCTACGGTCTGGAGTCGCGCCGCCGACCGGCGGTGTCACGTATCTCGTTGCGCCCTCGGTCGGGCTCGTAGGGCGGTATGTTCCTGCCGGGCTGGTAGTGCGGTCCCTGGTGGATGTGCCGGATCACCATGGCCAGGTCCGCGAGGGTCACCGCGGCCAGTGCGGCACAGGCGGCTGCCCACTGTGGCCGGCCGGCCATCACGAACGCCACGGCGCCGGCGACCGTCCACAGCAAGCCCCACAAGGCCAGCGTGAATCGCATGCGCAGTGGGCTGCGCGCGTGAAGAGGCTCATCACCTGTGCGCATGGCCATCCATCTCCCATCTCCAGCATCCTCCTGATCGTCACGTCCGTCACGTCTGTTGTGTGCCGTTGCGCTTCTCCCTTGCGGACCCGTTCTGTCGCCTTTCCCGCCCCGGCGGGGAGTTGCCTTGCGGGCGTGGGTCGCCGGCCGGGTGGGTGTTGATCCAGGACAGCCCACCGATGTCGAGTCGGGACCGGGCGCGGGTCACCGCCACATAGGCCAGGCGGGCCTCGTCGAGATCGACCGGGCCGGGCAGCGGTGTGCCGTCGTCGTCGCGCTCGTCGAGATCGTCGGGGCCGGTGAAGTCGTCGGCGATGCGCACGTCGGACCACTCGCGGCCCTTGGCGCGATGGGCCGTGGACACCGTGACCTCGGCGGACGCCTCCGGCGAGAGATGCTCCAGGGCCCGGAGCACGGCGTCCGCGCCGTGTTCGTCGATGAGCTCCACCAGGGGCAACAGGTCGCGTCCGGCCGGGTCGTACTCCGCGTACTCGCGGAGTTCGGACCAGCTCTCGAAGAGCATCAGCTCGGGATGCGCGGTGCGTCGGCCCGCGGCGAGGTCCTGCGCGGCGCGGGCCAGGGCGCTCAGCGGCTCACCGCCGCCCGCGAGCGCGACCGTACGGTCCGCCTCCAGCTGCCGTATCACCTCGACCATGGCGCCCACATTCGTCCGGCACAGGATCGCCTCGGGCCGGGGGAGCCGGCACAACTCGGTCTCCTGGTGGGGCGAACCCGTGAGGCGGATGGGGGCCTCGACGATCGCCAGCCAGCGGTTGGCCTCGGCGGCGAGCGCGGGCCCGAAACGGAAGGACCGGGAGAGGCTGAGATGGGTGCCGTCGAAGCCGGTCATCACATCGCGGGCACCGCGCCAGCCGTAGATGGCCTGCGCGGAATCCCCGACCAGGACCAGCTGTGCGTGATCGCGCTGCGCGGTGAGGACCTGTTCGACGACCGGGTTGGTGTCCTGCGCCTCGTCGAGGAGGAGGAAGTCCGCCGGGATGACGGGGTCGCTCAGTGCCCACATCTTGAGGTAGTGATCGTGCTCAAAGCGGACCACGCCGTGATCGGGATGGTGCAGATCGGCCCACGCTTTGCGGGCGTAGGGCAGGACGACGTCGGCGAGGTGGGCGTGCAGCGGCTCGGACTCGGCCCCGCGCAGCGGCGGGACGTGATGGTGGGCGATCTCCTTGTCGGCGGACTGGCAGAAGCGGGTGACGGTGCGCAAGACGGTGTAGGAGAGGGCCTTGTTGTTGACCTTGCGCGGGCCGATGCGTAAGCACCTGCCCTCCTCGATCCCGAGGGCGGCGCCGGTGCGCCAGCCTGCCTGACGAGGGGCGTTCAGGCGCGCTTGGTAGTGCCTGCCCACGGCTGTGTAGGCGAGGGCGTGGGCGGTTCCGCAGCTCACCTCGGCGGGGAAGGTGCGGGCGGCATGGCGGGCGACGGCGCGGTTGAAGGCGAGATAGCGGCCGGTGCGGCGCTGCCGGCGGGCAGTGTGCGCCAGCATCGCCAGGGTCGTCGTTTTGCCCGTGCCGGCACCGGCCTGGATCACGAGGTGCGCGCCGGTCGGAAAGGCTTCTGCCGCGGCGGTCTGCTCGGGGGTGGGGGTGTGCATGGGGGCTCCTGTCTGTGTCGTCGTTCAAGTGGGTTGTTGTCTTGGTTCGGCGTCCGTGCGGTATGTCTCCGTGCGGTGCGTTGCCGTGGTCACCTGACGGCAGCTTCCGCGAGCGATTTCGTTACTGACTGTAATCGAATCGGTGTGGACGCGAGTGGGGTTCACTCGGCCTGTGGATAACTTCGTCGCGAGGCGGTTGCGTGTCGCCTGTGAGGCTCCATCGGCGGGCCTTTGTGCTGGTCAGGTGGGTAACGGCGGAAGGTGTCGGTTGCGCTGCCGGGGGCGCGTGCGGGCTGGGTCGGCGGCGGCGCGCGGGGGATTGTCAGTGGCGTCTGCTTTCCTCGACATCACGCAGAGCCGCGATGGCGCGGACGGCTCGGAAGGTCGTAGGAGAGGGAAGCGCAGGAAGAGAGTGAGGGGTGCGGGCCGACCGGCCGGAGAGTGCGCCGTGACTGCTTGAGATCGCCGCGGCCGCCGGAGAACGACGGGGGAGACGACATGAGGACGACCGTAGACTCGCAGGTCGGGGGCTTAGCAGAAGGTGACTGGGCGCGACAGGCCCGGTGGGCGCCGTTACCGGCGTCGAACGATCCGATGGCAGGGGACGGCATGACGAGGTGGCAGGAGGCGTCGGAAAAGACGCCTCGGTCGTCCGTCACTCCTGCCCGCGGTGCGCCCGTGCCGGTGGGAAGAAGCGGCACGGCTGACGGCGGGGATGGTGACCGGGCCGCGGCGGTGTCGGCCTGTGCCGCGCTTTTCCTGCCCTCCCGGACGCCGCGTGCCGGAACGGTCGCCTTCTGGCGGCCGGACGGCGGGGCGCTCCCCCATGCCGCGGCCGGAGCGGCTGAGGCGGACGAGGGCCGGCAGACGGGGTCGCACGGCGAAATCACACGGCTGACCGTGGCCCGGCGCCATGGCGACGGCGCGCGGAGCCGTAGCGTGCCCGCACTGGTGCTTCCTTTGCCCGAGGCCGTTCCCCTGCTGGTCCGGGCGCGGTATGCACCGGAGGCCCACCCGGCCGCGGCCTGCTGGGGCGCGGCTACTCTGCATGCCTTGCACCTGGCCGCCCGGGGCCGGATCTTGCCGGGCCTGACCAGTGAGGACACCGACGCCTGGCGGGCCGGCCCGCTCGACCCGGACGACGTCGCGCACCTCCGGGCCATCACCGCCGCCATGCCGGCAGAGGCGTATGCGACACCCCTTCCCGGCAGCCGGCCGCTCCGGCTGCCCGATCCGGCCGACCTGGTAAGGGAGTTCGTGGACGCCGTCGTCGACACCCTGCCACGCACCCCGGCCGCCGCGCTGGTGGCCGGCGCCCCGTTCGCCGCGACGGCGCCGCAGCACCTTCCGGCCGCCCGGGAGTGGGCGAGCGAGGTCGCGGCCGGTACCGACGCCGGAGTGCGGCTCTCGCTCCGCCTGGACCTCTCCCCGTCCCGGCTCTTCGACACCACGGGGGCGGGTGTGGCCACGGAGGAGGGCGCAGGGAGTGAGACCGGGGGAGGGGTGGTGCCCGGGGATGGCGCCATCGAGGAGCGCCGAGCAGCGGCGGCCGTGCTCCAGGTCCACAGCCTCAGCGATCCGACGCTGATCGTCGATGCCCGCCAACTATGGGAAGGCGGGGCGCCCGACGCCTTCGGTGCGCGGTCCCGCGCCGGTGCACTCCTCGCGCTGCGCCGGGCCACCCGTGTCTGGCCCCCGCTCAGTCGCCTCCTGGAGCGCCCGGTACCCGACGTACTCCCGCTCAGCGAGGACGAGTTGTACGACCTGCTGGGGGAGGCGACCGGTCGCCTGGGTGCAGCCGGGGTCACCGTCCACTGGCCCAGGGAGCTGACCCGCGGCCTGACCGCGACGGCCGTGCTGCGTCCCGCGCCGGGCTCGGCTGCGGACGGCTTCGGATTCTTCGACGCCGATCAACTCGCGGAGTTCCGATGGCAGTTGGCCATGGACGGTGTACCGCTCGACGAGGCGGAGATGGACGCCCTCGCCGAGGCACACCGCCCGATGGTCCGACTGCGCGATCAATGGGCTCTCGTCGACCCCGAGCTGGTCCGCAAGGCACGTAAGCGCGAACTGGGCTATCTGGACCCGGCCCAGGCGCTCGCCGCGACGCTCGACGGCACCGTGGAGGTGGACGGCGAGGAGGTCGAGGTGGTGCCGCTGGGCGCACTCGCCGACCTGCGGGGCCGGCTCACCACCCGGGAGCGCCCGCTGCCCCAGCCGCCCGGGCTCCGCGCGACCCTGCGCGACTACCAACTGCGCGGCATGGCCTGGCTCGACACCATGGTCGCCACCGGAGTGGGCGGCTGCCTGGCCGACGACATGGGCCTGGGCAAAACCGTCACCGTCATCGCGCTCCACCTCCACCGGCGGCCCACCGCCCCCGTACTCGTCGTCTGCCCCGCCTCCCTGCTGGGCAACTGGCAGCGTGAGATCGAACGCTTCGCCCCCGGCACTCCCGTGCGCCGCTTCCACGGCACCGGCCGCAGCCTCGACGGCGTGGACGGCGGTTTCGTGCTGACGACCTACGGGACGATGCGCAGCAGCGCCGGTGAACTGGCCGGCCGCACCTGGGCATGGGTCGTCGCCGACGAAGCACAGCACGTGAAGAATTCGCGTTCCTCGACCGCCAAGGCGCTGCGCGCCATCAAGGCACCCGCGCGGATCGCCCTCACCGGCACGCCTGTGGAGAACAACCTCTCCGAGCTGTGGGCGCTGCTGGACTGGACGACCCCTGGCCTCCTCGGCCCGCTCAAGACGTTCCGGGCGCTGCACGCCCGGGAGGTCGAGGGCGGCGAGGACTCGCGGGCGGCGGAACGACTGGCCAGACTGGTGCGGCCGTTCATCCTCCGCCGCAGGAAGTCCGACCCCGGTATCGTGCCCGAACTCCCGCCCAAGACCGAGACCGACCACCCGGCGCCCCTGGGGCGCGAACAGGCCGCGCTGTATCAGGCGGTGGTCCGCGAGACCCTCGCCCGGATCGAGGGCGCCGAGGGCATGGCGCGGCGCGGCCTGGTGATGAAGCTGCTCACCGCCCTCAAGCAGATCTGCAACCACCCCGCGCAATACCTCAGGGAGGCCGCCCCGGGCCTCGCCGCGCGCTCGGGGAAGCTCGAACTGCTCGACGAACTCCTGGACACCATCCTCGCGGAGGACGGCGCCACACTGGTCTTCACGCAGTACGTCGGGATGGCACGGCTGCTCGAACGCCATCTCGCGGTCCGGGGCATTCCCCACCAACTGCTGCACGGGGGCACGCCGGTGGCCGAACGGGAGAGGATGGTCGACCGCTTCCAGGAGGGCCGGACGCCGGTCTTCCTGCTGTCGCTGAAGGCGGCCGGGACGGGGCTGAATCTCACCCGCGCCGGACACGTCATCCACTACGACCGCTGGTGGAATCCGGCGGTGGAGGAGCAGGCAACCGACCGTGCGTACCGCATCGGCCAGACCCAGCCCGTCCAGGTCCATCGGCTGATCACCGAAGGCACCGTGGAGGACAACATCGCCCAGCTCCTCACCGCCAAGAAGGCCCTCGCCGACGCGGTGCTCTCCGGTGGCGAGAGCGCACTCACCGAGCTGACCGACGCCGAACTCGCCGATCTCGTCTCCTTGAGGAGCACCCGATGAGCCCCGAGCCGATGAGCCCCGGGCGGCGGCACCGGGCTGCCGGCTCCGGGAGAGCCGCGGCGGCGGATCGACTGGTCCGCGCCGACCGTTCGCGCACCTTCCCGCCACTGCCGCGCCCCGACGGCGCGGACGGGCCCTACGCGGCGTCCTGGTGGGGCCGTGCCTGGCTGGAAGCACTGGAGAGCAGTGCGCTCGATGCCGCCCGCCTAGTCCGCGGCCGGGACTACGCCCGCGACGGCCATGTCGACACGATCAACGTCACCCCGGGCCGGGTGATCGCCACCGTGCGGGGCAGCCGGCCTCGCCCGTACAGCGCCGAGGTACGCATCAGGACGCTCGGCGAGCAGGAGTGGGAAGCCCTGCTGGACGGCGTGGCCGCCCGCCCCGAGCGGCTCACCGCGCTGCTGGGCAAGGAGTTGCCCCGCGCGCTGGCCGAGGGGGACGTGTCGCTGCTGCCGGGGCCGGAGGAGCTGGTGCCCCGGTGTTCCTGCCCGGACAGCGGCCGGCCTTGCAAGCACGCCGCCGCGCTCTGCTTCGAGGTGGCCCGGTTGCTGGACGCCGACCCCTTCGTCCTGCTGCTGCTCCGCGGCCGGGGCGAGCGGGAGCTCCTCGACGAACTGGCCCGCCGTAATGCCGGCCACGACTCGCGGGAAAGCCGGGTGCGGGCCGCGCTTCTGGCTGTGAGGGCACCCGGGAACGGAGGCTCCGCTTCGGCAGCGATGTCGGTATCCACGTCGGCACCGGTAGCCACGCCGGGATCGGCATCGGCGTCGGCACGGGCGTCGGCACGGGCTTCGGCATCCGGGGACGCCGTGGCGACGGCGTTCGCGTCGCCCTCGGTGCCGGGGGCCACAACCCTCTCTGCGCCCCGGCCCCGAGGGGCCGTTGGCAGCGAGGGGGAGGCCGTGTCCGTGGCGACCGCCCCCGGTGGCGTCCTCGCCCGCCAGGCCCTCGCCCACCGGGCCCGGCCGCAGCTGCCGCCGCCCATGACGGTGCCCGCGCGCCCCGGTCAACCGCCGGCCCTCCCGGACACCGCCGGCCTCCCGTTCGACGCAGCGACCCTCGAACTCCTCGCCGGCGACGCCGCGGCACGCGCTCACAGTTGGCTGTCCGCCACCGGACCCGACAGAGAGGCCGGACCGGGCGGCCCGGGCCCGTTCGCGACGCTGCCTCCCTGGGAGGACGCCATCCGTCTGGCCGCGACCGCCCACCCCACCGCCGGGCTGACGGCCACCACCCGTGCGCTCTACCGCGAGGTCGCGGCGGCGACCGGCCGTACTCCCGCGGACATCGCGCGTTCCGTCGCCGCGTGGCGGCAGGGCGGCGCCGAAGGACTCGCCCTCCTGGAACGCACCTGGAACCCCCCGGCCGGCGACTTCGACCGGGCCCGCAGCGCCCTCCTGGCCGCCGGTCTGCCGGCGCTGCGTCCGCACGGCAACCACCTCACCGACGCCGGCCGCGGCATCCAGCTGCGCTTCGGCCGAGACCGCCGCTGGTACCCCTACGAATCCGAGCCCGGAGCCGCCGACTGGTGGCCCACCGGCCCCGCGTCCCCGGACCCCGTGGGCGCCCTGAGCACCCTGCTGGCACGATGACTAACCTCAAGGCCGTGGAAGGTCTCGACGCACTCACCCGCTCCCTCGCGCAGCGCACCCCCGAACAGCTCGCCGCGCTCCTCACCCGCCATGCCGAGCCGCTCGCCCGCCGGCCCGCGCCCACCGAACTCCGCGGCCTGGCCGGTGCGTTGTGGTCCTACGAAACCCTCCACCACGTAGTGCTGCACCTCGATCACCCGCGACTGCAGGTGCTCGCCGCCACCGCCCGCACCAGCCAGCAGCGCGCCGCCCGCGACGCCGCCGTGCCCGCCGCCCCCGTCCCGGGCGCCGACTACCAGTCCCTGATGGCCCACCGGCTGTCCTTCCCGCAGCTGGCCAGCGAACCGGTCCATCCCGAGGACATCCATGCGGCGCTCGGCACCGCCGCCCCCGGACCCGCGCGGACCGCGGCCGAAACCGCCCTCGACGCACTGTGCGCCGACGGCCTCGCCGCCCCCGCGGAGGACGGCTCCATCGTCGTGCCGCCCCGTATCCCGCAACTCCTCGCAGCCCACGACCTGGGCCCGTTCGCACCGCACGCCCCGGCGCCCGTTCCCGACGGCGCCGCACCGCACGACGGCCGCCCCGGCGCCCCCGCCGTGCCCGCCCCGCAGACCTCGCCGTCCGACGAATCCCAGGCGGCCGCGGCGCACCTGGCCACCGCCGTCGAGCGGCTGCTCGCCTCCCTGGCCAACGAGCCCGCCACGCTGCGCAAGTCCGGCGGTCTGACCGTCCGCGAGGTCAAGCGCCTGGCCAGGGCGGCCGGCACCACCGAACCGCACACCCGACTCCTGCTCGATCTCGCCCTGGCCGCCGGCCTGATCGCGCTGACCCGCAGCCCGTCCGGGATCACCGCGCTGCCCACCCACGCCTACGACGACTGGCTGGCCCGCCCTCCCGGCGCCCGCCTCGCTCCCGTACTGGCCGCCTGGTACGCCCTGTGGGACATCCCCACCCACACCCCGTTCGGTGAGACGCCGACCGCCCTGGTCCGCGGCCACGACCGGCACGCCCCCGCGCTGCGGCACGCCCTTCTCGCCGCCCTGGCCGACGTCCCACCGGGCACCGGCTCGGTACCCCCGCCCCTGCCCCTCCCGGATTCGCCGGAGGACGAGGACGCGCTCGCGCCCCTCCGCCACCTGCTCCGGACGGCGGATTGGTACCGACCGCTCGCCGTCACCGCGCAGCCGATGGCCGAGGAGCGCGCAGCGCACACCCTCCACGAGGCGGCCTACCTCGGGCTCACCGCCCATGGCACCCTCACCCCGCTGGGCCGGGCCTTGCTCGCCGACCCGACGGACCTCGACGAGCCGCTCCGCGACCTGCTCCCGCCACCCGTCGAACGAGCCCATTTCCAGGCCGACCTGACCGCCGTCGTGCCCGGCCGCCCCGCTCCCGAGCTCGCCGGGCTGCTCGCCGCCGCGGCCGACCGGGAGTCCGAGGGCCACGCCGTGACCTGGCGCTTCACGCCTGGCTCGGTCCGCCGCGCACTGGATTCCGGTCACACGGCCGACACCCTCCGCGACGCACTCACCGCCGCCTCGGCCACCGGCACCTTGCCGCAGCCCCTCGGCTACCTCATCCAGGACACCGCCCGCACCCACGGCCGGATGCGGGTCGTGCCCGCCGCCTGTTGTGTCCGCTCCGACGACGAGGTGCTGATCGCCGAACTCGCCGCCCACCACGCCCTGCGCGAGCTGGAACTGCGCACCCTTGCCCCGACCGTCCTGGTCAGCGCCCGCCCGCCGGCCGCCACTCTGGACGCCCTGCGTGCCGCGGGCTACGCCCCCGCCCTGGAGTCCGACACCGGCGCCGCCACCGTCGAACGGCTCCCCAGCCACCGCACGGCGGCGCCCGGCCCCACCCGCGATCCGCAGGCCACCCTCGCCCTCGCCCAACGCCTCCTGGGACAGCGGTCGGAGCGGACGGAGCGGTAGGAGAGTGCGACGAGCGGAGCCGTCTGATCCGCCTCGTCGCCCCCACCCGTCTGTCATCGACCGGTGGTCGATCACTGACCGAAACTCATCGCTATGGATCGATGGTGACCGGTTTGTGGCGCCGAGGCGTCCGCGCGAACCACCGCCGTGCCGCGTTGTCAGTGGCGTCAAGTAGCGTTTTTCGTGTAGGGAGTCGATCGATGTGGGGGGGAGCCGACATGGGGGACAACGGTGCGGACGTCGGACGCGTCCGGAACGATTTCAGTGGGACCGCACACGGCCCGGTGATCCAGGCCGGGGTGATCCACGGCGATCTGCGCTTCGAGATGCCGCGGCGGGAGCGTCCGGTGCCACGGCAGGTGCCGGCCGCGCTCCGGCAGTTCGTCGACCGGGAGCCGGTGCTGGCAGAGATTGACGGCTGGGTGGGCGACGCCGGCGGTCTGGCGGTGCTCAGCGGCCTGCCCGGAGTGGGCAAGAGCGCGACCGTACGGAGATGGGCGGAGGGGGAGCGCGGCCGCTTCCCCGGCGGCGAGTTCTACATCGACTTCGCCGAGCTGCGGGCGCAGAGGGGCGGCGATGTCTCGGCCGGGGTGAGCCACTGCCTGCGCGCACTCGGTGTCGAGGACGAGTATCTGCCCGGCACCCTGGGCGAATTGACGGCCCTGCTGCGCAGCCGGACGGCAGACGACCGGGTGCTGATGGTGCTCGACGACGTGACCGAGCCGGCGCAGGTACGGGCGCTGATCCCGGGTGCTCCGGGTAGCGTCGTCCTCGCGACCAGCCAGTCGAGGCTCGGGGAACTGCTCCGCGAGGGCGCCCGCCTCATGTCGCTCGAACCACTGTCGCCGGAGCACGGGCTGGAGTTGCTGCGGGCGCTGTGCGGGGAGGAGCGCATCGCCGCGGGCGACGAGGACGCGGCACTGCGCATCGTGGACAGCTGCGGTGGGCTGCCGGTGGCGCTGCATGTCGCGGCCGCGCGACTGGTGATGCATCCAGGTTTGCGGGTCGCCGCGCTGGCCGATGAATTGGCCGACGACCGGCGTCGGTTGGAGGCCCTGCGCCAGGGAGGGGAGCGCCCGGTGTCCGCTGTCTTCGGAGTGGCCTACGCGGGGCTGCCCGCACCCGCCGCCCGGCTCTACCGACTGCTCGGCCTGCATCCCGGCCGCCGCTGGGACGCCGCATCGGCCGCCGCGGCAGCCGGGACGACCGTTGCCCACACGGCCGAGCAGCTCGACGTCCTGGAGGCCGCGAGCCTGGTCACGGTGGCCGCGGACGGGCGCTACGAGTTCCACGACCTGGTGCGCCTGCACGCCCGTGAGCAGGCCGTCCAGGAGGACGACGAGGCCGCGCGCACCGCGGTCGTGGCCCGCGTCGTCGAGCATCTGCTCACCCGCGCCGCACAGGCCGATCTCGCCGTCATGGGCCGCCGGATGCGTATCGGGACGTATACGGAACGGCTGGGGGAGGCGGACCGCGCCACCGCCTTCGGCGACCGACAGCAGGCGCTGGACTGGCTGGACGCCTGGCGCGCCGAGCTGCTGTCGGCCCAGCAGACCGCCGCGGACCACAGATGGCACCGCCAGGTCTGGGAGCTGGCCGAGGCGCTCACCGCGCTCTTCCTCAACCGCCGCTACCTCAACGACTGGGTCAGAAGCGGCGACTTGGGCGTCCGCCATGCCGCGGCGGACGGCAACCCCGCCGCCGAGGCCCGGCTGCGCACCCTGCTGTCCCGTCCCCTGATGGACCGCGAGGAGCTGCGCCGCGCCCGCAGGGAACTGGAAACCGCCGTCGCCCGTGCTGACGAGTCCGGCCACACTCTGCTCCGCGCCTCCGCCCGCGAGTTCTACGGCCGCTACTGGGACCGCTGTGACCCGGTCCGCGCCGTGGCGACCTACGAGGAGGCGATGGTCCTCTACCGCGCCGCGGGTGACGACCGCGGCATCGCCATCGGCCGTTACTTCATGGGCTGCGCCCAGCACGCCGTCGGCAGCACCGAGGAGGCCCGGGCCACCCTCGAAGGGGCCTACGACGGGTTCATGGCCATCGACGACCGTCGGATGGGCGCCCGCGCACTGGCCGCCATCGGGGGCGTGCTCCGCGACCTCGGGCGGCCTGCGGAGGCCGTTGCCGCGCTGGAGGAGGCCGGTGCCATGCTCCGCGAGCGCGGAGCCGTCCACTACGAGGCGCAGGTGTGCGAGACTCTGGCCGAACTCGCCGAGCAGCGCGGTGATCACGAGCGGTGGCGGCGCCATCTGATGCGCGCCCTGGAGATATACGAGGCGGGCGGCGGCCCGCGCGCTGTGGAGCTGCGTCGCAGACTGACGGAGACCTCGGCCGGTGCGCAGGGCCGGAACGGTACGAGCGGCGGAGAAGGCGCCGGCCATACCGACACCGACACCGATGCCAACACCGACACGGACACCACCGACGGCAGCTCGGGGTAGTACCGACGGCGTGGCGCCGGCGGGCATCTCCCCACGGCGGCTGTCCGCGAGTGGGCCCGTCAGCCGGCGGGGCGTGGCCCGGTCGCTCGCCAGGTGAGGCGGAGCACCACATCCTCGGTACGGCCGCCGAGGGCGAGGGTGGCGAAGCCTTCCAGCGGGTGCCGGGCGCGCAGGCAGGCGTAGACGACGGCGGCCAGGACGGCGGCGTCGTCCAACCGGCCGGTGGCGGAGACCTCGACGGTCCGGCCGTCGCGCAGCCCGGCCCGGCAGCCCCGGCCCGCGACGGTGACGGCGGCGAGCAGACAGCCGGGATAGCGGGCGAAGGTGTCGTCGATCCACCGGTCGGCGCCCACGGCGGTACCGGCCGCGGTCCGGCGGACGAGGACGGAGGCGCTCTCCGGCCACTGCCGGTCCCACTCGTCGTCGGCACAGGACAGATGGCGGAACGGGCCCTCGGGAGTATCGCCCTGGGTGTCGGAGGAGAAGCCGGCGACGGCGGCGGGGAAGCGTTCGACGGATATCCGGGCGCCGGAGGGGCCGCCGGCGCCCTCGGAGAGGGAGGTGTGGACGTAACAGGCGGTGGCCGGTCCCGTTTCCGGGCGATCCTGGGGGACGGGTGGCTCCGGGGCACGGCGCGGAGGTGGCGGGCCGACCGGCTCGGGAAGGCCCAGCAGGTCATAGATGGCGGTGCGCAGGAGCCGCAGGGCCCGGCCCTGCGCGGCGAAGGCGCTTTCACCGACCTTGCGCACCCGCTCCATGGTGTCGTCGCCGGCCGTTCCGGCCAGGTCGAGCACCCGCTCGATCTGCGGACGCAACGGTTCTTGGGGGAGCAGCCGCGGGGCGATCCGGCCCAGCTCGGCCATGGGCGTGTCGGCGACGGCCTCGTCGTCGCCGAACGCGCCGAGCAGCAACGGCGTGCCGAGCGCCGCGCCGTAGAAGGTGACCGACCCGTGGTCACCGATCAGCAGGTCGGCGGCGAGCAGGGTGGCCTGCCAGCCGGCGGTCGGCGGGATCGTCAGCAGCCCGGCGTCGTGCGCGGAGTCGAGGTGCGAACGGAGGGAGTATCCGCCGTGGGCGGAGGTGATGTTGGGGTGGGTGATCAGTGCAACGGCGTAGTCGTCCAGGGGGAGTTCGGCGAGCAGGCGGGCCGGGAGGGCGGGGTCCCGGCCCAGGGCCGAGTGATCGCGCCAGGTCGAGCTGATCATGATCAGGCGCCGCCGGTCCGTGAGGCCGAGCGCCCGGCGGTAGCGGTCCCGCAGCTCCCGCCCGTCGAGCAGCGCGTCGTAGCAGGGGTCGCCGACGAGCAGGGTGCAGCCGGAGGTGGCGGGGTGGGCGGCGGCGAGTTGGGCCGCCTGGTCCGGGTGGGAGACCGCGAGCCGGGCGCGGCCACTGCGCAGCAGCGTGTCCGGGACGACACCGGCCAGTCGGTCGCGGTCGCTGCGGGAATCGGGGACGACCTTGTGAAAGCCGACCCCGTGCGGCAGTACCAGCACCGGGCAGGTGTGGTGCCCGGCGGTGAGATCCGCGTTCTCGGTCGCCGTGATGATCAGGTGAGGGGAGATCCGGGTGAACTGGTGCCAGGGCAGCACCCGGGCGCCGACCGAGCGCAGCAGGGCATGGACGCCGTCGTTGAAGGCGGAGCTGGGATCGAAGGCGAAGACCAGGTGGAGACGCGGGTCGTTGCGCAGGACCGGGCGGAGGACGTCGAGGACCCGGACCGTCGAGGTGACGGTGCGGGCGATGACGACGACCAGCCGCTCACCGGGGAACGTCTGCCAGCGCTCGGGATCGTCCCCCACGGGTACCCGCAGCGGAGGCAGCAGCCCATGGGTGGTGTCAGCCGTCTCCGCGCACGCGCACCCACCCGCACAGCCGCCGACCCCAGCCCCAGCCCCTGGTTCGCGGTTCGCGGTTCGCGGTTCGCGGTTCGCGGTTCGCGGTTCGCGGTTCGCGGTTCGCGGTTCGCGGTTCGCGGTTCGCGGTTCGCGGNGGTTCGCGGTTCGCGGTTCGCGGTTCGCGGTTCGCGGTTCGCGGTTCGCGGTTCGCGGTTCGCGGTTCGCGGTTCGCGGTTCGCGGTTCGCGGCCAGTGTGCGTTGTAGCGCGCGTCACCTTTTTCCGCAACCCCCTGGTGGTGACGATCGCCCGTGGCCGCGCCGCCGGCGATCGGAGATGTATACCTGGCGCCCACCGTAATTCAGAGCCGGCGCTGTGCCGGGACCAGGGCCGGGGTCTCAGTCCCCGCCGGGCTTCCGGCGGCCGCCGTTGAGCCGTCGTCGGCGCAGCGATGCGGCGCCGAAGCCGAGGGGGCGGGGCAGTCGGCGGGGCGTCTGCTCGGGGCCGGGGCCGCCCGGCGCGGCCGAGGGCGGCGGCGCCGTGAGCGCGGCGGCGGAGGGCGTGAGCGGGGACGGCAGGGCGGGCGGGGTGCCCGGGGCATCGGGCTCCGGTGACCGTACCGCGGACGACGGCGTGGCGGATGCCGGTCGCGGGGCGAGCGGGTGCGGCGGATGGGCCACCGGGGCAGCGGGCCTGACCACGTCCACGTAGGCGCGGCAGACCGGGGGCAGGCCGGTGGTGGGGACGCGTAACCCGCTCATGGCGCCGTGCACGACGCGCGTGGCCAACGACGGCCGCAGTGCACCGGGACGCGGGGACGGCGGCAGCTCCGCCCCGGTGGCCAGCGCCCACGGTGCCTCGACGAGACCGCCGATGACACGCTGCACCCGGCGGCCCAGCGCGGGGTCGTCCAGGCCATACCGCCGCAGCGCCGTGCGGAGCGCGGCGGCGCCGTGCGCGGCGAGGGACAGGCCCTGCCCGGAGTCCGGGGTGACCGAGGCCACCGCGCCGCCGAGGGCGAGGAACCCGGAGGGCCAGCTGGGCAGTTGCTCGTAGCGGTGGCGGCGGCTGGAGGTGTCGCGGGTCAGTCGTACCTCGCTCAGCGGCTCGGCGTCGGCGATGAGGTCCCCGATGGACGTGTGGATGCGGCGGGCGAACGGCACGAAGCGGTCGGCGCGTTCGGACGGCCGCTCAGTGCCGTTGCCGCCGGTGAGGGTGACCAGCCAGCGCCCGTGCTCGATCGGGACCAGGGTCGCGGTCCGCGCGGCCGGGAGCAGGGACGCCGGCGACGCGTTGCCGCCACCGGCGGCGCCGACCGGACAGCAGTCCGAACGGGCGGTGAGCACCGGGCAGTTCTCGTATCCGGGCGGTGTACGGAAGATGCGGGTGGCACTGACGATGCCGGCGTCCCGGACGTCCTCCGGCGCGGCCGGCAGGCCGAGCGCCGCCAGCCGGTCCGGGGTGGTGGACGAGCGGCCGGTGGCGTCGACCACGAGATCGGCGTCCAGGCGGTACGTTTCACCGCTGGTGGTGTCGCGGACCCACACCCCGGTGACGTGCTCGGCGGTGCCGGTCAGCCGCTCCGCCTCCGTGCCGTCCAGGACCGACACCCCAGGGAGGGCCGGCACCTGCTCGCGCACGACCCGGTCGAGCAGATCGCGGGAGCAGGCGAACACCTGCCGCGTACGGACCCGGCGAGCGGGCCGGCCGGGCTGCAGCGGACCGGCGGCCTCCGACGGCATCGCGAGCCGGTGGGCGCCCGCGGCCAGCCACCGTTCGACCGTGCCGGGCAGCAGGCTCTCCACGACCCGGGCGCCGTCCGACGCCAGCAGGTGGGTGTGCCGCGGCTGCGGAAGATCCGTGCGTAACGCGGGCGTACGGGACAGCCGTTCCCGCTCGACCACGATCACGTCGGCGTACGCGGACAGTGCCGCGGCGGCGAGCATGCCCGTGAAGCCGCCGCCGAGCACCACGGCGAGGTACGGGTGCGTGAACTGGAGCCCGGCGCTGGTCGTTCGACTCGACGCGTTCATGGGCGGTCCCTTTCTCGGCGGTGGCGCGCGAATCCCCGGCCGGGCCGGGCCGCCTCCAGAAAGGGCGGTGCGGCGTACGGCCGGGAGTGGCGGCGCGCGGCGGCGATGACGGCGTCGGCGGCGTCGGTGACCCGTGCAGTCAACGACGGCAGGGAAGCAGACGCGGTTCGCAGGATGCGCAGAGGCGCCGGCGGAAGAGGCAGAGCCCGTTGCGGGTCCCGGCAGGCCGGCGCGAACGCCGGCCTGCCGCCCCCCGATTTCCCCATCATGATTCCCCCTCAGGCCGTGTCCGCCCCGGCGCGGCCCGGGCCCCGTCCTCCGCCACTCCCCGCCCGGTTCACCGGGTGGGGCGGGCCGGCACCGCTGCCTCGCGCGCTGTGCTCTGCCCTTGGGAACGCGGCCGTCGGCTCTCGTCAACGGCGGACACACGTCCGGATCGTAGGCGGCGTCGATCACTTCCGGTAGCCGAAGCCGAGTGAGGGATGTGTGGGAGCCACCCGCCGTATACCGCCCGGTAGATCCACGCCAAAACGTCCCAATGGGTATGAACCGAACCGAACTTTTCTCGCGACACGAGAAAACTCCCGGGAAACCGGGGTGCCAGGGGGGCCACCGCGCCCAGAAAGTCCGAAGGGTTGGCGCGAAATGATCGGGAGGCGGCGCTCCGACCGGCGTCGTGCCTACCCTGTGCGGGCACCGCACCGGAGAATCTGAGGGAGAGTCGTGCGCGCGATCGTGATGCGAGAATTCGGCGACCCGGACGTGCTCCGCCTGGAGGACGCCCCCGAGCCGACGCCCCGCGCCGGGCACGCGCTCGTCGACGTGAGGCTGGCGGGTGTCAACTACGCCGATGTGCACGTCCGCGGCGACACCTACCTCGCGCCGGTCGAACTGCCGTACATACCCGGCAACGAGGTCGTCGGAACCCTCGACGGCGGCCGGCGGGTCGTCGGGCTCACCCGAGGCGGCGGCTACGCGGAACGGGCCCTGCTGCACCGCCGCGTCACCTGGGACGTGCCCGACACCGTCGGCGACGAACAGGCGGTCGCGCTGGCCCTCCAGGGCAACAGCGCCTGGCACCTGCTCTTCACCGCGCTGCGCCTCAGCGAGGGGGAGAGCGTCGTCGTCCCGGCCGCGGCGGGCGGGGTCGGCACACTCGCCGTCCAGCTCGCGGCGCGGGCCGGCGCGAAGGTCATCGGCCTCGCCGGCTCCGAGGCCAAGCGCCGACTGGCCCTGGAACTGGGCGCGCACGCGGTCGTCGACTCCACCGCCGAGGACCTCACCGAGCGCATCCTGGACGCGGCCGGCGGCCCGGTCGACACGGCACTGGAGATGACCGGCGGCGCCACCTTCGCCCGGACCCTGGCTGCCGTCGCGCCGCGCGGCCGGCTCGCCGTCTACGGCTTCGCCGGCGGCGAGTTGGCGAACGTGTCCACCCGGGAGCTGATGGAGCGCTCCCTCACCGTCTCCGGCTTCTGGCTGCCCCAGCTCTACGCGGACCGGACGGCACTGCAGACCTCCATGCGGGCGCTGTTCGGCGCCGTCGCCGACGGCTCCCTCAGGACACTGACCGGCACCACCTACGCGCTCGGGGAGGCGGCGCGGGCCCACCGCGACCTCGCCGCCCGCACCCCGACCGGGAAACTCGCCCTCGACGTCACCCGGTGACGCGGGTGCCCTCGGGGGCGGGGCACCGAGCCCCGCACACGCCGTGCGCCTTCGGGCGCGGACCACTGCCAGGAGAGAGAGCACACGATGGGCCAACGCACCGCAGCGTCGCAGGCCACGGCTCCGGAGGCCGCGCAGCACACCGGCCGGGCCTCCAGGAGCGCGGCCTCCGGCGGCTCCCGGACGTCCGGGTCCGGTCATGCCGAGCGGGTCTTCCTCGTCCAGACCGCCTTCGCCGAACTCGGCGGGTCCGCCCACGGGCCCGGTGAGATCGCGGAGTTCACCGGCCTGGACGACTCCGTCGTCTACCGCATCCTGCAATCCGGCATCTACCAGCGGATCTTCGAACGGGTGGACCGCGGCCTCTACCGGTTGCGGACCTCGGCCGCCCAGCTCGCCTTCACCGCCCTCGACCACCGCCTCGACGGTGCGCAGACGGTCCTGAGCGACCTGCGCGAGGCGACCGGCAACGGGCTGGCGTTCCTCTACATGGTCGCGCCGTTCTCCGGCGCGCAGCGGCAGTGCGTCGACATGGCCGTCGGCGACTCCGACCTCGCCGAACTGGGCATGACCCCGCGCGATGTGCTGTCCGTGACCCGCTCCCTGCGCACCGGCGCCTCTGGGCGCACCATCCTCGCCTACCTCCCCGAGGTCCTCCAGCAGCGCGTACTGGCCGAGCCCGTGCCCGAACAGGCAGGGCCCGGTGTCTACCGGGACAACGACGCGCTGCTGGCCTCCCTGGCGGAGGTCCGCGACCTCGGCCACGCGGTCGGCTACGAGGAGTGCATGGCCGGCTGGAACTCCTGCGCCGCACCGATCATGTGGGACGGGGCCATCATGGGCGCGGTGCTGCTGCTCAAGCAGAAGACCGTGATGCCGGAGGTCCCCCGGAGCGTCATCGAGGCGACGAAGGAGGCGGCGGCCGTGCTCAGCCGCTACGGAGCCGCCCGGCCGGCCATGGAGAGCTGAGTCCGGATCACGGCGCAGCCCGGCCCGAAAGCTGTGCACGAGGCGATTCGCCTCTCTACTGTGACACCACGTGCGACACCGCGCGCACGACGGCCGAGGGGGTCCGATGGAAGCAGAGTTGGTGGCGCTGGCCACGACCGGGGCGACGACGCTGGTGCAGCAGATGGCGACCGAGGGCTGGGGCGCGCTCCGCCGGCGGATGGCGGCCCTGCTCGCCCGGCGCCGCGGCGCCGACGAGGAGGAGGTCGGCCGCGAGCTGGACGAGACACACGCCGAGGTCGTCAACGCCCAGGAGGCCGGCGATGAGTTGGCGGTCCAGGACGCGGTCGGGCAGTGGCGGATCGAACTGCGGCGGCTGCTCTCCGAGGACCCGGCCGCGGCGGACGAACTGCGCCGGCTGCTGGACGAGGTGGCGCCCCGGCGCGACCAGGGTGCCACCGTGCGGGACGTCCACAACACCGTCAGCGGCGGGGTGAACGGCATGGTGGTGCAGGCCGGCATCATCGCGAACGTCCACCCCGGTGGCCAGCCCGGCGGACCGCACTCCCGCTGACCGCCGGCGCCCGACGCCCGCCGACGGGGCAGAATGGGCGGGTGCGGCTCGAAGCGATCACCTGGGAACGGCTCTCCGACGCACTCGCCGCGCGCATCGACGCGCTGACCGCGCACGACGGGAGCCCCTGGCTGCGGGTGGCGGTCGACGGGGCTCCCGCCGCCGCCCCCGGCGACCTCGCCGGGCGGCTCGCCGAGGCACTGCGGCTCCGGGGGCGGGCGGTGCACATGGCCGACACCCACGGCTTTCTGCGGCCCGCTTCGCTGCGCCTGGAGTACGGCCACGAGGACCCCTACGCCTACCACGACGAGTGGTTCGACCGGCGGGCCCTGTGGCGCGAGGTCTTCCAGCCGCTGGAACCGGGCGGCACCGGGCGGGTGCTCCCGGACCTGTGGGACCCGGAGGCCGACCGGGCGACCCGCAGCCCCTACGTGGAACTTCCGCCCGGCGGCGTGCTGTTGCTGCACGGTCCGCTGCTGCTCGGGCATTGGTTCCCCTTCGATCTCTCCGTGCACCTGAAGCTGTCGCCGGGGGCGCTCGCCCGCCGTACGCCGGAGGACCAGCGCTGGACGCTGCCGGCGTTCGCCCGCTACGAGGCCGAGACCCGGCCGGAGCAGGCGGCGGACGTCGTCGTACGCGCCGACGATCCCCGCCGGCCGGCCTGGAGCGGAGCGACCGGCTGAGCCGTCCGCTGAGAGGTACCTCGTGATCTTGGACATGACGGTCCTTTCCGGGCGGCCTCGGCGACCGTCCCCCGCTGTGAAAAACCGTACGACCGACCACTGACAATCGACCGGAAACGCCCCAACGCGGGCCGCTGAGCAGCGTGTTCACCGCTGCCGGTAGCGTGCGGGGATGACCGCATCGTTCTACGCAGCAGATCCGCATCCGCCCCTGCCCGGCAGCCAGGGGCCCACCGCGACCGCGGAGATACCGCCGCGCGTCGTCGGCGCCGTCGCGATGACCTACGCCCCCGACCCGGACGGCGACCCGGACCCCGGCGAGATCGTCTGGACCTGGGTCCCCTTCGAGGAGAACGACGGGCGCGGCAAGGACCGGCCGGTGCTGGTGGTGGCCCGGGAGGCGGCCGGGACGCTGCTGGCCGTGCAGCTGTCGAGCAAGCGCCACAACGACGACCGGGACTGGGTGGCGATCGGCGCGGGCCCCTGGGACCGCGCGGGGCGCGACTCCTGGGTCGCGATGGACCGGGTGCTGCGGGTCCACCCCGACGGTATGCGGCGGGAGGCGTGCGCGCTCGACCGGGGCCGATTCAACCTCGTCGCCAACCGGCTGCGGGAACTCCACGGCTGGCGCTGAGGGGCCGCCGTCCCGGACACGCCGTCCGGGAGATCAGGCGTCGGCCAGCGCCAGCAGCGTGGTGACGGTGTTCCAGTTGCGGGCGGTGGCCGTCACGCCGAGCCGGGCGCGGCCGACCGCCTCGGCGAGCCTGGAGCGCCCGACGCCCTGCGGGCACCACAGATACAGCTCGCGGCCGAGCAGCCGGAACCGGTCCGGCGCGTACGCCGCCTCGTCGAGCGCGTCCAGGCCCGCGGTGTCCGCCGGCGCCTCGGCCAGGAACGTCACATGCAGCGTCCTGGGCTCCGGCACGGCGGCCGGGAACGGGTTCCCGGCGACGGTGGCGGCCAGCTCGTCGCGGGTCCGTACGAGCACCGGTACCGTCAGGCCCAGCTCGGCCGCGATCCGCTCCTCGAACCGCCGGGCGGTCTCCTGCGGCGGCACCCCCGGATCGGCGAAGACGATGTTGCCCGTCTGCAGGAGGACGGAGACGTCGGACAGCCCCAGGGAACGGGCCAGCTCCAACTGGTGGGCCTTGGGGAAGCGGTTGTGGCCCCCGACGTTGATGCCGCGGAGCAGGGCGATCTGACGGGACATGCGCGGCCCTTCATGGACGGTGCCGGCCGGCGGGACGGAGCCGCGGCGACAGGGACGGGGAACGGACGGGACACGACCGGGGGCGGAGCGACCGCGGTGCTCAGAACAGGGGAGCGGGCAGCACGCCCTCCAGGGCCAGCAGCAGCCGCTTGGCCTCCAGGCCGCCGCCGAAGCCGCCGATCCCGCCGTCGCTGGCCACGACCCGGTGGCAGGGCACGACCACGGGGAGCGGGTTGGAGCCCATCGCGGCGCCCACCGCGCGGGCCGCGCCCGGCTCCCCGACCCGGTCGGCGAGGTCCTGATAGCCGACCACGCTGCCGTACGGGACGTCGTCGGCCAGCGCGTGCAGCACCCGGGCGTTGAAGCCCCCGGACAGGGACCAGTCCAGGGGGACGGTGAAGCTCCGCAGCTCACCGGAGAAATAGCGGGACAGCTCGGCGGCGGCCGTCGCCAGATGAGGTGTCTCCGGGACCGGCGGCCCGCCGAAGGCGCCCTCCAGACGGGCCAGTGCCCGCCGGGTCACCCGCTCACCGGCGTGGAAGACGACCTGTACCAGGCCCTCCCCGGTCGCCGCGAGCAGCAGTGGGCCGATCGGGGTATCGATGCGCCTCCAGGCCCAGTCGCGGCGGGTCGGGCGGGCCGCCTCCGGGGCGGCGTCCGGCGCCGGGGCCGACTCTGGGCCGTGCTCTGCGTTCGTCACGTGTCCAGCGTAGGACGGGCCACTGACAACGTGGCGGGCAGCGGGCCACGGCCCCGCCGGACCCGCTCCTCGCCCGCAGTGCCGGGGGTGGTCAGGAGCCGCCCCCGTTGAGCGCGTCGCGCACCACGTCGGGCTTGTTGCTGATGATCCCGTCGACCCCCAGGCCGGCGATGCCGACCGCGCCCTTGGCGTCGTCGACGGTCCAGGTGTAGACCTCCAGCCGCCGGTGGTGCGGGCCCCGGAGTCCGTGCACCGCCTTCACGTACTTCCGGGTGACGGCGGTGTGCGGAGCGTTGATCTGATCGCAGTAGGCGGCGTACTTGGGCAGGTCGGCGACCGTGGGGCTGCCGAGGAAGCCCGTCTTGACCGCCGGGTCCAGGTGGTGGAACTTCTTGATCGCGTCGGCGTTGAAGCTCTGGACGATCAGGCGGCGCCGGATGTGCCCGCTGTCCAGCCAGCCGTCGCGGCGCAGCTCCCGGACCGCCTGCCGCTCGATACCGGGATAGAGCTCGGGGTTCTTCAGCTCCATCAACAGCTTCTGGCCGTTGTCCTCGACCTCCTCCAGATACTCCTCCAGCGTCGGCACCCGTTCGCCCTTGAACCGGGAGCCGAACCAGCTGCCGGCATCCAGCTTCTCGATCTCCCGGAGCGTGAAGTCGCCGACGTTCCACGGGGAGCGGTCCGGGAAGACCTTCTTGACGTTGGTCGTCCTCGCCAGCGAGGTGTCGTGCAGGACGACCAGCTCGCCGTCCTTGGTGCGCTGGACGTCGTTCTCGACCCAGGAGATGCCGAGCCGGTCGGCCGCGTCCACCGAGGCGAGGGTGTTCTCGGGCGCGTACGCCGCGGCGCCGCGATGGCCGACCACCACAGGATGATGCCCTGCGGCCTGGGCGCCGGAGGCGGGCACGGCGAGCGCGGACAGACCCATGAGGGCACCGGTGACGGCGACGACGTGGCGGATACGCATACGGACTCCTCGTGACGTCGTGGAGGTGAGCTGACGTGAAGTGAGGTGAACGGGGCGGACGGACGGAGCCTCGCAGCCGGGCCGGAGCGGGAGCCGGACGTGCGGTGGCCGGGCGTGGAATGAGAAGTGGCCGGTTTCCGTGCGGAGCGTCGTAGTTGCAGGATGCCCGGAATGGCCGTGCAGCAGACGTACGTCCCGACGTCGTCCAACTTGCCGGAGCCACGGCATCCGCGCATCTTGACCGACGATGAGTCACCCGTCGCGCAGTTGACCGTTTTTGCCGGACGTGACCGGGGCATACCGCCCTACCCGGCCTCGACGGCTTCGGGCCGCCGGGCCGCCCGGGCCCGGCCGCCGCGGGCGGGCTGCCGGAACACCCGCCGCCGGACATGGCCCGCCCGCCGCGCCCCGCCGCCCCGGCGGCCCCCGGAAAGCCGCAGGTCAGGGCCGATGCGGCACGCATTGTCAGTGGCGAGTCGTACGGTGGATCCCATGCGGCCCGTTTCACAGATCGAACGCACGGTGGCGCCCTTCGAGGTCGTCAGCTCCTACAAGCCCAGTGGCGACCAGCCGGCGGCCATCGCCGAGCTGGACCGCCGCATCCGCGGTGGTGAGAAGGACGTCGTCCTGCTGGGTGCGACCGGCACCGGCAAGTCGGCCACCACCGCGTGGATGATCGAGAAGCTCCAGCGCCCGACGCTGGTGATGGCGCCCAACAAGACCCTCGCGGCCCAGCTCGCCAACGAGTTCCGCGAGCTGCTGCCCAACAACGCCGTCGAGTACTTCGTCTCGTACTACGACTACTACCAGCCAGAGGCGTACGTCCCGCAGTCCGATACGTACATCGAGAAGGACTCCTCCATCAACGAGGAGGTCGAACGCCTGCGCCACTCCGCGACGAACTCGCTCCTCACCCGGCGCGACGTGGTCGTCGTCGCCTCGGTGTCCTGTATCTACGGCCTGGGTACGCCCCAGGAGTACGTCGACCGCATGGTGCCGCTCAGGGTCGGCGACGAGATCGACCGCGACCTGCTGCTGCGCCGCTTCGTCGACATCCAGTACACCCGCAACGACCTGGCGTTCACCCGGGGTACCTTCCGGGTCCGCGGCGACACCATCGAGATCTTCCCGGTCTACGAGGAGCTGGCCGTCCGGATCGAGATGTTCGGCGACGAGATCGAGGCGCTCTCCACCCTGCACCCGCTCACCGGCGAGGTGATCAGCGAGGACCAGCAGCTCTACGTCTTCCCCGCCAGCCACTACATCGCCGGACCCGAGCGCATGGAGAAGGCCATCGCCGGGATCGAGGCGGAGCTGGCCGACCGGCTCGCCACCCTGGAGAAGCAGGGCAAGCTGCTGGAGGCCCAGCGGCTGCGCATGCGCACCACCTACGACATCGAGATGATGCGGCAGATCGGCTCGTGCTCGGGCATCGAGAACTACTCGATGCACATGGACGACCGCGAGCCGGGCTCGGCGCCCAACACCCTCCTGGACTACTTCCCGGACGACTTCCTGCTGGTCGTCGACGAGTCGCATGTCACCGTCCCGCAGATCGGCGCCATGTACGAGGGCGACGCCTCCCGCAAGCGCACCCTCGTCGACCACGGCTTCCGGCTCCCGTCCGCGCTGGACAACCGGCCGCTGAAGTGGGAGGAGTTCCTGGAGCGGGTCGGCCAGACCGTCTACCTCTCCGCGACGCCCGGCCCGTACGAGCTGTCCCGCAGCGACGGCTTCGTGGAGCAGATCATCCGGCCGACCGGCCTGGTCGACCCGGAGGTGGTGGTCAAGCCCACCGACGGCCAGATCGACGACCTGGTGCACGAGATCCGCAAGCGCACCGAGAAGGACGAACGGGTCCTGGTCACCACCCTCACCAAGAAGATGGCCGAGGACCTCACCGACTACTTCCTGGAGCTCGGCATCCAGGTGCGCTATCTGCACAGCGACGTGGACACCCTGCGCCGTGTGGAGCTGCTGCGCGAGCTGCGGTCGGGCGAGTTCGACGTGCTCGTCGGCATCAACCTCCTCCGGGAGGGCCTGGACCTCCCGGAGGTCTCCCTGGTGGCGATCCTGGACGCCGACAAGGAGGGCTTCCTGCGCTCCGGCACCTCCCTGATCCAGACCATCGGCCGAGCGGCGCGCAACGTCTCCGGTCAGGTGCACATGTACGCCGACAAGGTCACCCCGGCGATGGCGAAGGCCATCGAGGAGACCAACCGCCGCAGGGAGAAGCAGCTGGCGTACAACAAGGCGAACGGCATCGACCCGCAGCCGCTCCGCAAGAAGATCGGCGACATCGTCGCCACCCTCGCCCGTGAGGAGATCGACACCCAGGAGCTGCTGGGCACCGGCTACCGCAAGGCCGGCGACAAGGAGGGCAAGGCCAAGGCACCGGTCCCGGCACTCGGCGGCAAGGCCGGGAAGGCGGCCAAGGGCAAGGGCGGCAAGGGCACGGAGACGCTGACGGACCGTCCCGCCGCCGAACTCGCCGAGACCATCGAGGAGCTGACGGAGCGGATGCGGGCGGCCGCCGCCGAGCTGCAGTTCGAGGTCGCCGCCCGGCTCCGGGACGAGGTCGGCGAGCTGAAGAAGGAGCTGCGCCAGATGAAGGAGGCCGGACTGAAGTAGGCGGCGGGGCATCGGCGGCCCACTCCGGGGCACCGGCGGGTGAGGGGCGCGGAGCCGCCGGGCCGACAGCAGGTCCGTCACCCGGGCGTGTCGCGGCTCCGCCACGGAAGGGGGGCTCGGCGCGCCCCGGACGGGTCAGGTGCGTAGGGTCGGGAGCAGCCGCCCGACCATTGGTCACCGCACCGGTCGGCGGGAGTGGTGAGGTGGCGCCGCGGGCCGGTCGCCGGGCCGGGCGGGGCGTCGACCTGCGGACGTCCGACGGGACGCCGACCGCGGTCCGGAAGGGCCCGCCGACAGTCCTGCCGCGCCCGTGGGCGCGCCGCGGCACTGACGAGCGACCCGTACGACACGCAGGGGGAGAACGATGACGGCGGAGCTCGTCCGGGGGCAGAACCACCCGCTGGACCGCACCCGGGTGGAGATCCGGATCGCGGCCGCCGCGCCCGTGCTGGCCGCGGTCGCGCTCGGCGATGAGCAGGGCCGGCTGCCGGGCGCCGAGGCGGTGGCCCATCCGGGCGCACCGCGGCGGGCGGGCGTCGAGGTGCCGTCCCGTGTGGCCGCCGAACAGCGCATCGCGGTTGATCTCGCCGCGCTGCCCGGCACGGTGCGGCGGGTGAGTGTGCTGCTGGTGCTGCCGGACGGGCCCGGCGTGCCGCGCGGCTTCGGTGCCCTCGCCGCGCCGTCGGTCGCCGTGACGAGCCCCGACGGCACCCGTCTCGTCGGCTGCACCCTCACCGGCCTGGGCCCCGAGACCGCACTGGTCGCCGTGGAGCTCTACCGGCGGCGGGGCGCCTGGCGGATCCGCGCCGTGGGCCAGGGGTACGCCGGAGGGCTGGCGGCACTGCTGCACGACCAGGGGCTGCCGGAGGCCGCGGAACTGGCCGCGGAGATCACGACGGTGACCGGCCGGCAACCGGAACCGGCCGGCCCGGCGTCCACCCCGTCGGCCGGCCAGGAGGCCGCCCCGAACGGCCCGGAACCCGCTCCGGCGACCGGCCCCAGCCACGCCCCGGTGGCGGCCCCCGATCCGGCCGTGGCGAGCCGCCCCGAACGGCCCACGGCCGCCCCCGCGGCCGCCCCCACCACCGACACCCCGGCGACCGAGCCCGGCGCGCCCACCACTCCGCCGTCCGTCTCCACCGCCCCGGCCGCCACGCCCGCCACCCCGCCGCCCGGCTCCCGCATCGACTACCGCCACCCCCGGCGCCCCACCGACCCCGCAGCGGCCCGTATGCCGTCCGCCCGCCCCGTCGCTGCGCCCCCGGCCCCGCCGTCTGCCGGCCCCGTCGCCGCGCCCGGTGCCCCGGAGGACCCCGCCGTGCCGGTCGCCGGTGACGCCAACGGCTGGAGCATGGAGGAGCGGCTCTACAACCAGGTCCGGGGCATGTTCGAGGACCTGGCCCGGTCGGTCGCGGCGTACCGCGGCGCGGCCGGCTTCGCCGCCTCCCGTCTGGAGCGGGAGCTGGACGAGGCGCTCGCCGACCCCCGCGCCCGTATGGACGGCGCCACCGAGGCCGCCCGCGCCGCGTCCCGGCAGCGGCACGCCGACCTGGTCGGCCGGGCCCGCGCCGTCCTCGACCGCGACCTCGCCCAGCTCACCGCCGTGTCGGAGGTGGTCGAGCCCGCGCTGCCGCCCGCGCTGGCCCGTTGGGACAGCCCGGTGTGGCACGGCTACGAGGCGCCGCGGCAGCATCCGATGGCGGTCCGGCTGGGCGATCTGCACCTCCCGGAGGCCCCTGGCCTGCGCATTCCGCTGCTCGTCCGGCTTCCTCTGGAGCGCGGCCTGTGGATCGACAGCGGTCCCGGCCCGTATCCCCGTGCCGGGTACGCCCCGGAGCGGGAGGTCGGTCGCCGGGAGCTGGGCAGTGCGCTCACCGACGCGCCGCCCGACGAGGCCACGCTGGCGCGCCTCGCCCTGGAGACCGCCGTCGCCCTCGCCGCCCGCCTGCTGGCCGCTCATCCGCCGGGCGCGTACGCCCTCCAGGTCATCGACGCCGCCGGGGCGGCCGGGCCGGCGCTGGCCCCGTTGCGGGAGAGCGGCGCGCTGCCCGAGCCGCCGCCGGCCGGCGCCCGGGGCGTGGCCGCGGTCCTGGGGGCGCTGACCCGCCGGGTCGACCTCCTCCAGATGGCGGTGCGCCACCGCGCCACCGAGGCCCTGCCGCCGGAGCTGGACCCGGCCGAGCAACTCGTGATCGTCCACGACTTCCCGCACGGCTTCGACGACCGCGCCCTGAACCAACTGCGCTATCTGGCCGACGAGGGCCCCGCGGTCGGGGTCCATCTGATGCTGGTGGCCGACCGGGAGCGGGCACGGGAGTACGGGCCGCTCCTGGACCCGCTGTGGCGCGCCCTGCTGCGGTTGACCCCGGTGCCCGACGACCATCTCGCCGACCCCTGGGTCGGCCATGCCTGGACGTACGAGCCCCCGCTCGCGCCCCGGCGCAGCGAGGTGGTCCGCCGGGTGATGGACCGTGTCGCCGAGGCCCGCCGCGCCGCGGGCTCGCACCCCGGCTGACCGTCAGTCGCTCGAGAGACCAGCCCCCACCAGCGGCTTTATCCTTTCCTTTGCCATTTCATGAACTGCCTTTACTCTTTCTTGTACGGAGGGCGCCGAGTCCCCCGGCAGCGACGACGCTGTGCGTGCCGTACGACATTGCCGGAGGAGCAGTGGACGTTTCCCCCACCCTCTGGGCGCTGACCATCCTCGGTCTGTGCGCCCTGATCGCCGTCGACTTCTTCATCGGCGGACGCAAACCCCATGAGGTCTCCCTCCAGGAAGCCGGCATCTGGACCGGTGTCTGGATGGGGCTCGCCGCGCTGTTCGGGCTCGGCCTGTTGGTGTTCGGCGGCGGCGCGCCGGCCGGCGAGTTCTTCGCGGGCTTCATCACCGAGAAGTCGCTGAGCGTCGACAACCTCTTCGTCTTCGTCCTGATCATGGGCAAGTTCGCGGTCCCGGCCGTCTACCAGCAACGGGTGCTGATGGTCGGGGTGCTGATCGCGCTGGTGCTGCGGGCCGGCTTCATCGGCGCCGGCGCGGCGATCATCGCCAACTTCTCCTGGGTGTTCTACCTCTTCGGCGCGTTCCTCATCTGGACGGCGTGGAAGCTGATCCAGGAGGCGCGGTCCGGGCACGAGGACGAGGAGTTCGAGGAGAACCGCTTCCTGAAGGCGGTCGAGCGCCGCTTCCCGTCCACCGACCGGTACCACGGCACCAGGCTGTTCGTCGTGGAGAACGGCCGGCGGCTGATGACGCCGATGCTGATCGTCATGCTGGCGATCGGCACCACCGACGTCCTGTTCGCCCTGGACTCGATCCCGGCGATCTTCGGCCTGACCCAGGACCCGTACATCGTCTTCACCGCCAACGCCTTCGCCCTGATGGGGCTGCGGCAGCTGTACTTCCTGATCGGCGGGCTGCTGAAGAAGCTGGTCCACCTCTCCTACGGCCTGTCGGTGATCCTCGGGTTCATCGGCGTGAAGCTGGTGCTGCACGCCCTGCACGAATCCGGGGTGGCCGTCCCGGAGATCAGCATTCCGGTCTCGCTGGGCGTGATCGGTGCGGTGCTGGTCATCACGACCGTGACCAGCCTGCGGGCCTCGCGGCGCCAGGCGGCCGAGGAGTCCGTGGAGGCGGCCGAAGAAGCCGAGGTGGCCACCCGCGGGTGACGCGGAGGGCCCGGCGGGCGGTGTGTCGCCCGCCGGGCCCTCAGCCGGTCTCCGGTCCGCTTACCAGCCGCGGGCCCGCCACTCGGCGAGATGCGGCCGCTCGGCGCCGAGCGTGGTGTCGGCGCCATGGCCCGGATAGACCCAGGTCTCGTCCGGCAGTTCGTCGAAGAGCTTGCGCTGCACGCCGTCGAGGAGGGTGCCGAACCGCTCCGCGCTGCCCCAGGTGTTGCCGACGCCGCCGGGGAAGAGACAGTCCCCGGTGAAGACGTGCGGGTGGCCGTGCGGGTCGTCGTAGACCAGCGCGATGCTGCCCGGGGTGTGCCCCACCAGATGACGCGCGGTCAGGCGGACCCGCCCGACGGTCACGGTGTCGCCGTCGTCGAGCAGCACGTCCGTGGGGACGGGGATGCCCTCGGCGTCGTGCCGCCCCGCGTACGTCCGCGCACCGGTGGCGTCGACCACCTCGCGCAGCGCGCCCCAGTGATCGCCGTGCTGGTGCGTGGTGACCACGGACGCCAGACCGCTGTCGCCGATCAGCGTCAGGAGCGTGTGTGGCTCGGCGGCCGCGTCGATCAGCAACTGCTCGTCGGTGGCCCGGCACCGCAGCACATAGGCGTTGTTGTCCGTCGGACCGACCGCGACCTTCGAGATCATCAGGTCGGTCAGCTCGTGCACGTCGGCCGGTCCGCCGACCTTCACTGCTCCGCTGTAGGTCATGGCACCAACTCTAGAGCGGGGGAACGACAGGCAGCGGTCCGCCGTGGGTGTCCAGACGGGCGCCGTCCGCGCGCCCGGTCAGCCAGCCGACCAGGTCGCGCGCCGAGCCGCTCACCACCGCCGGAGCGGCCGTGCCGCCGGCGTCGGGGCCGCGGCGCCCGGTGTGCCACCGGCGGCCGTCGTCGTCGCGCAGCTCCAGCGCGGGCAGCTCCGGGTGGCCGGCGAACTTGATCCCGGTGAGGAAGTCCAGCTCGCTGTCCACGAAGGCCGGCGACAGCTGGTCGACGGTGTAGCCCACGCCCAGGTCGACATGGTGCAGTTCGACCTCGGCCAGCCGGCGCAGCGCCAGCCGGTCGGCCCGCTCGACGACGCCGTTGCGCATCTCGACCTGGTACGCCCGGCGGTCCTCCGGGAGGGACTGCGCCGCCGCGTCGAAACGGGCCGCGGACTCCCGGAGGTCTTCCAGGTGGGTCGCCAGCGGACGGTCGGCGCCCCGCTCGATGTCGCCGTCGCGCGCCGCGGTACTCGCGTACATCGGCGTGCGGACGCCGGTCCGCGCCCAGGTCAGGAGATTGGTCAGGGCGTCGGCGTTACGGGCCAGATGGGCCAGGACATGGCCCCGGGTCCATCCGGGGAGCAGCGACGGCTCGCCGACCGCGGCGTCGTCGAGCTTGCCCAGGGAGACCAGCAGCCGGTCGGTGGCCTCGTGGACGGCGGCCGCATCGCGCGGGAAATCAGGAGGGATGGTCATGGCCCGACGCTAGCGCCGGCCTGGCCCGTCCGGGAGGCGAACGGCAGCGTTCGGGGCGGAAGCGGGGTGTGCCGGTGGCACGGGCGGTGCGCGCGGGCGTGGAAGGGGCGGACGGGGCGACCGCCTCTTCCACGCCGTCCGCCCCCTGAGGGCCGTCCGACGGGACTTCGGACTCACTCATCTAGGCAGGCACCGCGGCGGGCGAGCCGAACCACTGGCCCAGCGCCGCGTCCAACTCCTCGTAGGCGCCCGGGGTGTCGGCCGCCCAGGCGGTGCAGCCGTCCGGGCGCACCAGGAGGCCGGCCAGGTCGGGCCGCTCCGGGCACGCCACCGTCAGGACGCGCACCCGGTCCTCGTGGCCGGCCGCGCGCTCGCGCAGGGCCGGGTCGTCGGCGAGGTCGAGCAACAGGCCCTGGCCGCCGTGCAGATGGTCCGCGAGCCGGTGGCCGTCGGACAGCTCCAGGTCGGGCGCGCTGCGGCCGGTCAGCGGGTGGCTGCCGGGCAGGTCGTAGCGCTGCCAGACGCCGGAGATCTTCTTGACGAAGAAGGTGGTGGCGTCGGACGTCCCGGACAGTTCGGCGATCACCTTGCGCAGCGCCCCGGCGTGCGACTCCGGCCGCATCAGCGCCACTTGGGCCCGGGTCCACTCCAGCACCCACGCGCCGATGGGGTGCCGCTCGGCGGTGTAGCTGTCGAGCAGCCCCTCCGGGGCCCAGCCGCGCACCGTGGCGGCCAGCTTCCAGCCGAGGTTCATCGCGTCGCCGATACCGAGGTTGAGGCCCTGGCCGCCGAACGGGGAGTGCACATGGGCCGCGTCACCGGCGAGCAGCACCCGGCCCCGGCGGTAGTCGGGCACCTGGCGGGCGTTGTCGGTGAAACGGGTGGCCGTGAGCACCTTGGTGATCGTCACGTCCGGGACGCCGGAGACCCGGCGCAGCGAGGTCTGCAACTCCTCGGCGGTGATGGGGGCGTCGCGGTCCGTGGGCGGTCCGTCGAACTCCACGGTGAGGATCCGGCCGGTCGTCGGCCCGTGGACGTAGGTCCCGGTGTCGGTCCACGTCCAGCCGGCCCCCAGGGCGTCGGCACCGGTCATCTCCACGACGGCCTGGTGGCCGGTGATCTCCGGATCGGTGCCGGGGAAGGGGAATCCGGCGAGCCGGCGCACCGTGCTGCGGCCGCCGTCGCAGCCCACCAGCCAGCCGGCGCGCAGCGAGCCCTCCGAGGTGTGGACGTGCACCCCCGCGTCGTCGGCGTCCAGACCGGTCAGGGTCACCCCGCGGCGCAGGCTCACGCCCAGCTCGGCGGCGCGGGCGGCGAGCAGCCGCTCCAGGGCCTCCTGAGGGACGAGCCCGACCTCGGTGGCCGGGCCGCTGGTGCCGAACTCCGGGTCCGACTCGTCCAGGAGGTCGGCGCGGAGCATGATGCCCGCGAAGTGCCCGGCGAACCGCGGCGCCGCCTTGACCGTGGAGGCGTCGGCCGCCTCCCGCTGCCGCATGAACGAGCTGAACTGCGCCATGGCGGCGCGCTGCACCTCGGCCAGTCCGGGCAGCATGCCCCGCCGGTAGAAGGCTTCCGAGCTGGGGGTGTTGATGGCCCCCGCCTTGATCGTGGTGTCCACCTCGGTCAGTCGCTCCAGGACGACGACCGAGACGTCCGCCAGTGCCAGTTCGCAGGCGAGCATCAGCCCCACCGGGCCGCCCCCTGCCACCACTACGTCTGCGTCATGCTTCATGGAGCGAAAGTGTAGTCACTAAAAATTTGTCCCCGCTACAATTTTCTCTGGAAAGCGGCGAAAGGAGAGACGGTGACGGAAAGGGAGCCTTCGGGGGAGCGGCGGCGGGTGGCGGCCGAGGAGGGGGAGGGGGGTGCGGTGCCGAGCCTGCGCGAGCGCAAGAAGCGGCTCACCCGGGAGCGGATCTCCGGCGTCGCCACGCGGCTCTTCGTCGAGCGCGGCTTCGACAACGTCACCGTCGCCGAGGTGGCCCGCGCCGCCGAGGTCTCCACGATGACGGTCTTCAACTACTTCCCGCGCAAGGAGGACCTCTTCCTCGACCGGATCCCGGAGGCGGTGGAGCTGCTCGTCGGCGCGGTGCGGGAGCGCGGCGCGGACGAGACGCCGCTGGCCGCGCTGCGCCGGCTCGCGCTGGACCTGCTGGCCGAGCGTCATCCGCTGGGCGGGCCGGGGGAGGGGTTCGACCACTTCTTCCGCACGGTGCTGGAGGCGCCGGCGCTGCGGGCGCGGGCGCGCGAGGCGGTCGAGGAGGTCGAGGGTGCGCTGGCCGGGGCGCTCGCCGAAGCGGCCGGCGGCGACCCCGCGCGGCCCGGCCGGAGCGCCCGGCTGGCCGCGGCGCTGATCATCGCGGGGTGGCGGACGTGCTACGTGGAGGCCGCCGCCCGGCAGCTGGCGGGTGACCCCGCGGACGAGGTGGCCGCTGACCACGAAGCAGTGATCCGGCACACCTTCGAGGCGTTGGAGCGGGCGCTGCCGGACGGGGGCCCGGGGCGGGGCTGACCGCGGGGCGCCGGCCACCGGACGGCGTAATGGCTGGTCATCGCGGCGGGAAGGGTGCGGCGTCGCCACACGTTTGGGTGAAGAGGGCTTGCGCGGCCCGTAAATCGAATGCACGTGCTATAGGCTCGTGTGTGGCATCCCAAAGACAGTGCCGCGGCGGTCCCCATACCCTTGGTCGGGGGCCCCGCTCCGTCCCGCCGCCTCTGCTCGCTCACCGCGCGGCGGGCGCAGCCCGTGGCTTCCGCCCCTCTCCAAGAAAGGTGCCGACCGGCGTGGCCGACCGTCTCATCGTCCGTGGCGCTCGCGAGCACAACCTCCGCAACGTCTCGCTCGACCTCCCCCGCGACTCCCTCATCGTCTTCACGGGGCTCTCCGGGTCGGGCAAGTCCTCGCTCGCCTTCGACACGATCTTCGCCGAGGGGCAGCGGCGCTATGTCGAGTCGCTCTCCTCGTACGCCCGGCAGTTCCTCGGGCAGATGGACAAGCCCGATGTGGACTTCATCGAGGGCCTGTCCCCCGCGGTCTCGATCGACCAGAAATCGACCTCGCGCAACCCGCGCTCCACGGTCGGCACGATCACCGAGGTCTACGACTACCTCCGCCTGCTCTTCGCCCGGATCGGCAAGCCGCACTGCCCGGAGTGCGGGCGCCCGATCGCCCGGCAGTCGCCCCAGGCCATCGTGGACAAGGTCCTGGAGCTCCCCGAGGGCAGCCGCTTCCAGGTGCTCTCGCCCCTGGTGCGCGAGCGCAAGGGCGAGTTCGTCGACCTCTTCTCCGACCTCCAGACCAAGGGCTACAGCCGCGCCCGGGTCGACGGGGAGACCGTCCACCTCGCCGACCCGCCGAAGCTGAAGAAGCAGGAGAAGCACACCATCGAGGTGGTCGTCGACCGCCTCACGGTCAAGGACGGCGCCAAGCGCCGGCTGACCGACTCCGTGGAGACCGCCCTCGGGCTCTCCGGCGGCATGGTCATCCTCGACTTCGTCGACCTCGACGCCGACGACCCGCAGCGCGAGCGGATGTACTCCGAACACCTCTACTGCGCCTACGACGACCTCTCCTTCGAGGAGCTGGAGCCCCGCTCCTTCTCCTTCAACTCGCCCTTCGGCGCCTGCCCGGACTGCACCGGCATCGGCACTCGCATGGAGGTCGACCCCGAGCTGATCATCCCGGACGAGGAACGCTCGCTCGACGAGGGCGCCATCCACCCCTGGTCCGGCGGCCACACCAAGGACTACTTCGGCCGCCTGGTCGGCGCCCTCGCCGACGCCCTGGGCTTCCGCACGGACATCCCCTGGGCCGGCCTGCCGCAGCGCGCAAAGAAGGCCCTGCTCTACGGCCACAAGACCCAGATCGAGGTCCGCTACCGCAACCGCTACGGCCGCCAGCGGGCCTACACCACCGCCTTCGAGGGCGTGGTGCCGTTCGTCAAGCGGCGGCACAGCGAGGCGGAGAGCGACAGCAGCCGGGAGCGCTTCGAGGGCTATATGCGCGAGGTGCCCTGCCCGACCTGCGACGGCACCCGGCTCAAGCCGATCGTGCTCGCCGTCACGGTCCAGGAGAAGTCGATCGCCGAGGTCGCGGCCATGTCGATCAGCGACTGCGCCGACTTCCTGCGCACCATGACGCTCACCGCCCGTGAGAAGACCATCGCCGAGCGGGTCCTCAAGGAGGTCAACGAGCGGCTGAAGTTCCTGGTCGACGTCGGCCTGGACTACCTCTCGCTGAACCGCGCGGCCGGCACCCTCTCCGGCGGCGAGGCCCAGCGCATCCGCCTCGCCACCCAGATCGGCTCCGGCCTGGTCGGCGTGCTCTACGTCCTCGACGAGCCGTCGATCGGCCTGCACCAGCGGGACAACCACCGCCTGATCGAGACCCTGGTGCGGCTGCGCGACATGGGCAACACCCTGATCGTGGTGGAGCACGACGAGGACACCATCAAGGTCGCCGACTGGGTCGTCGACATCGGCCCCGGCGCCGGCGAGCACGGCGGCAAGGTCGTCCACAGCGGCCCCATGAAGCAGCTGCTGGCCAACAAGGACTCGATCACCGGCCAGTACCTCGCCGGCAAGAAGGCCATCGCGACGCCGGACGTCCGCCGCGCCACCGACCCGGCCCGGCAGCTGACGGTCCACGGCGCGAAGGAGAACAACCTCCGCGACATCGACGTCTCCTTCCCGCTCGGCGTGCTCTCCGCCGTCACCGGCGTCTCCGGCTCCGGCAAGTCGACGCTGGTCAACGACATCCTCTACACCCACCTGGCGCGCGAGTTGAACGGCGCCAAGTCGGTTCCCGGCCGGCACACCCGGGTCGCCGGCGACGACCTCGTCGACAAGGTCGTGCACGTCGACCAGTCGCCGATCGGCCGGACCCCGCGCTCCAACCCGGCCACCTACACCGGCGTCTTCGACCACGTCCGCAAGCTCTTCGCGGAGACGATGGAGGCCAAGGTCCGCGGCTATCTGCCGGGACGCTTCTCCTTCAACGTCAAGGGCGGCCGCTGCGAGAACTGCTCCGGCGACGGCACCATCAAGATCGAGATGAACTTCCTCCCGGACGTCTACGTCCCGTGCGAGGTCTGCCACGGCGCGCGCTACAACCGCGAGACGCTGGAGGTGCACTACAAGGGCAAGTCCATCGCCGAGGTGCTGGACATGCCCATCGAGGAGGCGCTGAGCTTCTTCGAGGCGGTGCCCACCATCGCCCGCCACCTCAAGACGCTCAACGAGGTCGGCCTCGGCTACGTCCGGCTCGGCCAGTCCGCGCCGACCCTCTCCGGCGGCGAGGCGCAGCGCGTCAAGCTGGCCAGCGAGCTCCAGAAGCGCTCCACGGGCAGCACCGTCTACGTCCTCGACGAGCCCACCACCGGTCTGCACTTCGAGGACATCAGCAAGCTCATCAAGGTGCTCTCCGGCCTGGTCGACAAGGGCAACACGGTCATCGTCATCGAGCACAACCTCGATGTGATCAAGACCGCTGACTGGGTCATCGACATGGGCCCCGAGGGCGGCAACGGCGGCGGCCTGGTCGTCGCCGAGGGCACCCCGGAGCAGGTCGCGGGGATTCCGGCCAGCCACACCGGCAAGTTCCTGCGGGAGATCCTCGGCGAGCGGGTCAGCGACGCGGCGCCGGCCGACGGCGGGCCCCGGAAGCCGGCCGCCCGGAGGGCCACGGCGAAGAAGGCGGTGGCCGCCGCCAAGTCCGCCGGGAAGACGACGGTGACGGCCTCGACCGCGGCGAAGAAGACCGCCGCCAAGAAGGCCACGGCCAAGACCGCCGCGACGGCGGCCAAGAAGGCACCGGCCAAGAAGACCGCCGCCAAGAAGACGGCGACGCGGGCCCGCCGGTCCTCCTGACGCCACACCGGCCGCAGCCGCACCGCACAGCGGGGGCGGAGCCTCGGGGAGAGGCTCCGCCCCCGCTGTCGTGCACTGGGGACGCCGGCGGCTCAGGCGGCCAGTTCCGCGGCGAACGGCGGCTCCGCGCCCGCCCGGGAGCAGGTGACGGCGGCCGCCCGGGCGGCGAAGCGGAGGATGTCCTCCCAGTCGCCGTCGGTGAGCCCGCCGACCGCCGCGTCCGACAGCGCGCCATGGGCGTCGAGCCGGTGCAGCAGCGCCGCGTTGACGGTGTCGCCGGCGCCGATGGTGTCGACGACGGTGACCCGCTCCCCGGGCACCGCCAGCTCGCCGCCGCCCCGCGTCAGCACCGTCAGCCCGTCGCCGCCGTGGGTGAGGACGACCGCCGCGGGGCCGGCGGCCAGCCACTCCCGGGCCGCCGCGAGCACCGCCGCCCGCCCGGCTCCGACCGGTTCTGGGGCCGCCCCGGCCAGCCACAGCGCGTCCTCCTCCGACAGCTTCACCAGCGCCAGGTCCGGCAACCATGACCGGAAACGCGCCCGGTAGGCGTCCGGATCGGCGATCAGCCCCGGGCGGATGTTGGGGTCGAGCGCGGTGAACACCCCGCGCCGCGCCTCCCGCCGCAACAGCGCCTCGTACGCCCCGGCACCCGGCTCCAGCACCAGCGAGCAGGTGCCCAGCGAGAGCGCCCGCACCGCCTCGGGCAGCGCCGGCGGCAGGGTGAAGAGCCGGTCGGCGGTGCCCTCCACATAGAAGCCGTAGCCCGCCGAGCCGTCCGCACCGATGTCCGCCACCGCCAGAGTGGTCGGCTCCGGACCGCGCTGCACCAGCGAGGTGTCCACCCCGCCGTCGCGCAGCCCGCGCAGCAGCGACGCGCCGAAGGCGTCGGTCGAGACCCGGGAGCAGAACGCGACGGGCGAGCCCAGCCGCCCCAGCGCCACCGCGGTGTTGTACGGCCCGCCGCCGCGCCGCGGCAGCAGCGCCGGCAACGAGCCGTCCGGGGACGGCGGTTGACTGGGGACGAGGTCGATCAGCGCCTCGCCGGCGACGACGATCACGGGATACGGGTCCTTTCCTCCACCGGCCGGGTCCGGCCGGGCATGGCCGTCAGGGCGCGTCCGAGGGCCTGTCCGAGGCGGTCTCGGGGCAGCCGCACGAGGTGCGGTGCACGAAGGTGCAGGGCAGCCGGACGGTGCGCGGCGGCCGGTCCGGGGCGTCCAGCCGCTCCAGCAGCAACCGGACCGCCGCGGCGCCCAGTTCCCGGCTGGGCCGGGCGATCGCGGTCAGCCGCGGGGTGAAGAGGTCGGCCCAGGCGAAGTCGTCGAAGCAGGCCAGCGCGATGTCCCGGGGCACCTCCAGGCCCAGGGCGCGCAGCGCCTGGAGCGCGCCGATGGTCATCGCGTTGTTGGCGGTGATGATCGCGGTGGGGGGCGCCGGCGCGGCGAGCAGATGGCGGGTGGCGTCCTGGGCGCCCTCCGCCTCGGAGTTGCCGCCGGCCAGCAGCTCGGGCGCGAACGGCAGTCCGCGGGCGCGCAGCCCCGCGCGATAGCCCTCGACCCGCTCGGTGGTGGTGCTGAGTCCGGGCAGGCCCGCGATCAGCCCGATCCGGGTGTGCCCCGCGCCGGCCAGGTGCTCGACGAGCCGGCGGACCGGGCCGGCGCTCTCCGCGCAGACCTGGTCGAAGCCGTCGTCCACCAGCCGGTCGAGGAACACCGTGGGGATCTGGCGCTTCGTCACGTAGTCGACCATCTCGGCCGGTTCGGCGGACGGCGCGACGATCATGCCGTCCACCCGCCGCTCGTGCAGCAGCTGGACGACCTTGCGCTCGTGCCGGGGATCGTCGTGCGGGTCGGCGATCAGCAGGCTGTAGCCGGCCTCCAGGGCGCCGGCCTCGACGCCCTGGAGGATCTCCGTGAAGTACGGGTTGCTGATCGCCGAGACGGCCAGGCCGATGGAGCGGGTGCGGGAGGTGACCAACGAGCGGGCGAGGGTGTTGTGGGTGTAGCCGAGCTCCTCGATGGCGGCCAGCACCGCGGCCCGGGTGTCCGGGCGGACCGGCCGGGTGCCGTTCACCACATGCGACACCGTGGCGACGGAGACGCCCGCGCGCCGTGCCACATCCACCATCGTCGTCATCCGGCTCTTTCCCCCCGTCCCGGCGCACCGTGTCCGGCGCCCGGCCGACGGTCTTTCCTGTCGGTCCGCCGCAGTCCATCACAGTACGTGGGCGCCGGGCCAAACGTAAACGCTTGCGCAAGCGCTTACGCGCTGGTGGTTCTTCTGTGGTGTCCCCGCCATCGAATCCGCACGACGTCGTGCGGAGGCGCCGATGCGCGCTCTCGTGGTCACCGCACCGGGCTCCGGGGTCTCTTCGTCCAGCGGCTGCTGCCCGAGACCAAGGGCCGCAGCCTGGAGGAGATCGAGGCGGAGCTGCTGCGGGGCCGGGCGGACCGCCGTCCGGCCGGGCCGGCCGCCCCGGTATCGTCTGGGGCCGACGCCCACTGACCAGGAGGTACCCCATGAGCGTGTCCCCGGACCGCCGGACCATGCTGCGGGGGGCCGCACTCGCCGGCATCGCCTGTTTCGGCGCCGCCGCCTGCGCCGCGGGCGGGCAGGGAGCCGGCAAGCGGCCGTCCTCGGACGCGCCGGTCGAGCTGGGCCCGGCCGCGGACGTGCCGGTCGGCGGCGCCAAGCTCTACGCCGCGCAGCGGTTGCTGGTCTCGCAGCCCGCCAAGGGCGAGTTCAAGTGCTTCAGCGCCGTGTGCACGCACATGGGCGGGACGCTGAACAAGATCGAGAAGGGGCAGGCCGTCTGCCCGTTGCACGGCAGCCACTTCGAGGCGGCCACCGGCAAGGTCGCCCAGGGCCCGGCGAGCACTCCCCTGGAGGAGGTCCCGGTCAAGGTCGAGGGCGGCAAGCTGATCGCGGGCTGAGCGGGCGGCCCGCCGCCCCGTTCACCCCCAGTCCCAGGCGATCCCCAGGATTCCCGGCCGCACTCCCTGCTCGACCACGTGCACCGCGTGGTGCCGGCCGCTCAGCGTCAGCTCCTGCCGGCCGGTGCGCGGCCCGGTGGCCGACGCCTGGGCGAAGCGGCGGCAGCGCACCGGCAGCGCCGCCTCGTCGAACCGCACCTGGAGGACGTACTGGCCGCCGGCGAAGCTGAAGCCGCGTACGTACTCGGAGCTGGTGCCGCCGCTGCCGTCCTCGAAGGCGTAGCCGAAGACATGGGTGTCGCCGGCCCGCAGCCGGGTGTCGAAGAGCAGCTCGGCGACGATCACGCCGTTGGCCCCGTCCCCGCGCACCCGCCCCAGCCGGCAGTTCTCGCCCGCCCGCACCCGCACCCGCGACGGGTCGCAGCCCGCGTCGCCCCGGTGGATGGCGATGTAGCGGTCCACGCCGTCCCGGTGGGCGCGCACCACCTGCAGCGACTCCCGTTCACTCAGCTCGCGCCGGGCCCCGATCCGTACCCGTTCGTGGTGGCCGACGGTGTGCACCCCGCCGTCCGCGGGGGTCTCCAGCTCGGCGAAGAGCTGCTGGAGGCAGTCGGCCGGGGCCACCAGCGAGCGGTACGAGCGGCCCGGCGGCCGTTCGACCTCCGGGCGGGGGCCGCCCTCGGGCACCAGGAGCCGGTGCAGCGACCGGTCGGGCAGGCCGAGGACGTCCTCCAGGGCGCGGACCGCGCGCAGCGACTCGGGGCGCTGCGGGCGCCGGGCGCCCTGCTGCCAGTAGCTCAGGCTGGTGACCCCGATGGTGATGCCGCGCTGGGCGAGCTTGTGCTGGACGCGGGTGAGCGCCAGCCCGCGGGCGGTGAGCGCGCTGCGCAGGGCGAGATGGAACGGGCCGGTGCGCAGCAGCTGCGCCAGCTCGGCCGAAACGGGAAGGCTCTGTGCGGTGTCGGGAGTGTTCTGTGCCATTGCCTCAATCCTCCGGCGCGCGCGGTGAATGTTCACAACCAGAACGCACGGCGCACGCGCTCCCTGCTCGTTCACTGCAGGACGCCGGGCACCGGACGTTCACATCCGGTCCCGCTCGTCCACACCCCCATGTCACCTCGCATTGAAGCGTGTTGACCTGCCTGCGACAACACCCGATGCTCCTCGACAGCATCCGGATGCGCTCCTCTCTCCCCCTCACCCCACACGGGAGGAACGCCATGTCCCACTCTCCGTCCGCCCGGCGCGGGCGCCGCAGATGGCTGTCGGCAGCCATGCTCGCCGCCGTGGCCCTGACCGGACTCCCCACCACCGCCGCCACCGCCGCCCCGCAGGCCGTCAACCGCCTCGACATCACCATGCAGGCCCAGCAGAAGACCAACTGGTGCTGGGCCGGTTCCGGTAACACCATCGCGACCTGGTTCGGCCGGAACTACAGCCAGAACCAGTTCTGCAACGCCGCGTTCAACCGCCAGCAGGGCACCACCTGCCCCAACAACCAGGCCACGCTGGGCAATGTGCAGAACGCATTCGACTGGATGGGCATCAATCCTGGCTCGTATGTGACCGGTTGGCTCCGCTACACCACCGTCCAGAACGAGATCAACGCCAACCGCCCCATCGAGACCCGCATCGAGTGGGCGTCCGGCGGCGGCCACATGCACGTCCTCTACGGCTTCGACACCTCCCGCAACTGGGTGTACTGGGGCGACCCCTGGGCCTCCAACAACCGCTACAACTGGGGCGACTTCGACTACTACGTGAACGGCGACTCCTTCTCCTGGACCCACTCCCTCTACCGGATAGGAGCCTGAGGCCATGCCGAAGCGCATCGTCGCCCGCGCCGCCGCCACGGGCACCCTCGCCGCCGCTCTCCTGGGCCTCGCCCCGCACGCCGCCCTGGCCGCCGCGCCGGTCCCGCTCGCCCCGCCGCCCGCCGGCCTCGCCGCCGCCCACGACGCGGCCACCGCCCCGGCGACCCTGGACACCCTGGCCCGCTTCTTCGCCGCCGCCCCGGGCAAGGACGGGGCCCGCGCCGGGCTGACCGCACCGGCCCGGACCGCCCCGCGTGTCGAGGGCGCCACCGTCCCCGTCTACGTCCTCTCACCCGACTTCGTCCGTGGCCGGGCCGACGCCCCCGTGGCCCGGCTGGAGTTCATGGCGACCCGGGCCGTCGCCGCCGACGGCCGCACCGCGTCCGTGTGGACCGCCCGCCGGGGCGCCTCCTGGAAGGTCGTCAACATCGCCAGCGGCGACGACGAGACCCGCTACGCCGCGGCCGGCGCCGGACAGGGCGGCGGCACGGTCTTCCACGAGCCGCAGATCGACGCCTGGTACGTCCAGCGCGGCGACCGCATCGAGCCCCTGGACGCCGCCGCCCGCAAGGCCGTCGGCGCGCACGGCACCACCGTCGCCGCCTACCGGAAGCGGGTCGCCGCCGCCTACGGCGACAAGCTCCCGGGCTCCGCGTACGACAAGCGCGGCGAGGCCGGCGGCTTCGGCCCCGGCGGTGCGCCGGCCGGCCCCGACACCGGCCGCGCGCCGCACCCGCTCGCCGCGGACGAGGCTCCCGTGGCGGCCGCGGAGACGGCGGCCGGCGACACCTTCCCGGTGACCGCCGCCTCCACCGTCGCGGGCGCCGCCGCCGTGCTCGCCCTGGGCCTGTCGGCCGCCGCGGCCGCGCGCCGGCGCCGCCCCCGCTGACCGCGCGCCGCCCGCTCCACCGGAGCCCGTCCCTCCGCCCCCACGCCGGGGTGCCGCAGGGGCGGGCTCCGCCGCCTCGGGCCGGATTGTCGGTGGCGGTCAGTAGGGTGGTGGGCATGGCAGACCCCAGTAGCTACCGACCCAAGCCGGGACAGATCCCCGACTCGCCGGGGGTCTATAAATTCCGCGACGAGCACGGCCGGGTCATCTACGTAGGCAAGGCCAAGAGCCTGCGGCAGCGCCTGGCCAACTACTTCCAGGACCTGGCCGGGCTGCACCCGCGCACCCGCACGATGGTGACCACCGCCGCCTCGGTGGAGTGGACCGTGGTCTCCACCGAGGTCGAGGCGCTCCAGCTCGAATACAGCTGGATCAAGGAGTTCGACCCGCGGTTCAACGTCAAGTACCGCGACGACAAGAGCTATCCGTACCTCGCGGTGACCCTCGGCGAGGAGTTCCCCCGCGTCCAGGTGATGCGCGGCGCCAAGAAGAAGGGCGTGCGCTACTTCGGCCCGTACGCCCACGCCTGGGCCATCCGCGAGACCGTCGACCTGCTGCTGCGGGTCTTCCCCGTGCGGACGTGCTCCGCCGGCGTCTTCAAGCGCTCCGCCCAGATCGGCCGCCCCTGTCTGCTCGGCTACATCGGCAAGTGCTCGGCCCCCTGCGTCGGCCGGATCTCCCCCGAGGACCACCGCGAACTCGCCGAGGAGTTCTGCGACTTCATGGCCGGCCGCACCGGTGCCCACATCCGCCGCCTGGAGCGCGGGATGCAGGAGGCGGCCGAGGAGATGGAGTACGAGCGCGCCGCCCGCCTCCGGGACGACATAGGCGCGCTCAGGCGGGCCATGGAGAAGAGCGCGGTGGTGCTCGCGGACGCCACCGACGCCGACCTGATCGCCCTCGCCGAGGACGAACTCGAGGCCGCCGTCCAGATCTTCCACGTCCGCGGCGGCCGGGTGCGCGGCCAGCGCGGCTGGGTCACCGACAAGGTCGAGGCGGTCACCACCGGCGATCTCGTCGAGCACGCCCTCCAGCAGCTCTACGGCGAGGAGCAGGGCGACGCGGTCCCCCGGGAGGTGCTGGTCCCGGCGCTGCCCGACCCGCTCGAACCGGTCGCCCAGTGGCTCACCCAGCGCCGCGGCTCCCAGGTCTCGCTGCGCATCCCGCAGCGCGGCGACAAGAAGGACCTGATGGCCACCGTCGCGCGCAACGCCCAGCAGGCACTCGCCCTGCACAAGACCAGGCGCGCCTCCGACCTGACCACCCGCTCCCGCGCCCTGGAGGAGATCGCCCAGGCCCTCGACCTGGACTCGGTCCCGCTGCGCATCGAGTGCTTCGACATCTCGCACCTCCAGGGCGAGGACGTGGTCGCCTCCATGGTGGTGTTCGAGGACGGGCTGGCCCGGAAGAGCGAATACCGCCGCTTCCAGATCAAGGGCTTCGCCGGCCAGGACGACGTCCGCGCCATGCACGAGGTCGTCGGCCGCCGCTTCAAGCGCTACCTCCAGGAGAAGCAGAAGTCGGGGGAGTGGACGGAGGAGCCCGCGGAGGATACGGCGGGAGAAGCGGGCGAAGGGGCCGAGCCGCCCGCCGAGGCCGGCCCGGCCGCCGGCCTCACCGACGAGGACGGCCGCCCCAAGCGCTTCGCCTACCCTCCCCAGCTCGTGGTCGTCGACGGCGGCGCCCCCCAGGTCGCGGCCGCCCGCCGCGCCATGGACGAGCTGGGCATCGACGACGTCGCGGTCTGCGGCCTGGCCAAGCGCCTGGAGGAGGTCTGGCTGCCCGGCGAGGACGACCCGGTGGTGCTGCCGCGCAGCAGTGAGGGGCTCTACCTCCTCCAGCGGGTCCGCGACGAGGCGCACCGCTTCGCGATCACCTACCAGCGCAGCAAGCGCGGCAAGCGGCTGAAGTCCTCCCCGCTGGACGCCGTCGCCGGGCTCGGCGAGACCCGCCGCCAGGCCCTGCTGAAGCACTTCGGCTCGCTGAAGAAGCTGCGGGCGGCCACGGTCGAGGAGATCTGCCAGGTCCCGGGCGTCGGCCGGAAGACCGCCGAGACGGTTGCCGCCGCGCTGGCCGCCGCGGCCCCGTCCGCCCCCGCGGTGAACACCGCAACAGGAGAGATCATTGAGGATGACGAGGCCCCACCGGCCGCGTCGTCAGCAGAACGGGGGCAGGACCGATGAGCACACCGCACGAGACGCAGGAAACCGAGAGAGACGGTGCACAGGTGAGTACGGGCACGATGCGCGAAGCCGACCAGGGCGAGAGCGCCGCGATCCCCGAGCTGGTGATCATCTCCGGCATGTCCGGCGCCGGCCGCAGCACGGCGGCGAAGTGCCTGGAGGACCTCGGCTGGTTCGTCGTCGACAACATCCCGCCCGAGCTGATCCCGCCGATGGTCGAGCTCGGCGCCCGCTCCCAGGGCAACGTCGCCAAGATCGCCGTGGTCGTCGACGTCCGCGGCCGCCGCTTCTTCGCCAACCTCAAGGAGTCCCTGGCCACCCTCGACGCACAGAACGTCAAGCGCCGCATCGTCTTCCTGGAGTCCTCCGACGAGGCCCTGGTGCGCCGCTTCGAGTCCGTCCGCCGCCCGCACCCGCTCCAGGGCGACGGCCGGATCGTCGACGGCATCGCCGCCGAGCGCGACCTGCTGCGCGAACTGCGCGGCGACGCCGATCTGGTCATCGACACCTCCAGCCTCAACGTCCACGAACTCCGCGCCAAGCTCGACGCCCAGTTCGCCGGCGAGGAGGCCCCGGAGCTGCGCGCCACGGTCATGTCGTTCGGCTTCAAGTACGGCCTCCCGGTCGACGCCGACATGGTCGTCGACTGCCGCTTCATCCCCAACCCGCACTGGGTCCCCGAACTCCGCCCCTTCACGGGCCTGAACGACGAGGTCTCCGACTACGTCTTCAAGCAGCCCGGCACCAAGGAGTTCCTGGACGGCTACACCGACCTGCTGCGCCTGGTCGCGGCCGGCTACCGCCGCGAGGGCAAGCGCTATGTGACGATCGCGGTCGGCTGCACCGGCGGCAAGCACCGCAGCGTCGCGATGTCCGAGAAGCTGGCCCGCCGGCTGACCTCCGACGGTGTCGAAACGGTCGTGGTGCACCGGGACATGGGGCGCGAGTGACCTCCCGTACACCGCGGCTCCGCCGGGTCCGCCGCTTCGTCCCCAGCGGCCGCGCGACGAAGGGCGCCACCCCCAAGGTGGTGGCGCTCGGCGGCGGCATGGGGCTGTCCGCCTCGCTCGCCGCGCTGCGCCGCATCACCCGCGATCTGACCGCCGTGGTCACCGTCGCCGACGACGGCGGCTCCAGCGGCCGGCTCCGCGACGAGCTGGGCGTGCTGCCCCCCGGCGACCTGCGCAAGGCGCTGGCCGCGCTGTGCGGCGACGACGACTGGGGCCAGACCTGGGCCCGGGTCATCCAGCACCGCTTCCAGAGCGAGGGCGAGCTGCACGACCACGCGGTGGGCAATCTGCTGATCGTCGCGCTGTGGGAGCAGCTCGGCGACCACGTCCAGGCCCTCGACCTGGTCGGCAAGCTGCTGGGCGCGCACGGCCGGGTGCTGCCCATGTCGGCGGTGCCACTGGAGCTCCAGGCCCAGGTCAGGGGGTTGGACGCCGAGCGCCCGGACGCGATCGGCACGGTTCGCGGCCAGGCCACGGTCGCCCTCACCCGCGGCGAGGTGCTGTCCGTCCACGTCGTCCCTGAGGACCCGCCGGCCGTCCCCGAGGCGGTCGCCGCGGTCCGTGACGCCGACTGGGTGGTGCTCGGCCCCGGTTCGTGGTTCTCCTCGGTCATCCCGCATCTGCTCGTGCCCGAGCTGCGCGAGGCCCTGGAGGAGACCCAGGCCCGGAAGGTCCTCTCACTCAACCTCGCGCCCCAGCCGGGCGAAACCGAGGGCTTCTCCCCGCAGCGTCATTTGGAGGTTTTGGCCCGACACGCCCCTAAACTCGCCTTCGACGTGGTGCTGGCCGACGAGGCCGCGGTGCCCGACATCGATGGTCTGACGGTTGCCGCCAAGCAGCTGGTGGGCAGCGAGGTCGAACTCGCCGCGGTCGCCCGACGCGGAGACGACGCCCGGCCCGGTGCCGGGGGAGCCCCCGACCGGCACGATCCGGAACTGCTGGCAGCCGCGTACGACCGTATTTTTCGGATGCATGGAAGGATCGGCCCATGGCGATGACGGCTGCGGTGAAGGATGAGATCTCCCGGCTCCCCGTCACCCGGACCTGCTGCCGGAAGTCGGAGGTCTCGTCGATCCTGCGGTTCGCGGGTGGCCTGCACCTGGTCAGCGGCCGCATCGTGATCGAGGCGGAGCTGGACACGGGCATCGCCGCCCGCCGGCTCCGCAAGGACATCCTGGAGATCTTCGGGCACTCCTCCGACCTGGTGGTGATGGCCCCCGGCGGGCTCCGGCGCGGTAGCCGCTACGTCGTCCGCGTGGTGGCCGGCGGCGACCAGCTCGCCCGGCAGACCGGCCTGGTCGACGGCCGCGGCCGACCCATCCGCGGACTGCCACCACAGGTGGTCTCCGGCGCGACCTGCGACGCCGAGGCCGCCTGGCGCGGCGCCTTTCTGGCCCACGGCTCGCTCACCGAGCCCGGCCGCTCGTCCTCCCTGGAGGTCACCTGCCCCGGCCCCGAGGCCGCCCTCGCCCTGGTCGGCGCGGCCCGCCGCCTCGGCATCGGCGCCAAGGCCCGCGAGGTGCGCAGCGTCGACCGCGTGGTCGTCCGTGACGGTGACGCCATCGGCGCGCTGCTGACGCGGCTCGGCGCCCACGAGTCGGTGCTGGCCTGGGAGGAGCGGCGGATGCGCCGCGAGGTCCGGGCCACCGCCAACCGCCTCGCCAACTTCGACGACGCCAACCTCCGCCGCTCCGCGCGGGCCGCGGTCGCCGCCGGCGCCCGGGTCCAGCGCGCCCTGGAGATCCTCGGCGAGGAGGTCCCTGAGCACCTCGCCGCGGCCGGCCGGCTGCGCATGGAGCACAAGCAGGCGTCCTTGGAAGAGCTGGGCGCGCTGGCCGATCCGCCGCTGACCAAGGACGCGGTCGCCGGGCGCATCCGCCGCCTGCTGGCGATGGCCGACAAGCGCGCCCAGGACCTCGGCATCCCGGGCACGGAGTCCAACCTCACCGAGGAGCTCGCGGACGGCATGGTCAGCTGACGCGGCCGCCTTCTTCCCCCGCGCCCCCGGCGCCCGTCATCGGGCACCGGGGGCGCCTGCGTGCGGGCCGCCGGAGGGGCCGGAGCGGGCCGTGCGTCAGAGGGGCTCGAAGCCGCTCACCTGAGCATCTTTCGGCGCCGATGTCAATGTCACGTACGTCTCGTTGAGGGGGTAGGGTCGGAGTCGGTCGGGGACAGCCCATACAGCTCGCCGGTATCCAAAACCGGCGTACCAACGAGGAGATCGGTTCGTGACGATCCGCGTAGGCATCAACGGATTCGGCCGCATTGGTCGCAACTACTTCCGCGCGCTCCTGGAGCAGGGTGCGGACATCGAGATCGTCGGTGTCAACGACCTGACCGACAACGCCACCCTGGTCCACCTGCTGAAGTACGACACCATCCTGGGTCGCCTCAAGCAGGACGTCAGCCACACCGACGACACCATCACGGTCGGCAACCAGACCTTCAAGACGATGGCCGAGCGCGACCCGGCGCAGCTCCCCTGGGGTGAGCTGGGTGCCGACATCGTCATCGAGTCGACCGGCATCTTCACCAAGCGCGAGGACGCCGCCAAGCACCTCGCCGCCGGCGCCAAGAAGGTCATCATCTCCGCGCCCGCCAAGGGCGAGGACATCACCGTCGTGATGGGCGTCAACCAGGACAAGTACGACGCGGCCAACCACCACGTCATCTCCAACGCCTCCTGCACCACCAACTGTGTGGCGCCGATGGCGAAGGTGCTCGACGAGAGCTTCGGCATCGTCAAGGGCCTGATGACGACGGTCCACGCGTACACCAACGACCAGCGCATCCTGGACTTCCCGCACAGCGACCTGCGCCGTGCCCGGGCCGCCGCGGAGAACATCATCCCGACCTCGACGGGCGCCGCCAAGGCCACCGCCCTGGTCCTCCCGCAGCTCAAGGGCAAGCTGGACGGCATCGCCATGCGCGTCCCGGTCCCCACCGGCTCGGTCACCGACCTCGTCGTCGAGCTGGACCGCGAGGTCAGCAAGGACGAGATCAACGCCGCCTTCCAGAAGGCCGCCGAGGGTCAGCTCAAGGGCATCCTGGAGTACACCGAGGACCCGATCGTCTCCTCGGACATCGTGAACTGGCCGGCCTCCTGCACGTTCGACTCCTCGCTTACGATGGCGCAGGGCAAGCAGGTCAAGATCGTCGGCTGGTACGACAACGAGTGGGGCTACTCCAACCGCCTGGTGGACCTCACCACCTTCGTCGGCGGCCAGCTCTGATCACCGCCTGACGTCACCCAAGGCACCGGAATGTGAGGACGGGGCTCGCAGGGCGCGGAAACGCGTGCTGCGGGCCCCGTCCCATGACGGACTACAACGGAGTCACTTCACATGAAGACGATCGACGACCTCGCCACGGAAGGCGTCGCTGGCAAGCGGGTCTTCGTCCGCGCCGATCTCAACGTTCCCTTGGACGGCACCACCATCACCGACGACGGCCGGATCCGCGCCGTCGCCCCGACGATCGCCAAGCTCGCCGGGCTCGGCGCCAAGGTGATCGTCGCTTCCCACCTCGGCCGCCCCAAGGGCGCACCGGACCCGGCCTTCTCGCTGGCCCCGGCGGCCGCGCGGCTCGGCGAGATCCTCGGCCAGGACGTGGCGTTCGCCACCGACACGGTCGGCGAGTCGGCCGCGTCCGTGGTCGCGGGCCTGGCCGACGGACAGGTGGCCGTCCTGGAGAACCTCCGCTTCAACGCGGGCGAGACCAGCAAGGACGACGCCGAGCGCGGCGCCTTCGCCGACCGGCTCGCCGAGCTCGCCGACCTCTACGTGGGCGACGGCTTCGGCGCCGTGCACCGCAAGCACGCCTCCGTCTACGACCTGCCCAAGCGGCTGCCGCACGCCGCCGGCGACCTGATCGCCACCGAGGTCGGCGTCCTGAAGAAGCTCACCGAGGACGTCAAGCGCCCCTACGTGGTGGTGCTCGGCGGCGCCAAGGTCTCCGACAAGCTGGCCGTCATCGACCAGCTGATCGAGAAGGCCGACCGCATCCTCGTCGGCGGCGGCATGGCCTACACCTTCCTCAAGGCCAAGGGCCACGAGGTCGGCATCTCGCTGCTCCAGGAGGACCAGGTCCCGGCCTGCCTGGAATACCTGGCGCGCGCCGAGAAGCGCGGCGTGGAGTTCGTACTCCCCGTGGACGTGCTGGTCTCCGCCGAGTTCCCGGACCTCAAGGGCAAGACCCCGGCCACCTACGACGTCGTCGCCTCGGACGCCATCCCGGCCGACAAGGAGGGCCTGGACATCGGCCCGAAGACCCGCGAGCTGTACGCCGCCAAGCTCGCCGACGCGGGCACCGTCTTCTGGAACGGCCCGATGGGCGTCTTCGAGCACCCCGACTACGCGAACGGCACCAAGGCCGTCGCGCAGGGGCTGCTGGACTCGCCCGCCTTCACCGTCGTCGGCGGTGGCGACTCGGCCGCCGCCGTGCGCCTGCTCGGCTTCGACGAGAATGCTTTCGGCCACATTTCGACCGGTGGCGGCGCAAGCCTCGAATACCTCGAAGGCAAGACGCTCCCCGGCCTCGCCGCTCTGGAGGACTGAACAACCGTGAGTGACCGCACCCCGCTGATGGCGGGCAACTGGAAGATGAACCTCAACCACCTCGAGGCCATCGCCCACGTCCAGAAGCTCGCCTTCGCCCTCAACGACAAGGACTTCGACCAGGTGGAGGTCGCGGTCCTGCCGCCCTTCACCGACCTGCGGTCGGTGCAGACCCTCGTCGACGGCGACAAGCTCAAGATCAAGTACGGCGCCCAGGACCTGTCGGCGCACGACTCCGGCGCCTACACCGGCGAGATCTCCGGCGCCATGCTGGCCAAGTTCAAGTGCGCCTACGTGGCCGTCGGCCACAGCGAGCGCCGCCAGTACCACGGCGAGGACGAGGAGGTCTGCAACGCCAAGGTGAAGGCCGCCTTCAAGCACGGCGTGACCCCGATCCTCTGCGTCGGCGAGGGCCTCGACGTCCGCAAGGCCGGCAACCACGTCGCGCATACCCTCGCCCAGCTCGACGGCGGCCTGAAGGACGTCCCGGCCGCGCAGGCCGAGACGATCGTGATCGCCTACGAGCCGGTGTGGGCCATCGGCACCGGCGAGGTCGCCACGCCCGAGGACGCGCAGGAGGTCTGCGCGGCCATCCGCGGCCGCCTCGCCGAGCTCTACAGCCAGGAGCTGGCCGACAAGGTCCGTATCCAGTACGGCGGCTCGGTCAAGTCCGGCAACGTCGCGGCGATCATGGCGCAGCCGGACGTGGACGGCGCCCTGGTCGGCGGCGCCTCCCTGGACGCGGACGAATTCGTGAAGATCGTCCGCTTCCGCGATCAGTAGCAGCTATGACGACGGGCCCGGCCCGTCGTACCCTGTCGGGGCCGGGTCCGGTGTCGTGCGCACCGCGCCCGGCCCCGCACCGTCCGGCAGCGCCCGGCCGGCACGTTCCGTCCGACAGTCCTCAGAGAGTTGGTCCAGCCGTGGTCATCGGGTTCTCGATCGCCCTCATCGTCTTCAGCGTGCTGCTGATGATGTTGGTGCTCATGCACAAGGGGAAGGGCGGCGGCCTGTCCGACATGTTCGGTGGCGGCATGCAGTCCTCGGTCGGCGGCTCGTCGGTCGCCGAGCGCAACCTCGACCGGATCACCATCGTGATCGGTCTGTTGTGGTTCGCCTGCATCGTGGTGCTCGGCATCCTGGTCAAGTTCGGCAGCTGACATGCCGTCGGGGGCGCGGCCTATCATGAAGGCAGCGTCCTGGGACGGTAACTCGTGTCACTGGACGCGCGTTGGGCCTTACGTACACTGGGGCGCCCGCAGCGCAGTTGCTGTGAGAGGCACGCGGCACCATTACGCAGGGAGTTACGACCGTGGCAAGTGGCAACGCGATCCGAGGAAGTCGGGTCGGGGCGGGGCCGATGGGGGAGGCCGAGCGCGGCGAGTCCGCGCCGCGCATCCGCATCTCCTTCTGGTGCTCCAACGGGCACGAGACGCAGCCCAGCTTCGCCGGCGATGCCCAGGTGCCGGACACCTGGGACTGCCCCCGCTGTGGTTTCCCGGCCGGCAAGGACCGGGACAGCCCGCCGGACCCGCCGCGCACCGAGCCGTACAAGACGCACCTCGCCTACGTCCGGGAGCGCCGCAGCGACGCCGACGGTGAGGCGATCCTGGCCGAGGCGCTCGCCAAGCTCCGCGGCGAGATCTGACGGCTCCGCGGCGCACCGCGCACACCGCTTACGACGACCGGCCCGGCCGGAGAGGACATCGCGCCCGCTCCGCCGGGCCGTTCGCGTGCCCGGGGCCGCTCGCATCTGAGGAGCGGGGTAGGGACGTTGCCCCAGGCCCGTTGTCAGTGGCCGCCCCTACGGTTGGGAGGAGCGGCGGATCCCGCTCGGGGGTCCCGGGGAGGCGTGGTACGGGGGGGCGGGCCATGGCGCGGGCGGCGGCGGAAGCGGGCGGCGCGGCGGAGGTTGGCGCGTGCGTCCGGCGCGGCGGGTTCGGGCGGCTGTGGAGCGCCGCGGCCGTGTCCCGCTTCGGCGATGCGCTGCGGGGTACCGCCCTGCCGCTGCTCGCCCACGCGTCGACGTCCGATCCTCCCCCAAGCTCTCGGCTTCACTCGAGCAGGGAGGTGCCCCCACTGATCGCGCTGGTCGCCGCCTTCGGCTTCGCGCCGTGGCTGCTCTTCGGGCTGCTCGGCGGTGCGCTCGCCGACCGGGTGGACCAGCGGCGCGCGATGTGGGCGGTCGATGTCCTGCGCGGGCTGCTCATGGGGGGCTTCGCGCTGGCCGTGGCGGCCGGTGCGGTCGGCATCGGGCTGCTGCTGGCGCTGTCCCCCAAGCTCTCAGCTTCGTTCGAGCAGGGAGGTGCCCCCTCTCGCGCTCACCACCCTCCAGACGCTCTTCGACAACGCCGCCATGGCCCTGCTGCCCGCAGTGGTGCCCAGGGAGTCGCTGACCTCCGCCAACGCCCGTCTGATGACCGGCCAGGAGGTCGTCGGCCGGTTCGTCGGGGGACCGGTGGCGCCGCTGCTGATCGGGGTGGGCACGGCGCTGCCCTTCGCGGTGGACGCGGCGACGTACCTGATCGCCGCGGCCCTGGTGGCCTCGCTGCGCACCGGCGCATCGCCCCGGCCGCCGGCCGCCTCCGGGCGCACCCTGTGGCGGGAAATCGCCGAGGGCATACGGGCGTTGTGGGGCGACCGGGAGCTGCGCGGGCTCTGCCTGTCGGTGGCGCTGGCCAACGTCGGCGTGGGCGCGCTGATCGCGGAGCTGGTCGTGGTCGTCAAGGACTGGCTGGGCGCCGGGGACTTCGGCTATGTCGCGGTGACGACGGGGTACGGCGCCGGCACGGTGCTCGGCGGGCTGCTGACCGGCCAGTTCGTCGCCGCGGCCGGCGGCCGCATCCGCACCCTGCTGCTGGCCGGCGCGGTGCAGACCGCGGCGCTGGTGGTGTTCGGCACGGTGCGGGCACTGTGGCCCGCGGCCCTGGCGCTGGCCCTGTTCGGCTGCGCCGGCACGGTGTGGAACGTCCTGGAGACCACGCTGGTGCAGCAGCGCGCCCCCGGGGCGATGCTGGGCCGGATCAGTTCCGCCTTCCGCACGGTCTCGATCGCCGGCACACCGCTGGGCGCGCTGCTGGGCGGGGCCGCGGCGGTGGCCTGGGGGCCCAACTCCCCGGCGCTGATGGCCGCCGCGCTGCTGGGGGCGGGTGCGGTGGTGCTGATACCGCTTGTTCGGGGCGGCGACAGCACCTCGTCCGACAGCGGACAGATACCTCATACCGCGCTCTGATCCCTTAGGTTGGAGGGCGGCGGGGCCGCTAACGAGATGAAGAAGGCTGATGTCCGAATGAACGCAGAAGGCCGCGGCAGGCTCGACCAGACGCCCGAGTGGACGGCGTTGAGCAAGCACCGTGAGCAGATGGGGGAGGTGCACCTGCGCGAGCTGTTCGCCAAGGACCCCGGCCGCGCCGGGCGCTTCACCCTCCAGGTCGGCGATCTGCACCTGGACTACTCCAAGCACCTGGTCACCGACGAGACGCTGCGGCTGCTCCGCGAACTCGCCGCGGCGACCGGCGTGGCCGAGCTGCGGGAGGCGATGTTCCGCGGCCAGAAGATCAACCTCACCGAGGACCGCTCCGTGCTGCACACCGCGCTGCGTGCCCCCGGTTCGTCGGTCGTCACCAGCGACGGGCAGAACGTCGTCCCCGCCGTGCAGCACGTCCTGACGAGGATGGGCACCTTCGCCGACCGGGTCCGCTCCGGCGACTGGAAGGGCCAAACCGGCCGGCGGATCAAAACGGTCGTCAACATCGGTATCGGCGGCTCGGATCTGGGCCCCGCGATGGCGTACGAGGCGCTGCGCGCCTTCACCCACCGGGACATGCAGTTCCGCTTCGTCTCCAACGTGGACGGCGCCGACCTGCACGAGGCGGTCCGCGATCTGGACCCGGCCGAGACGCTGTTCATCATCGCCTCGAAGACCTTCACCACCATCGAGACGATCACCAACGCCACCTCCGCCCGCGACTGGCTGCTGGCCGGCCTGGGGGCCGAGAGCGGGGGAGCGGTCGCCAAGCACTTCGTGGCGCTGTCGACCAACGCCGAGAAGGTCGCCGCGTTCGGCATCGACACCGACAACATGTTCGAGTTCTGGGACTGGGTCGGCGGCCGCTACTCCTACGACTCCGCCATCGGTCTGTCGCTGATGATCGCGATCGGCCCGGAGCGGTTCCGCGAGATGCTGGCCGGCTTCCACCTCGTCGACGAGCACTTCCGCACCGCCCCGCCGGAGGAGAACGCCCCGCTGCTGCTGGGCCTGCTGGGCATCTGGTACGGCAACTTCTGGGACGCCCAGTCGCACGCCGTACTGCCCTACAGCCACTACCTCTCCAAGTTCACCGCCTACCTCCAGCAGTTGGACATGGAGTCCAACGGCAAGTCCGTGGACCGCCAGGGCCGGCCGGTCGGCTGGCAGACCGGCCCGGTGGTCTGGGGCACCCCCGGCACCAACGGCCAGCACGCCTACTACCAGCTGCTCCACCAGGGCACCAAGATGATCCCGGCCGATCTGCTCGGCTTCGCCCGGCCGGTCGAGGACCTCCAGCCGCACCTGGTCGCCCAGCACGACCTGCTGATGGCCAACCTCTTCGCGCAGGGCCAGGCGCTGGCGTTCGGCAAGACCTCGGACGAGGTGCGCGCCGAGGGCGTCGCGGAGGAGCTGGTGCCGCACCGCACCTTCCAGGGCAACCACCCCACCACCACGATCCTGGCGTCGGAGCTCAGCCCGTCCGTGCTGGGCCAGTTGATCGCGCTCTACGAGCACAAGGTGTTCGTCCAGGGCGCGGTGTGGAACATCAACTCCTTCGACCAGTGGGGCGTCGAGCTGGGCAAGGTCCTGGCCAAGCGCGTCGAGCCGGCGCTCACCGAGGGCGCGGCGGTGCCGGGCCTGGACGAGTCCACGGCCGGCCTGGTCGCCAAGTACCGCGAGCTGCGGGGGCGTTGAGCCATGAACGCCGACGGCCCCACTCCCGCGCGGGGGTGGGGCCGTCGGCGTCGGCGCGGCGCTTCCGGTGACCCGGTGCGCCGTTCTCCTCAGGAGGAGGCCGGGGGGTACAGGTCGCGCGGCAGCTGGGCGGCGGCCGCCTCGTCCAGCAGCCACAGCGTCCGGCTGCGGCCGCGGGCGCCGGCCGCCGGGGCCTGCACCTCGCCCGCGCCGGAGAGCGCGATGGCCGCGGCGTTGGCCTTGTCCTCGCCGGCCGCGAGCAGCCAGACCTCCCGTGCCGCGCGGATCGCGGGCAGGGTCAGCGAGATCCGGGTGGGCGGCGGCTTGGGCGCGCCGTGCACCCCGACCACCGTCCGCTCCTGCTCGCGGACGGCGGGGAGTTCGGGGAACAGCGAGGCGACGTGGGTGTCCGGGCCGACGCCCAGCAGCAGGACGTCGAAGGCCGGCACCGTGGCACCCGCGGCGTCGGCCGCCGACTGGTAGTGCTCCGGGCCCGTGGCGGCGGCGAGTTCGGCGGCGTACGCCTCGGCGGCGGCGTCCGCGTCATGGCCGTACGGGCCGTCCGAAGGCGCCATCGGGTGCACCCGCGCCGGGTCCAGCGGGACGCTGTCCAGCAGCGCCGCGCGGGCCTGGGTGTGGTTGCGCTCGGGGTCGCCGTCCGGAAGGAACCTTTCGTCACCCCACCAGAGGTCCAGCCGGGACCAGTCGACCGCGTCCCGGGCGGGCGCCTCGGCCAGGGCCGCGAGCAGCCCGTTGCCGTTGCGCCCGCCGGTCAGCACGACGGAGGCCGAGCCCCGGGCCGCCTGGGCATCGACGATCCTGGTGATCAGCCGGGCCGCGGCGGCCCTGGCCATCAGCTCCTTGTCGCGGTGGACGACGACCTGCGGGGTGCTCACTTGGCGGCCGCCTTCTTGGCCGGCGCCTTCTTCGCCGCCTTCTTGGCGGAGGGGTCCCCCGCCTCCCCGGCGTCCGCCGCCGGGCCGCCGTCCGCCGGGGCGGTCCGGGCCTCCGCGGCGGGCGTCCCGGCGCCCGGCACCTGGAGCCGTTCCACGCCGTACTTCAGCGCGGCGGCGTAGATGTCGTCCGGGTCGAGCCGGCGCAGCTCCTCGGCGAGCAGCTCGGAGGTCTCCCGGCGCTTGAGCGCCACCGCCCGGTCCGGCTGGCCGGGCATGGTGAGCGTGGCCAGCGAGGCGTCCGGGCGGCCCAGCACGATGGTGCCGGCGGTGGTCTCCAGCCGGACCTCGGTGAGCCCGGGGCCGCCCGAGACGGCGCGGGTGACCGGGACGTCCAGCCGGCCGGCGAGCCACATGCCGAGCAGCTCGCAGCTGGGGTTGAACTCCTCGCCCTCGACCACGGCCGAGGTGACCCGGCACGGCGACTGGTCGAGCGCCGCCGCCAGCATCGAGCGCCACGGCGTGATCCGCGTCCAGGACAGGTCGGTGTCGCCGGGGGTGTAGGTGTCGGCGCGACCGGTCAGCTCGGCGATGGGCTCCTCGGCGGCGTAGGCGTCGGTGACCCGGCGCTGGGCCAGCGCGCCGAGCGGGTCCTTGGCCGGGTCCAGCGGGGCGTTGACGGCCCACCAGACCACGACCGGGGCGTCCGGCAGCAGCAGCGGCAGCACCACGGACTGGGCGTGGTCGATCGCCTCGCCGTACAGCCGCAGCACCACCGTCTCGCCGGTGCCGGCCTCCGTGCCCACCCGCACCTCGGCGTCCAGCCGGGCCTTGGCGCGGTCGCGCGGGGTCCGGCTGACCCGCTTGATGACGACGAGCGTGCGCGAGGGGTGCTCGCGCGAGGCGTCGTTGGCGGCCCGCAGCGCGTCGTAGGCGTTCTCCTCGTCGGTGACGATGACGAGGGTGAGCACCATGCCGATGGCCGGGGTGCCGATCGCGCGGCGGCCCTGGACCAGTGCCTTGTTGATCTCGCTGGCCGTGGTTTCCGTCAGATCGATCTTCATGGCCGACGCCAGCTCCGTCCGTCTCGTGCGAGCATTTCGTCCGCCTCGACGGGGCCCCAGGTGCCCGCCGGGTACTGCGCGGGCTTGCCGTGCTTGTCCCAGAACTCCTCGATCGGGTCGAGGATCTTCCAGGACAGCTCGACCTCCTCCAGCCGCGGGAAGAGGTTGGCGTCGCCGAGCAGCACATCGAGGATCAGCCGCTCGTACGCCTCGGGGCTGGACTCCGTGAAGGACTCGCCGTACGCGAAGTCCATCGACACGTCGCGCACCTCCATGGAGGTGCCCGGGACCTTGGAACCGAACCGCACGGTCACGCCCTCGTCCGGCTGGACGCGGATGACCAGGGCGTTCTGCCCCAGCTCCTCGGTGGCGGTGTGGTCGAAGGGGGAGTGCGGGGCGCGCTGGAAGACCACCGCGATCTCGGTCACCCGGCGGCCCAGGCGCTTGCCCGTCCGCAGGTAGAACGGGACGCCCGCCCAGCGGCGGTTGTCGATCCCGAGCTTGATCGCCGCGTAGGTGTCGGTCTTCGACTTGGGGTCGATGCCGTCTTCCTGGAGGTAGCCGACGACCTTCTCGCCGCCCTGCCAGCCCTCCGCGTACTGCCCCCGGACGGTCTCCCCGCCCAGGTCCTTGGGCAGCCGGACGGCGCCCAGCACCTTGGTCTTCTCCGCCACCAGCGCGTCCGCGTCGAAGGAGGCGGGCTCCTCCATGGCGGTCAGTGCGAGCAGCTGGAGGAGGTGGTTCTGGATGACGTCGCGGGCCGCGCCGATGCCGTCGTAGTAGCCGGCCCGGCCGCCGATGCCGATGTCCTCGGCCATCGTGATCTGCACGTGGTCGACGTAGGAGCGGTTCCACAGCGGCTCGAACATGGTGTTGGCGAACCGCAGCGCCAGGATGTTCTGGACCGTCTCCTTGCCCAGGTAGTGGTCGATCCGGAAGACCTCGTTGGGCGGGAAGACCTCGTGGACGATCTGGTTGAGCTCCTGGGCGCTCTTCAGGTCGTGGCCGAACGGCTTCTCGATGACCGCGCGGCGCCAGGAGCCCTCCTTCTGGTCGGCCAGTCCGTGCTTCTTGAGCTGCTGGACGACCTTGGGGAAGAACTTCGGCGGCACCGAGAGGTAGAAGGCGTAGTTGCCGCCGGTGCCCTGGGCCTTGTCGAGCTCCTCGATGGTGTCCTTGAGGGTCTCGAACGCCTCGTCGTCGTCGAAGTCGCCGTGGACGAAGCGGCAGCCCTGGACCAGCTGCTGCCAGACCTCCTCGCGGAAGGGTGTCCGGGCGTGCTGCTTGACGGCCTCGTACACCTCCTGCGCGAAGTCCTCGTTCTGCCACTCGCGACGGGCGAAGCCGATCAGCGAGAAGCCCGGTGGCAGCAGACCCCGGTTCGCGAGGTCGTAGACCGCGGGCATCAGCTTCTTCCGTGACAAATCGCCCGTGACGCCGAAAATGACCAGGCCCGACGGCCCCGCGATACGCGGGAGCCGTCGGTCCGCGGCGTCACGGAGCGGATTCGCTCCATGATCAGCGGTCAAGGGATCAGCCCTCCGAGGGAGCGAGGCGCGCCAGCTCCGCCTCGGTCGACTTGAGCAGGTCGTTCCAGGCGGCCTCGAACTTCTCCACGCCCTCGTCCTCCAGGAGCTGCACGACGTCGTCGTACGAGATCCCGAGCGCGGCGATCGCGTCGAGGTCGGCCTTGGCGCCGGCGTAGGTGCCGCGCACCGTGTCGCCGGTGATCTCGCCGTGGTCGGCGGTGGCCTCCAGGGTGGCCTCCGGCATGGTGTTGACGGTGCCCGGCGCGACCAGCTCGTCCACGTAGAGGGTGTCCTTGTACGCGGGGTCCTTCACGCCGGTGGAGGCCCACAGCGGACGCTGCTTGTGGGCGCCCGCCTTGTCGAGGGCGGCCCAGCGGTCGGAGGAGAAGACCTCCTCGTACGCCTGGTACGCGAGCCGGGCGTTGGCCAGGGCGGCCTTGCCCTTGAGGGCCTTGGCCCCGTCCGTGCCGAGCTTCTCCAGGCGCTTGTCGATCTCGGTGTCCACCCGGGACACGAAGAACGAGGCCACCGAGCGGATCAGGGACAGGTCCAGGCCCGCGGCCTTGGCCTTCTCCAGACCGGCGAGGTAGGCGTCCATCACCTCGCGGTAGCGCTCCAGCGAGAAGATCAGCGTGACGTTGACGCTGATGCCCAGGCCGATCACCTCGGTGATGGCCGGCAGGCCCGCCTTGGTGGCCGGGATCTTGATCAGCGTGTTCGGCCGGTCCACCAGCCACGCCAGCTGCTTGGCCTCGGCGACGGTCGCCGCGGTGTTGTGCGCCAGCCGCGGGTCCACCTCGATGGAGACCCGGCCGTCCTGGCCACCGGTGGCGTCGAAGACCGGGCGCAGCACATCGGCCGCGTCCCGGACGTCCGCCGTGGTGATCATGCGGAGGGCTTCCTCGACGGTGACCTTGCGGGCGGCGAGGTCGGCGACCTGCTGCTGGTAGCCGTCGCCCGAGGAGATCGCCTTCTGGAAGATCGAGGGGTTGGTGGTGACGCCGACGACGTGCTGCTGGTCGATCAGCTCGGCCAGATTGCCGGACGTGATGCGCTTGCGCGACAGGTCGTCCAGCCAGATCGCCACGCCTTCGTCGGAGAGGCGCTTGAGTGCGTCTGTCATGGGTTTAAGCATCTCCTACTTGTCGTTTACGGGCGTCAGCGCGCGGCGTCGGCCAGCGATTCGCGGGCGGCGGCGGCCACCGCTTCCGGGGTGAAGCCGAACTCGCGGAAGAGGAGCTTGCCGTCGGCCGAGGCGCCGAAGTGCTCCAGCGACACGATCCGGCCGGCGTCGCCGACGTAGCGGTACCAGGTCAGGCCGATGCCCGCCTCCACCGCCACCCGCGCCTTCACGGACGGCGGCAGCACGCTGTCCTTGTACGCCTGGTCCTGCTCCTCGAACCATTCCACCGACGGCATCGACACCACGCGGGTCGGGACGCCCTCGGCCTGCAGCTGCTCGCGCGCCGCCACGGCCAGCTGCAGCTCGGAACCGGTGGCGATCAGCACGGCCTGCGGCTCGACGGCCTGACCGTCGACCGCTTCGGCCTCGAAGCGGACGTAGCCGCCCTTGGCGGTGTTCTCGTCGGCCTCGTACGTCGGCACGCCCTGACGGGTCAGCGTCAGACCGTGCGGGGCGCCCACACGGAACTCCTTCGTCCAGCGGCGCATGATCTCGCGCCAGGCCAGCGCGGTCTCGTTGGCGTCGGCCGGGCGGACGACGTTCAGGCCCGGGATGGCGCGCAGCGAGGCCAGGTGCTCGACCGGCTGGTGGGTCGGGCCGTCCTCGCCCAGGCCGATGGAGTCGTGCGTCCACACGTACGTCACCGGCAGGTGCATCAGGGCCGACAGCCGGACGGCGTTGCGCATGTAGTCGGAGAACACCAGGAAGGTGCCGCCGTAGATGCGGGTGTTGCCGTGCAGCGCGATGCCGTTCATCTCCGCGGCCATGGAGTGCTCGCGGATGCCGAAGTGGACGGTGCGGCCGTACGGGTCGGCGCCCGGCAGCGGGTTGCCCTCCGGCAGGAACGACGAGGTCTTGTCGATGGTGGTGTTGTTCGAGCCGGCGAGGTCGGCGGAGCCGCCCCACAGCTCGGGGACGACCGCGCCCAGCGCCTGGAGGACCTTGCCGGAGGCGGCACGGGTGGCCACCGCCTTGCCGGTCTCGAAGGACGGGAGGTGGTCCTCCCAGCCCTCGGGCAGCTTGCCCGCGGCGATCCGGTCGAACTCGGCGGCGCGCTCGGGGTTGGCGGTGCGCCAGGCGGCGAACGCCTTCTCCCACTCGGCGCGGGCCTCGCGGCCGCGGTCCAGGGCGCGGCGGGTGTGCGCCAGCACCTCGTCGGCGACGTCGAACGACTTCTCCGGGTCGAAGCCCAGCACCCGCTTGGTGGCGGCCACTTCCTCGTCGCCCAGCGCGGAGCCGTGCGCGGCCTCGGTGTTCTGGGCGTTGGGGGCCGGCCAGGCGATGATCGAGCGGGCCGCGATGAACGACGGGCGCTCGGTCTCCGCCTTGGCGGCCTCCAGGGCCCTGGCCAGACCGGCCGGGTCCAGGTCGCCGTTGGGCAGCTGCTCGACGCGCTGCACGTGCCAGCCGTACGCCTCGTAGCGCTTGAGGGTGTCCTCGGAGACGGCGGTCTGGGTGTCGCCCTCGATGGAGATGTGGTTGTCGTCCCACAGCATGACGAGGTTGCCGAGCTTCTGGTGGCCGGCCATGGAGGACGCCTCGGCGGCGATGCCCTCCTGGAGGCAGCCGTCACCGGCGACGACATACACCATGTGGTCGAAGGGGGAGGTGCCCTGCGCCGCGTCGGGGTCGAACAGGCCGCGCTCGTAGCGGGACGCCATCGCCATGCCGACCGCGTTGGCGACGCCCTGGCCCAGCGGGCCGGTGGTGGTCTCCACGCCGGTGGTGTGGCCGTACTCCGGGTGGCCCGGGGTCTTCGAGCCCCAGGTGCGGAAGCCCTCCAGGTCCGCCAGCTCCAGGCCGTAACCGGCCAGGAAGAGCTGGATGTAGAGGGTCAGGCTGGAGTGGCCCGCGGAGAGGACGAACCGGTCCCGGCCGGTCCAGTCCGCGTCGGCGGGGTCGTGCCGCATCAGCTTCTGGAAGAGAACGTAGGCGGCGGGCGCCAGGCTCATGGCCGTACCCGGATGGCCGTTACCGACCTTCTGCACGGAATCCATGGCCAGGACGCGGACGGTGTCCACCGCCCGCTGGTCCAGTTCGGTCCACTCGAAATCTGTGGTGGTCGGCTTGGTGCTCACCCTGAGTCAGGGCTCCTCTCCACATGTCGAACGCGGACGGCAGATCCGCCCAGGCGGTGTCGAGCCTACCCCCGCGAATGCGCCCGCCTTTTCGACGCTCAGTCGGCGATTCAGACGCTCAGTCGGTGCTCAGTCGGCGGTCCTGGCGCTCACTCGGCTGGTGGTGTCGCGCTCGCGGGAACATCTGTCGCTTCGGGCAACCAAAACGGCACTCGGTACATTCCCGGCGCGGGCCGCGCGCAGGGGCTTCGGACTCGCTCATCTAGGTCCAGACTGCCGGGCCGGGGGCGCCCGCGCCTCCCGAACGCCCGGCGGACGAGCCGGGAAAGCTCGGGACATTCCGTCGCCGGGCCCGTCCCGGGAGCCGCCGTGACCGCCCCGCGGCCGGGCGCCCAACACGACCCCACCCCCGCGAGAGCCGCCGTATGGCCAACGTCTAAAGTGGCGTGGTAAGCGCAAGCCTTTACCGGGTGTTCACCGCCGGCGGAGCTTGCTGGCCTCATCTCCGCGGCTGCGGCCGCAGACGTTACTTCCAGGGGTGTGCGTGACGGCCGTCGAAACCCGTCCTGCGGGGGGGCTCTCTCAGGTCCCCGGGAGTCCCGGTAACCGGCCGTTCGGGGCCCGGCTCAAGGGGTTCATCGCGCTGACCAAGCCGCGGGTCATCGAACTGCTGCTGATGACGACGGTGCCGGTGATGTTCCTGGCGGCCGGCGGGGTGCCGGACCTGTGGCTGGTACTGGCCACCTGCGTCGGCGGCTACCTCTCCGCCGGCGGCGCCGCCGCGTACAACATGTACCTCGACCGCGACATCGACGCGATGATGGACCGCACCTCCCAGCGTCCGCTGGTGACGGGCGTGGTCTCGCCGCGCGAGTGCCTGGTCTTCGCCACCGCCCTCGCGGTCGGCTCCACCGCGTGGTTCTGGTTCCTCGTCAACCCGCTGTCGGCGATGCTGTCCCTCGGGGCGCTGCTCTTCTACGTCGTCGTCTACACGATGATCCTCAAGCGGCGGACGAGCCAGAACATCGTCTGGGGCGGCATCGCGGGCTGTATGCCCGTCTTCATCGGCTGGTCCTCGGTGACCGGCACGGTCTCGTGGGCCTCGTTCATCCTCTTCCTCGTCATCTTCTTCTGGACGCCGCCGCATTACTGGCCGCTGTCGATGAAGGTGACCGACGACTACAAGCGGGTCGGCGTGCCGATGCTGCCGGCGGTGGCGGGCAACAAGGTCGTCGCCCGGCAGATCGTCGTCTACAGCTGGGTGATGGTGGCGGTCTCGCTGCTGCTCCAGCCGCTGGGCTACACCGGCTGGTTCTACACCGGCGTCGCGCTCGCCTGCGGCGCCTTCTGGCTGTGGGAGGCGCACGCCCTCCAGGCCCGCGCCAAGGCCGGCGTCACCGGCGCCAAGCTCAAGGAGATGCGGCTCTTCCACTGGTCCATCACCTACGTGTCGCTGCTCTTCGTCGCGGTCGCGGTGGACCCGTTCCTGCGCTAGGGCGAGACGGATCTTCGCGGCCTCGCGGCCTCGCGGCGTTCGGTGCACGCACTCCGCCTGCCCCGGCTCGGCTCCTTGGATCGATTCCTCGGAAGCCGGGCCGTTCGCGTGTGTGCCGAGGCGGGCGGGTGTGGGGGATCACCCTTACAAAAGTGCTACCGGTGGGTAGCATGCTGTTCATGGCAGACACCCAGCAGGCGGACGAGCAGGCGGCGGGCGGCGCGGCCGCCGCGACCACGGCCGAGAAGCGGGCCGACAAGCAGGCGGCCCGGCTCGCCCGGCAGATCCGCGCCTTCGCCAGCTCGCACGGCGGCAGCGCCGAGGGCCAGCTCGCCCACATCGGCCGCGGCCGCACCCGGATCGCGCTGGTCGGCGCCAACGGCGAGTGGGGCAACCTCGTCGCGGACAGCTACTCCGCCGCCGAGAAGGCCGCCGAGCTGGCCGGCATCGCCCTCCAGGACGCCTTCGACGGCGAGCTGGCGGCCAAGGTCCGCACCGGCCGCTACGAGTGGTCCCGGATGGCCGGTATCCAGCTGGGCGGCCCGGCCAACGCCTGAGCCGCGCGCCCGCCCCGGTGCCGTGCGCCGGGGCGCATCGCCCGCTACCTCACCACCCGCTCGGCCGTTAAGCTCACCAGGCGCGGTGGACCGGCCACGCCCGGCGGGCTGACGGCGAGGAGAGGCGGATGGACACACTCCCCCCGCTCATCGACCAGTACAGTCACGGCGCCGTCCACGGTGAACTCGGCCTCGGTTCCTTCGAGGCCCATCTGGCCGCCGCCGTCGGTGCCCAGGGTCCGGCCCCCGCGGGCACCAGCCACTTCGACACCCGCACCGGACTGGCGTTACGCCGCTGGTGCCCCCCGCTGCTCGGCCTGGAGCCGCACTGTGCGCCGGTGCGCTATCTGGCCCGGCGGCGCGCGGTCGGCGCCTTCCGCGCGGGCCGGACGCTGCTCCGCGGCACCGGCATCGGCACGTTCCTGGTGGAGGCCGGCGCACCCGGCGGCCTGACCTCGGCGGCCGAACTCGCCGCCGCCGCGCAGGGCCGCGCCCATGAGGTCGTCCGCCTGGAACCGCTCGCCGAACAGGTCGCCGACACCTCCGGCAGCGTCGACTCCTTCCTCGGCTACACCGCCGAGGCCCTCTACTCCGCCGCCCAGCACGCCACCGCCTTCGCGTCCGGCGCCGGCTACTGCGAGGGGCGGGCCCCGGAGGCGGGCGAGGTGCGGCGGGCCGCGGACCGCTGGCTGCGCGGGCGCCGCCCGGGGGAGCCGCTGGGGGAACCGGCGCTCGTCCGGCACCTGTTGTGGAGCGCGGTGGCGACCGGGCTCCCGGTGCAGCTGCACTGTGCCGATCCGCAGCCGCTGGCGGCCTTCCTGCGGGCCACCGCCGGGCTCGGCTGCGATCTCGTCCTGCTGCCCCGGGCCCCGCACCACCGGCGGGCCGCGCAGCTCGCCGCCGTGCACCCGCACGTCTACGCGGACGCCGGGCCGTGCCCCGAGGAGACGCTGGGCCAGGCGCCGTTCGGCAAGCTGCTGTTCTCCTCGGGGGCGCGCGGGCTGCCCGAGCTCTACGTCACTGCCGCGCGGCTCTTCTCACGGGCCATGGCCCGCGTCGTGGGGGAGTGGACCGCCGAGGGCCTGTGCGCCGCCGCGGACGGGCGGCGGATCACCGAACTGGTCGGCTCGGGGACCGCGCGCCGGGTCTACCGGCTGGCCCCCGCGGCGTAGGTGTTCCCGGGCGGGTCCTAGACCGCCTGTTCCCGGGCGGGTCCTAGACCGCGGTGGTGGCGGCCGGCCGGGCCTTCGCGGTCTCGCCGTCGGCGAGTGCGTCCAACGTGGCGGGCACCGGGCCGCGGTCGCGCAGGGCGAGGAAGATCCGCAGCGTCGCGATCCAGACCAGCGTCGAGCCGAACATGTGCAGCCCGACGACCAGCGTCGGCAGGCTCAGGAAGTACTGGACGTAGCCGACGACGCCCTGGAAGGCGAGGGTGCCGAACAGGGCCAGGGTGGCGCGGCGCGGGGCCCGCGGTGCCTTGATCGCGCGCAGGGTGAAGAACAGGGCGACCGAGAGCCCGACGACGACGTAGACGAAGTCGACGTGGAGCTGGGTCACTTCCTGCCAGTCCAGCGGGATCCGGTGGACCTTCCGGGCATCGCCCGCGTGCGGGCCGGTCCCGGTGACGACCGTGCCGATCACCGTGAGGGCGGCCACCGCCACCACCAGCACCCAGGAGAGCTGCCGGACCGCCGGGGACACCAGGTCGCGCGGCTCCTCGTCGCCCTCCTTGGCGCGCTGCCAGGCGAGGACGCAGACGGTCAACAGGGCGCTGGTGAGCAGGAAGTGCGCGGCGACAAGGTAGGGGTTCAGGCCGGTCAGCACGACGATGCCGCCCCAGACCGCGTTGCCCATCACGATCCAGAACTGCGCCCAGCCGAGCCGGGTGAGCGAGCGGCGGTGCGGCGCGCGGGCCCGGGCCGCCACGATGAACAGCCCGATGAAGGCGCACAGGACGTAGGTCAGCAGGCGGTTGCCGAACTCGATGAGGCCGTGGACGCCCATCTCGGCGGTCGGGGTGAGGCTGTCCGGCGTGCACTGGGGCCACGTCGAGCAGCCCAGCCCGGACTCGGTCAGCCGGACCGCTCCGCCGGTCACGACGATGACCACGGCCATCACGACGGTGGCGAGCGCCGCCCGCTCGACGAAGCGCGCGGAGGGCTGCCAGCGGCGGGCGATCAGCTCAAAGGGATTCAGCGTGTTCGGCACGGGAGCCATCGTAGGCGGGCCGCTTGTGCGAGTTTTCACGAGGGTCGGGTTGCGGGCGTTCCGGCCGGTGGGCCGGGGTGCCCGCTACTCCCAGCGGAAGAACCGGGCCGCCGCGCCCAGCCCCAGCACGGCCCAGACCGCGAGGATCCCCAGGTCGGCCCAGGGCAGTGCGGCGCCGTGCTGGAGCACCTCCCGCAGGCCGTCCGAGAGGGCGGAGATCGGCAGGAACTGGAGCACTTCCCGGGCGCCGGCCGGGAACTTGTCCAGCGGGACGATCACCCCGCCGCCGACGAGCAGCAGCAGGAAGACCAGGTTGGCGGCGGCCAGGGTGGCCTCGGCCTTGAGGGTGCCGGCCATCAGCAGGCCCAGCCCGGAGAACGCGGCGGTGCCCAGCAGGAGCAGCAGGACCACGGAGACCGGGTTGCCGTGCGGGGACCAGCCCAGCGCCAGGGCGACCGCGGTCAGCAGCACGACCTGGAGGACCTCGGTGACCAGCACCGCGCAGGTCTTGGCGGTCATCAGCCCCCAGCGCGGCAGCGGCGAGGCGGCCAGCCGCTTGAGCACGCCGTAGCGCCGCTCGAAGCCGGTGGCGATGGCCTGCCCGGTGAACGCCGTGGACAGCACGGCGAGTCCCAGGATGCCCGGGGCGAGGAAGTCCACCGACCGGCCGGCGCCGGTGTCGATGATGCGGACGGCGGAGAACAGCACCAGCAGCAGCGTCGGGATGATGACGGTCAGCAGCAGCTGCTCGCCGTTGCGCAGCAGCATCCTGGTCTCCAGGGCGGCTTGCGCGCGGATCATCCGGGGCAGCGGAGCCGCCCCGGGGCGCGGGGCGAACGTGCCGGTCGCGGCACCGGCACCGGTCTCGACGGCAGTCATGCGCGCAGCTCCTTGCCGGTCAGTTCCAAGAAGACGTCCTCCAGCGTGTGGCGCTCGACGGCTATCGCGTCGGGCAGCACGCCGTTCTGGGCGCACCACGAGGCCACGGTGGCCAGTAGTTGCGGGTCGATCCGGCCCTGGACGCGGTAGGTGCCGGCGGTGAGTTCGGCGGCGGCGCACCCGGCGGGCAGGGCCTTGAGGAGCGAGGCGATGTCCAGGCCGGGGCGGCCGGAGAAGCGCAGGCTGTTCTCGGCGCCGCCCCGGCACAGTTCCTCAGGGCTGCCCTGGGTGACGACCCGGCCGCCGTCGATGATCGCGACGTCGTCCGCGAGCTGCTCGGCCTCGTCCATGAAGTGGGTGGTCAGCACCACGCTGACGCCGTCGGCGCGCAGCTCCCGGACGAGGTCCCAGGTGGCGCGGCGGGCCTGCGGGTCGAGGCCGGCCGTCGGCTCGTCCAGGAACACCAGCTCGGGGCGGCCGACCACGGCCATCGCCAGGGCCAGGCGCTGCTGCTGGCCGCCGGACAGCCGCCGGTAGGGCGTCCGTCCACAGCTGCCCAGCCCCAGCCGCTCGATCAGTCCGGGGACGTCGAGGGGGTGGGCGTGCAGGGTGGCGGTGTGCCGGAGCATCTCCTCGGCCCGGGCGCCGGCGTAGACGCCACCCGACTGGAGCATCACGCCGATCCGGGGGCGCAGCGGGGCGGCGTCGGCGACCGGGTCCAGGCCCAGGATGCGGACCCGTCCGGAGTCCGGGCGCCGGTAGCCCTCGCAGGTCTCGACGGTGGTGGTCTTCCCGGCGCCGTTCGGGCCGAGGACGGCGGTCACGGTGCCGCGTGCGACGGTGAGGTCGAGCCCGTCCACGGCGGTCTTGGTGCCGTACCGCTTGACCAGGCCGACGACCTCGACGGCGGGCTCGCCGGCGGAGCGGGGGGCGTCCCCCGGGGAGGTGCTGGGCATGCCGGGAAGTCTACGGAGCGGGCCGGGGCGCCGGGAGCGGGGGCCGGAACTGCTCCGGGATCGGGTGGGCGGATGCGCGGGCGGCCTACCGGTGACCGGCGGCGGTTCCGGAGCGTGACGAAAGGCCCCGAAATTAGGTAACCCTTAGTGACGGAGGCCACCGGTCCGTGATCCGGTACAGGCTTGAATCGATTTGACGAATTACGCAACAATGGCGTTGTGAAAAACGTTCGCGAGGACCGGAAGAGGCCAACGGCCCGGCAGACCGCCGGCCCCGTTTCGTCCGCCCCTGCGCACGACGACCAGCACGGCACCCGCAACCGCGTCGCCCGCTCGATCCTCGACCACGGCCCGTCCACCGCGGCCGAGCTGGCCCTCCGCCTGGAGCTGACCCAGGCCGCCGTCCGCCGTCATCTGGACGCGCTGGTCGCCGAGGGCGTCGTGGAGCCCCGGGAGAAGCGGGTCTACGGCACCCGCGGCCGCGGCCGCCCCGCCAAGGCGTTCGCCCTCACCGACTGCGGACGGGACGCCTTCGACCAGGCGTACGACGACCTCGCCGCCGACGCACTGCGCTGGATCGCGCAGAGCGCGGGCGGCGGCCCCGAGGGCGAGGCGGCGGTCGCCGCGTTCGCCCGCGCCCGGATGGCCGCACAGGCCGAGAGCTATCGCGAGGCGGTCGAGAACGCCGAGCCCGAGGCCCGCACCCAGGCCCTGGCGAAGGCGTTGACCGCGGACGGGTACGCTGCTACGGCGCGCAGTGCGCCCAATCCCCAGCTCGGTGAACAGCTCTGCCAGCACCACTGCCCGGTCGTCCACGTCGCCGAGCAGTACCCGCAGCTGTGCGAGGCGGAGACCGAGGTCTTCTCCCGATTGCTCGGGACCCACGTACAGCGCCTTGCCACCATCGCCCACGGCGACGGGGTGTGCACGACCTTCGTCCCGAAGGCCGGCGCCGGCAAGGCAGCTCACCGCACCGGTGAGCGCCCCACACAGACCACCACAGCATCTGCTAGCACGGCCGGGAGGAACCCCGCATGACGCTCCCCACGGAGACTGCTCACCCTGAGCTCGAGGGGCTGGGCAACTACGAATACGGCTGGGCCGACTCCGACGTCGCCGGTGCCGCCGCCAAGCGCGGCCTCTCCGAGGCGGTCGTCCGCGACATCTCGGCGAAGAAGAACGAGCCGGAGTGGATGCTCAAGCTGCGGCTGAAGGGCCTGAAGCTGTTCGACAAGAAGCCCATGCCGACCTGGGGCTCCGACCTCTCGGGCATCGACTTCGACAACATCAAGTACTTCGTCCGCTCCACCGAGCAGCAGGCCGCCTCCTGGGAGGACCTGCCCGAGGACATCAAGAACACCTACGACAAGCTCGGCATCCCCGAGGCGGAGAAGCAGCGCCTGGTCGCCGGTGTCGCCGCGCAGTACGAGTCGGAGGTCGTCTACCACCAGATCCGCGAGGACCTGGAGAAGCAGGGCGTCATCTTCCTGGACACCGACACCGCGCTGAAGGAGCACCCGGAACTCTTCCAGGAGTACTTCGGCACCGTCATCCCGGTCGGTGACAACAAGTTCGCCTCGCTGAACACCGCGGTGTGGTCCGGCGGCTCGTTCATCTACGTGCCCAAGGGCGTCCACGTCGACATCCCGCTGCAGGCGTACTTCCGGATCAACACCGAGAACATGGGCCAGTTCGAGCGGACGCTGATCATCGTGGACGAGGACGCCTACGTCCACTACGTCGAGGGCTGCACCGCCCCGATCTACAAGTCCGACTCGCTGCACTCGGCCGTCGTCGAGATCATCGTGAAGAAGGGCGGCCGCTGCCGCTACACGACGATCCAGAACTGGTCGAACAACGTCTACAACCTCGTCACCAAGCGCGCCGTCGCCTACGAGGGCGCGACGATGGAGTGGGTCGACGGCAACCTCGGCTCCAAGGTCACCATGAAGTACCCCGCGGTCTACCTCATGGGCGAGCACGCCAAGGGCGAGACCCTGTCCATCGCCTTCGCGGGCGAGGGCCAGCACCAGGACGCCGGCTCCAAGATGGTCCACATGGCGCCCAACACCTCGTCCAACATCGTCTCCAAGTCGGTGGCGCGGGGCGGCGGCCGGACCTCCTACCGCGGCCTGGTCGAGATCGGCGAGGGCGCCGCGGGCTCCAAGTCCAACGTGCTGTGCGACGCGCTGCTGGTCGACACCATCTCCCGCTCCGACACCTACCCCTACGTCGACGTCCGCGAGGACGACGTGTCCATGGGCCACGAGGCGACGGTCTCCAAGGTCAGCGAGGACCAGCTCTTCTACCTGATGAGCCGTGGTCTGAGCGAGCAGGAGGCGATGGCGATGATCGTGCGCGGTTTCGTCGAGCCGATCGCCCGTGAGCTGCCGATGGAGTACGCGCTGGAGCTCAACCGGCTGATCGAGCTGCAGATGGAAGGCGCGGTCGGCTGACCCCGGCCCCCGCAGCGAACGACTCCCGACAGAACGCAGAAAGCGAGCTAGACGACAGCCATGGCTGAGGCTCAGACGACCATCCCGGCGGGTTCCACGACCACCGGCTCCATCGCGGTGGCCGCGGAGTCCACCGTCGCCACCCGGATGAGCGCACCGCCGTCCTTCGACGTGGCGGACTTCCCCGTCCCGCACGGCCGCGAGGAGGAGTGGCGGTTCACGCCGCTCGCCCGGCTGCGCGGGCTGCACGACGGCACCGCCACCGCCGGCGGCCCGGACCTGAAGATCGACATCAGCGCGCCCGAGGGCGTCACCCACGAGCTGGTCGACCGCGCCGACCCGCGGGTCGGCAAGGCCGGCAAGCCGGTGGACCGCGTCGCCGCCCAGGCGTACAGCGCCTTCGAGAAGGCGTCCGTGGTCTCCGTCCCCAAGGAGACGCAGCTCACCGAGCCGATCCGGATCCGGGTGCACGGCGAGGGCGGCACCGCCTTCGGCCACCAGGTCGTGGAGCTGGGCGCGTTCGCCGAGGCCGTGGTCGTCATCGACCACACCGGTGACGGCGTGCTCGCCGCCAACGTCGACTACCTCCTCGGCGACGGCGCCAAGCTGACCGTGGTCTCCGTCCAGGACTGGGACGACACCGCCGTCCACTGCGGCCAGCACAACGCCCTGATCGGCCGGGACGCCACCTTCAAGTCCGTGGTCGTCACCTTCGGCGGCGACCTCGTCCGCCTGCACCCGCGGATCGACTACCAGGGTCCCGGCGGCGAGGCCGAGCTCTACGGCCTGTACTTCACCGAGCAGGGCCAGCACCAGGAGCACCGCCTCTTCGTCGACCACGACACCCCCAACTGCCGCTCGCACGTGACGTACAAGGGCGCCCTCCAGGGCCAGGACGCGCACGCGGTGTGGATCGGCGACGTGCTGATCCAGGCGGCGGCCACCGGCACCGACACCTACGAGCTCAACCGCAACCTCGTCCTCACCGACGGCGCCCGGGTCGACTCGGTGCCCAACCTGGAGATCGAGACCGGCGAGATCGTCGGCGCCGGCCACGCCTCGGCGACCGGCCGGTTCGACGACGAGCAGCTCTTCTACCTGATGGCCCGCGGCATCCCGGCCGACGAGGCGCGCCGCCTGGTGGTCCGCGGCTTCTTCGCCGAACTGGTCCAGCAGATCGGCGTCCCGGACGTCGAGGAGCGCCTGATGAGCAAGATCGAGTCCGAGCTGGAAGCGTCCGCGGCATGACCTACGTACGCGCAGCCGCGCTGAGCGAGCTGGAGGAGGACACCCCGAAGAGGGTGGAGATCGACGGCACGCCGGTCTCGCTCGTCCGCACCGAGGGCGAGGTGTTCGCGATCAACGACATCTGCTCGCACGCGAACGTCTCCCTCTCCGAGGGCGAGGTCGAGGACTGCTCGATCGAGTGCTGGCTGCACGGCTCCAGCTTCGACCTGCGCACCGGCAAGCCGTCCGGCCTCCCCGCGACGCGCCCCGTCCCCGTTTACCCCGTAAAGATCGAAGGGGACGACGTGCTCGTCTCCGTCACCCAGGAGTCCTGAGTCACCCATGGCAACGCTTGAGATCCACGACCTGCACGTCTCCGTCGAGGCCGAGAACGGCCAGCGCGAGATCCTGAAGGGCGTCGACCTGACCGTGAAGCAGGGCGAGACGCACGCCATCATGGGCCCCAACGGCTCCGGCAAGTCGACCCTCGCCTACTCCCTCGCGGGTCACCCCAAGTACACGATCACCGGCGGCACCGTCACCCTCGACGGCGAGGACGTCCTGGAGATGTCCGTCGACGAGCGGGCCCGGGCCGGCGTCTTCCTCGCCATGCAGTACCCGGTCGAGGTCCCCGGCGTCTCGGTCTCCAACTTCCTGCGCACCTCCGCCACCGCCATCCGCGGTGAGGCCCCCAAGCTGCGGACGTGGGTCAAGGAGGTCAAGGAGGCCATGGAGCGTCTTCACATGGACCCCGCCTTCGCCGAGCGCAACGTCAACGAGGGCTTCTCCGGCGGTGAGAAGAAGCGCCACGAGATCCTCCAGCTGGAGCTGCTGAAGCCGGCCATCGCGATCCTCGACGAGACCGACTCCGGCCTCGACGTCGACGCGCTCCGCATCGTCTCCGAGGGCGTCAACCGCGTCCGCGAGACCGGGGAGGTCGGCACCCTGCTGATCACCCACTACACGCGCATCCTGCGCTACATCAAGCCCGACCACGTCCACGTCTTCGCCAACGGCCGGATCGCCGAGTCCGGCGGCCCGGAGCTGGCGGACAAGCTGGAGGCCGAGGGGTACGAGGCTTACGTGAAGGGTGGTACGACCGCGTGACACAGCTGCCGGGCCTCCTCGACACAGAGGCGATCCGCAAGGACTTCCCCCTCCTGGACCGCCAGGTCCACGACGGCAAGAAGATCGTGTACCTGGACAACGCGGCGACCTCGCAGAAGCCGCGCCAGGTGCTGGACGCCCTGAGCGCCTACTACGAACGCCACAACGCCAACGTCCACCGCGGCGTGCATGTGCTCGCCGAGGAGGCCACGGCGCTGTACGAAGGCGCCCGCGACAAGGTCGCCGCCTTCGTCAACGCACCCAGCCGCGACGAGGTGATCTTCACCAAGAACGCCTCGGAGTCGCTCAACCTCGTGGCCAACATGCTCGGTTGGGCCGACGAGCCCTACCGTGTGGACCGCGACACCGAGATCGTCATCACGGAGATGGAGCACCACTCCAACATCGTCCCGTGGCAGCTGCTCTCGCAGCGCACCGGCGCGAAGCTGAAGTGGTTCGGGCTGACCGACGACGGCCGGCTGGACCTCTCCGACATCGACGAGGTCATCACCGAGCGCACCAAGGTCGTCTCCTTCACCCTGGTGTCCAACCTCCTGGGTACCGTCAACCCGGTCGAGGCGATCGTCCGCCGCGCCCAGGAGGTCGGTGCGCTGGTGGTGGTCGACGCCTCGCAGGCCGCGCCGCACATGCCGCTGGACGTGCAGGCGCTGCAGGCCGACTTCGTGGCCTTCACCGGCCACAAGATGTGCGGCCCGACCGGTATCGGTGTGCTGTGGGGCCGCCAGGAGCTGCTGGAGGACCTCCCGCCGTTCCTCGGCGGCGGCGAGATGATCGAGACCGTCTCGATGCACTCCTCCACCTACGCCCCCGCGCCGCACAAGTTCGAGGCCGGTACGCCCCCGATCGCCCAGGCCGTCGGCCTCGGCGCCGCGGTGGACTACCTCACCTCGATCGGCATGGACAGGATCGCCGCGCATGAGCACGCGATCACCGAGTACGCCGTCAAGCGGCTGCTGGAGGTCCCCGACCTGAGGATCATCGGCCCGAGCACGGCCGAGGACCGCGGGGCGACGATCTCCTTCACGCTCGGCGACATCCACCCGCACGACGTGGGCCAGGTCCTCGACGAGCAGGGCATCGCGGTCCGGGTCGGGCACCACTGCGCGCGCCCGGTCTGCCTGCGCTACGGAATTCCCGCGACCACGCGAGCGTCGTTCTATCTGTACTCCACTCCGGCCGAGGTGGACGCCCTGGTCGAGGGCCTGGAGTACGTGCGCAACTTCTTCGGTTAACGAGCACCGCCTTCGGTTGATGAAGACCGCATGAGCACAGCGGATGAGGACGAGGACTGACTGAGTCGTGAAGCTGGATTCCATGTACCAGGACGTCATCCTGGACCACTACAAGCACCCCCATGGGCGCGGTCTTCGGGACGGCGACGCCGAGGTGCATCACGTCAACCCCACGTGCGGTGACGAGATCACGCTGCGCGTGAAGTACGACGGCACGACGATCGAGGACGTGTCCTACGAGGGCCAGGGCTGCTCCATCAGCCAGGCCAGCGCGTCGGTCCTCAACGACCTCCTGGTCGGCAAGGAACTCGGCGAGGCGCAGCGGATCCAGGAGACGTTCCTGGAGCTGATGCAGTCCAAGGGCCAGGTGGAGCCGGACGACGCCATGGAGGAGGTGCTGGAGGACGCGGTGGCGTTCGCCGGCGTCTCGAAGTACCCGGCGCGCGTGAAGTGCGCCCTGCTCAGCTGGATGGCCTGGAAGGACGCCACGGCCAAGGCCCTTTCCCAGGAGGCGAAGACCGCATGACCGACACCCCGACCACCACCAAGCCGGCCTCGGAGGAAGAGGTCCGCGAGGCGCTGTACGACGTCGTCGACCCCGAGCTGGGCATCGACGTCGTCAACCTCGGCCTGATCTACGGCATCCACATCGACGACGCCAACATCGCCACCATCGACATGACGCTGACCTCGGCGGCCTGCCCGCTGACCGACGTCATCGAGGACCAGGCGAGGTCCGCCACCGACGGCATCGTCAACGAGCTGAAGATCAACTGGGTCTGGATGCCGCCGTGGGGCCCGGACAAGATCACCGACGACGGCCGCGAGCAGCTGCGGGCGCTGGGGTTCAACGTCTGAGCGAGCGCTCCTGAGTGCTCTCTCGGCGGCACGCCGCACACGTCGCACGGTCCGGAACGGCCGTGCCCACCGGTTCTCCGGCGGGCACGGCCGTTCCGTCGTGCCGGGCCGCCGGCCGACGAGGTGGCGCCGCTCGGCCGGCGGATCGGCGACCCGGCCACCGCCCGGGCGGTGGTGGCCGTCACCGACGGACTGCTGCTCCAGCACCTGCGCACCGGCCAGCCCTTCCAACCGGCCGTGGTGCGCGAGGGGTTGGCGGGGGTGCTGGGTCCGTCCCGCTGACCGGTGGCGGCGGCCGGGCGGCTGGTGCGACCGTACGAGACAGGCGGTGCAGGCGGGCCACCGGGATCGTGCGACCGTACGGGGCGGGACCGATCGCTGAGACCGGTTCGCCTCCGCGGGCGGGCTCCGGTTAGGTTTCCAGCATGACCGATGCTGCAACCCCCCGTACGACCGGCGCCGTCGCCGCCGGGCTCGCCACCGTCGCCTCCGACGGCACCGTTCTCGACACCTGGTTCCCCGCGCCCGAGCTGGTCGACGCGCCCGGCCCGGCCGGCACCGAGCAGCTGGCGGACGACCGCGCCGCCGAGCTGCTGGGCGACGCCGTCCGCAAGGCGGTCGGCCCCGACCCGGTCCGCGGCGTGGAGGTCGTGGCCGTCCGCACGGTCATCGCCTCCCTGGACGACAAGCCGCTGGACGCGCACGACGCCTACCTGCGTCTGCACCTGCTCAGCCACCGCCTGGTCAAGCCGCACGGCCAGAGCCTGGAGGGCATCTTCGGCCTGCTGGCCAACGTCGCCTGGACCTCGCTCGGCCCGGTGCCGGTCGACCGGCTGGAGACGGCCCGGCTGAACGCCCGCGCCGAGGGCCTGCACCTCCAGGTCACCAGCGTGGACAAGTTCCCGCGGATGACCGACTACGTGGCGCCCGCCGGCGTCCGGATCGCCGACGCCGACCGGGTGCGGCTCGGCGCCCACCTCGCGGCCGGCACCACCGTCATGCACGAGGGCTTCGTCAACTTCAACGCCGGCACCCTGGGCACCTCCATGATCGAGGGCCGGATCAGCGCCGGTGTGGTGATCGGCGACGGCTCCGACATCGGCGGCGGCGCCTCCACGATGGGCACCCTCTCCGGCGGCGGCAAGCAGATCATCTCGATCGGCGAGCGCTGCCTGCTCGGCGCCGAGTCCGGCATCGGCATCGCGCTGGGCGACGAGTGCGTCGTCGAGGCCGGCCTGTACGTGACCGCCGGCACCCGGGTCACCCTGCCCGACGGCCAGATCGTCAAGGCACTGGAGCTCTCCGGCGCCGACAACATCCTCTTCCGCCGGAACTCCACCACCGGCACCGTCGAGGCCCGCCCGAACAAGGCGGTCTGGGGCGGTCTGAACGAGATCCTGCACAGCCACAACTGACCGGGCGCCGCCCGCAGTCGGTGCCCGCCCCGGGGCCGGCGGTCCCTCCGCCGGCCCCGGGGCGTGCCCGCTTCCGGGCCCGGACCGGCCGCCGTGCCGCGCCGATAGGGTGGCCCCATGCGTGATCTTGTCGCGGGGATGCGGTATCTGGGCCGGGGTGTGCGGTGGGCCGCCCGGCACGGCCGGTGGTGGGGGTTCGGGCTGATCCCGGCGCTGATCGCGCTGGTGCTCTACGCGGGGCTGCTCACGGTGCTGGCTCTGTGGGCAGGCGACGTCGCCGCGTGGGCGACGCCGTTCGCGGACGGCTGGGGCTCCCCGTGGCAGGGGCTGCTGCGCGGGCTGTTCGTGGCGCTGCTGCTGGCCGGCGGGCTGACGCTGTCGGTGCTGACGTTCACCGCCGTCACCCTGCTGATCGGCGACCCCTTCTACGAGTCGCTCTCGGAGCGGGTCGAGGAGAGCGAGGGCGGCTGCCCGCCCGGCCCGGACCGCCCGCTGTGGCGGGAGATCGGCATTGCGCTGCGGGAGATGGTCCATGTCCTGCTGCGCGCCGCCGGGTTCGGGGTGCTGCTCTTCCTCCTGGGCTTTCTGCCGGTCGTCGGGCAGACCGCCGTCCCGGCCGTCGGCTTCTGCGTCTCCGGCTTCTTCCTCGCGGTGGAGCTGACCACGGTGGCGATGCAGCGCCGCCAGGTGCCGGTCCGCGAGCGGCTGCGGCTGCTGCGCGGCCGGCTCGGGCTGGCGGTCGGCTTCGGGACGCCGCTGGTGCTGCTGTTCCTGATTCCGTTCGCGGCGGTGCTGCTGATGCCGGGCGCGGTCGCGGGGGCCACCCTGCTGGTGCGGGACCTGATCCCCGCCGGGCCGGATACCGGGGCGGCGGTGGCCGGCGGGGGCGGGCCCGAGGACCGGTCGGTGCCCGCCGCCCGGTGACGCGCCCGCCGGCGCCCGGAAGCGACGGAGCGGCCGCCGCACCAGCCGGTGCGGCGGCCGCTCAGGCGTACTGCCCTACCCGCGTCAGTCAGCCTTGCGCGACCGCGGCTTCAGGTCCTGGGTACGCTCGGCGGCGGACTCCGGCGACTGCGACCGGTGCTGTTCGGAGCGCCGCTCGGCGGCCCGGTCCTGCTTGCCCGACTTACGGTTCTGCGACTTCGGCATCATGACTCCTTTTGTCTCGCCGAAATGGTGCTTACACAGCCCAGTACCGCACCCCCGGGCGCGGTTGGCCCCCGGGGGTGGGCCGGTGGAGTGACGGGACGATCACCCCGGGTGAGGCGCGGGGCAGGAGTGCGGGGCGGGACCGCGGGGTGTCAGGGCCTGATCCGCAGCACCTGCGGGTCGTGGTCGCTGGTCTGGTCCGCGTACTCGGCGTTGATGTGCACGATGTCGTAGTCGGTCCGGGTCAGCGCCCTGCTGGTGAGCAGGTGGTCCAGCACCTGGGAGTTGCCCTGGTACACGTAGCTGTAGCGCTCGGCCGGCGGCAGCTCGGTGACCTGGTCGGTGAGCACCCCGCCGGCGGTGAGGGTCTTCAGCGCGGGCGAGAACTGGTAGTCGTTGAGGTCCCCGGCCACCACCACATCGGCCTTGGGGTCCTTGGCCAGCAGCTGCTTCACGAAGCCGTTGACGAGCCCGGCCTGGGCGGTGCGCTGGGTCTCCGAGGTCCGGGCCGGCGGCTGGAACCGGCTGTCCAGACCCTGGTCGCCGCCCTTGGAGTTGAAGTGGTTGGCGATCACGAAGACCCGGCGGCCGGGCCTGCTCTTCAGCGTGAACTCGCCGACCAGCGGCTTGCGGCTGGACTTCCACGCCGCGTCGCCCGGTGCGATCCGGCCCGGCGACGCCGACAGCCCGGCCCGGCCGTGGTCGTCGACGACCTTCACCGGCGTGGTCGCGTCGCCGCCCTTGACGTCGGTGAACGCCACCCGCTGCGGGTTGAAGAGGAACACCACCCGGATGTTGCCGCCGGGCCGGCCGCCGTCCTGGTCGTTCCGCGGGTCGATCGACCGCCACCGGTACGACGGGCCGCCGGCCGCCCTGACGGCGTCGGTGAGCTTCTTGAGGGTGACCCCGGCGGTCACCGTGCCGTCGTCCTTGGCGCCGCTGTCGTCCTGGACCTCCTCCAGGGCGATCACGTCGGGCGCGGCGAGGTTGTGCACCAGCCCCTTCGCCAGCCGGTCGAACTTCTCCTGCGGGTTGTCCGGCGCGAGGTTCTCGACGTTGTAGGTGGCCACCGCCAGCTCGTCGGCGGTCTGCTTGCGGGTGACCTCCGGCGCCGGGGTGTGGGCGGCGAGCCGGCCCAGTTCGGTGGCCTGGACGGTGTAGCCGCCGAAGTTGTCGTAGTCCAGCGGGCCGGCGGTGGTGCCGGTCAGCCGGTCGCCGACATTGGCGACCGGGAACGGCCGTTGGGAGAAGGGGATCAGGGACTGGACCTTGATCCGGCCGCCGTTGGGGTCGGCGTAGGAGCCGTAGAGCGTGCCGCCGCGGGCGGTGCGGTGGTGGCCGGGGGTGGCGGTCACCCACAGCTCGTGGTGGGTGTTGGTGGGGCCGACGACCGGGGCGTTCGAGAGCGCGACCCGCATGCCCTCCAGCGACTCCAGCCGGTCCAGGGCGTACGTGGCCGGCCGCAGGGGCAGCGACTCGATGCTCTTTCCGCCCGCGTCGGGTGCGTAAGTCGCGGGAATTGAGGAGGTGTTGAGCTTGACCGGGGCCGGCAGCGGCTGGTGGGCCGCGGTGACCTGCCAGGTGGCGTCCGTGATCTCGGTGACGGACTGGCCGCCGGCGGCCTTGCCGCCCGGGTAGTACTCACTGACCGTGCCGGTGAAGGTGATCGCGTCGCCGACCGCGACCTCCGGCGTCTTTTTGCCGGTGAAGACGAAGACCGCCTCGCTGGTGGCCGGGTCGCCGTCCGGGTGCGGGTCCTGCACCCAGAAGCCGCGCGACGAGCCGAACGCCCGGATCGCGGTCACGGTGCCGGGCACGCCGTCGACCTGCTTGCCGGCCAGCGGGGATATCCGGGTTCTGCCCTGTATGTCGTGGATCCGGGTGCCGGCCGCGGAGGCGGACTGCATGCTGAGCAGTCCGCCGGCGAGGGCGGCACAGGCGGCCACCGCGGTGAGGGCGACCGGCCTGCGGAGCGTACGACGGGATGGCATCCAAGCCTCCGGAGAAAGGGGGGTAGGGGGGTGGAGAGGCGGCGGAGCGGGACCGGCGCTCGCGCTACGCGCGTCAATCTCTTGTGTGCGCAAGGGAGTTGTCAAGGTTCCCCGGGTGGACGGGAGCGTACGGGAGGGTGAACCGCCCGACATGGGGAGAATTCCGTCTACGCTTGGGCGGCGCACAAGCCGACGTCCGTCCGAGGAGCTGAGCCAGATGTCCGCAGACCGCCCCACGATGCCGCCGGTGCGGCTGCACCCCGAAGCGGAGCTGGCCCGGGCCGCGCTGAGTGCCCCGCTGCTGGCCCGCGCCGCCCGGCTCGCCCGCTGGGCGGAGTCCGGCGTCCCGGTCGGCGTCGGCGGCGAGCTGCTGGCCAAGCCGCTGGCCGCCGCCACCGAGCATCTGGGCCTGGCCGGCGACGAGGACGGCCCCTCCTACACCGCCGAGGCATGGCAGCTGGCGGTGGACACCGGGCTGGTCGAGATCACCGAGCACGAGGAGGACGACGCCGAGGACGCCGCGAACCTCCCCGACGACGCCGCGGTCGGCACCGCCACCCCCGGCGAGGAGCTGGGTCTGCTCACCGCCGGCAGCCCCCAGGACGTGCTGGACATCTGGCTCGGCGGCATGGAGACCGTGCTCGCCGACGCGGTCGCCCCGGACCTCTCCGACATCGCCGAGCAGCTCGCCGACGGCGGCGAACTGGACCTGGACGCCCTCGACTGGAACCCCGAGGAGGAGGCCGAGCTGCTGGACGGCATCCTCGGCAACCTCTACCTCCTCAGCGCGCTGAACGAACTGCCCGACCAGGACGTCCCGCTGCCCGCGCTGGCCGCCTCCATGATCGTCCCGGACGACATGGACGAGCCCACCGACGAGATCCTCGAAGAGGTCTCCGAGGCGATGATGCGGCTCGACGACCAGTTCCGGGTGCTGGAGCCGATCGGGCTGGTCGTCTACCGGCCCGTCGACGAGGCGCTCATCGAGGAGCTGGACGAGGAGGGCGAGACGGTCCGGGCCGCCGAGCCGCTGGCCGACGAGGACGTCGCCCGGTACGGCATGGTCCGGCTCACCCCGCTCGGCGTCTGGGCGGTCCGCGCACGGATGCTGGACGCCGGTGTGGAGGCCCCGGCCGTCGGCGACCTCGTCGGCAAGGACGCCGAGGTCCTGCTGGAGGCGCTGCCCGACTACCCCGAGGCGCTGGCGCAGGCGGAGGCCGAGCAGTGGCTGGCCGCCCGCACCCCGCTGGACGCCGCCCGGGGCCTGCTCGCGGCCGCCCGCGGCGACGACGACCGCGGCCCGCTGCGCCGGCTCGCCGCCCAGCAGGCCCTCTCGCTGATCGGTCCGGCGGCCGAGCCGGCGCTGCGCGAGGTCCTCGACGACCGTCACCTGGGCGGACTGGCCCGGGTCTGGCTCGCCGAGCGCGCGCTGCCCGACATCCCCGAGCCGTCCCAGGACATGGTCTTCTGGCTGACGGTGGACACCATCGCGGCCCAGCTGGGCGACACCGGCGACGAGGCGGCGGCCGAACTCAGCGAGCTGGTGGGGGCGCTGACCGAGCAGCACAGCGGGTTCTTCGACGCGGTCTGGCGGGTGGACCACCCGGCCACCGCGGAGGTGCTGGAGGCCATGGGCCGGCTGCACCCGGACAAGAAGGCCGCCAAGGAGGCCCGCAAGGCCGCCTTCAAGGCGCGCTCACGGCGCGGCGAATAGCGGGCAGGGCCTGTCGGCGCGTGCCCCGGCTCAGTCGGCCGGGGCCGCCGCCGTGAGCAAGTAGTAGTCCAGCAGCCCCGTTTGATAGGCCGTCAGGTACTGCCGGGGCCATTTGTCGCGCAGCTCCGGCCGCTGCTCCATGTAGCGGTCGTAGGGCTCCCAGACGCCGTCGCCGATCGGTGTCACCGCGACGTCCCGCAGCCCGGCCGCGGCGAACGTCTCGGCCACGTCGTCCACCAGGTGCGGGACGTCCAGCCCGTCGGCGTACGGCGGCAGCAGCTGGGGCAGCACCCGGACCGCGTCCGGGACCCGGGCGAAGAACGTGGCCAGCGCGAACCCTCCGCCCGGGCGCAGCACCCGCACCGCCTCCCGCGCGAAGCCGGCCAGGTCGCGGAAGTGCTGGGCGGCCTCGACGGAGAAGACGAAGTCGGCGCAGGCGTCCGGCAGCGGCATCCCCTGGGCCGGGCCGAGCACGAACTCCAGCCGGCGGGGGCCGGCGTCCTCGCGGAGCAGGTCGGCGTTGGCCTCCAGGGCGCGGGCGATCTGGTCCGGGTGCGCGTCCAGGCCGATCATCGAGCCGAAGTCGAACTCCCGCAGGGCCAGCGCACAGCCCAGCCCGCGCCCGCAGCCGACCTCCAGGGCGGTGCGGCCGCGCGGCCGGTCGTAGGTGTCCAGCACGAGTCGGTAGAGGTCCTGCTCGCTGCGGAGCCGGTCGTCCTCGGTCAGCGGGCGGTCCGCCGGCTCGGGGAGCCAGGCCCAGTACCCGAAGTTGATGAAGCCGCCGGTGAACGCGGGGACCGTGCTGAGGTCCTCCGCGCCGTAGGTGGCGGCGACCCGCTCGGGGAGGTCCGGGCGGGGTGCGCCGTCCGGGTGGTCCGGGGGCCCGGGCCGGTCGGATCCGCCGGCCGGGGGCGGCTGCTGGGTCATCGGACGCTCCTCGTCGTCAGGCGTGGGGGAGGGGGCCGAGGGGGCGCGGGGACGGAATCCTGGGCGCGGACGGATGTTGAAGGGAAGGTGAGCGCGACTGTACGGACGACACAATTCTCAATCCTGGACCGCTCCCGCACCAGGGAGGGACACCCGCCCGCTGCGGCGTTGCGGGACACCGTGGAGCTGGCACGGCATGCCGAGCGCCTGGGGTACCACCGGTTCTGGGTCGCCGAGCACCACAGTGTGCCCGGCGTCGCCGGCTCCGCGCCCACTGTGCTGGCCGCCGCCGTCGCCTCCGCCACCGCCACGATCCGGGTCGGCACCGGCGGGGTGATGCTGCCCAACCACCGCCCGCTCGTCGTGGCCGAGCAGTTCGGGGTCCTGGCATCGCTCTTTCCCGGCCGGATCGACATGGGGCTGGGCCGCTCGGTCGGCTTCACCGGCGGCATCCGGCGGGCCCTGGGCACGGAGAAGGACGCGGCGGAGGACTTCGAGGAGCAGCTGGCCGAGCTGCTCGGCTACTTCACGGGGACCCAGACGGCCCATCCGCAGGTGCACGCCCGGCCGGCCGAGGGGCTGGCGGTGCCGGCGTTCGTGCTGGCCACCGGCGCCGGCGCGCGGATCGCGGCGCGCGCCGGGCTGGCGCTGGTCGTCGGCGACTTCCGGGACCCGGAGAAACTGCTCGCGGCCCTCGACGAGTACCGCGCCGGGTTCCGTCCGTCCGGGCTCTGGCCGCGGCCGTACGTGGTGATCTCCGGGACGGTCGCGGTGGCCGGGACGGCGGACGCGGCCCGGCGGCTGCTGGTCCCGGAGGCGCGGGCGCTGGCGTACTCGCGGACGCACGGGGTGTTCCCGCCGCTGCGGCCGGAGGCCGAAGGGGACGCGATGACGACCGAGCGGGAGCGGGGCTTCTACGAGGACGCGCTGCGGGGGCACGTCCACGGTACGGAGGAGCAGGTCGCCGAGGCGCTCGGGACGCTGATCGAGCGCACCGCGGCGGACGAGGTGCTGGTGACCACCAGCACCTACGACCGGGCGGCGCTGCGGGAGTCCTACGAGCGGCTGGCGCGGGTGGCGGGGCTGGCCGGCCGGGGCGGCCCGGCCGCGGTGGGTGCGGGGGCCGGCCCCGCACCCGCTCCGTAGCGGCCTACAGCGCGGCGGCCGCGGGCTTGACCATGCCGCGCACCGTGCGGGCGTCGACGAAGCTGCCCAGCGCGGTCATCTCCCACTCGCCGGAGTACTGGCGGACGAGCTTGGCCATCAGCACGCCGGTCCGTGGCTCGGCGCCGGCCAGGTCGAAGCGGACCAGCTCCTCGCCGGTCTGTGCGTCCGTCAGCCGGCAGTACGCGTTGGCGACCTCGGAGAACTTCTGGCCGGAGAAGGAGTTGACGACGAAGACCAGGCCGGTGACCTGCGGGGGGATTCCGCCGAGGTGGACGGTGATCACCTCGTCGTCGCCGGCGCCGTCGCCGGTGAGGTTGTCGCCGGAGTGCTGGATCGCGGCGTCCAGGATCCTGAGCTTGCCGAAGTAGCAGCTGTCGATCGTGTCGCGGTCCGGGCCGTAGGCGATCACCGAGGCGTCCAGGTCGATGCTCCGGCCGCGCCGCGCGGGCTCCCAGCCCAGGCCCATCCGGACCGAGGCGAGCAGCGGGCGGCCGCCCTTGACCAGGGAGACGGTCTGGTTCTTCTGCAGGCTGACCCGGCCCTTGTCGAGGTTGATCTTGCCGGTGGCGGGCGCGGGGGACGGCGGGGCCGGGGCGGCCGGCGGGGGCGGGGCGACCGGGGCGGGGGCGCCGGTGGGCGGTGCCCACTGGGCCGGCGGGACGGGCGCCGCCGGGGCCGGGGGCACGGCGGGTGGCTGCGGGGCGGGCGCCGCCGGGGCGGCCGGTTCCGCCACGCTCACCCCGAAGTCGGTGGCGATGCCGGCGAGGCCGTCGGCGTACCCCTGGCCGACCGCGCGGACCTTCCAGCCGCCGCCGCGGCGGTAGATCTCCATGACCACCAGCGCGGTCTCCGGGCCCAGCCGCGGCGGGGTGAAGGTGGCCAGCACGGCACCGCCGTCGGCGTCCCGGACCGTGCCGGTCGGCTCGGTGCCGGCGAAGGTGGCGCCGGGCGCGTCCAGGCTCGCGGTGACCACGACCTTGTCGATGTCCGCGGGCACCGCGGCGGTGTCCACCGTGATGGTGTCGCCGTCGGACGCCGTGCGGTGGCTCACCCCCGGCCCCGCCGGCTGGTTGTAGAAGACGAAGTCGTCGTCGGAGCGCACCTTGCCGCCGGCGGTCAGCAGCAGGCCCGACACGTCCAGCCGGACGGGGGCGGTGACGGTCACCGCCACCCGCGCGGTGGCGAGCGGGAGGTTCGAGCCAGGAGTCATTGCGGTCATGCCAGCCCTAACGGTCAGGGGAGGTACGCGGTTCCCCGCGCCGGCCCGCCCCTGAGGCGGCCGGGGCGGGCGTCCGCGCCGGTCAGCGCCGGGCCCGGGAGTTGCCGAAGAGCAGCCGGTAGGCGATCAGCAGGATCAGGGAACCGGCCACCGCGGAGACCCACATGGCCGGGTCGAAGAAGTCCTTGGGGATCGGGCGGTGCAGGAAGCGGGTGGAGAGCCAGCCGCCGAGGAAGGAGCCGGCGATCCCGGTCAGGGTGGTGCCGGCGAGGCCGCCCGGGTCCCGTCCCGGCAGCAGGACCTTGGCGATCACGCCTGCGATCAGGCCCAGGAGAAGCCAGCTGACGATGCCCATGGTGTGTACCTCGTTCTCGCGTGTGTGGTGCGGCCCGTCCGGACGCGGTGTGCCGATACCGGGCGGGCGTTGTGCCCTCAAGGACGCCGGGGGACGGGGACGAGGTTCCGTACGGTGCCGGATCGCCCGGGAAACGTCACTAATGCGGCCACATGGGCGGGTTGGTGCAGAACGTCCCGCCGAGGTGGGCGTGGTCGGGGTCGTCCGGGTCGAGTTCGCCCTGGGCGGCGAGGAGTTGGGCGGCGTACGGCTCGGAGTCGTCCTGCGGGTCGTAGCCCAGGGCGCGGGCGGTGGACAGGTCCCACCACAGGCGGGTGTTGGCGGAGGAGCCGTAGGCGACGGTGTGGCCGACGTGTTCGGCGGTGAGCGCGGCGTGCAGCAGCCGTGCGCAGTCCGCCGGGCTCAGCCAGAGGGAGAGCATCCGGACCGTCGTCGGCTCCGGGAAGCAGGAACCGATCCGCAGCGAGACGGTCTCGATGCCGTGCCGGTCCCAGTAGAGGGCGGCGAGGTCCTCGCCGAAGCCCTTGGAGAGGCCGTAGAAGGTGTCCGGGCGGCGCGGGGTGTCGACGGGGATGGCGGCCGAGCCGTCCGGTGGCCGCGGGGTGAAGCCGACTGCGTGGTTGGAGGAGGCGAGGACCACCCGCCGGACACCCGCCGCCCGGGCCGCCTCGTAGAGCAGGTAGGTGCCCTCGATGTTGGCCCGCAGGATCTTCTCGAAGGACGACTCCACGGAGATGCCGGCGAGGTGGACGATCGCGTCGACCCCGCGGACCGCCGCGCGCAGCGCCTCGGTGTCGGCCAACTCCGCGGTGACCGCGTCCGGTTCGCCCTCGATCGGGCGCCGGTCGAACAGCCGCAGCCGGTAGCCGTACGGCGGCAGCAGCTCGCGCATCAGGGTGCCGATCCCGCCGGCGGCGCCGGTGAGCAGGACGGTGCGGGGTGCGGTCATGGGCGGTAGTCCTCCGGCTGGGCGGCGGGGCCGTGCCCGCGGACGTCGCCGGCCGGGGCCACCGGACCCGGGTTCACAGGGAGGACGTGCCGCGAACGGAGGGACACGCTAGGAAGCCGGGTCCCGGCCGGTCAAGGCGGTCGGCGCGGTGGCCGGACCGGCTGGTGCGGCGCGGGGTGCGCCGTGGGCGCTGAACCGGTCGGCGGGTGGCCGGGCCCAGGGCAGCGGCGCCGCCTCCGTGCCCTTGGCCTGACTTCCCGTCAGGTGGGCGAAGACCACGACATTGCCCAGATACTCCTGCCGGGCCCGGCTGAAGCCGCCACCGCAGGTGATCAGCCGGAGTTCGGGCCGGCGGGCCTCGCCGTAGACCTTCTCGTCGGGGAAGTGCCGGCCGTCGTAGACCTCCACCGCGTCGACGGTGAACACCGCGGTCCGGCCGTCCGCGCGCAGGATCCGCACGGTGTGCCCCTTCTTCAGGGCGCCCAGGCGGTAGAAGACCGCGGGACCGGTGCGGGTGTCCACATGGCCGGCGATCAGGGCGGTGCCGGTGGCGCCCGGCGGGGTGCCCTCGGCGTACCAGCCCGCCAGATCGCGGTCCCCGGCCGACGGCGGGGCCAGGCTGCCGTCCGCGGCCAGCCCCAGCCGGATCAGCGGGGCGTCGATGCGCAGGGACGGCACCGCCACCCGCAGCGGTTCGGCGGGCGGCAGCGGCGGCGCGGCCCGTTCGGTGGCCGGGGCCCCGCCCGGCGGTCCGCCGGTGAACCCCTGTGCGGCGGGCGGCTGGGGCGGCGGCGCGGTCTCCCGGGTGCCGCCGGCGATCAGCCAGGCGCCGGCGCCGCACGCCAGGACGGTGACCGCGGCCGCCGCCGCACCGGCCGGCCGGGCCCGGCCGCGCCGCCGGCCACGCCGCCCGCCCTCCGGAGGCGGTGGCGGGGGAGCGGGGCCCGCGGGGGCGTCGGGCGGCATGGCAGGCCGGGAGCGCGGCCGGGGTCAGTACCGGCCGCCGGGGCGGCGCCGGCGCACCAGCCAGACCCCGCAGGCCGCGGCCGCCAGCGCCACCCCGGCGCCGGCCGCGATCTCGGTGGTGTTGATGCCGTCCTCGCTGGTGGAGCCCTCACCGGTCTTCATCTTGCCCTTGGGCGGCGTGGTGGGGCCGGCGCCGCCGGGCGCGGGCGGAGCGGAGTGCTCCTTGGCCGGCATGCTCGGCGCCGCGCTGCCGTGGCCCGTCCCGGGGCTCGCGCTCATCCCCGGACCCATGCCCGAACCCGGGCTCGCGCTCGGGCCGGTGGACGACTCCTGGGTGGCGACCCGGACCGTGCCGGTGAGCGCCTTGCCGTCGGCGCACTTGCCGCCGATCCCGTAATTCCCGGGCTTGGTACCGGGCTTGACCGTCACCTTCCCCACCAGGGAGCCCTTGGCCGGGCCCGGGGCGAAGGCGACCGTGCCCCCGCCCAGCGCGGCGGCGTCCACGCTCGCCGAGCGGCTGGCCCCGCACCCGGTGGTGGAGAGGGAGACCGTGGCGCCGGCGGTGGCCGTGCCCGGCGAGACCTCGATGGTGCCGAAGTCGCCGGCGTACGCCGCGGTGGCGGCCAGGCCCAGTGTGGCGGCGGACAGCGCGGCACCGGTGAGCAGTCGGGTGGAACGCATGGGCACAACCTCCGCGAAGCGCGGCCGTGGCACACGTGCGCCACTGGGAAGTCGGTGGAGTTCCGCGCCTCCACCCACGAGATAAGCCGCAGCCGGCCGGGCGGTCCTGCTGGCCTACGGAGAACGGGTGAGCGGGCCCGGCCGGCTGGGCCGACCGGGTTCCGCGGGGCTCAGAGCCGCCGGGTGGCCAGCGTCAGCCGGTCCCGGGCGTCGAACAGCGCGTCCTTGATCGTCTGCTCGTGGGCCGGGGTCAGCCGGGCCACCGGCACCGAGCAGCTGATCGCGTCCCGGGCCGGGGTGCGGTAGGGGACCGCCACGCCGAAGCAGCGCAGGCCGAGGGTGTTCTCCTCGCGGTCGACCGCGAAGCCCTGCGTGCGGACCGTGTGCAGCTCCTCGATCAGCCGCTCCCGGTCGGTGAGGGTGTGCTCGGTCAGCGCCGGCAGGGTGGCCGGCAGCAGGGCCCGCACCTGGTCGTCGGTGCAGGTGGCGAGCAGCGCCTTGCCCAGCGAGGTGGAGTGCGCGGGCAGCCGCCGGCCGACCCGGGTGAACGGGCGGAGGTAGTGCGGCGACTGACGGGTGGCGAGGTGGACGACGTCGGTGCCGTCGAGCCGGGCGAGGTGGATGGTCTCGGTGGTGTCGTCGGAGAGCCGGTCCAGGGTCGGCCGGGCGGCGGCCACCACCTCGTCGCCGTCGATGTACGACGTGCCGACCAAGAGGGCGCGGACGCCGATGCCGTAGCGGGTGCCGGTGGCGTCGGTCTCCACCCAGCCGAGGTCGACCAGGGTGCGCAGCAGCATGTAGAGGCTGGACTTGGGATAGCCGACGGCTTCCTGGACGGAGCCGAGGCTGTGCATGCCGGGGCGGCCCGCGAAGTACTCCAGCAACTCCACCGTCCGCACTGCGGACTTGACCTGCGCCCCACCGGTCTCGGCAGCTGCCATCGCCCTTGACCCCTCTGTTCGCACGGCCATAGAGTCCCAGGGATTCATCATCTGGGACAGCGTTCAGCATAGAGAACGTCGTCCTGTGTGGGGGCAAGGGTCCGCGCGGCAACGGCTTCGCCCGGGAGGACGCACATGACGGCAGCGGAAGCAGTACCAGTCTGGAGCGTGGACCCCCGAACCGGGAAGCGCCGGGAGCGCGTTGGGGCGGAGGCCACGGCGGACGCGGTGGACGCCGGCCGGGTCCCCGGCGGGGGAGGGGACCGGCCGGTGAGCCCCGCCCCGGAGGTCCGCCCCGCCACCCCCGCCGACGTGGAGCGGATCGCCGCCCTGCACACCGCCGCCCGGGCCGCCTACCTCCGTGCCCGGGTGCCGGACGCGCCGTTCGACGCGCCCGCCGAGTACGCCCGTCGGTGGGACGCCTGGGACCGGATGCTGCACCGCGACCGGGCCCCCACCCTCTGCGCCGTCCGGCACGGCACCGTCCTCGGCGCCGCCTCCTGGGGCGAGCCCCAGCACTCCCCGCACACCGGCCCCGCGAGCACCGTCGAACTCCGCCAGCTCCACGTCGACCCGGCCCACTGGGGCGCCGGCGTGGGCCGCGCGCTGCACGCCGCCTGCCTGCACGCCTGGCGCGCCGCCGGCTTCTCCCGGGCCGTCCTCGACGTGCGCTGGCACAACCGCCGGGCGCGCGCCTTCTACCACCGCCTCGGCTGGCGCCCCGACGCCGACCGCCGCCCCGCCCCCGACGCCACCCACCTCGCGCTCACCCTGCCGCTGGCCGGTCCGGAGCAGCCGCCGGCTCCCGCCGCGCCATGAGCTGCAGCCGCTCGGCGGTGTGGCCGTTCAGGGTCGGCACCACCGTGCGCCGCTCCCGCAGCACCGTGAAGCCCGCCGCCCCCAGCAGCCCCCGCAGCCACTCCGGCGCATGGTGCCGGAACACCCCGCCGTCCTCCGCCTCGAACACCCCGTACGTCCCGTACCGCGCCGCGAACCGCTCGTACCGCTCGCGGTTGAACGGGTCGTCCTGCAGCGGCACATCGCTCACGTACAGCACCCCGCCCGGCCGCACCAGCCGCGCCAGCTCCCCGACGATCGCCCGCTGGCCCGCGTCGTCCGGCACGCAGGTCAGCACCGCGAACAGCAGGGCCGCGTCGAAGATCCGGTCCACGAACGGCAGCGGCAGCCCGGCCCAGCGCATCAGCGCCAGCTCCGGGTGCTCCCGCCGCCCCCGCGCGATCAGCGCCGCGGACCGGTCCACCCCGCGCACCGAGCAATACCCCGCCGCCACCAGCTCCGCGGTGAGCCGCCCGTACCCGCAGCCGTAGTCCAGCACCCGCGCGGTCCGCGGTACGAACTCCGCCAGCAGCTCCGGGTCGATCGGGTGGGTGAACGTCTTCGCGGCCCCGGTCGTCTCCCAGAACCCGGCGTTGTCCTGCGACGATGGCATACCCATGGTGGGAAGGTACCGCCTGGCGCCCGGCCGCCCGCCGACCCGCCGCCCGCGCGTGGCCGCGGCGACCGGCCCCCGGAATAACCCGTTCCGCCGCGCCGTTGCACCCCTCCGTACCCCCGGCCGGCCCCGGCCGGTCCCCCCGAGGAAAGTCACCCCCATGCACGTCGAAATCTGGTCGGACATCGCCTGCCCCTGGTGCTACGTCGGCAAGGCCCGCTTCGAGGCCGGCCTGGCGGCCTTCGCCGGGCGGGCGGACGTCGAGGTCGTCCACCGGTCCTTCGAGCTGGACCCGGCCGCGCCGCCGGCCACCGACGTCCCGGTCCTGGAGATGCTCGCGGCGAAGTACGGCGTCAGCCGGGAGCAGGCCGAGGCGATGGAGGCCCGGGTCGCCGAGGCGGCCGCCGGCGAGGGGCTGGACTACCGCTCCGACCGCGTCCACGGCAACACCTTCGACCTGCACCGGCTGCTCCACCTGGCCAAGGCGCACGGCGTCCAGGACGCGCTGCTCACCGCCCTGTACCGCGCCAACTTCGCCGAGGCCCGCCCGCTCGGCGACGCCGCGGTGCTCACCGGCATCGCGGCCGCGGCCGGGGTGCCCGAGGAGGAGGCCGCGCGGGTCCTCGCCGACCCCGACGCCTACGCCGAGGAGGTCCGCGCCGACGAGCGCACCGCCGCCGAGCTGGGCGCCACCGGTGTCCCCTTCTTCGTCATCGACCGCCGCTACGGCATCTCCGGCGCCCAGCCCGCCGACGTCTTCCGCCAGGCCCTGGAGCGGGCGCACGCCGACTCCGGCGTGCAGGTCCTGGCCGCCGACGACGCGGACACCTGCGGCGACGGGAGCTGCGCGGTCTGAGCAGGCGCGCGCCCTAGGCGTCCTGCGGCTCCGTTTTCCCGTGGACGCCGGGTCGGTGACCGGCCAGAGTGGGGCCATGCAGCGACACACGGCACTGGGCGGGGACGAGTTCGCGCCCGAGACGGTCTATCTGAACTCGGCGTCCAGCGGGCTGCTGCCCGCCCGGAGCGCCGCCGCGGTGACCGCCGCCCTGGCGGAGTCGGCCTCGTACGGCACGATGGGGCCTGACTACTTCGGGGCGGCGGCCCGGGCGCGCGCGGCGTTCGCGCGGCTGACGGGGGTGCCCGAGGAGCGGGTGGCGCTGGGCAGTTCGGTCGCGGTGCAGTCGGCGTTCGTCGCCGGCTCGCTGCCGGCCGGCAGCGAAGTACTGGTCGCCGAGGGCGACTTCAGCTCCCTGGTGAATCCGCTGGCGGCGCGCGCCGACTGCACGGTGCGGGCGGTGCCGCGGGAGGCGCTCGCCGACGCGGTGCGGCCCGGTACGGCGCTGGTCGCGGTGAGCGCGGTGCACGCGCTGGACGGGCGGATCACCGATCTGGCCGCCGTCCGGGACGCCGCCCGCGCACACGGCGCGCTGACCTACGTCGACGCCACCCAGGCGGCGGGCTGGCTGCCGCTGCGGGCCGCCGACTTCGACTACGTGGTGTGCGGGGCGTTCAAGTGGCTGCTGTGCCCGCGCGGGACGACGTTCATGGTCTTCGGCGGGGAGCGGGGCGAGCCGGGCGGCCCGGGGTGGCCGGTGCCGGCGCACGCGGGCTGGATCGCCGGGGAGGACCCGGGGGAGTCCAACTACGGCGTGATCGACCGTCCGGCGGCCACCGCCCGGCGCTACGACGAGCCCTACGCCCACTACTCCTACGTGGCCGCCGAGCACTCCCTCGGGCTGCTCGCGGAGCTGGGCGTGGAGACCGTCCACGCCCACAACACCGCGCTGGCCGACCGCTATCGGGCGGGCCTGGAGGCCGCCGGGTTCGCCCCGGTGCCCGCGCCCGGCTCCGCGATCGTCTCCACCCCGGGGCTGGCCGACGCCGAACCGCGGCTGGCCCGCGCCGGGGTGCGGGTCTCGGTCCGCGGCGGGCTGCTGCGGGCGGCGTTCCACCTCTACAACTCGGCCGCGGACGTGGACCGGGCGCTGTCCCTGCTGGTTCCGTGACGGGGCGGGCGGGCCCGTCTCCGCATGCCGTGCGGGAGGCGGGAATGCGGGACGCGGGACGGTGGCTGATGTAATGGCCAAGCGTCCGGCTCGGCAGCCGAGTTGACGTCCCGTGACACCCAGCTGAGAGGCCGTCAGTGACCACCGCGTTCGACCCCATAGAACTCGCCGGCATCCCGCTCGCCAACCGCATCGTCATGGCGCCGATGACCCGGAACCGCGCCACCGCCGAGGGCGTCCCCACCCCGTCCATGGTCGAGTACTACACCCAGCGGGCCTCGGCCGGCCTGATCATCACCGAGGCCACCCAGACCGAGGTGGTCGGCCGCGGCTACCCGCTCACCCCGGGCCTGCACACCGCGGACCAGGTCGCCGGCTGGCGCCGGGTCACCGACTCCGTGCACGCGGCCGGCGGCCGGATCTTCGCCCAGCTGTGGCACGGCGGCCGGATCGGCCACCCGGTGCTGCTGCCCGACGGACTGGTGCCGGTCGGCCCGTCCGCGGTCCGGGCGGCCGGCCAGGGCTTCACCCAGGACGGCCCGACGGACTTCGTCACCCCGCGCGAGCTGACCGGCGAGGAGATCCGCGCGACCATCGACGGGTTCGCCGCCGCGGCCCGCAACGCCCTGGACGCCGGCTTCGACGGTGTGGAGATCCACGGCGCCAACGGCTACCTCGTCCACCAGTTCCTGGCTCCCAACGCCAACCTGCGCACCGACGAGTGGGGCGGCTCCGACGAGGCCCGCGCCCGGTTCGCGATCGCGGTGGTCGAGGCGGTCGCCGGCGCGGTCGGCGCGCACCGCACCGGTCTGCGGCTCTCGCCCGGCAACCCGTTCAACGACATCGCCGAGCCCGCGCCCGAGGCCACCTACACCGCGCTGGTCGAGGCCGTCGCCCCGCTGGGCCTGGCCTATCTGCACACCTGCGACGTGCGCGACGGGGAGCTGCTGGCCCGGCTGCGGAAGCGGTTCGGCGGCCCGTTCCTGCTCAACCCGGCCACCGACGGCCGGCCCACCGGCCCGGAGGAGCTCCCGCTCGTCGAGCGCGGCGAGGCCGACCTGCTGGCGTACGGCGCGCTGTTCCTCGCCAACCCCGACCTGCCGCGCCGCCTGGCCGCCGGCGGTCCGTTCAACACCCCGGACCGCAGCAGCTTCTACGGGGGCGACGACACCGGCTACCTGGACTACCCGGTCCTGGACTGACGGAAGTTGACGGAGCGTCAGTATCAGTGGTGGCGATGACGACGGCCGCCGCGCCGCACCCCCGTGGTGCGGCGCGGCGGCCGTGCGCGGGGCCTGCCCGCCCGCTGCCGGGTGCTCGGAGCACCCCGGCCGGCCCCTACTTGACCGGGGTGAACGGGGCACGTGCCCCGATGTACTCCGGGCGCGGGACCGGGGCCGCGAACGGCTCGACCGCGGTGTTCTCCATGCTGTTGAAGACGATGAAGACGTTGCTGCGCGGGTACGGCGTGATGTTGTCGCCGGAGCCGTGCATGGCGTTGCAGTCGAACCAGGTCGCCGAGCCGGCCTTGCCGGTGAACAGGCGGATGCCGTGCCGGTCCGCCATCCTGGTCAGCGCCTCGTCCGACGGCGTGCCCGCGTCCTGCATCTGCAGCGACTTCTTGTAGTTGTCCTTCGGGGTGGCGCCCTCGCACCCGACGAAGTACCGGTGCGATCCGGGCATGATCATCAGGCCGCCGTTGGTGTCGTAGTTCTCGGTCAGCGCGATCGACACCGACACCGTGCGCATGTTGGGCAGCCCGTCCTCGGCGTGCCAGGTCTCGAAGTCCGAGTGCCAGTAGAACCCGGAGGCGCCGAACCCGGGCTTGACGTTGATCCGCGACTGGTGGACGTAGACGTCCGAGCCGAGGATCTGGCGGGCCCGGCCGACCACACGCGGGTCGGAGACCAGCTTCGCGAACACCTCGCTGATCCGGTGGATCTCGAAGACCGAGCGGATGTCCTGCGACGTCGGCTCCACGATGGAGCGCGGGTCGGCGCGCATCGCCGGGTCGGTCACCAGCCGTTCCAGCTCGGCGCGGTACACCGCGACCTCGTCCGCGGTGAGCAGCTCCGGCATGGCGAAGAAGCCGTCGCGTTCAAAGTCGCCCAGCTCGGACGCGGCGAACGGGCCCTGCGCTCCGGGCTGCGACCACACCACCGGGTCCTGCCGCGGGGTGATGACCTCGGCGGTCCCACGGGTCGGGTACAGGTCGGCGGTGCGCTCGGGTGCGGTGGTCATGGTGGTGCCTTCCTCTCCTCTCGTACGGAATCTCGCGGCAGCGCGCCGGCGCGCGGTGGTACCGGCTCCGCGATCAGCTCGCCTCGGGCTCGGTGAGCAGCGGGTAGACGCCGTTCTCGTCGTGGTCCTCGCGGCCGGTGACCGGCGGGTTGAAGACGCACAGGCAGCGGAAGTCCTCCTTGATCCGCATGGTGTGCCTCTCGTGCCCGTCGAGCAGGTACATCACGCCGGGCGTGATGAGGTGCTGCTCGCCGGTCTCGTCGTTGGTCAGCTCGGCCACGCCCTCGACGCAGACCACGGCCTCGATGTGGTTGGCGTACCACATCGACGTCTCGGTGCCGGCGTAGAGGACCGTCTCGTGGAGGGAGAAGCCGACCCGCTCCTTGGCGAGCACGATGCGCTTGCTCTCCCAGGTGCCGGACTTCGCCTTGACGTGGCGGTCGGTGCCTTCGATGTCCTTGAACGAGCGGACGATCATGTTGCGTGGTTGCCTTTCTGTGGAACGGTGAGGGCGTCGGGAAGGGGGCGGCGGTCAGGCGCAGTCGCGGACCGCGCGGGCGAGCGTCCGCAGCCCCTCGTCCAGCTCCTCGGGGGTGGTCGTCAGCGCGGGCAGCAGCTTGACGACCTCGCTCTCCGGGCCGGAGGTCTCGATCAGCAGACCCAGCTCGAAGGCGCGCTTGGCGATCTTTCCGGCGAGCGGCTTGTCGGTGCACTCCAGGCCCCACACCAGACCGCGGCCGCGGTACTCGGCGAAGGTGCCCGGGTGCTCCTCGACGATGGCCTTCAGGTGCGCCTCGACGATCTCGCCGCGGGCCAGCGTCTGCTTCTCCATCTGGCCGTCGGCCCAGTACGTGTCCAGGGCGGCGGCCGCGGTGACGAAGGCGGGGTTGTTGCCGCGGAAGGTGCCGTTGTGCTCGCCGGGCTCCCAGATGTCCAGCTCCGGCTTGAACAGGGTCAGCGCCAGCGGCAGGCCGTAGCCGCTGATGGACTTGGAGACGGTGACGATGTCCGGCACGATGCCCGCCTCCTCGAAGGAGAAGAAGGCGCCGGTGCGGCCGCAGCCCATCTGGATGTCGTCGACGATCAGCAGCATGTCCTGGCGCTCGCACAGCGCGGCCAGTTCGCGCAGCCACTCGGGGCGGGCGACGTTGATGCCGCCCTCGCCCTGCACGGTCTCCACGATCACGGCCGCGGGCTTGTTCAGACCGGAGCCCTGGTCCTCCAGCAGCCGCTCGAACCACAGGAAGTCCGGGGTCTGGCCGTCGAGGTAGTTGTCGAACGGCATCGGGGTGCCGTGCACCAGCGGGATGCCGGCGCCGGCCCGCTTCATGGAGTTGCCGGTGACCGCGAGCGCGCCCAGCGACATGCCGTGGAAGGCGTTGGTGAAGGACACGATCGACTCGCGGCCCTTGACCTTACGGGCCAGTTTCAGCGCGGCCTCGACGGAGTTGGCGCCCGTCGGGCCCGGGAACATGACCTTGTAGGGCAGGTCGCGCGGCCGCAGGATGATGTTCTGCAGCGACTCCAGGAAGGCCCGCTTGGCCGTGGTGGACATGTCCAGGCCGTGGGTGATGCCGTCCCGCTCGATGTAGTCGATCAGGGCGCGTTTGAGGACCGGGTTGTTGTGTCCGTAGTTGAGCGAACCGGCGCCGGCGAAGAAGTCCAGGTAGGTGTGGCCGTCCTCGTCGGTGATGCGGCTGCCCTGTGCGCGGTCGAAGACGGTGGGCCAGCCACGGCAGTAGCTGCGCACCTCCGACTCGACGGTTTCGAAGACGCTCAGATCGGGCTGGGTGATGGTCACAGCATGCTCCTGGGAGATGAGTGCGGGAGGGAGAAGTCCGGGGGCGGCGCCGTGCGCGCGGCCCGGCTCAGCGGCCGCTGCCGGGCGGCGTCTCGAACGGGCCGATGAGGTGCAGGACCTCCGGCTCGTGGCCCTGCTCGGGGAAGAGCGCCGCGTCGAAGAGGACCTCGCGCTCGACCGGCACCGAGTGCCGCTCGGCGAAGGACGCGAACAGCCGGTTGGAGGCGGCGTTGCCCGGGGTGATCGTGGTCTCCACGCGGGATATGCCCAGTTCGTCGATGGCGCGGGTGGTCAGCCCGTCCAGCAGGGCGGCGGCCAGGCCCCGTCCGCGGTGCGCTGCGTCGACGGCGATCTGCCAGACGACGAGGGTGTCCGGCCGGTCCGGGCGCAGGTAGCCGGTGACGAACGCGGCCGGCTCGCCGGTCGCGTCGCGGGCGACGGCGGAGGTGGCGGCGAAGTCACGGCACCACAGGAGGTAGCTGTAGGAGGAGTTCAGGTCCAGCGCCTTCGAGTCGCGGGCGATGCGCCAGATCGCTGCCCCGTCCTCCGCCCGGGGGGTGTCGAGCTTGAAGCCCTCCGGAATTTCTCTGATTTCGCTTCGGGCACCGGCATGGTCTGCTTGTGCGGCGGTCATGGAAATTAAATTTACCGAGGTGGAAAGCAAATTGCATCGCGGGCAGGGGTTACGCGAGAAGCGGTTTTGTGTTATCGCGCGGGGGCACGCGAGCGCGCGAACCGGTTGCAGAATGTCACGATTTGACCCTGGTGGTTCGGGATGAAACGGACACGTTGTGTAGTCAGTCACAGATCGGTAACGCTCCTGTGAAGTGCCTGAATTACGTGACTTGGCACTAGCGGAATCTTGGCGTTTGAGGCTGGGGAAAGCGGGCATACGAATACGGGAAGCTGTTCTGTCGGGGAATTGGAAATTCGCCCGAGGACACGCTCGGGGCGGCTTCTTCAAAGGGGTACGGGAGCGCCCACCGCGTTTTTCGAATAACCGTCCGCCGGAGCGGCGACACGGGCCCGCGCACGGGCGCCGCACGGGCCCCGCACACCGTGGCCGCCGGCTCCGGCCCCCGCATACAGTGCGTGCATGACGTCCATGAGCGAAGGTGCGGTGCTGCACCTCAAGGGGAGGGTCCTCGTCGGGCCGGAAGACGTCCGCGACGAGCTGTGGGTCGTCGACGGCCGGGTCACCTACGAGCGGCCGGCGCTGGCACGCGATGCCAGGACGGTCACCGGCTGGGTGTTGCCGGGCCTGGTCGACGCCCACTGTCACGTCGGGCTGGACGCGCACGGACCGGTGGACGCCGCCACCAGCGAGAAGCAGGCACTCACCGAGCGTGACGCCGGCGCCCTGCTGATCCGGGACGCCGGCTCGCCCTCGGACACCCGCTGGATCGACGACCGCGCCGACCTGCCGCGGATCATCCGTGCCGGCCGCCACATCGCCCGCACCCGGCGCTACATCCGCAACTACGCGCACGAGATCGAGCCGGACGACCTGGTCGCCTATGTCGCCCGGGAGGCCCGGCGCGGCGACGGCTGGGTCAAGCTCGTCGGCGACTGGATCGACCGCTCGGTGGGCGATCTGACCGCCTGCTGGCCGCCCGGCGAGGTGGCCGCCGCCATCGCCGAGGCGCACCGGCTCGGCGCCCGGGTCACCGCCCACTGCTTCGCCGAGGAGTCGCTCGCCCCGCTGGTCGAGGCCGGCATCGACTGCATCGAGCACGCCACCGGGCTGACCGAGGACACCATCCCGCTCTTCGCCGAGCGCCAGGTCGCGATCGTCCCGACCCTGGTCAACATCGCCACCTTCCCGCAGCTCGCGTCCGGCGGCGAGGCGAAGTTCCCGCGCTGGGCGGACCATCTGCGCCGGCTGCACGAGCGCCGCTACGACACCGTGCGGGCCGCCTACGACGCCGGCGTCCCGATCTACGCCGGCACCGACGCCGGCGGCTCGCTGCCGCACGGCCTGGTCGCCGACGAGGTCGCCGAGCTGAGGAAGGCCGGCCTGCCCGTGGAGGCCGCCCTCTCGGCGACCACCTGGGGCGCCCGGGAGTGGCTGGGCCGCCCCGGCCTCACCGAGGGTGCCCCGGCGGACCTGGTCGTCTACGAGGCCGATCCGCGGGCCGACGTCCGGGTGCTGGCGGCGCCGCGCCTGGTGGTGCTGCGCGGCCGCGTCGTGGGCTGACCGCCCGCCGGCCGCTCCTTACGCGGACTCCGGCGCCCCCGCCGGCTCCGCCGCCGCGTCGCGCTCCGCCGCGTCGGCCCGCAGCAGCGCCTCCACCAGGCCGGGGAAGCGCTCTTCGAGGTCGGCGCGGCGCAGCGAGACGTACCGCTCGCGGCCGGACCGGCGGGTGTGGGTCCAGCCCGCCGTCCGCAGGATTCGGAAGTGGTAGGAGCCGGTGGCCCGGCTGACCGGCAGCTCGATGTCCCCGCACCCGGCCTCGCCCTCCGTGGCGAGCCGGTGCACGATCCGCCGCCGCAGTGGGTCGCTGAACGCCTGGAGCAGGTCGCCGAGCCGGATCCGGGCGGTCTCCGGCTGGTCGGGGTCGGCCGGGGCGGAGGTGGCGGCGGGTTCCGCCGCCGGCGGGCGTGACGCGGGGTCCGCGCCCAGGGCGCCGGCCGGGTCCGTGCGAGGCATTGTTCGAGAACTCTCTAAACGAGTGGTACGGTCGGTGAGCGTCGATACGTTGACGATTCTCTAATTATTCACCCCCCGCCACCCGCCGACGGTGCCCGCGCCGCACGCCCACTGGCCTGCCCGCCCGCACCGCCGCCCCGACGTTCCCCGAGGCCCGCGATGACCACCGCCGACCCGGCAGCCGCACCCGCCCCCGCGCCCCCTGCGGAGCCGCCCGCCGCCCCGCTGCGTACGCTCTTCTGCCTCGGCGTCACCCAGGACTTCTTCGCCGCCGACGACGCCCTGCGCGCCACCGTGGCCGCCGCCATCCCGCCCGCCTTCGACCGGCTCGGCGAGCGCTTCGGCGTACGGGTGCTCGGCACCCTGGACGACGACCGGCTGATGGTCGGCGCCAGCACCGCCTGGCCCTGGACCTCGTACGTCCTCGCCGACGTCCCCGACCTGGAGACCGTCTCCCGGGTCTGCGGCATCGTCCGCGACACCCCGGTCGGCGACAGCCGCCTGTGGCGCTATCTGCGCTTCGAGGCCAGGGTCGGCCGCCCGCTGTTCTTCGGCACGGCCTGAGGGGGCGGGATGCTCGACACCGGACTCGACGGCCGGACCGTACTGATCACCGGCACCGCCTACGGGCTCGGCGCCGCCCTGGTCCGCGCCTGCCATGCCGAAGGTGCCCACATCGCNGCCCTGGACGTCGACGACGCGGCCAACCGCGCCCTCGCCGCGGAGCTGGATCCGGGCGGCGAACGGATCCGGCCGGTCCGGGCCGATCTGCGCGACCCGGACGCGCTCGCCGCCGCCCATGCCGAGGTCCGCGCCTGGCGCCCGGTCGACGTGCTGATCAACAACGCCGCCCGGCCGCTCGCCAAGTCGCTGTGGGAGATCACCCCCGAGGAGTGGGACGACGTCTTCGCGGTCAATCTGCGCGCGGTCTTCCTGCTGACCCGCGCGGTCGCCGCCGACATGCGCGACCGCGGCTTCGGCCGGATCGTCAACATGGCCTCCGTCGCCGGCCAGACGCCCCGCCCCACGGGCGCCGCGTACGGCACCAGCAAAGCCGGGATGATCGCCCTCACCCGGGTCTTCGCGGCCGAACTCGCCCCGTACGGCGTCACGGTGAACGCGGTCGCCCCGGCCATGATCGACACCCCGATGGTCCGCTCGGTCGGCCCGGAGGCGCTCGCCGAGCTCACCGCCCAGGTGCCGATGGGCCGGATTGCCACCCCCGAGGAAGTCGCCCGGGTCGCCCTCTTCCTCGCCTCCCGGGAGACCTTCGTCACCGGCGCCACCTATGACGTCAACGGCGGCGTGCTGATGCGCTGATGGCGCCCTCCGGCGGTCGGCCGGGCCCGCGTGGCCCGGTACGGCTGGGGCGCGGGAGGGCCGCCGGGACGGGGGAGCCGGAAGGAATCGAATCGGGATGCGAAAACCACCCTTTGGGGTGAACTGACCTCGCGTGGCTGACCGTTCACCCTCCGTGCGTCCACGATGTGCGGGTCGAGGCCGTCGGCCCGCGTGATGTCCCCCATCGGCGCGGCCGGCGGCTCCATCTCTCATGTGGGGGTTCCACACACGTGTCCACCAGTTCCACCAGAGGCACCGGCGTCACCGGCACCACCCGGCGGATCGGCGCCGCGCTGGTCGCCGCCGCACTGACCGCCGGTCCCGCCGTCGCCCTCGCCGCCGCGCCCGCCGCGTACGCCACCGGCAACGACACCCGCGGCCACGGCACTTCGGGGGCGGTGGTGCTGCGCACCGCCCTGGACGTCGGCCTGCTCGACAAGACCCTGAACATCCCCGTCCGGGCCGTCCTCAACGACGTCCAGGCCCCGGCCTCCGCCGAGAAGACCGCGCTCACCGTCCGTCTGGACGGCATCGACGGCGGCCGGCCGGTCGACCTGCTGCGCGCCGACGTCGCCACCGCGCGCGCCACCGCCGACGGGCGCACCGCCGAGGGCTACGCCAACCTCGTCCGGGCCAAGGTCCAGCTCCCCGGCCTCCCCGCGCTGCCGCTGGCCCAGGTCCAGCAGGTCACCGCCCGCGCCGTCTGCACGGCCGGGCAGCGGCCGCGGGCCGAGTCCCAGGTCCTCGGCGACATCGTGGTGCTGGGCAAGCGGGTCGCGCTCCGCGCGGGCGGCACCACCGAGGTCAAGGTGCCCGGCGTGGGCGACGTCCGGCTCGACCTCTCGCAGAAGAGCACCACCTCGGCGAGCGCCGCCGCCACCGCCCTCCGACTCCGCGTCTCGGTCGACCCGTTGAAGCTCAATGTCGCGGAGGTGCACGGCGACGTCACCCTCGCCCGGGCCACCTGCACCACCCCGCACGGCACCCCGGCCGAGCCCAGCAGCCCGCCCTCCGGCGGGCCCCACGCGCCCGGCACCGGCAGCGGTACCCAGGTGCACTCCGGCGGGGCCCGTCCCGTCGACGGGCAGAACCTCGCCGAGACCGGCGGCAGCGCCGCCACCCCGTACCTCGTCGGCGGCGCGGCCCTGCTGGTCGCCGGCGGCGCCGGGGCGCTCGGCTACGTCCGCCACCGCAGGAACGCCGCGGCCACCGGGCGCGGCTGACCGGTCCGCCCCGCACCGGTGCCGTGGGGGCGCCGGTACGGGGACGGGGGTGCGCCGCGTGGGCCCGCGCGGCGCACCCACCCCTCGCCGGGGCGCCCGCCGGGGTGTGGGGCCCGGTGGCCCCCGGCGGGGGCACCGCCCCGAAGGAGGCCGCGGGCGCGCTCCGTTACCGGGACAACACACCTAGGGCGCTTCTAGGGCGCTTCTGACGGATCTCCGTGGAGGAAGGAGCGGCGTCTGGTGCGTGCTCTCGCAAGGCGCCGGGATGGCTTCATAGCGGAGCTATGGAGACATTCCGGCAACGCCGCGAGAGTGCGTGCCAGGCGCCGCGACGCCGCGGAGATCCGTCAGAAGCGCCCTAGCGCCCCAGCACGTCCGCCAGCGCGGCCACGAACCGGTCCGTGGTCGCCCGGTCCCGCACGGCCAGCCGGAGCCAGTCCGGGCCCAGCCCCGGGAAGGTGTCGCCGCGGCGCACCGCGAAACCGCGGGCCCGCAGCGCGGCCCGGACCGCCGCCGCGCCGGGCAGGCGCACCAGCACGAACGGCCCGGCCGCCGGTCCGGTCACCGCCACCGAGGGGAACGCCGCCAGCCGGGCCAGCAGATGGGCCCGGTCCGCGGCGATCTCCTCGGCCGCCGCGGCCGCCTCCGCCAGCGCCGCCGGCGCACAGCACGCCTCGGCGGCGGCCAGCGCCGGCGTCGAGACCGGCCACAGCGGCTGGGCCCGGGTCAGCTCCGCCACGGTCTCCTCGCCCGCCAGCACATAGCCGATCCGCAGCCCCGCCAGCCCCCAGGTCTTGGTGAGGCTGCGCAGCACCACCAGCCCCGGCAGCTCGCCCACCCGCCCGGCCAGCGACTCCCGCTCCCCGGGCACCGCGTCCATGAACGCCTCGTCCACCACCAGCGTGCGCCCGGGCCGCGCCAAGGAGGCCAGCGCGCCCGCCGGATGCAGCACCGAGGTCGGATTGGTGGGATTGCCGACGACGACCAGATCCGCGTCGTCCGGCACCGCCGCCGGATCCAGCCGGAAACCGTCCCGCTCCGCCAGCAGCACCCGCCCCACCGCGTACCCGGCGTCCCGCAGCGCCGCCTCCGGCTCGGTGAACTGCGGATGCACCACCACCGGCCGGCGGGCCCGGACCGCCCGCGCCAGCAGCACGAACGCCTCCGCGGCACCCGCCGTCAGCAGCACCCGCTCCACCGGCAGCCCGTGCCGCACCGCGACCGCCCGACGGGCCGCCCGGCCGTCCGGATACGCCGCCAGCCCGTCCAGCGACGCGGCGATCCGCACCTTCAGCCAGGCCGGGGGAGTGCCCGCGCGGACGTTGACCGCCAGGTCCGTCAGATCCGCACCGCGCACCTCGGCGTCGCCGTGGTGCCGCAGATCCACCGCATCGGACGCCGGCTCGCCGGGCGCCGCGGTCGCCGGGGACGGCGCCGGCCCGGTCACGCCGCGCCCCCGGCGGCCGCCGCGGCACCCACGGCCGCGCCCGGCAGCACACCGCCCGCCGGAGTGCCGCCCGCCGCCCCGTCCGCCACCGTCGCCCGGTAGCGCTCCATGACCACCTCGGCCAGCTCCGGCGCCGCACCGACCGGCTCCGCACCCAGCACCTCGATCCACGGGTGCACCGCCGCCCAGCCCTCGGTCTGCATCCGCAGCCGCTCCAGCAGGTCACCGGCGAAGAAGAAGCCCGGCAGCACCACGATCCGGTCCGGGCCGGGCCCGCCGGGCGCCGCCGCGGCCAGCACCCGGCACCGCTCCAGCCCGGCCGGCACGTCCGGCGCCGCCAGCGTCACGAACGCGCTCTCCACGCCCGCGAAACCGCGGCCCTCCCACAACAGCCGTGCGGTGCGGACCACTTCGGCGTTGGCGTACGGATCGGCCGCGCCCCGGCCCACCAGCAGCACCGTCGTACGGGCCCGGTCCTCGGGCCGCCGCGCCCCGCCGCCCAGCGCCGCGTCCAGCCGCCGCTCCAGCACCTCCAGCAGCCGCGGATGCGGCCCCAGCGCGGGCTCGCAGACGAAGCCGAGGCCGGGGTGCGCGGCGGCCGCCCGCGCCACCGCCTCCGGCAGGGACTCCCGGATCGGCCCGGTGGGCGCCAGCAGCAGCGGCACCACCACCAGCCGGCCGGCGCCCCGCGCGGCCAGCTCGTCGACCGCGCCGGACAGCGGCAGCGGCGACGCCGGGGCGCCGAAGAAGCCGCCGGCGACCGGCACGTCCGGGTGCCGCTCGGCGAGCATCGCCACCAGGGCGCGCAGGGCGTCGGCCGCCCCTTCATGACGGGTGCCGTGACCGGCGATGAGCAGTGCGGGTCGGGTGGTCACAACAACTCCTCGGTACCAGGGGCTTCGCTGTCGGGGCGTCCCCCGACCTCCGCCGCCCGTCGGTCCGCGCCGGGACGGGGCGGGCGGGGGGAGGGGACGACGA
>NZ_KB891854.1:286973-476219 GCF_000373585.1 Streptomyces sp. MspMP-M5
CTCCTGGGGCGTGGGGAGGGGTTCCTGGGGGACGAGTGGGGGTGGCACCACGTCCGGGACGCTGCGCAGGGGCTCGGACGGGGCGGCCGGTGCGGTGCGGGCCGCTCCGACGCGGCGGGTGAACCAGACGACCTTGCCGTCGGGGGTGCCGCAGGTGCCCCAGCTGTCGTTGCGGGCGGCGATCCGGGCGAGTCCGCCGCCGGACGCGCTGTCGAGCCGCGGCAGCCGGGGGCCCTCGTCGGCGACCGAGGCGGTCAGGTGGCGGCCGGTCCGGCGGAGTTCGACCACACAGCGCGCGTCGGGGCCGATGTGGCGGTGGACGTTGGTCAGGAGTTCCGCCACCCCGTCGCACACGGCCGGGATCTGCGGTTCGAGGTTCCAATGGCGCAGGTGCGCGGCGACGATGCGCCGGATCTGGGGGACGCGCTGCGCCGAGACGTGCAGTTCGACCGTGTAGTGCCGGTCGCCGGGTGGTGTCATGTCGTGGCTCCTCACCGCGAGGCTCACGTCCTTCACCTCGTTGGACCAACGACCCCCGAACACGAAGAGTGAGCAACCGTCAGTATGGGTGGACTGCCATGCTGACCCGCGGGTTCCGGGCCCGCAACGCGGGAGGTCCGTTTGAGGGGGCTCCCTCTCAGGTGAGCGGCGCGGCCAGTGCGGCGAGGACCTTGTCCGGTGTCAGCGGCAGCGTGCGCAGCCGGGCGCCGGTGGCGTGCCACACCGCGTTGCCGATCGCGGCCGGGGTGCCGACGATGCCGATCTCGCCGATGCCCTTGCTGCCCATGGGGTTGAGGTGCGGGTCCTCCTCGTCGAGCCAGTACGCCTCGACTTCCCGCACGTCGGCGCAGGCCGGGACGTGGTACATGGCCAGGTCGGGGGCGGTGAAGTCGCCGAAGACCGGGTCCAGGGCGCTGTCCTCCATGAGCGCCATGCCCAGGCCCATGGTCATGCCGCCGACGAACTGGGAGCGCGCGGTGCGGGCGTTGAGGATCCGCCCGGCCGCGTACTGGCCGAGCAGACGGCGGACGCGTACCTCGCCGGTGCGGGTGTCGACCTGCACCTCGGCGAAGACCGCGCCGAAGGAGTGCCGGGCGTACGGGGAGGGCTCCTCGGCCTCCCGGCGGGTGTCCTCGGCGACCGTGATCCCCTCGGCGGGGAGCGGCCCGGCGTGGTCGCGGAGCCGGGCCCGCAGCGCGGTGCACGCCTTGTGGACGGCCCAGCCCCAGGAGCCGGTGCCGGCGGAGCCGCCGGCGAGCACGGCGGACGGCAGGTCGCTGTTGCCGATGTCGACCCGGACCCGGTCCTCGGGGGCGCCGAGCGCGGCGGCGGCGATCTGGGCCAGGACGGTGCGGGCGCCGGTGCCGATGTCGGTGGCGTTGACCCGGATCCGGTAGCCGCCGTCGGGGTCGGCGTGTGCCTCGGCGTCGGTGGCGGAGATCTGGACGGGGTAGGTGGCCGCGGCGACGCCGGTGCCCAGCAGCAGGTCGCCGTCGCGGCGCACGCCGGGGCGGGGGTCGCGGGACGCCCAGCCGAAGCGCTCGGCGCCGGCGCGGAGGCAGTCGGCGAGGTGGCGGCTGCTGAAGGGGCGGCCGGAGTCCGGTTCGGTGTCGGGGTCGTTGCGCAGCCGCAGTGCGACGGGGTCGAGGTCCAGGGCGGCGGCGAGTTCGTCGACGGCGGACTCCAGGGCGTACATCCCGGGGGCCTCGCCGGGGGCGCGCATCCAGGAGGGGGTGGGGACGTCGAGGGCGGCGACGCGGTGCACGCTGCGGCTGTGCGGCGAGGTGTACATCATGCGGGCCGGGATCGCGGCCTGTTCGACGAACTCGGTGACGGTGGAGGTGTGGGTGACGATCTCGTGGGCGAGGGCGGTGATCACGCCGTCGCGGCCGGCACCGATCCGCACCCGTTGGACGGTGGGTGCGCGGTGGCCGACGATGGCGGGCATCTGGCGGCGGGGCAGGGCCAGTTTGACGGGGCGACCGGTGTGCCGGGCGGCCATCGCGGCGAGCACGACGTGCGGGCGGGGCGTCCCTTTGGAGCCGAAGCCGCCGCCGACGTGCTCGGAGTGCACGGTGATCTCGTCGGTGCCGAGCTTGAAGAGGGCGGCCAGGTCCTCGCAGACGCGGGTGGAGCCCTGGCTGGAGTCGTGGACGGTGAGGTGGCCGTCCGTCCACTGGGCGGTGGCGGCGTGCGGCTCCATGGGGTGGTTGTGCAGCGGCGGCACGGTGTAGGTGACGTCGACGGTCGCCGGTGCGGCGGCGAACGCCGCGTCGAAGTCGCCGCGTTCGCGGGCCCCCGGGCCGCCGAAGACCTCCTCCGGCACGTACAGCCGGGGGTGGTCCGCGGTGAGGAGCACGTCGTGGTCCTCCTCGGCGTAGGTGACGCGGACGGCCTCGGCCGCGTCCCGGGCGGCCTCCAGGGTGTCGGCGACGGTGAGCGCGACGTACCAGCCGCGGTGCGGGACGCGGTCCTCCTGGAGCACGGCGAGGGTGGCGTCGTCGGTGGCGGCCAGGCGGGGCGCGTTCTCGTGGGTCAGGACGGCGACCGCCCCGGGCACGGCCAGCGCCGCGGTGGTGTCGACGGCGGTGATCCGGCCGCGGGCGACGGTGGCCGGCACCGGCCAGGCGTGGGCGCAGCCGGGCGGGGTGTGCTCGGCGGCGTAGCGGGCGGTGCCGGTGACCTTCTCGCGGCCCTCGCGGCGCACCAGGGGGGCGCCCAGCGGGTACGGCGGTGGGCTCGCCGGCGGGTGCTGGTTCATGGCGCGGGTCCTTGCGGTCGGGGGCGGGCGGGTCAGCCGTGGGCGGCGAGGCCGGCGAGGTCGGCGAGGACGCCGACGGCGAGGGCGTGCGCCAGCGGGACCTTGAAGCCGTTGTCGCGCAGCGGTGCGGCGGCGGCGAGTTCGGCGTCGGCGGCGCGGGCGAAGGTCGCCTCGGTGGCGGGCGCGCCGTGCAGCACGGCCTCGGCGGCGCGGGCCCGCCAGGGGCGGTGGGCGAGGCCGCCGAAGGCGAGGGCGGCGTACTCGACGAGGCCGTCGCGGACGGTGAGGACGGCGGCGACGGAGGCCAGCGCGAAGGCGAACGAGGCGCGGTCGCGGGCCTTGCGGTAGCGGGAGCGGGCGCCGGGGCGGGGCGGCGGCAGGTCGACGGCGGTGAGGAGTTCGCCGAGCCGGATCTCGGTGTCCCGTTCGGGGGTGTCGCCGGGCAGCCGGTGGAAGTCGGCGGCGGGGACGGTGCGTTCGCCCTCGGGGCCGTGCAGGCGCACGGTGGCGTCCAGGGCGGCGAGGGCGACTGCCATGTCGGAGGGCTGGGTGGCGACACAGTGCGCGGAGTGGCCGAGGACGGCGAGGTCGCGGTGGGTGCCCTCGCGGGCCGGGCAGCCGCTGCCGGGCTCGCGTTTGTTGCAGGGCTTGGCGGTGTCCTGGAAGTAGCCGCAGCGGGTGCGCTGGAGGAGGTTGCCGCCGGTGGTGGCGACGTTGCGGAGCTGTCCGGAGGCGCCGGCCAGCAGGGCCTGGGACAGCACGGGGTAGCGGTCGCGGACGGCGGGCGCCGCGGCGAGGTCGGCGCCTCGGACCATGGCCCCGATCCGCAGGCCGCCGTCCGGGAGTTCCTCGATGCGGTCCAGCGGGAGCCGGCCGACGTCGATCAGGGTGCGCGGGGACTCCACGCCGAGCTTCATCAGGTCGACGAGGTTGGTGCCGCCGGCGAGGAACTGGGCGCCGGGCTGGCCGGCCGCCGCGCGTACCGCCTCGTCGACGCTGCCGGCCCGCAGATATCCGAAGGGTCTCATCGGCCGCTCCCCTCCGCCCCGGCGGCCGCGGCGTCGGCGACCGCCGCGACGATCCCGGGGTAGGCGCCGCAGCGGCAGAGGTTGCCGCTCATCCGCTCGCGAATCTCGTCGGCGGTGAGCGGCACCGGTTTCCCGGACGGGGCGGTCTCCGGCGTGACGTGGGAGGGGAGGCCGGCGGCCGCCTCGGCCAGCACGCCGGCGGCCGAGCAGAGCTGGCCGGGGGTGCAGTAGCCGCACTGGAGGGCGTCGCGGTCCAGGAAGGCGGCCTGGAGGGGGTGCAGCCGGTCGCCGTCGGCGAGACCCTCGACGGTGGTGATCCGACGGCCGTCGAGGGTCACGGCCAGCAGCAGGCAGCTGTTGGCGCGCCGCCCGTCGACCAGCACGGTGCAGGCGCCGCACTGCCCGTGGTCGCAGCCCTTCTTGGCGCCGGTGAAGCCGAGGTGTTCGCGGAGCAGGTCCAGGAGGGTGGTGCGGTGGTCGAGGGCAAGGGTGTGCGGGGTGCCGTTGACGGTGAGGGCGAGCGCGGAGTGGCCGCCGTTGACCGGGCGGGGGCCGGCGCCGGGGCCCGGACCGGTGTCGGGGTCGTCCGGGAGGTCCTCCCCCGGTGCCATCAGGAGGCGCCCCTCGTGACGGGCCGCCGCAGCGTCTCCAGCCGCAGTTCGACCTCCTTCTCCTGGTCGCCGGCGGCCATGCCGAGGACGGTCACCGCGAAGGCCGATTTCAGGCCGGCGCACAGCTGGTCCACCGCCCAGTAGCCACCCTGGAGACTGACGACGACGGGGGCGGTCAGCGGCCGCGGCTCGGGCGTGCTGCCGCGCTCGCTCACGTCGACGGTGGAGGTCCACACCGTCGTGCCCGGCCCGGCCATCTCCTGGGGGACGTCGTCCGCGGCGCGGTCGGAGCGGAAGGCGGTGCGCAGGGCGCTGAAGACGGCGTGGGCGTCCGCCGTCCGGCAGCCCTCGACCTCCACCACGACCTCGGCCGATACGTGTTCCGGGGGTGACGCGTGTTCCGCGCTGTTCACTGTGGGCCCTTCCTGTGGGTGCCGGACGGGGGTTCCGGACGCTTCCAGGCTCGCCCTGCGCCCCGGTGTGTGCGACCCGAGGCTCGAACGAGTGGTTTAAACGGGCGCACCTGCTGGCCGCATCAGCACGGCGTTACTTTGTGTAGTCAGAGCGAGCGCTCCGTAGTCGCTCTGTGTTCCAGCCGTCCGCATCTCCCGACCCCCAGGAGCACCGTTGACCAGTTCCCTCGTCGACCAGCAGGCCACCGGCTACAGCCTCTGCCAGGCACTGTGCATGGTGCGCGCCGCCGAGCTGGCGTACCAGGACGAGCAGACCATCGAGGCGGCGGCCCGGAGGTGGGGGTTCGACCGGGTGCGCCACCACCACACCGCGTTCCGCCCGCCGTTCCCGCTCCAGGACACCCAGGCGTACACCCTCGGCGGGCAGCACATGATCATCACCGCGTTCCGCGGCACCGAGCCGGCCGAGGTGCGGGACTGGCTGTCCGACGCCACCACCCCGCCGTGGCCCGGCCCGGGCGGCCGGGGCGCCGTCCACCACGGCTTCGCCGAGGCGCTGGAGTCGGTCTGGCCCCAGCTCCTCACCACGCTCAAGGAGTTCCGGGACGACGACCAGGCGCTCTACTTCACCGGCCACAGCCTGGGCGGGGCGCTGGCGATGCTGGCCGGCGCCCGGCTCCACTTCGAGGACCCCCGGCTGACCGCCGACGGCGTCTATACCTTCGGCCAGCCCCGCACCTGCGACCCGACCCTGGCCCGGGAGTTCAACACCGCCTTCGCCGAGCGGATGTTCCGCTTCGTCAACAACAACGACATCGTCCCCCAGCTCCCCCCGGAGCCGGTCTTCCGCCATGTCTCCGCGCTGCGCTACATCGACTCCCGCGGCGCGGTGCACAACACCATGCCGCTGCTCGGCGGCCTGCTGGACCGCGGCCGGGGCCTCACCGCTGATCTGCTGGCCCCCGCCTCGGACGGCGTCCGGGACCACTTCATCACCGCGTACGTCAGCGCGCTGGAGAAGGCGGCGGCACCGCAGGACTGAGCCGGCGGCCGGAGGCGGCGGGGGCGGGAGGGAGGGACGGGGAAGGAGCGGCGAAGGGCACGGCGGCGGCGTGCGGGACGATCTCGACCTCGTCGCCGAGGGCCCACTCGGCGGCCCGGGAGGACATCGCGGCCGGCACCACACCGCTGATGCCGGGCGCGGCCGGGATGTCGTAGGTGGCGTGCGCGTCGTGCGGCAGGACGACGCGGTGGCCCAGCGCCAGCGCGGTCCGCGCGGTGGCGGCCACGCACATCTCGGAGAGCACCCCGCACACGGCCAGTTCGGTGGCGCCCGCACCGGTGAGCAGGGCACCGAGCGGGGTGCCGGCGAAGCCGTCGTCCTCGGTCTTGCGGACGACGTGCTCGCGCGGCCCGGACCCGACGGGGAGGTGGAGTTCCCAGCCGGGGGTGTGCGGGGCGTCGACGCTGCCGGGCGGGCCGTCGTTCTGGAGGTGGACGACGAGGGCCCCGGCCTCGCGGGCCCGGCCGAGCAGGTCGCGGGCGCGGTCCAGGACCCGTTCCGCGTCGGGTACCGCCTCCTTCCCCGCGACGAACGCGGTCTGCAGGTCGACGACGATCAGGGCGTGGACGGGGCGGATCGGCGGGACGGCCAGGGCAGCGGTCATGCCGACCATCATCGCGCCCCCGCGGCGCTGGTCCGGTCGGGCGGGACGCCTTCCGGCCGCACCCCGGCATGGTTGCCACGGGCATCGAACCGGGCGGATCATCCCTAGGTACTCCACGGCCCGCACGGGGGCCGTGTCCGCGCTCGCGGGCGGCAGTGGGGTACGGGCACACGTCCGCACCGCGACGACGCGAGGAGAGGCACCGTGGAAGCTGCCACCGTCAACGGCCGGTGCGCACCGGGTTTCGAGGGGGTGCGGGCGGCGTTCGAGGGGAACTTCCGCGCGGGCCGGGAGGTCGGGGCGGCGGTCGCCGTGATGCTGGACGGGGAGCCGGTGGTGGACCTGTGGGCGGGGCGGGCGGACGCGGACGGCGGCCGCCCGTGGGAGCGCGACACCCTGGTCAACGTCTACTCGACGACCAAGGGCATGACCGCGCTGTGCGCCCATCTCCTGGTGGACCGCGGCGAGTTGGACCTGGACGCGCCGGTCGCGCGGTACTGGCCGGAATTCGCCCGCGAGGGGAAGGAGGCCATACCGGTGCGCTGGCTGCTCTCCCACCGCGCCGGGCTCCCGGCGCCCCGGGAACCGCTGGCCGAGGGCCGCGCCTACGACTGGGAGTACGTCTGCGACGCCCTGGCGAACACCCCGCCCTGGTGGAAGCCGGGCACCGCGCAGGGCTACCACGCGACGACGTTCGGCTACCTGGTGGGCGAGGTGGTCCGGCGGATCACCGGGCAGTCGCTGGGCACGTTCCTGCGCCGCGAGATCACCGGACCGCTCGGCGCCGACCTCTTCGTCGGCACCCCGGCCGCGGAGCACCCGCGGTGCGCCGACATGGTGGGGCAGCTGAACGAGGAGCTGTTCGACGCGCGCTACCCGGACCTGCCCAACCCCCCGGTGCGCGGGATCGCGGAGCACCCGCTGGCCCCGGTCACGCTGGCGCTGCGCTACGTCCCGATCGGCGACGTCAACAGCGCCGCCTACCGCTCGGCCGAGATCCCGGCCGGCAACGGCCATGCCACGGCGCGCGGCCTGGCCGCCGTCTACGCGGCGCTGGCCGGCGGCCGGCTGGTCGGCCCCGCCACCCTGGAGGCGCTGCGCACCTCGCAGAGCCGACCGGACGAGCCGGACCTGACGCTCGGCGCGTTCGCCCCGGGCGGCCGCGGCGCGGCGTACCGCTGGGGGCTGGGCTACATGCTCAACGACCGGGGCCAGGCGGGCCCCAACCGGCGGGCGTTCGGGCACGGCGGCGCCGGCGGTTCGTACGCCTTCGCCGACCCGGAGAACGGGCTGGCGTACGCGTACACCATGAACCGCTTCGGGGGCGGGACCAGCGGCGAGGATCCGCGGAGCCGGGCGCTGGTGGCGGCGGTCTACACGGCGCTGGCGGAGGCCCGGGGCCGCTCCTGAGGGCCGGGTTCCGCGGGCCGCTCCCGGCCCCTTCCGGCGCGCCGGTGCGGCGCGATAATGGGTGGTGTGCGGCATGGATACGTCCGGCGCCGCCACGGCTGCGACGGCCCGGAGAGAGGGCGTGGTGACGATGGAGAGGGACACCGAGACGGTCCACGAGGCGTACGCGTTCGTCTGCCTGCACTGCGGTCACGGGTGGGAGGAGGAGTACGAGATCCGGCACATCACCGATCTCGCGGGCCGCCACCGCGCCGAGTACTTCACCCACGGCCGCCGGGTGCCCTCTCCGCTGACCCGCGCGGACTGTCCCGCCTGCGACCGCGGCCCGATCCGCATCCTGCGCCCCGGCCGGGTGAACACCACCCGGACGTACCTCCCGTAACCCCTCCGGTCCCCGGCGCCCGGCCCCGCCCCGCGCCGCTGCGATTCGGTAACGGCGGTACGGCCCCCGTCCAACAGTCCGGCAAATGTTGCATATGCTCAGGTCGGGGGCCCGAGGGCCGGTTTTGGACAGGCGAACGACCGGTGGTCGGCTCCTCGCGCCCGATCGCCTCCCAGGGACCGCCGGCCGGCCGGTCCCGGGCCGTCACAACGCCGGAGTGGACCTTTGACCGTGGAGAAGGGGGAGCAGCGCACCGGCTCCCGTGCGCTGGCGGCGCTTCCGTATCTGGTCATGGCCGCGGTCGGCGCGGTGGACCTCACCGCGGGCCCGGGGGTCGGCTTTCTGCCCCTGGTGTCGCTGGGGCCGGCGTTCGCCGGTCTGGTCGGCGGCTGGCGGCGGACCGCGCTGGTCGGGCTGACCGCGGCCGTGCTCTGCGTCGGGCTCGGCGTGCACAGCGGGCTGTTCGAGAGCCGGCGCGGGCTGACCGCGCTGCTGTCGGTGGCCGGGGTGACCGCGGCCGGTGTGGTGGCCGCGGTGATGCGGCAGCGCCGGGAGGCGGAGCTGGCCAGCGTCCGGTCGATCGCCGAGGTCGCCCAGCGGGTGCTGCTGCGGCCGGTGCCGCGCGGCGCCGGTCCGCTGCGGATCGCGGTGTCGTACACCTCGGCGGTGGCCGAGGCCCGGATCGGCGGTGATCTCTACGAGGTGGTGACCTCGCCCGCAGGGGTGCGGATCATCGTCGGGGACGTGCAGGGCAAGGGCCTGGAGGCGGTGGAGAGCGCGGCGGTGGTGCTCGGCGCGTTCCGGGAGGCGGCGCACGACGAGCCGGACCTGCCGGCGGTGGGCGCCCGGGTCGAGCGGGCGCTGAACCGCCATCTGTCCGGTGAGCGGTTTGTGACCGCGGTGCTCGCCGAGATCGGCGACGGGCCGAACGCGACGCTGCTGAACTTCGGCCACCCCTCCCCTCTCGTCGTCCGCCCCTCCGGCGAGGTCCGCTACGCCGCGCCGGCCGAACGCGCCCTGCCGCTGGGCCTGATGGACCACCGGCCGGACGCGCCGGTCCCCTACGAGGTGCCGTTCGCCCCCGGCGACCAGCTGCTCTTCTACACCGACGGGGTCACCGAGGCCCGGGACTCGGCCGGCTGGTTCTACCCGCTGGACGAGCGCGCCCACCTGCTGAAGGACCCCGATCCGGAGGCGGCGCTGCAGGCGGTCCGGGAGGACGTGGTCGACCATGCGGAGGGGCCGCTGCACGACGACGCGGCGATGCTGCTGGTGCGGTACCGCAGGGGGCGCCCGGCCCCGGAGCGGCCGGGCCCCGGGGCCGGTCAGGGCACCGGTCAGGACAGCGGTCAGGGCAGCGGCAGCCCGGTGTAGTTCTCGGCGAGTTCGGCGGCGGCGTGCCGGGAGCCGGCGATCCGGTCGAGCTGGGCGAGCTGGAGCCGGGTGTCGAACGGGCTCTGGTCCGGGGCGGTGTGCAGGGTCGTGGTCATGAAGTGCGAGAAGTGCTCGGCGCGCCAGACCCGGCGCAGGCAGGTGGCGGAGTAGGCGTCGAGCAGTTCGGCCGAGCCGGTGCGGTGCCACCGCGCCAGGGCGCGGGCCAGGACGGTGACGTCGGCGACGGCGAGGTTGAGGCCCTTGGCGCCGGTGGGCGGGACGATGTGGGCGGCGTCGCCGGCCAGCAGGATCCGGCCCCAGCGCATCGGCTCGGTGACCGAACTGCGCAGCGGGAGGACCGCCTTGGCGGTGAGCGGGCCGCGGGCCGGTTTCCAGGGGGCGGTGTCGACGGCGGCGCGGGCCTGGAGTTCGTCCCAGATCCGCGCGTCGGGCCAGTCCGCCGGGTCGGTGCCGTTGGGGACCTGGAGGTAGAGCCGGCTGACGGTGGGGGTGCGCATGCTGAGCAGGGCGAAGCCGCGCTCGGAGTGGGCGTAGACCAGCTCGTCGTGGGCGGGCGGGGCGTCGGCGAGGACACCGAGCCAGGAGTAGGGGTAGCCGCGGGTGTAGGTGCGGCGGGCGGACTTTGGGACCGCCTGCCGGGCCACACCGTGGAAGCCGTCGCAGCCGGCGACGTAGGCGCAGGTGAGGGTGTGTTCGCGGCCGCCGTGCACGTAGTGGATGCGGGGCCGGTCGGTGTTCGCGCCGGTCACCGCGAGCGCCCGGGCGCCGAACAGCAGCGGCGGTCCGTCGGCCAGCTGGAGCGCTATCAGGTCCTTGACGACCTCGGTCTGGGCGTAGACGGTCACCCGGCGGCCGCCGGTCAGCGCCGGGAAGTCCAGGCGGTGGGCGCGCCGGTCGTAGCGCAGCTCGATGCCGTCGTGGACCAGTCCCTCGCGGTCCAGCCGCTCCCCCGCCCCGCAGGCGCGCAGCACGTCGGTGGTGCCCTGTTCGAGGACGCCGGCGCGCTGCCGCTGCTCGACGTAGTCGCGGTCGCGGCTCTCCAGGACCACGCAGTCGATGCCGGCGCGGTGCAGCAGCCGGGCGAGCAGCAGTCCGGCGGGCCCGCCGCCGATGATGCCGACGGTCGTCTCGCGCGCTTCGGGGGGCATCAGAGGTCCGTTCCCGGGTCGGGGTGGGCGTGGAGGGGGGCGAGGTGGGCGAGGAGGGCGGCGAGGACCTCGGCGGGGTGTTCCACGCCGGCGAGGTGGGCGGCGCCGGAGAGTTCGACGAGGTGGGCGCCCGGGATGCCGTCGGCGAGTTCGCGGGCGTGCGCGGGCGGGGTGGCCGGGTCGGCGCGGCCGGCCACGACGAGGGTGGGGGCGCCGATCCGGTGCAGGGCGGTGCGCAGGTCGAAGGCGGCGAGGGCGTCGCAGCAGGCTGCGTACCCCTCGGCGGAGACGTCCGTGCGGAGCGCCTCGACGAGGGCGGTGGCCTCGGGGGTGGTGGCGAAGGCGGGGGTGAACCAGCGGCCGGCGGCGGTGTCGGCGACCGCGTCGGTGCCCTTGGCGCGGACCAGGGCGGCCCGTTCGCGCCAGCCGGCCGGCTCGCCGAACCACGCGGAGGAGCAGATCAGGGCGAGCGAGGCGATCCGGCCCGGGTGGTGCGCGGCGATCCAGGCGCCCACCGCGCCGCCCAGCGAGGCGCCGGCGTAGGCGAACCGGTCGAGGCCGTGGGCGTCGGCGAGGGCGAGGACCAGCCCGGCCAGTTCGGCGACGGTGGCGGACCGGGGGTCGGCCAGGACGTCGACGGGGGTGCCGCCGTGGCCCGGGAGGTCCCAGCGCAGGACGTGGAACCGGCGGGCCAGAGCCGGGAGTTGGGCGTCCCAGAGAGTGAGCGCGGTGCCCAGGGACGGGCCGAGGACGAGCGGCGGGGCGCCGGGCGGGCCGTCGGCGGTGTGGTGCAGTGCGGGGGCGGCGGGCGGCGTCATACGGGCTCCTGCGGGTCGTACCGGTCGTGCGGGTGGTGCGGATGAGGCGCGGGTTGATGTGGGTGGGGGCTGAGGTGCGGGGCGCGTGGGGCCGTGGGCAGGGTGCGGGCCGGGCGGCGGGCGGTCCCGGGCGCGGGGCACCGGCAGCGGCGCTCCGGCGACGGACGGCCGGACGGGCGGTGCCCCGTGGACCCCGCCGCGGCCGGTCAGGGCGGTGAGGGCCGCGGCGAGGCTGCCCCGGACTCCGCCCGGGGCCCCCAAAGGGGCGACCGGATCCCCGGCCGTACCGAGGTTGTACCGCATCGGCGCCGCCCGCCCCGGCAGGCCCGCGGTCGGGCCGGCGACGGGGCGGGCCGGCGCCGGTGGTTCAGCCGAAGGCAAGGAACACCGTCTCCTCGGCGGAGCCGTCCGCCGGCTGCTGGAGCCGCACGTCGAAGCGGTAGCGGCGCGGGCCGTCGGGGCGGGCCAGCAGGGTGCGGGCGCGTTCCTCGGGCAGCCCCGCCAGCAGCGGGTCGGCGGCGTGCGCCGCGGTGTGCTCGGGGAAGTAGATCCGGGTGAAGAGGTGGTGCAGCAGGCCGCGGGCGTGCACGCAGACCGCGAGGTACGGCGCGGCGTCCGGGCTTCCCGCGGGGGCCGAGGGCAGCAGCGTGTGCACCGCGTACCGCCCGTCGGCGTCGGTGGGTACCCGGCCGAAGCCGGTGAACACGGCGCCGCGGCCCAGGGCGTCGCCGGTGGCCCGGTCGCGGCGCAGCGAGCCGGGCGCGCCGGTCGGGCCGCCGTCCGGTCCGGCCTGCCAGAACTCCAGCAGCGCGTCCGGCACCGGCGCGCCCGCCCCGTCGCGCACCCGGCCGTGCACGGTGACGGTGCCGGGGTGCCCCTCGGGCGCGATCCGGCCGCCGCCGGGGTGCGGGAGGGCGTGGCCGAAGAAGGGGCCGATGGTCTGGGCGGGCGTCGGGGCGAGCGGCCCGGCGCCGGTGGAGTCCGGCATCAGCGGGCCTCCTCGGTCCGGGTGGCGGACGGGCCGTCGAGGACCACGTCCCAGCGGTAGGCGAGCGGCCCCGCGGGGAGCGACAGCGCGTGGTCGTAGGTGGCGACCAGGCGGTGGCGGTCGGCGGGGTCGGGGACCGACGCGAGGATCTCGTCGTACGGCAGCAGCGGGTCGCCGGGGAAGTACATCTGGGTGACCAGCCGCTGGGTGAAGGCGGTGCCGAAGAACGAGAAGTGGATGTGGGCCGGGCGCCAGGTGCGCTCGCCGGGCACCGGGTAGGCGCCGGGCCTGATGGTGGTGAAGGCGTAGCGGCCGTGGTCGTCGGTGAGGCAGCGGCCGACGCCGGTGAAGTTCGGGTCCGCCGGCGCCGGGTTGCGGTCCTGCCGGTGGGCGTACCGGCCGGCGGCGTTGGCCTGCCAGATCTCGACGAGCTGGCCGCGGACCGGGCGGCTGGCCCGGTCCCGCACCCGGCCGGTGACGGTGATCCGCTCGCCGAGCGGCGCGCCGGGGTGCTGCCGCGTGAGGTCGGCGTCCAGGTCGCCGACGTCGGAGGCGCCGAAGACCGGTCCGGTCAGCTCCACGGCCTCCGGGTCGGTGCCGTGGGCGAAGGGGAGGCGGGGGCGCCGGGGGTGGCGCTCCGGCGCGCCGCGGTACGGCGCGGGGGCCGGGGACGGTGGGGCGGAGGAGGCCGGTGCGGTCATGGTGTCCTTTCCCTGGGGTGGACGGGTACGGACCGGGCGGCGACACCGCTGCTGCCGGGACGCGGTCCAGCGTGCCGACGTTTTCCCCGGCGGTCACCGGGGCGCGCCGGGCGGCGGCCGCGGCGTCCCGCCGAACACCCGTCAGGACCCGGCCGGACACGGTGCACCGGCTGCCCTGACGGGTCAATTCCCTTCTGGGCCAACGTCGTTCGCCCAGTGAACTGGAGTTCACCTCGTGCGCTGCCCCGAGTCTGGCCCCGGCCCCGGGCCGTGTCAACGGTGCGCCCGATACGGTTCCGGACTGCCCCGGACCACCTAGGAGAGCCCCTTGCCGCCGTCCGCCCGCCCCGCCCCGTCCGACCCGACGCCACCGCCGGAGGCGGTGACGCCGCTGCTGCGCGCGCTGGCCGTGCTGCGCGCGCTGACGGCCGCCGGCGGCCGGGCGGCGGTGAGCGATCTGGTGCGGGCCACCGGTCTGCCGCGCGCCACCGCGGACCGGGTCCTGAGCACCCTCGCCGCCCTGGGCCACGTCCGCGCCGAGGGCCGCGAGGCGGTGCTCGCGCCCGGCCTGCTGGAACTGGGCAACGCCTATCTCGCCGCCACCGGCCTGCCGGACCGGCTCGGTCCGCTCGCCGACCGCCTGGCCGACGTCCTCGACGAGTCGGTGTCGCTGGCCGTCCCGGACGGCGACGGGGTGCGCTTCGTCCACCAGGCGACCCGGCGCCGCGCCATGTCGCTGGCGTTCCGCATCGGCGATCTGCTGCCGGCCGAACGGGGCGCGCCGGGCGCGCTGTTCGCGGCGGACTGGGGTCCGGCGGAGTGGCGCCGCTGGCGGGCGCGCCGGGCCGCCGACCCGGCCGACGCGGGCTTCCCCGCCGTACCGGCCCGGTCCGCCGGCGAGGCCGCGCCGGCCGGGGCCCGCCGGCTCGCGGCGGACTTCGCGGCGCGGGTGGCCGCGGCCCGGGCCGCCGGCTGGGCCCCGGACGACCAGCTCATCGAACCGGGCCTGATCGCGGTGGCGGTGCCGGTCCGGGACCCGGCCGGCGGCCCGGCCTGCGCGGTGAGCGTGGTCAGCCACACCAGCCGGCACACCGCCGCCGGGCTGCCGGAGGCGGTCCTCCCTCGGCTGCGCGAGACCGTCGCCGCCATGGAGGCCGCCCTGGCCGCGCCGAGCGCCGCATCGGCCGCCGCGGAGCCGGAAGCCGGCCACCGGGCCGCGGCGCGGCGCGCCGCCAAGCGGCAACTGGGGCCCGGATTCGTGGAGTCCGTCGCCCGGGGGCTGGCCGTCCTCACCGCGTTCGGCGCCGGCCGGTCCGCGCTGACGCTGTCCGCCGTCGCCGAGGCCACCGGGCTCCCCCGCGCCACCGCCCGGCGCGCCCTGATCACCCTGGAGCACCTCGGCTACACCGCCGCCACCGGGGGCCGCCACCGGCTCACCCCGCAGGTGCTGGAGCTCGGTTTCGCGCAGCTCTCCGGGCTCACCCTGCCCGACCTGGCCCGGCCGCATCTGGCCGCGCTGGCCGAACGGGTCGGCGAGTCGGCCTCGTTGGCGGTGCCGGCCGACGAGGCCGACGGCGTCGGCCGGGCCGTCCGGTACGTCCGGTACATCGCCGCGGTGCCCGCCGCCCGCATCATGAGCGTCACCGTCAGCCCGGGCGGGCGCGCCCCGGCGCAGGCCACCGCGCCCGGCCGGGTGCTGCTGGCCGCCCTGCCGCCCGCCGCGGGCCCGGCCGGGCCGCCGGCCCTGCTGGACCGGGTCCGCGCCGACGGCCACGCCCTGGTGGACGACGAACTGGAGCCGGGGGTGCGCTCTGTGGCCGTGCCGGTGCGCGACCGCGCCGGGCGGGCGGTGGCCGCGGTCACGGTGTCCGCCCATGCGGCGGGCCGGGCGCCGGCGGCCGCCCGCGCCGCGGTGCTGCCCGCGCTGCGCGAGACCGCCGCCGCCGTGGAGGCGGAGCTGCGGGTGGCCGGGCGCTATCTGCCGGTTCCGGTGCCGTGAGCCGGGCGCCGGGCGTGCATCGGACGCTGCGCTGAGTGGCGGGCGGCCCGCGCGCCACGGGCACTGCCGGGTAGCCGGTGGCGTGAACCGGGCCTCCCGTGAATCGCGTGCTGCCGTACGTCAGTTGTCGTCGCCGTCGGCTGCCGCGCGGCGCCGTTCGCTCTCCGCGCGGGCGGCGGCGGTGGCGACCGAGGGCCACACCCGGTCCAACGCGGCGTTCATGGCGGCGCCGACCAGGACGGCGAACGCGGAGACGCCGATCCACAACAGGACCGCGATCGGGGCCGCCAGGGAGCCGTAGACGGTGGGTCCCTCGACGGCCGAGGTCAGGTAGAGCCGGAGCAGGAAGCTGCCCAGGACCCACATCGCCAGCGCGACCACGGCCCCGGGGATGTCCTCGCGCCAGGGCGAACGGACCGGCACCGACACGTGGTAGAGGGTGGTGAGGAAGGCGATGGACAGGACCAGCACCACCGGCCAGTACAGGATGCGGACGATGTCCTCGCCACCGGGGAGCCAGCCGACGACGACGTCGGGTCCGGCGACCATCAGCGGCAGGGCGACGGCGCCGGCCGCGAGCGCGGCGAGGTAGAGCACGAAGGACAGCAGCCGGGTCCGGACGATACCGCGGCGGCCGTCGAGCCCGTACATGATCGTGATGGTGTCCACGAAGACGTTCAGCGCGCGGGAGCCGGACCACAGGGCGATGGCGAAGCCCAGGGAGATGACGTCGGGGCGGCGGCCGGTGAAGACGTCGGTCAGCAGGGGGCGGGCGACCTCGTCGACGCCGCGGTGGGAGAGCACGGTGCCGGCGGCGCGCAGCAGATGGAGGCGGAAGTTCTCCAGGGTGGTGTGGCCGATCCACCCCTCGGTGTAGCCGAGGACGCCGAGCAGGCCCAGGATCAGCGGCGGCAGGGAGAGCAGGCACCAGAACGCCGCCTCGGCGGCCAGGCCGGTGACGCGGTAGCGCATGCAGCTGCCGACGATGTCCTTGAGCAGCAGCCACACCAGCCGCCGCTTGGAGACGTTGCGGTAGAGGGCCCGGGCGCGGGTGAAGGGGCCCCGGGGCGGCTCGTGCGGTTCGGTCGGTTCGTTCGGCGGCTGCACCTCCTTACCGTATCGGGCATGGCACCTATCACACCTAGTACGCATACCGTGACGAACCAGCCGCCGCCGCTGACCGGATACGACGTCTTCGCCGCCGACCCGGCGCTCACCGAGGGGGTGGCCCGGTACGTCGCCGGGGAGCATCTGGGCGCGGCGCGCGAGGAGCTGGGCCGGCTGGGGCAGGCGGCCGGTTCGGCCCAGGCGCAGCGCTGGGGCGAGCAGGCCAACGCGTATCCGCCGGTGCTGCGCACCCACGACCGCTACGGGCACCGCATCGACGAGGTGGAGTTCCACCCGGCCTGGCACCGGCTGCTCGGGCACGCCGTCACGGCCGGGCTGACCGATGCCTGGGGGCGTCCGCACGGGCATGTCCGGCGCACCGCGGGCTTCCTGGTGTGGACGCAGGTGGAGGCGGGGCACGGCTGCCCGCTGTCGATGACGCACGCGGCGGTGCCGGCGCTGCGCGCCGAGCCGGAGCTGGCGGCGGTGTGGGAGCCGCTGCTGACGTCACGGGTGTACGAGGCCGAACTGCGGCCGGCCGCGCGGAAGACGGGCGCGCTGGCGGGGATGGCGATGACGGAGAAGCAGGGCGGCAGCGACGTCCGGGCGAACACCACCCGCGCCGAACCGCTGGCGGCGGCCGGGGAGTACGCCCTGACCGGCCACAAGTGGTTCTGCTCGGCGCCGATGTCGGACGCGTTCCTGGTGCTGGCCCAGGCCCCGGGCGGGCTGACCTGCTTCCTGCTACCGCGGGTGCTGCCGGACGGCACCCGCAACGCGTTCCGGCTCCAGCGGCTGAAGGACAAGCTCGGCAACCGCTCGAACGCCTCCGCGGAGGTGGAGTTCGACGGGCGCACCTGGGCACGCCGGGTCGGCGAGGAGGGGCGCGGGGTGGCGACGATCCTGGAGATGGTCGCGGCGACCCGGCTGGACTGCGTCACCGCGTCGGCGGCGGTGATGCGGCAGGCGGTGGCACAGGCGCTGCACCACACCGCGCACCGGAAGGCGTTCGGACGCCGGCTGGCCGAACAGCCGCTGATGCGCAATGTGCTGGCCGATCTGGCGGTGGAGTCGGAGGCGGCGACCACCCTGGCGCTGCGGCTGGCGGCGGCCTACGACGGCGGCACCGCGCGGGACCGGGCCTTCCTGCGGCTGGCGGTGCCGGCGGCCAAGTACTGGGTGACCAAGCGGTGCACGCCGCTGGTGGCGGAGGCCCTGGAGTGCCTGGGCGGCAACGGCTATGTGGAGGAGTCGGGGCTGCCGCGGCTGCTGCGCGAGGCGCCGCTGAACTCGATCTGGGAGGGCGCGGGCAACGTCCAGGCGCTCGACGTGCTGCGGGCGCTGCGGCGCGAACCCGCGGCACTGGACGCGTATCTGTCCGAGATCGGCGCCGCCCGGGGCGCCGACCACCGGCTGGACCGGGCGATCCGGGGGCTGTTGACCGAACTCGCCGACCTGGAGGGCATCGAGGCCCGGGCCCGGCGGCTGACCGAGCGGCTGGCGCTGGTGCTCCAGGGCGCACTGCTGGTGCGGTACGCGCCGCCGGAGGTGGCCGACGTGTTCTGCGCCGCCCGGCTCGGCGGCGACGCGGGGGCGGCGTTCGGCACGCTGCCGCACACGCTGGACCTGGCGGCGGTGGTGGAGCGGGCGCGGCCGGTGGTGGCCGAATAGCGGATGCCACCGGGCTCGCCCGCCCGGCCTCGGGTGGCGCGGCGGCGGTTCCGCGTCCCTAGCGGTGCCGCGGCCAGGCGGCTCCGGGCAGGGGACGTGACAGGGGAAGAACCGCCGCCGCGCCGGGCGGGGAGCGGTGCCGCGCCGACTCGGCACCGGTCCCGGTCTTCAGGGCCATCGCGGCGGGCGCGGCGCGGTGCGGCCGCGCAGCGCCGCGTCGACGGCCACGATGATCTCGGCGTCCGGCACGTCCGGCCGGAAACCGACCAGGACGCCCCGCGCCTCGTAGTAGCGGATCACCCGGGAGGCGTCGCCCGTGCCGTCCCGCTCCGCCTCGCGCAGATGCACGACGAGGTCGGCGAAGGCCGGTGCGGGCAGCGGACCGCCGAAGCGCGCGACCCGGTCGAGGAGTTGCGGCGCGCCGTCGATCACATATCCCGCGGCCGGCAGCGGCTGACGCCTGATCAGGACGTCGACCGCGGACAGCCGGGGCACGCCGTAGTGTCCGGCCAGCCGGGCGGACCGGGCGATCCGGCCGCCCTCGCCGGCGCCGATCACCACGACACGCGGGGCGGCGGCCACCATGGCGAGCCCCCTCCCACACCGTGCCGACGACGCGGGCGGTCGATCGCGTCCTCGGCGGGCACCGGCGGGTTCTCCGTCGGGTGTCCGGCGAAACCTCCGGCTCCCCACCCCCGCGCCTTTGAGGCGTGGGGATCAGGACGCCATCGACCGCTGGGAACACAGTTCCTCGCCGGCGTCATAGGCCACAACGGTTGCAGTTCGTTGCAACCGATCTGGCCAATGGGCCTGCCCCGGGCGGCGGCTGACGGCACGATGGGCACGGCACGGACCGGCGGCGGACCGGCGGACGGGCACAAGGGACGGGCACAACGGAGAGCAGTGTGAGCGACAGACCGATCGACAGGGCCGGCGGGCGGGCCGGTGCCCGGCCGGCCGGGCAGCCGGTCGAGAGCGCCGTCCGGTCGGCCCAGGACATCCGGGAGACCGCGCGGCGGCTGGCCGGCCTGCACGAGACGGCGCTGGCCGGCGATCACCCGCCGGCGGACGTGCCCCGGGACGCGCCGCGCACGGTGATCGGCGAGTCCTGGCGGCGGGTCCTGGACCGCGGGGTGGACCCGGAGCGCGCCGGGGACCAACAGCCGCTGTCCGTCGCGGAGTTGGAGTACCGTCGGCAGAAGTCGCAGCTGGCGTCGATACTGCCGGTGCTCGGCGGCGGACTGCTGCCGACCGCCGACGCCGCCCAGCAGATCATGGTTGTCACCGACGCCGACGGCCGGGTGCTGTGGCGCGAGGGCAGCGCCCCGATCCGGCGGATGGCGGACCGGCTGGGCTTCGACAAGGGCGCCGACTGGACGGAGGGGACGGTCGGCACCAACGCGATCGGCACCGCGCTGGTGGCCCGCAGCCCGGTGCTGGTGCACTCCGCCGAGCACTTCCTGCGCAGCCACCACACCTGGACGTGTGCCGCGGCGCCGCTGCACGACCCGCGCGACGGGCGGCTGCTGGGCACGGTGGACGTCAGCGGCCCGGCCCACTCGTTCCATCCGACGACCCTGGCCCTGGTCTCCGCGGTGGCCCGGCTCGCCGAGGGCGAGTTGCGGACCCGGCACCACGCGTCTCTGGAGCGGCTGCGGGCGAGCGCGGCACCGGTGCTGGCGCGGATCGGCGGGCGGGCGCTGGCCGTCGATCCGCACGGCTGGACGGCGGCAGTGACCGGCATGACACCGCCGCACCGGGTGGCGCTGCCCAGGGAGCCGGCGGCCGGGCCGCTGTGGCTGCCGCGGTACGGGATGTGCACGCTGGAGCCGCTGCCGGGCGGCTGGCTGATCCGGCTCGGCCGGCCGGAGCCGGCGGCCGGGCCGCACCGGGTGGTGCTGGACCTCGGCGGGCCGGGCGGCCCGGCGGTGACGGTGGCGGGGCCCGCGGGCAGCTGGTCGCACGCGCTGACCCCGCGCCATGCCGAGCTGCTCTTCCTGCTGGCCGCCCGGCCGCACGGCCGCAGCGCCGCCGAACTGGCCCGGGACCTCTTCGGCGACGGCGGGCGGACGGTGACGGTCCGCGCCGAGCTGTCCCGGCTGCGGCGCCATCTCGGCGGCGTGCTGGCCCACCGGCCGTACCGCTTCGCCGACGGGGTGGAGGTGGAGCTGCGGCTGCCGGACCGGCCCGCGGAGCTGCTGCCGCACTCCACGGCGCCGGCGGTGCTGACGGCCCGCCGGGCGGGGGCCGGTCCCGGCAGGTGAGCGGCCGTGGCACACCCGCGGAAAACCCGGTGCGCGGGCGCGGGGCGCTCGCTTAGAGTGGCGCCACTCTGACGCAGCTCTCCAGAAGGACGTCGCAGAACGGGAGCGGCCGGCGCGTGGACTCACTCATCCAGCGCGCCGGGCCAGACGAGTGGGCGACACGACCATCCGCATCTCCGCATGCCCTCGGGCGCGCGGAGCTGGTTCCGCATGCCCCTCGGCATGCCCTTCTGGAGGATTCCCGTGTCCGTAGGTCTCGGCCTTCCCATCGGCGACCCCGCGCAGCTGCTGACCTGGGCGCGGCGTGCCGACGCCGCCCCGTTCTCCACCGTCGCACTGCTCGACCGGCTGGTGTATGCCAACCCCGAACCCCTGGTCACCCTGGCCGCGTTGGCCGGCGCGACCTCCCGGGTGCGGTTGCAGACCGAGGTGCTGCTGGCGCCGCTGCACCGCACCGCGCTGCTGGCCAAGCAGGCCGCCACGCTCGATCTGCTGTCGGGCGGGCGGTTCACGCTCGGCATCGGCATCGGCGGCCGCGCCGACGACTATCTGGCCGCGGGGGTGGACGTACGCACCCGGGGCCGCCGCCTCGACGGGCAGTTGGCCACGCTCCGCCGGCTGTGGGCCGGGGAGCCGCTGTCCGCGGACGTCGGCCCGGTGGGGCCCGCGCCGGCGCGGCCCGGCGGTCCCGAGGTACTGTTCGGCGGCTTTGTGCCGGCCGTGGTGGAGCGGGTGGCCCGCTGGGGCGACGGCTTCCTCGGCGCGGCCTTGCCGTCCCAGCAGATGGACGGGCTGTTCCGTGATGTGGAGGCGGCCTGGGAGCGCGCCGGACGGCCCGGCCGCCCCCGGCTGCTGGCCCAGGTGAACGTCGCCCTCGGTCCCGACCCCGTGGTGGACCGGGCCCGGCGCGAACTGCGCGCGTACTACGGCGACGCCCCGTACACCGACCACGTCGTGGACGGCCTCCTCACCACCCCCGCCGCGATCCGCGACGCCGTCGCCGCCTTTCTGGCGATCGGGGCGGACGAGGTGATGCTGTACTGCTGGTCGCCGGACCCGGACCAGGTCGGCCGCCTCGCGGACGCGGTCTTCACCGCGGAGGGCGACTGGCCGGGCCTGGCCTCCTAACCACTCGCGGCCGCGCGGGTCGCGCGGGGCCGGTCCGGAGCGCGGCCCGTTTTCCGGACCGGCCCCGGGCCGCCTCCCCCGGTGTGATGTGCTGGCGCCATGACCCACACCGTCACCACCTGGTATCTCGAACAGACCGCGCGCGCCGACCTCCTGCCCGCCGTGGAGCCGCCCGCCGAGCAGGATGTACGGATCGTCCGGTCCGAGGTGCCCTCGCCCGAGTTCAGCCGGTTCCTCTATACGGCCGTCGGCGGAGACATCCTGTGGACCGACCGCCTGGGGTGGTCGTACGCGCGGTGGACCGAGCACCTCGGGCAGCCGGGGACCGAGACCTGGGTGGCGTACGAGCGCGGGACGCCCGCCGGGTTCATCGAGCTCCGGGCCGGGCCGGAGGGGGCGGTGGAGGTCGCCTACTTCGGGCTGCTGCCGGCCTTCCGGGGCCGGCGGATCGGCGGGCATCTGCTCGACTACGGGACCGCGCGGGCCTGGGACCTGGCCGAGCGGTGGCCGGGGCTGCCGGAGACCGCGCGGGTGTGGGTGCACACCTGCAGCGACGACGGGGCTCATGCGCGGGCCAACTACGAGCGGCGCGGCTTCCGGGTGTACGACACCACGGTGACCGAGGAGCCGGAGGCCGAGCAGCCCGGCCCGTGGCCCGGCGCGGACCGGGTGCCGGCCGCCGGGAGCTGAGGCCCCCGGCACCTGGCGCCCGCACGGGGCGCGGCCGTTCGCCCCGGACGCATTGATTCCGCCACGTGACGGGCGCCACAGCATCTCGCCATGCGGGACATCCATGTCCATATCTTGGATGACGGTGGACTGTCCGGAGAGCCGCGTGCCACGCTTCCGTCATGTCTCGCGCTGGAATTGCCTTGGTGAGTCGACGCCACGTCGACCTCGGCCGCATGTCCAGCGCCATTTGTCGGGCAGGCTGACGCCGTACGCGTGAGGGCCCCGCCCCGCGTCACCCCGGACAGCACTCGGCACTCTCACTTCGCACGCCGTCCCCACCGTCGCGGACGCGTAGCGCCCCCGACCCCGCAGCCCACCGCGCCCCGCGCCGCGCCGTGGTGCGTCCGCGCAGGTCGCCGGGGGTGCACCGCATCCTGCGCGCCCCCTTTGAGCCGCCCAGAAGGACGTAAACCCATGGCCGCCACCCCGGACAGCCCCACCGCCACGACCCGCCGCAAGGCCGGCCGCCACCGCGGCGAGGGCCAGTGGGCCGTTGGTCACTTCACGCCACTCAACGGCAACGAGCAGTTCAAGAAGGACGACGACGGTCTCAATGTGCGGACACGCATTGAGACGATCTACTCCAAGGCCGGTTTCGACTCCATCGACCCCAACGACCTGCGCGGCCGGATGCGTTGGTGGGGCCTGTACACCCAGCGCAAGCCCGGGATCGACGGCGGCAAGACCGCGGTGCTGGAGCCCGAGGAGCTGGACGACAAGTACTTCATGCTGCGGGTCCGCATCGACGGCGGCCGGCTCACCGTCGCCCAGCTGCGCGCCATCGGCGAGGTCTCCGAGCAGTACGCCCGCGGCACCGCCGACATCACCGACCGGCAGAACATCCAGCTGCACTGGGTGCGCATCGAGGACGTCCCGGCCATCTGGGAGAAGCTGGAGTCCGTGGGCCTGTCCACGACCGAGGCGTGCGGCGACTGCCCGCGCGTGATCATCGGCTCCCCCGTGGCCGGCATAGCGGCGGACGAGATCATCGACGGCACCCCGGCCGTGGACGAGATCCACGAGCGCTACATCGGCAGCAAGGAGTTCTCCAACCTGCCGCGCAAGTTCAAGACCGCGATCTCCGGCTCACCCGTCCAGGACGTGGTGCACGAGATCAACGACGTGGCCTTCGTCGGCGTCGTCCACCCCGAGCACGGCCCGGGCTTCGACCTGTGGGTCGGCGGCGGCCTGTCCACCAACCCCAAGCTCGCCCAGCGCCTGGGCACCTGGGTGCCGCTGGACGAGGTCGCCGACGTCTGGGCCGGCGTGGTCGGCATCTTCCGCGACTACGGCTACCGGCGCCTGCGCAACCGCGCCCGGCTGAAGTTCCTGATGGCCGACTGGGGCGCGGAGAAGTTCCGGCAGGTACTGGAGGACGAGTACCTGCAGCGGAAGCTGATCGACGGCCCGGCGCCCGAGCAGCCCGCGCACCGGTGGCGCGACCACGTCGGCGTGCACCCGCAGCAGGACGGCCGCTTCTACGTGGGCTTCGCACCGCGCGTCGGCCGGGTCGACGGCGCCACCCTGACCAAGGTCGCCGAACTCGCCGCCGCACACGGCTCCGACCGGCTGCGCACCACCGTCGAGCAGAAGCTGATCATCCTCGATGTCACCGAGGACCGGATCGACTCCCTGGTCGCCGGGCTGGAGGCGCTGGACTTCCAGGTCACCCCCTCGCCGTTCCGGCGCGGCACCATGGCCTGCACCGGCATCGAGTTCTGCAAGCTCGCCATCGTCGAGACCAAGGGCCGGGGCGCCACGCTGATCGACGAACTGGAGCGCCGGATGCCGGACTTCCAGGAGCCGATCACCATCAACCTCAACGGCTGCCCGAACGCCTGCGCCCGCATCCAGGTCGCCGACATCGGCCTCAAGGGCCAGCTGGTGCTGGACGACGACGGCAACCAGGTCGAGGGCTACCAGGTGCACCTCGGCGGTGCGCTGGGCCTGGAGCCGGGCTTCGGCCGCAAGGTCCGCGGTCTGAAGGTCACCGCGGACGAACTGCCCGACTACGTCGAGCGGGTGCTGCGCAACTTCGAGGCGCAGCGCGAGGAGGGCGAGCGGTTCGCCACCTGGGCGGCGCGCGCCGAAGAGGGGGCACTGAAGTGACCGAACGCGCCGTGCCGTTCCACTGCCCGTACTGCGGGGACGAGGACCTGCGGCCCTCCGAGGAGGAGACCTCCCGCGGAGCGGGCGCGGCCTGGGAGTGCCGGGCGTGCAGCCGCGCCTTCCGGCTGAAGTTCCTGGGGCTGCTGGCCCCGGGGGCCGCCGGATCCGCCCCGTCCCCCTCTGCGTCCCCCTCCCGCTCGCCCTCCCCTTCCGCAGTTCCTTCCGCTTCCGACGGAGGTACGCCGTGACCACCACCGACCTTCAGCGGCTCGCCGAGCAGGCGAGCCGCGACCTGGAGGAGGCGCCCGCCCTGGAGATCCTCCGGTGGGCCGCCGAGACCTTCGGTCCGCGCTTCTGCGTCACCTCCTCGATGGCGGACGCGGTCGTGGCGCACCTGGCCTCACGGGCGTTCCCCGGCGTGGACGTGGTCTTCCTGGACACCGGCTACCACTTCCCGGAGACGATCGGCACCCGGGACGCGGTGGCGGCAGTGATGGATGTCAACGTCCTGACACTGACGCCCCGTCAGACGGTGGCGGAGCAGGACGCCGAATACGGGCCACGGCTGCACGACCGCGATCCCGACCTGTGCTGCGCACTGCGCAAGGTCCAGCCGCTGGAAGAAGGGCTGGCCCCCTACGACGCGTGGGCGACCGGGCTGCGCCGGGACGAGTCGCCGACCCGGGCGAACACCCCGGTCGTCGGCTGGGACGCCCGGCGGCGGAAGGTCAAGGTCTCGCCGATCGCCCGCTGGACGCAGGACGACGTGGACGCCTACGTCGCCGAGCACGGCGTGCTCATCAACCCGCTGCTGATGGACGGTTACGCCTCCGTCGGCTGCGCCCCCTGCACCCGCCGGGTGCTCGCGGGCGAGGACGCGCGGGCCGGCCGCTGGGCCGGCACCGACAAGACCGAGTGCGGACTGCACTGATGACGGCACTGACGGCAGAGTTTCAGGAGATACGGATGACGGGCGCCACGATCTGGCTGACCGGTCTGCCGAGCGCGGGCAAGACGACCATCGCGCGTGCGCTGGCCGACCGGCTGCACGGCGAGGGCCACCGCGTCGAGGTGCTCGACGGCGACGAGATCCGCGAGTTCCTCTCCGCGGGCCTCGGCTTCAGCCGCGAGGACCGGCACACCAACGTCCAGCGGATCGGCTTCGTCGCCGAACTGCTGGCCGGCAACGGCGTGAAGGTCCTGGTCCCGGTGATCGCCCCGTACGCGGACAGCCGCGAGGCGGTGCGCAAACGCCACCAGAGCGAGGGCACCCCGTATCTGGAGGTGCATGTCGCCACTCCGGTCGAGGTGTGCTCCGAGCGCGATGTGAAGGGCCTGTACGCCAAGCAGGCGGCCGGCGAGATCTCCGGCCTGACCGGTGTGGACGACCCCTACGAGGCGCCCGTGGCACCGGACCTGCGGATCGCGTCGCACACCCAGACCGTGCAGGAGTCCGCGGCGGCGCTGCACGCGCTGCTCGTCGAGAGGGGGCTGGTGTGAGCGACGCACACGCGGCCACCGGTCCGCAGACAACAGTGAAAGCCGCACCTCTGCGCCGCGTGGGCGGAGATGGGGGTGCCCCCGGACGGAGTCTGGGGGAGAACGAAAGGGGCGCAGCGTGAGCACCGTCGCTTCGCTTTCCGAGGAATCCGAGGAATCGGCCGACCCGTACGCGCTGTCGCACCTGGACGCCCTTGAGTCCGAGGCGGTGCACATCTTCCGCGAGGTGGCGGGCGAGTTCGAGCGGCCGGTGATCCTCTTCTCCGGCGGCAAGGACTCCATCGTCATGCTGCATCTGGCGCTGAAGGCGTTCGCGCCGGCGCCGGTGCCGTTCGCCCTGCTGCACGTGGACACCGGGCACAACTTCCCCGAGGTCCTCGACTACCGCGACCGCGCCGTGGCGCGGCACGGGCTGCGGCTGCACGTCGCCTCCGTACAGGACTTCATCGACCGCGGCGAGCTGCGCGAGCGCCCGGACGGCACCCGCAACCCGCTGCAGACCGTGCCGCTGCTGGACGCCATCGAGAAGAACCGCTTCGACGCGGTCTTCGGCGGCGGCCGCCGCGACGAGGAGAAGGCGCGCGCCAAGGAGCGGGTCTTCTCGCTGCGCGACGAGTTCGGCGGCTGGGACCCGCGCCGGCAGCGGCCCGAGCTGTGGCAGCTCTACAACGGCCGGCACTCGCCCGGCGAGCATGTCCGGGTCTTCCCGCTCTCCAACTGGACCGAGCTGGACGTCTGGCAGTACATCGCCCGCGAGAAGATCGAACTGCCCGGCATCTACTACGCCCACGAGCGGGAGGTCTTCGCCCGCAGCGGGATGTGGCTGGCGCCCGGTGACTGGGGCGGCCCGAAGGACGGGGAGAAGCTGGAGGTCCGGCAGGTGCGCTACCGCACCGTCGGCGACATGTCCTGCACCGGCGCCGTCGAGTCGGACGCGGACACCATCGAGGCCGTCATCGCGGAGATCGCCGCCTCGCGCCTCACGGAGCGGGGCGCCACGCGAGCCGACGACAAGCTCTCCGAGGCGGCCATGGAAGACCGCAAGCGCGAAGGGTACTTCTAGCCATGAACTCCACCCATGTTGTTGAGGGCGTGGTGGACGCGGGCGCGACCTCGTTGCTGCGCTTCGCCACCGCCGGCTCCGTGGACGACGGCAAGTCGACCCTGGTCGGCCGGCTGCTGCACGACTCCAAGTCGGTCCTCGCCGACCAGTTGGAGGCCGTCGAGCACGCCTCCCGCAACCGCGGGCAGGAGGCTCCCGACCTGGCGCTGCTGACGGACGGGCTGCGCGCCGAGCGCGAGCAGGGCATCACCATCGACGTGGCCTACCGCTACTTCGCCACCCCGCGCCGCCGCTTCATCCTCGCCGACACCCCCGGGCATGTGCAGTACACCCGGAACATGGTGACCGGGGCCTCCACCGCCGAACTGGCCGTGGTACTCGTCGACGCCCGCAACGGCGTGGTCGAGCAGACCCGCCGGCACGCCGCGGTCGCCGCGCTGCTGCGGGTGCCGCATGTCGTCCTGGCGGTCAACAAGATGGACCTGGTCGGCTACCAGGAGTCCGTCTTCGCGGCCATCGCCGAGGAGTTCACGGCCTACGCGGGATCGCTCGGCGTCCCGGGCTGGGGGTCTGGGGGGGACCCCCAGGAAAACTGGTGTACGGCCATCCCGATCTCCGCGCTGGCCGGCGACAACGTCGTGACGCCGTCGGCCACCATGGACTGGTACGGCGGGCCGACCGTGCTGGAGCACCTGGAGACCGTGCCGGTGGTCGCCGACCCGTCGGACGACCCGGCCCGCTTCCCGGTCCAGTACGTCATCCGCCCGCAGTCCGCCGAACACCCCGACTACCGCGGCTATGCGGGTCAGATCGCCTCCGGCGTGCTGCGCGTCGGCGACGCCGTCACGGTGCTGCCGTCGGGCCGGACGAGCACCATCGAGGGCATCGACGCGCTCGGGCAGAGCGTGGACGTCGCCTGGGCGCCGCAGTCGGTGACCGTCCGGCTCGCCGACGACCTCGACGTCTCCCGCGGCGACCTGATCGCCCCGGCCGACGCGGCGCCGCCGGTCACCCAGGACGTCGAGGCCACCGTCTGCCATGTCGCCGACCGGCCGCTGACCGTCGGGCAGCGGGTGCTGCTCAAGCACACCACCCGCACCGTCAAGGCGCTCGTGAAGGAGATCCCGTCCCGGCTGACCCTGGGCGATCTCTCCCAGCACCCGGCCCCCGGGGAACTGGCCGCCAACGACATCGGCCGGGTCGTGCTGCGCACCGCCGCGCCGCTGGCGCTGGACGCCTACGCGGACTCCCGGCGCACCGGCTCCTTCCTGCTGATCGACCCGTCGGACGGCACCACGCTGACCGCGGGCATGGCGGGCACCGCCTTCGCGGAGGCGGCCGCGGCCCCCGCGCCGGAGAGTGCGACGGACGACGCGGGGTGGGACTTCTGATGGTGCGCAGGGACGTGTTCTCGACCTTCGCGAAGGAAGGGGGCCGCGTCGGCAGCGGGGCCCTCGGGAGCGGACAGGGCGGAGTCGGCCGATGTGCGTGCTGACGACGCCCGACTCCGTACCCCCCACGCCCTCGGTCCGAAGATCCGCCATATCGCCGGGCGCGCCGTAGTAGCGAGGCGCGTACCGCCCCGGCCCTCCGAGAGGAACACCTCCCGTGTCTGCCGTTCGTCATCGCCTCCTGGCGGCCGCCGCCACCGTCCCGTTGCTGACCGTCGCGCTGGGCGCCTGCGGCTACGGCTCGCAGGCCCCGAAGGACACCGCGGCCTCCGTCGCCCCGAAGGGGCCCAAGGTCGACGGGCTCAACCAGGTCAAAATCGGCTTTTTCGGCAACACCACCCACGCCACGCCGCTGATCGGCCTGCAGACCGGCCTGTTCCAGAAGGAGTTGGGCGGCACGGCGGTGAAGTCCTCGGTCTTCAACGCCGGCCCCGCCGAGATCGAGGCGCTCAACTCCAACGCCATCGACATCGGCTGGATCGGCCCCTCCCCCGCGATCAACGGCTATGTGAAGTCGCACGGCAAGAGCCTGAAGATCATCGCCGGCTCGGCCTCCGGCGGTGTCTCGCTGATCGTCGACCCCAAGAAGATCAAGAGCCTGGACGACCTCAAGGGCAAGACGATCGCGACCCCGCAGCTGGGCAACACCCAGGACGTCGCCCTGCTGAACTTCCTCGCCGGCAAGGGCTACAAGGTCGACGCCACCAGCGGCAAGGGCGACGTCACCGTCCAGCGCACCGACAACAAGGTCGTCCCCACCGCCCTCAAGCAGGGCAGCATCGACGGCGCCTGGGTGCCCGAGCCCACCGCCTCCAAGCTCGTCGCCGCGGGCGGCAGGCCGCTGCTGGACGAGAAGAAGCTGTGGAAGGACGGCAAGTTCGTCATCACCAACATGATCGTCTCGCAGCACTTCCTCAAGGAGCACCCGCAGGCGGTCGAGGCGGTGCTGCGCGCCTCCGTGCGGACCAACGCCTGGATCCGCTCGCACCCCGCCGAAGCGGTCAAGGCACTCAACGAGAAGCTCGCCGACCCGGCGATCGCCGGCAAGCCGCTCCCCGACGACGTCATCGACCCGGCGTTCAAGAACGTCGACATCACCGACGACCCGCTGGCCGCCACGCTCCAGGAGGAGGCGGACCACGCCGTCAAGGCAGGGCTGCTGGAGCAGCCCGACCTCAAGGGCATCTACGACCTCACCCTGCTGAACAAGGTGCTCAAGTCCGAGGGCAGGCCGCCGGTCGACGACGCCGGCCTCGGCGGCAAGTGACCCCGGCCCCCCGATCTCCCAGGAGGTGACACCGATGACGACCAGCACGCTCACCAAGTCCGCCCCGGCGGACGCCGGCACCGCCGGTCCGTACGCCGCTCGCATCCACCACGTCTCGAAGTCGTTCGGCCGCCCCGGCGCGCGGCAGCAGGTACTCGACGACATCGAACTCGACGTCGCCCCCGGCGCGTTCGTCTGCCTCCTGGGGGCCTCGGGGTGCGGAAAGTCCACCCTGCTCAGCCTGGTGGCAGGGCTGGACGCGCCGACCTCCGGCACCATCGAGACGCCCGGCGGCCGGCCGGCGCTGATGTTCCAGGAGCATGCGCTCTTCCCGTGGCTGACCGCGGGCCGCAACATCGAACTGGCGCTGCGGCTGCGCGGCGTGCCACGCGCGGAGCGCCGCGAGGAGGCCGAGCGGCTGCTGGAACTCGTCCGCCTCAAGGGCGCGTACGGCAAGCGGGTGCACGAGCTGTCCGGCGGGATGCGCCAGCGGGTGGCGATGGCCCGGGCGCTCGCCCAGAACAGCCGACTGCTGCTGATGGACGAGCCGTTCGCCGCCCTCGACGCCATCACCCGCGATGTGCTGCACGACGAGCTGACCCGGATCTGGCAGACCCAGAACTCCGGCGGCTCCGCCGGAAGCAGCCTCTCCGTCCTCTTCGTCACCCACAACGTCCGGGAGGCGGTGCGGCTGGGCGAGCGGGTCGTGCTGCTCTCCTCCCGCCCCGGCCGGGTCGCCCGGGAGTGGCAGGTGGACATCCCCCAGCCGCGCCGCATCGAGGACTCCGCGGTCGCCGACCTGTCCGTCGAGATCACCGAACAGCTCCGTGGGGAGATCCGCCGCCATGGCCAGCACTGAGACCACCTCCGCCGCCGCGGGAAGCCCCGGCGACGCCCCCACCGGACCGTCCGCCACCGGAGCGCCGGACGCCGCCGACGACGGCTCCGGTCCCGAAGCGGCCACCAGGACCGGCACCGAGGCGGCCGCCGGAGACCTCGCCGGTCTGGAGGCCGGGCTCGACGCGCTCGACTCCACCGTGGTCGCCCGGCAGCCGTGGCTGCGCACCGCGCTGTCAAAGGCGTTCCCTCCCCTCATCGCGATCGTGATCGTGCTGGCGCTGTGGCAGCTCGCCTACCACTTCCAGCTCAAGCCGCACTATCTGCTGCCGAGCCCGCTCGACGTCTTCCGCTCGCTGCAGCAGAAGTGGCTCGAGGGCACCCTGCTGAGCTTCGTGTGGACCAGCGTCTCCCGCGGCGCCCTCGGCTTCGTGGCGTCGGTCGCCCTCGGTACGGTGCTCGGCCTGATCGTGGCCCGCATCAGGCCCGTACGCGCCGCGATCGGCCCGATCCTGAGCGGGCTGCAGTCCCTCCCCTCGGTGGCCTGGGTCCCGGCGGCGATCATCTGGTTCGGGCTGAGCGACGCCACCATCTACGCGGTGGTGCTGCTCGGGGCCGTCCCCTCGATCGCCAACGGGCTGGTGTCCGGTGTCGACCAGATCTCTCCTCTCTATCTGCGCGCCGGCCGCAGCATCGGCGCGACCGGTCTGACCGGCGTCCGCCATGTGCTGCTGCCCGCCGCGCTGCCCGGCTACCTCGCCGGGCTCAAGCAGGGCTGGGCCTTCTCCTGGCGCTCCCTGATGGCCGCCGAACTCATCGTCAACGCGCCCGATCTCGGCACCGGCCTGGGCCAGCTCCTGGAGCAGGGCCGGGAACTCCAGGACATGTCCTGGGTGTTGTCCGCGATCCTGCTGATCCTGATCGTCGGCATCGGTATCGAGCTGTTGATCTTCGCCCCGACCGAGCGCCGGGTGCTGCGCAGCCGCGGCCTCCTCGTCAAGAGCTGAAACATGAGCACACGCCCCACTCTCCTCGTCATCGCCCACGGCAGCCGCGACCCTCGGCACGCCGCGACCGTCACCGCGCTGTGCGCGCGGGTCCGGAAGCTGCGGCCCGGGCTGCGCGTGGAGGTCGGCTATCTCGACTTCAACGCGCCCCGGGTGCCCCGGGTGCTGGAGCGTCTCTCGGCCGAGGCAGCGGGGCGGCACCGAGCGCGTTCGGCCAAGGGCGGTGGGCGACGGCAGGGCGAACAGAACGTGGTGGCGCTTCCGCTCCTCCTCACTCGTGCCTTCCACGCGAAGTCCGACATCCCCGCGGTGCTGCAGGAGGCCGCCGCGCGGCTGCCCCTGCTGACCGTCCACCAGGCCGACGTGCTCGGCCCGTCCCTCCTCCTGACCCACGCCCTGGAGCGCCGGCTGGAGGAGGCCGGGCTGCAGCCCGAAGACCGCCGCTCGACCGGGGTCGTACTGGCCTCGGCGGGCTCCTCCGACCCGGAGGCGATCGCAGTGATCGCTGAAATCGCGCGGGAGTGGCGGCGCACCGCCGAATGGTGTGCCGTGCGACCTGCGTTCGCCTCCGCATCTCTGCCCCGTACGGCCGACGCCGTGCGGGCCCTGCGGGCCGAGGGCGTCCAACGGGTGGCCGTCGCCCCGTACGTCATCGCGCCGGGCTTTCTGCCGGACCGGATCGCGGCCGGTGCCCGCGAGGCCCGCGCCGACATCCTCGCCCCCGTGCTCGGCGCCGCCCCCGAGCTGGCCCGGCTGCTGCTGCGCCGCTACGACCAGGCCCTCCGGGCCCGCGCCCGGGACGGCCTGACGGCGCTCACCGCCTGACGCACAGCCGCCCGTCGGCGCCCCGCCCGCGGCCCGGCTCACGTCACCATGGCGACCGCCCTCCCCGAGGGCGTGTCGGCACGCCCCTTCTCATAGACCGTGAGCCCCCGCGCCAGGTGCAGGGGCACCAGCAACAGCTCCACGACCAGGGCCTTCCAGGCGTAGACGACGTTGACCGCCTTGGTGGCGTAGGCGCACGGGATGTTCACCAGCACGCCCCACAGGGGCAGTCTGCGGCGCCGGGCGGCGTACACCAGGGGTGGCAGCGTCATCAGGAGGTCGGCTCCGGCCCACCACACGAGGGCGGCCGGTGGTGACACCCCCGTCGTCGCGGTGAGCACGAACGGGGTGACCCACCACAGCGGCGCGGTGAGGATCTCGAACAGCGCGAGCAGCACCCAGACCGCCAGCAGGGGCTTGCGGACGAGGAGCGGGCCGAGGTGGAGCCGGACGTTCTGGCAGAAGCCGGCCATCCAGCGCTTGACCTGTTTGCGGAAGTAGGTGAGGTTCTCCGGGTCGGCGGCGAGGGCGACCGCGTCGGAGACGTAGACCGCGCGGCGGCCGGCGATCTGCCGGGACCAGGTGTAGTCCATGTCCTCGACGATGGTGCGCTCGGGGAATCCGCCGCAGGCCACCAACTCCGCGCGGCGGAAGACCGAGCAGCAGCCGGAGCAGACCATGGGGCTGTCGGCAAGGGCCTGGATGGGTCGGTGGAAGTGGAAGCCGAAGAGGTATTCGGTGGAGCGGCCCCGCTCCCAGACGGTGCGGGTGTGGCGGGTGCGCACCGTGCCCGCGGCGACGGCGACCGCGGGGTCGTCGAAGGCCGGGAGGACCCGTTCGAGGTAGTCCGGGGCGAGGACGGTGTCGGCGTCGACGGCCAGGACGAGGTCGGTGGTGCACCGCGGCAGGGCGTAGTTCTGTGCCCGGGCCTTGCTGCCGAGGTTGCGCGGCGGGCGGAGCACCGTGACGCCGTGTGCGGCGGCTACTTCGCCGGTCCGGTCGGTGGAGGCGTCGTCGACGACCAGGATCCGGTCGGGCGGGACGGTTTGCCGGGCGAGGGACGCCAGCGTGGCCGGCAGGCCCTCCTCTTCGTTGTGGGCCGGGACGATGACGGTGACGGTGTGCATGGCGGGCTCCCCCCTGTCGTGCGGACCGCGCCGGCGACGACGCAGACCAGTCCGATGACTCCGTAGACGATGGTGCTGATGCCGAGAATCGGCGTGACTCCGTGCATGTCACCGACGGTAGTCACGCTCGGCCGTCCACGGTTCCGGAGGGAGCCTCCTGTGGATAACCCGCCGCGGGGGAAGGTGTGTTGGGCGGCCCGGAGCACGGCGACGCCGGCCGCCGCGCCCCGTGGGGGCGAGCGCGACGGCCGGCGTGCGGAACCGAGCGGCCCGAGCCGCTACTTCACGATCTTCAGCAGCTTGTTGGGCGTGCCCTGGCCCGGGTTGCTGATCTTGTCCGGGGTGGCCCCGTCCGTCAGCGCCTTCTCCACGTCGGCCGGCTTGGCGTCCTTGTGGTCGGCCAGGTAGACCGCGGCGGCACCCACGACGTGCGGGGTCGCCATCGACGTACCGGAGATGGTCTTGGTGGCGTCGTCGCTGCCGTTCCAGTCCGAGGTGATGTCGGAGCCCGGAGCGTAGAGGTCCACGACGCTGCCGTAGTTGGAGAAGTCGGACTGCTGGTCGTCCTTGGTGCTGGAGGCGACCGTGATGGCCTCCTTGACCCGCGCCGGGGAGCCCTGGCCCGCGTCGGTGGACTCGTTGCCGGCCGCCACGCCGAAGGTGACACCGGAGTCGATGGCCTTCTTCACGGCCGCGTCGAGCGCCTCGTCCGCGCCGCCGCCGAGCGACATGTTGGCGACCGAGGGGCCCTTGTGGTTCTTGGTGACCCAGTCGATGCCCGCGACGACCTGCTCGGTGCTGCCGGAGCCCTGCCCGTCGAGCACCTTGACGGCGACCAGCTTGACCTTCTTGGCGACGCCGTGGGCGGTGCCGCCGATGGTGCCCGAGACGTGGGTGCCGTGGCCGTTGTCGTCCTCGGCCTTGTTGCTGTTGTCGATCGCGTTGAAGCCGTAGGAGGCGCGGCCGCCGAAGTCCTTGTGGCTGATGTGGATTCCGGTGTCGATGACGTAGGCGGTGACGCCGTCGCCCGCGCTGTCCGGGTAGTTGTACTTGCCGTCGCCCTTGGTGTCGGTCTGGTCGATCCGGTCCAGGCCCCACGACGGCGGGTTCTCCTGAGTGCCGTCGACGTGGAAGGTGTGGTTCTGGACGACCTTGTCGACGGCCGGGTCGGCGGCGAGGTGCTTGGCGTCCTCGGCGGACATGCCGGTGGTCGAGAAGCCGTCGATGGCGGAGGTGAAGGTCCGCTTGACCTTGCCGCCGTACTTCGCGGCGAGGTCGCCGCTCTCGGCGGCGCGCACCGAAGCGGACTTCTTCAGCAGCACGATGTAGCTGCCCTTGACGGCACCCTTGGCCTCGGCGCCGTAGATCTTGCCCTCGGCGGCGGGCGACGCGCCCGCGGTGACCGCGGTGACGGCGGCGATACCAGTGGCGGCCACAGCGGCGGATATCGCCGTCACGAGCCGCTTCTTGCTGGAACGCTTATGAGCCATGGCGAGGGTTCTCCTCGTTCGTGGTGTGGGGGGAAGCGTTGCGTATGCCCGAAGGACCCGAAGATCCGGACCGGGCTGGTTCGAAACCCTGTCGGATTGACGAGTGCAATTCAAGGGCCGCCGTGCCGTGTGAGATTCACAACAACCCTCCATAAATACAAAAGGCTGCGGAACCCCCCAAAGCGAACGGCCGAGTTGACGAACGAGGACTCAACTCCGTTTACATTTACGCAATGTAGGGGGACGGCTGACGATTCGTTTGCTCGTTCAACTGCCCCTCTGTGGCAGGCTCGCGCCTCGCAAGATCCGTATACCGGCGGTTACTTGAGCGGGAGGCCATCCTCGACGAGATCCGCGGCCAGTCGGCTGACGCCCTCCTCCCCCATCTCCGCCGCCTTCGCTTCTCCACCCTCTCCGCGCGGAGCACCACCGGGTCGGTGGACCTGCCGATCTGCAGCGCCGCGTGCCGGTTCGGCCACCCGCCGGACGTCTCGACGCAGGCACGGGAGCCGCCGAAGGCGAAGACGGGCGCCGGGCGCCACCTGCGAGACTGGGCCCGAGAACGCACCTCAGGAGGCAACCCGATGACCGAACCCCGCTCCGCCTTCACCGAGGCGCGCGCCCGGGAGGTGCTGGCCGCGGCCGGGCACCCGGAGGCGGCGGCGGACGCCCGGCTGCTCGCGCTCGGCGAGAACGCCGTCTTCGCGCTGGACGAGCGCGGCGTGGTCGTACGGGTCGGCCGCAGCCCCGAACTGCTCGCGCGCGCCGAGCGGGAACTGGCCGTGGCCCAGTGGCTGGCGGCGGAGGACGTCCCGGCGGTGCGGGCCGCGGAACCGGCCGCCCGGCTCGTCGACGGGCATCCCGTGACCTACTGGCGGCAGCTGTCCGAGGCCGTGCGGCCCGCCGGGCCGCAGGACCTGGCCGAGCTGCTGCGGCGCGTCCACGCGCTGCCCGAGCCGCCGTTCGCCCTGCCCCGGCGGGAGTTGCTGGACGGTGTGGAGCGGTGGCTGCGGCTGGCCGGCGATGCGGTGTCGCCGGCCGACGCGGAGTATCTGCGCGGGCGGCGGGACGCCTTCGCACTGGCCGCGACGGCGCTGGAGCCGCATCTGCCGCGCGGCCCGATCCACGGCGACGCGCTGCCCCGCAACGTCCACATCGGGCCGGACGGGCCGGTCCTCGTCGACCTGGAGACCTTCTCCTCGGACCTGCGCGAGCACGACCTGGTGGTGATGGCGCTGAGCCGGGACCGCTACGGACTGGGCGCGGACGCCTATGACGCCTTTGTGTCGGCGTACGGCTGGGACGTCCGGGACTGGGCGGGCTGCGCCGTCCTGCGCGGGTCCCGGGAGACTGCGAGCTGCGCCTGGGTCTCCCAACACGCGCCCGGGAACCCGGCGGCCCGCAAGGAGTTCCGGCGCCGGGTCGACTCGCTGCGCGAGAAGGACACGGCGGTCCGGTGGTACCCGTTCTGAGGGCGGCCCAGCGGCCCGCGGGCGCGCGCTGTCAGCGCTGATACGGGATCAGCGGCCAGGCCGGCTCGACTCTCGCCTCCGGGTCGCCGGAGCGGCGCAGATACGCCTGGAACGACGCGGCCTGCTCGGCGGCGGCCTGCTCCTGGAGGGTGTGCAGGGCGCGCGGTGACGGCAGGGCGACGGCCGGGTACTTCTCGCCGATACGGCGGGCCACCCCGGCCGCGGCGACCGCGTCGGCCCCCGCCTCGTGCGCGCCGTCGAGCCGTACGCCGTAGTGCCCGCAGAGCGCCTGGAGCGCGCGCTTGCCCTTGCGGTAGCGGTCGACGTGCTTGTCGAGGACGAGCGGGTCGATGACCGGGGACGGCGGGCGGCCGAGCCGGTCGGTCAGGGTCGGCACGCCGTGGCGGCGGCACTCGCGGTCGAGCAGCGAGAGGTCGTAGCGGGCGTTCATCACCACCAGGGGTATGTCCGCGCGGAGGACGTCGGCCAGCGCCTCGGTGATCTCCGCTATGGCGCTCGCCGGCGCACGGCCGTGCTCCTGGACATGGGCGGTCGACATGCCGTGAATGCGGGCGGCTTCCTCGGGAATCGGCACGCCCGGATCGAGCAGCCAGGACTGTGTGCCGGCCACCCGGCCGTCCGCCTCCAGCCGGATCAGCGCGGCCGTGACCACGCGGTCCTGCTCGATGTCCGTGCCAGTGGTCTCCAGATCGAAGCCGACCAGCAGCTCCTGATGCCAGCTCATGCCGCGCCCCCGCTCCGCCCGGCCCCGCACACGCGCGGTGCGCGCCCTTCCCCGACGCTCTCCCGGCGCTTCGCCGGGAAGCCCCCCACGCTGCGCTGACTCATGCGCCCTCCTTCGGTGGTACCTCCCCCGTGTCCGGACACTCTCCCACGCGCCACTGACAATCGACCGGGCCGTCCGCTCCGGCCGCCGCCCGGCGGCCCGTTCAGGAGACCGGCCGGGAGTCCGCCCAGACGCTCTCGAACTCCTCGCGGTAGGTCTCGAAGAGTCCGTGGTCGGCCTCCCGCCCGTCGCGGGCGTCCTGGCGGACGACCTCGCGGCTGCCGCCGCGCAGCACGAACACCGGGGACTCCATCCCGCGGCTCTTGCGGAGGTAGGGCTGGACGACGGCCAGGCCGTCGGGCCCGTCGCCGTCGACGAGGTAGGCGGTGAAGCGCGGGGTCTCGTCGAAGACCTGGATCTCGAAGGCATCCGGATCCCGGAGCCGGGCCCGGACCCGCCGCATGTGGAGGATGTTCATCTCGATGGAACGGCTCATCTCGCCCTTCTTCAGGCCGATTTCGCGCTCCCGGCGGCGGACCGCGCTGCTGGCCGGGTTGAGGAAGAGCAGCCGCACCCGGCAGCCGGACTCGGCGAGCCGGACCAGCCGGCGGCCGGAGTAGTTCTGGACCAGGAGGTTGAGACCTATGCCCACCGCATCGAGGCGGCGGGCGCCCCCGAAGAGGTCCTCGGCGGGCAGCTGGCGCTGGAGCCGCACCCGGTCGGGGTGCACACCCACGACGTCGGCGTAGCGGTCGCCGACGAGGTCCTCGACGGCGTCGATGGGCAGCCGCCCGGAGATACGGGTCCCGGCGCCGGAACCGAGGATGTCCAGCAGCCGGGCGCTGGCCCGTTCGGCCTGGGCGAGCACGGTCCCGGACAGCGCGCGGTTGCGGGAGACGATGTTGCGGGCGACCTCCAGCTCGTCCAGGACCAGCTCGACCTCCCGGCGGTCGTCCACGTAGGGCTCGAAGCAGGGCCAGTGCTGGATCATCAGCTCGCGCAGCTGCGGGAGCGTCAGGAAGCTGACGATGTTGTCGTCGGCGGGGTCGAGGAGGTAGCCCTTGCGGCGGCTGACCTCGCGGACCGCGACCGCACGCTGGACCCACTCCTGGCCGGCGGGCCCGGCCGCCGCGATGACCCACTCGTCGCCGTGCACCGGCTCGTAGACGGGACGCAGTACGGCCGCGACGACGGCCCGCAGGCGCTGCTCGACGAGATTCAGCCAGATATAGGCGCGTCCGGCCCGGCGGGCCCGGGTGCGCACCTCGCTCCAGGCGTCGGCCCCCCAGTCCAGTTCCGCGCCGATCTCCAGCGGTCGGGCGAGGGACACCGTGCCGGGCGGTGCGTCCATGGAGCCGCCCTCGTGGCCCTCATGACCCTCGTCACCAGGCGGCAACTCCAGCCCGCCGCTCACCTGCCACCGCCTTCCGAACCCCCGTGCCAACGATCAAGGCAGACTACTGCGGCGCGGGGGGCGGTGCAGCAGGATGCATCGAGTGGGATGCCAACTCCCCTTGCCCATACTGCCGGTTGTGGCCGGAAAGCACGGCAGGAGTGAGCGGATTCATAGCCGCGACACAGGACGGGGGCGCATTCCGGCCCACGCGATGGAGTGTTCCGGTGGCGGCCCGTTGACACCGCGCCGCCGGCCCGGCGGGACGCGGACGCCGCGATTGGCCGGGGTGGCACTGGCGAACTGCGCGTCTTTGCGGTAGCCCGGGGGAGAGCGCCGCCTTCGAGGCGACCGCACCGCTCCCCGCCCCGCGCCGCCGTCCATACCGGCAGACCGCCCCCCGATCGGCGCACAGACATCCGACAATCCGACATCGCCGAAGATGAACCACCGTCCAGCGGATTTCACACAAAAAGATCCCGTTATCCGGCACTTTGGGAAGCATTGGTGAAGGATTTCCGATTCGGTCCGCGGACGTGTGTCGTGGAGTCGCCGCCGCCCCGCAGAGAAAGTGGAAGAGTCTACGCATGCAGGTCTGGCCGGGACAGATGTATCCGTTGGGTGCCACCTACGACGGTGCGGGCACCAACTTCGCGGTGTTCTCCGAAGCCGCCACACGCATCGAGCTGTGTCTGCTGCACGACGACGGCTCGGAGACCGCCGTCGAGCTGCGCGAGTCCGACGCCTTCGTACGGCACGCGTATCTGCCGGGGGTGATGCCGGGGCAGCGCTACGGTTTCCGGGCGCACGGCCCCTACGAGCCGGAGCGCGGGCACCGCTGCAATTCCGCCAAACTGCTCCTCGACCCCTACGCGCGGGCGATGAGCGGCGTGATCGACTGGGACGAGGCGGTCTACGGCTACCACTTCGGCCGCCCGGAGGTGCGCAACGACCTCGACTCGGCGCCGCACACCATGGCGTCGGTGGTGGTCAACCCGTACTTCGACTGGGGCGACGACCGCCCGCCGCGGACCGCGTACCACGAGACGGTGCTCTACGAGGCCCATGTGAAGGGCCTGACGATGCGCCACCCCGAACTGCCGGAGGAGCTGCGCGGCACCTACGCGGCGCTGGCGCACCCGGCGATCATCGACCACCTGACGGAGCTGGGGGTCACCGCTCTGGAGCTGATGCCGGTGCACCAGTTCGTCCAGGACCACCGGCTGGTGGACGCCGGGCTCAGCAACTACTGGGGCTACAACACCATCGGCTTCTTCGCCCCGCACAACGCCTACGCCTCCTGGGGGGACCGCGGGCAGCAGGTGCTGGAGTTCAAGACCGCGGTCCGGGCACTGCACCGCGCGGGCATCGAGGTCATCCTCGACGTCGTCTACAACCACACGGCCGAGGGCAGCCACCTGGGGCCGACGCTGTCCTTCCGGGGGCTGGACAACGCCTCGTACTACCGGCTGTCGGAAGACCGCCGCTACTACACGGACACCACGGGCACCGGGAACTCCCTGTTGATGCGCAGCCCGCACGTGCTCCAACTGGTGATGGACTCGCTGCGCTACTGGGTGCAGGAGATGCGGGTCGACGGGTTCCGGTTCGACCTGGCGGCGACGCTCGCGCGGCAATTCCACGAGGTGGACCGGCTGTCGTCGTTCTTCGACCTGGTGCATCAGGACCCGGTGGTCAGCCAGGTGAAGCTGATCGCCGAGCCCTGGGACGTCGGGGAGGGCGGCTACCAGGTGGGGAACTTCCCACCACTGTGGACGGAGTGGAACGGCAAGTACCGGGACACCGTGCGGGACCTGTGGCGCGGCGAGCCGCGCACACTGGCGGACTTCGGGTCCCGGCTGGCCGGTTCGTCCGACCTCTACCAGGAGGACGGGCGGCGGCCGCTGGCCTCGATCAACTTCGTCACCTGCCATGACGGTTTCACCCTGCGCGACCTGGTCTCGTACAACGACAAGCACAACGAGGCCAACGGCGAGGACAACCGGGACGGCGAGCGCTTCAACCGGTCGTGGAACTGCGGGGCCGAGGGGCCGACCGACGACCCCTCGGTGCGCCGGCTGCGGCTCCGGCAGATGCGGAACTTCCTCGCCACGCTGATGCTGTCGCAGGGCGTGCCGATGCTCAGCCACGGCGACGAGTTCGGGCGCAGCCAGCGCGGCAACAACAACGCCTACTGCCAGGACAACGAGCTGACGTGGGTGCGGTGGCCGGAGCGGGGGACGGCGGGCGCCGGCGGGCCGGCCGACGCCGACCAGAGCGACGGGGCCGAGGGGGTCGACGGGGCGGGGCCGGAGGCACCGGTGGCGGCCGAGCGGGAGGAGGAGCGGGCGCTGCTGGCGTTCGTCCGGCAGATGGTGTGGCTGCGCCGGGACCACCCGGTCTTCCGGCGGCGGCGGTTCTTCCAGGGGCACCCGATGGAGGGCACCCGCGACGAGCTGTCCGACATCGCGTGGTTCACCGCGACCGGCACGGAGATGGGTACCCGCGACTGGCAGTCCGTCCACGCCAAGGCGCTGACGGTCTTCCTCAACGGCAGCTCGATCTCGGAACCGGGGCCGCGCGGCGAGCCGGTCACCGACGACTCGTTCCTGCTGATGTTCAACGCCCACGACCAGGACAAGGAGTTCACGGTGCCGGAACACCTGGGCCGGCAGTGGCAGGTGGTGGTGGACACCGACCGGCCGGAAGCGGCGGCGGAGGGCCGGGGCGCCAAGGTCAAGGGCGGCGACCGGCTGACGCTGATCGGGCGGAGCCTGCTGGTGCTCCAACGGCCGGCCTGAGCGGGCCAGTACGGGCCGGCGGTGGGCTCAGGGGGCCGGTGCGCGGTCCGGGGCGGTCCCCCGGCCGGGCCGGGAGGCGCGTACGGGCACGGTGGGCCGGGCGCCGGCGCGGGTGGTGAGGGCGACGACGAGGACGAGCACCGCAGCGCCGACGGCGACCGCGAAGGCGGCGGCCGGGCCTTGGGCGTCGGCGAGCCGCCCGGAGACGGCCAGCGCCACGGCCTGGCCGCCGACCACCGCACTGGTGAGGAACGCCATCGACTCGGCCAGCCGGGTGGCCGGCACCAGCCGTTCGGTGAGTCCGAAGAGGGTGATCAGGTGCGGGGCGAAGGCCACCCCGAGCACCACGACGACCAGATAGAGCGCCCCCATCGACCCGACGAACAGCAGCGGCACGGACAGCACGATCAGCGCGGCGGCGGCCGCCCGCCAGCGGGCCGGCAGGCCGATCCGGGCCGGCACCAGCGCCAGCGAGAGCCCCGCGGCGGCGCTCATCACGCCCATCGCCGCGTACACCAGGCCGGCCTGGGCGGGCTGGTGGAGGCGCTCGGTGAGCGCGGTGATGCCGGCCTGGCAGGCGCCGAACATCGCTCCCTGGAGGGCCGTGGACAGCCGCACGGCGTGGACGGCGCGGGGCATCCGGGTGCGGGCGGGGCGGGGGCGGGGCGTCCGTGTGCCCCGGGCGGACGGGTCCGCGGCGGGCCGGGTCACGGCCGCGGTCGGGTGCAGGGCGAACGCCGTGCCGCAGACCGCCGGCAGCAGCGCGGCCAGCGCCAGTGCCACCGCCGGATGGGCCACGGTGGCGGCCAGCCCCACCAGCGCCGGCCCGAGCACGAACGACACCTCGTCCAGGGTGCCCTCCAGGGACAGCGCGGCGCTCACCACGCGGTCCTCGGCCGCCGCCCGGTGCGCCAGGGCGACCAGGCGGGTGCGGGCCAGCGGACCGATCTGCGGCACACTCGCCCCGGCCAGCAGCGCGATCAGGGTGAGCGGGGGCGTCGCCATACGGGCCAGCGCGGCCGCCACCAGGGCCGCCACCGCGAGCGCGTTGACCCAGCAGGCCACCAGCACCACCGGGCGCTGGCCGTGCCGGTCCGCGAGCCGCCCCGTCAGCGGGCCGGCCACCGTCTGACCCGCCGCCAGCGCGCCGCCGACCAGGCCCGCAGTGGTCAGGGAACCGCTCGTCGCGGCCACCAGCAACACCGTGCCGAGCTGGCACATGGCGGTCGGCAGCCGCCCCAGGAAGGAGACGACGGGCAGCAGCGGCCCGCTCAGGGCGAGCACCCGGCGATAGGTGGCAGCGGCGGTCATCACAAGAAGCTATCCGCCGGCCCGGCGCGGTCCGTACCGTCGGTACGTACGAAGCGCTACCCGGGAGCGGCCTTCCGGTTCGGGCGAAAACACGACCGGCGGGACGGTCCGGGATGACGCGACCCGATGACAGAACGGGCCGCCTGCGGGGTACGGGTGTTCCCATGAGGCAGCCTTCGAGTCCGTCGCCGACCGCCACCTACCGGCTGCAGCTCCAGCCGGACTTCCCGTTCGCCGCCGCCGAACGGGCGGTCCCCTACCTCGCCGCCCTCGGAGTGTCCCATCTGCACCTCTCCCCCGTACTGGAGGCGGTACCGGGCTCCACCCACGGGTACGACGTGACCGGCCACGCGGCGGTGCGCGCCGAACTGGGCGGCGAGGAGGGGCTGCGGGCGCTGGCGGCGACGGCCCGCGCGCACGGCCTCGGGCTGGTCGTCGACATCGTGCCCAACCACATGGCGGTGCCCGCGCCGGTGTCGCTCAACGGGCCGCTGTGGGAGGTGCTGCGCGACGGGCCGGCGTCGCGGTACGCGCGCTGGTTCGACATCGACTGGGACGGCGGGCACGGAGGGCGGCTGCTGCTGCCCGTACTGGAGGGGCGGATCGGGGACGAGCTGCCCCGTTTCCGGGTCGAGGGGCCGCTACTGCACTACGGGGAGCAGGTCTTCCCGCTGCGCCCCGGTACGGAACGGCTTCCCCTGCCGCGTCTTCTGGAGGCGCAGTGGTACCGCCTCGCCTGGTGGCGGCTGGCCCGCACCGAGCTCAACTACCGGCGGTTCTTCACCATTTCGCAGCTGATCGGGGTCCGCGCCGAGGACCCGGAGGTGTTCGCCGCGACGCACGCGACGGTGCTGCGGCTGGTCCGGGAGGGCGTCGTCGACGGGCTGCGGGTCGACCATCCGGACGGGCTGGTGGATCCGGGCGGCTATCTGGCGCGGCTGCGAGCCGGGACCAAGGGCTGCTGGACGGTGGTCGAGAAGATCCTGACCGGCGCGGAGCGGCTGCCGGGCGGCTGGGCGTGCGCCGGCACCACGGGCTATGACGCGCTGCGCCACATCGACGGGCTGTTCGTCTGCCCGCAGGGCTCGGGGCGGCTCTTCTCGCACTACCGGGACTTCGTCACCCCGTTGGCCGACGAGGGCGGTGACTGGGAGGAGACGGTGCGCCGGGCCGCGTACGAGGTCGTCGAGCACGAGCTGGCGGCGGAGGTGGAGCGGCTGGTGCGGACCGCGGCCCGGATCGCCGAGCGGGTGCCCCGGCCGGGCGACCACGCGCCGTGGGCGCTGCGGCAGGCGGTGCGGGAACTGCTGGTGCGGCTGCCGGTCTACCGGCCGTACGCCGGGGACACCACGGACGGCACGCGGACCGCGGCGGACGCGGCGATGCTGGGCGGCGCGGCGGAACGGGCCCGGGCCACCTTCCGGGTGCCGGAGGAGGCCGCGGCGGTGGATCTCGTCCACGACCTGGCACTGGGGCGGTTCGCCCGGGGCGGGGACGGGGACGGTACGGCGGGCTCCGCGGCCGTGGACCGGGATGCCGTGGACGGGGACGACACGAACCGCGATGTCGCGAACCGCGATGTCGCCGATTTCGCGGCGCGGTTCGCGCAGACCGCGTCCGCGCTGCACGCCAAGTCCGTGGAGGACACCGCCTTCTACCGCTATCCGGTGCTGCTGTCGGCGTGCGAGGTCGGCGGCGATCCCGGGGAACCCGCGCTGGGGCCCGGGACGTTCCACGAGTACTGCGCGCGGTTGCAGCGGGACTGGCCGGAGAGCGGCACGGCGCTCTCCACGCACGACACCAAGCGCAGTGCCGATGTGCGGGCGCGGATCGCGGTGCTGTCGGAGTGCCCGGACCGGTGGCGGGATGTGCTGAGCGCGGTGGCCGACGGGAGGGAGGTCGCGGACGATGCGGTTCCGGTGGATCCGATGGTGGCCTGGACGGCCTGGCAGACGGCGTTCGGGCTCGGCGCGTCCGCCGCCGGGGGCCCGGCGGCGGAGCGTCTGACGCCCGCGGTCCTCAAGGCGGTGCGGGAGGCCGGGCTGCGCACGACGTGGACGGAGCCGGACGCGGTGTACGAGGAGGCGGTGGCGGAGTTCGTTCGCGGTGGGCCGTGCGGCCCGGCGGCCGGCCGGCTGGCCGCCCTGGAGGCCGAACTCGCCCCGCACATCCGGGCGAACGTCCTGGGCGCCGCGCTGCTGCACCTCACCATGCCGGGTGTCCCCGACGTCTATCAGGGCACCGAGCGGGAGTACGCGGCGCTGGTCGATCCGGACAACCGGCGGCCCCCGCGGTTCGAGCCGGAGCTGCTCGCGGAACTGGACGGCGGTGCCACGCCGGCCGGCCCGTCCGCCGAGAAACTGCGGCTGACGGCGGCCGCGCTGCGGCTGCGGCGGGCGCACCCGGAGTGGTTCGGCGCCGCCTCGACGTACCAGCCGCTGACCGCGGAGGGCCCGGCGGCCGAGCACTGTGTGGCCTTCGTCCGCGGCGGGCGGGTGGTGACGGCGGTGACCCGGCTGTCGCTGCGGCTGCGGGAGACCGGCGGCTGGTGGGACACCGTGCTGCGGCTGCCCGCGGGCGGCGCCTGGCGGGAGCTGCTCACCGGCCGCACGGTGGCGGGCGGCGCCGCGGTGGGGGTGGACACCCTGCTGACGGAGTGGCCGGTGGCACTGCTCGTACGGGAGGAGGGGCCGGGGGCGGGACGGGGTCAACTGCCAGGGGATGAGCGGGAGTAGAGGACGAGGGCAGAGCAGACATGTACTGACATCCCATCAGGTCACCTCGTCCGCACCCCACTCCCGCAGCATCTCCGTGAACTCCGCCGCCGCGCCCGTCAGTTCCACCCGCGAGAAGACCGTGATGTCGCGGCGCCACGGTGGATCGGTGGGTATCCGGGCACAGTCGAGGCCGGTGAGTTCGTGGGCGGCGGTGAGCAGCACGCCGACGCCGGCCGAGGCCATCCGGACGGCCGTCGAGGTGTGCTGGGTGCGGACGGCGGTGCGCGGGGTGAAGCCGGCCCGCTCGCACTCCACGTCCAGCCAGCGGCGGCCGGCCAGGACGGGTTCCAGGCTGCACCGCACCCAGGGCCGGTCCGCGAGGTCCGCCAGCCGCACCGACTCCCGGTCGGCGAGCGGGTCGCCGTGCGGGACGACCAGCACCATCCGCTCCCGGCCGACGACGGTGACCGGCCCCGGCCAGTCCTCCGGGCGCGGCCCCAGTGCCATGTCGGCGACCCCTCGTGCCATTTGGCCGGTCAGTTCGTCGGTGGTGGCGTACTCGTGGAGCACCAGGCGCACCCCGGGCCGCAGCCGGGTCCAGCGGGCGCAGACCGCCGGGAGCACCCCGATGGCCTGGGCGTGCACCGTCGCGATGTGGAGTTCCCCGCTCTCCGCCCCGCCGGCCGCCAGCGCCGCACGGCGGGCCTGGCGGGCGCTGCGGACGGCGAGTTCGGCGTGCGGGTAGTAGGCCCGGCCCATCGCGGTCAGCCGCACCCCGCGGGTCATCCGCTCCAGCAGCGGGCCGCCGACCTCCCGCTCCAGCGCCTTGATCTGGTGCGAGAGCGCGGACTGGCTGACGTGCAGCGCCTCCGCGGCCCGGGTGAAGGACTGCTCCTCGACCACCGCCACCAGGTATTCCATCTGCCGCAGACTCATCCGCCGCTCCCCGCCTCCCCCGTGTGCCCCCGCGCACCGTTCGTCGCCCGTGCACACCGTTGACCGTTTCCGAGCTCATGCACATCGTGCATCGTCCCCATAGAAACATTGCCTTGGACTCATGGCGGCGCGCGGGCGGAGGCTGGCGCCATGGACACGCACTCGATCACGGACCGGACCGACGCGCCGGATGTCGTCGTCATCGGCGGCGGGACCGGCGGCTACAGCACCGCCCTGCGGGCCGCCGCCCTCGGGCTGCGGGTGGTGCTCGCCGAGCGGGACCTCGTCGGCGGCACCTGCCTGCACCGCGGCTGCATCCCCAGCAAGGCGATGCTGCACGCCGCGGAGCTGGTCGACGGGATCGCGGAGGCGGGCGTCCGTTGGGGCGTCAAGGCGACCCTGGACGCGGTGGACTGGGACGCGCTGACCGCCACCCGGGACGACATCGTGGCCCGCAACCATCAGGGCGTGACCGGCACCCTGGCGCGGGCCGGGGTGCGGGTGGTGCACGGCTCGGCCCGGCTGACCGGGCCCCGTTCGGTGGTCGTCGACGGGCCGGCGGGCGGCGCGCTCACGGCCCGGCGCGGGATCGTGCTGGCGACCGGCTCCCGGCCCCGGATGCTGCCGGGCCTGGCGGCGGACGGGCGGAGGGTGGTGACCAGCGACGACGCGCTGTTCGCGGCCGGGCTTCCGGGGTCGGTGCTGGTGCTGGGCGGCGGGGCGATCGGCGTCGAGTACGCCTCCTTCCACCGCTCGATGGGTGCCGAGGTGACCCTCGTGGAGGCCGCGGACCGGCTGCTCCCGTTGGAGGACGAGGACGTCGGCCGGCATCTGGTGCGCGGGCTGCGGCGGCGCGGGATCACCGTCCGCACCGGCTCGACGCTGAACGGAACGGAGCTGCTGCCGGACGGCGTGCGGGCCACCGTCCGCACGCCCGGGGGCGAGGAGGTGGTCGTCGAGGCCGAGCGGTTGCTGGTGGCGGTGGGGCGGGCCCCGGTGACCGACGGGCTGGGGCTCGCGGCGGCCGGACTGGCGGTGGACGAGCGGGGGTTCGTGCCGCCGGCGGACTGGTCGCGGCTGGAGACCGCGGTGCCGGGCGTCCATGTGGTCGGCGATCTGCTGCCGCCGCCGTCGCCCGGGCTGGCGCACGCCTCGTTCGCCGAGGGGCTGCTGGTCGCCGAGACGCTGGCGGGGGTGCCGTCGCGTCCGGTGGACTACGCGACGGTGCCGCGGGTGACGTACTCCAGTCCGCAGACCGCCTCGGTCGGGCTGAGCGAGGCCGCGGCGCGCGATCGGGGCCTGGAATTCAAGGTGAACACGCTGCCGCTGACGGCCACCGCCAAGGGGATGGTCCACGGGCAGGGCGGGATGGTGAAGGTTCTCGCTGCGGCGGACGGGGCGGGCGGCGAGGCCACCGGCGCGGTGCTGGGCGTCCATCTGGTGGGGCCGCACGTCTCGGAGATGATCGCGGAGAGCCAGCTGATCGTGGCGTGGGACGCCGAACCGTCCGATGTCGCCCAGCAGGTGCACGCCCATCCGACGCTGTCCGAGGCGGTCGGGGAGGCGTTCCTGACGCTGGCGGGGCGGGGGCTGCACCAGCACTGACGGCGCGCCGCGACGGGTGTACGGGGGCGCGCCACACCGGCGGCCGGGACCGTTCCTCAGGGCTCGGTGCGGCTCTGGCGCTCCTGACGCTCCTGGCGCTCCGTCAGGACGTAGTCCACATGCCCGAATCTGATGTGGTCGCCGGGCCCCACCGGTATCTCGCCCACCAGGCGGCGGCCGTTGACGCAGGTGCCGTTGGTGGAGCCGAGATCGCGCAGCATCCAGCCGGTGCCCTCGCTGCGCAGCTCGGCGTGGTTGCGGGAGACCGTCTCGTGGTTGAGCCGCAGGCCGACGCCCGGGGCCCGCCCGATCAGCAGCGGGAACGGCCCGGGCTCCGGCAGCAGCAGCTTCGGCAGTCGCTCCGTGCGCCACGCCCTGCGCACCCGGAGGTGGAACGCCGAGACCCGGCCGATCATCCGCAGCACCAGTGCCTGCGCCTTGCCGCGGCTCTCCAGATCCGCGGTGGCGGCCGCGAGTTCGGAGTGCTGCTGGGCGGCCAGGACGAGTTCCAGCCGGCGCAGGAAGGTGTCCTGGGACAGCCGTCCGTCCGCCGCGCCGTCGCGCAGCAGCTCAAGGGCGCGTTCCCGATCGGCGTCCGAGGGCCGCGCGGGGAACTGGAGCGAAGTCATGGGGTGATTCTCCGACCTGCGGTGACCGGTGTCCAGGCGATGTCGGTGGCCCGCCGCACCGCGTCCTTCCGTCCGGGGCGGCGGCGTGCTTTCGTCGACGGAAGCGGGTCCGCGGGGCCTTCGGACGTGCGGGGCGGCCGGGGCCGGAGTGACGAAGGAGGACAGGCGTGCTGTTCGAGGTATGGGCGCCGGACGCCGGCCGGGTCGCGCTCCAGTGGGCCGGCGAACGGCCGGACGCACCGCCGGTCCCCCTGGAGCGCGATCCCGGCCGACCCGGCTGGTGGCACGCGGAGGCACCGGCCGGCGACGGCGACCGCTACGCCTTCCGGCTCGACGGCGGCCCGCCGCGGCCGGACCCGCGCGCCGCCCGGCTGCCGGACGGCCCCGGCGGGCCCGGCGCGGTCGTCGACCACGCGCGGTTCGCCTGGCGGCACCCCTGGCCCGGCCGCCCGCTGCCCGGCGCCGTCCTCTACGAGCTGCACATCGGGACATACACCCCCGAGGGCACCTTCGACGCGGCCGCGGCCCGCCTCGGCCACCTCGCCGGCCTCGGCATCACCCATGTCTCCCTGATGCCGGTCTGCCCGTTCCCCGGGCGGCACGGCTGGGGCTACGACGGGATCGCGCCCTGGGCGGTGCACGAACCGTACGGCGGGCCCGACGGGCTCAAGCGGTTCGTGGACGCCGCGCACGGCCACGGGCTCGGCGTCGTCCTCGACGTCGTCCACAACCACCTCGGCCCGTCCGGCAACCATCTCCCGGAATTCGGCCCGTACTTCACCGACGCCCACCGGACGCCCTGGGGGGCCGCGGTCAACCTCGACGCCCCCGGTTCCGACGAGGTCCGCCGCTATCTCATCGGGAGCGCGCTCGGCTGGCTGCGCGACTACCGCGTCGACGGGCTCCGGCTGGACGCCGTGCACGCCCTGCACGACGACCGCGCCCAGCACTTCCTGGCCGAACTGTCCGCCGCGGTGGACGCGCTCGCCGCCCAGCTGCGCCGCCCGCTCTTCCTGATCGCCGAGTCCGACCGCAACGACCCGCGCACCACGGCGCCGCGGGCGAGCGGCGGCCTCGGCCTGCACGCCCAGTGGAACGACGACTTCCACCATGCCCTGCACACCGCGCTGACCGGTGAATCCCACGGCTACTACGCCGACTTCGCACGCGCCCCGCTCGCCGCCCTCGCCAAGACCCTGACCGGCGGCTTCTTCCACGACGGCGGCCACTCCAGCTTCCGCGGCCGCCGGCACGGCGCACCGCTCGACCTGCGGACGACCCCGCCGCACCGGCTGCTCGCCTACGCGCAGACCCACGACCAGATCGGCAACCGCGCGTACGGCGACCGGCTCACCGCGACGCTCTCCCCCGGCCTGCTCGCCTGCGCCGCGGCGCTGGTGCTCTGCTCCCCGTTCACCCCGATGCTCTTCATGGGCGAGGAGTGGGGCGCGCGGACCCCGTGGCAGTACTTCACCGACCACCCGGACCCGGAACTGGCGGAGGCCGTACGGGCGGGCCGGCGGCGGGAGTTCGCGGCGCAGGAGGGCGGCGCCGCGCACAAGGACGGCCTCGGCGCGGACTGGCCCGACCCGCAGGACCCGGCCACCCGCGACCGCTGCGTCCTGGACTGGTCCGAGCAGTCCGCCGAACCGCACGCCGCCCTGCTGTCCTGGTACCGCACCCTCCTCACCCTCCGCCGCACCCACCCCGCCCTGACCGACCCGGACCCGTCCCGCACCCACCTCGCCTACGACGAGTCCGCCCGCTGGTTCCTGCTCCGCCGCGGCCCCCTCCACCTGGCCGTCAACCTCGCCCCCGACACCACGGCCACCATCCCCCTCGCCCCGTCCGCCCTGTCTACCCCGTCCACCCCAACCGCCCCCTCCGCCTTCGACGCACCCGCGGGCTGGCCGCACCCCCTCCTCCCGGACGGCAACGGGCTGTTGCACCTGCCCGGGGAGTCGGCGGCGGTGGTGATCGGGGCGGGGTGGGGGGAGGGGTGAGGCGGGGGGTGGGGGATGTTCCCTAGGGGACGCGTGGGCCCCCTGTCGGGCCTCAACGCCCGGACGGGGGCGGGATATTCCGCAGAGAAGGCCCAGCAAGAAGGAAGGCCCAGCAAGAAGGCCCGTCAGAGAACGCCCGTCAGTTCCGCACAGAAGGCCCGTCAGATCCGCGCAGAAGGCCGATCAGAGCAGGGCGCACAAGCTTCGGAGAAGGGTCCGTCAGAACCGGCACAGCGGCCGCGCCCAGGGTAGGGCGCCCCGGACCTGACGCACGGTGTACGCCCAGGGCGGCGAGCTGAACAGGTGGCCCGGCCCTCATCACGCCCCATCAGCGGCCGAACTCCTCGATCAATGCCTTGCAGAAGGCGTCCAGATCGCCGGGCCGGCGGCTGGTGACGAGGGTGTTGTCGGCCTGGGTGCAGACGACGACCTGTTTGTCGACCCAGGTGCCGCCGGCGTTGCGGATGTCGGTGCGCAGGCTGGGCCAGGAGGTGAGGGTGCGGCCGCGGACCACGCCGGCCTCGATCAGGGTCCAGGGGGCGTGGCAGATGGCGGCGACCGGTTTGCCGGTCTCGAAGAAGGACGCGGTGAAGGAGACGGCGCCCTTGTCCATACGGAGGGCGTCGGGGTTGGCCACGCCACCGGGGAGGACCAGGGCGTCGAACTCGGCGACCGACGCGGCGTCCACGGTCCGGTCGACGGGGAAGCTGTCGGCCCGGTCGAGGTGGTGGAACGCCTGGATCCGGCCCGACCTGGTGGAGACCAGCGTGGGGGTGCCGCCCGCGGCGGTGACCGCCTGCCAGGGCCTGGTCAGCTCGACCTGCTCGGTGCCCTCGGGGGCCACCAGAAACGCCACCTGCATGGTGCGCTCACTTCCCTTCAGCCGTCGGCCCGAGGGCCGGACGGGGCCGGAGAACGCCGGTCGGTCGGCGGGATGCGTCCTACCGACCGACCATAGCGGGAGGAAGTGGGCGGCTCATCCTCTGGTCCGCGGCGCCCCCGGGGGCGGCCCGCGCCGCCCGCGGCTCAGGCGTGCGAGGCCGCGGCCGCCGGCCCGTCCGCGTCGGCGCCCTCCAGCTCGCGCTCGCTCGCGGCGACCGCCGCCGCCTCCGCCGCCAGGTCGAGGTTGCCGGTGAGCAGGCGGTACAGGCCGCCGCCGACCAGCAGGCCGGGCACGAAGGACAGGTCAGCGCCGCCCAGCGCCTCGGCGACCGGGCCGGTGTAGAACGACGTGGCGAAGAACGGGATCATCGCGACGAAGCCCGCGGCGTAGGCGGCGATGCCGCGCCAGGACCAGCGGCCGTAGATGCCGGACGGGTCGAAGATGGCGGTGACCGCATAGTGGCCGCGCCGCACCCAGTAGAAGTCGACGAGGTTGACCGCCGTCCACGGGATCAGGAAGTAGAGCATCATCAGCACGAAGGTGTTGAAGCTCGCCAGGTAGTTCTCCGGCAGCAGCATCGCCACGGTGAAGACGATCAGGCCGATGGCCACGATGCCGGCGATCCGGACCCGGACGGTCGGCTTGACCGCGCGGAAGGCGTCGATCGCGCTGGTGGTGGTGAGCATCGCGCCGTAGGCGTTGACGGCCATGATGCCGACCAGGGCGACGGAGGAGACGACCACCGCGAAGGTGCCGAAGCCGGGGACGATCGCGTTGCCGACCTGGCGGACGGCGGTGATCGCGTCCGGGTGCGGCAGCGCCGAGGCGAGCAGGGCGCCCAGCGACATGAGCCAGGCGGCGGAGCCGGCCGCGCCCGCGTAGGTCCACCAGACGACCTTGCGCGCGGAGACGTCGCGGGGCAGGTAGCGGGAGTAGTCCGAGACGTAGACGGCGTAGCTGATCTGGTAGCCGGCCGCGGCGGAGAAGACGACCAGGAAGGACGTCCAGGAGCCGTGCGCGGCGTGCCCGGCGGCGGCCGCGGAGTGCGGGTCGAGCCGGCTCAGCGCGCCGACGGTCAGCACCCCGAAGACCGCGATCAGCACATAGGTGAGCCAGCGCTGGACGAGGTGCAGCAGGTCGTGGCCGACGACGGCGAGCAGGAGGGCGACGCCGATGATCAGGACGTACCAGAGGGTGGTGCCGCCGGGGAAGACGGTCCGCAGGCCCTGGGCGGCCAGCACGACGTTGAAGACGTTGAAGCCGACGTAGACGAAGACCACGGCGGCGAACGGGACGATGGCGCCACGGATGCCGAACTGGGCCCGCGACTGGATCATCTGCGGCAGGCCCATCCGGGGGCCCTGGTTGGCGTGGAAGGCCATGAAGAAGGTGCCGAAGCAGGCGCCGAGGACGACGGCGGCCACGGAGGCGGGCAGGCCCAGGCCGAGGGCGGGGCCGAGGAAGCCGGTGACCATCGTGGTCAGCACGAAGTTGCCGGTGAACCAGAAGGGGCCCTGGTGCCACACCTTCCCGTGCCGTTCGCGGACGGGGACGTAGTCGATGGAGCGGACCTCGATGACGCGGGAGCCTCGCCCCTCGCGCGTGCCTTCCCTGGGTGCCGTGGGGTCCATGGTTACTCCTCGGGCGTGGCGACAGAGGGCGTGCGGGGGCCACCGCCGTGGGGTGGCGGTTTCCGCGGTGGTGTGAACCTAGGGGTCCGCCCCGCCGGTACTCGATCGCCCGATCGTCCATCCAATAGATATGTGGTGGACACTATGTCTATGCCGTTGCGTATCGCGGACCTGCTGGCCCGGCCCGACCTCCGTCTGGCGCTCACCTACGACGTGCCGCCCGAACTGCTCTCCCGCACCGTCGAGGCGGCCACCGTCTCCGATCTCCTGGTCCCGGGGAAGTGGCTGCAGGGCGGCGAGCTGCTGATGACGATCGGGCTGCTGCTGCCGAGGGAGCCGGCGGCCTGCCGGGACTACGTCCGGGACGTGGCCGGGGGCGGCGCGGCCTGCCTGGCGCTCGGGCTGGGGCAGGGGCTGCCGTATCAGGAGGCGCCGGAACCGCTGGTCACGGCGGCGAGGGAGGCGCGGCTGCCGCTGCTGACGGTGCCGGACGAGGTGCCGTTCATCGCGGTCACCAAGGCGGTCTTCGACGCCCGGGCCGCCGAGCAGCGGGAGGTGCTGCAGCGGGCGTTCGCGACCCAGCGGCGGCTGACCGCGGCCGCGGCGACCAGCGACGGGCTGCAGCCGATGCTGGCGGAGTGGACGGCGGCCACCGGGGTCGGCGCCACGGTCCTCGATCCGCTGGGGCGGCAGCTGGCGGCCGCCGGGCAGGAGCCGCCGACGCCGCCCGAGCAGGCCCGTGACCTGGTCGAACGGGTCGCCGCGCGGGGGCTGCGGGGCAGTGCGACCAGTACCGCCGGCGGCCGTCAGCTGGAGGTGCAGCCGCTCGGCGCCCGCCGGCTGCGGGGTCTGCTGCTGCTCGCCGGCCGCCCGGACGACGCCGCCCGCTCGGTGGTCCCCGGACTGATCTCGCTGCTCTCCCTGGAGCTGGAGCGGCGCCATCTGCGCGACGAGCCGGAGCGCCGCCGGCGGTCGGCACTGCTGTCGGAGCTGCTGGCGGACGAGGACCTGACGGCGGACCGGGCCCGGGACATGCTGGCCTCGGTGGGGCTGTCCGCGGAGCGGGTGCGGGCGGTCGTGGTGGAGGTCGCGCCGGCCGCCGGGCCACCGGGTGCGGGCGGTGCCGCCCCGTCGGCCGGGCTGCCCGAGGGCGCGGCCCAGGAGACGGCGGCCGATCTGGCGCTGGCGATGCCCGGCGGGCTGGTGCGGGTGACCGGCGGGCCGGGTTCCGGGCCGGCGCCGGTGATCGAGGCGGTGGTCGGCGAGGAGCTGGACATCCACGCGGTGCTCGGCCGGTTCGCGCCGGGCTGCCCGGCGGGCATCGGACCGGCCACCGCGCCGGACGCGGTCCGGGTGTCGCTGCGGCAGGCGACGGGTCTGCTGGCGGTCAGCCGGACCGCCGGGGCGCCCGTGGAGGCCCGGCAGAGCGAGGCCGCCCGGCTTCTGCTGGAGCTGGGCGACCGCCGGACGCTGCACGGCTACGCCGACACCGTCCTCGGCCCGCTGGACCTGGCCGACGGCGGTGAGGAGCTGATCGCCACCCTCGCCGCCTGGCTGGAGACCGGCGGCGCCTGGGACGCCACCAGCCGCCGGCTCGGCGTCCACCGGCACACCGTGCGCAACCGCCTGGACAAGGCGATGGACCTCACCGGGCGCCGCCTCGACGACCCCGACGACCGCTTCGACCTGTGGCTGGCGACCCGTATCCGGCGCGGCGGCCGCTCCCCCGGCGGCCGTTGACGACCGGGCGCACGGCTGCGCGCCGGTGGCCCGCCGCCCCGCTGCCCGGAGCCCGGCGGGCCCTCGGCAGAACCTCCTGATCACCGGCGGCGCTTCACCTTTCCCCCGGTCAGCGTCTTTACTGCTGAGGTGACCTACGAGATCCGCACCTTCGCCCCCGGCGCCGAGTACGCCACCGCCGGGCCGGCCCCCGCCTCGCGCGAGGGCCGGCTGGTGGCCGTCAGCGACCTGCACGTCCGGTACGACGAGAACCGCGACATCGTCGAGCAGTTACGGCCGGAGTCCGACGACGACTGGCTGCTGGTCGCCGGCGACATCGGGGAACAGATCGACGACATCCGCTGGGCGCTGGGCCTGCTGAGCAGCCGGTTCGCCAAGGTGGTGTGGGTGCCCGGCAACCACGAACTGTGGACCCCCGCCAAGGACCCGGTCCAGCTGCGCGGGGTGGCGCGCTACCAGCATCTGCTGGAGATCTGCCGGGAGTTGGGGGTGGTGACGCCCGAGGACCCCTATCCCGTCTGGGAGGGCGCCGGCGGCCCGGTCGTCGTCGCGCCGCTCTTCCTGCTCTACGACTACTCCTTCCGCATGCCCGGCATGGCCTCCAAGGAGGAGGCCCTGAAGATCGCCGAGCAGGCCGGGGTCGTCTGCACCGACGAGTACTTCCTGCACCCCGACCCCTATCCGTCCCGCGAGGCGTGGTGCCGGGCCCGGGTGGCGGAGACCGAGGCCCGGCTCGCGGCGCTCCCGGAGGACCTGCCGACCGTCCTGATCAACCACTGGCCGCTGGTCCGCGAGCCCACCAGGCCGTTGTGGTACCCGGAGTTCGCCCTGTGGTGCGGGACGGAGGCCACGGCCGACTGGCCGCGCCGGTTCCGCGCCGCCACGGTGGTCTACGGACATCTGCACATCCCGCGGTTGCTGCGGTGCGACGGAGTGCTCCACCAGGAGGTGTCGCTCGGCTACCCTCGCGAATGGCGGCGCCGCTCCGGCTCCCCCGGCCGCCCGGTCCAGATCCTGCCCCTCGCGACCACCGGAGTGCCCGCGTGATCGAGAAGCTGCTGCCCGCACCGATATCCACCGCCGAGTCGTTCGCCGACGACCCCGTCTCGGAGATGTATCCCGAGGAGTTCGAGCTGGTCGCCAACGCGGTGCCCAACCGACAGCGGGAGTTCGGGACGGTGCGCAACTGCGCCCGCCGGGCCCTGGGGGCGTTCGGCATCGACCCGGCGCCGGTACTGCCCGGCCCCGGCCGCGCCCCGCGCTGGCCGGACGGGATCGTCGGCGCGATGACCCACTGCACCGGCTACCGCGGCGCCGCGGTGGCCCGGGCCAGGGACGTCCGCTCCCTGGGCGTGGACGCCGAACCCCACGCCCCCATCGAGGACCCCGGGGTCGTCGACCTGGTGACGCTCCCCGAGGAGCGCGCCCAGATCGCCCAACTCGCCGTGCACCAGCCGGAGATCTGCTGGGCGCGGCTGATCTTCAGCGCCAAGGAGAGCGTCTACAAGGCGTGGTATCCGCTCACCGGCCGCTGGCTGGGCTTCGAGGACGCCCGCCTCACCCTCGACCCGACCGACGCCACCTTCACCGCCCGGCTGCTGGTGCCGGGCCCGGTGGTGGACGGCCACCGCCTTGACACGTTCAGCGGCCGGTGGCTGATCGGGGCGGGGCTGGTGATGACGGCGGTGACGGTGCCGGGAACGGCCTGACCGGCGGCCCGTATCGGCCGCCTCTCCCGCGCGGGGCATCCCTTGGACGGCCGCCGGAACTCTCCTGATACCCCGCGCTTCCCTGACGTCCATGCCCGCCGAGCGGGCTTCAGCGGCCGGCCCGCCGTCGCAGGCGGCCGGCCGCCACGGTCAGGGACCGCTACGAGACTCGGCGCGTCCCTGGGCGGCGGCGTCGTCTTTTCCATTAACCTCCACTAACCGTATGAAGTCGATCAATTACTGATCGCATCCGATCGCATCCGGTCAATTTTCGGAGAAGACATGCGCAAGCTTCGCAAGGCTGCCGTCGTCGTAGCCGTTCTCGGCAGCGTCGGACTCCTCGGCGCCGGTACCTCCTACGCCGGCGTCGACGCGGGCGGCCACTCCGGCCACCCCAAGCCGGGCCAGCAGACCACCCACCGGCAGCAGGCGAGCCACCACACCAGCCGACACCGGACCGCCCGCGGCACCGTCCGCCACCAGGAGAGCGGCAGCCGCATCGTCGTACAGCAGCAGCCGCCCCGCTACATCATCGTCCGGCAGCAGCCGAGCCGGACCATCATCGTCCGGCACCGGCCGAGCCGCAGCACCGTGATGCGGCAGCAGACGACCGTCATCAACGGCCAGCCGCAGCAGCAGGCCGCTCCCCAGCAGGCGGCTCCCGCCCAGCCGCAGCAGGCCGCCCCCGCCGCCCCCCAGCCGCAGCAGCAGGCACGCCCCCACACCGCCCCCCGGCAGCAGAGCAACCGCGGGCGCCACGAGGGCGGCCACGTCCTCGTCCTCCGGCAGAGCTCCGCGTGCGGGACGTACGACAAGAACGTCGACGTGTTCGGCGAGGTCGGGGTCGCCAACGGCTGGCTGCCGCTGCACCGGTGGCACGACCGGCGGGGCGACCAGCACGTCCGGATCGGCACGTCGATGGGGTGCAACAACGTCGCCCACCTGTAACGCGCCGGCCCGAAGGGGCCCGCGGTGGACCCCTCCACCCCCGTGAAACCCCGGATGCCCGCGCCCTGTCACCAGGGCGCGGGCATCGGCATGCTCAGCCCGCGTCGGGCGTCAGCCGCAGCGAGATCGAGTTGATGCAGTACCGCTGGTCCGTCGGCGTCGGATAGCCCTCGCCCTCGAAGACGTGGCCGAGGTGCGAGCCGCAGCGGGCACAGCGGACCTCGGTGCGGACCATGCCGTGACTGCGGTCCTCCAGGAGCTCGACGGCGCCGCTGTCCTTGGGGTCGAAGAACGACGGCCAGCCGCAGTGGCTCTCGAACTTGGTGTCGGAGCGGAACAGCTCGGCGCCGCAGGCGCGGCAGGAGTAGACGCCGGTGGTTTTGGTGTCGGTGTACTCGCCGACGAAGGCGGGCTCGGTGCCGCCCTGGCGCAGGACGTGGTACTCGGCCGGGGTCAGCTCGGCGCGCCACTGGTCGTCGGGCTTGTCGATCTCGTACGTCATCGAGGGGCCTCCTCAGCTCATGCGCCCAGGCGGGACAGGATGGCGGGGCCGAGGTCGGTCACATCGCCCGCGCCCATGGTGAGAACAAGGTCACCGGGCCGGGCCATTCCGGCGATCAGGTCCGGGATCGCGCTCTTGTCGGCCTCCGGGGTGACCTCGGCGCCGGCAGCCCGGGCGGCGTCGGTGATCAGGGCGCTGGTGACGCCGGGGATCGGGTCCTCGCGGGCCGGGTAGATGTCCAGGACGACGGAGGCGTCGGCGAGGGCGAGCGCCTGGCCCATCTCGGTGCCCAGCTCCTGGGTGCGGGAGTAGAGGTGCGGCTGGAAGACCACGAGGATGCGGCCGCCGGTCTCCTCGGTGGCGCTGCGGATGGCCTCCAGGTCGGCGGTCATCTCGGTGGGGTGGTGGGCGTAGGAGTCGATGACCTGGACGCCGGCGGCCTCGCCCTTGAGCTGGAGGCGGCGCTTGACGCCGGTGTACTTGCCGAGGGCGTCGGCGAGCTGGTGCGGCGGGAGGTCGAGGGCGACGCCGGCGGCCAGGGCGGCGACGGCGTTGCTCGCGTAGTGCCGGCCGGGGACGGAGACGGTGAAGGTGAGGATCTTGCCGCTGGTGAGGGTGACGGTGACGTCGCTGGCCAGGCCGTGCGGGGTGATCTGGAGGATGCGGACGTCGGCGTCCTTGGCCTCGCCGTAGGTGACGATCTCGAGGTCGTCGCGGCCGGCGAGGCGGGCGGTCAGCTCGCGGGCGCCGGGGTGGTCGGCGGAGACGACCAGGGTGCCGCCGGGGCGGATGCGGTCGACGAAGGTCTCGAAGGACTCGTAGATCTCGTCCATCGAGGCGTAGTTGGCGTGGTGGTCCAGCTCGACGTTGAGGACGATGGCGACCTCGGGGGCGTACTTGTGGAAGCTGCGGTCGCTCTCGTCGGCCTCGGCGACGAAGATCCGGCCGGTGCCGTGCTCGGCGTTGGAGCCGGGGGCGTCGAGATCGCCGCCGATGGCGTAGGACGGCTTGAGGCCGAGGGCGCCGAGGGAGACGGCCAGCATCGACGTGGTGGTGGTCTTGCCGTGGGTGCCGGCGACGGCGATCGGGCGCAGGCCGTCCATGAGCGCGGCGAGGGCGTCGGAGCGGTGGACGACGGGGATGCCGCGCTGCTGCGCGGCGGCCAGCTCGGGGTTGTCCGGGCGGATCGCGGAGGAGACCACGACGCAGCTGGCGCCGGCGGCGAGGTGCTCGGCGGCGTGCCCGATGTGGACGGTGGCGCCCAGCTCGCGCAGCGCCCCGGCCGTCGCGGAGTCCTTGGCGTCGCTGCCCGCCACCTCGGCGCCGCGCTGCGCGAGGATCTTCGCGATGCCCGACATGCCGGCGCCGCCGATGCCGATGAAGTGCGGCCGTTCCATCGAGGCTGGGATGGCGGGTGCCATGGATGGGTCTCCCTGATCGTCGAGCGGGCGTGCGGGTGGTGCTGGTCCTGCGGGTCGTGCCGGCCGCGCGTGGGGGCCGGCTGCCGACGATTCTCGCACCCGGCACCGACAGCGGGCGTCCGCGACCCCGCGGGGGTGCGCGTCCCGGCGCCCGGCGGGCCGCTCAGCGGCGGATCAGGCCCTGCGCGGTGGCGGCGGCGACCGCGGCGGTACGGGAGTCGACGCCCAACTTTGAGTAAATGTGGACAAGGTGGGACTTCACGGTCGCCTGGCTGAGGAAGAGCCGCTTGCTGATCGCCGCGTTGGAGAGCCCGTCGGCGACGAGCTGGAGGACCTCAGTCTCGCGGCGGGAGAGCGCGGTGGCGGGTGTCCGCATCCGGTCCATCAGGCGCAGCGCGACGGTGGGGGCCAGCGCGGACTTCCCGGCCGCGGCGGCCCGCACCGCGGCGGCCAGCTCCTCCGGCGGGGCGTCCTTGAGGAGGTAGCCGGTGGCGCCGGCCTCGATGGCGGCGAGGATGTCGGCGTCGCTGTCGTAGGTGGTCAGGATCAGCACGCGGGGCGCACCGGGGCGCGCGGTGATCTCGGCGGTGGCCTGCGAGCCCAGCATCCGGCCGCCGAACTGGAGGTCCATGAGGACCACGTCGACGCCGAGCCGCCCGGCCAGTTCCACGGCCTCCTCGGCGCTGGGGACGTCGGCGGCGATCTCGAAGTCCGGCTCGGTCTCCAGGACGGCGCGCAGCCCGGCCCGTACGACGGGGTGGTCGTCGGCGAGCAGCAGGCGAACGGGCGCGGCAGACGCGGCAGACGCAACAGACTCAGTCACGGGGCGGCCCCCTCGTCGGGCTCGTCGGGAACGGCGGACGGGTCGGGGCAGGGCAGGGTGACGGCGAGCGCGGTGCCCTCCCCGGGGGCGGACTCGACGGCCAGGGTGCCCTGGAGGGCGCGGGCCCGGGCCCGCATCGCGGCCAGCCCGAAGCCGGAGTCGCCGGCCGCCGTGGAACCGGGCGGCGGGACGTCGGCGGGCACGAACCCCGCGCCGTCGTCGACGACGTCCAGGGCGACCTCGGTGTCCATGTAGCTCAGGGTCAGCTCGACGCGGCGGGCGGCGGCGTGCCGGACGGTGTTGGCGAGCGCGGACTGGGCGATGCGCAGCAGGGCGACCTCGTGTGGGGTGGGCAGCGGGGCGGGCGCACCGGAGACCTGGCAGTGCACGGCCAGCCCGGAGGTACGGGCGGTGGCGGCGCACAGCCGCTCCAGGGCGGCCGGCAGCGAGCCGGCCTCCAGGTCGGGCGGGCTCAGCGCGCGGACGAAGCGGCGTGCCTCGGCGAGGTTGTCGACGGCGGCGGTGCGGGCCTGCCGGATGTGGTCCAGGGCCGTCTCCGGCCGCCTCGGTACGGCCCGCTCGGCGGCCCGGAGCAGCAGCTGGATGCTGGACAGGCCCTGGGCGAGGGTGTCGTGGATCTCGCGGGCCAGCCGCTCCCGTTCGGCGAGGACGCCGGCGGCCCGTTCCGCGGCGGCCAGTTCGCTGCGGGCCGCCGTGAGCTCCTCGATGAGGCGGCGGCGCTGCTCGCTCTCCCGGTAGAGGGCCTGGTAGCCGAGGACGACGGCGACCGCGACCGCGGCGCCCAGGACGGGGCCGATGACCGTGCCGACGGTGAGGGCGCCGGTGTGCCAGGCGAAGCCGGCGATGGCGACGGCCGTGCTGGCCGCGACGGCGGGCAGCGCCGCCCGCAACGGCAGCAGGTGCAGCTGGACGAAGAAGAGCGGGAAGGCCAGCCAGACGCCGTCCGGGGTGAGCGCCAGCAGCACCAGCCAGACGGCGGCCACGGCGGCGAGCCAGAGCGCGGCGGCGCGGGCGGAGCTGCGCACCCGGGGCAGGAAGGGCCCGAGGACGTAGAGGGCCAGCAGGACCACGGCGGTGACGAGGACGGCGGGGGCGGCGGGCGCGCCGTCCGCCAGCGCGCGTACGGCGGCGAGCGCGAGCAGCGCGGCCACCATCAGATGGAGGCACAGGCGCAGCGCGCGCAGGACGGGGGTGAGGGAGTGGTCGGTGCTGGCTTCTTCGGTCACGGCCTCTCCAGGCTACGGGCCGCTACCGGGGCCGGCATCAATCGAAAGGTGGAGCGCGGGCGTCCAAAGGTGGAGCCCGGACCGCATCCTTCGGCGGCGGTGAACCACTCCTGGGCGCGATGCCCGGCGCCCCTCCGGCGGGCGACGGTGGGGTCAGCCGCCGGGCAGCGGGCCCGGCACCGTTCCGAGGATGGCCGCGCCGGTGTTCGTCGCCTGGAGAGACCTGAGATTCGCCAAGGGCCGGTTCGCCCTGATGGGGACCGTCGTCACGCTGATCACGGTGCTGGTGGGGCTGTTGTCCGGCCTGACGGCGGGGCTGGGCCGGGAGAACACCTCGGCGATCACCGCGCTCCCCGCCGACCACCTGGTCTTCGCCGCCCCCGCCGGGGACGGCAAGCCGTCGTTCACCGACTCCCGGCTGCCGGAGCGGACGGTGCGGGAGTGGGCCCGGGTGCCCGGTGTGCGCGCCGCGGACCCGCTGGGGATCGCCACCACCAAGGCCGTGGGGGCCGGCGGGAGGTCGGCGGCGGTGTCGGTGTTCGGAGTGCGGCCCGGGTCGCACCTGGCGCCAGCCGCGGGCCCGGCCGCCGACGGCACGGTGGTGCTGTCGGAGAAGGCCGCCGACAAGCTCGGCGTACGGGCCGGCGACCGGGTCGCGCTGGGCGGCCGGACTCTCGCCGTGACGGCGGTGTCGGGGGCCGCGATGTACAGCCACACTCCGGTGGTGTGGACCTCCCTGGACGACTGGCACCGACTGTCCGGCGGCGCCGGCGGCGCGGACTCCGGGGGCGCGACGGTGCTCGCCCTGTCCACCACCGGGACGGACGGTCTGGCCGCCGCGGACCGGCGGCTGGGCACCCGCACGGTGGCCGCCGCGGACGCCCTGGCGGCGATCGGTTCCTACAGCGCCGAGAACGGCTCGCTGCAGCTGATGCGCGGCTTCCTGTTCGCGATCTCCGCGCTGGTCATCGGGGCGTTCTTCACGGTCTGGACGATCCAGCGCAGCGGCGACGTCGCGGTCCTCAAGGCGCTCGGCGCCTCGACGCGCTATCTGCTGCGGGACGCCCTCGGCCAGGCCGTCGTCCTGCTGGTGGCCGGCACTGCCCTGGGGACGGCGGTGGCGGCCGCAGTGGGCGCCGCGGTGGGCGGGACCGTGCCGTTCGTCCTCGACCCGTCCACCGTGCTGGTCCCGGCCCTGGTCATGATCGCGCTGGGTGCCGTGGGCGCCGCGCTGTCCATCCGCCGCATCACCTCCGTCGACCCGCTGACCGCCCTGGGAAGTGCCCGATGAGTCTCGAACTGACCGATGTCACCCTCACCTACCCCGACGGCGACACCCGGCTGACCGCACTGGACGCGGTCTCGCTGACGGTGCCGGCGGGCAGCCTGACGGCGGTGGTCGGGCCGTCCGGGTCCGGCAAGTCCAGCCTGCTGGCGGTCGCCGCGACGCTGATCCGGCCGGACCGCGGCCGGGTGGTGGTCGACGGCCGGGACACCGCGGGCCTGAGCCGCGCCGAGCTGACGGCGCTGCGCCGCACCACCATCGGGACGGTCTTCCAGCAGCCCAACCTGCTGCCGGCGCTGACGGCGGCCGAGCAGCTCCAGGTGATGGCCCATCTGGACGGCCGCCCGCCCCGTACGGCGCGGTCCCGGGCGCGGGAGCTGCTGGCGGCGGTGGGCCTGGCGGAGCAGGCGGACCGGCGGCCGCACCAGCTCTCGGGCGGCCAGCGGCAGCGGGTCAACATCGCCCGGGCGCTGATGAACGAGCCCGCGGTGCTGCTGGTCGACGAGCCGACCAGCGCGCTGGACCACGAGCGGGGCGCCGCGGTCCTCGCCCTGCTGACCGAGCTGACCCACGCGCGCGGCACCGCGACGGTCCTGGTCACCCACGACCGCTCCCACCTGGACGCGGTGGACGCGGTGGCGGAGGTCCTGGACGGCCGGCTGACCTCGGGGGCGGGCGCCGGGGTGTGAGCCGGTACGGGACGGGCGGGTCACCGGCCGTCCCGTACACCTGCCGGGCCGGGCTCTCGGTGTTCTGTCCACAACCTCCGTCTCCCTGGACAGAACACCTACTCGTCGCGGTGCGAGAAGGTGGGGAACAGGCCGGACGGGCCGCCCGTCTTCCCCTTGGAGGGGCCGCTCGCCCGCTTTCCCGGCTTCCCGTTCTCCGGGGCGGCCTCCTCCGTCGCCTCCCTGCCGCGCTCCTCGTCACGGGTCCGGCCCGCGTCGCGGCCGCGCTCCCGTTCGTCGCCCGGTTCCCGTCCCCGCTGCTCCGCCATGACGGCCCCTTTCCTCGTTTCCTCGCTGCGCCGGTCCTCGGCTGTCGGATACGGCCCGCCACGGGCCGCTTTCTGACCAGGAACGCACCGATCGGGGGCGGCGGCGGGCCGGAGCTGGCCCGTTCGGGTGACGGGCCGACGCGGGGGTGACGCGGCCGGGCGGGACCGGGTCAGGCGCCGCCGGGCTGCTGCGGCCAGGGCGCTTCTGACGGATCTCCGTGGAGGAAGGAGCGGCGCCTGGCGCGAGCGTGCGTGCCAGGCGCCGCGACGCCACGGAGATCCGTCAGAGGCGCCCTAGTCGTCGGCGGCGTGCGAGAACAGCTTGAGGACCGGGACGCCGACCTTGTGGCGGGCCCGGGAGGCCCAGTCGCGGTGGAAGAACTCCTCGACGAAGTGCGGGGCGGTCAGCACGATCACCTCGTCCGCGCCGGTCTCGTCGACGACCGACTTCAGCAGGTCCAGCGGATGGTCCTCGACCACCTGCCCGACCGCCTCGGAGCCGGCCGCGCGCAGCGCCTCCAGGGTGTGCGACAAGCCCTGCTCGGCGGGGAGCGCGGCGTGCGCCCCGCCGGGCTCCCCGCCCTCCCGCACGGCGTCCTCGAACTCCCCGAGCGCGACGTCGTCGATGGCCCGCAGCAGGACGTCCTGTTTGCCGCGCGGTTGCATGAGGACCACGAAGGAGACCGGATCGTCCCCGTGCAGGGTGGTGACGAACTCCACGTCGGCGGGCGCCAGAGGCTTCTCGATCATCAATACGCTCGTGAACACGACGGACGCCCTTCTTCTCTTCCGGCACCGCTGTCACGGTGCCCACAGAAACCATCCTGCCCCGTCGCCACACGGGACCTGTCGGCTTTTAGTGTGCCCAACGGAAGCTAAGCGGAACAGGCAATTCCGCACGCTCTTTTGAGCACCGGCGGCACGCTCAGAACCGGCGGTAACGGGTGAACAGGAACCCGGCCTCCTCCAGTACGGACACCAGCGCGAACCGCTCCGGAACGGCCACCGCGGGCCCGTCCATGATCCGCTGCGCGCCGCCCACCGCCACCACCGGGGAGAGCGAGAGGCACATCTCGTCCAGTGCCCCGGCCGCCGCGAACTGCCCCAGCAGGCGCGGCCCGCCCTCGGAGAGCAACCGGGTGTGGCCCCGCCCGGCCAGCGCCCCCGGGACCCGCGCCGGGTCGACGCCGAGCCCCTCGCCGGCGAACAGCACCTCGGCGCCGGCCGCGCGGGCCGCCCGCACCCGGTCCTCGGGGGCGCCCGTGCCGGTCACCACCAGGGTGGGCACCAGGGGCTCGGTGAACAGCGGCAGGGAGAAGTCCAGGTCCAGGCCCGCGGTCACCACGGCGATGGCGGGGGCCGGGGCCTGTCCGGCGGCGGCCCGCCGCTCGGCGAACGCGGCCCGGGCACGGGCCGGCCGGTAGCCCTCCCGCCGGACCGTTTCCGCGCCCACCACGACGGCGTCCGCGAGCGCCCGCAGCACCCCGAAGATCCGCATGTCGGCGTCCCCGGAGAGCGGCTGCGAACGGCCCTCGTGGTGCGCCGCGCCGTCCAGGGAGGACACCATGTTGGCGCGCAGCCAGCCGGGGCGGCCGGAGCGCACCGGGTCGTCCGCCTCCGGGTACGCGTAGACCGCGGCCAGCTCGTCCAGCGTCCACTCGCGGTCGGTGGTGCCGTCGGGACCGGCATCCGGGCCGGTTTCCGGGGACGGGGCGGTGGTGGTCGGGAGGGGGAACAGGCGTCGCATGGGCGCAGTGTGACATGCCTCGCTCACCGGGTCGGGTGGTACCGCGCAGCGACTAGGCTGGACAGCTGTGTCACCTTCCCAGCCCTCGTCCTCTTCCGCGCCCTCCCCGATAGCCGGGCCCCCGGCCGACGGGGACGGCACCGCGGCGCCCACCGCGCTCACCTCCCGCGCACCGCACGTCCCGGCCGAGCGCCTGGTCGCCGAGATGGTGCCGCCGCCGCGCTTCCAGGGCGCCCGCTTCGACACCTACCTCCCGGACCCGAACCAGCCCAGCCAGGCCGAGGCGGTGCAGGTCCTGCGGACGTTCGCCGCCGGCATCGACGGCGGGGCGGACGCGGGCGGCGGGAAGCGCCGCTGGTTCTCCCGGGGGCCGAAGAAGGCCGCGGCGCCCAAGGGGCCGCGCGGGGTCTATCTGGACGGCGGCTACGGCGTCGGCAAGACCCACCTGCTGGCCTCCCTCTGGCACGCCACCCCGGCCGCGCCCGAGCTCAAGGCGTTCGGCACCTTCGTCGAGCTGACCAACCTGGTCGGCGCGCTCGGCTTCCAGCAGACCGTGCGGACGCTCAGCGGCCACCGGCTGCTGTGCATCGACGAGTTCGAGCTGGACGACCCCGGCGACACGGTGCTGGTCTCCACCCTGCTGGGCAAGCTGGTGGAGGCGGGCGTCGCGCTGGCCGCCACCTCCAACACGCTGCCCGGCAAGCTCGGCGAGGGCCGGTTCGCGGCCGCCGACTTCCTGCGCGAGATCCAGGGCCTGAGCGCCCACTTCCGCCCGCTGCGGATCGACGGCGAGGACTACCGCCACCGCGGCCTGCCCGAGGCGCCCGCCCCGTACGACGAGGAGACGGTGACCCGCGCGGCGCACCGCACCCCCGGTGCCTCGCTCGACGACTTCCCGTCCCTGCTGGGGCACCTGTCGACGGTGCACCCGAGCCGGTACGGCGCGATGTGCGACGGCATCTCGGCGGTCTGCCTCACCGACGTCCAGGCGGTGCCGGACCAGTCCACCGCGCTGCGCCTGGTGGTCCTCGCCGACCGGCTCTACGACCGCGAGGTGCCGGTGCTGGCCGCCGGCAAGCCCTTCGACGAGCTGTTCAGCGACGAGATGCTGCGCGGCGGCTACCGGAAGAAGTACTTCCGGGCGATCTCCCGGCTGACCGCGCTGGCCCGGGACGCCAAGACGCTGGTGGCGTAGGGCGCGCCGTCCCCTTGCGGCGGCCGCCGCGGGTCACCCCGAGCAGGCCGTCCGCTGGGCCTCCTGCCACTCGCAGACCGGGCAGCGGACGATCCCCGGGCGGGCGGCCGGGTACTCCGTCGGGCGGCCGCACTCGACGCAGTCGGCGCAGTCGCCGCGGGGCGCGCCCGCGTCGGGAACTGCGGCGGCCGGGCCCCGGTCGGGGGCGGCGGGCGTCTCGGGCACGGGGTGCGGGTCGGTGGACGGCATGGGGCGAGCGTACGCCGCGGCCGGAGCGGTCCGCCGCGGCGCCCGGTGAGTGCGCAGGCCAGGGCCGTCGCCCCGGAGGCCAGCAGCCCCGCGGCGGCGAACGGCAGCCAGGGCACGGTGACGGTGCCGTGCTCGGAGCCGGTGATCATGCCGGTCAGCGCGGCGTTGGCGGGCGACGCGCCCAGGACGAGGACCAGCAGCGCGGCGACCAGCCCCGCCGGGACGCCCCAGCCGGGACGGCGCAGCACCGGCCAGGAGCACAGCGCGCCGATCCCGACGCCCAGCAGCAGGCAGACCAGCTGGGTCAGCAGCCCGGCGACGGTGGCGGGCAGCACCGGGACCGCGACCCGGTGGTCGTTCGAGTGCGGGTCGGAGAGCAGCGCGACGAAGGCGGTCCCGGCCAGGGCGAGCAGCAGCCCGGCACCGGCCGCGGTCAGCAGGGCGGCGAGGTGCGCCCGGCCGGGTCCGGCGGCGGCCGCGGTGCAACTACGGGCGGCGGGCGGCTCGTTGGCGACGCAGATCCGGGCCAGCCAGACGGTGACCGGCAGCAGCCCGCCGGCGGCGTAGCCGTACGCGTCCAGGATCGGGCCGCCGGTCTGGACGCCGACGGCGAGGAACGCCGCGTGGACGAGGAGCGGCGGCAGCCAGCGGTACGAACCGGCGAACAGCGCCGCCTGGTAGCGGACCAGGGCGGTCAGGGAGGCGGTCATGGGCGGGGCGCTCCTCCGGGGGCGGGCGTGCCGGGGGCCGGTGTTCCGGGGCCGGGCGGCTCGGCGGCGGCGACCGCGCGGATGTGCCAGGGCGGGCGCGCGGTGAGCAGGGCGCGGAGCAGGGCGTCGGAGTGGGCGGCCGGGACGGTCAGCCGGAGGGTGCCGCCGGGGCCGGGGGCGAGATGCGGTGCCCCGGGGAGGCCGGGCGGCGGGCTGCCGGACGGGCCCTCCGCCTCGATGACGGTCCACGGCCCCGGGTCGGGCACGGCCCCGTCCACCGGGTCGGCGGCCGCCGCGGACTCCTGGGGCAGCAGCCGGCCGTCGGCGACGCGGTAGCGGGCGTCCGCGGCCCCGGCGAGCCGGCGCGGGTCGTGGTCGACGAAGACGACGGTGCCGCCGGCGGCGACCCGCTCGCCGACCGCACGGTCGAGGACCTCGCGGGCGGCCGGGTCCAGACCGGTCCACGCCTCGTCCAGGACGAGGAGTTCGGGCTCGGCGAGCAGCGCCTGAGCCACCGCAACCTTCTGGCTGGTCCCCTTGGAGAGCTCGGCCAGCGGGGTACGGGCGCGGCCGGAGGCGCCGAAGCGGGCCAGCCACTCGGCGGCCCGGCCGGCGGCCTCCGGCGTCCGCAGGCCGTGGACGCGGCCGAGGTGGGTGAGGTAGCCGGCGGCGGTGAACGGCAGGGCGGCCGGGAACCGTTCGGGTACGTAGGCGGTGCGCGGGCGGCCGGTGATCCGGCCGGTGGTGGGCCGGTCGATACCGGCGAGCAGCCGCAGCAGCGTGGACTTCCCGCTGCCGTTCGTCCCCTCGACGCGCAGCAGCGCACCCGCCGGCACGTCGAGCCGCACCTCGCGCAGCACCCAGGAGCCGCGCAGCCCGTAGCGCCGTCCGACCCCGTCCAGCCGCATCCGCTCGGCCCCCCGCCCCGGCATGGGCGGCACCTCCCCCGCTGCTCCGCTTCCCCGCCGGCGCCGACAGTAACGCGGCGCGGGGCGCGCCGGGTTGCCGGGGGCACACACGGCGACCGCGGGCACGCGCGGGGGATGTCGGTGGCGGCTGGCAGACTGATCGGGTGACCAGTACCGAGACCGCCGGCCCGGCCGGCGAGCACAGCCGGCCCACCCGGATCGACGACCACGACCGCCCGCCGGCCGCCCGTGAGGAGACCGCGGAGCAGGCCATGGAACAGGCTGCGGAGCGGACGGAGACGGCACCGGAGTACGTGCTGCCGCTCGTGGTGCGCCTGGAGCGGGACGCCCCGCCGGCGCGCACCGACGCGCTGGAGACGGCGGCGCGGGCGGTGCTGGTGCTGCTCTCCGACGAGCGGTCCGCCGGCGCGGGCGAGTGGGCCCCGGTGGTGCACGCCTGGCAGGACTCCCGGATACGGAAGGTGGTGCGGCGGGCGCGCGGCGCGGAGTGGCGGCGGGCCGCCGCGCTGCCCGGCATCACGGTCACCGGCCGCGCGGCCGAGGTGCGGGTCTTCCCGCCGGTGCCGCTGGACGGCTGGCCGAAGGAGCTGGCGCGGCTCCAGGTCTCCGGCACCGAGCTGGACGATCCCGGCGCCCCCGCGGAGCCGGCGGACGGCGTGCCGGTGCTGTGGCTCAGTCCGGCGCTGGAGATGTCGGCAGGCAAGGCGATGGCGCAGGCCGGGCACGGCGCGCAGCTGGCGTGGTGGGGGCTGTCCGCGGCGGAGCGGGAGTCCTGGCGCGCGGCGGGCTTCCCGCTCGCGGTGCGGACGGCCGAGCCCGCGGCGTGGGCGGCACTGACCACCGGCGGACTGCCCGTGGTGCGGGACGCCGGCTTCACGGAGATACCCAGCGGCTCGTGCACGGTGGTCGCCGACCATCCGGCGCTGCCCGGCTCCTCGCTGCCCGCCGCCCGCTGACGGCCGGGTCGGCTCCCCGGCACCCGTCCCCCGTCGGAGGCGCCGCCCCCGACGGGACATACCGTGTACCCATGCCGACCTCGCTCCCCGGCTTCACCGTGGTCGCCGGGCTGCCGACCGTCTCCGGACGCGGCGGTCGGGTTCGAGGTGGCCCGCTGAGCCCCGGCCGGAGGCGGCGGCCGGGGCACGTCACTCCGGGGCCGCGGCCCGCCCGGCCGGTGCCGGGCGAAGCTCAGATCAACCTCTGAACCGCGCGGCCGGGCGATTGTCCGGGCCGCGCGCGGTGAGGAGTACCCCGACCGAGAGGAACGACAGGGGGGACCATGCGGCATTTGGGGACGGGCATCGGCTGGCGGCCGGAGATCGCCGCGGAGATCGCCGCACTGCCCGGGGTGGACTGGGTGGAGGTGGTGGCCGAGAACGTCTGCCCGGGCCATCTCCCGGACGCCCTGCGGGAGTTGCGGGAGCGCGGCACGACGGTGGTGCCGCACGGCGTCTCGCTGGGGCTCGGCGGTGCGGACCGGCCGGACGCCGGGCGGCTGGCGGCGCTCGCCGAGCGGGCCACCGCGCTGGACGCCCCGTTGGTCACCGAGCACCTCGCGTTCGTCCGCGCGGGCGGCCCGCTGACCGCGTCGCCGGTGATGGAGGCCGGGCACCTGCTGCCCGTGCCGCGCACCCGGGACGCGCTCGACGTGCTGTGCGAGAACGTCCGGATCGCCCAGGACGCGCTCCCGGTGCCGCTGGCCCTGGAGAACATCGCCGCGCTGTTCGCCTGGCCCGGTGAGGAGCTGACCGAGGGGCGCTTCCTGTCGGAGCTGGTCGAGCGCACCGGGGTCCGGCTGCTGATCGACGTCGCCAACCTCCACACCAATCACGTCAACCGCGGCGAGGACCCGGCCGCGGCGCTCGACGAGCTGCCGGTGGAGGCGATCGCCTACGTCCATGTCGCCGGCGGCGTCGAGCGGGACGGGGTGTGGCACGACAGCCATGCGCACCCGGTGACCCAGCCGGTCCTGGACGTCCTCGCGGAGCTGTGCGCCCGGGTCGATCCGCCCGGGGTGCTGCTGGAGCGCGACGACGACTTCCCCGAGGGCGCGGCGCTGGCCGGTGAACTCGACGCGATCCGCGCGGTGGTGGAGGGGGCGCGCCATGGCGCGGCGGCCTGAGACGCGGGACACCGGTCCGGCCCGGGAACGGCTGGCGCTGGCGCAGACGGCGCTGCTGTCGGCGCTGGTGGCCGGGACGCCCGCCCCGGAGGGCTTCGACCGTACCCGGCTGCGGGTGCAGAGCCGGGCGCTGGCCGCCAAGCGGGCCTCGGTGGTCGCCAAGGTCGCGCCCGAGCTTCCGGAGCTGCTCGGCGACGGCTACCGGCCGGCCTTCCTCGACTACGCCCGCAACCGCCCCATGCGCGGCGGCTACCGCCAGGACGCCCTGGACTTCGCGGCGTTCCTCCTGGCCCGGGAGCGCCCCGCAGACCCGGTGGCGCGGCGGCGGCTGGCCCGCTGGTGGCGCGACCGGGCCGGGCCGCGGCCGCCGTCCGCGGGCCCCGCGGCGCGCCTCGCACGGGCCGCCGCCCGGCGCGCCGCGTCGCTGCGACGCGCCCTGCACCGCACCCGGTAGCTGACGGGCCGTCGGTTCGCGTCTGTGGACACGCCCGACGTGAAGCGCCGGACCGGCGCCGCGCGTTGGGCGGCACCGGCCACCTTGGGCAAGATGTCCGCATCGTGAGAAAGCTCATGGCGGCGGCGCCCGCCGTCCCGTAGAACCTCCGCCATGTGGCTCCTCTTCCTCCTGCTCGCCTGGGCCGCGGCGGTCGCCTCCTGCGTCCGGGTCTGCCGCGCGGCGGTCGTCGCCGGGCACGCCCTGCACCGCGCCCAGGGCACGCCGCCGGACACCGGACCGGCCCCCGGCGCCGCCCCCGCCGGGCTGACCCTGTACGAGACGGCGTACCTCTCCGGCGGCCCACACCGGCTCGCCGACGTGGTGCTCGTCCTGATGGCCCAGCAGCGGCGACTGCACCTGGCCCACACCGGCTGGGCCACGGTCGTCGACCCGGTCGGCAAGGACCCGGTCGAGCGCGCCGCGCTCACCGCCATCGGCCCGGAGGGGCAGCAGCGCATACCGGCCGTACGGCACGCCCTGTCCGGTACCGACGCGGTCCACGGGCTGGCCGACCGGCTGGTGCGCGCCGGTCTCGCGGCGCCCGCCACGGTCCGTACGGGGGTCGGCGCCGCCGTCCGCCGGCTGCGGGCCACCGCCCTCGTGGTGCTGCTGGCCGCCGGCGCGACGTACTGGGCGGCGCCGTCCGGCCGGGTGGACCGGCTGGTGCTGGCGTGGTTCGCGCTGCCGCTGATCCTCACCCTCGGCACCTGGCTCGTCGCCCGCGCCGAGGCCCACCCGTACACCGGCTGGGCCACCGACGCCGGCGAGGCGCGACTGCGCCAGGAGCACCACGGCCCACGGGAGCGGCGGTCGTCCCCGGCCCCGGCCGGGCTGACGGGGCTGGCGCTGTTCGGGCCCGCGGTGCTCACCGATCCCGGTTTGCGCGAGGCGCTCCACTCTTCCGGGGCATAGCGTCCGACACCGCCGTACGGTGCTTTACTTCGCCACCAGTTGGCCCAACTATCCCTTTTGTATGCCCACCGTGCGACCCAGTGCAGCGAGCCCCTCACGGAGCCCCGCACCGCGCACCACGCACCATACGAAGGGACGGCTCGTGAGAGCACTTGCGTTGTACGGCGCCCTCGGGTCGCTGGTCCTGACCGGCCTCGCCACCCCACCGGCCGGCGGCGCCGTCCGGGACCCGTCGGCGCCGCCCGCCCCCGTCCACCCCCTCACTTTCGGCCGGTGCGCGGCCGTGGAACACCTCCCGTCGTCGATCGAGTGCGGCACCCTCACCGTGCCGCTCGACTACGCGCGCCCCAACGGCAAGAAGATCAAGCTGGCGGTCAGCCGGTCCCGGGCCGCCGCGCCCGGCGAGCGCCAGGGCGCCCTGGTCTTCAACCCCGGCGGCCCCGGCGCCTCCAGCCTGCAGTTCCCCCTCTACGGCGGGCTGCCCACCTGGCGCCGGACCGCCCGCGCCTACGACTTCGTCGGCTACGCGCCGCGCGGGGTGGGGCACAGCGCGCCGCTGTCCTGCGTGAGCCCCAAGGAGTTCGTCAAAGCCCCCACGGACAGCCCGCGGTACCCCAGCGAGTCCTTCAAGCGGAAGAAGGTGGCGGAGGCCAAGGCGTACGCCCACGGCTGCGCCCAGCGGGCCGGCGCCGACCTGCCGTTCTACAACTCGGTCAACAACGCCCGGGACCTGGACATGCTGCGGGCGGCGCTCGGCGAGAAGAAGCTGACGTTCATGGGCGCGTCCTACGGGACGTACTTCGGCGCGGTCTACGCGACGCTGTTCCCCGGCCACGTCCGCCGGATGGTCTTCGACAGCGTGGTCAACCCCGACCCCCGGCAGATCTGGTACCGCAACAACCTCGACCAGAGCGTCGCCTTCGAACGCCGCTGGCACGACTGGCTGAACTGGGTCGCCAGGCACGACGCCACCTACCACCTGGGGGCCGACCAGGAGGCCGTGCAGCGCTCGTACGACACCGCCGTCAGGCGGCTGCGGCGGGAACCGGCCAACGGCCGGATCGGCCCCGGCCAGCTGCAGGCGGCGTTCCTCAAGACCGGCTACAACGACGCGTTCTGGCCACTGCGCGCGGACGCGCTGTCGAAGTACCTGCGCGGCGACGCCCAGCAGCTGCTCGCCCAGGCGCTGCCCTCCCCCGATGCCGCGGGCGAGGAGAACGCCAACGCCGTCTACACCGCCGTCGAGTGCAACGACGCGGCCTGGCCGCGCGACTGGCGCGTCTGGGACCGGGACAACACCACCCTGGCCCGCACCGCGCCGTTCGAGACCTGGGACAACGTCTGGATGAACCTGCCGTGTGCGTTCTGGCCGAACCACCGGCAGTCGGCGGCGGCCGGCGTCGAGGAGGCGATCCGCACCACCGCCCACCGGGCCGCCAAGGGCGCGCCGGCCGGCGGCACGCTGGCCGACGCCTCCCGGCGCGCCGCCGACACCGCCCTGGACTCCGCGCTGGGCCCGCGCGGCCCGCTGGACGTGCGCACCGAGCCCGGTGCGCTGCCGCCGGTGCTGCTGCTGGCCGCCGAGCGGGACGCGGCCACGCCGTACCCGGGCGCGCTGGAGCTGCAGCGGCGGCTGCCCGGTTCGTCGCTGGTCACCGAGCGGGCGGCGGGCACCCACGGCATCGCGCTGGGCGACAACGCCTGTGTCAACGCCCATGTCGAGGCGTATCTGCTGCGCGGGAAGGTGCCCGGGCACCGGGCGTACTGCGCGCCGCGCGCCGAGCCGGTGCCGGGGCAGCCGATCCAGCGGTCCCGGCAGGCGCTGGTGCAGCAGGTGAAGGTGAAGGGGCGGTAGGGCCGGGGAAGGGAGAGCCGCCGCCCCGGTGCCACGCGTACGGGCCGTCCCTCGGGGGGCGGCCCGTACGGCTGCGTGCCAGGCGGGCCGGTGCCGGTCAGGCCAGGCCGGCGATCAGCTCGGCGACCGGCTTGCGGCGGCCGGTGTAGAAGGGGATCTCCTCGCGGACGTGCCGCCGCGCCTCGGAGCCGCGCAGGTGGCGCATCAGGTCGACGATGCGGTGCAGCTCGTCGGCCTCGAAGGCGAGGATCCACTCGTAGTCGCCCAGCGAGAAGGAGGCGACGGTGTTGGCGCGGACGTCGGGGAAGCCGCGGGCCATCTTGCCGTGGTCGGCGAGCATCCGGCGGCGGTCCTCGTCGGGGAGGAGGTACCAGTCGTAGGAGCGGACGAACGGGTAGACGCTCACGTAGTCGCGGGCGTGCTCGTCGGCCAGGAAGGCCGGGATGTGCGACTTGTTGAACTCGGCGGGGCGGTGCAGCGCCATGTTCGACCACACCGGCGCGAGCGCGCGGCCCAGACGCGTGCGGCGGAAGCGGTTGTACGCCTCCTGGAGGTCGTCGGAGTTCTCCGAGTGCCACCAGATCATCACGTCCGCGTCGGCGCGCAGGCCGGAGAGGTCGTAGGTGCCGCGGACCACCACGTCCTTGGCGGCGAGCTGGGCGAACAGCTCCTCGACCTCGTCGGCGTAGCCGGACCGGTCGTCGGGGAGGACGTCGCGCAGCCTGAAGACCGACCAGAGGGTGTAGCGGATGACCTCGTTGAGGTCCTTGGCCTTCTTGCCGGCGTTGGGGATCTTGGCGGTGTCGGGGGCGGAAGCGTCTGTCATGTCGTCCATTCTCACTCGCCGCCGGCGGAGCCCGCCGCCAGGGTCCCGAGGACCTCGTCGGCGGCCCGCCGGGCGGAACCGATGCACGCCGGGATGCCGACGCCGTCGTAGAGCGCGCCGCAGACCCGCAGCGGGCCCGGCAGGCCGGCGACGGCGGCCCGGATGCGCGCCACCCGGTCCACATGGCCGACGGTGTACTGCGGCAGTCCGCCGTCCCAGCGGGTCACGGTGGTGGCCACCGGCCGGGCGGCCAGGCCGACCGCCTCGCCGAGGTCGGCCAGGGAGAGCTTCACCAGTTCGTCGTCGTCGCGGGCGAGGTCGGCCTCGTCGCCGTAGCGGCCGAGGGAGGTGCGGAGCACGAAGAGGTCCGGGTCGGCCTCGGCGATCCAGTTCCACTTGTGGCTGGCGAAGGTGGACGCCTTGATCCGGTGGCCGTCGACCGGCGGGACGAGGAAGCCGCTGCCGCCCGGCACGGTGGTCAGGTCAGCGCGCCGGAAGGCCATGGTGACCAGCGCCATCGAGGCGTACTCGACGGCGGACAGTTCGCCGGCGGCGGCCGGGCAGCCGGCGTGCAGCAGCCGTGCGGCGGCGGCCGCGGGGGCGGCCAGGACCACCGCGTCGGCGGTGAGCGTGCGCTCGCCCGCCCGGAGGTGCCAGCCGTCCGCACCGGCCCAGCGCAGCTCGTGCACCGGCGTGCGCAGCAGGATCTCGCCGCCGGAGCGGCGGACCGCGTCCGCGACCGCGCCGGGCAGGGTGCCGATGCCGCCGGCGATGCCCATGAAGACCGAGGCCGGGCCGTTCGCCGCCGGCCCCTCGGAGGCGGCGGCCGCGGCGCGCTCCTGGATGGCCCGGACGCCCTCGATCAGCGAACCGCCGCGGCGGGCCGCGTCGAAGAGCTGCGGCACGGCGGCGCGCATCGAGATGCGGTAGGCGTCGCCGGCGTAGACCCCGCCGAGCAGCGGCTCGACGAGCCGGTCGACGACCTCCCGGCCGAGCCGGGCCGCGACGTACGCGCCGACCCCGACGTCGGCGCCGGCCTCGGTCGTCGGCAGCGTCCGGTCCTCCTCGATGCGCGCCAGGCCCTCCGGGGAGAGCACCCCGGAGGCGGCCAGCGGCCCCAGGTCGCCGGGGACGCCCATCACATGTCCCTTGGGCATCGGGCGGAGCGCACCGCGCGTCCACAGCGAGGCGGTGGCGGTGCCGGGCGGCTGGAGCCGGTCGGCCAGGCCCACGGCCCGCGCCAGCTCCACCCCCTCCGGCCGCCGGGCCAGCATCGACTCGGCGCCGAGATCGACCGGCACGCCCGCGATCTCGCCGGCCAGCAGCTTGCCGCCGAGGCGCGCCGACGCCTCCAGCAGGGTCACCCGGGCGCCGCCGGCCAGCAGCCGGTGTGCGGCGGCCAGCCCCGCGATCCCGCCGCCGACGACCACGACATGACCGGGTGCCCGGCCCGTACCGCTGTGCGCTGTGCTCATGTCCTCCACTCTCTCAGAGCCGGTCCGGGCCGTTCGGAGCCGGTCCGCTCCCCCGGGAGCCGGCCCGCGCCCGAGGCGCCCGAGGCGTCCGGCGGGTCCGGTGAAGGCGGCCGGGTGCACCGTTGACACCGGGCGGCGCCGGGCAAAGACTCGGGGTCGGCGGGTGGCGATCTTCGTACCGCCCGGCCGCCCGAGCCGGTACGCGAGGACAGCGCAGAGCGCCCAGTCGGGGCAGACAGCGAGGACACAGCCTGATGACCGAGCCACACGCAGGGGACGCCGTACGGGACGTCTACATCGTCGACGCGGTGCGGACCCCGGTCGGCAAGTACGGCGGCGCACTGGCCGGGACGCGCCCCGACGACCTCGCCGCCCATGTGCTGCGCGCCCTGGTGGACCGCACCCCGCGGCTCGACCCGGCGCGGATCGACGACGTGTACTTCGGCGACGCCAACGGCGCGGGCGAGGACAACCGCAACGTGGCGCGGATGGCGGTGCTGCTGGCCGGGCTGCCGGTCACCGTGCCCGGCGTGACGGTCAACCGGCTGTGCGGGTCCGGGCTGGAGGCGGTCGTCCAGGCGGCGCGGGCGGTCGCGCACGGCGACGCGGAGATCGCGGTGGCCGGCGGCGTGGAGTCGATGAGCCGGGCGCCGTACGTGCTGCGCAAGCCGGAGCGGGCCTTCCCGGCGGGCCATCAGGAGATGTTCTCCTCGACGCTGGGCTGGCGGATGGTCAATCCGCGGATGGCGCCGGAGTGGACGGTGTCGCTGGGCGAGGGCGCCGAGCTGATCGCCGAGAAGCACGGCATCACCCGCGAGCAGCAGGACGTGTTCGCGCTGGCCAGCCATCAGAAGGCGGTCCGGGCCTGGGCGGCGGGCGACTACGCCGCGGAGGTCGTGCCGGTGCCGGGGGTCGCGCTGGCCCGCGACGAGACGATCCGGGAGAACTCCTCGCTGGAGGCGCTCTCCAGGCTGAAGCCGGTGTTCCGCACCGAGGGCGGCACGGTCACCGCCGGCAACTCCTCGCCGCTCAACGACGGCGCCGCCGCGCTGCTGCTGGTCAGCGAGGAGGGGCTGCGGGCCACCGGGCGGGAGCCGCTGGCCCGCGTCCGGGCGAGCGCGGTGACCGGCGTCGAGCCGCAGCTGTTCGGGCTGGGCCCGGTCGAGGCGGTCCGGCGGGCGCTTACGCGGGCCGGGCGGGGCTTCGGCGATCTGGCGGTCTGCGAGCTGAACGAGGCGTTCGCGGCCCAGGCGCTGGGCTGCGTCGCCCAGTGGCCGGAGCTCGACCCCACGGTGGTCAATCCGCGCGGCGGCGCCATCGCCATCGGCCACCCGCTGGGCGCCTCCGGGGCCCGGCTCGCCGGCGCGGTGGCCCATCAGCTCGCCGCCCGCGGCTCGGGCACCGGCCTGGCGGCCCTGTGCATCGGCGTGGGCCAGGGGTCGGCGCTGGTGCTGGAGCGCTAGGGCGCTTCTGACGGTCGGGCGTCCGGCGTCGGCCGTCCGGCGGGCGTGCGGCGGCGGCATGGGGCACACTCGTTGACCAATCAACTGACGCCGTGATCCCGGAGGTTGGCCGATGGCCCTGCTCGACCCCAAGGACTGGTGCGCCCTGCGCGGCGGCCCCGCCGCGGCACTGGAGCCCGCGACCGGCGAGGCACTGGCGGAGCTGACGCTGGCCGCGCCCGCCGACGTCGCGGACGCGGCGGGCGCGGCCGCCGCGGCGCAGCGGGACTGGGCGCGCCGGCCGTACGCGGAACGGGCCGCGGTGCTGCGCCGGGCCGGCGACCTCGTGCACCGGCACGCCGAGGAGATCGGCGAGTGGCTCGTCCGGGAGGCCGGCAGCGTCCGCGGCAAGGCCGAGTTCGAGATCCGCACCGCGGCCGAGGAGTGCTACGAGGCCGCGGCGCTCGCCCACCGCCCGCTCGGCCAGGTGCTGCCCTCGGGCGCGCCGCGCCTGTCGTACACCACCCGGGTGCCGGCCGGCGTGGTCGGGGTGATCACGCCGTTCAACGTCCCGCTGGTCCTCGCGGTCCGGTCCGTCGCGCCGGCCCTGGCGCTGGGCAACGCGGCGGTGCTCAAGCCCGATCCGCGGACCGCGGTGTGCGGCGGGCACGTGCTCGCCGCGGTCTTCGCCGAGGCCGGTCTGCCGGCGGGGCTGCTGCACGTGCTGCCCGGCGGCGCGGACGCCGGGCGGGCGCTGGTCGAGGATCCGCGGGTGCGGGTGATCTCCTTCACCGGCTCGACCGCGGCCGGCCGCAGCGTCGGCGCGTTGGCCGCCCGGCACCTCAAGCGGGCCCATCTCGAACTGGGCGGCAACAGCGCCTTCCTGGTGCTGCCGGACGCCGATCTGGACGCGGCGATGTCCACCGCCGCCTGGGCGTCGTTCTTCCACCAGGGCCAGGTGTGCATGACGGCCGGCCGGCACCTCGTGCCCGCCTCGCTCTACGACGAGTACGTGGCGCGGCTGGCGGCGAAGGCGGACGCGCTGACGGTCGGGGACCCGTTCCGCGCGCAGGTGCACCTCGGTCCGGTCATCGACCGCGGCCAGCTCGGCAAGATCGACGCGCTGGTGCGGCGGAGCGCCGCGGCGGGTGTGCGGATCGCCGCCGGCGGCACCCACGAGGAGCTGTTCTACCGGCCGACGGTCCTCGCCGACGCGGGCCCGGACACGACCGGACCGGGCTCGGTGGGCGCCTCCCCCGCGTACGGCGAGGAGGTCTTCGGGCCGGTCGCGCCGGTCCGCGCCTTCCGGACCCTCGACGAGGCGGTGGCGCTGGCCAACGAGTCCTCCTACGGGCTGGCGCTGGGCGTCGTCACCCGCGACGCGGCCCGCGCTCTGGAGCTGGCCGACCGGATCCCGACCGGGCTGCTGCACATCAACGACCAGACCGTCAACGACGAGCCGGTGGCGGCCTTCGGCGGACTGGCCGACTCCGGGACCGGCGCCCGCTTCGGTGGCGAGGCCAATCTCGACGCGTTCACCGAGACCCGCTGGACGACGGTGCGCGCCACCCCGGCGGCCTACCCCTTCTGATCCGGGTACCCGATCGGCCACCCGCTTCCGCTGCGGCCCGGGTGCCGCCGGTCCCGCACCGCGGCACCCCGCGCCGCGATCATGGAGCGCGGCGGAGCGGGCGGACCGACCGGAACGCCGCGGACCGCGGCACCGAACGAGAGGAGACGGCGATGGCGGCGCCGGAGCGGCTGGTGGTCATCGGCGGCGACGCGGCGGGGATGTCCGCCGCCTCACAGGCCCGGCGGCTGAAGGGCCCGGACGCGCTGGCCATCACGGCCTTCGAGCGCGGCCGCTTCACGTCGTACTCCGCCTGCGGCATCCCGTACTGGGTCGGCGGCGTGGTGGACGGCCCGGACGCGCTGATCGCCCGGACCGCGGACGAGCACCGGGCCCGCGACATCGACCTGCGGCTGCGCACCGAGGTCACCGAGATCGACCTGGACCGGTCCCGGGTGCGCACCCGGGATCTGGCGGACGGCGGCCGGGAGGAGTGGACGGGCTTCGACAAGCTGGTGGTGGCCACCGGGGCGCGCCCGCTGCGGCCGCCGCTGCCGGGGATCGACGCGCCGGGCGTGTACGGGGTGCAGACGCTGGAGGACGGGCAGCGGCTGCTGGCCGGTCTGCGCGGCGCACCGGTCCGGCGGGCGGTGGTGATCGGCGCCGGCTACATCGGCGTCGAGATGGCCGAGGCGCTGGTCCACCGGGGCTACGAGGTGACGGTGCTGGAGCAGGGCGCGCAGCCGATGTCCACCCTGGACCCGGACATGGGGGCGCTGGTGCACACCGCGATGTCGGGGATGGGCATCGAGGTCGTGACCGGTGCGCGGGTGACCGCGGTACTGACACAGGGGGCGGACGGCCCGGCCCGCGCGGTGGTCACGGACGACGCCGCGTACCCGGCGGACGTGGTCGTGCTGGGGCTGGGCGTGCGCCCGGAGACCGCGCTGGCCGAGGCGGCGGGGCTGCCGCTGGGCGCGTCCGGCGGCCTGCGCACCGACCTGGCGATGCGGGTGGCCGGCCAGGAGCAGGTGTGGGCGGGCGGGGACTGCGTCGAGGTGCGCGATCTGATCACCGGCGAGCACCGGCACATCGCGCTGGGCACCCACGCCAACAAGCACGGCCAGGTGATCGGGTCCAACGTGGCCGGCGGCTACGCGACCTTCCCGGGGGTCGTCGGCACGGCCGTCAGCAAGGTCTGCGATCTGGAGATCGCCCGCACCGGGCTGCTGGAGCGCCAGGCACGGGCGGCGGGGCTGCGGTTCGTGAGCGTCACCGTCGAGTCGACCAGCCGCGCCGGCTACTACCCCGAGGCCCGCCCGATGCACGTGAAGATGCTCGCCGAGCGGCGCACCGGGCGGCTGCTGGGGGTGCAGATCGTCGGCCGGGAGGGCGCCGGGAAGCGGGTGGACATCGCCGCGGTGGCGCTCACCGCGGGGATGACGGTGGAGCAGATGACCGCCCTGGACCTGGGCTACGCCCCGCCGTTCTCTCCGGTGTGGGACCCGGTCCTGGTGGCGGCCCGCAAGGCGACCGCGGCGGTGCGGGAGGCCGGGGCCTGACCCGGAGGCGGCCCGATCCGGAAGAACCAGAAGAAGTCGCCCGGCCTCCCGCCCCGTTCAGCGCGCGGTCTGCGTGTGGACGTACTCGACGAGGCGGGTCAGCGCGTCCGGGTCGGTGTCGGGCAGCACACCGTGGCCGAGGTTGAAGATGTGGCCCGGGAGGCCGGCGGCGGCGTCGAGGACCTCGCGGGCCTTGGTCTCGACGGCCTCGCGGGGGGCGAAGAGCACGGCCGGGTCGAGGTTGCCCTGGAGCGCCTTGCCGGGGCCGACCCGGCGGGCCGCCTCGTCCAGCGGGACCCGCCAGTCGACGCCGACCACGTCCGCGCCGGCCTCGCCCAGCAGGCCGAGGAGTTCGCCGGTGCCGGCGCCGAAGTGGATCCGCGGGACGCCGTAGGGGGCGACCGCGTCGAAGACCTTGGCGGAGGCCGGCAGCACCGCGCGCCGGTAGTCGGCCGGGGAGAGCGCGCCGACCCAGGAGTCGAAGAGCTGCACCGCACCGGCCCCGGCCTCGATCTGGACCTTGAGGAAGGCGGTGGTGATGTCCCCGAGCCGGTGCATCAGGTCGGCCCACAGCTGCGGGTCGCCGTACATCAGGGCCTTGGTGTGCTCGTGGTTGCGGGACGGGCCGCCCTCGACGAGGTAGCTGGCGAGGGTGAACGGGGCGCCGGCGAAGCCGATCAGCGGGGTGCCGCCCAGCTCGCGGGTGAGCAGGCCGATGGCCTCGGTGACGTAGGGGACGTCGCCGGGCTCCAGCGGGCGCAGCCGCTCCAGGTCGGCGCGGCTGCGGATCGGGTTCTCGACGACCGGGCCGACGCCGGGCTTGATGTCCAGGTCGATGCCGATGGCCTTCAGGGGCACCACGATGTCGCTGTAGTAGACGGCGGCGTCCACGCCGTGCCGGCGGACGGGCTGCAGCGTGATCTCGGTGACCAGCTCGGGCCGCGTGCAGGAGTCCAGCATCGCGATGCCCTCGCGGACCTTGCGGTACTCGGGGAGCGAGCGCCCGGCCTGCCGCATGAACCACACCGGCGTGTGCGGCACCGGCTCGCGCCGGCACGCCTTGAGGAAGGCCGAGTCGTACGTCGCGGTCTGCTGCTGGCCCGTCCGGGCGTCGTTGGCACTCACGCGGCAAATCTTCGCATGCGCCCCTCGGCACCTCCGAACGGGCGACGCGCGCATCGGGTGTCCTCCCCGTATGCGCGCCGTCTTCCGCCTAACCTTCCGGGCATGGCTGCGGCTCAAGAACACCTCGCGGACAGCGCGGACGAGACCCCGATCCCCTTCCGTCAGGCGGTCGAGGCGCTCCGCGCGGCACGGCTGCGGCCGGAGATCGAGACCGACCCGACCCCCGCGCCGAAGCGGCTGGCACCGTTCGCCTACGCCCTGGAGGCCGTGGTCGTCGAGCGCGGGGCGGGGCCGGACGGCGAGGACCGGGACCTGGCCGACGGGCGGCTGGTGGTGCTGCACCAGCCGGCCGGCGACGAGACCTGGCAGGGGACGTTCCGGGTGGTGACGCTGGCCCGCGCGGAGCTGGAGCCGGAGATGGGCACCGATCCGCTGCTGCCCGAGGTGTCGTGGTCCTGGCTGACCGGTGCGCTGGAGGCCCGCGGGGTGCGCTACGGCGCGCCGAGCGGGACGGTCACCCGGGCCGGGTCGCACTACTTCGGCGGGCTGGCGGCACGGGAGCCGGTGACCCAGATCGAGATCCGGGCGTCATGGACGCCGGAGGAGGGGCCCGGCGGGGTGCCGGACCTCGCCGCGCATCTGTCGGCCTGGTGCGACCTGCTGTGCCAGGTGGCGGGCCTGCCCCCGACCCCGCTCGACCCCCCGCCGCACGGCGGGGTGGTGGCACTGCCCCAGCGCCGCGGCCCGCAGGCCCGCTGAGGGAGCAATACGACCGCGAGGTGCCGTGTGTCCGGGATGTCCGGGTGCGCGGCACTTCGCCGTTTCCGTACGCCTGTGATCACCTCGATGTGCACTCCATACTCACCTTGATCGCTCACGCATCCGATTTGCCCGAATTGCCCCTAACTAAATCGTGATCAAACTCTAAAGTCCCGCCGTATTGCTGCCGAAGAGGTCAGTGACCCTTCAAACACGGATCATTCCGGCTTTCCCCAGTCGGCTTCCGTCCCCGCCACTCCCCAGGAGGCCCGGTGTCAGTTCTCCTTGAGCAGCCTTCGAGCCTGGTCGCCTACCGCCCGAACAAGCCGACCGCCATGGTCGTCGTGGCCGACCCTCGCGTCCGCTCCACCGTCACCCGTCACCTGTGGGCCCTCGGCGTACGTGACGTGATCGAGGCGTCGTCCATCGCGGAGGCCCGTCCACGCGTCGGCAACCCGCGCGACATCTGCGTGGCCGACGTCCACCTTCCCGACGGCTCCGGCCTCACCCTGCTGTCCGAGACCCGGGCGGCCGGCTGGCCCAACGGCCTCGCCCTGTCCGCGGCCGACGACATCGGCGCCGTGCGCAACGCCCTCGCCGGCGGCGTCAAGGGCTACGTCGTCACCGGCACCCGCACCAACCTCGGCCTCCCGGGCCGGCCGGGCACCTCGCCGATCGGCGCCAACGCGGCCCGGATGCAGCGCCGCCCGCCGGGCGCCCCGGGCCACCCCGGCGGCTACCGCGAGCTGTCCGGGCGCGAGGTGGAGGTGTTGCGGCTGGTGGCGGAGGGCCAGTCGAACAAGGCCATCGGCGTCTCGATGGGTCTCTCGGCACTGACCGTGAAGAGCCATCTCGCCCGGATCGCGCGCAAGCTCGGCACCGGCGACCGGGCCGGAATGGTGGCGGTCGCGCTGCGCACCGGCATCATCCACTGAACCCCGCCTCCCGCCCCTTCTCGCCCGTCGAGGGAAGATTCCCCCGACGGGCGACGTGCATCCACAGATACCCTTGACTGGTGACCGACGCCCAAAAGACCGCAGCAGACACGACACTGCGAGCATCCGGAGAGTCGCCTCCGGCATCCCGACCGGCGCCGGTACCCCTACTGGACCCCCGCGAGGGCATCCCCCCGGTGACCGCCACGCCCGAGGCGCTCGCCGAGGTCGTCGCCGCCTTCGCCGCCGGCCGTGGCCCGGTCGCGGTGGACGCCGAGCGCGCCTCCGGCTACCGCTACGGCCAGCGCGCCTATCTGGTCCAGCTGCGCCGCGAGGGCGCCGGCAGCGTACTGATCGACCCGGTCGGCTGCCCCGATCTCTCCGCACTGGGAGAGGCGCTCTCCGACGCCGAGTGGGTGCTGCACGCCGCCACCCAGGACCTGCCCTGCCTGCGTGACATAGGGATGGTCCCGAGCCGGCTGTTCGACACCGAGCTGGCCGGGCGGCTGGCCGGCTTCGCCCGGGTCGGCCTGGGCGCCATGGTCGAGAACGTCCTCGGCTTCGCCCTGGAGAAGGGCCACTCCGCCGTCGACTGGTCCACCCGCCCGCTGCCCGAGCCGTGGCTGCGCTACGCCGCGCTCGACGTCGAGCTGCTGGTGGACCTGCGCGACGCGCTGGAGGAGGAGCTGGACCGGCAGGGCAAGCTGGAGTGGGCCCGGCAGGAGTTCGCGGCGATCGCCGCCGCTCCCCCGCCGCCGCCCCGCAAGGACCCCTGGCGCCGCACGTCCGGCATGCACAAGGTGCGCCGGCGCCGGCAGATGGCGGTGGTCCGGGAGCTGTGGACGCTGCGCGACCAGGTCGCCCAGCGGCGCGACGTCTCGCCCGGCAAGGTGCTCGGCGACGCCGCGATCATCGAGGCCGCGCTCCAACTCCCGCCCAACACCCACGCGCTGGCCGCGCTGTCCGGTTTCGGGCACCGGATGGGCCGGCGTCAGCTGGAGCAGTGGCAGGGCGCGGTCGACCGGGCGCGGGCGCTGCCGGAGAGCGAGCTGCCGCAGCCCGGCCAGCCGCTCAACGGCCCGCCGCCGCCCCGCTCGTGGGCCGACAAGGACCCGGCCGCGGCGGCCCGGCTCTCGGCCGCCCGCGGAGCGGTGACCGCGCTCGCCGAGCGGCTGAACCTCCCCCAGGAGAATCTGATCACCCCCGACACCGTGCGCCGGCTGTGCTGGGAGCCGCCGGCCGGCCCGACCCCGGAGACGGTCGCCGACGTCCTGGCCGGACACGGCGCCCGTCCCTGGCAGATCGAGCTGGTCGCGCCGCTGCTCACCGAGGCCCTGCTGTCGGGCACCGGGGACGGCTGACGCCCCCGGCGCCGCCCGCCCCCGTCGGCCGGGACCGATCCGTGGGATCAGTCCCGGTCGACGTGCATCCGGAGCACCTTGCGGTCGGTGGCGTCGATGTCGTAGGTGGTCTTCTTCCAGTCGTCGGTGCTGACCACGTCCACCGACCAGGCCGGCTTCCGGCTGCCGTGGCCGGCGTCGCCCAGCTCCACGGCGCTGACCGTGCCCCTGGTCCTGGCGGTGGCCGTCCCGACGGCCTGCTGCGGGGTGACGGTGGCCGCGGCGAGCCGGGCGGCCAGCTTCCTCCGGTCGCCGGCGTCGTCCGAGTCGGTGCGCGGCGGCTCGGCCCGGCCGGTGACCGCGTCGACGTGGACCACACGGTCCGTCCCGCCGGAGGTGGCGACCTGCGTGCGCCAATAGGGGCTCTTAGACGTGCCCTTGAGCTCGGCGGCGACCGGCTTCGCGGCCCGGACTTCGGCGACGGCGGCGCGCAGCGCCCGCTCGTAGTCGACCTTGGCGGCGGGGATCAGCGCCTTCCGTTCGGCCTGGTCCGCGGTGAGCCTGGTGCCGGGCGAGGCCGCGGGGGCCGAGGCGGGGACCGCCCGCTCGTGGCCGACGACACCCGTCCCGGTGGCGTGGCCGTTTCCGCAGCCCGCGAGCAGGGCGCCGCCCAGGGCGACGACGGTGCAGAGCACCGCACTCCTCTGTGTAGTCATGTGATCACTTTAAGTGGGCACGTGTCGGGTTTGCGTCAGGACCCGTCGGGATCCGGACGTTTCCGGTCGCCCGCTCCACGGCCGCGGCCGCCCGTGGGGCGCACACCCCCTCCCGGCCCGTCCGCCGGCACGGTGTGACCTTCACCGCTCCGGGCGGTGGGGGTGGGCAGGTTGGTTACCCGTAAGTAGCATGTCGGTTGGGACGCGCCCCCGGGGCGCCCCGCAGCAGTGCCATCCCGCACCTGGAGGAGAGCCAACGTGCCTCGTACCGCTAGGGACGTCGTCTTCGTCGACGGCGTCCGCACCCCGTTCGGCAAGGCGGGCCCGAAGGGCATTTACCACGAGACCCGCGCCGACGACCTGGTCGTCAAGTGCATCCGGGAGCTGCTGCGCCGCAACCCGGATCTGGACCCGGCCCGTATCGACGAGGTCGCCCTCGCCGCCACCACCCAGATCGGCGACCAGGGCCTGACCCTGGGCCGTACCGCCGCCATCCTGGCGGGGCTGCCGCAGTCCGTGCCCGGGTTCTCCGTGGACCGGATGTGCGCCGGTGCGATGACCGCGGTGACCAGCGTCGCCGGCGGGGTGGCCTTCGGCGCGTACGACCTCGCGGTGGCCGGCGGTGTCGAGCACATGGGCCGGCACCCGATGGGCGAGGGCGTGGACCCCAACCCGAGGTTCGTGAGCGAGAAGCTGGTCGACCAGTCCGCCCTGTTCATGGGCATGACCGCCGAGAACCTCCACGACCGGCTGCCGCACCTCACCAAGCAGCGCGCCGACGAGTACGCGGTGCGCAGCCAGGAGAAGGCCGCGAAGGCGTACGCCAACGGCAAGATCCAGCAGGACCTGGTGCCGATCTCGGTGCGCCGCACCAACGCAGAGGCCGGCGAGACCGGTTGGGGCCTGGCCACCGCCGACGAGCCGATGCGCCCGGGCACGACGCTGGAGAACCTCGCCGGCCTGAAGACCCCGTTCCGCCCGCACGGCCGGGTGACCGCGGGCAACGCCGCCGGGCTCAACGACGGCGCCACCGCCTCGCTGATCGCCGCCGAGGACGTCGCCCGCGAGCTGGGCCTGCCGGTCAAGATGCGCCTGGTGGACTACGCCTTCGCGGGCGTCGAGCCCGAGGTGATGGGCATCGGCCCGGTCCCGGCGACCGAGAAGGCGCTGGCCAAGGCCGGTCTGACCATCGACGACATCGGCCTGTTCGAGATCAACGAGGCGTTCGCCGTCCAGGTGCTCTCGCTGCTCGACCACTACGGCATCGCCGACGACGACCCGCGCGTCAACCAGTACGGCGGCGCGATCGCCTTCGGCCACCCGCTGGCGTCGTCCGGCGTGCGTCTGATGACGCAGCTGGCGCGGCAGTTCGAGGAGCAGCCCGAGGTCCGCTACGGCATCACCACCATGTGCGTCGGCTTCGGCATGGGCGGCACGGTCATCTGGGAAAACCCGCACTGGGAGGGCAAGTGAGCACCACCGCTGAGCTGTTGAAGGGTGCGGCCGAGCTGTTCCCCGACGAGGTCGTGACGCAGGCGCACGTGCGCCACCTCGACCTCCCCAAGGGCGCGGGCAGGTTCGCGCTCATCACGCTGGACAACGGCCTGGACCACACCAAGCCGACCACCTTCGGCCCGCAGTCGCTGGCGAACCTCAACGTCGCGATCGACCAGGTCGAGAAGGAGGCCGCGGACGGCGCGATCGTCGGCGTCGGCATCACCGGCAAGCCGTTCATCTTCGCGGTGGGCGCCGACCTCAAGGGCGTCGAACTGCTCAAGCGCCACGAGGACGCGCTGGCCATCGGCAAGGGCGGCCACGACGTCTTCAAGCGGCTGGCGGCGCTGGCCGTGCCGACCTTCGCGTACTACAACGGCGCCGCGATGGGCGGCGGTGTCGAGGTCGGTCTGCACTGCACCTACCGCACCGTCTCCCAGGCGCTGCCGGCCTTCTCGCTGCCCGAGGTCTTCCTCGGTCTGGTGCCCGGCTGGGGCGGCTGCACGCTGCTGCCGAACCTCATCGGCGCGGACAAGGCGATCTCGGTGATCATCGAGAACTCGCTCAACCAGAACAAGCAGCTCAAGGGCAAGCAGGTCTTCGAACTCGGCATCGCGGACGCGCTCTTCGAGGGCGCGGACTTCCTGGAGCGGTCGCTGGACTGGACCGCGTCGGTGCTGACGGGCGAGACCGAGGTCAGCCGGCCCGAGGTGGACCGCGGCGAGGCGTGGGACGCGGCCGTGCAGCGCGGCAAGGCGATCGCGGACGGCAAGGTGCACGGCGCGGCCCCGGCCGCCTACCGCGCGCTGGACATCATCGCCGCCGCCAAGAACGGCGACCTGCGGCAGGGCTTCGACGCCGAGGACCAGGCGCTGGCCGACCTCATCATGGGCGGCGAACTGCGCTCCGGCATCTACGCGTTCAACCTGGTGCAGAAGCGCGCCAAGCGCCCGGCCGGCGCGCCGGACAAGGCGCTGGCCCGCCCCGTCACCAAGGTGGGCGTGGTCGGCGCCGGTCTGATGGCCTCTCAGCTGGCGCTGCTGTTCGCCCGCCGCCTGGAGGTCCCGGTCGTCCTCACGGACATCGACCAGGCCCGCATCGACAAGGGCGTGGCGTACGTCCACGGCGAGATCGACAAGCTGCTGCTCAAGGGCCGGGTCAACCAGGACAAGGCGAACCGCCTCAAGGGCCTGGTCTCCGGTCACCTCGACAAGGCCGCCGCCTTCGGCGACGCGGACTTCGTCATCGAGGCCGTCTTCGAGGAGATGGGCGTCAAGCAGCAGGTGTTCGCCGAGGTCGAGGCGGTGGTGCCGGAGCACGCCGTGCTCGCCACCAACACCTCCTCGCTGTCGGTCACCGAGATGGCCTCCAAGCTCAAGCACCCCGAGCGGGTCGTGGGCTTCCACTTCTTCAACCCGGTCGCGATCCTGCCGCTGCTGGAGATCGTCCGGGCGGAGAAGACCGACGACGCGTCGCTGGCCACCGCCTTCGCGGTCGCCAAGTCGCTGAAGAAGACGGCCGTGCTGGTGAAGGACGCCCCGGCGTTCGTCGTCAACCGCATCCTGACCCGCTTCATGGGCGAGATCCAGAACGTCATCGACGAGGGCACCCCGGTCGCCGTCGCCGAGAAGGCGGTCGAGCCGCTCGGCCTGCCGATGTCGCCGCTGGTCCTGCTGGAGCTGGTCGGCCCGGCGATCGGCCTGCACGTCTCCGAGACGCTGCACGGCGCCTTCCCGGAGCGCTTCACGGTCTCCCCCAACCTCAAGGCGGTCGTCGAGGCCGGCAAGCGCGGCTTCTACGTCTACGACTCCGGCGCGCCGGAGCTGGACCCGGAGGTCGCCGCGCTGCTGAAGCAGGGCGACTCGGTGCTGACCGAGGAGCAGGTGCGCGACCGGGTGCTGGACGCCGTGGCGCAGGAGATCGGCCTGATGCTGGACGAGGGCGTGGTCGCCGAGGCGCAGGACATCGACCTGTGCCTGATCACCGGCGCCGGCTGGCCCTTCCACCTGGGCGGCATCACGCCGTACCTGGACCGCGAGGGCGTCTCCGAGCGGGTGACCGGCAAGAAGTTCCTGGCGCAGGGGATCGCGAGCGTTCCCGCGTAAGGGGTCGTAAGGGACCTCCGCACCGCGGACGTCGGCGCGCGGACCGGCTCGGTGGAGCCGGTCCGCGCGTCTTTCGGGTGGGCGGACGCGTCCGCCGGCGGTGCCGCCCGTGGCAGGCTGGCGGTATGGATTCCTTGGTCATCGTCGATGCCGCGAACGTCGTCGGCTCGGTGCCGGACGGCTGGTGGCGGGACCGGCGCGGGGCGGCCGAGCGGCTGCGGGACGCGCTGCCCGGCTGTGCGGACGCCGGGCTGCCGGGGCTGGTCGAACCGCCGCTGGAGCTGGTGCTGGTGGTGGAGGGCGCGGCGCGCGGGGTGGCGTCCGTACCGGGCGTGCGGGTGGTGTCGGCGTACGGCAGCGGCGACGACGCGATCGTGGAGCTGGTGGCCCGGGAGGGCGTCGGACGGAACTGTCTGGTGGTCACCGCGGACCGCGGGCTGCGGGAGCGCGTACAGGCGCTGGGCGCCCGCGTGACGGGCCCCCGGACGGTGTGGGGTGGCAGAGGGCGCGACGGGGCGTCGTAGCCCGCGAGAGCGGCGTGTGCGGCCGCGTGGCCGTCCGCTCTACGACCGGGCGCCGGCCGTGGCGCGCTGCCGCTGCCGGAGGCCCAGGCGGCTGTGCGAACGGCCGTAGACGAAGTAGAGGACGAAGCCGAGCGCCATCCAGAGCGCGAAGCGGATCCAGGTCTCGGCGGGCAGATTGAGCATCAGCCAGAGCGACGCCAGCACCGACAGCAGCGGGACGTACGGCACGAACGGGGTGCGGAAGCCGCGCGGCAGGTCGGGGCGGGAGCGGCGGAGCAGCACGACGCCGACGGCGACCACGACGAACGCGAAGAGCGTGCCGATGTTGACGAGTTCGGCGAGCACGTCGATGGAGGTGAAGCCGGAGACCACCGCGACGACGACGCCCAGCACGATGGTCGAGCGGTGCGGGGTGCCGAACTTGGGGTGCACACGGGAGAAGAGCTGCGGCAGCAGCCCGTCCCGGCTCATCGCGAAGAACACCCGGCTCTGGCCGAGCAGCAGGATCATGCACACCGAGGTCAGGCCGACCGCCGCGCCGAAGCTGATCAGGCCCGCGTAGAACGGGTACCCGACGTGCTTGAAGGCGTCGGCCAGCGGGGCGTCGACGGAGAGCGAGCTGTATTTCTCCATGCCGGTGACGACGACGGAGACGGCGACGTAGAGCAGGGTGCAGATGGCCAGCGAGCCGAGGATGCCGCGCGGCACGTCGCGCTGCGGGACGCGGGTCTCCTCGGCCGCGGTGGCCACGATGTCGAAGCCGATGAAGGCGAAGAAGACCACCGCGGCGGCCGCGAAGATGCCCATCACGCCGAAGTGGGACGGGGCGAAGCCGAACATCAGCTGGGAGAGCGGCGCGGCCAGGCCGCCGCCGGCCGTGGTGGGCCGGGCGGGCGGGATGAACGGGTCGTAGTTGGCGCCGGAGACGAAGAACGCGCCGGCGATGACGACCAGCAGCACGACGGTGACCTTGACGCCCACGACCACGGTCGTCACCCGGGAGGAGAGCTTCATGCCGAGCACCAGGATGGCGGTGAGGGCCAGCACCAGGACACAGGCGAGCAGGTCGAACCCGAACCGCCCCTCGTGGCTGCCGGACAGCTCCGGCGGCAGGTGCAGCCCCCCGGTCTCCAGCAGCGAGCGGACATAGCCGGACCAGCCGACGGAGACGACCGCGCACCCCAGAGCCAGCTCCAGGATGAGGTCCCAGCCGATGATCCAGGCGGGCAGTTCGCCCAGGGAGGCGTACGCGAAGGTGTAGGCGGAGCCGGCGACCGGCACGGTGGAGGCGAACTCCGCGTAGCACAGCGCCGCCAGCGCGCAGACCACACCGGCGACGACGAAGGAGAGCGCGACGGCGGGTCCCGCCTGCTCCTTGGCGATCTTCCCGGTGAGCACGAAGATCCCGGTGCCGATCACCACACCGACGCCGAAGACGGTCAGGTCCAGCGCCGAGAGGGACTTCTTGAGGGCGTGCTCCGGCTCCTCGGTGTCCTGGATGGACTGCTCGATGCTCTTCGTCCGCAGGACGCCTCGGTCCCGGCGCGTCCCCTCCCGGGGCCCGGGCCCCTGTGGCCCGTGTCCCGGCCCGTGTCCCTGTGGTCCGTGCTGTGTGCTCATGGGCGAACCTCCGCCTGGACGACCTCGCGACTGCGCTGAACTGACCGAGTCTCCGCAATGTCGGGAAGGGGTCGTCGTCGGCGGGCCCTCGGGGGGCGGGGATTCACCCGATGGGTGGGGCATCGCCCCGGACGCCGATGGGCCGGCCGGAACATCCGTGGGGACGTCCGGCCGGCCCATCGGGCGGGCGGTGCGGGCCGCGGTCAGTCGCGGGCCGCCTCCGCGGGCGCGGGGGCGCCGGCGCCGGCGCCGCGGTTGTCCATCTTGGCGACCAGGCCGGTCACCTGGCGGGCGATGTCCGGCGCGGTGAGCCCGACCTCGGCCATGACCTCCTTGCGGGAGGCGTGGTCCAGGAACCGCTCGGGGATGCCGAAGTCGCGCAGCGGGACGTCCACGTCGGCGTCCCGGAGCGCCTGGGCGACGGCCGAACCGACGCCGCCGGTGCGGATGTTGTCCTCGACGGTGACCACGACCCGGTGCTCGGCGGCCAGGCCCGGCAGCGCCTCGTCGACCGGCTTGACCCAGCGGGGGTCCACGACGGTGGTGGAGATGCCCTGCTTGTCGAGGAGGTCGGCGACCTCCAGGCACATCGGGGCGAGCGCGCCGACCGACACCAGCAGGACGTCGGGCCGCCCGTCGGTGCCGGCCGCGCGCAGCACGTCCATGCCGCCGACCCGGCCGACCGCCTCGACCGCCGGGCCGACCGCGCCCTTGGAGTAGCGCACCACGGTCGGCGCGTCGTCGATCTCGACGGCCTCCCGCAGCTGGGCGCGCACCTGCTCGGCGTCGCGCGGCGCGGCCAGCCGCAGGCCGGGGACGACCTGGAGGATCGACATGTCCCACATGCCGTTGTGCGAGGCGCCGTCGGTGCCGGTGATGCCGGCCCGGTCCAGGACGAAGGTGACGCCGCACCTGTGCAGCGCGACGTCCATCAGGACCTGGTCGAAGGCGCGGTTGAGGAAGGTGGCGTAGACCGCGAAGACCGGGTGGAGTCCGGCGGTGGCCATACCGGCCGCGGAGACCGCGGCGTGCTGCTCGGCGATGCCGACGTCGTAGACCCGGTCCGGGAACGCCTTGGCGAACTTCTCCAGGCCGACCGGCTGGAGCATGGCCGCCGTGATGGCGACGATGTCCTCGCGCTCCTTGCCCAGCGCGACCATCTCGTCGCCAAAGACGCCGGTCCAGTCCTTGCCGCCGGAGGAGATCGGCAGGCCGGTGTCCGGGTGGATGGGGCCGATGCCGTGGAAGCGGTCGGCCTCGTCCTGCTCGGCGGGCTTGTACCCACGGCCCTTCTCGGTGAGGCAGTGGACGATCACCGGGCCGCCGAAGCGCTTGGCGCGGGCCAGCGCGGACTCCAGCGCCTCGATGTCGTGGCCGTCGATCGGGCCGACGTACTTCAGGCCCAGGTCCTCGAACATGCCCTGCGGCGCGATGAAGTCCTTCAGGCCCTTCTTGGCGCCGTGCAGGGTCTCGTAGAGCGGCTTGCCGACGACCGGGGTGCGCTCCAGGATGTCCTTCCCGCGGGCCAGGAAGCGTTCGTAGCCGTCGGTGGTGCGCAGGGTCGCGAGGTGGTTGGCCAGGCCGCCGATGGTCGGCGCGTAGGAGCGCTCGTTGTCGTTGACGACGATGACCAGCGGGCGGTCCTTGGCGGCGGCGATGTTGTTGAGCGCCTCCCAGGCCATGCCGCCGGTGAGGGCGCCGTCACCGATGACGGCCACCACCCGGTCGTCCCGGCGGCGGACCTCGTTGGCCTTGGCGATGCCCTCGGCCCAGCCCAGGACGGTGGAGGCGTGGCTGTTCTCGATGACGTCGTGCGCCGACTCGGCGCGGGAGGGGTAGCCGGAGAGGCCGCCCTTGGCCTTGAGCCGGGAGAAGTCCTGGCGGCCGGTCAGCAGCTTGTGGACGTAGGACTGGTGTCCGGTGTCCCACAGGACCCGGTCCTTGGGGGAATGGAAGACGCGGTGCAGGGCGATGGTCAGCTCGACCACGCCGAGGTTCGGGCCGAGGTGTCCGCCGGTCTTGGAGACCGCGTCGACGAGGAAACCACGGATCTCCGCCGCCAGCTGCGTGAGCTGCTCCGGGGTAAGCCGGTCCAGGTCGCGCGGCCCCTTGATACGGGTCAGCAATGCCACCCCATGCCTCCTTGCTGCCGTAGGTCGAGCTTGCCGATCAGATGAGTCTAATGTCGCGCGCGCCGCCGGCGCGGCCGGGCCTCGCGATGTATGTCACTCGGGTGGAGGCCCCCTCGAACGCCGTCGCGGGCGGTCGCAACGGCGTCCCGGACGCGGCACGGCCCCCGTCGGAAGACGTCCGATGGGGGCCGGTTTCCACCCTGTGACGAAGACTGTTGCCGTCCTATGACATTTCAGGACTTACAGGCACCTGGGGGGTGATGTGGCCAGCCGGCGTTACGTACGCCCGAGGCGCCGCCGCAGCCGCAATCCGACCCGCGGCTACGTGCGCCCGAGGCGCTGCCGCAGCCGCGATGCGACCTGCGGCTACGTGCGCCCGGCGGTCTTCTGGGTCCGCCGCGAGACCGAGTCGATCACCACGGCGGCCAGCAGCACCGCGCCGGTGATCATGTACTGGATCTCGCTGGCCATGCCGAGCAGGTTCAGGCCCTGCTGGATCGACTGGATGACCAGCATGCCCAGCAGCGCGGACCAGATCTTGCCGCGGCCGCCGAAGAGGCTGGTGCCGCCGATGACCGCCGCGGCGATGACGTTCATCAGCGTGTTGCCCGAACCCAGGTTCTTGGTGGCACCGCCGGAGAGGCTGGCGATGAAGAGACCGCCGAAGGCGGCCAGCATCCCGGAGATCGCGAAGACCGTGATCCGGACCCGGTTGACGTTGATGCCCGCCCGGCGGGCCGCCTCCGCGTTGCCGCCGACCGCGAAGATCTGCCGGCCGTAGCGGGTGCGGCGCACCACGAAGTCCGCGACGACCAGAACGGCGAGGAAGAGCACCAGGGCCAGCGGCAGGCCGCGGGCGCCGGACGGCTCGTTGAGGACGTAGGCGACGGCGAAGGCGATCACCGCCACCACACCGGTGCGCAGCAGCACCTCGCTGAGCGGCCGGAACGGCAGGTCAGCGGCCCGGCGGCGCCGGGTGTCCAGCAGCAGTGAGCCGGCGTACGCAAGGACCGCGACCAGCGCCAGACCGTAGGCGGCGGCCTTGTCGTCGAAGTAGTAGCCGGTGAGGTCCTCGACCAGGCTGCCGCTGGGCGTGTTGATGGAGCCTTCCTTGCCCATCAGCCAGATCTGCAGGCCGCTCCAGCCGAGGAACCCGGCCAGGGTGACGACGAACGCGGGCACCCCGACCTTGGCGAAGAAGAAGCCGTGCAGGACGCCGATGGCGGCGCCGGCGGCGATCGCGATCAGGACCGCTAGCCAGTCGTCGACGCCGTGCGTGACGCTCAGCACCGCCCAGACGGCCGCACCCACACCGGCGACCGACCCGACGGAGAGGTCGATCTCGCCGAGCAGCAGGACGAAGACGATGCCGACGGCCATGATGCCCAGGCCGGAGGTGTAGACGCCGATGTTGGCGAGGCTGCCCGCGGAGAGGAAGCTGCTGTTCTTGAACTGGAAGACGACGGCGATGACGATCAGGCCGACGATGACCGGCAGGGATCCCAGCTCACCGCCGCGGATCCGGCGCGCGAACTCCTGGAAGTAGCCGGCGAAACCTTTCTCCCTGACCAGCAGCCGGGGGTCGACGGCGGTCGGCTGCGGGGTCTTCGGCGTGGCCTCGGCGGTCTGCTGCTCGGTCATCGCCCGGCCTCCTTCTTCAGCTGGGTGGTGCGGGCCGTGCGGCGGGTGACGGCGTTGTCGTCGGCACCGGTGATGGCGGCGATGATCTCTTCGTGGGAGGTGTCCGCGACGTCGAAGACACCGTTGTTACGGCCCAGCCGCAGCACCGCCACCCGGTCCGCGACGGCCCGCACGTCGGCCATGTTGTGGCTGATCAGGATGGTGCCGAGGGCGCGCTCGCGGAGCCGCTCGACGAGGTCGAGGACCTGCGCGGTCTGCTCGACGCCCAGCGCGGCGGTCGGCTCGTCCAGGATGACGACCCGGGGCTCGCCGATCAGCGCGCGGGCGATGGCGACGACCTGCCGCTGGCCGCCGGAGAGCGCGGCGACCGGGATCCGGACGCTGGGGATCCGGATGGACAGGGTGTCCAGGAGCTCCTTGGCCCGCTTCTCCATGGCGATCTCGTCGAGGACGCCGGAGGTGGCCAGCTCGCTGCCGAGGTAGAGGTTGGCGACGACGTCGAGGTTGTCGCAGAGGGCGAGGTCCTGGTAGACGGTGGCGACGCCGAGCGCCTGGGCGTCGTGTGGCCGGCCGATGCGGACCGGCGCGCCCTCCCATTCGATGACGCCGTCGTCGACCGGGTGGACGCCCGAGATGGTCTTGACGAGGGTGGACTTTCCGGCGCCGTTGTCGCCGACCAGGGCGACCACCTCACCGGCGCGGATCTCCAGGGTGACGTCGGTGAGCGCCTGGACGGCGCCGAACCGCTTGGAGACGCCGCGCAACGCCAGCACGGGCGTAGCGGACACGTGAATCATCTCCTTCACCGCCGTCGCTGCGGCGGGAGTGGTGGTGCGAGTGCGGGGGCGGTGCGGGGCCCGGCGCCGGCCGGCTGCCGGGCCGGGGTGGGCGGAAGCGGGCCGGTCGGGCCGGCCGTCCGCGCTACTTGATGCCCGCCGCCGCGCAGGCCGCCTTGACGTCGGCGGTGCAGATCTGGCTCGCCTGGTAGACCTTGTCCTTGATGATCGTGTCCTTGATGTTGTCCTTGGTCACGACCTGGGCGTCGTAGAGCTTGGCGGGGATGCCCTTGACCTCGCCGCTGAGGCTGTCGACCTTGGCGGGCGCCAGGGAGTCGATCTTGTCGCCCTTGAGCAGCCGGACCGCGATCTCGGCCGTGGTGTCGGCCTGCGGCTGGATCTGCTTGTAGATCGTGAACGCCTGGTCGCCCTTGAGGACCCGCTGCAGGCCCGCGAGCTCGGAGTCCTGGCCGCCGACGGGGACGTTCATGCCGCGCTGCTTGAGGGCGGTGATGATGCCGCCGGCCATGCCGTCGTTGGCGGAGTAGACACCCTGGATGCCGCCCTTGCCGAGCGCGTCGATGGCCGCGTTCATCTTCTTGTTGGCCTCGTCCGACGACCAGTCGGGGATGTCCTGCTCGTAGACGACCTTCTTGACCTGCTTGTCGAGGACGCTGTGGGCGCCCTTCTTGAAGAACGGCGCGTTGGGGTCGGTCGGCGAGCCGTTGATCATGACGACGTTGTCGTCCTTGGCCCCGGCCCCCATGGCCTTGACCAGCGCCTCGCCCTGGAGGCGGCCGATCTTCTCGTTGTCGTAGGAGACATAGGCGGAGATCCGGCCCTCGGCCAGGCGGTCGTAGGCGACGACCTCGACGCCCTGCTTGGCGGCCTGGTTCACCCAGGATCTGGTGGCCTTGTAGTCGACCGGGTCCAGCACGATCACCTTCACGCCCTGGGTGATCAGCGCGTCGAACTGCTTCTTCTGTTCCTGGGTGTCCTGGTCGGCGTTGTTGTACCGGACCTGGCAGTCCGGGCACAGCGCCTTGATCTTCTTGGTGATCAGCGGGCGGTCGAAGGTCTCGTAGCGGGTCGTCTTGTTCTCCGGCAGCAGCAGACCGATCGTCTTGCCGTCCCCGCCGCCCTTACCGCCGTCGCCGGCCTTGCCGCAGGCGGCCACGGAGAGCGCCATCGAGACGGCGGCGGTGGCTATGACGACGCGGCGCGTCCACACGTTCATGGGGTACCTCCCTGACATGGCCGCGTCGTTGCGGCCGAGGTGGCTGGAAGTCAACTCGGCCGCCAGCCGACCGTCAAGGAGTAAATCCTTAACGAGATGACAACGGTGCCATGCGTTAGGGGAGTGAACTTAAAGCGCTTTCACGCGGTCATGCGGGCGCGGGCGCGTCGGCCTCGCGGGCGCCGTCGAGCAGGGTCGAATCGCCCATCTCGCTCAGGACCAGGGCCAGCGCGCCCAGCACCTCGGCACGGCCGCCGAGGGTGCCCGGCACGATGCCCAACTGCCGTGCGGCGCTGGGGATGGCGTACCGCGAGACGGACTCCCGGATCGGGCCGAGGACCAACTCGCCGGCCTCGGCGAGATCGCCGCCCAGCACCACCCGGCTGGGATTGAGCAGATTGCACAGATTCGCCACACCGCTGCCGATATGGCGGCCCACGTCCGCGACGACCCGGCGGCACCCGGGGTCGCCCTCGCGGGCCAGCTGGACGACCCGGGCCATGGTCAGGTCGGGGCCGTGGCTGGGCTGGAGCAGCGGGAGGACGTAGCGGGCGGCGGTGAAGGTCTCCAGGCAGCCACGGTTGCCGCAGCGGCAGACCGGGCCGGACTCGTCCAGGGTGATGTGGCCGATCTCGCCGGCCGTGCCGCCCGGGCCGCGGTAGATCTGGCCGCTGATCACCAGTCCGGCGCCGACGCCGCTGGCCACCTTGATGTACGCCAGGTCCGCCGCGCCGCGGCCGCCGCCCCACACCAGCTCGCCGAGCGCGCCGAGGTTGGCGTCGTTGTCGACGTAGACCGGGACGCCGAGCCGCCCGGACAGCTCCTCGCCGGGCTTGGTGCCGGCCCAGCCCGGCAGGATCGCGGTCGAGCCGAGGGTGCCGGACTCGACGTCGATGGGGCCGGGGACGCCCAGCCCGACGCCGATGATCTTGCCGGGACTGACGCCGGTCCGCTCGATCAGCCGGCCGACCAGCCGCTCGGCCCGGGAGAGGCCCTCGGCCGCGGAGGCGTCCACGTCGATCGGCTCGGCCTCCTCGGCGAGCACCTCGTGGGCGAGGTTGCCGACCGCCACCCGCAGGTGGGAGTGGCCGAAGTCGACGCCCACCACGATGCCGGCGTCGCCGGAGAGCGAGACGCTGCGGGCCCGGCGGCCGCCCGCGGAGGTGGGCGTCACCTGGACGGTCCCGCCGTCCTTCAACTCGCGAACGATGTTGGAGACGGTGGCCGCGGACAGCCCCGTGCTCCGGGCGATCTCCGCCTGGGTGAGCGAGCCCGCCATGCGCACCGCCCGGACGACCCGCTCCAGATTGGCCCGGTGCAGCGAGGACTGCGACCCCGGAGTCTCCATCGACTCATCCACTCCCGCCTCTGGCGCACAGTGCGACGACTGCCCGCCGGCCGCACCCACGTCATCGAGGGACGGCAACCGAATTCAACATGTGAACTCTAAGCAGAACTCCAGCGGGGAAGTCTCGTCAAGGCGTTGAGCCCGGGCGGACACCCGGCGGAGGCGGGCGGCAACAGTGCGGCGGGGCATACGGAAAGGGCGGTTCCGGCGCCGTACGGAACCGCCCCGCCGAGGTGACCGGCGCTACTTGAGCGCGCCGGCCGTCAGCCCGGCCTGCACCTGCCGCTGGAAGACGACGTACACGGCCAGGACCGGCAGCATCGCGATCATCATGCCGGCCATCAGCCCGCCCCAGTCGCCCTGGTAGCCCTGCTGGAGCGCGAGGTTGGCCAGGCCCTGGGTGAGCACGTACTTGCTCTCGTCCTGGTTGAGGACCATCGGCAGCAGGTACTGGTTCCACTGCCCCAGGAAGTTGAAGATGCCGACGCTGATCAGGCCGGGTTTGGCCATCGGCAGCATGACCTGGAAGAACGTCCGGGCGTGCGAGGCGCCGTCGATCATCGCCGCCTCCGCCACCGAGGTCGGCAGGGTGCGGAAGAACGCCGTCATGAAGAAGACCGTGAACGGCAGCGAGTAGGCGATGTAGACGAGGATCAGGCCCTGGTACGTCGCCAGCAGCGGGACTCCGGGGAAGTCCCGCAGCACGAAGAAGAGCGGGATGACCAGCATGAAGACCGGGAAGGACATGCCGGCGACGAAGAGGTAGTAGATGAGGCGGTTGCCGGGGAAGGTGAAACGGGCCAGGACGTAGCCCGCCATGGAGCCCAGCACCATCGTCCCGGTGAGCGAACCGCCCACCACGATCAGGGTGTTGAGGAACATCCTGCCGATGTCGGCCTTCTCCCAGGCGTTGGCCCAGTTCTCGAAGTGCAGCCGGCCCGGGAGGGACCACGGCGTGGTGAGGATGTCGCCGCTGCTCTTGAAGGAACTCCACAGCACCCACAGCAGCGGCAGGCCCACCATCAGGCCCCACACGAAGAGGATGCCGTGCGAGAAGACGTTGAGCGTGCCGCCCTCGGAGGTCCGGCGCGGCCGTGCCGTGGTGGTTCGTCTCGTCATGCGCCCTGCCCCTAGTACTCGATCCGCTCACGGCGCGCGAAGCGCATCGTGAGGACGGCGAACAGCAGCGTGACGACGAGCATCGCGACGCCCATCGCCGCCGCGTAGCCGAACTGACTGTCGCGGAAGGCGGTTTGGTAGAGGCGGAGCGGGACGACGTCGGTCACGCCGTCCGGGCCGCCCATGTTGACCGACATGATCTGCACCAGCGCGAACGCGTCCATCGCGATGATGCCCATGTAGACCCAGCCCGTCTGCACGGTGTCCCACAGCAGCGGCAGGGTGATCCGGAAGAAGGTGTGCGAGCGGCCGGCGCCGTCCAGCAGCGCGGCCTCGTAGATGTCGCGCGGAATGGAGGCCATGGCGGCGGAGAACAGCACGACGTAGAAGCCGACGTTGGCCCACACCATCACGACCATGATGCAGGCCAGTGCCAGGCGGCCCTCCCCCAGCCAGGCGCTCTGCAGGGAGTCCAGACCGACCGCGCCCAGCAGCGAGTTGAGCATGCCGTCGTGCGGATCGGGATTGTAGATGTTGAACCAGATCACCGAGATGATGGTGATCGAGATGACCTGCGGGAAGAAGTAGACGAATTTGTAGAACCTCGCGCCGCGGACTCCGGTGATGACCGCGCCCCGGCGGGCCCGGCCGCCGACGTTCAGCATGAAGGCGAAGAACAGCCCCAGCGCCAGTGTGGCGATCGGCACCAGCACCAGCATGACGACGTTGTGTTTGAGCGCGTTCCAGAATTCGTCGCTGTGCAGCAGTTTTCCGTAGTTGGCCAGCCCGACGCTCTTGGCGGTGCCGCGCAGTCCGCTCCATTCCGTGGTGGAGATCTGGAACGCCTGGACGAACGGCGAGAGCACGAAGATGCCGTAGATCAGCAGCGGCAGGGCCAGGAACCCCGCGATGAATCGGTACGTGCCGTGGCGCATGAGCTTCCCGGCCCTCCCTCGTCGGCGGTGGTGCGTGGACGGAACCCCGGTCGGCGGACCGGTCAGGAAGCGCGGTGGAACTTGGTGACGGAGCTGTCCTTGGCGACCTCGTCCGCGTACTGCTGGGCCTTGCTGATCCAGTCGGCGGCCTTGAGTTCGCCGGTGAGCAGCTGGCTGGTGAGACCGCCGAGCTTTTCGTCGGTCAGCTTCGGATACCACTCCGGCAGCTGGATCATCAGGAGGTTCTTTCCGCCCTCCTTGACGGCCTTCGCCGCGGACGCCAGGCCGGGCGAGAGCTGCATTCCGTCGGTCGCGCCCTGGACACTCGTCAGCGACTTGACCTTGGTGGCGAAATTCTGGGCATGCTTCCTGGAAAGCATGATCCGCAGCAGTTCCATGCCACCGACGGGGTTCTTTCCGCCCTTGGCGACGATGAACGGCTCACTGGGCTCGGCGCGCAGGGTGCCGTGCGGCATCCGGTCGCCACTGCCGCCGTCGAAGAGCGCCCCGACGGCCATGTCGAAGTCGGCCGGGGTGGTGGGCCCGGCCTCGTTCTCCACCCAGGAGCCGTTGGGGATGAAGGCGGCCTTGCCGCGGGTCCAGGCGGTCTGTGCCTGAATGTGCGTCATCCCCTGGCTGCCCTGGAGGAAGTAGCCCTTGGCGGCCAGTTCCTCGTAGTGCCCGATGACCTGCTTGACCGCGTCGTTGGAGGTCCAGGCGCGGGGTTCGAGGTTGTCGATGGCGATCCACTTGTCCAGGCCGCCGATCTTGGCGATCTGCGCGAACACGTTGAAGTGGACGTAGTACGGGTATTTTCCCGGATACGTCCAGGGGGCGATCCCGGCCTTCTTGATCTCGGCGCAGAGGCTGATCATCTCGTCGAAGGAGGCGGGATAGGCCCAGCCCTTGTCCTTCAGGAGCTTGTGGGAATACCACGTTCCGTACACCGTGAAGGCGTAGTAGAAGACGTCGAAGGCGTCCTTGTGCTTTCCCTTTTCGATGGTGCTCGGGTAGAGCGTGTCCCGGACCTTCTTCTTCGGGTCGTCCAGCGACGGGGCGTCGAGCAGTGCGGTGAGATCCTGCAACTGCCCCTGTGCGGACAGCTTGTTCATATCCAGGTGGTCGGCGCCGGAGTTGTCGATCAGGTCGGGCGGATTGCCGCCGGCAAAGCGCGGCTGGAGTTTGGGACCGATCTGCTGGGTGCCGGTGTGCTTGACGGTGACGCCGTAGGACTTGCCGTAGTCGGCCTCGGCGTCCTTCGCGTACTGGTCGCCCAGACCGCCCTTGAAGATGAAGGTCTCCAGCGGCGCGGCGTTCTTCACGCCGAGCGGATTCTTCGCGGAGGTCGCGCCCTTGTTCTTGATGCCGTCGTCCGAGCCGCCGCCGCCCCCGGTGGCGCAGGAGGTGAGGGCGCCCATCGCCGGTACCGCGAGAATTCCCAGGGCCACGGCCCGCTTGACCAGATCGCGGCGGCCTACTTCTGAGGTGGATCCCATGCTCAAGTCCTCGCCTTCTTCAGGACTCAGGCGGTGCACCGGAGCCACCCCGGCACCGCAGGTCAGATGAAGCTGAGTCGTACGGGATGTGCACCGGGCGAGCCGGGGCCTCTCCAGCGGAACAGGCCCCAGGGATACGCGGGGAATTCGTCCGCCCCCGCATTCCCCCGGATTCCGGCCCTGGATCTGGTGTACGGCCGGTTTCGGACGCCGATAGGTATAGTCCACTTCCGGCCGAACCGGCAAGATCGGATACCGGGTTGGCCGGGAGTCTTTCCCTAGTTGAGACCTCCCCGGTATGTGCCCCGGGCATCCCTTTGAGAGGTTTCGGCGGAGGGCGGGCGGCCCGCCGGGGCGGCGCCGGACGCCCCGGCGGCACCGGCGGTCGCGACACGGTCGCCGCCCGCCCCGCACACCCTTGACACCCGCCCCCGCGCGCACCTTACTTGTCTCTGCACTACGCAACTGACAACGATGTCAATCTCGTTGAGAGGGCTCGCGTGCGGCACAGACACCGGCACAGTCCCCTGCGGGCGCTCGCCCGCCCCGCCGCCCTCGCGGCGGCCGCCCTGCTCGTCGCCACCGCCCCCACCGCGACCGGCGTCGCGCAGGCCGCGCCGCCCCGACCACCGCACAGCGCAACGGAGTTCCGCTCCTCCTTCGAACCGGGCCAGCCGGCGCCGGACTGGACCGACACCGTCGAGACCGGCCCGGACGGCCGCCCGAAGACCTCCGGCGTCGCCCCGGCGACCACGCCCGGCGCACCCGGGATGAACACCGCGCCCGGCTCCGGCCCCGTCGACTCCCCCACCGCCAAGCCGCACGCCGGATTCACCGGCGGCCACGCGCTGCGCTACGCCGGCACCCACACCGCCGCCGGCCGGGCCTACTCGTACAACAAGCTGTTCGCGGTGCACCTCCCCGTCACCCCCACGACCACGCTCTCCTACGCGCTCTTCCCGGAGATGGCGGAGACCGACCTCGACTACCCCGCCACCCATGTCGCGGTCGACCTGGCCTTCACCGACGGCACGTACCTCAGCGAACTGGCCGCGACCGACCAGTACGGCGCGCCGCTGACCCCGCAGGGCCAGGCCGCCGCCAAGACGCTCTACGTCAACCAGTGGAACCACCGCGAGTCCCGGATCGGCGCGGTCGCCGCCGGGAAGACCATCGCACGCATCCTGCTCGCCTACGACGCGCCCCGGGCCCCGCACACCGCGCCCGCCTTCCGCGGCTGGCTCGACGACCTCGCCATCGGTCCCGAGGTGCCGGAGAAGCCGGCCGCCCACCTCTCCGACTACGCGGTCACCACCCGTGGCACCCTCTCCAGCGGCGGCTTCTCGCGCGGCAACACCTTCCCCGCGACCGCGGTGCCCAACGGCTTCACCTTCTGGACGCCGGTGACGAACGCCGGCTCCACCGACTGGCTCTACGAGTACGCGCGGCGGAACAACGCCGACAACCTCCCCACCCTCCAGGCGTTCAGCGCCAGTCACGAGCCGAGCCCCTGGATGGGCGACCGGCAGACCTTCCAGGTGATGCCGTCCACGGCGGCCGGCACCCCGGACGCCTCGCGCACCGGCCGCGCGCTGCCCTTCCACCACGAGCACGAGTCCGCCCGGCCGTACCGCTACGCGGTGACCTTCGACAACGGCCTGCGGACCGAGATCGCGCCGACCGACCACGCGGCGATGATGCGGTTCACCTTCCCCGGCGCCGACGCCAACCTGCTCTTCGACAACGTCAACGACAAGGGCGGCCTGACCCTCGACGCCGCGCACGGCGTCGTCTCCGGCTACTCCGACGTGCGCAGCGGTCTGTCGGCCGGCGCCACCCGGCTGTTCGTCTACGGCGTGGTGGACGCGCCGGTCACCGCGAGCGGGCGGTCTGCAGGGGGAGGGGGCAAGGACGTCACCGGCTATCTGAAGCTGCGGCCGGGCACCGACCGCACCGTGACGCTGCGGCTGGCCACCTCGCTGATCGGCGTCGGGCAGGCGAAGGCCAACCTCGCCCGGGAGATCCCCGACGGCACCTCCTTCGCCACCGTCCGGGACCGCGCCCGCGCCCAGTGGGACGCCCTGCTCGGCCGCGTCGAGGTGCAGGGCGCCACCCACGACCAGCTGACCACCCTCTACTCCAGCCTCTACCGGCTCTACCTCTACCCCAACTCGGGCTCGGAGCAGGTCGGTTCGCGGCTCCGCTACGCCAGTCCGTTCTCGCCGCCGGCCGGCCCGGACACCCCCACGCACACCGGCGCCGAGATCGTCGACGGTGCGGTGTACGTCAACAACGGCTTCTGGGACACCTATCGCACCACCTGGCCCGCCTACACGCTGCTCACCCCCGGCCGGGCGGGCCGGATGGCGGACGGGTTCGTCCAGCAGTACAAGGACGGCGGCTGGATCTCCCGCTGGTCCTCGCCCGGTTACGCGGACCTGATGACCGGGACCAGCTCCGACGTCGCGTTCGCCGACGCCTACGTCAAGGGCGTGAAGTTCGACGCCGCCGCTGCTTACGACGCGGCGGTGAAGAACGCGACCGTCGCCCCGCCCGCCGCCGGCGTCGGCCGCAAGGGCATGACCACCGCGCCGTTCCTCGGTTACACCAGCACCGACACCCGCGAGGGCGCGTCCTGGGCGCTGGAGGGCTACCTCAACGACTTCGGCATCGCGCGGATGGGGCAGGCCCTGTACGCCAGGACCCACAACCCCCGCTACAAGGAGGAGTCGGCGTACTTCCTGGGCCGGGCCCGGAACTACGTACGGCTCTTCGACGCCCGCATCGGCTTCTTCCAGGGCCGGGACGCCCGGGGCGGCTGGCGGCTGCCGCCGGACCGCTTCGACCCCCGCGTCTGGGGCTACGACTACACCGAGACCAACGCCTGGACCTTCGCCTTCGCCGCACCGCAGGACACCCGCGGACTGGCCGACCTCTACGGCGGCCGGGCCGGCCTGGCGAAGAAGCTGGACGCCTACTTCGGCACACCGGAGACCGCCGCGAAGCGGTTCGCCGGCTCCTACGGCGACGTCATCCACGAGATGACCGAGGCCCGCGACGTCCGGATGGGGATGTACGGGCACAGCAACCAGCCCTCGCACCACATCGCCTACCTCTACGACGCGGCCGGGCAGCCGTACAAGACCCAGGCCAAGGTCCGCGAGGTGCTCTCCCGGCTCTACCTCGGCAGCGAGATCGGCCAGGGCTACCCGGGCGACGAGGACAACGGCGAGATGTCCGCGTGGTACGTCTTCAGCGCCCTGGGCTGCTATCCGCTGGTGATGGGCCAGGGCGAGTACGCGGTGGGCTCACCGCTCTTCACCAGGGCCACGGTGCACCTGGAGAACGGCCGCGACCTCGTCGTCAACGCGCCCCGCAACAGCGCCCGGAACGTCTACGTCCAGGGCCTCCGGGTCAACGGCAAGCCGTGGAACTCCACCGCCCTGCCGCACGCCCTGCTCGCCCGCGGCGGCACCCTGGACTTCGCCATGGGCCCCCGCCCCTCCCGCTGGGCCACCGGCCCGGACGCCGGACCCGCCTCGCTCACCCAGGGCGACACGGTGCCCGCCCCGCCCTCCGACCTGACCGTCCCGGACGGCGGCCCGCTCACCGACAACGCCTCCGCCACCTCCGCCACGGTCACCCGCGCCACCTTCACCGTCCCCGCCGGCGCCACCGTCTCCTCCTACACCCTCACCTCCGCCACCGCCCCGACCGCCCCGCACGCCTGGCTCCTGGAAGCCTCCGACGACGGCACCCACTGGACCCCCCTGGACCACCGCACAGACCAGCACTTCACCTGGGACCGCCAAACCCGCCCCTTCCCCCTCCCCGCCCCCACCACCCACCGCCACTACCGCCTCACCTTCCCCACACCGACCACCCTCGCGGAGGTCGAACTGCTGGGACAGCGCCCATGAGTCGGGGCCGTCGAGGTCAGACGCTCACGCCGTCCGGAGTCCCGGTGTCGGAAGGATCACAGGGCGGAACAAGAGGCGCGGAGCGGGACAGAGCGACGGGGGCCGGCTTCGTCGGGGAGTGGTGCGGGCGGGGTCTCTCGCTCGGTTCGCCGGGTTCGTGCCCGCAACTCCGAATCGTCTGTGGGGAAAAGGTTGTACGGGCGGAAGGGGAGCCGTTCGCGCCGACGCCAAGGTAGTTGACAGATGAAGAACCCGTGACAGGATCCTGAGCTCCGGACACCTTCGGCGCGCCCCCACCGGGGGCGCGCCGTCGTCGTGCCGGACACCCTTCGATCCCCTACACGGAGAACTACGTGGCAATACTCTCCGGCCGCAGGCGTGGACGGGCCCTGTCCCGTCTCGCCACCGCGGCCATCGCCGTCGCGCTCGCCGGCACCGCTGCCGGCACCTCCTTCGCGGCGGACAACCCCGGCGCGGCCACCCGGAACGCCGTCCAGGCTCCTCCGCAGGCGCCCGCCCAGGCCCCGAACGCGATCACCGGCGGTGCCACCGGCACCGGCTCGACCGCCGACGCGGCCAACCCGGTCTTCACCCTCTTCGGGGTGGAGTCCTCCGGTGCCACGTACGTCTACGACGTCGACGGCTCGGGCAAGTTCACGGCCCGCCAGAAGGTCGACGACGACGGTGCCGTCCGCGCCGAGCAGCAGGCGGTGGACAACGACGGCGACGGCATCGGCGACGGGGTCTGGCTCTGGACCCCCGGTGGCGACCTGTACTTCAGCAACGCCGCCGCCCCGGACAGCGTCCACATCGGCGGCGGCTGGAACATCTACGACAAGGTGCTCTCGCCGGGCAACCTGGGCGGCGCCCAGGGGTACGACATCCTCGCCCGCGACCGCTCCGGTGTGCTCTGGATGTACCTCGGCTACCCCGACGGCCGGGTCACCGCCCGCACCAAGGTCGGCGCCGGCTGGGGAATCTACGACCTGATCACCGGCAAGGGCGACCTGACCGGTGACGGCAAGGCCGACATCATCGCCCGCGAGAAGTCCACCGGCGACCTGTACCTCTACAAGGGCACCGGCGACCAGAGCGCGCCGTTCGCGGCCCGCCAGAAGATCGGCACCGGCTGGGGCGGCTACAACGCCCTGGTCTCCACCGGCGACGTGAACCTCGACGGGAAGACCGACTTCGTGGCGCGGGACGGCTCCGGCCGCCTCTACGCCTACTACGGCACCGGCAACGCCGCGAGCCCGTACCGGGCCCGCGTCCAGATCGGCACCGGCTGGAACATCTACACCAAGCTGTTCTCCTAGCCGTTCTCCCGGCTGTTCTCCAGCTGCTCTTCCGGCTGTCTGCAGCACAAGCGCGAGGGCCGCACCCCCCGTCCGGGGAGTGCGGCCCTCGTGGCCGTACCGCGTGCGGTTACTTGCGGATCAGGCTCCGCAGCACGTACTGCATGATGCCGCCGTTGCGGTAGTAGTCCGCCTCACCGGGGGTGTCGATGCGGACCACCGCGTCGAACTCGACACCGGTGTCGGTGGTGACCTTCACCGTGCGCGGGGTGGTGCCGTTGTTGAGCTCCTCGACACCCGCGAAGGAGAAGGTCTCCTCGCCGGTCAGGCCGAGGGACTGCGCCGAGGCGCCCTCGGGGAACTGCAGCGGCAGCACGCCCATGCCGATGAGGTTGGAGCGGTGGATGCGCTCGTAGGACTCGGCGATGACGGCCTTGACGCCGAGCAGCGCGGTGCCCTTGGCCGCCCAGTCGCGGGACGAGCCGGAGCCGTACTCCTTGCCGGCCAGGACGACCAGCGGGATGCCCTGCTCGATGTAGTTGCGCGAGGCGTCGTAGATGAACGACACCGGTGCGTCGGCCTGGGTGAAGTCGCGGGTGTAGCCGCCCTCGGTGCCCGGCGCGATCTGGTTGCGCAGGCGGATGTTGGCGAACGTACCGCGGATCATGACCTCGTGGTTGCCGCGGCGGGAGCCGTAGCTGTTGAAGTCGCGGCGCTCGACGCCGTGCTCCGTGAGGTACTTGCCGGCCGGGGTGTCGGCCTTGATGGCACCGGCCGGGGAGATGTGGTCGGTGGTGACCGAGTCGCCCAGCTTGGCCAGCACGCGGGCACCGGAGATGTCCTGGACCGGCGCGGGCTCCATCTGCATGCCCTCGAAGTACGGGGGCTTGCGGACGTAGGTGGACTCGGCGTCCCACTCGAAGGTGTTGCCGGTCGGGATCGGCAGCGCCTGCCACTGGGCGTCGCCCGCGAAGACGTCGGAGTAGGACTTGTTGAACATGTCCTCGCCGATCGCGTTCGCGACCACGTCGTTGACCTCGGCCTCGGTCGGCCAGATGTCCTTCAGGTAGACCGGGTTGCCGTCCTGGTCGATGCCCAGGGCCTCGGTGGTGATGTCCACCTTCATGGAGCCCGCGAGGGCGTAGGCGACGACCAGCGGCGGGGACGCCAGGTAGTTCATCTTGACGTCGGGGTTGATCCGGCCCTCGAAGTTGCGGTTGCCGGAGAGCACCGAGGTGACGGCCAGGTCGTGGTCGTTGACGGCCTGGGAGACCTCCTCCGGCAGCGGGCCGGAGTTGCCGATGCAGGTGGTGCAGCCGTAGCCGACGAGGTTGAAGCCGACCTTGTCGAGGTAGGGGGTCAGGCCCGCCTTGTCGAAGTAGTCGGTGACGACCTTCGAGCCCGGGGCGAGGGTGGTCTTGACCCACGGCTTGCGGGTCAGGCCCTTCTCGACCGCCTTCTTGGCCACCAGGGCGGCGGCGACCATGACGTACGGGTTCGAGGTGTTGGTGCAGGAGGTGATCGCGGCGACGGTGACGGCGCCGTGGTCCAGCTCGTAGGTCGAGCCGTCGGGGGCGGTCACGGTGACCGGGTTGGACGGCACGCCGTTGTGGACGGCCGGGGCGTCGGAGGCCGGGAAGGACTCCTCGCCCGCCTCGTCGGCGGTGTCGACGTAGTTGCGGACGTCCTGCTTGAACTGCTCGGCGGCGTTGGCGAGGACGATGCGGTCCTGCGGGCGCTTCGGGCCGGCGATGGACGGGACGACGGTGGAGAGGTCCAGTTCCAGCTTCTCGGAGAAGTCCGGCTCGGCCTGCGGGTCCAGCCAGAGGCCCTGCTGCTTGGCGTACGCCTCGACCAGCGCGACCTGCTGCTCCGAACGGCCGGTCAGCTTCAGGTAGTTCAGCGTCTCGCCGTCGATCGGGAAGATCGCGGCGGTGGAGCCGAACTCCGGCGACATGTTGCCGATGGTGGCGCGGTTGGCGAGCGAGGTGGCGGCGACGCCCTCGCCGTAGAACTCGACGAACTTGCCGACGACACCGTGCTTGCGCAGCATCTCGGTGATGGTGAGCACGAGGTCCGTGGCGGTCGTACCGGGCTTCAGCTCACCGGTCAGCTTGAAGCCGACCACGCGCGGGATGAGCATGGAGACCGGCTGGCCGAGCATCGCGGCCTCGGCCTCGATGCCGCCGACGCCCCAGCCCAGCACGCCCAGGCCGTTGACCATGGTGGTGTGCGAGTCGGTGCCGACGAGGGTGTCGGGGTATGCCTGGCCGCCTCGGACCATGACCGTGCGGGCCAGGTGCTCGATGTTGACCTGGTGGACGATGCCGGTGCCCGGCGGGACGACCTTGAACTCGTCGAACGCGGTCTGGCCCCAGCGCAGGAACTGGTAGCGCTCGCGGTTGCGGCCGTACTCCAGCTCCACGTTCTGACCGAACGCGTCCTTGGTGCCGAACTTGTCGGCGATGACGGAGTGGTCGATGACCAGCTCGGCCGGCGCCAGCGGGTTGATCTTCGCCGGGTCGCCGCCCAGCTCCTTCACGGCCTCGCGCATGGTCGCCAGGTCCACGACGCACGGCACGCCGGTGAAGTCCTGCATGATCACGCGGGCCGGCGTGAACTGGATCTCCTGCGAGGGCTGCGCCTGGGAGTCCCAGTTGCCGAGGGCACGGATGTGGTCGGCGGTGATGTTCGCGCCGTCCTCGGTGCGGAGCAGGTTCTCCAGCAGCACCTTGAGGCTGTAGGGCAGACGGGCCGAGCCCTCCACCTTGTCCAGCCTGAAGATCTCGTACGACTCGTCGCCCACCTGCAGCGTGCTACGGGCGTCGAAGCTGTTCGCCGACACGACAGTCTCCTTCAATGATTTCGCGCGTACCACCGCAATCCTGCCGTCACAGGTTCCTCGCCGATCCGCTAAGGTGAACCTTAGTTAGGTACGCCTAACTAAATACGGCAGCGGTACGCCTTCCGGCAGATATCTCGATGTCGAGATAACTCTAGTACATCGCTGCTGCCGGGTCATGCCCCGACGGCCCTGATCTCTCGCAGCGGAGGTTGAGCGCTCTCAGCGAAGATCGGTGACCGCTGGGCTTTCTCAGCGAAGGTTGCGTGGCTGCCTTCGCAGGCCGTGGGGGGAATCCCGTTCCCGGCGACTTCGGTCTGGACTCCTTCGACGAGAGCGAGAACCGCTCGGCCTGCCCAGTACCGTGGCTTCGCATGACCGACTCCGAGATCGAGATCACCGCGGGCCTGGTCCGCGACCTACTGGAGGAGCAGCACCCGGACCTTGCGGAGCTAGCCCTCCGCGAAGTGGCGGGCGGATGGGACAACCAGCAGTGGCGCCTTGGGGACGAGCTGGCCGTGCGCGTGCCGCGTACAGAACGTGCCCCGGATCTCCAGCGCAAGGAGTGCCGATGGCTGCCCGTCCTGGCCCCGTGCCTGCCGCTCCCGATTCCGAACCCTGTGCGGATCGGTGAACCGTCCGCGCGCTTCCCCAGGCCCTGGACCATCATGACGTGGGTTCCTGGCGAGCCACTGGACCACACCTCGATCAGCCGCGGCGACCACGCGGCCGACACACTGGCGGGCTTCCTCAGGGCGCTGCATACGGAGGCGCCCGCCGAGGCGCCGACCAGTTCGGACCGCGGCGCTCACCCCAAGAAGTGCACGGACGGTTTCGACCACCTCTTTCAAGCCGTTGTCCCCGGCAGCATTGCCGACGAGGTCCGGGCCGTCTGGGATGACGCCGTTGCGGCCCCGGAGTGGGAGGGCCCGCAGGTATGGGTGCACGGTGACCTGCATCCCGCAAATGTCGTCGTCTCGGACGGGACGCTCTCGGGAGTGATCGACTTCGGTGACATGTTCGCCGGCGACCCGGCGTGGGACCTCGCGGCCGCCTGGGTAGTCCTTCCCACAGGCGCCGCCTCACGGTTCTTCGACGCGTACGCGCATGCGGACGAGGCGACGATCCGGCGCGCCCGCGGGCTGGCTGCTCTGAAAAGCCTGTTCCTCATGCTGATGGGCCAGAACGGAGATCGGGGCCTTCCTGGTGGCAAGCCGGCATGGGGGCCTGCAGGCCGGGCAGCGCTCGATCGTGTTCTGAGATGCGGTTTGACGTAGACACGGGGCGGAGGAGCGTCAGCGGCCCCACCCGACTCTCCTCCGTCAGGTTTCGCGCGACTCGGGACTCACCCTTCGGTGAGAACGCTCAACAATCGCTGCGACATGTCAGGCCCGCCACGCTGCGCCCGGCCGCCCGGCTCGGCCCTCGGACACCCCGCGACCCAGGCGCTCCCGTACACGGCCGGCGTCCGGTCGATCGCCGGACCGAGGAAGGCACGGGTCAGCTCGGCGCGCCGGAGCGGCCAGCCCGCGCGGTGGGACTCCGGTGCTCCGGCCGCGCGGTCCGGTGGCGGCGGGGCGCCGGGGTCGGGGCCGTAGCGCCGGTGCCGGATGTCGGCGAGGACCTGGGCCGGCGCGCCCAGGCCGGCCAGGACGGGCAGGGCCCGGCGCTTGCTGATCAGGGTGCCGTCCCGCAGCGTCACCGTGGCCCGGGCCAGGGTCAGCAGCCCGAGGTCCACCCAGATGTCCCGCAGCCAGCATTCGGGGCGGGCACGTGCGGGTCGCCGGAATCCGCGCAGGTCGGCGAGGACGAAGCCGGTCAGCCGGGCGTCGGTCACCGGGGGTACGAGCGCGGTGGGGCCGTCGCCGTACAGGACCAGGCCGAAGGTGTGGAGTTCGCGGCGGGTGACGGGGGTGAGCGGGCGGTGCGTCAACTTGCCGTGTGCCCAGGCGAGATGGGGGTGCGCGGGGTCGTCCGGTGCGGTGCCGTCCGGGTAGGCGCAGTGCAGCGCCCGGGCCGGCGGGCCGCCGGTGTCGGCGAGCTGCCGGTGGAGCTCCGCCAGGCGGCGTTCCTCCTGCGGAGCGACGGGGCGGTCGAGGACCGCGACCAGATCGAGGTCGCTGCGGCCCTCCTGACAGTCGCCGCCGGCCAGCGAGCCGTGCGCCCAGAGCGCCCGCAGCGACACCCGCTCCTGAAGGCCCGTCAGGAAGGCCCGTCAGGAAGGCGCGGAGCAGGGCGACGGTGGCCGGCGGTGGCTCCGGCCGGTGCTCGCCGGTCGGTGTCCGCATCTGCGCCTCCCGCCCCGGCCGCCAACACGGCCCTCCGGAAACCCCGTCCCCGCTCGCGTGCCCCACCCGCGCCGGTGCCAACCGCCCTCCCGGGCCCGGCTCATCCCCCGTCCAGCCCGAGCCGCACCACCCGCACGATCTCCTCGTCGCTCAGGCCCAGGTGGCGGGCCTCGGCGATCAACCGCTCGGCGGCCTCGCCGAGACGGGCGCGGGCCGGGGAGGCGGCTCCGGTGACCACCGCGCCGCGGCCGCGGCGGAGTTCGATCAGCCCCTCCTCCTTCAGCCGCTGGTAGCCCCGCAGCACGGTGTGGACGTTGACGCCGAGGGAGGCGGCCAGCGCGCGGGCGGCGGGCAGACGCTCCCCGGCGCGGACCGAGCCGTCGGCGATGGCGCCGCGGACCGAGGCGGCGATCTGGTCGCCGAGCGGGACGGACGAGCCGGGGTCGACGCGGAACAGCACGTCAGCCTCCTTCTCCGGAGCGCCGGCGGTCGAGGTAGGTGTTGAGCAGGGCGGCGGCGGTGGCGGCGTCGTCGACCGTCACCACGAACTCCCGGCCGTTGGTGAGGCGGAGCACCACGCCCTCCCCCGAACGGAGCAGCAGGCCACTGCCGCCGGGCCGGATGCGGTATCCCCAGCCACCGTACTCGGAGAGTGCCGCGATCGAGCGGCTGGTCGCCTCCGCCACCTTGGCGAGCGGTATCCGACGCAGCGGAAACGGCAGCAGGGCCGGCTGGACGGTCAGCCCGCGGCGGTCGACGGTCACCCGTGCGGAGCAGCAGCCCACGACCAGCGCGCCGCCCAGGCCCATCACCGCACCGCCGAGCAGGGCGCCGAGCACGATCTGCAGGATTCCTACGGCCGTCAGTAGGCCGCCCACGAGGGCCAGCGGCAGCGAGCTGACGGTGCGTGACCAGCCGGCCCGGACGCCGGCGGGCAGGTCGAGGCGGCCCGCGGCGCCCGTTCCGGTGCGGGGCGCCGGGGCGTCGGGGCCGGCCAGCAGCCAGGCCAGGACGCCGGCCGCGGCGCCCGCCGCCAGCGTGGCGGCCAGCAGCCAGGCGGGGAGTCGCACCGCACCCGGTCCGGCGGCACCGGCGTTCCCGAGCAGGATCGCGGCCACCGGAGCCCCCAGGGTGACGGCGGTGAACCAGCCCGTCCCGACCAGGACGCGCCCGCCCCAGACCGGCGTGCGGTGCCGGATGAACAGGCCGATACCGGCCCCGAGCACCAACAGGACCACCAGACACACCACAAGGAACGCCTGCGGCGAGGAGTAGCCGTTGGGCCGGCCGTCGAGGCCGAAGCCGGACGCGAGCCGGTCGGGCAGCCGGCCGGCGACGCACGCGTAGAGCGCGCCGAGGGTGAGGGTGACGACGATGAACGGCGCGGCGGCGAGCCAGCCCCGCCGACGGGTGCCGGCGGGTGGGGCGGACGCCCCGGATTGCTTCATGACGACCATGGCGACCTCCAGTTGTTTGCATAGTAGTAGAACAACCCCGAGAGGACCCCGCAATGACACATCAATCTCATATCTGAGATACGGTCACCCCATGGCAGACGACTACCTCGTACGCATCGGCAGGCTCATCCGTGACGCCAGGCAACACCGTGGCTGGACACAGACGCAGCTCGCCGAGGCGCTCGGCACCAGCCAGAGTGCGGTCAATCGCATCGAACGCGGCAACCAGAACATCAGCCTTGAGATGATCGCCCGCATCGGCGAAGCCCTGGACAGCGAAATCGTCTCGCTCGGATACGCCGGACCGATGCATCTGCGGGTCGTCGGCGGCCGCCGGCTGTCCGGCAGCATCGACGTCAAGACGAGCAAGAACGCCTGCGTCGCGCTGCTGTGCGCGACGCTGCTCAACGCGGGCCGCACAACTCTGCGGCGGGTGGCCCGTATTGAGGAGGTCTACCGCATCCTGGAGGTGCTGGGCAGCATCGGCGTCCGCACCCGCTGGATCAACGACGGCAACGACCTGGAGATCGTACCGCCGGCCCAACTCGACCTGGACGCCATGGACATGGAGGCGGCCCGCCGCACCCGCAGCGTCATCATGTTCCTCGGTCCGCTGCTGCACCGGATGGACCACTTCAAGCTGCCGTATGCGGGCGGCTGCGACCTCGGCACCCGGACCGTCACGCCCCATCTGACGGCTTTGCGGCACTTCGGGCTGGAGGTCACCGCGACCGACGGCACCTACCTCGCCGAGGTCGACCGCACCGTCGCCCCCAAGCGCGCCATCGTCCTGACCGAACGCGGCGACACCGTCACCGAGAACGCGCTGCTGGCCGCCGCCCGGCACGACGGCGTCACGGTCATCCGCAACGCCTCCTCCAACTACATGGTCCAGGACCTCTGCTTCTTCCTGGAGGAGCTGGGCGTCCGGGTCGACGGCATCGGCACCACCACCCTCACCGTCCACGGCATCGCCAAGATCGACCGCGATGTGGACTTCGCGCCGTCCGAGGACCCGGTCGAGGCGATGAGCCTGCTGGCGGCGGCCGTCGTCACCGAGTCGGAACTGACGATCCGTCGGGTCCCGGTGGAGTTCCTGGAGATCGAGCTGGCCGTCCTGGAGGAGATGGGCCTCGACCACGAGCGCAGCACGGAGTACCGCGCCGACAACGGCCGTACCCGGCTCGTCGACCTGACGGTCCGCCCCTCCAAGCTCCAGGCCCCGCTCGACAAGATCCACCCGATGCCCTTCCCGGGCCTCAACATCGACAACGTCCCGTTCTTCGCGGCCATCGCAGCCACCGCCCAGGGCCAGACCCTCATCCACGACTGGGTCTACGACAACCGCGCCATCTACCTCACCGACCTCACCCGCCTCGGCGCCCAGGTCAAACTCCTGGACCCGCACCGCGTCCTGGTCGACGGCCCCACCCGCTGGCGCTCCGCGGAAATGATGTGCCCCCCGGCACTCCGCCCCGCCGTCGTCGTCCTGCTGGCCATGATGGCCGCCGAGGGCACCTCGGTCCTGCGCAACGTCTACGTCATCAACCGCGGCTACGAGGACCTCGCCGAACGCCTCAACTCGATCGGCGCCCAGATCGAGACCTTCCGCGACATTTGATACGTGAATGCCGCCGCACCCCGTCTGACCTGCTACTTAGCGAGTCAGGGAGGGGTGCGGCGGCATCCCTGGGACTTCTCTGGGACTTCGGGCCCGCGTCGGGCTACGTCCACGCTCCACAGGCTCTGCCGACCACCGGCTACGGCTACGGCTACGCGAAGATCGCGTCGATGGCGGCGCCGCCTCGTGCACCGGCCCAGGGCAGGAAGTGGGAGTACTTCCGCAGCGTGAACCCGGGGTCGGAGTGCCCCAGCCATCGCGCCAGGGAGACGATCGATTCGCCTGCCCCCAGCTCCTCGGAGGCGTAGAAGTGGCGCAGGGCGTGGTAGCCGTGCTCCCGGGAAGGCTCCCAGATCCGGGCCCCGTACTGGGAGCTCGTCTCCAACGCTGCGATCACGCCGGCCTGGGCCAGAGCCGGCTTCCAGACATAGGAGTTGAAGTAGTTCCGGTTGATCGCCTTCCGCTCGCGCCCCGTCACCACGAGGCTGTACGTCCGCGGCCGACCGTGCTTGGCTTCCACCGGTGTCTCGGGAGGACTTGGGTCGCCCCAGGGCAGCGTGACCGGCACCGGCGCAAAGTCCACCATGTGCTGCCGCAGAGCCCTGGTCGCACTTGAGGGCAGGGGAACGTCTCGGACCTTGCGTCCCTTTGGAAGCACAAAGCACAGCTTTGTCCGCACCATCTTGATCTGGCGCCGGACATGGACGACTTCCTCTTCGAAGTCGATGTCGTCCAAGCAGAGGCACAACGACCCCACCGCCCCCAAAGCGAACACCCTCATCCCCGCCAGCAATCTGCTTGTCGTCGACGGAGACGGTGCGATCCTGCTTCAGCGTCGTCGCGACACGGGCCAGTGGGCCCTGCCCGGAGGCGCCCAGGACATCGGGGAGACCGCGGCGCAGTGCGCGGTGCGCGAATGCCTGGAGGAGACCGGCATCGTCGCCTACACCGACGGCGAGATCCGTCAGCGGTACGAGAACATCTCCATCGGCCGCCCGGTCAGCGGCGAGCCCACGTGGTTCGCCACCAACCGCACCAGCCGCTCATCGGCACCATGCTCATCACGGAGGAACCGGGCACCGTCGAGCGGATGGAAACCCGTCGTCGCCAGGCGAGGTGCGTAGCCCACATCATGAAGCGTTGCGGCAGCCACCAGTAGGTCGGCGTTCTCACCCGAGATCTGCCCAAGAGCAGCGGCGCGACGTGCGACTCCCATGCAGTGCACCCACCGCCGCGGAAGAGCAGCATGGAGCTCCGCTTCCGCCACGTGCATCGCCCAGTCCACCGTCAATTCATCCATGATCTGGTTCATGCCCAGGTCTCCTTGCGGGAAGTCCGGCCGCTGCGAGCTGAAAGCCGGCGCCTGGATCAGCCCCTTCGCCTGTGCCGTCCCCACAGCGTTCAACGCTGCCTCTGCACGGATAGTCGACCGCAACAGCGGATACCGGTGCGCGGCGCCAGCAAGTGCCGTCGAGGCGCTGCGGTGAGGGCGACCGGCCAGCCGACAGGGTGAGCTGGATCACGCCGCTGTGGATCTGTCGTCGCCAGCAGCCGAGAGGAAGCCCGTGAAATCAGCCATGTTCGGCTCTCAGGTGCCACGTGACAGCAGGGTTCCTACTTGACTCTGCTGAAACTGTTCTGGCTCGCGGATACGCGGGCCGCTACAGCTGGGGTACATCTTGAATGCATCGGCCGTCTGAACTATCTCAGCCTCAGTGGACCGCAGCGGGATCGCCGCGCGCCGCCGACCTCTATAAGAGGCTCCTGCTTCTCCGCCACACGAGTCCTGATTCGGGAAGCTGCTGGTCAACCGTTCGTCGGCCTGATTTCATCAGGCCCTTTGGACAGGCGAAGTATCTTGTCCCATGCCGCCACTGCACCTGCGGCAGCCGCTGTTGCCAGGGCGACGCCAATGGCAGATGAAGCTAGGGCGAAGACGATGCCAGCGAGGCAGAGCGTGAAAGCTGTCCCGCGGGCTACTTGCCGCCGCCAGGCTTTGCGCTCCTTGAGACTGCGTAGCAGCTCGTCAGGCGAGGCGTCGCCGGGTGCGAGATCCTGCATTCGGCCGCTGGCGAGAACGTTCAGGATCCGTTCCATTTCAAGCAGCGCTTGTTTTACCCCGTCGACGCGATCGAGTTCGACGCCGTCGCGAAGTTCGCGACCTGCCGGGATTGAAGCCGATGCAACAGGACAGTCCGGCTAATGTATGAAAAATGCGTCCTGTTGATGTTCCGATGCCGCCCGCGATCGCCTCTCGCCCTCGTGACCCCCGCGGTTACCCGGTGCCCGCAATCACACCGTGGGAGAACGGCGTCCCTCAGTTCGCCTCGCTGAGCATGAGGCGAGTCTTCCTCTGTGTCACCCAACGGAGATGCACCGTATGCGGCTTGGAGGTCCCGCCCGGCTCTCTGTGGCGCGTCGTTGACACCGAAGAGACCGAGATGCTGGCCGAGGTGCTGGCCGCCGGCATCGGGGGGAAGTTTCAGAATGCGGCACCGACACAGGAGGGCCCCGGCCATCGTCTGTGCATGATCTACAGCGCGATGATCTGCCCCTTCCTCGGAGGTCCGGAAGCTCGCCGAAGCCAGGGGGCGGACACCTACGGGGAGCAGATACCCCGGGGCGAAGCGCGGGGCCAGAAGGGCGGAATCGTCGCCTACGACGGCTGCGAGTTCCGCTCGACACCGGTCGGGCCTGGCGTCGTCTACGGGCACCCGCTCGACTTGATCGAATACGAGCGGGGAGAGGACCTGTTGGACGAGCTGGAGCGGTCGCTCGAAGACGACACTTCAGCCGGGATTGGGAGCTGCCCTCCGTGGCTGCTCGACGACGAAGCCGCTGTGGACGCTGCGTTCAACCGAGCCATGCGCGGGCCGGAGGAAGAAGCGAGGATCCGAGCGGACCGTCGCGCAGCACAGGAGCGCAGGAAGCGCCAGAAGCAAGCCAAAGCTTCCCGGCGCCGGAACCGCTGACGTACGTGCAGTCGTCGATCGACGGGGGACTTGCCCGGTCGATCACGTAATCGTCCCCTGTGGGTGCGTTGATACGGGCATGCGGCGGGCAGTGGAGGTCCGCGGCAGCCATCATGGTCTGGCCGTGGTCGATAGCCGACCGCTGTCACTGGAGCTACCTGCGCCGGCCACACCGTCCCGACTATGTGAGAGAGGCGGTCAAGGATGAGCAGCGAGGGCGACGTGTCCTCTGAAGTGCAGCAGATGATCGAAGAGACACAGGCCATGATGACCGAGGGGCTCTTCGAAGAAACGCTGCGGACCCAGGCCCATGTGGACCCCATAGACCTCAGCGCGTTGCTGGATGTCCTTGCGCTTGGCATCACCAACAGCTGCTGGCGCAACAGCTGCGTTGAGACTTGGCACGCCGAGGGCCGGCTGTCCGACGGCGACATGATGCGGATCAACAGCCACACCACCCACGGCATACGTCAGCGCCTGACCGGCTGGACCACCGAGTTCGGGATCACTTCTGGAAGCAGCGCCGCACTGGCAGAGGTCACCGTGGAAGATGTGGACCTCCTCGCGCATCGGATCTTCCGGTGGTTGACGAATCCCAAGCGCAAGCTCCCCACCGGCATCACCCTGAGCGAGCTCGCCCAGTCGAAGGAAGAACTTGAAGAGTACGAGGATCACGCAGACCGCCGACTCGGTGGGTTCAGCGGGCAAATGGAAGAAAAGGGCGTCCGTTTCGGTCTGCTCTACATGGCCTGCCACGGGGCACTTGCCTGCTCCAAATGGTGGCTGCACCCCTCATGGCCTGATCGCGTTCAGCGCTTCATCACCGTCCTCGACAACCCGACCGACCGTCACTGGGGACCGGATGGAGACTGGCTCAAGCGACTGGAAGCCGAGCCGCCAGCCGTCCGTGATCGAGGCGCCTTGCACGCCATGCTCCTCCAGGCACCCTGGAATCTGGGCATTGAGGCTGCTGAGTGGATCACAGACGCCGGCATTGGCTACCTGGCACCCACGAAAGACCCAAACCCTGCGCAGTGACTGGTGAGCGACACCTTGCCGGTGCTGAACAGCCGCAACCCAGCTGACGCGGGCCCGCTAGCGACTACGTAGGTCATCTGCTCTCCATATGTGAGCGGATGACCTAGCAGGGGCCGTCCGGTACCGAACCCGGGGTCAAGGAAGACCTCCCTGACCAGGCAAAACCGGACAGCAGCGGACCAAGCAGCAGCGTCGATCAGGAAGCCACCTGGACTTTCCATCCACTGGTCGACACTCCGCGGCCTGCGAGAACCTCCGATGTGGTAGGTCTCTGCAGCCATGGAGGTACACGCCACTGGCCGGGGCTGGCGAAGCTGGTGGGGTAGCAGTCCAGCTTGCCGCAACCCCTACGGCGATCTTTCGTCGCCGCCCAGATACCGGGCATTCCCGCTTTCTAAGCCCCCCCCCCCGCTGATCGGGGAGTCGAGGTGATCGCGGGTCCAAAAGGTCCGCTGCACCGGCGACTTCCGCCAGGACACGGGCGAGTTCAGCCAACGCCTGCCGGGAGATTCGAAGCTCCTCGCGGAGCTCGGCCTCGCATTCCCACTCCCGCTCGTGTTGCTGAGGTGCCGTACCAGACGGCCGCGCGGCTTCGTGCTCCGCGAGTGCCGGGTGCCAGCGGGTCAGCAGTGGGCGGACGACTGCATTCAGGACCGTCACCGCCAGGGAACCGAAGGTGATCTGTCCTTGGCGGCTGCGCGGAGCTACGTCAGGGCCGTAGCGACGCAAGATGTCACGTGTGGTGGTGAAGAGCGTGTAGTGCGAGGACAGCGCTTCGCGCAGGACGCCCTCAGTCGGGCCGAGCTCGATCACGCTTACTCGGGTGATCAATTCGACATACAGCTCCCAAGCGGCTTTTCGCTCGGCATCGTCCGGGCGCCAGGTACCGCTGATCTCCCCGACGAACGGCACGGTGAACTTAACGGCGACCTCGGCCGGCCGCCTGCCCATGCCCTTTTTCCTCGGCACGCCATCCCCCACGTCGCGTCGCACCCATAGCCTGGGCCGCCACGATACTGGACAGGATCAGCATTCGGGCAGACTGCCCCGAGCAAGGCAAGCGAAGGGACTGAAATGGATCGGGCTACCGGCGAGGAGGACTGGGACGTCTTCGTCAGCTACAGCCGATCCGATGCCGACCTGCTGGAACTCCTGGCCCCTGCCTTGCGCCACCGCGGACTGCGGGTTTTCGTGGACGACACCGCCGTCGAGGACTTCGCCGGCATCACCTCCACCATCTCCCGTGCGTTGGCCCAGTCGAAGGTGCTCTTGGCCCTCTATTCACACGAATATCCGCGCCGTCGTGCGTGCCAGTGGGAGCTGACCTATGCCTTCCTGGCCGGCCAGCGGGAGGGTGACCCCCGCCGACGCATCCTGGTGATCAACCCCGAGCAGTCCGCGGACCACGTGCAGCCGCTCGAGTTGCGGGATGCCCGACACTGGCCAGGTATCACGGACAAGGGTGTTGCGGAGCGGCTCGCTGATCGGGTTGCCTCGTACGTAAGTGGGCTGACAGGCCCGTTGGGTGGGGTCCCCAGACCAGCACGGCCGCGCTGGCTGCCAGCTCCGATACCGTCCGGGTCCCGGCACTTCACAGGCCGGCTGGCCGAACAGTGGCATCTGCACACGGCACTGCACCGCCACCGCGCACCGCTCGTATCGCAGACAGGCCACGGACGAACCGCTGTGGTCCGGGGCATGCCTGGCATCGGAAAGTCGCTACTGGCCCAGGAGTACGCGCTGCAGTTCGCCTCCTCGTTCCCCGGCGGCATCTACTGGTTTGACCTGCACGCAGCCGCCGACAGCCCGCCTCAACGCACTCTGGAAAGCTACTTCCGTCAACTAGAAACAGTCAGTTCCGCGCTCGGAATCGACGTGCGCGGCAAGTCCCTCCATGCGCTGCTCAGTCATCTGGCCGTCACTTTGGGACGGCGAGATGAGCCCTGCCTCTGGGTGCTCGACGGCGTCCCTGACGGCTTGTCACGCGAGCAACTCGCGCTGCTCCACAGCCCGCACATGCTCGCTGCCACGTTGCTCACCACGCGGTCGCAGCACTACGGCGCCTCCGGCGAGCCGCTCGACCTCGGTCCGCTCCCCGACGCCGACGCCTACGACCTCCTCACCTCACGCCGCCTCCCTGCGGACTCGGCAGAACACCTGACCGCCGACGAGGTCATCCGGGACCTTGGCGGCCATCCCTTCGCGCTGGATCTCATTGCCGAGCGCATGGCCCATGAAAACCTTTCGCGCTTGCGCCGTCTCCTGCACAGCAACACCACAGACGTGCTGCTGCGCTGGGAACGTGCCGCTGCGCCCGGGCGGACATCGGATCACACACCGCGCTCTTCAACTCTGCTGCCGCGCAGCATCAAGACTCACAGTTCCGCCAACGACATTCTCCGGATCCTCGCTCTCGTGCATCCCGCGACTCTTGCTGAAGCTCCGCTGCAGCAGACCCTGGCGCGCGTCGACGCCCTTCGACCTTCCGAAGCCGGCCAGCGCGTCGCAGAGGGCATCGATGTCCTCATCGGTGACGGTGTCGTCCGCCCATCTGCTCCTGACGCCCGCGCTTGGAGCGTGCACCCTCTGATCGCACGTGCGGTCCGACGCCACGACGAAGACGTCACCAGACAAGAGGATCTCCGTCAGGCACTCCTCCACACTCTGGTGCAATCGTGGCCGACTCCTATCCTGGAAAGCCGAACCACTCCGACCACAGCACAGGAGCACCCCGTGCCTTCCCAGTCGCCGGTCTCACCCAATGACATCGAGCGGGCAGCAGCCTTCGACCTGCAGGTCGAGCTCTCCCTACGCGTCGGAGTGCAGCCCCTGGCCGATGGACAGGGCTCACTCAGAGAGGCCCTAACCTCGCTCCACTCCCTGTTCACCACGGCACGCGACTGCCTTCACCGCCTAGGCCCGAATGCCTCTGCCTCCCGGCTCCCCTACCTCGTGGCCACTCTCGTCAACGACCACCTTCGGCCCTTCCTAAGCACATGGCACCCGGCGCTCGAAGTCCACGAAGCAGCCCGGCCAGCTGACACAAGCACTATCGATCACGAACGCCGCTGGGAACACGCCGCAGACATGCGCAACGCCCTGTCGGCTCTGCGGGAACCACTCACCGAGATCACCAGCGCACTCGGCGAACTCTCGGGAGCCGACTTGCTGACGGCCGGTGCCGAATAATGACAGGGTGTCGAGAGGAACGATCACATGGCAAGCAACACCGACCGCATCCCGCCCTTCTAGAGTACGGAAGGGTGCCAGGCCGAGATTGTCCGCTGCCACCTTGGGCACTTGGGCTCTCGGGAGACTTTCGAGGAGCTTGGCGGTTGCCCCTACTGCATGCGCACGCCAGGCGGGCGTGTAGCCGCACTATGAGCCAAGCAGGCTGCCGAGAGACGAGAGGCAACTGCCTCCGACGCATGAGCTGAGTGCCGTCCTGCTACCACCCCGCCGTCCGGTCGGCTGAGGTTCGCGACCGAAGAGGAGCGCCACCTTCGGCGCGTCACGTGGGAGCTGTCTGGGAGCCGACTTCGAGATCCAGCTCCCCGCGCAGGCTGCTTCCTCACACCTCTGCACCTTCTAGCGGTACTCGCGGAGCCGCTTCAGGAAGGCGCCAACGAGGTCGTCGATCTCGGAGTCAACGCTCGTCTCCTCCACCAGGATCCGCTCGATGTGGAAGATCCCGCTGTTGCGCCAATGCCGATCGCGAGTCGCGTCCGCTGCCAGTCGACCCTTGTGGTGCGGTCCATCGACCTCGATGATCCCGACTCGCCCCGTCACGGCCACCAAGAAGTCCGGGGTCCACACACTGCCAGTGGCCACACGGCCCATCGGAAGCGGGAAAATGGAAACGGAGGAGTCGGTCGGCAGAATCTCCTGTTGCCTCTTGAGCGCCTCGTAGACCCGCATCTCCTCGCGGGAGTCAAAGACGAAACCATCTGCACTGAGCACGGCATCGACACTCATGGACCGAGTCCGGGCCGCCTGATTCGAGGCTGTGCCCTGTGCCAGGCGCTGCTGCAGCGCTTGGCGCCAGTTCTCATCGACCTGCGGAAGTGCGGGCGCCGCCGAGACGCCCCCAATCTCGATCTCGTGGCGTTCTGCAACGTGGCCGAAGACTGGCTGGATGGAGTCGATGGCCTCCTTTGTGAAGCGCGAGACGAGATAAGGCGGCACGATCAGCACAGCGTCCTGCCAGTCGCCGAACCGGTTACCGGGGACAATCTCCACATCCTCCACATCCAGCAGGAGGGCAGCCGCCTGGTTGTTTCCCTGCTCGTGGAGCAGATGGGCCGTCTGCGCGAGGACAAGCATCAGCTTTCGCTCCGTGCCCTCCTCCTCGCCCCCTGCGTCCCCCTTACCAACCCGCTCCGTCGTCAGCTGGCTCGGCAGCGAAGTCGCAGGGGAGGGTCGCCTGGTCTCTTCCGCGACATCTGCCATACCGGCACCGTCGCACCCCTTCTGACCTGCAATGAAGCGGCTGCGCCCGGCGCCGCCACCAGCCACGCCCTGGCCAGTTCACCGACGCCACAACTGCGGGGCCAGACAGGAAGACCCTGCCCGGCCCCGTACGCGATCGCCTGATCACGCCCAGCGCATCACCGGCCGCGCTCGCCCGCCGGCTCTACGACGACCGTGACATGGGGAGGTGTGCCGCTAGTTGTCCTGGCGCTTGATCCACGACAGCGGAGTCGCACTGCCGGGTGCCTGGATCATGACGCGGGCGGGGATGAGGACCATTTTTTGTTTCCGCTCGCCGTTGCCGTTGGTGAAGTCGAGCTTGTAGACGATGTACCCGAGGTACTCACCGGCGTTGGCGCGTGACTCGATCCGCCCCAGTACGCCGTCCGGGATGGAGACCTTGCGGTCCTGGTCCACCGTGTTCGTCCATTTGTTGGTGGTGGTGGTCGACTGGCTGTAGCTGAAGTTGATCTCCCTGCCGGTCCCGCCGCTGACCGGTCCGGCGGTTATGTCCAGGTGTGAGGTGACGTTTCCGCCGATGGACCAGCCCTGGGTCTTGCTGGTGTCCTGGCCGACCATGGCCGAGGTCTTGTAGGAGAAGTCCTGCTTGCCCATCTGCGCGTCCGAGCTCTGCATCCTCGGGTACGGCGTCTCAAGGCGGCCGACGAAGCCGCAGGGCATCGGCTCGCCGCCGGGGTTGTGGCTGGGCTGGCCGCACATGGACTTGGCGTCCCAGTTGTCCAGCCAGGGCTCCTTGTCGCTGCTACTGCTGCTGCGGATGTCGGGGCCTTCGGTGGTGACGCCCGATGCGAGGTTGAACCCGCTTCCCAGCTGGGACGGGACGTCCGCGAGCGCCTGGTCGTGCGGGTAGACCTTCTCGACGTCTGCGAGCTTGACCTCCTGCGAGTCCTGCCCCTGGGCCGGGTAGCCCTTGATGGCTTCCGACTGGTTCAGGCGGTTCTGGCTCTGGTTGAGGAAGTTGATGACGTCCTGTTCGGTCCTGAGGAAGGTGTTGCCGTCCTCGGCATGTGCCTGGGTGGGGGAGCCGATCAGGGAGATGCCGGTGAGGAAGGCGGTGGCGAGGGCACCCGCCACCAGGCTGCCCTTCCGTGGGCCTCGACGAGCAGGGGTGGTGCACAGTGTGGACACGTGAATCTCCTTGACTTGTCGGGAACTTGCGGGAACTGCTCCGGCGTCGGCCGCTGGTCGGCCGTGCCGCATTCAGGGGGCTTCGGGGGATTCCGTCGGCGGGTGCCGCTCTTGGTCAACTCGCCTGGATCGAGCGCAGCATGTTCAGACGGGCGGCTCGGTGGGCCGGCCAGATGGCGGCCAGGACGCCGATCATCCATGCCAGGACCAGGAAGGCGCCGAGCCTTCCCCATGGCAGGACGGTCTCGTAGTCGTGCATCGAGGTCGTGGTCAGGCCGCCTGCGGCCCAGGCCAGGAAGATGCCGGTGCCGATGCCGAGGATCGCGCCGAACAGTGAGATGACCACCGACTCCAGCCGGACCATCTGCCGGATGCCGGCGCGGTCGAGGCCGATGGCGCGCAGCATCCCGATCTCCCGGGTGCGTTCGACGACCGACATGGCCAGGGTGTTGACGACGCCGAGGATCGCGATGACGACGGCCATGCCGAGCAGCCCGTACGTCATGCTGAGGACCGTGGTGACCTTCTCGTTGTTGTCCTTGACGAGTTGCTCCTGGGTCCGGACCTTCAGCAGCGGACTGTCGCCGAGCGCGGCGCGGATCGCGCGCTCCAGGCCGGCGGCCCTGCCGGGCTCGGCCTTGACCAGCAGGTTGTCGAACTGCTTCGTCACGGAGTACGGGAGCACGTCGGCGCGCGTGCCCAGGGCATCGTCGACGGCGGCGGTCTTGGTGTAGACGCCGACGACCGTCAGCTTCCGCTTCGCGGCCTTGCCGCCGTCCATGGCGCCGCCCATCTGGGCGTCGAGGGTGGCGCCGGCCTGGAGGCCGGCTCGCTTGGCGAACTGGTCGGAGACCGCGATCCTCCCGGGGCCGATGTCGTGCAGCGAGCCGGCGCGGAAGTCGAGTTGTGCGACCTTGCCGAACGCGTCGGGGTCGGTGCCGGTGATGACGGCCGACTGGCCTTGGGTGTCGAGCTGCGCCATGGTGACGGGGGCGGCCGCGGCGACCCCGGGCACCCGGGCGATCTTGCCGACGGCGTCCGTGTCGAGTCCGCGGGCGCTGTTGTAGTTGACCTTGTAGTCGGCGGTCAGGCCGTGGGTGGCCTCCTCGGCCATGGCGTGCTGGGCGGAGTGGGCACCGACGGTCAGGCCGGTGATCAGGGCGAGCCCGATCATCAGGGCGGAGGCGGTGGCGGCGGTGCGGCGCGGGTTGCGCAGCGCGTTCTCCTTGGCCAGCCTGCCGCCCACGCCGAAGAAGCGGGTGGCGGCCTTGCCGGCCAGTGCGATCAACGGTCGGGAGAGCAGCGGGGCCAGCACGATCACGCCGAGAAGGGTCAGTGCGCCGCCGAGCATCGCGGCCGACAGGTTCGACTCCTTGGTGCCCTTGAGTGTGGAGACGTAGAGCATCACCAGCACTCCGGCCCCGGTGAGCAGCGTGCCGAGCACGTTGCGGAGCCGCAGGGCGCGGGCGGGCGGGGCCTGGTCGACACTGCTGAGCGCCGCCACGGGGGCGATCTTCGCAGCCCTGCGGGAGGGCAGCCAGGCCGCCAGAACGGTGATGACGACGCCCACCGCGAGCGCGGCCAGCGGAGCCGCGGGCGTGATGACCAGCGGCCCGTCGGGCAGCCCGGCACCCGTCGAGTTGAGCAGCGGGTGCATGGCCGTGGCGATGCCGAGGCCGAGCGCGAATCCGCCGACGGAGGACACCAGGCCGAGCAGGGCGGCCTCGATGAGGACGGAGCGGACGACCTGGCGGCGCGAGGCGCCCACCGCCCGCAGCAGCGCGATCTCCCGGCTGCGCTGGGCGATGAGCATGGTGAAGGTGTTGGCGATCAGGAACACGCCGACGAACAGCGCGACGCCGGCGAAGACCAGCAGCGTCTTCGTCAAGTATCCGGTGTTCTCGGCGATCTGGGCGGACTGCTCGGCGGCCAGTTGGGTGCCGCTGGTGGCGCTGGCGCCCTCCTTCGGGAGCAGCGCCTGGACCTGGTCGGTCAGCGTGTACTCGTCGGTCCCCGGGCGGGCCGCGACCGCGATCTCGTCGAAGCGGCCGGAGCGGTGGAACAGCTTCTGTGCGGTCCCGGTGTCGAAGAGCGTCAGGGTGCCGCCGGCAGTGACCTGGGGGTCGTCGGTGGAGACGATGCCGACCAGCTTCTTGGCCAGGGCAGGGCCGTCGGTGGCGAAACGGACGGTGTCGCCGATCCGGTAGCCGGCCTTCGCCGCGGTGCCGGCATCGAGGGCCAGCTCGCCCGCGGCGGCGGGGCCGCGACCTTCCTTGATCGGGTAGTGGCTGTCCCTGCCGTCCTTGCCGGGCAGGTAGTTGGTGGCCAGGTTCTGCCCGTTGGCGTCGGCGTTGACCGGGAGGCCGCCCTTACCGGCCAAGGTGGCCCGGCCATGGACGAGGGGGCGCACTTCCCTGACGCCGGGCAGCGCGCGGATCTTCCGCGCCAGCGCGGCATCGAGGGCGGTGGCCGGCGTGCCGTCCTGACCGTCTGCCGGGTCAGGGGCAGCCGTGTCGGTGGCGGTGGCGTCGTCCGCCCGCACGGAAACGGCCACGCCCTTGAGGCTCTGGGCCGAGGCACTGCGGAAGGCGTTCGCCATGGTGTCGGCGAAGACGAGGGTGCCGGAGACGAAGGCGACGCCGAGCAGGACCGCGAGCGCGGTCATGATCAATCGGGCTTTGTGCGCAAGGACGTTGCGCAGGGCGGTACGCAGCATGGTGGTCGGTTCAGTCCTGGGTGCGAGGTGACAGGGCGCGGATGCGGGAGGAGGCGCGGGCAATCCCGGATACGGGGCGGTGTGCGGCCGCGGGCCGCGTCAGCTCGTCCGTCCCTTGGTGTCGAAGAGCCGCATCCGGTCCAGCACGGTCTCGGGGGTGGGGGCGAGCAGCTCGTCGGTGACGCGTCCGTCGGCGAGGAAGACCACCCGGTCCGCGTAGGAAGCGGCCACCGGGTCGTGGGTGACCATCACCACCGTCTGCCCCAACTCCCGTACGGAGTCCCGCAGAAAGCCCAGGACCTCCGCGCCGGAGCGGGAGTCGAGGTTGCCGGTCGGCTCGTCCGCGAAGATGATCTCCGGGCGCCCCGCCAGTGCACGGGCCACGGCAACCCGCTGCTGCTGGCCACCGGACAGCTGCGAGGGACGGTGCCGCAGCCGCCCGGCCAGGCCGACCGTCCCCACGATCAGCTCCAGCCACTCCTGGTCGGGCTTCCGGCCGGCGATGTCCAGCGGCAGCGTGATGTTCTCCAGGGCATCCAGCGTGGGCAGCAGGTTGAACGACTGGAAGACGAAACCGATCTTCTCCCGCCGCAGCCTGGTCAGCTGACGGTCCTTCAGCCCGGACAGCTCGGTGTCACCGATCCGGGCCGAGCCGCCGGAGAAGACGTCGAGGCCCGCCATGCAGTGCATCAGCGTCGACTTGCCGGAACCGGACGGGCCCATGATCGCGGTGAACCGGCCGCGCCCGAACTCCACCGTCACCGCGTCGAGGGCGACGACACGGGTCTCGCCCTCGCCGTAGACCTTGGTCAGCCCCGTCGCGCGAGCGGCAACGGAGGGCGCGTGGAGGCGAGTTGTGGCAGTGGCATGCTGCGGCATAGGTGCTCCTGGAAGGGGTGCGAAACTCCCGACCATCGTGGCCGCGGCACACCCCCGATTCCGTCGCCCTCAGGTCGCGAATACGCCGCCTGTCAACAGGGCAGACCCGCCGCTGCCGCGTCGCCCTCACGGACCACGCCCCCTCTACCAACAGACAGAGCCGCCTGTCCTTCCCGACGGCAGAGCGGGCGGCCCAAGCCAGGTGCGTCAGCCCATGAGCCCGGCCTGGTGGGCCAGCATCCCCGCCTGCACCCGGCTGCCGCACCCCGTCTTCTCCAGGATCGACCTCACGTGGCTCTTGACCGTCCCCACACCGATGCCGAGCCGCCTGCCGATCTCCGGGTTCGAGATCCCCTCCCCCAGCATGACCAGTACCTCCCGCTCCCGGCCGGTCAGCCCGGCCACCCGGCTCTCCGGGGCGGCGGCCCCGGCCCCGCCGCCGCTCAGCATCCGTCGGATGACGGTCCCGGTGACACCGGGCGAGAGCACCGCATCTCCTGCGGCCGCCGCCCGCACCGCGCGGATCAGCTCCTGCGAACCCTCGTCCTTCAGCAGGAAGCCGGTGGCACCCGCCCGCAGGGCCCGGGTGACGTTCTCGTCGTCGCCGAAGGTGGTGAGCATGACCACCTGCGGGCCGGGGTCGAGGGCGACCAGCGGTTCGATGGCCGCGAGCCCGTCGAGGACGGGCATACGGATGTCGAGGAGCACCACATCGGGCCGGTGCTCAGCCGCGAGCCGGACGGCCTCGGCGCCGTTGACCGCCTCGCCCACCACCTCGATACCGTCGACGTGCCGGAGGATCAGCCGGATACCGTGCCGGATCATCTCCTCGTCGTCAGCGAGCAGCACCCGGATCGCGGAACCCGCCCCCGAGCCAGCCGAGTTGGCCTGATCAGTCATGTGTCCCTCTCCCACGGGTCGGTTCGGTCGCCTTCTCGGTCACCACCGGAACCGTGAAACGGTCGATCGCGATCAAAACGTCGGACCGGAAGCAGTAGCGGACGATCTCCAGCCGCCCGTCCTTGGCCCCCTCTTCCACGTATGGATACAGGCAGTCCGTGGCGGACGGCGGCCGCGCCGGCTCGCGCCCGGCGGCGGCCGCGCGCACCGTGTCGGAGTCGAAGGACACGGCCCGCTCCACCCGCTCCCGCGACATCCCCACCCGTGGCTTTTCGTGGCTCCGATGATGGGCACCGAGCTGCGCATCGTGCACCAGAACGATCCCGAACAGCATCATCACGCCCACCCCCGCCAGGCCGACCAGCCCGACGACGGCACCACCGAGGCGCCGCTGGAAGGCGGTCAGCCCGCGGCCGGACTCCTCGACAGCGGGGCCCGGCCCCTCCTCATGCGGCTCGGCCGCCGACGGCTCCGCACCGGGCCCGGGCTCGGCAGGGAGATCGGCGGTCACGGCGAAGCCACCACCAGGCGTCCGCCCCGCCTCCAGCTCACCGCCGAGCAACGCCACCCGCTCCCGGAGCCCGATCAGCCCCCGCCCGGTACCGAGCCCGGTCACGGCGGCCGGCGGCACCGGGGGCACGCCGTTGCGCACCCGCACCTCCACCCGCTCGGCGGCGTGGCGGACGGAAACGGTCACATGGGCTCCGACCGCGTACCGGTGGACGTTGGTCAGCGCCTCGCGCACCACGCGGTGCACCGCCCGCCGCACCCGGGCCGGCCGCGCATCGAGATCGCTCCCCTCCCAGTGCAGCTCAACAGGGATGCCGCCACCGCGCGACTCCTCGATCAGCCCCTCGATGTCCGCACGCGTACCCGTCGCGTCCGTCAGCGCCTCAGCGCCGGTGTCCTGCCCCACCGGGCCCAGGACCCCCAGCACCTCGCGCAACTCCCGCATCGCCTCACGGGCGGCACCGCCCACCACGGCGGCCTCGTCCCGCAGCCCGGGCGCCTCTTTGCGCAGCGCCAGCTCCAGCCCGTCCGAGTACAGCGAGACCACGCTCAGCCGGTGCCCGACCAGATCGTGCATCTCCGCGGCGATCCGCGACCGCTCGCGCACCCGCGCCTCGCTGTCCGCCAGCCGCCGCGCCTCCTCCGCGGCAGCCGTACGCTCCCGCAACGCCCGCAACAGCCGGTCCTGCTGCCCCGCGGCAGTGCCCACCAGCCCGGGCACCACGACCGTCGTCACCGCGAGCACCGCACCCAGCGCCAGACCGAACACCCAACTGCCCACCTCCAGCAGGGGCGCGGACACCGCACACGTCACCATCGCCGCACCGGCCGCCCCGAGCAGCAACCCCACCCGCCGCCGTGGCGTCTCCCGCTGCCGGGCCACGGTGTAGGCCGCCACCGCGGTCAGCAACGCCGCCGCAGGCGCCACCCCCGACAGCGCCGCAAGCCCGACCAGACTGGCCACCGCACAACGGCGCCGCACCAGCACCAACGCAATGCCGATGACGGCCAGAGCCGGGACCCGACCCGCCAACCTGGCCTCGATCCACGACTCGCCCACATAGGTGAGCAGCACCACGGCCCCCGCCAGAACCGCCTCACCCCCCGCCCGCCACAGCTGCCACCCCCGCTCATCGGGCCCCGCGAAGGGACCGCGGGCCAGGCGTTTCTCGATGGCTGGTGGTGCGCTGGACGACATGACGTCGATTATCGACGGCTCCGTACGGCGATCCCCTGCGCCTTACGGACGACCCACCTCTACCAACAGGCAGAGCCCCTCCCCGGAGGGACAGAGCAGCCCGGCCGCAGCGCATTTCTCCCACGCCCGCGACCGGGAGCCCCTGAGCGCGGGGCATCGCCGAAACTCCTTGATATCCGTCACCCCGAAACCGTCCGGCGGCTGCATCCCGGAGTACCCTCAAATTACCGAGGACATTTCGCACAGGAGTCTCTGAGTTCCTGTCGTTCTCGGCGATTCACAACGCCGGGCCGGTGTAGACCGGCCCGGGGACAGGTCCGCATCATGACCGCGACCACTCTGTATACGCCGGCGGTCGAGAAGCGGACCTTTTCGCTGCCGCTGCGCCTCGCACTCGCCTCGACCGACACCCCTGGTGCTCTTCTGGACGGCGCCTGGTGGCCCCGCTCCCGCGACCTGACGGCGGAACTTCCCGCGTTGACAGCGGTGCTGGATCCCCGGTGGGGGCGCATCACCCATGTCACGGTGAACCCGACCCTCTGGCCGGTGATCCCACGGAAGGTACCCGTTGACGGGCACGTGGTGAGCGTCGGCTGGTTCACGGCCGAGCAAGATCCCCACAAGCTGATGCTGCTCTCCTACACCGTCGGCCGCTGGGACCTGCTGGTGATTCCGCCGCAGACGGATCCGGCCATCGCCGCCTGGCTCATGACCGCGGCTACCGGTCCGCTGCGCAGCCACACGGCGAGTGAGCTGCTGGAGAGGGCCAAGTTCCAACGGCTCGTGACAGAAGCCGACCAGGCCCGAGAAGCGGTCTGGGACTCCGAGGGCGGCCACGGCCCCCGCGCGACCCCACCGGCACGCTCGGTGTGAACGTCGAAACGGCCCCGCCGAAACCACCGGGGCCGTTTCGACGAGTTCCACAGACCGACGCGACGCGGGGCGAACATTGCGCTCGGAACTGAAGCACCAGTGACCGGGCTCCCCAGCCGGGAACCCCGGCCACCGGCAAGGTGCGCGCTACTCCGCGTTACCGTGCCACTGCCCGTGGACGCGGAACCAGAGTCCCGGAGCGTAGATCGAATCGACGACAGCGGCTTCGCCCTTGGTCACCTTGAGGATCCGCAATGCGCCACCCGGAAGCAGGTCGTACTCGTACGCCGCGGGCGACTCACCGTCGGTGATGTCGTCGTAGGAGATATCCGCCGCCGCCAGCTCCGCGTATTCCTTGGGGGGCCGGTTCTCCACCAGCTTGATGAACACGCTCATACCTCGACGATAGATCGCTCACGGCTTTCTCGCGTGACATGCCGCCTGCGGAGCAATGGGTCAGGCTGATCCGACAACCGCTGCACGCTGCTCTTCATCGATCACCGCCGTGCCGGGAGTTCATGTGCGCACACCCTTCAAGCGGGTTCCTGAGAACGTCCGCCCGTGTATGGCTCGCGCCACCGCGGGCACCGTGCCTGCACCATGCCGGCAAGGGACCGGCGATGGCCGGAGAGGTGAACGCCGACCGGCCGGCTAGGAGCGCAGTCCAGCTAGAGGAGCGCAGTCACCCGGCCTGCGCTGTCAGCTCCCGACACCGGCCCGTCGCTGCCCGTGTGCGGAGTACGGTGGAGAAGAAAACGACGGCCGGCACAGCCACGCGGTCCTCACACGACCGTCAGCAGACGTACCGGCCTCCCGCAGACGGGCGGCGCTCACCATGGCGGATTCCGATGTCCCGTACGGCGCCGAGCTGCCGGACGCCATCCACCAGTCCGTGAAAGCCGGGACGGCGCTCGTCCGACTGCAGACGACGCATGTCCGTGAGGGGATTCTCGACGGAGCGTGGTGGCCCCGCTCCCGCGACATCAGCGCCGAGCTTCCCGGCCTGATCACGGCACTGACCGAGCATCTCGGCCCGGTCACGCGCATCGGTCTGGACGCCGATGCCTGGGAAGGACTGCCGACACGGCTGGTCATCGACGAGCGGGTCGTGCACATCGACTCGTACCCGGTCAGTGACGACACCGTCCTGATCACCCGTGGCGATCACGACTACTTCACCCTGCTCGTGGTCCCACCCCACGCAACGCCCGAGGCGGCACGGGCCGCGATGGCCAGAGCCGTCCGGGCCGACAACCCTGATCAGGCCGAAAAGATCCTCATCGACACCGGCACCGGACGTGCCCGCCCGCTCACCGGAGATCTCGGGCCCTCCCAGGCGAACCGTGACGCGGGCTGAGGTTACAGCGGTTCCTGGCTCGTCGCTTCGCCTGAGCGATCCACCCGCCGTCGGCGGCGGCACCACACAGGGACGCCTGCACAGCCACCTTCTTTCCCGTAGGGAAAGAAGGTGGTACTTTCCTGCGAGGAAAGCACCCGGATGAACGGATGACCAGGAACGCTCATGACCCCTTACGACGCCCAGACCGCGCTCGACGCCATACACCAACGCCAAGCGCAGACACGTGACGAATACGCGCGCCACGCCTCCACCAGCTACGGGCTCACCGCGGCACTCACCGTGTTCGCCACGGGATCGTCCATCGACCTGCCGAGGCCCTGGAGCCTCCTCGCCCAGCTGGCAGGAGGCGTCCTGATCGCGGCCGGACTGGCCGTGCAGTACCGCCGGACCCGCGTGCACCAGAAGCGCTCCGCCGCGGGAACGCTTTTCGCGGTGTCGGTGGTGGCAGTTGCTCTCACGGTCTTCATCGCGGCATCGATCCTCGCCCGGCTGCTCGACCTGCCGGTCCCCTCCGTACCCGCCGCAGCCGTCGCCGCCCTGGCAACGCTGGTGGCCACGTACACGACCCGCCCGATCGTCATGAAGATCCTCTCCAGAGGGGGCGAGCAGGCCGATGGACCCGGACTTCGATGAATTCCTGCACGTACCGGCCCGGCTGTCGGTCGTCGCACTGCTGGCTCCCGCCGACTGGGTGGAGTTCGGCTTCGTGCGCGATGCCGTGAGCACCAGCGACTCGGCCCTGTCCAAACAGATCGCGGCACTGACGGACGCCGGCTACGTCGAGGTACGCAAAACACGGAACCGCACGGGACGCCACACCCACCTCCGGCTCACCGCACACGGGCGGCAGGCACTTCAGCAGCACGCCTCGGCCCTGGAGAGGATCGTGGCGGCAGCCCGCGAGCCACAGAAGTGAGCAACCCAGGCATCCGTGTGGAGTGAACGGTGATCCGTGAACGCTCAGGGCGGGCGAGGACCAGACCAGCCCCGGCGAGAAATCCGGCAAGGGGCAGGGACTGGACAACTCTCCAGCGTCTGCTTGTTTCCCTGCCCTCCGGGCGGTGGACGACCCATGGGGACGTGGCGACCGCGGCCGGGAGCCACGCCGTCCCGATCGGCACGCGCACCACCGCACCCCCTCCGGGGCGTGGAGGGGACCTCCGGAGTGGGGTGCGGTGGGGGCCGTGGGGCGGGATCAGAGGCTCAGGGTGATCGCGGCTCCTATGCCGCCGAGCCCCAGGGCGACGGCGACGGAGACCCAGCCGCCCCGGCCCCAGGGGAAGAAGCGGTCGACGGCGAGGCGGCCGGGGCCGAGGGCGGCGACGGCGAGGGCCGCGACGGTGATGCCGAGGCTGTACTCCACGCCGCCCTGGGTCTCCCACAGCCCGTGGGCGCCGGTGACGGTGGCCATGGCGTTGATCATCACGCCGACCAGGGCCGCCGCGGCGAGCGGGGTGAGGAACCCCAGCGCTAGGCCCAGGCCGCCGAGGCCCTCGGAGAGGCCGCAGATCACGGCGAAGACATTGCCCGGGTGGTAGCCGAGGGCCTCGAAGCCCTTGCCGGTGGCCGCCAGGCCCTGGCCGCCGAAGATCCCGAAAAGCTTCTGGGCGCCGTGCGCGGCCATGACCAGGCCGAAGGTGAGTCGGAGAAGCAGAAGTCCCCAGTCGCCCGCGGAGGACCAGGGTCCGGCGGGGTGCTGCGCCGTGCGCTCCGCGGGCGGGGACGGCCGATCGGCGGTCTTCATCTCGTGCTCCGGAGGGGGACGGAGGACGGTTGCCAGTGGGTCGCCGCAAGGACCGTCCGGCTGCCGTCGGGACGGCTGCGCGGCACCCGGGGCAGCTGCCACCACCTGCGCGATGGCGGTCAGCGGCGCACGTACGCGAGGGCGACGGGGAGAACGGCGGACGGCGGGGGAACCGACCTGACTCGCCGTCGGCCCATCGACTGTTTCTCCCATCATTGTTGGACTTATTCCTCCGCAGGGTCAAGCAAACAGGGTCGAATACGTGGAAGTGCGTATTTGACGCAGAAAAATGGGTGATAGGGGCACTACAGTGGCGGGTGTGGGACTGGATGCCGCCTCGCTGACCTCGCTGGCCGTCCTCGGTGACGACCTCCGCCGCCGCATGTTCCAGTTCGCGCGGCGGGCCCGGCGGCCGGTCACCCGCGAGGAGGTGGCCGACAGCCTGGGGATCTCCCGCAAACTGGCCGCCTTCCACCTCGACAAGCTGGTGGCGGCGGGGCTGCTGCACACCCACTACGCATCCGCCGCCGGCATCCGCAAGGTCGGCCGCCGGCCCAAGGTGTACGAGCTGGCGACCGAGGCCATCGCGGTGAGCATCCCCGAGCGCCGCTACGAGATCCTGGCCGGCTTCCTCACCGAGGCCGTCACGGCCCCGGCGGACGGCGAGTCGGCCCGCGAGGCCGCGCTCCGGGTCGCCCGCGAGCACGGCGAGGCGCTGGGCGCCGCCGACCGCGCGCGGGTCCGCCCCGGGCGACTGGGGGCCGAGCGCGGACTGAGCCTGGCCGCGGAGACGCTGGAGGAGTTCGGGTTCGAGCCGGAGCGCACCGCCCCCACCGTGCTGCGGCTGCGGAACTGCCCGTTCCATCCGCTGGCCGCCGAGGCCCCGCAGCTCGTCTGCGGTGTCAACCAGGCGTTCCTGGCCGGCTATCTGCGCGGCCTGGGCAGCGACCGGACCGTGGCCGTGCAGGCGCCGCGGCCCGGCTCGTGCTGCGTCGAACTGCGCGGCGGCGAGGCGGCGGGCCCGCCCTGGGAGGACGGCACCGCCTGCGAACGGTGACGCCGCGGCCCGCCGCGCGCTCGCCCCGTGCGGACGCCCCGCGCGGCGCCCGTCAGCCGCCGGCCCCCGCCGGCCGGCGCCCCGCCTCGCGGTACAACTCCTTGGCGATCAGGGACCGTTGGACCTCCGTGGCGCCCTCGTAGATGCGCGGGGCGCGGACCTCGCGGTAGAGGTGCTCCAGGAGGTGGCCGCGGCGCAGCGCGCGGGCGCCGTGGATCTGGACGGCGGCGTCGACGACGTCCTGCGCGGTCTCGGTGGCCAGGAGCTTGGCCATCGCCGAGCGGCGGGCGACGTCCGGGGCGCCGCGGTCGTAGGCGGCCGCGGCCGCGTACACCAGGAGCCGGGCGGCCTCGATACGGGTGGCCATCTCGGCCAGTTGGTGGCCGACGGACTGGAGATCCTTCAGCGGTCCGCCGAACGCGGTGCGGGAGCCGGCGTGCGCCAGCGCGGCGTCCAGAGCGGCCTGCGCCATGCCGACCGCGAACGCGCCGACGCTGGGCCGGAAGAGGTTCAGGGTGCGCATCGCCACGCCGAAGCCGCCGCCCACCTCCCCGAGCACGTCGTCCGCGGTCACCGGTGTGCCGTCGAAGACCAGGGTGCCGATGGGGTGCGGGCTGAGCATGGCCAGCGGTTCGCCGGCCAGCCCCGGGCGGTCGGCGGGGACGAGGAAGGCGGTGATGCCGTGGGCCCCGTCGGCGCCGCCGGTGCGGGCGAAGACGGTGGCGAAGTCGGCCTCGGGGGCGTTGGAGATCCAGCACTTCTCGCCGGACAGCCGCCAGCGGCCGGGGCCGTCGGGGGCGGCGGCCAGAGCGAGTGCCGCGGCGTCCGAGCCGGCGCCCGGCTCGCTCAGCGCGAAGGCCGCCACCGCCCGGCCTGCCGTCACCTCCGGCAGCCAGCGGGCCCGTTGGGCGTCCGTCCCGGACTGGACGACCGGGCCGGCCCCCAGTCCTTGGAGTGCCAGGGCGGTCTCCGCCTCCGTGCACTCCTGGGCCAGCGACTCCCGCAGCAGGCACAGGTCCAGCGCTCGCGGGCTGCCGCCGTCGGGGAAGAGCCGGTCCAGCAGGCCGAGTTCGCCGAGGGCGGCGACCAGCGGGCGGTTGACCCGGCCCGGTTCCCCCTTCTCCGCCAGGGGGCGCAGCCGTTCGGCCGTGCGGGCGCGCAGCCAGGCGCACCACTCCTGTTGCTCCGGTCCCAGTGCGAATGCGGTCACGAGGCGGCTCCCTGGTAGCGGTACCGGACGCGACGGCGGCCCGGCGACCGGTTATCGCGGTCTGTTGACTGCCGTCACGAAGACGTTACGCTGACGAGCATCCGTACGGCAGTCCTCCCGGTCCTCTCCCCCACACCTCCACCCCTCCCCGGCCGCCCGGCGGCCACCCGGCGCAAGGGGGCGCACCCCGCATGGAGCTACGGTCCTCGGCCCACACCGACACCTTCACCCGCGACCGGCTGCCCCCGCCCGAGCAGTGGCCGCACCTCACCGACCTGGGCTATCCCGACCGGCTGAACTGCGGCGCGGAACTCCTCGACGCGACCATCGCCCGGCTGGGCGGGGACCGGCCCGCGGTCCGTGACGCCCACGGCCGGGTGTGGTCCTACGAGGAGCTGCGGGCGCGGGTCGACGCCATCGCGCATGTCCTCACCGGCCCGCTGGGCCTCGTCCCGGGCAACCGCGTACTGCTCCGCGGCCCCACCACGCCCTGGCTGGCGGCCTGCTGGCTCGCCGTCATGAAGGCCGGCGCGGTGGCGGTGACGGTCCTGGCGGCGCACCGGCCGGACGAACTCGCCACGATCTGCCGGATCGCCCGGGTCCGGCACGCGCTGTGCGACGCCGGAGCGGTCGGCGACCTGGTCCGGGCCGAGGTCCCGGCGCTGCGGATCACGACGTACGGGGGCGACGGCCCGGAGGACCTGACGCGCCGCGCACGGCCCGGCGGCGCACCGTACCCGGCGGTGCCGACCGCCTCCGACGACGTCGCGCTGATCGCCTTCACCTCGGGCACCACCGGCCGCCCCAAGGGGTGCCTGCACTTCCACCGCGATGTGCTGGCCGTCGCGGACACCTTCTCGGCGCAGGTGCTGCGGCCGCGCCCGGACGACGTGTTCGCCGGCAGCCCGCCGCTCGGTTTCACCTTCGGGCTGGGCGGATTGGTGGTCTTCCCGCTGCGGGCCGGGGCCTCGGCGTACCTGGCCGACTGGGGCGGGCCCCGGCGACTGCTGCACGACGTCGCGACCCACCGGATCTCGGTGCTGTTCACCGCGCCGACCGCCTACCGGGCGATGCTGGCCGAGCTCGACGGCCACGACCTGTCCTCGCTGCGCCGCTGCGTCTCGGCCGGCGAGAACCTGCCCGCCGCCACCTGGCGTTCCTGGCACGCGGCGACCGGCCTGCGGATCATCAACGGGATCGGCGCCACCGAACTGCTGCACATCTTCCTGTCCGCCGCCGACGACGCCATACGGCCGGGGACGACGGGGCTGCCGGTGCCCGGCTACGAGGCGCGGGTGGTGGACCCGGCCGGCAGGCCGGTGCCGGACGGCACACCGGGGCTGCTCGCGGTCCGCGGCCCGACCGGCTGCCGCTACCTCGCCGACGACCGGCAGACCGCCTACGTCCGCGACGGCTGGAACCTCACCGGCGACACCTATGTCCGGGACCAGGACGGCTACTTCCGCTACGTGGCCCGCGCGGACGACATGATCATCTCGGCCGGGTACAACATCGCCGGTCCCGAGGTGGAGGACGCCCTGCTGCGGCACCCGGACGTCACCGAGGCGGCGGTGGTCGGCCGGCCCGACGCGGACCGCGGCGAGGTCGTCGTCGCCCATGTGGTGCTGCGGGACGGCGTGCCCACCGGCGAGCAGACCGTCGCGGCGCTGCGCGACTTCGTCAAGTCCCGGATCGCGCCCTACAAATGCCCGCGCGAGGTGGTCTTCCACACCGTCCTGCCGCGCACCCCGACCGGCAAGCTCCAGCGCTTCCGGCTGCGCGAGCGGGAACTAGAGTGAACCGGTGAACGACGAGCAAGCCCAGGCCACCCCGCGGTCCCTGATCGTCACCCTCTACGGGGCCTACGGACGCGGCGGAGCGGAGACCTCGGGTGGTGTGCCCGGCCCGGTGCCGGTGGCCGCGCTGATCCGGCTGCTCGGCGTCCTCGGCGTGGATCCGCCGTCGGTGCGCTCGGCGGTCTCCCGGCTCAAGCGCCGCGGACTGCTGGTCCCGGAGCGCACCCCCGCCGGCGCCGCCGCGTACGGGCTCTCCGACGCGGGGCACCAGCTGCTGGCCGACGGCGACCGCCGGATATTCGGCCGGCCCGCGAGCCGGCCGGAAGGATGGGTACTGGCCGTCTTCTCCGTCCCCGAGGAGGAGCGGCACAAGCGCCATCTGCTGCGCTCCCGGCTGACCCGGCTGGGCTTCGGCACCGCGGCCCCCGGAGTGTGGATCGCCCCCGCGCACCTCTACGAGGAGACCCGGCACACCCTGGAACGGCTGGAACTGGCCGACTACGTGGACCTGTTCACGGGCCACCACGCCGGTTTCACGCCCACCGCGCAGGCCGTGGCACGCTGGTGGGACCTGGACGCCCTGGCCGCGCGGCACCGCGCCTTCCTGACCGTGCACGAACCGGTCCTGTCCCGCTGGACCCGGCGCCGCACGCTGCCCCCCGAGGCCGCCTACCGCGACTATCTGCTCGCCCTGGACGCCTGGCGGCGCCTGCCCTACGCGGACCCCGCCCTGCCCCCGCACCTGCTGCCAAAGGACTGGCCCGGCGGCCGCGCGGCGGAGGTGTTCGCCCGGCTGCACGCCCGGCTGCGGGACGCCGGTGCCCGCTACGTACACAAGGCGATGGCCGGGCCGCACCGCACCCGGGACGCCGGCTGACCCGCCCCGCTCCCGGCCCGTTCCGCCGGGCGGGAGGCGCCGCCTCGTCCTTGTACGTCCCGCGCCATCGCCTCCGGCCCGCGGCCCCGGTGTTCCCCCTGGGCCGCGGGCACTCCCCGTACCCGTGCCCTATGGCAGGCGTCGCCGCCGCTGCTGTGCGCCCACCGGGACGGCGGCGGCCCGGCGCTGCCGGACGACCGGACCGGCGGCGGTCGACGGCCGCGGCCGGGCGGCGGCGATCACCGACACCACGTCCTTGAAGGAGCTGCACATCCGCGTCCCGGCCACCGCGGCGAGTTCACCGAAGGTGCCGCTGCCGTAGGTGACCGCGACCGGCTCCATGCGCGCGGTCACCGCCATCCGCATGTCCCCCACGGTGTCCCCGACATAGGCGCTCTGCCAGGCCGGGACCCCCAGCCGGCCGGCCGCGCGCAGCACCAGCTCCGGGTGCGGCTTGCCGCGCCGGACCATGTCCTGGCCGATGACCGGGCCGACCAGGTCACGGATGCCCATCACCTCGAGCAGGGACTCGGCGCTGCGGGTGGTCTTGGAGGTGGCGACGGCGAGTTCGACGCCGTGCGCGCGCAGCGCGGACAGCCCGGCCGTCACTCCCGGGTAGAGCAGCTGCGGCCCCTGGCACAGGACCTCGTAGGAGAACAGCTCGCGGTAGCGGGAGATGGCGGCCTGCACCCGGCCGTCGTCCTCGGGCCGGCCCAGCAGGCGTCCGAACGCGGCGGCCGGGGGCTTGCCGATGGCCGCGGCCGCCTGCCGCGCGGTCACCGAACAGCCCTGCTCCTTGGCCACCTTGACCAGCAGCTTGCTGATCGCGGGCAGGGTGTTGGCGAGAGTGCCGTCCAGATCGAAGACGGCGGCCCTGAGCGCCTCGCCGCCGGCGCTCCGCGCACCTCTCACGGGACGTTCGCCGACTTCCATTGATACGCGCATGGGTGGGGACCTTTCCGGGTTCCGGTGGGTGCGGGGCTCGGGGACTGGACGGGCTCAGCTGGTCGGGCGGGCCTGTGGTCGACGACTGTGGCGGCAGAGGCGGTCTCGCCGTGGCGCACCGCTGTCCAAGGGCGGTGCGCGACCGTCGGAGCGGCGGCGTCGGAAGGGATCGTCCCGTTTACCGCCTTCGGAGATTTAAAAACCGCCTGCGCTGTTTGTCAATGTGCCTTAGCCCCTCCCTGACGCATGGCACCGGCCCCCGAGGAGCCCAAGCGGGCTCTGCCCTCGGCCGCTGCGCGACGGTCTGGTTCGGTCCGGGGGGCCAGCGATCACTTCCCGACAGGGCAGGGTGGATCCGGCCATTTCGCCTCACGATAGCGAACCGCATGGTTGGTTTTCTCTGTAGACTGCGAAGACGTTGCAGTCGTACGAGAGACGGGACGGACACCGTGCCCACGCAGCATCGCGCCATCCAGAGCCGTCAGGCGCTCATCCGCTCGGCCGCAGAGACCTTCCTGGAAAAGGGAGTGCCCGCCGCGGGCATGGTCGAGATCAGCCGGCGGGCCCGGCTCAGCAAGGGCGCCCTCTACTTCCACTTCACGTCCAAGGACGACCTGACCCTCGCGGTGCGGGACGCCGCCCTGGCCTCCCTCAACGAGATCGAGGAGGGCTTTCTGCGCTCTCCCGAGCCGCTGACCGCCGCCGTCCGCGACTTCGCCGTCGAGCTGTTCGACCGGGTGCAGTCGGACGCGGTGCTGCGCGCCGGACTGCGACTGCGCCCGGAGACCGCGCCCGGTCTGGACATCCACGCCCTGGAGCAGCGCTGGTACGCGCTCTTCCTCGACAAGGCGGTGACCTGCGGCACCGGCGAGCCGGTCGGCGGCGGCCTCCCCGGCCGGCACGCCTCGGACGCCGAACCCCGCTACACCGCCCAGCTGCTGACGTCGATCGTGGTGGGCCTGCTGCACCTGGGCGGCGGCGACCGGACCTGGTGGGACACGGAGGCGGTCACCGGAATGTGGAGGCTGCTGCCGGCCGCCTCGGGCCGCTTCGCGACCGCCGGCATCCCGGCACCGGCCCAGGTCCCGGCCGGCTGACCACCCCACGGCAAAGGGCGGCCCGCACCCCGCCCGAAGCTTGCGCCGCCCGCGCAACTCCCCGATAACTCCCCGTACACCAGCCCTACATGACGCCCCGGCGATATTCGTTCAGGAACATCTCGGCGGCGCGCGTCCGCCCGTCTTCGCCAGCCGTCGTCCGCTTCCGGAGCGTGGACGCGTGGGAAGCGGAAGACGGACGCCCCCCCGTGAGCCGCCCCGCAGCGCGGCTGTAGCCCGGCTGTGGCCCGGCCGCACTCCGCCCGTCTGTACGTCCCGAAGTCGAGCGCGCCGTACGGAAGCTGTAGGGAAGCGGTACGGAAACCGACCACGGAGGCCGTCGGCAGCGGCGTCCGTCAGTTCAGGGTGAGGCGGGGTTTCGGGGCGTCGGTGCGGCCGGTGGGCGGGGTGCGGCTGCCGGCCTGGTAAGGGAGCGGCCAGGGGGCGCCGGGGCCGGTGTAGCCCTGTTCGGCGGCGGCGTGCAGGGTCCAGTGCGGGTCGTAGAGGTGGGGGCGGGCCAGTGCGCACAGGTCCGCGCGGCCGGCCAGGATCAGGGAGTTGACGTCGTCCCAGGAGGAGAGGGCGCCGACGGCGATGACCGGTATACCGAGGGTGTTGCGGATCCGGTCGGCGAACGGGGTCTGGTAGGAGCGGCCGAAGTCGGGGCGTTCGTGCGGCACGACCTGGCCGGTGGAGACGTCGATGGCGTCGGCGCCGTGCTCGGCGAAGGCGGCCGCGATGGCCACCGCGTCGTCCGGGGTGGTGCCGCCCTCCGCCCAGTCGGTGGCGGAGATCCGAACGGTCATCGGGCGGTCCGCCGGCCATTGTTCGCGGACCGCGTCGAAGACTTCGAGAGGGAAGCGGAGCCGGCCGGCGAGGGTGCCGCCGTAGGCGTCGGTGCGGTGGTTGGTGAGCGGGGAGAGGAAGCCGGAGAGCAGGTAGCCGTGCGCGCAGTGGAGTTCGAGGAGGTCGAAGCCGGCGCGGGCGGCGGAGGCGGCGGAGTCGGCGAACTGCTCGCGTACGGCGGTGAGTTCGGCGGCGGTCAAGGCGTGCGGGATCTGGTTGACGCCCGGGCGGTAGGGCAGCGCGGAAGGGGCGACGAGCGGCCAGTTGCCGTCCGGGAGCGGCTGGTCGATACCCTCCCACATGCGCCGGGTGGAGCCCTTGCGGCCGGAGTGGCCGAGCTGGACGCCGAGGGCGGTGCCGGGGGACTGGGTGTGGACGAAGTCGGTGACGCGGCGCCAGGCCCGTTCGTGCCCGGGCGCATACAGGCCGCTGCAGGCCGGGGTGATCCGCCCCTCGGGGCTGACGCAGACCATCTCCGTCATCACCAGGCCGGCGCCGCCGAGCGCGCGCGAGCCGAGGTGGACGAGGTGGAAGTCGCCGGGGGTGCCGTCGGCGGCGGAGTACATGTCCATCGGGGAGACCACGATCCGGTTGCGCAGGGTCAGTCCGCGCATCCTGAAGGGGGTGAACATCGGCGGCGTCCCGTCGGGGACACCGGCCTCGGCGGCCACCGCGTCGGTGAACTCCGCGTCGCGCAGCCGCAGGTTGCCGTGGGTGACGCGGCGGCTGCGGGTGAGCAGGTTGAAGGCGAACTGGTGCGGCGGCTGGTGGGTGTAGGTGGCCAGGTCCTCGAACCACGCGAGGCTGGCGCGGGCGGCGCGCTGGGTGGAGGCGACGACGGGGCGGCGCTCGGCCTCGTAGGCGGTGAGGGCGTCCGGGACGGTGGGCTGTTCGCGGAGGCAGGCGGCGAGGGCGAGGGCGTCCTCGACGGCGAGTTTGGTGCCGGAGCCGATGGAGAAGTGGGCGGTGTGCGCGGCGTCGCCGAGCAGCACGATCCGGCCGTGCGACCAGCGCTCGTTGACGACCGTGCGGAAGGCGATCCAGCTGGAGTTGTTGGTGCGCAGCGGGCGGCCGCGCAGGGTGCCGGCGAAGAGCCCGGCGCACCAGGCGGCCGAGGCGGTCTCGTCGAGGGTGTCCAGGCCGTTGGCGCGCCAGACCTCCTCGCGCATCTCGACGATGACGGTGCTGGCGCCGCCGTCGGGTGCGCCTGACCGGCCGGGCGCCGGGTGGGCGTACGGATAGGCGTGGAGCTGGGCGACGCCGTGGCCGGTGTCGGCGATCTCGAAGCGGAAGGCGTCCAGGGCGAAGTCGGCGGAGAGCCAGATGTAGCGGCAGCGGTGGGTGGTGAGCCGGGGGCGGAAGACGTCGGCGTGCGCGGTGCGGGTGGTGCTGTGCACGCCGTCGGCGGCGATCACCAGGTCGTGGTCGCGGGCGAGTTCGGCGGCCGGCGGGGCCTCGGTGCGGAAGACCAGCCGGACGCCCAGCGCGCGGCAGCGGTCGTGGAGGACGGCCAGCAGCCGGCGGCGGCCGAGGGCGGCGAAGCCGTGGCCGCCGGAGGTGAGGGTGCGACCGCGGTGCACGATGTCGATGTCGTCCCAGCGCACGAACTCCGCCTGCAGCGCGCCGTAGACGACCGGATCGGCGTGTTCGATGCCGCCGAGGGTCTCGTCGGAGAGGACGACGCCGAAGCCGAAGGTGTCGTCGGGGGCGTTGCGCTCCCAGACGGTGATCTCGCGGTCCGGGTCGAGGCGTTTGAGCAGGGCCGCGGCGTAGAGCCCGCCGGGGCCGCCGCCGAGGACGGCGACCTTCAGGGGCCGCTGCGCCGGGCCTGCGGGCGCGCTCACTTGCCCTGCCACTCGGGCGGCCGCTTCGCCGTGAAGGCGGCGTGGAACTCGGCGTAGTCGGCGCTGTTCATCAGCAGCGCCTGGGTGTTGGCGTCGAGTTCGACGGCGGCGGCCAGCGGCATGTCGAGTTCGGCGGTGAGCAGGGCCTTGGTCTGGGCGTGGGCCAGGGCCGGGCCGTCGGCGAGCCGGCGGGCGAGCGCGGCGGCCCGCTCGTCGGCGCGACCCTCCTCGGCCAACTCGCTGATCAGGCCGAGGCGTTCGGCCTCCGGGGCACGGACCGGGTCGCCGAGCATCAGCACCCGGGTGGCGTGGCCGAGGCCGATGACGCGGGGCAGCAGGTAGGCCGCGCCCATGTCGCCGCCGGAGAGGCCGACCCGGGTGAAGAGGAAGGCGAAGCGGGCGGAGGGGTCGGCGACCCGGAAGTCGGCCGCCAGGGCGAGCACCGCGCCGGCGCCGGCGGCCACGCCGTGGACGGCCGCGACGACCGGGAAGGGGCACTCCCGGATGGCCCGGACGACCTGCCCGGTCATCCGGTTGAAGTCCAGGAGCTGGGCGGTGTCCATGCCGAGGGTGACGCCGATGATCTCCTCGACGTCACCGCCCGAGCAGAAGCCGCGGCCCTCGCCGGCCAGGACCAGGGCGCGCACGGAGCGCTCCCGGGAGAGTTCGGCGAGCAGGTCGCGGAGGTCGGCGTAGGACTCGAAGGTGAGCGCATTGAGCTTCTCGGGGCGGGCGAGGGTGACGGTGGCGACGCCGTCCTCTCTGGTGACCCGGATGTGCTGCCATGCGCCGGTACTGCGGGCGGATCCTGCGAACGGGCTCATCGGTCTGCCTGCCCCCTTCAGCCGGACGGCTGGTGCGTGCGGTGGCCGCGGATGCGGTGGCGGTGCGGGACGCGCGAAATGCCCTTCGAAGTTATCACTCGTTTGTGACTGCCGTCATGAGGGCGCGATATCCGGCGGGTGGGGAAGGGCTTCGGCGGGGTGGGGCGGCGGCGGTTCCGGTGGGCGGTGGGGGCCGGAAGTCCTGTCGGGGTGGGCCGCTGGTCCCCCTCGGTGGGGTCCGCTGGCCCTGCTGCGGTCGGAGGGCGCGGCCTAGCGTGGAGGCGTCCCGCCGGGCCGCGGGCGTCCGTCCCGGCCCGCCGCGAAGGGAGCGGCGCATGCCGGAAGTTCGGACGACGACGGCCACGACGAAAACCACGAAGACGATGGCGACCAAGGCGAAGACGGCAGGGGCGGCGGGGGCGCCATGGGCGAGTGGCACGACGGAGACCAGGGACACGAGGGAGACGAGGGAGACACGTGGGCTGATCCCGCAGCCGCAGGACCGGTGCGAGCCGTGCGGCCCCTCATGCTGGCGGATGGAGCTGCCGCACGCCCCGTCCGCGGTCTCCCTCGCCCGCGCGCTGACCGCCACCGCGCTGCGCGATCTGCGGGCCACGGCGGACCGCTGCACCGCCGCGCTGCTCGCCGCCGAACTGGTCGCCAACGCCGTCGCGCACACCCCCGGCCCCGGCCCCGTCGCGCTGGTGGTGCGGGCGCGGCCGGCGGGCTGCGAGGTGGAGGTCCACGACACCGATCCGACGCCGGTACCGGGCCTGGCCGAGGCCGTCGGCGGCGCGGACGGTCAGGAGGCGCCGGTGGCCGGGCGGGGGGTGCGGCTGGTGCGGGGGCTCAGCGCGGCCGCCGGCTGCCGCCGGACGCCGCGCGGCAAGGCGGTGTGGTTCATCCTTCCGGCGCTGCGGGAGCCCCGGTTGCCGTGACGGCGGGCGCCGTGGCGGGGGGTGCCGAGGAGGGGAGTGCCGAGGCGACGGGTGCTTCGGTACCGGCACCGCTGGTGGCACTCGCACCACTGGGGGCACTGGTGGCACTCGCCGCGCCGGCAGCCCCGGCTCCCGCCCCGGCCCCCAGGCGCGAGTGCCGGCGTCCGTAGACCGCGTAGAGCACCAGGCCGACGGCGAGGAAGCCGGCGAACTGGAGCCAGGTGGCCGGGCCGGTGCCGTAGACGAGGTAGCCGCAGAAGGCGACGCCGAGCAGGGGGCTGAGCGGGAAGAGCGGGACGCGGAAGCGGCGCGGCAGGGCGGGCCGGGTACGGCGCAGGACCACCACGCTGACGTTGACCACCGCCATGACGGCCAGCGTGCCGACGCTGCTGAGGTTCATCACCATGTCCAGCGGGACGACCGCGGCCGGGACGGCGAAGACGGCGGCGACGATCCAGGTGTTGGCGACGGGTGTGGCGGTCCGGGGCGAGACCCGTGCGAAGACCCCGGGGACCAGGCCGTCCCGCGCCATCGACAGCAGGATGCGGGTCTGGCCGTACAGCACGGCCAGGACGACGGAGGCGATGGCGACGACCGCACCGAAGGCGATCACCGTGCCGCCGATGCCGGACTGGGTTACCCGGTCGACGATCAGCGACAGCGCGGCGGGGCGGCCCGCGACCTGATCGGCGGAGAGCGCGCCGATGGCGGCCAGCGCGACCAGGGAGTACAGGACGGTGACCACCCCGATGCAGACCAGGATCGCGACGGGGACGTCCCGGCGCGGGTTCCGCGCCTCCTCACCGGCGGTGGTGATCGAGTCGAAGCCGATGTACGAGAAGAACGCGACGGAGGCGCCGGAGGTGATCCCGGCCAGGCCCTCCGGGGCGAACGGGGAGAGGTTTCCGCTGCGGAACGCGCCGAAGCCGATCACACAGAACAGCACCAGCACCGCCAGCTTGAGCACCGCCATCGCGGCGGTGGCGCGGGCGCTCTCCCGGACCCCGCGGACCAGCAGCACCGCGGCCAGCACCACCACGACCACGGCCGGGAGGTTGACGACGCCGCCCTCGCCGGGCGGGTTGGCGAGCGCCGCGGGCAGCTGCCAGCCGGTCAGGCTGCCGAACAGTTGGTTGAGGTACTGGCCCCAGCCGACGGCGACCGCCGAGACCGAGACGCCGTATTCGAGCAGCAGGCACCAGCCGACGAGGAAGGCGGTGCGCTCGCCCAGGGTCGCGTAGGCGTAGGAGTACGAGCTGCCGGAGACCGGGATCGCGCCGCCCAGCTCGGCGAAGGAGAAGGCGGTGAAGACGCAGGTGACGGCCGCCAGTACGAAGGAGACGACGACCGCGGGGCCTGCCTGGGCGACGGTGTCGGAGAGGCCGACGAAGATGCCGGTGCCGACGATGGCGCCGACGCCGAAGCAGATGAGCTGGAAGAGGCCCATGCTGCGCCGCAGGCCGTGGCCGTGGAGATCCGCTCCGGATTCGGCGATGAGCAGGTCGGGGGACTTGATGCGCAGTCCGGACGCGCCTGGGCGGGGCATGGGGCGGTTCTCTCTCTGGTGGTGCGAGGCGCGCGGCGCGGGTGGGCCGGGCGCGGAGCGGGGCCCGGACGGGTGGGTCCGGGCCCCGTGTGCGGCTCGATGGTAACTGTCCGGTTCGTACGGTCGCCTGGCCGCCCGTATGGCTGCCGGGGGCCAGGCGGTTCCACGCCGTCGGCCGGCCGACGCTATCGGCCCAGCGTCGCCACCATCACCGCCTTGATGGTGTGCATCCGGTTCTCCGCCTCGTCGAAGACCACGGAGTGCGCGGACTCGAAGACCTCGTCGGTGACCTCCAGCGAGGTCAGGCCGTGCCGGGCGTGGATCTCCCGGCCGACCGCGGTGCCGAGGTCGTGGTAGGCGGGCAGGCAGTGCAGGAACTTCACGTCGGGCCTACCGGTCGCGCGCAGCACGTCCATCGTGACCGCGTACGGGGCGAGCAGCGCGATCCGCTCGTCCCAGACCTCCTTGGGCTCCCCCATGGAGACCCAGACGTCGGTGGCGACGAAGTCCGCGCCCCGGACGCCCTCGGCGACCTCCTCGGTGAGGGTGATGCGGGCCCCACTGGTCTCCGCGAGCGCCCGCGCCCGGGCGATGACGGACTCCTCGGGCCACAGCTGCCGGGGCGCCACGATCCGTACGTCCATGCCGAGCAGGGCGCCGGTGACGAGGTAGGAGTTGCCCATGTTGTTGCGGGCGTCGCCGAGGTAGGCGAAGGCGGTCTCCGTCAGGGGGCGGCCGCCGCCGTGCTCGATCATGGTCAGGACGTCGGCGAGCATCTGGGTCGGGTGCCAGTCGTCGGTGAGGCCGTTGTAGACGGGCACCCCGGCGTGCGCCGCGAGTTCCTCGACGTCGGACTGGCGGCTGCCGCGGAACTCGATGGCGTCGAACATCCGGCCAAGTACGCGGGCGGTGTCCTTGACCGACTCCTTGTGCCCGATCTGCGAACCGGACGGGTCGAGGTAGGTGGTCGAGGCGCCCTGGTCCGCGGCGGCGACCTCGAAGGAGCAGCGGGTCCGGGTCGAGGTCTTCTCGAAGATCAGGGCGATGTTGCGGCCGTTCAGGCGGCGGACCTCGGTACCGGCGCGCTTGGCCGCTTTCAGCTCGGCGGCCAGATCGATCAGTCGACGGAACTCCTCGGCGCTGAAGTCCAGCTCCTTGAGGAAGTGGCGGCCCGTGAGGTCTATCGCCATGGGTGGGCTCCTCGTTCGCGGCGGGTGGGGGTCTTGGGGGCGGGTGGATGGGTGAGGTGGGTGAGGTGGGTGGTGAGTCGGCGGGCACTCGTACGCTTGGACTCCCCTTGGAATTATATACGAGCGCTCGCATCTCTATACGGATGATCCGGGTGAGCCCACCTGCTCCACGCCGCCCCTCCCCGTCCGGTGCGCCTCGCCCCTCCCCCTCCCCTCCCGTCCCGCTTCACCTCAAGCCCGGCACCGCGTCCCTGGTCACCGGGCAGCTCATACAGCGCGGCCCGCCGCGGCCCCGGCCCAGTTCGCTCCCGGGGATCGTGATCACCTCGATGCCGCGCTTGCGCAGAAAGGTGTTGGTGGTGACGTTGCGCTCGTAGGCGACCACGACGCCCGGCTCCACCGCCAGCACGTTGCAGCCGTCGTCCCACTGCTCGCGCTCGGCCGAGTGCACGTCCTGGGTCGCGGTGAGCACCCGGATGTCGGCGAGGCCGAGGGAGGACGCTATGGCGCGGTGCATGTGCTCCGGCGGATGGTCGGTGACCTTGAGGTCCTGCGCGCCGGCGCCCGGTTCGATGGTGTACGAGCGGAGCATGCCCAGGCCCTCGTACTGGGTGAAGGTGTCCCCGTCGATCATGGTCATCACGGTGTCCAGGTGCATGAACGCCCGTCGCTTGGGCATGTCCAGCGCCACGATCGTCTGCGCGGACCCCGCCGCGAACAGCCCCCTGGCCAGCAGTTCCACCGCCTGGGGCGTGGTGCGTTCGCTCATGCCGATCAGCACCGCGCCGTTGCCCAGGACGAGGACGTCGCCGCCCTCGATCGTCGAGGGGAAGTCCGCCTGGCCGTCCGACCAGACGTGGAAGGACTTGTCGCGGAAGAGCGGGTGGTGGTGGTAGATGGCCTCGTAGTGCACGGTCTCGCGCTGCCGGGCGGGCCAGCGCATCGAGTTGATCGACACCCCGTCGTAGATCCAGGCGGAGGTGTCGCGGGTGAAGAGGTGGTTGGGCAGCGGGCCCAGCAGGAAGTCGTCCAGGTCCATCACATGGAAGCGGACCGAGGTGGGTTCCGGGTGGCGTTCCAGGAACTCGCGCTTGGTCATCCCGCCGACCAGCGCCTCGACGAGTTCGGGCACCGGCATCTCGTCGAACGCCGCCCGCAGGTGGTCGGTCGCCAGCGGCCCGTACTCCTTCTCGTCGAAGACCCGGTCCAGGACCAGCCTGCGGGCCTCGGGGATCTGCAGGCTCTCGGCCAGCAGATCCCCGAAGAGGTGCACTTCGATGCCCCGGTCGCGGAGCACGTCCGCGAACCCGTCGTGCTCGGCCCGGGCCCGCCGCACCCACAGCACGTCATCGAAGAGCAAGGTGTCCTTGTTGGACGGGGTGAGCCGCTTCAGCTCCAGATCGGGGCGGTGCAGGATCACCCGGCGCAGCCGCCCGGCCTCTGAGTCGACATGGAATCCCATCTCCCCATCTTGTCGGCTCCGACGGCATCTTGTCGGCTCCGACGGCCGGACGTCGGGACTCAGGGGGACGTCGAGACTCGGGGGGGACGTCGAGACTCGGGGGGGCGTCGGGACTCGGGGGGGGTCGGGACTCGGGCGGGTCGGGACTCGGGGGGGGCGGGACTCGGGGGATGTCGAGACCGCCTCGCATCCGTCTACCGCCGCGCCCCTGCCCCCGCTCCCGTCCACCGCCGCCCGCCGCCGGCCGCCGGCCAACCCGATCTACCCCCGCCCCTCCCTGCCCCGCCGCAGGGTCAGCGCCGCCGCCACCGCGGCCGCCGAGGTCACCGCCGCGATGATCCAGCCGCCGCGCAGCGCCCCCAGGTCCGGGTGCGGCCGGCCGCCCATGGTGGCGACCAGGACGGCGACGCCGAGCGCGGTACCGGCCTGCCGGGACACCATCAACACACCCGACCCTAGGGAGAGTTGGCTGCTCGGCAGCGACCCCGCGGCGGCGAACATCACCGGCTGGTAGAGCCCGGTGCCGAGCCCGGCGAAGAGCAAACCGGGCAGAAACCGCACCGCGTAGTGCGTCCCCCCGCTCCCGTCGCCAGCCAGCACGATCCACCACAGCGCCGCCGCCACGAAGCACAGCGCGCCGATCACCGCCGTCCCCCGGCCGCCGATCGCCCCGACGATCCGGCCCGAGACCGCCGAGACCACCAGTACGGCCAGCGGCCAGGGCGCCATCGCCAGCCCAGCCGTCCGCACCGAGTAGTGCCAGACGTCGGTGAACAGCAGGCTCGCGGCGAGCATCATCGCCCCGTAGGCGACGAAGTAGCTCAGCAGCCCCAGGGTGGCCGGGGTGAAGCCGGGTGTACGGAAGAGCACCGGGTGCACGACGGGCTGTTCGGCCCGCCGGACGTGGCGGACGCCCAGTACGCCCGCCAGTACACCGGCGGCCAACACGGCGAGCGTGGCCGGGGCGGTGTACCCCCACTCCGGGGCCTCGACGAACGCGGTGACCAGCCCGCCGACGCACACCAGCACCAGCGCCGTCCCCGGCAGGTCGAGCGCCTGCCGCGGCCCGCGCACCGACCGGGGCAGCAGCCGGACGCCCGCGCCGACCGCGAGCAGCACCACGGGGACGTTGATCAGGAAGATCAGCCGCCAGTCGGCCGCGGCGAGCAGCCCGCCGAGCACCGGCCCGGAACTCGCCGCCACCGCGCTGACCGCCGTCCACGCGCCGACCGCGGTGGCCCGCTCGCGGGCCGGGAAGGCGGGCAGCGCGAGGGAGAGCGAGGTGGGGATCAGGACCGCGGCGGCCGCGCCCTGCACCACCCGGGCCACGACCAGCAGTGCGAGCGTGGGGGCCGCGCCGCAGGCCGCCGAGGCCAGACCGAACAGCACCATGCCGATCAGGAAGCAGCGCCGCCGCCCGGCCTCGTCGGCCAACCGGCCGGCGGGTACCAGGAGCGCGGCGAGCACGACGGTGTAGCCGTTGAGCACCCAGGAGAGCGTGGAGGCCGGCGCCGGTGCGAAGTCCTGGCCGATCGCCGGGAAGGCGATGGTGACCGCGATCAGGTCGAGTACGGCCAGGAACTGCGCCGCGGAGGCGATCGCCAGGATCAGCCAGCGACGGGGGTGGGGAGCTTCGCCGGTGTCAGCGGTGCTCGTCGTGGTGGCGCTCGCAGAGGCAGTAGTGCTCGTGGTGGCGGTGTCGGTGGGGTGGGCAGCGGGGCTCGCGCCCGTGGGCGCACTCGTCCCCCGGCCGCCCAGATGAGGAGTGGTCATGTCGATCAAGCATCGGCCCGACGCTCCCCCGCCACGAGTGGCAGTACTGCCACCACCCGCTACATTTCTGCCACGCAATCCCCCGCACTCTGCGACACTCGCGCCATGCCTTCGCTCGCGATCGCCGTCACCGCCGGAATGCCGTTCTTCGAACTCGCCGTGCCCTGCCACATCTTCGGCTTCGACCGCCTCCGGCCGCCTCCGGACTGGTACGACCTCCGGGTGTGCGTGATCGGCGGCCAGGAAGGCGAAACGAGCCTCGCCGGCGCGTGGTTCAGCACCCGGGCCCCGTACGGCGTCGCGGAGTTGGTCTCCGCCGACACGGTCATCGTCCCGGCCTCCGCGGACGTCCACGGCGACCCGCCGGACCAACTCGTCGACGCCCTACGCGAGGCCCACCGCCGCGGCGCACGCGTGGTCTCGTTCTGCTCGGGCGCCTTCACCCTCGCCGCGGCCGGGCTGCTCGACGGCCGGACCGCCGCCACGCACTGGATGTACGCGGCGCTGCTCGCCGAGCGCTATCCGGCGGTGAGCGTGGACCCGGCGGTGCTCTACGTCGACCACGGGGACGTGCTCACCGGCGCGGGCGCCACCGCCTCCATCGACGTCTGCCTGCACCTCATCCGCGAGGACTTCGGTACGGAGGTCGCCAACTCCCTCGCCCGGCAACTGGTCGCACCCGCGCACCGCCCCGGCGGCCAGGCACAGTACATCGAGACGCCGCTGCCCGAACGCCGCGACGACTCCCTCGCGCCGGTCCTGCACTGGGCCACCGAACGGCTCCGCGAGCCGCTGACCGTCGCCGACCTCGCCCGGCACGCGCACACCAGCCCACGCACCCTCGTACGGCGCTTCCACGCCACGACCGGGACCACGCCGATGCAGTGGCTGCAGTCCCAACGGATCGCCCGGGCCCGTGAGTTGCTGGAGAGCACCGACCTGCCGGTGGACCGGGTGGCGGAGGTCGCCGGCCTGGGGACGGCCGCCAACCTCCGCCGCCACTTCACCCGCGCGATGGGCGTCCCCCCGGTCGACTACCGACGCACCTACCGGGCGACACGGGTGGCGTGAATCCACCACCGGCACCACCCGCGCCGTCGGAACCGACGGCGCGGGCCACGCCCGAGCCCCGCTGTGCCCCGTCCCTACAGCCGCGGGTCCACCGGCTCCGACTCCAGCGCGAGCACCGCGAAGACGGCCTCGTGCACCCGCCAGAGCGGTTCGCCCGCCGCCAGCCGGTCGAGCGCCTCCAGCCCCAGTGCGTATTCGCGCAGGGCCAGTGAACGCTTGTGACCGAGGTGGCGCACGCGCAGCCGCCGAAGGTTCTCCGGGCGGGTGTACTCCGGACCGTAGACGATCCGCAGGTACTCCCGGCCACGGCACTTGACGCCCGGCTGGACGAGCCGGCCGTCCGGCTGTCGGACCAGCGCCTGGACCGGCTTGACGACCATGCCCTCACCACCGTCGGCGGTCAGATCCAGCCACCACGCCACACCATCGGCGACCGAAGCCTCGTCCTCCGTGTCGACGACCAGCCGCCGGGTCGGCGCCAGCAACCGTATTCGCTCGGCGGCGGACGCGGCAGGCACGGGCACCGGCACATTCGCACCCACGGAAGCCGTCACCACCTCGGGCACCTCAGCCGCCTCAGACGCCGCGGTCGCCGCGGTCGCCCCAGACTCCTCGGCCGCCTCAGCAGCCGGGCACGCTGCCGCCTCGTCCTGCGCCGCCGAAAGCGCCTCCTCGGCCGCTATCAGCCGGTCGATCAGGGCCAGTTGCTCGGTGTGCGGCAGATCGGCCAGGCTGCGGCCCTCGACGGCGAGTATCTGGAACGGAGCGAGCCGCATCCCGGCCAACCCGGCGAGCCCCGGCGAGGACACCCCACCCGGCCAGTCACCCGGCCGGCCACCCAACGCCGCATCCCCGGACGACACCGGCCCGCCGGCCGACACCGGCTCCTCAGCCGACTCCGGCTCCTCGGACGACACCGGCTCCTCCGACGGCACCGACTCCCCCACCCGCCAGCAGTAGCGCCGGTACGCATCGGTGAACGCCGCGGCGTCGGCGGCCCGGCCCCGCTGCCGGTCGAGCAGCTCGGCCACCTCCACGCCACGGGCGGCCGCCGTCTCCAGTGCGCCCAGCACCCCCGGAAACACCGCCCGCGACGCCGCCCCGACCGCCGCGTACTGCGTACGCAACAGCCCCGTCGCCTTGAGCGACCACGGCATCAACTCGGCGTCCAGCAGCAGCCAGTCGGTGTCCAGCTCCGCCCACAGCCCGGCCCGGCCCACGCAGTCGCGGACCCGCCGCACTATCCGCTCGGTCGTCTCCCGATCGTCGAAGAACGGCCGTCCGGTGCGGGTGTACAGGGCGCCCGACACCCCTCCGTCCACCACCCCGAACCGCTCACGGGCCACCGCCTCGTCCCGGCAGACCAGCACCACCGCCCGGGAACCCATGTGCTTCTCCTCGCACACCACTTCGCGGACGCCGGCCGCGCGGTACTCGGCGAACGCCTCCCGCGGATGCTCCAGAAAGCCCTCGCCGCGCGCGTCGGCCTCGCCCTCCTGGGCGGTGGCGCAGGGCGCCATGGTCGGCGGAAGATACGGCAGCAGCCGCGGATCCGTCGCGAAGCGGCTCATCACCTCCAGAGCGGCGGCGGCGTTCTCCTCCCGCACAGCGAGGCGGCCCATGTGACGGGTCTCCACGGCCCGCCGGCCGGTCACATCTCCCAGATCCAGCGGCCGGCCGTCCGCCCCGCCCGGCGCCTCCGTGGCCAGCGGCCTGGCGGGCTCGTACCAGACGCGCTCCGCCGCAACGTCCACCAGCTCGCGCTCCGGCCAGCGCAGCGCGGTCAGCTTCCCGCCGAAGACACAGCCGGTGTCCAGGCAGATGGTGTTGTTCAGCCAGCCGGCACGCGGGGTCGGCGTGTGGCCGTAGACGACGGCGGCCCGGCCGCGGTACTCCTCCGCCCAGGGGTACCGCACGGGCAGGCCGAACTCGTCGGTCTCGCCCGTCGTGTCGCCGTACAGCGCGAACGACCGCACCCGGCCCGACGTACGGCCGTGGTACTTCTCCGGCAACCCGGCGTGGCACACCACCAATCCACCCCCGTCCAGGACGTAGTGACTGACCAGTCCCCGAATGAACTCCGCGACCCCCGCGCGGAACGTCTCGTCCTCCTTCTCCAACTGCTCGACCGTCTCGGCGAGTCCGTGCGTGTGCTGAACAGCCCGACCCTTCAGATAACGTCCGAGCTTGTTCTCATGATTCCCGGACACACACAATCCGTGACCGGATGCCACCATTCCTGTCACCAGCCGCAGCACACCGGGGCTGTCCGGCCCCCGGTCGACGAGGTCGCCGACGAAGACCGCCGTACGGCCCGCGGGGTGCACCGCGTCCACGGCCCGCCCCTGCGCGTCGCGCGTCAGCTCGTAGCCGAGCCGGCCGAGCAGCGTCTCCAGCTCGGAGCGGCACCCGTGGACATCACCGATGATGTCGAACGGCCCGGTGAGGTGCCGCAGGTCGTTGAACCGCCGCTCCCGGACGATCTCCGCCGCCCCGATCTCCCGCTCGCCGCGCAGGACGTGCACCTTGCGGAAGCCCTCGCGCTCCAACCTGCCCAGCGAGCGCCGCAGTTCGCGCTGGTGCCGCTGGATGACGCGCCGCGGCAGTCCGGCCCGGTCGGAGCGCGCCGCGTTGCGCTCGGCACAGACCTGCTCCGGCACGTCCAGCACGATCGCCACCGGCAGGACATCGTGCTCGCGCGCCAGCCGCACCAGCTGCGCACGCGATTCCGCCTGCACATTGGTGGCGTCCACCACCGTCAGTCGCCCGGCCGCGAGCCGCTTGCCCACGATGAAGTGCAGCACCTCGAACGCGTCCCCACTGGCGGACTGATCGTTCTCGTCGTCGCTGACCAGCCCCCGGCAGAAGTCCGACGAGATCACCTCGGTCGGCTTGAAGTGCCGGGCGGCGAACGTCGACTTACCCGAGCCGGTCGCTCCGACCAGCACCACCAGCGACAGATCGGGCACAGCCAGCGAACGCCCCGCCCGGCGGGTCACGGAGGACGCCCCCTCGCCGGCCAACCGCACACCAGGCAGCCGCTCGGGCCGGAACGAGGCCCCACTGCTTACGTCACTCATGCCACCGCCCCTTCCTGCCACGCGCCCGGTCATCCCCGGACCCTTCACCGCCACTCACACTCACCCTCGCACCACTACTACCGCTCACACCTCTATTACCGTTTACACCCTTCTTCCCTTCCCCGCGCCCGCCGCCGTCGGTACCGGCACCACCGCCGACACCACGACATCCATCACCACTGCCATCGCCACTCCCCTCCTGGACGAAGCACGCGAGCTGGGTGGGCGGCCCGACCTCCGGGTCCTCCGGCCCCACCGGGCCGAACGTCACCGCATAGCCGTGCCGCGCCGCGACCTCCGCCGCCCAGCGCCGGAACTCCTCCCGCGTCCACTCGAACCGGTGGTCCGCGTGCCGCACCCGCCCGGCGGGCAACGATTCCCAGCGCACGTTGTACTCGACGTTCGGGGTGGTCACCACGACCGTCCGGGGCCTGGCCGCCCCGAACACCGCATACTCCAGCGCCGGCAACCGCTCCGGGTCGACATGCTCGACGACCTCGCTGAGCACCGCCGCGTCGAAGCCCTTGAGCCGGTCGTCCGTGTAGGCCAGCGACCCCTGGACGAGCCGCACGCGCCGCGACTGGCGCTCGGGCATCCGATCGAGGCGGAGCCGGCGCCCGGCCGCATGGAGCGCCCGCATCGACACGTCCATGCCGACGATCTCGATGAACTGCCCCTCCTTGAGGAGCGCACCGACCAACTGCCCCTGCCCACAGCCCAGATCGAGGACCCTGGCGGCCCCGGACGAGCGCAGCACGTCGAGGACGGCCTCGCGCCGCCGCACGGCGAGCGGGACCGGCTTCTCCTCGGTGTCGGTCTCCTCGTCCACCGCGTTGTCGATCTCCTCGACGGCCGCGTCGTCCACGTCGGCGAGCCGCTCCAGTTCCAGCCGCGCCATCGCCTCACGGGCCAGCGACCAGCGGCGGGCGAGATAGCGGCCGACGATGAGCTGCTGCTCCGGGTGATGCTCCAGCCAGCCCTCGCCGGCTCGCAACAGCTTGTCGACCTCGTCCGGCGTCACCCAGTAGTGCTTGGCGTCGTCCAGGACCGGCAGCAGCACATACAAGTGCCGCAGTGCGCGGGCGAGTTCGCGCTTTCCCTCCAGGACGAGCCGCACATAGCGCGAGTCACCCCACTCGGGAAAGGTCTCATCCAACGGCAGCGGCTCCGCCCGCACCGACCAGCCCAACGGCCCGAACAGCCGCTCCACCAGCCCCGCACCACCCCGCGCGGGCAGCACCGGCACCTCGATGCGCAGCGGAAGCGGCTGCCGTGCCAACTCCGGACGGGCCGCACACTGCGCCCTCATCGCGCTCGCGAAGACGCTCCGCAACGCCACCGCCAGCAGCGACGACGCCGCATACGGCCGGTCGTTCACATACCGCCCGAGCGCCGCATCCGGCGCCCCACCACGCCCCTTCCCCTTCCCCCGACGCACCAGGGCAATGGGATCGACCTCCAACAGCAGCGCCGCCGTGCATCGTTCCGCCTCGGCCTGCGGATAGAAGACGTGCGCGGTGCCGTGCGACGTCGAGAACTGCTGCGCCTTCTCGGGATGCTTGTGCAGCAGAAACCCGAGGTCGGTCGCGGGACGATCGGCAGTACCGGTGGTGGTTATGGTCAGAAACACGCCTTCAGTATCGGCCTGCGGGGTGTGCCTTCCCCAACGATTTTCCCAGGCCACCGCCTCCTTCCTCCGCTTCCCCCTCCCCCGCACCGGGCCCCGGCTGGGCGGCCACCACGGGCACCCGGCGCTGCAACAACCCCGACGCCGAGAACGGCCTACCAGCCGACTGCCCGCAAACCTGACCCAGCCCGGCCCAGCTCACCCCTTCGCAGCCCAGCCAAGCCCACCTCACCTCAGCTCAGCTCAGCTCAGCTCAGCCAAGAACAACCCGACTCAACTCAACTGCGACTGAATCTGTGCCGAGATCAACTCCAGGTGATCCAGATCGTCAAGATCCAGGATCTGCAGGTAGGCCCGGGACGAGCCGATGGCTGAGTACCGGCCGAGCTTGTCCACGACCTCCGCCGGCGAGCCCGCCAAGCCGTTGGCCTTGAGTTCGTCCACCTGGCGACCGATGGCCGCAGCCCGCCGCGCCACCTCGGCATCGGTCCTCCCCACACAGGCGACCAACGCGTTGGAGTACACCAGGTCGCCCCCCTTGCGCCCAGCGGCTTCGGCGGCCGCCCGCACCCGTCCGAACTGGCGCTCACTGTCTTCGAGCGAGGCGAAGGGAATGTTGAACTCATCGGCGTACTGCGCCGCCAGCTGCGGAGTGCGCGTCGCGCCGTGTCCCCCGATCAGCACCGGCACCTTGCCCTGGGCGGGCTTGGGCAGCGCGGGCGACTTCTCCAGCTGGTAGTACCTCCCGTCGTAAGAGAACTCCTTTCCTACCTCCGTGGCCCACAGGCCGGTGACAATCGCCAGCTGCTCCTCCAGCCGCGCGAACTTCTCCTTCGGGAACGGAATGCCGTACGCCTTGTGCTCCTCCTCGAACCACCCTGCGCCGAGGCCGAGTTCGACCCGCCCGCCGGACATCTGGTCGACCTGGGCGACCTGGATGGCCAGCACGCCCGGCAGGCGGAAGGTGCCGGCCGTCATGAGGGTGCCGAGCCGGATGCGCTGGGTCTCGCGGGCCAGGCCGGCCAGCGTGATCCAGGCGTCCGTCGGTCCGGGCAGACCGGCGGCGTTCCCCATCCGCAGGTAGTGATCGGAACGGAAGAAGGCGTCGAATCCAAGTTCCTCGGTGGCCTTGGCGACCTTCAGAAGGGTGTCGTAGGAAGCCCCCTGCTGGGGCTCGGTGAAGATGCGTAGATCCATACCTCCATCCTGCACGGCCCCCGGCGAATCAACCGCCAGTGCCTACCACCACACGGGGGCGACCCCGTTCCGGCATATGCCTCGTGCGTTGCCCGCGATCCGTGTCACGCGTGGGGGGCACGTGCTTGGCTTGCGTCGTACTTGAGGAGCACCGTGCTTGAGGTGCGCCCGTGCTTGGTGCGCCCGTGCTTGGTGCGCCTCTCCTGTGGGACGCGTGTAGTCGGACGGCGAGAGCAGCACCGAGTCGGGTCAAGTGAGCCTGCGTGCTCGACCAAAGCAGACAAGTGGCCGAGCCCGCAGCGCCGACCGGAGTCCGGCGGCCGGCGTCTCGTGTGCGGACGGCGGGGCCCACGCCAGACGCTCACCGGCGAGCCGGCACAACGGAGCCGAAGACGAACGAAGCGAGGCAGGGAAACGAAGCGAGGAAGGAAGGAGAGGAGCCACGGGCGGAAGCGGCACAGACGGGCACCAGCCCTGAGCGTGGCGGGCCAGGGGCACAGGGGGTGTGTGCCTCCGCCCGAGCAAGCCGGTTGAGATGGTCGGTAGGCATGAGGTGACAGCCGAGCCGACGAAGGGCGCAGAGGGCAGGTCGGGTGGCGGCCCGCCCTCCGTCAGGCAAGGTGCCGGTCGCGTACCTCCAGTTTCTCCAGTATTCCGACGGCGTGGTCCCTGGACTCGTCTGCGGTGTCCATCGCCTCCACGCAGGTCCAGTACATCCCCTCCTCCTCGGCCGAGATCACCACTCCCACGAGCGCCTCACACACGTCCCGGAGCAGCTGGCACAGGCCGATTAAAGCCGCCTTGACGTCACGTATCTCGGTCAGCTGAGCCGCCCGCAGTCCGCCGGTGGTCGCTGTCGAGCACAGCAGTCCCCCGCTGAACCGCCCGCTCGCGTCGCCCAACCCGCGGGCTCTGGACCGCACTTCGTACGGACCGAATATCGCGAGATGGCTGCCTATCGCCTCGGCCAGGGCCTGCGCCTGCCACGCCTCGACGAGCACGTCGTGAACCGTGTTCGCCTGCGCCAGACCGCGCCGACCGTCCGCGATGATCCGCACCGCGTCCATCTGCGTCCCTCCTTCCTTCGTCATGTGCATTCACCCCGCTCTCCTTCCACTACCCAGAGTGAGGGTCAACAGCCAAAAACGCCAGAGGAATTCGCAAATCTGTGGACAACCAAGGCGCTGTGGAAAGATCCATGACTCCATAGAGTGACAAGAGGCGGATTTGGAACGGTTGCGGCTGCGCTTCCGGCCCTGGTGTTTACCTCGTGCGTCACTGCGTCCCCGGCCGCCACCTAGCATGAATGGCACCACATACACCGCTCAAAGCGCTTTCAACACACCAGTCACTGCGATCCCCGTCGTGCGGCTCACCGCTCAAACCGCATGCACCACGCCGCTCGCCACGCAACGGCGATGGCGAAGACAGCGAGAGCGGCAGCGGCAGCCGGCACAGCCAATCCGGCGCCGGAGCCGGTGCTCAGCGACCACCCCGACGCGCCCCTCGGCCGACACCAAAAAGCCGGCGGGGCGAAGGCCCCTGCCCCCGCCCCGCCGGCTTCACGCCCCCGCACGACGCCCGGCGCTCCCCCGTCCGACCGTCACTCGCCGTCCCGCGGCCGGTCCGGCGGTGCCTGCCGGACCGCCGGGAACCTCGTCTCGTTGCGCTCGATCTTCGCGGCGAGCGCGCCGAGCGGATCGATCCCCAGCGCCTGACAGAACTGGAGCAGATACGCCAGAACGTCCGCGACCTCGTCCTCCACCCGGCCGGCCGACTTCGGGTCGGTCATCACCTTGGCCGACTCCTCCGGGGTCAACCACTGGAAGATCTCGACCAGTTCCGCGGCCTCGACACTCAGCGCCGCGGCCAGGTTCTTGGGGGTGTGGTACTGCTGCCAGTCCCGTGCGGCCGCGAAGTCGGCCAGGCGTCGTTGCAGGGCATGAAGATCCTCACTCATACCCCTAGGTGTAGCACCTGTACGTCGGGCAGCCCCTCGGCGACCGACGGGTCCCGTACTGTGCCCAGCAGCCGGACATGTCCGCGTTCGGCCATCCGTACCGCCAGCGAGACCAGCTCCCGGGCCTGCCGGCCGTCCATACAGCGGTCCATGCCGTCCGCCATCACCGTCATCTGCTGCAGCGCGGACGGGATCTCCCCGGCCGGGTCCATGGCGAGCACACCGGGCCCGGTCAAGAGCACCAGCGCCAGCGCGAGGAACCGCAGCTCACCGTCGCCGAGCAACTCAACGGGCATCTCCCCCATGGAGCCGCGGTCGAGAACCGTTCGCAGCGCCTGCGGGCCCGATGCCGCCTGACCACCCGGCACCGTGCCACCGACGCCCCCTCCACCATCCATGGCATCCCCTGCCGTCGCCGCATCCGGCTGCCAGGGAACCGCACGCAGCCCCTCGACAGGCCCGGAGCATGCCTCCCGGATGGCTGCCACCAGGACCGCGTGCCGGCGGGAGCATTCGCGGCTGGTGCGCTCCAGCACAGCGGCGAGATTGTCGCAGGACGACCGGAGTCGCCCCTCGTCGCGTTCGCCGTCCTGGCCCCATCCGCTGGCCTCACCCCCGTTCCGGACGCCCTTACGCCCGCGCGCCCCCGCCGTCCGACTGGAGCTCCCGGCTCCCGCGCCTTTCCCCGAGCGGCCCGAACCGCCGCCTCGGCCGCCTCCGCGCACACCGTTGCCACGCCCCGCGCCTCCCCCGCCGGACGCGCCGCCTTCCGTACTGCCGTCACCACCGAGACCCTCCGCCGCCTGGCCTCGCATGACCTCCGGCCGCGGATCGCACACAAAGGCTGAACGCAGCGCGACCACGACTTGTTCCGCGGCGGCCAGGACAAGGCGCTGCCCCTCGGTCTTGCCCGCGACCCGCAACGGGAGGAGGGAGGTGGCCAGCCGGTCGTCGGGCAGCGGCGCACGGGTCACCGGGGTCGCACCCGCGGTGTGCCACGCAGCCTGGACAGCGGATCGGGTGGGGTCGGTGAGGGCGGTGGTGAGCAGCGTCTCCCCGCACCCCGTCAACCGCTCGCCGACGATGCGGAGTTCGGGCTCGGCCTGTACTGCGAGATCGAGGTCGACGGGACCGACGGGGCCATCGACCGTACAACCGATGCGGAAGCCGCGCCGCCCCTGCTCATCGGGGCGCGCGCCGGCCGGCACGCAGGCGGAGGCCCCACCCGCCACCACCCCCACGGCCCGCTGGAGAGGGTCCCCGCTGCCGAGCCGGGCGAGGATCTCGTACGCCTGCAACACACTGGACTTGCCGCTTCCGCTGCCCCCACTGAGCAGCGTCAACGGGCCGAGCGGCAAGATGACGCCGCGATGGGTCTTGAAGGCGGACAGCCGTAATTCGATGACGGCCGGACGCACACTGCCGGTATCCATGCGGGGACGCTATGCAGTCGCACGCGCGGAGAACCGTTACGCCCAACTGCCCTTCCTACGAACGGGGGACGGCACCCGCCGCCGGCTCCGCAACCTCGGTGCCGACCGGCGCCAGCAGGAACACATTGGTGTCCACGCGATGCATGCCGCTGCCGAGGCCGAAGACGACCCCGCTGGCGAAGTCCAGGATGCGCTTGGCGACATCGGTGTCCGCGCTACTGAGGTCCAGCAGGACCGGCAGCTGCGCCATGAGGTACTCGGCCACTTCCCGGGCGTCCGCAAAGGTCTGCACGCGGATGACGATGAACCGCCGCGTCTCCTCCGTCGGTTCGTCGTCGGGGAGCGCGCGATGGTCGGGCCAGGAGGGCCATTCGCTGCCGCCGCGTAGCGGTACGACTTCGGCGAGCCCTTCCCACTGCTCGTCGGTGGCATCGGGGCCGTTCACCGAATCACCTCACCCAGAGGAGCGCTGGCTTTCTGCGGTATATGCATCGCACGATTCTAGAGATAAACCTACAAACGTCGCCGACTGCGACACACGCGGCGCCGCAGTCGCTCCCATCCTGCCTCATAGCCCTGACCAGTGCAGACACCTGGGCAGATCCACCGGGTCGAGTTTCTGTATGCCTGTTCATCCTCTCTTGCGACGAAGGCTTGGCGGTTCCCCGGGGCACGATGGCCAACTTCCTGACGGGGCTTCACCTTGGGGCGAACCGGCGCCGTCGAGCGCCCGCGCGCCGCTCCTGACTCACTGGCGGGCGCGCAGCGTGCTATGCCATGACAGGCGACGTGGCGTTTGTCACGACTGCGGGCGACACCGGGGCGGACGGCGGAGCCGGGGCCCACACCCCGCGGGCGCGACACGCGCCAAGTCCGGTGCGGCAGCGCGGGCGTGAGCCGTGGGGCGCATCCATCCACCTCACCATCGCGCGGGCGAGCCGACCCAACAACCCCTCGGCCGACGAGCACCACGACCGAAGCGGCGCTCCCCAGGCATTTCCACAGGAATTTCCGCTGGTCGGAGGCGTTGTCAGTGCAGTCTCGTACGGTAGGTGCATGAGTACGGAGAGTGCCCGTCGAGGGTGGTCGTGGCGCAAACGCATCCGCCGCGCGCGAGGTGCGTCAGGTCGTTCGGAGAGGTGTTGCGGTCAATGGGTCAGCGAGCCAGTCGCCCGAGGAGCGAGGAAGCGACGGTGATACCGGCGAACGCCGCGACGGTGAGGACGAGGTAGTCGAGGCCCAGGTGAGAGGGGGTGCCCAGGAGCAGTCCGCGGAGGGCGTCGACTTGATAGCTGAGAGGGTTGATCTTGCTGATGGTCTGCAGCCAGCCGGGCATCACGGCCACGGGGTAGAGGGCATTGGAGGCGAAGAAGAGGGGCATGGTGATGGCTTGGCCGATGCCCATCAAACGGTCACGGGTCAGCACGATGCCGGCGATCGAAATCGACAGACAGGAGAAGAAGGCGGAGCCGAGAATCACGGCGACGGCCACGCCCAGCAGGCGCAGCGGATTCCAGGTCATGGCCACACCGAGCAGGGCGGCGATGAGGATCACCACGACGGCTTGGAGCAACGCCTTCAGGCCGGCGGCGAACGCCTTGCCTGCGATCAGGGCGGACCGCGGCGTCGGGGTGACCAGCAGTTTGGTGAGGATCCCGGCATCCCGCTCCCAGATGATCATGATGCCGTAGAAGATCGCGATGAACATGGCGGACTGGGCGATGATTCCGGGCGCCAGATAGTCGATATAGGGGGTACCACCAGTGGGAATGGCCTTGATACGAGTGAAGGTCTCGCCGAAGACCACGAGCCAGAGGGCGGGTTGGACAGCGCGGGTGTAGAGCTCCGTGCGGTCGTGGCGGAGTTTCTGCAACTCGACCACGCACATCGCGACGACTCTGGCGGGCAGCACCCGCCAGCCGGTGCGGGCACGCGGTGGGCTGAGCAGTAGGTCCAAGTGGCGGGTGGCAGCGGCGTTCTCAACCGACCCGGGCTGCGGTGCGGCGGGTGCTTCGGACATCGCGGAAGCCTCCTGACTGCTCGTCGAGGCCGGTGCCGGCGACGTCCCGGAAGACGTCCTCCAGCGTCGGCTCCGTGTCGGGCGAGGGAGAAGAGAGGGCCGCGGACGCGGTCGTCGTGGTGCGCGCGGCGTGCGCGCGACGGGCGCGCAGGGCCGAGCGGAGTTCGCCGGGCGTGCCGAGCGCGCGTATCCGGCCGCGGTGCATCAGGGCGACGCGGCCGCAGTACTGCTCCGCCTCGTCCATGTAGTGGGTGGTGACGAGGACGGTCATGCCAGTGGCGGCGCGGACGGTGTTGATGTGCTCCCAGACCGTGGTGCGGGCGATCGGGTCGAGGCCGATGGTCGGTTCGTCGAGCATGAGCAGGCGGGGTGCGCTGACCAGTGCCTGGGCTAGTTCCAGGCGGCGGATCATGCCGCCGGAATACGTGTTGGCAAGCCGGTTGGCGGCATCGGTGAGGCCGACCGCCTCCAGTGCCTGGGTGACGCGGGCGGCGCGCTCGCGACGGGGGACGTCGAAGACCCTGGCGAAGAGCGCGACGTTCTCCCGTCCGGTCAGGCCGGCGTCGGCGGACAGTTGCTGCGGCACATAGCCGAGGAGTCGCCGCACAGCCATCTGTTCCCGCGCCGCGTCATGGCCGAAGACTCGGACCATGCCCGTGGGGACGGGCAGGAGGGTGGTGATGCAGCGGATGGCGGTGGTCTTGCCCGCGCCATTGGGACCGAGCAGCCCGAAGACCTCGCCGGGGCGGACGGCCAGGTCCACTCCGTCCACCGCCCGGGTCTCGCCGAAGGCGTAGCGGAGGGCATGGCAGGTAAGGGCGTCGGGCCCCGGAGTCGGACCGGCAACCGGGTCTCCGTCCGGTGCAGGGACTCGTTCCGGAGCCGGGGCCGCCGTGCCGTTGGTCGGCGTGGCAGAGGTGTACGGGGGCTCGTCGGAGGCGGTCACCGGGACCGGTCGGCCTGGGTCTTCGCTGGTCATGGTCCCTCCGACTGCTGGTGCAGGTTGTGGGCGAGCCGCCGCAGCGCCGGAAGGGCGGCCTCCAAAGCCGTCCGGTCGTCCTCGGGGAGGCACGCCACCTGTTCGCGTACGAGGGCACTGCGGCGTGTCTCCCAGTGGTGCAGCCGGGTCCGGGCCTCCTGGGTGGGGAAGAGCCGGGCGGAGCGCCGGTCGTCCGGGTCGGTCTCCCGGGCCAGATAGCCGGCCCGGCTGAGCCGGTTGACCAGAGTGGAGACCGAGTTGCCCGCCAGGTAGAGCTCTCTCGCGGCGGCGGAGACGCGGATGCCGGGCCGGGCGGCGACCAGCCGCAGCAGTTCGACCTCGGCACCGCGCAGCCGAGGGGCCGGCAGGCCGGGGCGGAGCCGCCGACGAATCAGCCGCTGGATACCGGCCAGTACGTCGGCCAGCTCGTCGGGGAAGTCCCCAGTGGCCATATGTCGACTTTAGCTCTGAGTGAGAGGCATGGCAGGGCGATGAAAGGTAAAGGCAGCGTGAGGAATCGGACCGGCCAGGGGATGAGCCCGCGGCTGCGGTGGTGGCCCGGCCCCGTATTGCGGGCGGGGTACGGCGCAGGCGGACGGGCAGCACGGCGCTCCATGCCCCCAGACCCTAGGAGTTCGATCCGGAAACGGCGCTCCCGCTGGGCACCAACCACTCCAGCATGTACGCCGCTTTCGGTTCCCGACACGACCTCTGTCGGAAGGCCCTGGACCGCTGCAGCGCGGACGAGTAGGCCAGGGCGGAGGCGGACGTCGAACTGGCCGGTGGCAGTCCGGTGCTGCCCGTGCTGCGGGCTTCCTGCTGTCCTGCAAGGTGCGAGCCGCTCTCCACCACGTTCTCGATCATCTCGGCGGTGTACGTGGCTGTGGTGGCGCCGGTCGCCACCAGTAGCCCGCCCGCTGTCCGGATCACTGCCCGCCAATCCGGAACCGGTACGTCCAGGCGCACGGCCTCGCCGGAAGATCACTCTGAGCTGCCATGGCGGGACCCCACGGGCCGACCCGGGCTCCACGCACTGGTCTCTCGGCGGGAGTTGGGGTGCGTTCCTGGGAAGAGGCGGGGTCGCGGCGGGTGCGGCTCAGGGTCGTAGTCGGGGACGACGTTCGGGTCGGCGTCAGGGGCGGCTCAGGGACGGATCAGGGGTGGTGAGGGGGTGGGTGAGGGCGGAGGCGGGGACAGTTCAGTCAGGAAGCGGAAGGCGGCGGCCAGGCGAAGAAGAGCAGGAAGAGAAGGATGTCCAGGGAGCCGGGAACGGCGACCCGAGGATACGAGGAAGCAGAAGTACACCTACAGGCACAGGGAATCGAGAAGACGGGGAGGACGAATGATGACGGGGGACGTAGGCATGGGCGGGGCGGTGCCAAGGTCGCCGGTGCGGCCGACCGTGGGGCACGTGGTAGGTATCGTGACGCCGCGTGGGCGACAGTACGGTGTGGACTCTGGCAATCGCGGCGCTGACCGGTGGTACGGCGGTACTGGCCAGCTGGGTGACCAGTCGCGGCAGTACGCAGGCCGCCAAGATCCAGGCGGAGACAGCGGCACGATCGCAACGCGCGGAAAGGCTGCGGGAGAGCAGGCGCGCCGCCTATCTCGATCTGATCGAACAGACTCACCGTATCGGCGAGTTGTACTGGGAGATCTCCGCAGAGCTACGGGAGTCGGCGTCGGAGGCACGGGCCGCCAGGCTCGATACGCTGCTCGACCGAGAGGTGGCGGAATACGCAAAGATCCGCCGCTGTGCGCGGGTCGTGGAGCTGGAGGGCCCGCCCTCGGCCGCAGCCGCGGCGCTCGCCCTCCAGAAAGCGACCGGGCCCTTCTACGAGGCTCTCAAGGCGGGCCTGACGGATGGCACGGACTGCCAGGAACAGTTCAACGCCGCATACAGCACCTTCTGGAAGACACTGGAGCAGTTCGTGGACGCAGCCCGGGACGCACACCAAACGGAATGAGCGTGATAAGGGCGGACCGGAGGGCTTGGCTGTATGCCGTCCCTGCCTGGGATCAGGCCCCTGTGCCCGCTGCCGTGCCCGTTGCACGCGCAGGTTGGCGGCGTTGCCGCAGCTGTGGACGTCCACCTGGTCGATGAAGGTGACGATCAGTCCGGTGCCGCCCGCCGCGCGTCGTACGCGGCGACGCCATCGCCGCGACGGCCCGGATGGCTGTGGAGTGTTCGAGGCGGGCTGCAGCCAGGCACCGGGAACCGCGGAGAGGCGGTGCCGGACTCGGTCATCCAGGAACGCCGCCAAGCGCCGAGTCGGCACCGCACAGCCTGAAGAGCCCGAGCCACCGTAAGCACTCCGCAACCGGATCAACGCGCTCCACTCCGCCTCCGAACCGCCCCCTCGGCCCGGGCAGGACCCACCGTATCCAGACAACGCTCAGGCGAGCGCTCAAGAGATCGAGTGCCCAAGAGATTAGGGCAACGCCGGTTCAGCGCCCCTTTCCCCAGCGAATGGATCGCAAAGCCCCCCGAGACACCCCTCCCCTTCACCCCGGCCCGCAACCCCGACCCCCAGCCCTGCCCAGCCGACCACCACAGCCCACCCCACCCCCTCACCCATTCGGCGTAGCGCCGTCCCCACCGCAGGCCAGCCGGAAAGCACCCGGAAAGTAACCGGCGAAGCGGGTCCGTGACGCGTCACGGCCGACGGTTTCGGACGCGGATGGCAAGCGCGCGGCGGCAGTCGGCTGCGTACGATAACCGGGATGAATAGCGCCTTTCTGGCCTATTAGCGAGGGCATGTGCACCTTCCGGCCGCCCGCGCCCGCGGGCGGAAAATCGCTCAGCGCTCGCAGCAATTCAAATCGTCGGACGAAACCCACCCGACCCACCCCACCCACCCCGTCCTTCTCACTCCGGGAGTTCGGAATGGCACAGGAAACCGACAGCACCGTCTGGAACTGCCCATTCGATTACGCCGAGGCGCTGGAGTTCGATCCGACGCTGAGGCGGATCATGACCGAAGAACCGGTCGCACGTATTCGGCTGCCCTATGGAGAGGGCTGGGCGTGGCTGGTCACGCGATACGACGACGTGCGAACGGTGACGACCGACCGGCGGTTCAGCCGCCACGCGATCGTCGGGCGGGACTTTCCACGGATGACGCCGGAACCGATCGTGCAGGACGAGGCGATCAACGTCATGGACCCGCCCGCGAGCAGCCGGCTGCGGAGCCTGGTGTCCAAGGCGTTCGCCCCGAAGCAGGTGGAGCGCATGCGGGCGCGTACGCAGCACGTCGTGGACGAGTTGCTGGACCGGATGCTCGAGGACGGGGCGCCGGGTGACCTCATGGAGAACCTCGCGTCGCCGCTGCCGCTGACGACCATCTGCGAGGTGCTGGACATCCCGGAGGACGAGCGCGCGCAGCTGCGCGGCTACGCCCGGACGATGATGAACGTCAGCCTCGAGAACAAGGAAAACGCCGTCCGCGCCAAGGCGGAAATGCGGGAGTACTTCGCGGAGCTGACCGCACGGCGCCGGCGGGACCCGGGCGACGACCTGATCAGCGCGCTGGCGACGGCCCGCGTCGGGGACGAGGTCCTCGACGCGAAGGAGCTGACCGTCATGGCGATGGTGCTCCTCATCACCGGCCAGGACACCACCACCTACGAGATCGGCAACCTCTCGTACATGCTGCTGACCCGGCCCAAGGACCTGGCGATGCTGCGCGAGAACCCCGAGGCGCTGCCACACGCGATGGAGGAGATGCTGCGGTTCATCCCGTTCCGCAAGGGAGTTGGCATCCCACGCGTCGCGCTGGAGGACGTCGAGCTGAGCGGGGTGACCATCCGGGCCGGCGACATCGTGCACGTCTCGTATCTGACGGCCAACCGGGACGCCCGGAAGTTCGAGCGGCCCGACGAGCTGGACCTCACGCGTGAGCCCACGGGCCACATGACGTTCGGCTGGGGCGCGCACCACTGCCTGGGCGCCCCTCTGGCCCTCACGGAGATGCAGGTGGCGCTCAGCACGCTGCTCAAGCGGTTCCCCGAACTGAGGCTGGCGAAGCCGGCCGAGGAACTCCGTTGGAACACGACGGCGATCTGGCGTTATCCGCTGGCTTTGCCGGTGGTGTGGTGAGTCATCGGGGCCGCGGTAAAACCGCGGCCCCGACCGGCGGCATGCGGAACTCACTCCCCTGGCGTACGGTCTAAGAACGACCCATCTGCACGGGGAGAGTTCATTCTTCGACGGATGGCCCGCTCGCGTCCTTCCAGGGTCTGTGTGTCATCAGGCCGACGGAATCGCCGGAGATTCCACCGGTCGACAACGGAAGAGACAACGACGCGAAATGCAGAGCGAATTCAGCACTGAGCGGACCACAGTCTGCAAGGAGTGCATCGATGGCCGTTTTGTGCAAGCCGGCAATCGCGGTCCCTGAATACATCATCACCAGGGACGACACCCTCGAACTGGCACGACAGCTGCACGCCGACCACGCACAGCTGAATCTCGTGCTGCGACTGATCGAGCATACGGGCGTCGTACGGCGGCATTTGATCCAGCCGATCGACAAAGTGCTGGAACACCCGGGATTCGACGCCCGCAGCGCCATCTACGAAGAGGAGTCCAAGGCACGCGTCCCCGACGTGGTGCGCAAGGCCCTCGATGAGGCGGAGCTGGAGCCACGCGAGATCGACCTGATCATCTACGTGTCGTGCACCGGCTTCATGATGCCGTCGCTGACGGCGTGGCTCATCAACCACATGGGGTTCCGGTCGGACACCCGGCAGGTTCCGATAGCCCAACTCGGGTGCGCCGCGGGCGGTGCCGCGATCAATCGCGCGCACGACTTCTGCCAGGCGTACCCGGAGGCCAACGTCCTCATCGTCGCCTGCGAGTTCTGCTCGCTGTGCTACCAGCCCGAGGACGTGGGAGTCGGATCGCTGCTGTCCAACGGCCTGTTCGGGGACGCGGTAGCGGCGGCCGTGATGCGCGGCAAGGGCGGCAGGGGCGTCCATCTGGAGCGGAACGCCTCGTACCTGATACCGCACACGGAGGACTGGATCTCCTACGCGGTGCGTTCCACGGGATTCCACTTCCAGCTCGACAAGCGGGTCCCGGGCACGATGGAACCGCTCGCACCGGCGCTCCGCTCCCTCGCCGAGGAGCACCAATGGGACGCCGGCAACCTGGACTTCTACATCGTCCACGCGGGCGGCCCGCGCATCCTCGACGACCTCAGTCGCTTCCTGGGCGTACCTCACGAGGCGTTCCGGTTCAGCCGGGCGACGCTGACCGAGTACGGCAACATCGCCAGCGCGGTGGTGCTCGACGCCCTGGCCCGCATGTTCGACGAGGCGTCGGCCGAGGAGGGGCAGCGCGGCCTGCTGGCCGGCTTCGGCCCCGGCATCACCGCCGAAATGGCACTGGGAACGTGGTCGTCGGTCAACTGAGGGAGGAGGAGCGGGGACAGCGGAACCTGACGGGCCGTCTCGGGACGGCCCGTCAGACGTGCGTGCACACAGGGGGTTCGCCACCACTCTCGGCACGATCGGATGGGTCGCCACCCTCGGTCCCGTACTCGGCCCGCTCCTCGGCGGAGTGATCCTCCAAAACCTCGGCTGGCGCTGGATGTTCCTCCTCAACCTGCCCGTCGGACTGTTGGCGATCCTGCTGTCCCTGAGGGTGCTCCCCGCCGACCCGCCCCCCGTGGCACGGCCGTCCGTCCGCCTCGACATCATCGGACTGGCGCTGCTGGGGCCGTCTTTCGCCCTGCTGGCGTTCGCTCTCTCGCAGGCCGCCGGAGACGCCGGGTTCGCCGCCACGCCGGTGATCGTCGCTCTGGCTCTGGGAGTTGCGCTGCTCGCGGCCTATCTCGCGTACGCGGCCCGGGTCGGCGCGCAGGCCCTCATCCGGCTGAGTCTCTTCCGCAGTCGTGGCTTCACCGCCGGCGTCACGGTCATGGGCCTCACCGGGGTCGTGCTCTTCTCGATGCTCTTCCTGGTACCGCTCTACCAGCAGCGGGTGCGCGGGCACGAAGTCCTCGCCTCGGGGCTGCTGTTGGCCCCGCTGGGGGTCGGCTCGTTCCTGGCGATGCCGCTCGCGGGCCGCCTCAGCGACAGGGTGGGGGCCCGGCGGCTGGCCCCGCTGGGCGGCCTGGTCATCGCGCTCAGCGCGTTCGTCCACACCCGGGCGGACGGTCGGACCAGCGAAGTGCTGCTGGGAATCGGTGCGTTCGCCACGGGAGTCGGCCTGGGCTTCATCGGTGCGCCCACCATGGCCTCGCTGTACCGGACGCTCCCCGAGGACGTCACCGCACAGGGCACCTCGGCTCTCTACATCGTCAACCAGCTCGGCGCCTCGCTCGGTACCGCCGTCGTCGCCCTGCTGCTGCAGAGCCAGTCACCCGCCGGCGGCACACGGGTGGCGGCCTTCCAGAACGCCTCGTGGTGGGTGTGCGCGGCGGCCGTGGCCGTCCTGGTCTCGGGCTGGTTCCTACCGGGAAAGACGGCCACCGCGGCGGCAGTGAACGGACAGCAGTCGGCTGCACGGCGGAAGGGCGCCCAGGGCACCGTCGAGGCCAAGAGGTGAGCAGGGTCCAGGGCCCGGCGTGTGGCCGAACTCCTCGCCGACCCCCGGTCAGGCGTCCGCGTGCGGTGCCGCGAACGCGCTGAGAAAGGTGTCGACCGCGTCGGCCGCGGTGGCGCGGAGTTCGTCGTCGGGGACGGTACGGGTGCCGAGGACGGTGCGCCCTTCCAGCGGGCCGGTGAGCAGGGCGACGAACTGCTCGGCGGCCCGCACGGGGTCGGTCAGCCGCAGCAGGCCGGCGAGCGCCAGACGGGCCAACCGGTCCGCGAGCGCCTCCGACAGCTGGTGGGGCCCGTGCCCCCAGATCTTGTCGAAGAGGTCGGGGAAGTGCGGGATCTCCGCATAGAGCAGCCGGCGCAACGCCCCGGCCTCGGCGCTGGAGTGACACTGCAGCAGACGGTGTCCGACGTCGGTGAGTGTCCCGCGCAAGTCCTCGACGCCACCGGCGAGATCCGCGACGACGGCGAGGCTCTTGGCGGTCGCCTGCTCGGCGGTTGTGGCCATGGCCTCCCGGAAGAGGTCCTCTTTGCCGCCGAAGTGGTTGTAGACCGTCGGCTTGGCCACACCGGCCTCGACGGCGATCGCGTCGACACCGGCCTTTCCGTAGCCCTCGCGGGCGAAGACGGCGAACGCTGCCTGGAGAATGGCCTGCCGTTTGTCGATCCGCCCGCGCGACACCCGCCGGGGATCCGAGGTCGCTGAGAGATTGGCTCCGGTCACCTCGCCAGGGTACCTGGGCCTTCACGTCACTGAACCGGTCGGTTCAAGCGGCTGATGCAACGCCACGGTCGGCGGTCACCCACCAAAAACGTGGCGAGGGTGGGAAGTTGAGCCCCGTCCTGCACTTCCTTCGGCCGCGTCGTCCGTCACCGAGGGATCCGCCCCCGGCGATACGACCGAGCGGCGAGATGCGGCGCCGCTCGTCTCTGGTCGAGTCGGCGGCTCAGGCGCCCTTGCCCGCCCGTTCCAGGATCACCACGCACTCCACATGATGCGTCATCGGGAAGAGGTCGAACGCCCGCATGCGGCGGGGGGTGTAGCCCGTGTCGCGGAAGTATGCGAGGTCGCGGGCTAGGGCGGCCGGGTCGCAGGCTACGTAGGCGATGCGGCGGGGGGTGAGGGTGGCGAGGTGGTGGACGGTGGCCTTGCCGGCGCCGGCGCGGGGCGGGTCGAGGACGACGAGGTCGACGTCGGTGATGCCGGTGCGGGGGAGGACGGACTCGACCTTGCCGTGTTCGATGCGGACGCGGTCGAGGTCGTCGAGGTTGTGGCGGGCGTCCTCGACGGCGCGCTTGCCGGATTCGATGCCGAGGACGGCGCCCTTGTCGCCGACGCGCTCGGCGAGGGCGCCGGCGAAGAGGCCGACGCCGCAGTAGAGGTCGAGGGCCATGTCGCCCTTCTTGGGCATCAGGCCCTGCATGACGGCCTCGACGAGGAGGTCGGCGGCCTTGGGGTGGACCTGCCAGAAGCCGCCGTTGCCGACCCGCCAGGTGCGGCCGGCGGCGCGTTCGCGGACGAAGGGGCGGCCGTGGACGCGGTGGACGGCCTTGTCCTTCTCGCCGATGCGGAGGACCGAGACCGGCTTGTCGAGTTCGACGATCGGGAGGCGGCCGCCGGGGCGGGGGGTGAGGACGACCTGGCGGTCGTGGGAGCCGGTGGCGGCGATCGCCTCGACGGTGGCGATCTGCGGCCAGGTGCGCCGCTCGATGCCGAGTTCGGAGACCCCGGGGGCGGCGATCATGCAGTGGGTGACCGGCTCGACCTCGTGCGAGCGGTGCTTGCGCAGGCCGGCGCGGCCCTCGGCGTCCACGGCGTACTGGACGCGGGTGCGCCAAGCCGGGACCTCGCCCTTGGCGACCTTGTCGCCGGGAGCCGGTTCGACGGTGCCGTCCCAGCCGGCCTCGTCGGGGGTCAGGCCGGCCAGCCGGGAGAGCTGCTCGGTGACGACGGCGGCCTTGAGGCGGCGCTGGGCGCCGGGCGCGGCGTGCTGCCAGTCGCAGCCGCCGCACCGGCCGGGGCCGGAGAACGGGCAGGGCGCCTCGACCCGGTCCTTCGAGGCCACCAGGATCTCGACGGCGTCGGCGCGCAGGAAGCGGGCGCCCTCCTCGCCGTCGGTGACGCGGGCGCGGACCCGTTCACCGGGCAGCGCGTGCCGGACGAAGAGGACCTGGCCGGCCTCGGTGCGGGCGATGCAGTGGCCGCCGTGCGCGACCGGGCCGACCTCGACCTCGTACTCCTCGCCGACCAGCGAGTTCCTGGATTCCGGCGTGTCCGGCTGCATGGCGGGGAGCTCCTGGGGAGAGGGGATCAAGACCGTGACGGCCGGCCTTCGGGAGAAGGCCGACCGTCCATTTTACGGGGTGTGGTGCGGTGCGCGGTCCGCGCGCCGAGCGGCGGCCGCGGTCACTTCCTGGTGGCCGCGGACTCCTTCTTCGCCGCGGCGACCGGGCCGCGCCGGACCGAGCCCGGGGCGTTCCACTCGGCGCGCTTGCGGGCGCGCTTCTTGGCGGCCTCGGAGGAGTCCAGCTGCCAGGGCACCGAGGTGACCATGACGCCGGGGGTGAACAGGAGGCGTCCCTTGAGGCGCAGCGCGGACTGGTTGTGGAGCAGGTGCTCGTACCAGTGGCCGACGACGTACTCGGGGATGTAGACGGAGACCGCGTCGCGGGGGCTCTCCCGGCGCAGCGACTTGACGTAGTCGATGATCGGCCGGGTGATCTCGCGGTACGGGGAGGCGAGGACCTTCAGCGGGACGTCGATGCCGCGCCGCTCCCACTCCTCGCGCAGGGCCCGGGTGTCGGCCTGGTCGACGTCGACGCTGACCGCTTCGAGGGTGCCCGAGCGCATCAGCTTGGCGTAGTTCAGGGCGCGCAGGGTGGGCTTGTGGAGCTTGGAGACCAGGACGATGGCGTGGACGCGGGAGGGCCGGACCACGTCGTCGTCGGGGGTGTCCGGGGCGGCGATCTCGTCGGCGACCCGGTCGTAGTGGCGGCGGATCGCGGTCATGGTCACGAAGAAGATGACCATGCCGAGGAGGGCCACCCAGGCGCCGTGGGTGAACTTCGTCAGGAGGACGACGACGAGGACCAGGCCGGTGAAGAAGCCGCCGAAGGCGTTGATGGCGCGCGAGCGGAACATCCGGCGGCGCTTGGCCGGGTCCTTCTCCGTGAGCAGATGGCGGTTCCAGTGCCGGACCATGCCGATCTGGCTGAGGGTGAAGGAGACGAAGACGCCGACGATGTAGAGCTGGATCAGCCGGGTGGAGTCCGCGCCGTAGAGGTAGACCAGGACGGTGGCGGCGCCGGCCAGCAGGACGATGCCGTTGGAGAAGGCCAGCCGGTCGCCGCGGGTGTGCAGCTGGCGCGGCAGGTAGCGGTCCTGGGCGAGGATCGAGCCGAGCAGCGGGAAGCCGTTGTAGGCGGTGTTGGCGGCGAGGAAGAGGACCAGCGCGGTGGCCGCGGCCAGCACGACGAACAGGAAGCTGCCCTTGCCGAAGACCGCCTCGGCGACCTGCGAGATGACCGGGTTCTGGGTATAGCCGGAACCCAGCGGACGGCCGTGGTCCAGGAGGTCGGCGGCCGGGTTCTCGGCCATCCGGACGTGGGTGGTCATGGCCAGCGCGATGATGCCGCAGAACATGGTGACGGCCAGCCCGCCCATGAGGGCGAGGGTGGTCGCGGCGTTCTTCGACTTCGGCTTGCGGAAGGCGGGCACGCCGTTGGAGATCGCCTCGACGCCGGTGAGCGCGGCGCATCCGGAGGAGAAGGCGCGCAGCAGCAGGAAGATCAGGGCGAAGCCGGCGAGGCCGCCCTGTTCTGCGTGGATGGTGTAGTCGGCGGTGGGGGCCTTCATGGTGTCGCCGAGGACCAGGCCGCGGATCGCGCCCCAGAGGATCATGACGAAGACGCCGGCCACGAAGACGTAGGTGGGGATCGCGAAGAGCTTGCCGGACTCCCTGACGCCGCGCAGGTTCATCACCGTCAGCAGCACGATGATGGCGATCGCGCAGAACGTCTTGTGCTCGACGACGAAGGGGATCGCGGAGCCGAGGTTCTCCACGCCGGAGGAGATGGAGACCGCGACGGTCAGGACGTAGTCGACCAGCAGGGCGCTGGCGACGGTCAGGCCCGCCTTGGGGCCGAGGTTGGTGGTGGCGACCTCGTAGTCGCCGCCGCCGCTCGGGTAGGCGTGGACGTTCTGCCGGTACGACGCGACGACGGTGAACATCAGCACCACGACCGCGACGGCGATCCACGGGCTGAAGCTGTACGCGGAGACTCCCGCCACGGACAGGACCAGCAGCACCTCGCCGGGCGCGTAGGCCACGGAGGAGAGCGGGTCGGAGGCGAAGACGGGGAGTGCGATGCGCTTGGGGAGGAGGGTCTCGGCCAGCCTGTCGCTGCGCAGTGCGCGCCCGATCAAGATCCGTTTGGGCACGTCGGTCAGTTTGGACACCCGGGAATGCTAAGGGGTCGTCAAGGCTCTCGCCCACCCACCACCCGGATGGGTATCGGCACCCGAATGCGCCACCCTGCACAAGGCGTCCCGGCTACGCATCCACCACGCGGTACCTCCACGGCATCTGCACCGTACGGACACGGTGGCACCGTCTATGCGGGGAACCCCCGCGGGCCCGGACTTCGTGGCGGATGTCACGCAGTCCGGGCGTGTCGCGTACGGGCGCCCCGGCACCCGGCGCGCGCTCCGGCGTGCCGCGGGCGGCCTCACTCCTCGCGCGCCGCCGGGCGCGGCCGGCGCGACAGCAGATCGCCGAGCCCCTCCCGGGTCGCCGCCACCAGCACCACGTCCTGCGGCCGCAGCACATAGCCGTCCAACTCGTCCGCCAGATGCGCCGGCTCCGGCCCGTCGCCGGTCGGCGGCGCGGCCGCCGCGGGCTCCGCCGGCGGCTCGTCGGGCGCGGAGCTGTCGACGGCCAGCACCCGCAGCCGCCCGGGCCGCAGCACCTCGCCCACCGACCGGCCCTCCAGGGCCGCGTGGCCCCGCACCTCGACCCGGGCGACCAGCAGCACCCGCCGCTCCACCGGGATCGCCCCCAGGATCTCGCGGCCCATCATCGCCCCGGCGAAGGCCGGTGCCGCCAGGAACGACACACTGCGGCTCCGGGTCCGCGCACCGGGGTGCGCCGTCCGCAGCGTCCGGTACACGGCGGCGGCGAACCCGTCGTCGAAGAGCCGCAGGGTCACCCGCAGCCGCGGATTGACCGACCGGGCGTAGAGCGCGGCCTCCAGATTGGTGGTGTCCTCGCTCGTCAGCGCCAGCAGGGTGCGGGCCCGGTCGGTCAGCGCCGCCTCCAGCACCCCCTCCTGCGTCACGTCCCCCACCACCGTAGGCACCCGCAGCCGCCGCGCCAGGGCGATCCCGCGCGCCTCCGGATCGGCCTCGATGCACACCACCGGCACCCGCATCTCGTGCAGCCGCGCCAGCACCCGTGTGCCGATCTTCCCCAGGCCCAGCAGCACCACATGCCCCGACAGACCGCGCGGTGGACGGCGCAGCGCCGACGCGCTGCGGAACGTCCCCAGCCCCTCGAACGCCGCCGCCACCAGCACCGGCAGCAGCAACAGCCCGACCAGCCCGGACAGCAGTTGCAGCAGTTTGCGCGCCAACGGGGCGTCGAGCGCCGGCTCGTTGATCGCGAACAGGTCCAGCAGCGTCAGGTACGCGGCGTGCAGCGGCGGCTCCCCCGTCGACAGCGACGCGGCCACCGCCAGCGCCAGCACCGCCCCGACGATGCCCGCCAGCGACCAGCGCAGCCGCCGGGAGAACAGCGACGCCAGCGGCGCACCCCGGCCGCGCAGCCGGCTCGGCCGCAGCGTCCGGCCCGTATAGGCGACGGTCTCCAGGACGACCCGGCCGCAGCCGCCGGCCGCAGCCGCGGTGGCGTCGTCCGGCAGCAGCACCGGCCCCTCGTCGCCGGCGGCCGCCCCCGGGGCACCGGCCGCGCCACCGGGCGGATCGCCGGGCGACGGCGACAGCAGCGCCAGGGTGCACAGCCGCCGCGCCCCCGGCGGGCCGGACTGCCCCGGCGCGCGCTCCACGGCGCGCAGCATCAGCCCGTTCGCCTCGATGACCTTGCTGGTCCCGGCCACCGCGGTGGCCACCAGCGCCGGGGCGACGGTGTCCGCATCGGACAGCACGGTGGTGGACGCATCGCCTCGCGTCGCCCCGGCGCCGTCCGCGTCACCGCTCGCCGCGACCGCCGCGGACTGGTCGAGCAACTCCTCCAGATGCTGGCCGAGTTTGCGGTTGTAGAGCCGGATGACCAGGCGCAGCCGCGGGTTGAGGCGGCGGGCCCGGAGCGCGGCGTGGATGTTCAGCTCGTCGTCGTCATGGACCAGCGCCAGCGCGCCCGCCTCCGTGACACCGGCCTCGACCAGCGCCGCGTCGTCGACCTGGGCCGCCACCTGCACCCGTATCGGCTCCGGTGGCGGCTCGCCGTCCTCCCGCGGCACCGCGGGCGGCGGCACGCCGGGCAGCGCCCCCGGACCGGTCCGCGCCACCGCCGCCGACACCCGGCCCAGCAGCGCGGAGGCCCGGCCCAGGCCGCGGGAGGCCGGCGGAACACGGGGCCGGTGCGGCTCCCGGGCGGACGGCACGAGCAGCGTCACCCGTTCGCGGTAGACGTCCCGGAGCTCGGCGGCGAGCCGGTGGGCCAACGCGTCATCGCCGCACACCACCATGTGCGGCGCGAGAGAACCCTGTTGGGGCTGATGTGGCAGTTGTGGCACACGCCGTAGCGTGCCCTACCCGGCCGTCCCCGCGCAGCCCACCGCACGATCCGCACCGCACCGCCACCCCGCCTGCCACAACCCCGCACCGACCGCGCCCCCTACCGCAGCCGCCGTTACGGCTACGGTTGTACCGGACCACGGTGCGGCCGGCGCTCCCGTCCGACGCACCGGGCCGCCGTCGCAGACAGCGGCTCCGTGCCGCCGGCACATCGGAAGAGAAAGTAGTGAGCAGGGTGTTTGGGCAGGTCAGCGCGCTAGTACAGGGCACGGGGTAATCAGCATGCACATCGTCATCATGGGGTGCGGTCGCGTGGGCTCCGCGCTCGCGCAGACCCTTGAGGGCCAGGGCCACAGCATCGCGGTGATCGACCAGGACCCGACCGCGTTCCGCCGCCTCGGCTCCGCCTTCGGCGGCCGCCGGGTCACCGGCGTCGGCTTCGACCAGGACACCCTCCGCGAGGCCGGCATCGAGGAGGCGGGCGCCTTCGCCGCCGTCTCCAGCGGTGACAACTCCAACATCATCGCCGCCCGGGTGGCCCGCGAGATGTTCGGCGTCGAGAACGTCGCGGCCCGCATCTACGACCCGCGCCGCGCCGAGGTCTACCAGCGCCTCGGCATCCCCACCGTCGCCACCGTCCGCTGGACCGCCGACCAGATGCTGCGCCGGCTGCTCCCGTCCGGCGCCGAGCCCCTCTGGCGCGACCCCAGCGGCGGTGTCCAGCTCGCCGAGGTGCACACCGCGCCCTCGTGGGTCGGCCACAAGATCAGCAAACTGCAGGAGGAGACCGGCGTCCGCGTCGCCTTCCTCACCCGCCTGGGCGAGGCCATGCTGCCCACCTCCCAGACCGTCCTCCAGGAAGGCGACCTGGTGCACGTCATGATGCGCACCGACGAAGTCGAGAAGGTCGAGGCGGCATTCGCCCAGGGCCCCGAGGAGGCGCACGCATGAGGGTCGCCATCGCAGGCGCCGGCGCGGTGGGTCGCTCCATCGCCGGCGAACTCCTGGAAAACGGACACGAGATCCTGCTCATCGACAAGGCGCCCACCGCCATCTCGGTCGAGCGGGTACCGCTCGCCGAATGGCTGCTGGCCGACGCCTGCGAGATCACCTCGCTCGACGAGGCGGCCCTCCAGCGCTGCAACGTCGTGATCGCCGCCACCGGCGACGACAAGGTCAACCTCGTCGTCTCCCTGCTCGCCAAGACCGAGTACGGCGTCCCGCGCGTCGTCGCCCGCGTCAACAACCCCAAGAACGAGTGGCTGTTCAACGAAGCCTGGGGAGTCGACGTCGCCGTCTCCACCCCCCGGCTGATGTCCGCCCTCGTCGAGGAGGCCGTCAGCGTCGGCGACCTCGTCCGGCTGCTGCGCTTCAGCCACGGCGACGCCAACCTCGTCGAACTCACCCTCCCCCCGGAGGCCGCCCTGGCCGGCACCCGCGTCGGCGACGTCGCCTGGCCCGAGGACACCTCCCTGGTGACGATCATCCGCGGCACCCGCGTCCTGACCCCCAACAAGGACGACGCCCTCGAAGCCGGCGACGAGCTCCTCTTCGTCGCCGCCCAGTCCCGCGAGGAACAGCTCGAGGACCTGCTGTCGGTCCGCCGCGACGACAGCTGAGCCGCCCCGCACGGCAAGACGGCGAAGGGCCCGGGAGCCACACGGCTCCCGGGCCCTTCGTCACACCTCGCGGCGGCTCAGCGGCGGTGCCGCGGCCCCTCCTGCGGCCGGTCCGCGACGGGCGGCCCCGGCGTCGCCAACCGCTCCCGCAGCGCCTCCTCCGCCTTCTCCTGCGCCTCCATCTCCGCGAACACGTCGATCGGCGCCGGCGCCTTCACCAGGAACACCCACGTCAGATAGACGGCCAGCAGGAACGGCGGGATCTTCAGCGCCACCAGCACCCATCCCAGCTGCGTGGTGTCCGCCCACCAATACAGCGGGAACAAGATCAGGCACTTGCCGAGCAGGATCAGCCCCCATGCCCAGCTCGCCTTCGCGTACGCCTTCTTCCGCCCCGGATTGCGGGTCCGCCACGAGAGGTTCTCCTTGAACACCGGGCCCAGGATCAGCCCGATCAGCGGAACCCCCGCGAGCGTGGTGACGATGTAGGCCAGCGCCAGGCCCAGGGTGTACAGCATCCCCGGCAGGTAGAAGTCCTTGGCGTTGCCGGTCATCATCGCGAAGACCACACCGAAGGCCACCCCGAAGACACCGCTGAACGCGTGCTTGACGGTGTCCCTGCGCACCAGGCGCACCACGCACAGCACCAGCGACACCGCCAGCGCCGCGATCGCCGAGACGTGCAGATCCTTGTCGACCGTGAAGATCGCGACGAACAGCAGCCCCGGCAGCACCGTCTCCACCAGGCCGCGCAAGCCGCCGAACGCCTCGAACAGCGCCGCCTCCGTCACCTGCCTGCCCGCGGCATCAGGGCCCGCACCGGGCACCGGCGGGGCGGTGACGGCCGGAGCACCCACCGGGTGATCGGCGGGGGCGGAAGCCTCAGGGTCAGTGGTCGGTCGGTCGAACGACGTCACCGGCTACTCCTGTCCGAGCGGTCGCAGTTCGTACTTGGGATTGAAAAGCACCCGGCGCCCGTGACTCAGCGAGATCCGGCCCGAGGCGATGAGCTTACGGCCCGGCTCGATGCCGACGATGGAACGGCGACCCAGCCACACCACGTCGAGCGCCGCGGAGCCGTCGAACAGCTCCGCCTCCAGCGCGGGCACACCGGCACGCGGCCGCAGCGTGACATGCCGCAGGGTGCCGGAGACCTTCACTATCTGACGGTCGTCGCAGTCGCATATGCGGGTACACCCCGTCGCCTGCGCATCCTCCTGCAGCTCGGCGGACTGCAGCTCCTCCTCGGAGGACGACAGCCTGTCGAGCATCCGGCGGAACCGGCCGGCCGGCTTCTCGGGTCGGGTCCCAGCAGTCATAACCCCAGCGTACCGGGGCCCGCGCGGCCGCCCCCACACCGCGCACCAGCGCCCGCCACCACGGCGTTCACCCCTCGAACCGATACCCCATCCCCGGCTCCGTGATGAAGTGCCGCGGATGCGAGGGGTCGCCCTCGAGCTTCCGCCGCAGCTGCGCCATGTAGACCCGCAGGTAGTTGGTCTCCGTCCCGTACGACGGCCCCCACACCTCCTGCAGCAACTGCTTCTGACTCACCAGCCGGCCCTGGTTGCGCACCAGCACCTCCAGCAGGTGCCACTCCGTCGGCGTCAGTCGGATGTCCCGGCCGCCGCGGTTGACCTTCTTCGCCGCCAGATCGACCGTGAACCCCTCGGTCTCCACGATCACCTCGTCGTCCGCCGGCCCCGTCGGCTCCGCCCGGCGCACCGCCGCCCGCAGCCGCGCCAGCAGCTCGTCCATCCCGAACGGCTTGGTCACATAGTCGTCCGCCCCCGCGTCCAGCGCCTCGACCTTCTCGTCCGACGTCTGCCGCGCGGACAGCACCAGGATCGGCACCCGCGACCAGCCGCGCAGCCCCTTGATGACCTCCACCCCGTCCATGTCGGGCAGCCCCAGGTCCAGGACCACGACATCGGGATGGCGGGCCGCGGCGAGCTTCAAGGCGGTGGCCCCGTCCGGGGCCGCGTCCACCTCGTACTTGCGCGCCTTCAGGTTGATCACAAGGGCGCGCACGATCTGCGGCTCGTCATCAACCACAAGCACCCGGTTCACTGGCGTTCTCCTCGCGGTGTCGGTCGCCGGCGGGCCCCGCCCGCCGGCCAAGTCGTGAGTCCGGCCGGTACCGCCCGGCCGGCGTCCTGGCCCCCTCTCGGGCCGCGCGGCGGACACGTACCGTCACCGGAACGCGGCCGGATCCCGCCGCAGGTGCCTGCGCCGTGGCCACGACTCATGTCGTCGCCTGCGCCGGAAGATCAGGGCGCACCGGGGGGAGGCCCGCGGCGGCCGGCAGCGTCAGCACCATCGTCATCCCGCCCCCCGGAGTGTCCTCCGCGGACAACGTCCCACCGATCGCCTCCGCGAAACCCCGCGCCACGGCCAGCCCCAGCCCCACGCCGGCCCCCCGCGGAGCGTCCCCGTACCGCTGGAACGGCTCGAAGATCCGGTCCTTCGCGCTGTCCGGCACCCCCGGGCCCCGGTCCGCGATCCGCAGCTCCACCCGGTCACCGAGCGCACTGGCCGCGACCAGCACCGCCTCCCCGTCCGGGCTGTACTTCACGGCGTTCTCCACCAGATTGGCCACCGACCGCTCCAGCAGCCCCGGGTCCACCGCCACCATCGGCAGCTCCTCCGGGATGTCCAGCGTGACACTGCCCTCCGGGACCCCGCCCAGCGCCATCGGCACCACCTCGTCGAGGTCGATCTCCCGGATCAGCGGCGTCACCGTGCCGGTCTGCAGACGCGACATGTCCAGCAGATTGCCCACCAGATGGTCGAGCCGGTCCGCGCCCGCCTCGATACCGGCCAGCAGCTCCGCCTCGTCCTCCTGCGACCACGCCACGTCGTCCGACCGCAACGACGTCACCGACGCCTTGATGCCCGCCAGCGGCGTCCGCAGATCGTGGCTGACCGCGGCCAGCAGTGCCGTACGGATGCGGTTGCCCTCCGCCAGCTCCCGGGCCCGCTCCGCCTCGCCCACCAGCCGCTGCCGGTCCAGCACCACCGCGGCCTGCGCCGCGAACGCGGCCAGCACCCGGCGGTCCTCCGCCGGCAGCACCCGGCCGGTCAGCGCCAGCGCCATGTGGTCGCCCACCGGCATGTCCACGTCCGCGTCCTCCGGGCGCGCCAGCGGCGGCGCGCTCCCGTCACCGCCTGCGCGGCCCGCGCACGTCCACGGATCGACGTCGCTGCGCCGCTCCAGCAGCGCCACGGTGTCCATGCCGAACGTCTCCCGCACCCGCTCCAGCAGCGCGTCCAACGTGGTCTCACCGCGCAGCACGCTTCCCGCCAGGAACGACAGGATCTCCGACTCGGCCCGCAACCGGGCCGCCTGATGCGTCCGCCGGGCGGCCAGATCCACCACCGACGCCACCGACACCGCCACCGCGAAGAAGATCGCGATGGCCACGATGTTCTTCGGGTCGTTGACCGTGAGCGTGTGCGTGGGCGGAGTGAAGTAGAAGTTCAGCAGCAGCGACCCGGCCGCCGCCGACGCCAGCGCCGGCAGCTGACCGCCCAGCAGCGCCGCCACCACCGTCAGGAAGAGGAACAGCAGGACGTCGTTGGCCAGCCCCGGACCGTTCGACAGCCTCGTGAGCAGCAGCGACAGCACCACCGGACCGCCGACGCCGACCAGCCAGCCGGCGATGATCCGCGACCGGCCCAGGCGCGCCCCGCGCGCCACCGGCAGCCCCCGCCCCTTGGCGACCTCGTCGTGCGTCACGATGTGCACATCGAGATCCGGCCCGGACTCCCGGGCCACCGTCGCCCCCACACCGGGACCGAAGACGTACTGCCACGCCTTGCGGCGGCTCGACCCCAGCACGATCTGGGTGGCGTTCACCCCCCGCGCGAACTCCAGCAGCGCGCCCGGTATGTCGTCACCGATGACGTGATGGAACGTCCCGCCCAGGTCCTCCACGAGGGTCCGCTGGACGGCGAGTTCCTTCGGGGAGGCCGAGGTCAGCCCGTCACTACGGGCTATGTAGACGGCGAGTACCTCGCTGCCCGAGCCCTTCGCCGCCATCCGGGCGGCCCGGCGGATCAGCGTCCGCCCCTCCGGACCGCCGGTCAGCCCGACCACGATCCGCTCGCGCGCCTGCCAGGTCGAACGGATCGAATGCTCCGCCCGGTACTCCTGGAGGTACTCGTCGACCCGGTCGGCCACCCACAGCAGCGCCAGCTCGCGCAGCGCGGTGAGGTTGCCGGGCCGGAAGTAGTTCGACAGCGCCGCGTCGACCTTGTCCGGCTGGTAGATGTTGCCGTGTGCCATCCGTCGCCGGATGGCCTGTGGCGACATGTCGACCAACTCGATCTGGTCGGCCCGCCGGACGATCTCGTCCGGCACCGTCTCCCGCTGCCGCACACCCGTTATCGACTCGACGACGTCCCCGAGCGACTCCAGGTGCTGGATGTTCACCGTCGAGATGACCGTGATGCCGGCTTCCAGGAGCTCCTCGACGTCCTGCCAGCGCTTGCCGTTGCGGGACCCGGGAACGTTGGTGTGCGCCAGCTCGTCCACGAGCGCCACGGCGGGCCTGCGCTCCAGCACGGCGTCGACGTCCATCTCGGTGAACGTCGAACCGCGGTACTCCAGCTCACGGCGCTGGATCTGTTCCAGCCCGTGCAGCATGACCTCGGTGCGGGGCCGGCCGTGGTGCTCGACGAACGCCACCACGACGTCCGTCCCGCGCTCCACACGCCGGTGTGCCTCGGACAGCATCGCGTACGTCTTGCCGACGCCCGGTGCCGCGCCGAGATATATCCGTAGCTTGCCGCGTGCCATGGCCCCATTGTCTTACGTGAAGGTCGCCCCCACCGGGCTGGACCTGATGCGACCCTACCGACCGCCCCGGCGAAAAAACGCCCAGGTAGCGGCTTCCCACAGGGTCTTGACGCGACTCTGATACGGGGTGCGGGTGGGGGCCGATCGGGGGTGCGGGCGGGGGCGCAAGGGCCGGTGGAGGGCCGGGTGGAGGGGTGCGGCGGGGCAGTCCGGAGGTGAGCGGGGTGACGTGGACGGGAGGGAAGGGGAGTGAATGCGGACGGGTGGACGGGTGCCCGGGAAGTGGCCGGCGTGGGCCGGCGGCCCGTGCCGGGAGGGCGGGCGCAAGGGGCGCGGGCGGCCCTGAGAGGTGGCTGATCTCCGCACTCCCTTGGCCGAAACAAAACCATCGCTCGCACCAACGGCCCCTGCGACGATGCCCCACATGACCACCAGCCCCGCCGAACGCCCCGCCGGCACGGTCGAGGTGCGCCTCGCCCACACCGCCGACCTGGACGACGCCACCCTCAAGGCCGCCCGCATCCTCCTCTACGACGTCTTCGACGACATGACCGCGGAGGACTGGGAGCACTCGCTGGGCGGCCTGCACGCCCTCGTCCACGAGGACGGCGTACTGATCGGGCACGCCGCGGTCGTCCAGCGCCGGCTGCTGCACAACGGCCGGGCACTGCGCTGCGGCTACGTCGAGGGCGTCGGCGTCCGCGCGGACCGCCGCGGCCGCGGTCACGGCGCGGCCATGATGGCCGCCCTGGAACGCGTGATCCACAACGCCTACGACCTCGGAGCGCTCGGCGCGGCCGACGACGCCGCCGCCTTCTACGCCGGCCGCGGCTGGCAGCTCTGGCGCGGCCCCTCCTCCGCCCTCACCCCGACCGGCATCCGACGCACACCGGAGGAGGACGGCGCCCTCTTCGTCCATACCGGATCCGTACCGCTGGACCTGGAGGGCGACCTGACGTGCGATTGGCGGGAGGGGGACGTGTGGTAGCGGAGCTGACTCAGGGGCGCTGACCCACGGGGCCCGAGGTCGCGCACCTCACGCCCCGGCGGGCTCCCCCGCCACCGTGACCACCCCGTCGTCGAGCTCCAGCACCCGGTCGGCGAGGGTGAGGAGGGTGGTGTCGTGCGTGGCGACGAGCGCCGTGACGCCCTCGCTGCGGACGACGGCACGCAGGAGTTCCATGACCTCCAGGCCGGTTTCGGCGTCGAGTTGCCCCGTCGGCTCATCGGCTATCAGCAGAGCGGGACGGTTCGCGAGCGCGCGGGCGACGGCAACGCGCTGCTGCTGGCCGCCGGAGAGCTCGCCGGGCCGCTGGGCGGCGTGATCGGCGAGGCCCACCAGCGACAGCAGCAGGGCGACGCGCGCCTCGCGCTCCCGCGCCGGGACCTTCCGCAGCCGCAGCGGTACCCCGACGTTCTCGGCGGCGCTGAGGATCGGTATCAGCCCGAAGGACTGGAAGACGAAGCCGATGCGGTCGCGGCGCATCGCCAGCAGCTCGTTCTCGCCGAGGTCGGCCAGTGGCGTGCCGTCGACGGTTATCCGCCCGGCGTCCGGGGTGTCCAGGCCGCCGATGAGGTTGAGGAGCGTGGTCTTACCGGATCCGGAGCGGCCACGCAGGGCCACCAGTTCGCCGCGCGGCACGCTGCACGTCACCCCGCGCAGGGCGTGCACGGCGCCCGCTCCCGTTCCGTAACTGCGGTGCAGTTCCTCGACGACGACCATCGCTTCGGCCCGTCCCGTGTCGGCGACGGCCGCACCGGCCGCACCGGCCGTGCCCGCGGTCACCGTGCCGCCGTCTTCTCCGCCACAGCTGTTCATGATGCCTTCCCCCGTTCTCCCGTCGACGGGTCGCGAACGTAGGGCCAAGCCCATGGGCCGTCAACCTCCGGCACGGGAAGTCACCCTCGACCGCGTCCCGCACAACTCGCCTGCTGTGCGGTCACGTTCGCTGCTCGGACGCCCCGGAAGCAGTGAGCAGTGGGCAGCGGTCCACGGCGTGCGGCGCGCGAAAGGGGCAGCCCCGGGGACGTTCGCCCCTGAGGCCGCCCCTGTGTGCGGCGGCGGTGGTAGGTCGCGTGCGGTGTCTCGCTAAGGCACCGAACGTCACCGCTGTCCCTGTACTCCCTGTACCAGGTCCCGGAGTGCCACGTTCAGCTCCAGGACGTTGACCCGGGGCTCCCCCATGAACCCCAGCGGACGTCCCTGGACGTGGTCCTGGACGAGCTTCTCGATCTGGCCTGCGGGTCGGTGGTTCTCCTTGGCGATGCGGTCGACCTGGAGGAGCGCGTACTCGGGCGAGATGTCCGGGTCGAGGCCGGAGCCGGAGGAGGTCACGGCGTCGGCCGGCACCTGCGACTCGGGGACGCCGTAGGTGGTGGCGACCCACTGCTTGCGTTCCTTGACGGCCTTGATCAGGTCGGTGTTGGTGGCACCCAGGTTGGAGGCGCCGGAGACCTGGAGGTCGTACTGGGTGTTGACGCCGTTGGTGCGGTTGCTGCCCAGTCCGGCGGAGGGGCGGGGCTGGAAGTAGCGGAGGTCGGGGATCGGGTTGCCCTTCTTGTCGGTGCCCTTGTCGTAGCGCTGGCCGAGGAGGGCGGAGCCGACGACCTTGCCGTGGGAGCTGACCTCGGAGCCGTTGGCCTTGCCGGGGAAGGCAGCCTGGGCGACCCCGGTGACCACCAGGGGGTAGATCACGCCGCAGACCACGGTGAGCACGAGCAGGGCGCGCAGGCCCGCGGTCAGCAACCGGCCCGTGTTGCGTACGGAGTTGTTCATGGCTGTCACCACGCCTTTCGATCAGTGCAGCCCGGGGATGAGGGAGATCAGCAGGTCGATGAGTTTGATGCCGATGAACGGTGCGACGAGACCGCCGAGTCCGTACACCGCGAGGTTGCGGCGGAGCATCCTGTCGGCGCTGACGGGCCGGTAGCGGACGCCCTTGAGGGCGAGCGGTACGAGGGCGACGATGATCAGCGCGTTGAAGATGATCGCGGACAGGATGGCCGAGTTGGGGCTGGACAGCCGCATGATGTTGAGGGTGTCCAGGCCGGGGTAGGCCACGGCGAACATCGCGGGGATGATCGCGAAGTACTTGGCGACGTCGTTGGCGATCGAGAACGTCGTCAGGGCGCCCCGGGTGATGAGGAGTTGCTTGCCGATCTCGACGATCTCGATGAGCTTGGTCGGGTTGGAGTCAAGGTCGACCATGTTGCCGGCCTCCTTGGCGGCCGACGTGCCGGTGTTCATCGCCACGCCCACGTCGGCCTGGGCCAGTGCGGGGGCGTCGTTGGTGCCGTCGCCGGTCATGGCGACGAGCTTGCCGCCGGCCTGCTCGCGCTTGATCAGCGCCATCTTGTCCTCGGGCGTGGCCTCGGCGAGGAAGTCGTCGAC